>NZ_JAGGNR010000012.1 GCF_018614975.1 Paenibacillus polymyxa | reverse complement strand
TCTAGCTTGGCTAGGCGCGCACACAGAAAAAGCCGTCTCCGGCGGCTTTCTGCTCACCAGAGACGGCTCTATTTCCGTCCAACAGCTTAACTTATTTACAGTTTTCCTCTTGTACCAAATGGTTGCTTGGAACGGGGGGGACCCAGCACTTCTGCCCATATCACTCCTGTACGAACATCAGCAGGACGAAGCGGAGACACACCCGATTCATCCGAGCTGGGTATATCCCAACTGGAATCAGACACAACAGGTTTATTCGCAGAAGAGAAGCGATTTAATCTCTCTTGAATCAAACGCTCCTGTCGTTCCACTTCTCTCATTTGTTGCTCAAGCGAACTTGTGCGAGAAGACGCAGCTGGCTCCGCATACGGTTGATCATAACGATCATCATGCTGTTCACTTTCATAATGTTCTTCATTATACGGGTTCTCATACCGGTCTTCATCATATTGATTCTCATACGGTTCATCGTAACGAGTTCCACCTGCAGTCTCGGTGGGGGCAGATTGCTGCCTTGAGGTCTGCGCTGGTGAACGATCGGACCGGTCTGATTCACCACTGCCTCCGAAGGTTGGCATCCCGTTGCCTGGGCGCTTTTTGTTCGGATCAGCCGATTTGGCCGCTTTCCCCAAAAAGGAGAAAAGCATAAAGCCGATAACGGCTACAATATACAGATTATCAAAAATCCATTCAAATAGGCCCATATGCACTCACCGCCTATCTTCCGTTTTTGGAATCACCCTGATCGTTGGAACTCGAACCTTCAACAGGTTTTCCTAATGAATTGCGCATTTGAGTATCTGCTTCAATATTTTTGAGGTTCATGTAGTCCATAACTCCAATTTTCCCACTACGCAAAGCCTCTGCCATTGCAAGTGGTACTGCTGATTCTGACTCAACAACACGTGCTCTCATTTCCACAACGCGCGCTTTCATCTCTTGTTCTTGGGCTACAGCCATCGCACGACGCTCTTCTGCTTTCGCCTGAGCGATTCGCTTGTCAGCTTCTGCCTGCTCGGTTTGCAGGAATGCACCAATATTTTTACCGATATCCACGTCCGCAATATCAATGGAAAGGATCTCAAAGGCAGTTCCAGAATCCAGTCCTTTGGACAAGACTGTACGAGAAATCAGATCCGGATTTTCCAACACCACTTTATGCGTTTCTGCTGAACCGTTGGTACTTACGATCCCTTCACCGACACGGGCAATGATCGTCTCTTCACCAGCACCACCGACAAGTCGATCGATATTCGCACGAACTGTAATTCTTGCTCGAACATTGACTTCAATACCATCTTTTGCCACCGCAGAAACAACAGGCGTTTCGATAACACGCGGGTTTACACTCATCTGTACGGCCTGCAATACGTCACGACCAGCAAGGTCAATCGCAGCAGCACGTTCAAATTCGAGTGGAATGTTTGCACGCTGTGCAGCGATCAGAGCGTTAACCACACGGTCAACGTTACCACCCGCCAGGAAGTGACTTTCCAGTTGATTCATCGTCAATTGAATACCTGCTTTGGTTGCTTTAATCATAGGATTTACGATCCGGCTAGGTGTTACACGTCTGAGTCTCATCGCGACCAGGGTAATAATGCTAACACGTACACCCGATGCAATTGCCGATATCCAGAGCATTACTGGGAAAAAGCTGAAAAATACACTCAATACGATAATACCTACTACCGCAATGAGCAAAATCGTGATCATAGATGTGTCCATGTAATAATCCTCCATTTGCAATTTGTTTTTGTAAAAACATGTCATGACAGACTTTCATGAAACCCAGCTGCTGTATTAAGTTGCTCCACCTGCGCTGGGCAGCTCCAGCAAAGTGGTTATGTACGCTACCAAAGCGTTATTCCACTTTGGCAACATAGCGGGCTACACCGGCAAAGCTTGCTGAACCACAATCCGGGTACCTTCCGCTTTAATCACAATAATCGGAGTATCGACGGGAATAAAATCTCCGTCGGCCACAACGTCAATTCGTTCCCCTTCAAACATCGCTGTGCCAGAAGGACGAAGCGGTGTCAGACTGATGCCTTGCATTCCAATCAATTCTTTACGTTCGGTAGCGGATGAATAGCCACGTTCCGCAGACAAACTGTCACTCAATATGAATCGATTCCATATCCCTCGATCTTTAAACAGTACTGCGATAATCGCAATGACTACCAATGCTGCTCCAAAAGCGATACCCAAGGAAATAAAGGCATCACTTGTATCATAAGCAGCCCTCACAACACCGGCTACAAGCGCAATTGATCCCAGAATACCCAAAATACCCATGCTTGGTATAAACATCTCCAGAATCATCAAGATGAGTCCGACAGTGAATAATACCCACGTCTCTGCTCCTGCAAAACCGGCAACGTAGTTTCCTGAAAAATACAGGACAAAACACACAATACCGACAATACCAGGCACTCCGAACCCAGGAACGATCAGTTCAATGGCTACACCCGCGATTCCGAGGAACAACAATACGGTCATGACAACCGGATTGGTAAGAAAGGATGCGATATTCTCTGCTGTCGTCCGTTCCACCTTAAATACATCACCCTGACTGTAACCAAGCCAAGCTGCCGCTTCTTCAGGTGTGTTGCTGATATGGTCAGCATAACCAACTTTCAGCGCTTCTTCAGCCGAGAGAGCAATAATTTCACCTTTTTGCTTGGTTTTATTGATCTCTGGCATTTCAACAACGATGTTAACATCCGTCATTCCAGCTGCGATCTTGCCATCACGACCACTTATCTCAGCTGCTCCCTGCATTTTGCTTTTCCAGAATGCAACAAGCTTTGGATCATCAACATGTTTACCCGTACTGTCCACCATTGCTGCCGCACCAATCATACTGCCTGGTGACATTACGATCTTATCTGCATTCAGAGCCAGAAAACTCCCGGCTGAAGCAGCATCTCCACGAACAAATGCAACAGTCTCAATCGGACTGTCCTTAATCAGGATACCCAATGCTTCCGCAGTGTCGACACGGCCTCCCGGCGTATTGATATCGAGAACGATCAGGCCAGCGTTCATCTTTTCCGCTTCCTTGAACCCGCGTTCCATGAACTTGCCAAGTCCCTGCTCGATTGGTTTGTCAACCGGAATAATATATACGGCGCCACTCTTCTCAGCTGCATGCGCTGACGGTGATCCAATCCAGACAGGAAGCAACAGCGTCAGCAACATTAAGAGCATCAATGGCCCCGTAAGCTTCTTCCGGCGCTTTCCCTTCACAATAGTCACCCCTTTTCCATTAATGTTATACTGTCCAGCTTATGGTATTTATTACGTGCAATGCAACATTTCGTTTCAAAATCTTAAAATTATATTTGAAATCTTGATCAATTGCAAGAATATAAATCCATAATAATATATATTAACCATTTTAAAGAAAAAATTGCTATCACAAGCACAAAATGCGTTCATGTAAATGGAAAAAACACCTTCTGACATGTCAGAAGGTGTTTATTGATTTGCTTTATTGCAGAAATTGTTGAACTGCTTGATTTACCAGTTTGCCGTCCGCTTTGCCTTTAACTTTCGGCATAAGGGCAGCCATGACTTTCCCCATCTCGGCTTTCGAAGAAGCACCGGTTTCCTGGATGGTCTGCTGTACAATAACTTTAATTTCTTCTTCGGTAAGCTGTGTGGGAAGGTACTGGATGAGTACTTCAATTTCCGCTTTTGCATTTGCCGCGAGATCTTCACGGCCCGCTTTGTCAAATTCTTGGAGGGCATCTTTGCGCTGTTTGATTTCACGACTCAGGATATCAAGCACTTCGTTGTCATCCAAATCTCTTTTCAAATCTATTTCAAGATTCTTGATCGTCGAACGAATCAACCGAATGTTGGAGAGTCTGAACTTGTCCTTACTCTTCATCGCTTGCTTCATATCTTCGTTCAATCGTTCGCTAAGATTCATGTAATTAAAATCCTCCTAAAACTTTCTCTTACGAGCAGCCTCGGACTTTTTCTTGCGCTTTACGCTTGGCTTCTCATAATGCTTACGTTTCTTCACCTCAGCCAATACGCCATCTTTAGCGATGGAGCGTTTAAAACGACGAAGTGCAGCATCAATAGTCTCGTTTTTGCGAACTTTAGTTTCAGACACCAGTTTTCCCTCCCTCCGACCAGACCGTCCAAGAGCAATAACACGGTTCATCATCTTACATTATAGGCGAAAGATAATAAAGGTGTCAACCTCAATGTAATGATCACTTATTTGAATCCATTTCATAACTCAAATGTATTATGAAATGAATTCATTATTATAAGCATTTGGTCACACATTCGTGGATTTAATACATATGACTAAATCCTCAATATTAGTACCCATCAGCTCGTTTATTTGTGAGAATCGGATAGACTTGTCAAGACGCCAAGTCTGGTACCACCCAACAAATGGTAATGCAGATGATGAACGGTTTGTTCTCCATCCTTACCACAATTGTTGATTAAGCGATATCCTGTTGCTTCCACGCCAAGACGCTTCGCCGCTTCTTGAGCAGCCAGATGAATCTCCCCGATTAATGGTAGGTCCTCTGCGGTCACTTCATTCATGGAAGCAATATGTTTCTTCGGAATGACAAGAACATGCGTCGGTGCAGCGGGCTGGATGTCATGAAAAACGATAACATGGTCATTCTCCAGTACTTTATTGGAGGGAATGCTGCCCTCTACAATTTTGCAAAATAAGCAATCCATAGTTCATACCCTCCTTTGTATTCCAATGTATGTATTCACTTCTATCATACTAGAAGTAAAAACCTACGTCCAATCTCTAGACACACAACAAGGTAATACACCTCTACTTGAATTAACTCGTTATCCATTACCGGAAGGAATACGCCTGTTCGCCAAACTGGAATTCATGAATCTTGGAGGAAGTGTGAAAGACCGGATTATCGGCAAGTTTTTATTGGAGAAGGCCTTGGCATACCCGTTGTGCCATCCGTTCATCATCGACCTTACACTAATTAGGTTCAAAAAAAGGTCATGCCTTACAGAAGTTCGCTTCTGCACAGGCATGACCTTTTTGAATATTCGGTATGTTGCCCGTTGTATTGCAATGACTGTCGCGATACATCAGGCTGAGACTCTGTATATGATAAGACCTCTTTAATTCATGCTGGTTCAATAGTAAGGTAAAAGGGTTAACGCTGTAAGCGCAAATAACGGGAGCACCAGTCGGTTAAAACGTCTACGGCCATAACCATAATACGGATAAGGAGTAGGGTAGCCGTATCCAGGATAAAATCCGCGAGTATGACCTATCGGATAGTTCGCCCCCGGCATTGCATTTGGACCCCAGTTCGCATGATTCACCACGGCTTCTGGTCCAACGGGAACCGCCAGGTAGATCATTTCGTCATCCACATTTTCCATAATGCCATCGTAGTGCATACCGTCATTCATCTGTACACATACATAACGGTGCATGTGTTCCTTGCACAATTTCTTTGCTTCCACCTTTTCCACTTGCCAACGCCTCCCTGATTCTGCTCTTGATCACCTTTTCATGGTATTCAGAACTGGGCGAATTGACACTACCAACGGGAAAACAAAAAAAGAAGCACCCCGTGAGCGGCTTCCTTGGAAGTCTGCTACGCGGACATCTATTCAGGAAACGTCCTGATCAGATGTCCGCCGGGGTACTTAAATAAAGTTTGTCGGCTTAACTGTAGTATAACAGCGGGATGAACCTGTATCTGTGATGTAACTCACTCCGCGAAGTTATAAAAGCAAGAAAAGAATTTTTTTACAAAAATAACATTCGGAAATATTCAGTTACTTGGGCTATAAGAGCTTCTATCGTTTATATTGCTGAAACTTGGGGTAGAAAGAAGCGTAATGCTTCCCTCTTTTCTCCAAGTCCTGCCGTTCAAGCCGTAACAGGTCGCATCCAGACAGATAAACATACATCCGCACTATATTTTCGGCATCCTGGCCCAAGCCCGGATTGTGAGCGGATATACATCATACACGTTTCCCTCTACAGGCTCTCCAAGACCACACGTGAGCCGTTTCCGGCCTCACCTGCCGGAATCACCACAAGTTTGCGCGGCAAGCGTGCACGCAGTTCAGGCACGTGACTGATGACACCAACAGCCAATCGGTCGTCATGCAATTTTTCCAAAGACGTAATGACGGTATCCAACAGCTCAGGGTCAAGGGTACCAAACCCTTCATCCAGGAAGAAGAATTGGAGTGGGTACTGACCTCGCAGCTGAATCTGGGCCGACAGTGCCAAGGCCAGTGACAACGAAGTCAAAAACGTCTCGCCACCTGACAACGTTGAAACCGGTCGTTTGACTCCCCCGTTGGCATCATCACAGATTACAAAACCACCACCGGAATCCACCTCCAGTGAATAACGCTGTTTGGTCAGGAAGCGCAGACGCTGAGATGCCGCATGACTAACCTGCATCAGTTGTTCTTCGGCAATATACTCAACAAAAGCATTGCCTCTGAACGCGGATTGCAGTTTGCTGAGCAGTTCGCCTTGACGGCTTACCTCCAACCGCTTGTTCTCCAGCTCGGTCCAGCGAACATGTCGCTGCTCCACATCCTCCAGATCACGTTCTGCACGTGCTTTGGCACGAAGGGCAGCCTCGTCCTCGATTCGGACCTGCTGCAAACGTTCGGTGCAGGCTAACCACTGTTCCTCCGATACGGCAGCACCACCCAGCTTCTGTTCCAGTTCGCGCAACTGGGATGCCAGTTCACGCTCACGCTCACGGTGCTGCTGGATCTCTCCTGCCAGTCGTTCTGCTTCCTGGGAAGGAATCGCCGCAGACACAACAGCATCATCCGAGTCAAACGGGGATTGTTCCAGCAATTGCTTCCACCGTTCCTGTGCCTGTTGCAGATATTCTGTTGCCGAGGCAGCTGCCTGCTGAGCCATAACGTCTCTCTTCGCCGACTCCTGTTTCAGCGTGTCCGCTTCTTTGAAGCGTTGTGCCGAGTCCGCAGCTGCTTTCCGCAGTCCATCCAGACGAGTCTGAGCCGCAGTAATCAGATCTTCTACCCGCTGCTCCCCAACCCACTGGCGCAAGCGTTCTTCCTTCTCGGCCAGCTGTTTGCTATTGCCCTGCCACTGCGTTTGCCACTGGATCAGTTGTTTGTCCAATTCCACCAGCTTCTGCTGGAGAGATTGGATGATTTGGTCTTTTTCCTCAAGGAACGTCACGCTTTTGTTCAGACGTTCCTTGATGTCTTCGGCGCGCGCATCGCGCTCCTGCATCGCCTGATAGAGGGCCTTGGCCTCCTCCTGAGCGATGCCCGGCAGTTCTGCGGCCCAGCGGCTCTGCAAGGCAGTCGCTGCGGCCTCGCTCTCGGCCAGCTTGCGCTCCGCCTGGGCGAGCCCGGCACGGCCGGCCTCTTGCGCAGCTGCCGCTTCCATGCGGCGCTGCTGCGCGCCCACAGCCGCCTGCTGCAACGCGGCGGCTTCGGCCTGGAGCGGCGCTGCTGCGGCAGCCAGCGCCTGCGCGGCTTCGCGCAGCGCAGCGGCACGCGATGCCCAGCCTGCCGGGGAGCGCCCGTGTTCGGGCGACCCGGCGGGCTCGGGCTCCGCAGCCGCAGGCGCGGCCTCGGCTGCGGCCGGAGCTTCGCCGGCCGCAGCCCCAAGCTGCGTCAGCAGGCTGCGACGTTCGTGCAGCTGCTGGCGCAGCCCAAAGCGCAGCTCCTGCAGCTCCGCGTGCAGGCTGCGCAGCAGTTCCAGGTCCGCATCGCCTGCGTGCGGACCTTCTCCCGGCGGCGCAGCCGGGAGCGGGTGATGCGGCGAGCCGCACACCGGGCATGGCTCGCCGTCACGCAGCTCGGCGCGCAAGGCGGAGGACAGCCGGTGCAGCTCCTGCTCGCGCATCGTGCCACGCAGCTGTTCCTCCGCAAGGGCCAGCAGGCTTTGTTCGCGGCTAATGTCCTGCTCATAAGCGAGCAAGGCCTCAAGACCTGCTGACGCCTGTTCTACCAGATGCTGACACTGATCACTCAGGCGTTTTTCTTCCTCAGCGGCTGCCTTCAACTTGTCGGCTCCCTGTTCTGCCGACTGCTTATAGGCTTGCATGTCAGCCTTATTTTGCTGCAACTGCTCTGCAGCAGTATCCACACGATGTTTCAGTTCAAGCGCAGCTTGAAGTTGCCTGCGTTCCTCTGTCTTCACTTCATTTGGCTTAAGGCTCTCCTGTAGTTCCTCACGCCGTTTACGTCCACGCTGCTGCAACTCCTTTTCTTTCTCAAGCTGCTGTCCCAGCGCAGTCTGTTCGCCTTGCCCCTGTTCCAGCAGCTGCGCTAGGCGCGAGCAATCGGTATGAAGCCCGTCCCGTTCCCGTTGCAGCTCTTTTGCTTGTTCGAGTTGCTCCAGGCGCAGCAAAAGTTTCGGTTCTTCCTCCGTCATTTGCTTGCGTGCCGTCTCAGCCTTCTCCGCTTCCTGAACAGCCAGACGCTCATGTTCCAGTGCTTGCTGATGAGCTGTCTCGGCCGTATCCTGCCGCTGCTTCTGTGTAGCCGTGGCATCTCGAACGGTCTGCAACGCAGGCAGTATTGCATCTGCCGCAACGGATTGTTTCAGCCGTTGTTCGCCTGCCTCTATCTGTGGTTCCAGTGCTTTCAGCTTCTGCTGTTCATCCGTCCGAGCCTGCCGTTCGTTACTTAACTCACGAATTTTGCCCAGTTGTTCAGCTTCCTTTGCAGCTTCATCCAACGCTTTGCGGGATAATTCAGACTGCTGAACAGCGGCTTGAAGAAGACGTTTCGTTTCTTCCAACGTCTCCTTGCTGGCATTGCCCAGTCCCTGTTGCTCGGCAGCAAGAGATTGGTGAACCATATCATTATCCTTGACCCGCCGGCTTAATTTGATGGCCAACTGGTCCCCATACTTCTCCAGATGGAATAATCGTTGCAGCATCTGGCGGCGTTCACTGCCTTTGAGTGACAAAAACTCGGCAAACTTCCCTTGTGGAAGCACCACTGCCCGTGTAAAATCATCCATTTTCAAACCGATCACATCTTCAACACAGCGATTCACATCTGCCAATTTGTCGGCAAGTACCTGCTCTTCACCATTAACCGTCTCTATGAATTTGCTGATCGTGTTACTCACCGAAACTTCATTATTTCGTTTGAAACGTCGCTCTACCCGGAACCTTCGAGTGCCTTCTGCCGACATCAGTTCAAATGTAAAAGCAACCGACAACGAATCTTCTGCATGATTCATAATGCCTTGCGTCCCGTTCACCGCGCGTTCCACTTTTCCGTACATGGCGAGTGTGATGGCATCGAGCAAGGAAGATTTACCACTACCCGTTGGACCGAAAATACCGAATAGTCCCGTCTCCGTCAGCACGGTAAAATCAATCTCCTGCATCTCCCGATAACTTTGCAGTCCGGCAACTTTTAATAGAATTGGCTTCATCTTTCCTCGACCTCCTCACGCACACCCGGCTCGTCTTCATCCACAAGTTCCAGGAAAAGCTGTACCAGGCTGTCTTCCGGCTGTGCGCCACCCGTCTGACGCTGATAGAATTTACGGAACAGTTCATGTACAGGTAGCTCGGATCGTTGTTCCAAAAGTCCTGCTGCTGCCATCTCGGGATACACCGGGCGAATATGAATGATACCTTCATGTGATTTTCGCAGCTGCTGAATCTCCTTCAGGGACATCGCCTCGTCCATCCACACTTCCATATCGATAAAAGCCTGCGGATCACGTCCTTCGTCCAGCCAGCGATATACTTCTGCCAGACCACCACGTGCCTGCCAACGCACAAGTGGACGCCCGGACGTTAACAAAACTTCCTCTACCTGTGCAGCTCCGCCCGGTGCCATATCAACCATCGTGACAGATTTGCTCTGTCCCGCTTCCGAGAAGCTGTAGGCGAGAGGAGAACCGCTATATCGAATCACACCGTCTCCTTTGACAGGCTGTGCACGATGAAGATGCCCAAGCGCCGTGTATTGCGCACCAGTCGATAAAGATGAAGGGTCCACCGTGTAGGCCCCACCGATCTGAATCGGACGTTCCGAATCACTCTCAAGTCCGCCGAGCACATAGATATGGCTCATGGCCAAGTTCACGGTATCCGGGCGAAAAGAAGCTGCCAGACGCTGCATTAACATGCCTACACGGTGACTGTATGCCTGACGAAGCACATTTTCGTCCCCATCTGTTGCCAGCAGTTCATTCAATCTGGCTTCAGAAGGATAAGGTAATGCGGCAATCTGTGCAATTTCTCCGGTTCGCTTCGCATGGATGGTCACCGCTTCTGAAGTAGGCATCCCTACGAGTGTAATGCCATGTCTGTTCACAAGTGGAGTTACAGAAGCTACACGTTCTGGCTGATCATGATTTCCTGCAATCACCACAAGAGGTCTTCCATGCTCCGTCAGACGCGCTGCCGCTTCATAAAAAAGTTGTTCCGCCGCTGCGGGAGGATTCACCGAATCATACACATCTCCGGCCATCAATATGGCATCCGCCTGCTGCTCATCAGCGACCCTGACGAGTTCATCAACGAAATCTTCCTGTTCACGCAGTCGGCTTCGTCCTTCCAGCGTTTTTCCCAAATGCCAGTCCCCTGTATGCAAAATACGCATCGTCCATTCCACCCCTCTCCCATATGAAATCCAAGGTTTTGAATTCCGATCCAGTTCTTTTACAATTTCACTGCATGTCCACCATCAAAAAAGTACAGCCATTTCCGGTCAACTTTCCGACCCAATATATCTTCAATGGCCCGTCCATACAGATCTAGCTGGAAGCGATAATTTTTGGTGAGTTCATCCAAACCACCACGATGATCCAATACCCGATCCGTCTTGTAATCAAGCAAGACAAGCTCGCCGTCCACCTCATACAGACAATCGATAATTCCCTGTACAAGCACGGTTTCATTTTCAATTGATGCTTGTATTTTGATATCTTCATTTATCGTATGCATATCTGAGTTCGCTGCCCGTTCATGTACCCACTCCACAGGGGACTGATGTGCCGGAAGTCCATACACAAAGGGAATCTCCCGTTTCACCCACGCTGCACGCAATAATTCTTTCCCTGGGGCTGTATTGAAAAATCCGGTCAGTTCTTCAGGTTCGATAGCCGCGGCATGATGGCGCAGCAAAATCTGGAGCTTAATCAACCGCTCAATCGTCTGTTCAATAAGATGTGAATCAACGGATGATCCATCTATAGGAAGATGCTGCATCAACGTATGATACACGTTCCCCCGTTCTGCCCCTGTCAGTTGCGTTGCCTCCATGAATTTCGGACGACGAAGATGCAGTTTGAAAGACGTACCCGCAGATCCCGCATCCGAAACGTTCACCGTACCGTATGAATCTGACCCTGATCCAGTCTCACGCTCGTTAGATTCACCGGATACGCCACGTAGTACATGGCCTGCTTCATCTTTGGTGTAATTGATCCCTGGGGTGTTCTGATCCAATAATGTCTCGGATTGTTCTCCCAGTTCCTCCATTACCTCTACGGACTGGATGTCCTGCATCGCAAGTAACGTTTTCAACTCCGTGACAGATGTACTGGCTGCTACTTGAGTTGCTGCTTCATAGGGATAAGTCCACGAAAGCCGCTGATTAACCTCACGAATCAGACGTGTCTGCTCTTCTTGAGAGGTTTCTGGATCTGCACCTTCATCTCCAATGTTTTGGTTAGCCGTATCTTGTGCACTCTTCGTCAGCTCTTCTACAGTTGAGGATGCAACCAACTTCACAGGCTGAACCGCTTTTAGTGCAGCAATTCGTTCTTTCCGCACCTCAGTCATCCCGTCTTCTTCTCCGAGTGTTTGATCCACCACATGATCACGGGATACCTGATCGGCGGAAATAATAGAAATCGCCCATCGTGATTGATCATCTGCAAGACAAGCTGAGAACGAATCATTGCTTCCAGCAAGTTCACGCAGCACAGCCGCATCTGGATGTCTCATCAGGGATGGTCCAATCCAGTCCAGGTAACTCCGTCCAGCAGCCAGCAAATAGTCTGGCAATGCCAATTCAGGGCTGTCCTTGACCTGAGACCACGCGAGCGCTTTTTTCGCGGCATCTTTTACGGTACCGAGCAGAATCATTTTCTCTTTGGGACGGGTCAACGCAACATACAGCACACGCATCTCTTCAGCAAGCAGTTCAAATTGCGCACGACGACGAATCGCCAGATTAGCTAATGTAGGATAGGCAACCCGGTTCTCACGATCCACAAACCTCGGACCAAATCCCAGTTCCTTATGCATCAGAAACGGTGCGTTTAAATCCTGCTGATTAAACATCTTGGATATGCCACCGACAAAGACAATTGGAAACTCCAAACCCTTACTCCGGTGAATCGTCATGATACGTACGGCGTTGTCCTGCTCACCAGAACTACTTGCTACAGTCCCGAGGTCTCCCCCGTTTTCCCGCAGTCTGGAAACATAGGTCAGGAAACGGAACAAACCGCGATTCGCAGTTGATTCCTCATATTGTCGTGCGCGATCGTACAATGCCTTAAGATTACTTTGACGTTGCAGTCCTCCTGGAAGACCACCAACCCAGTCCAAATAACCGGTTTCCCGATACATACGCCAGATCAGTTCACTTAAACTGCCTTGTCTTGCCTCAAGTCTCCACTGCTGCAATTGACGCATAAAACGAATTAACTTTTGCTGTAACTCCGAGCCTGAGATCTCCGTTATACCCAGATCCTCACTTGCATGTCCCGCAACACCAGCATCTTGCATTCCATCTGTCTGGACTGTATGCACATCGGATTCATATACATCGTCCAGGATCTCTGCCTCGACTGAAGCTGCTGTCTCCCGCTGTCCCTGTTCCATCTCTGACCAGGCTTCCGGCCATTGCAACTGGACGATATTGGAATCAGGATGATTATCCTGCCGGGATTGTTGTACAGCATTAGTGGAGGAATCACTCCACTCTCCCGCAGCCGATATAACCGCATCATAGAATGATTGTCTTTTGTCACCAAGCCGAATCTGTGCCAATTCCTCTTCATCCAGTCCGACAATCGGGGAACGAAGCACGGAAGCGAGCGGAATATCCTGTCTTGGATTATCAACAAGCTGAAGCAGAGACATCATGATTTCCACTTCTGTAGCCTGAAAATAACCCTTGCTCTGTTCTCCCCCAGCAGGAATTCCCTGCTGCCTGAATTCCTCAATCATGAGCGGAGCCCACATCAAGGTCGAACGCAGCAAGATGACCACGTCACCGTAACGTGCCGGGCGCATCGTTTGCAGGGCTTTGTCATATACATGAAGGGCAGGTTTGTCCGTATCCCCAACCATCTCACGAATACGCCTTGCGATCGCCCTCGCTTCCAACTGGGCTGTTTCCAGTTCGGCACTCTCCAGTTCTGCGGAGACCGATGCATCCCCATTCTCATCCGTACTCTCTGTCAGATCAGGACCACCACCCTGACGATCGATCAGCATAAGTTCAGGTGTATAAGCCTCATCACCAAGTGTTTCTGACGGGAACGTAGCCCCATATGCCAGTTGAGCTCGTTCATCGTAAGCAATCTCTGCCACACCTTCGTTCATGAGTTGCCGGAATATCATATTGACCGAATGCACGACTTCCGCACGACTGCGGAAATTTCGCGCAAGGTCAATACGTTGACCTGTACGATTCAGATGATTTACCACCATTCCATCCTCACGTGTGCTCGCTCCATACTGGCGATACTTGTTCATAAACAGACCCGGCTCAGCCAACCGGAAACGGTAGATACTCTGTTTGACATCACCGACCATGAATCGGTTACCCGGGTTTTCTCTGGAGATCAGTTTCACGATATCTTCCTGAACTGTATTGGTGTCCTGATATTCATCAAGTAACACTTCATCGAATCGTGAACGGTACTCCATAGCCGCATCGGAAGGCATCGACAGTTCAGGCGTTGAATCCTCATGTCGCAAAATGTGAAGGCAATAATGCTCCAGATCACTGAAGTCAACTTGCCCACGTTCCTGTTTGGCCTGCCGATAACGTTCTCCAAATGTACTAACCAACCTCGACAACTCCTGCATAAGTGGTGCCGCCTGCTCCAGCTCCTGCCAGAACGAAAACGCACTTCTTCCGAACAATGAGCCTTTCAGATCGGAAACAGCCTTTTTCGCAGCCTCACGGAGTTCTTTCACCTGATCCTGTAAAGCAGGGTCCGCCTGATCTTTTTTGCAGGGTTTCAGTTTGCCAAATGCAGCGGATTGAAACACTTCAGGCAACCTTTCCCATGGCATAACCTGGGCCGCAGACAACAGTTCTTCTACCATCATCAGATCTTCTTTTAACGTATCTGCATACGGTGCAGGGCCTTCAGGCTGCATGGAAATATGGATGCCTTGGCGAAGCAGTCCTGCTGCACCACTTAAAGCAAGAGCAGCATCACGCATAATACTCTGAACCCATGCTGAATGCCCCAGCTCCTCCACACTCTCCACCTGAAAAGCGGATGCCATCTCTGAGAGCCAATGATCCGGCCAGGAATGGCTGCGGGAGAAATCATACAAGCGTTGCACCAGTCGATGCATCGCATCATCATTTCGTTCTCCACTGAACCAGTCCACCAATTCGCGGAATGTACTCCCTTCATCTTCTTCGCCATACTTTTCCTCAAATAGTTCTTCAAGCAGTTCCTGCCGCATGATTTCCGCTTCATTTTCATTCAGGATACGGAAAGCCGGGTTGAGCGGAATTTGCTGATAGTACCGGCGAATGACTTCCATACAGAATGAATGCAACGTTGTAATAGATGCCCGTCCAAGCAGCGACAGCTGCTTACGCAGATGCTCTTCTCCAGGCTGTTCTTCCAGCGCACGTTCCAACGCTTCCCGAATCCGTTGTTTCATCTCGGCGGCGGCCGCTTTGGTAAACGTAGCTACAAGCAAACGATCCACACTAAATCCTTGGGAGGGATCTGCGATCTTGCGAATAATTCGTTCAACCAATACGGCTGTCTTGCCCGATCCCGCTGCAGCGGCAACCAGGATGTCTTCTCCGCTTTCGGAAATCGCACTCCACTGGTCATCACTCCAGAAGCTTCCTTCCGGTTTGGGCATATTCGTCATGATGTTTCCCCTCCCTTGGTGTGAGATAACATATCCCATATCTGCTGTTTGCCCGGTTTGGACAACAGATTATATTCATTGCCTTCTATATTCTCATCAAACTGACAAACAGGCTTATATGGACAGAACGTGCACGCCACTTCCTGCTGGATACGATAAGGCTCGATCGCCACATCCCCATCCGTAATTCGGGTACCAATCTCGCGAATATTACTGCGAACCGAAGCAAGCAGCGTATCCCATTGCTCTGGCGTAGCTACAGCGGCGCTGCTATAAAAGCTTCCGTCCGCCTTAAGGGCAACCGGAATAATGGCTGAATAGCCCTTATCCAGGGTGTTGTCCATTTGTGCAATTGCATCCCGGTCCGCCAACAGCAAACCTTTCATTTTGAACCGTTTCAACAGTTCTTGTCCTGCCTGCTCTGATGTCATGCCGTTTGCGGATTGCAACAGCGGGTTATGCACATGGAAATACAACGTTCCTCCCGGTATCGCCGTTTCCCCAAGCCATTCCTCGGCAGCACTAAGCAGCACCTCCAGATAGGTGAGCATTTGCAATGACAGACCATAGTACACTTCATGCAGCTTAAGGTCCGTCTGGCTTGATTTATAGTCAATGACACGCAAGAGCAGACCATTCTCTCCTTCTGCCACATCTACACGGTCAATCCGACCCACAATCTCCATCACACAACCGTTCTCCAGTTCAAAACGCAGTGGCGGCAGTGTTTTATCCGGTCCAAAATCAAGCTCCAGCCCAATCGGTTCAAAACTTCCACGTCTTGACTGTTCACCGAGAATAACGGATGCACGACTAACAATGTCCTTCAATTTGCGGAAAATATAACCGTATCGCTTGGTACTTAGCAAAATCTCCCCTTGCAACTGTGGTGCAATCTGCTCAACCGTTTGCTCGGCTTCCTTACGGCATTGGTCTGGAGTCAAGCTGCCCCAACTACGATTTTCTTCACGCAACCGCATAGCCAGCTGGCTTAGTGCAGCATGAAACAGTTGTCCGATATCAGGAGCCTGCAGGCGGTACAATTGCCGTTCTTTGAGACGCAGCCCGTGGGAAGCAAAATGGGAGAACGGACAAGCTACGAAACGTTCCATTCGCGAGACACTCGTCCTTACCTCTGTGCCATACAGTCTACGACTGGTGGCTGTTCGTAGTGGCAATGCCCGATTACGATAAAAGATCGATCCCATCAACCGCTCCAGCTGAGGTCTGCTTGTCTCCCGAGATACATGCCAGTTGTAGACTGCCCACCACATTTTAGGAATGTCTTCTCCACGGCGCCATTTGCGCAATTGTCCAATGAGCGTAGACAGACTCTGACCCGGATGGGTGACATAGGACCAATGCGCTTCTTCCGAGTTCGCAACTGGTGGTTGAGCGAGCAATGGCTGTTCATGTAGACCAAACATTTTCCGTACATGGCGGACAATCTCGGAAGGAAGCAGTGTTTTCCCCTCATCATCAGCAACCGGATAACTCAGCCACAACTGGCTACTTGCCGCTGTAAGTGCCGTGTAGATCAGAAAACGTTCATCCAGCATCTGTCTTGTTGCACCTGGCCCAAGCGCCATGCCTCGTTCCGTCAGTAACGCTCTCTCCAGTTCCGTTAATACACCATCATCCTGAGGTACGGCGGGTAATTCACCATCAACGGCGCCAAGGATAAATACGTATTTGATGTCCTGAAGACGTGTACGGTCCATGGAACCAACCAATACCTGATCAAGCGCTGGTGGTACCAGACCCAGCTTCAGTTCCGTCAATCCGGTCTCGATCATCCCGGCAAACAGCGTGATATCCAGCCGTTCATTCCCCATCATATCGACCATCTGATCCAATATATCCAGCACAGCTCCCCACATCTGCCGATGTTCTCTCGACCGTTCGGGGTCACCTTGAGACTTAGCTTCAGCAGACATATGTTCCAACTTCCATGGGATTTCGGCATCTTCCAGCAGTCTGTATAATGCCTCGCATTGGGCTTTGGCTGTCTTTGCCTTTTTCATCCGTTTCTCAAAAACACCCAAGGAATCTGTAATGACCGTTCGGCAGCTCTCCATTAAGGAAAGCATTTGGTCCCGTCCCCGACTACGGCCATCCTGACCGTTGTCTTCCAGCGACAGACTTGGTACATACTTCCACGGTTTGCCGTCAGTCCAGCGGTACCCGTGAATACCACAAGCCAGTACATAATTCTCAAGCTGGTCCATATCTTCACGAGTGATGGAACCATCACGCGGAAGCAGCAGGTCCGTTTTGACACAGCGAAATACATCCTCGTAACGCCAGTGGCGCCGAACAATATCCAGTGCGGAACGGATAAATTCGGATAATGGATGATGAAGTTCATTTCTTCTGCGGTCCAGAAAGACGGGTACGTCATAATCCCTGAATAGAGGTTCAGCTATATCAGCGTAGGTATCCAACTGACGAACAAGTACCGCCATATCCCGATAACGCGCACCTTCGTTTTGTGCCAGGCGCCGCATCTCACGCAGTGCTCCCTCCATCTCAGCTCGTCGGTTCTCCGCCGCAACCAGTCGGATTCCGGAATCAAGGCCATCACTTTTCCAACGAATTCGGCGGTCAAAACCAGCCTCCAGATGAGCAAGTCCCGGACGATCCTTGTATCTCGGTGGAATCTCCGAATCTAGCACGGTTATATCGCTCGGTACACCCAGTTCGTCAGCCATCCCTTTCAGGCGCGCGTAGGCACTCGCCGTGGGATAGAACAGTTCCAGTTCTCCAGGCAGAGCCCCGTGATCATAAGGACGATCCAATGTCAGTGCAATCGTCACGGAAGACGACTGTAACATCAGCCTACCGATCACACTCATCTCCTGTGGTGTGAATCCATGAAAACCATCAATCCAGATCTGGGCATCCTGCAGCAATGCACTTTCCGACAAACGATCTGTCAGCTCAGTCAACGTATCTTCATCATCAATATATAAATTGGTCAGTTCCTGTTCATAGTCACGATATATCAGATTCAAGTCATGCAACTTGTCCTCCAGAATTGGCGAAGTAGATGAGGTATTCCCTCCAGACAGCCCTTCTTCCAGCAATGATGGATCAACTTCATAACGTTTAAATTCACTATATAAGTCATTTAATTCCCCTATAAAACCCAGCTGGCTGCCGGATGCACCAAACAGCTTCAATTCATCCTTACGACGCTGGATGACTTTGTAGAGCAGCATCTTTTTGCCTTCGGCTCCGATCGGAATACGAGCAGAACCACCTGCTTCCTGCATTACGCGGTAGGCTAAACGGCGAAAGCCGAGCACTTCTGCCCGCATCGTACCTTTAATTGCTCCAGAAGATACCAATGCCTGCTCTGTTCGAAAAGAACTCTGTTCGGGAACGAGTAAAATCAAAGGTGTGCCTTGCGGTTCTTGTTGAAGCAGGGATGTAATTTCCCGGGTAATCAGCGAGCTTTTTCCGCTGCCTGCCCGGCCAATAACAAAACGAACGGACATGTCTAATCCTCCAAACCACACGTACAAGATTTTAATTCCCAGTATAACATATCTGACTTGGTTCGGAACATACGTTTGCCACTTTCCGGTAAAACCGGAGATCATCTCCGTTAACACAGCAAAAAGCCCGCAGCTGTTCACACTGTGGACTTTTAACCGAAAGTATCATTCATTTAAACTTCACTTTATCTCACGAAGGATTAAAAAAAGTAAAAAGAGACTCCTCTAATTCTTTTTACTGCGCACTTCAAAAATAGCAAATTTCAGGTAATGTCCTTCATCCACGCCCAAAATTTGCGGGTGGTCCTTACCCGCTGCCTTCCAGTCGATCAAACGAAGCACTTTGCCAGCATCTTCCGCTGCATCGGCAATCGTATCCAGGAAGAGGTCTGGACGCATGTGATACGAGCAGCTGGCTGTTACCAAATATCCGCCCTCATTCACCAGTTTCATTCCTTGCAGATTGATATCCTTATATCCACGGCATGCACCTTTGACTGCTGATTTCGTTTTGGCAAATGCAGGAGGATCAAGGATGACCACATCAAACGTTTTACCGCCAGCTGCCAGCGCTTTGGATGTATCTACTTTTTGTTCACCAGCACGCGCACGTGCAGTACGTTCATCCAGTCCTTTCACTTGTTCACGCAAGTACTGGAACGCATCAGCAACTACGAATTCGACACGGTCGGTAAAACCGTTTAGCTCCACATTTGTTCGTGCACTCTCAATGGCGTGCTCTGAAATATCGAGACAAGTCACTTTTTTGGCTCCATACTTGCAAGCATTCAACGTGAAGCTGCCCGTATGTGAAAAGCACTCCAATACGGTGGCACCATCCCAATAAGGGAATGTAACCACCTTACCGCTTTTATTCACAGGCAACAGCTGCTCTGTACCGTCCTGCTCAGTCGTTTGAAGTGTGATTCCACTCTTATAGCCCCAACCTTTCATGAGTGGTTCGATCGCTGCACGATTCTCACGTTGGTCGAAGAAGTAACCTGTCTTCTGTCCTTCCACGATATCGACTTTAATGAGCAGCCCGTTCTCGGTAACGGTGACATGTCTTGGGCATTCTCCATACAGTGGACCCTTGGTCTGCTCCAAACCTTCCAGTTCACGAATCGAGACATCACTCCGCTCATATATGCCTTCCGGCTGCATCACTTCAATGAGTGCTTGAACGATGGCTTCTCGGCAACGATCCATGCCAAGTGTAAGCAACTGTACAACGAGGATGCTGCCGAATCGGTCAACGATCAATCCTGGCAGAAAATCAGCTTCACCGTAAACGAGACGATATGCCTCTCCATCCTGTATAAAACGCTCCCGATGACGCAAGCAATCGCGGAAACGCGCTGCAAAGAACGCCGTATCCATCTGTTCGGACTCCATAGGTTGATAAGCTACAACCCTTACAGTGATCTGAGATGCGGGATTGTAATATCCTGTCGCCAGATAGCGACCTTGATGATTCAATACATTGACCAGATCTCCCGGTTCCGGGTTTCCGTCAACAGAGGCAATTTCGTTGTTAAATATCCATGGATGTGCATGTTCAAGCCGCTTTTTGCGACTGCGTTCAAGTGTAACTGATGGCAAGGTAGATCCACTTCTTTCATAGTTAGTTGAAAAGATAGGTTTGGTGCGGCGCGTAGGTGGCGTTTCGGTTACGAATCGATCTTCCGATCGCTGTTGTCTCCAGATTTTTTTTGATTCCCTCTCTTAAAGGGATAATCCGGAGACAAAGGCGCACGCTTCGCTTCTTCAGATTCGATTTCGTCCCCTCCACTACGTTTGCACGAATCACCGTATCTTTCGAATTGGGGTGGGGTAATTTAGACGCTTCCACTCTGAATTCCTTTAGGCTTGTCATGGTTGTCTTTTCTTACTCATAGGATGAGTTAAGGAACCCGGACGGAAGGAATGATGTTTCTATGTTTAGAGATGTTATATTGCCCCTACTCTATGGGCTTATTATCTTTTTTGGTGGTATGAAGCTAATGGAAACCGCCTTGCAGCGCATGGCAGGGCCCATGTTGGCAGATTGGCTCAATCGCGCCACCTCTGCTCCATGGAAAGGCATGGCCTTCAGTGCAGGTGCAACGGCCTTGTTACAGAGCAGTACGGCGGTCACCGTACTCACCATTGGACTGGCTAATGCCAGATTAATCACCTATGGACGCACACTCGGCATCATCCTCGGCACCAACATCGGGACATGCCTGACAACGGAATTGGTGGGACTGCAGATCGGACGTGCTTCCCTACCGCTACTCGTCCTGTCGCTAACGGGCTGGGCCATGTTTGTTGTTCTTGGTGAACGCAATCTGGCCGCTCCTGAACGCACGCGCCAGACTCTGTTTAACATCCAGTACAGCTTCCTCGCAGCTGCGGGATTTGCACTTGTTATGACAGGCATTCAGGTGATGCAATCCATTGCCTTACCCTTGCGGAGCATGGGCGTATTTCAATGGTTTCTCGACCGCTCGGCCGACAGCTTGTGGTGGGGATTCCTGGCAGGTGCCTGTCTGACAGCGCTCATTCACAGCAGCGCTGCTGTCATTAGCATGGCAATCACACTCGCAGCCACAGGGGTATTGCCTGTGGAGATCGGCATCGCCATTGTGATCGGGTCCAACGTGGGGACCTGCATCACCGCTGTGATTGCTGCCGCGGGCGGAGCATCCGCAGGCAAATTTGTCGCAGCCTCCCATGTTGTATTAAACATTGCGGGAGCGCTGCTCTTTATGCCGCTGATCGGCCAGCTGCATGCAGCTTCGGCCTGGCTGTCAGCGGACAACGGGGCACAGATTGCGCATGCCCAGACCCTTTTTAACATCACCAGTTCACTGCTTGCTTTGCCATTCTGTTACTTGCCCATCTGGCACAAAAAACCACCGGTCCACGCCCCCGCGGCGAAGTCACCCGTGGCTTGATGATCTGCCTATCCAGACCCACACAGTATGCGCGGCTAACTGACTTGAACAATAGTGCGTTATACGTTAATGCCCAGCTTGTTCAGTGCTACACGCAAGATGTCATCGTTATTATCATATCCGCTTTGCTGCTGTAGGGACCATGCTTCTTCCGGAGCATACCAATCCACACCCTTGATTTCTTCAATCTGAGGCTGCAGATCACCACTCTCGGCTTCAACGAGATAATAATGAACTTCCTTGTCCACCGGGCCAAAATCTGCATGTTGGTACGTATAAGCAATGATATTAACCGGCTCTACAATGCGGCCCACCATACCTGTCTCTTCCAAAATCTCGCGCAGTGCCGTCTGTTCGATTGTTTCTCCATCTTCCATTTTGCCCTTGGCGAGAGTTGTTTTACCATAACGATCTACGATAAGCTGGATTTGAAGACGTCCGTCTTCCCCTGTTCTATAAACAACTCCGCCTGCTGAAATTTCTTTTTTGTTCATCGTGCTCTCCCCCATCAACTTCGATATCTTTATCTTATTTTTTTGCAAAAGAAGGACCTCATCTCCCCGGGTAAGCTCCCCAAGGAAATGAAATCCTTGTTTCTGACACCTCGATTACATCGCGGCGGACTTAAGATTCTCTTCCAACACACGTACCAGCGTAGCCTGACTTTCGTTGACACCAGCTTCAACCAATTTGACTCGGCACACTTTACCAACCATATCCATGGTTCCGTCAAAGACCAGTTGAATGTAGTTATCGCTGTATCCGTGCAGCTTGCCACTTCCCTCGCGGCCTTTGGCTTCACCTTCGGGAATGACATCCAACACCTGTCCGACAAACTGTTTGGCGTACTCCAGTTGCATCTGCTCAGACAATTCAATGAGTTCATGCACACGTGCATTTTTGACCTCTTCGTCCACCTGATCTTCCATCCGTGCTGCAGGTGTACCCGTACGCTTGGAATAAGGGAATACATGCATTTCGGAAAAACCGATTTTACGCATCAACTCATAACCGTTACGGTACATCTCATCCGTCTCACCCGGAAATCCAACAATAACGTCAGTCGTAATCGCCACATCTGGCATTGCTTCCCGAATGCGGAGCATTTTGTTGTAGAACTCTTCTGTCGTATATTTGCGGCGCATACGTTTCAACACCGTATCATCCCCCGCTTGCAGCGGAATATGGAAGTGACGAACGAGTTTATCCGAACGTTTGATCACGTCGAGCATGCGGTCATCAATCTGGCTGGCTTCAATCGAGCTGATTCGAATACGCTCCAAACCCTCTACCTTGTCCAGGTCCCACAGCAGATCGGTCAGATCATAGTTCTCCATGTCATCGCCATATCCACCAGTATGAATACCGGTCAGAACAATCTCCTTATATCCGGCGTGTACGAGTTGATGCGCCTGTTGAATAATGCTGTTCGCCTCCCGGCTGCGCGAGAGACCACGAGACCACGGAATAATGCAGAATGTACAGAAGTTATTGCAACCATCCTGAATCTTCAGGAATGCGCGGGTACGGTCAGCAAAATCCGGTACGTCCATCTCTTCAAACACACGGGTTTTCATAATATTACGCACGGCGTTAACAGGTTGACGGGACTCCTGAATTTGATTCACATATGGCAAAATCTTGTCACGGTCCTGTGTACCGATAACCAGATCCACCCCTGGGATATCCAGAATCTCTGCCGGAGAAGTCTGCGCATAGCAGCCAGTAACGGCCACAATCGCATCCGGGTTGCGCCGAATGGCACGACGAATAATTTGACGGCTCTTTTTGTCGCCGGTATTGGTTACTGTACAAGTATTAATCAAGTATACATCCGCTGTCTGTTCGTCAAAGTCCACTTGATCGTAACCTTCGTTTTTGAACAATTGCCAAATCGCCTCTGTATCATAGAAATTAACTTTGCAGCCTAAGGTGTAAAACGCCACGGATGGCATAATTACATTCCTCCCATTTCTCCGGATTCATATAACACGCAAGTTAGTGCAGCCATTCCAGCTGTCTCAGCACGCAAAATGCGTTTGCCCAGTCCAACAGATACAGCACCTGCCTGATCAGCCTCTGCCGTCTCCTTCTCAGAAAATCCACCTTCCGGTCCAACAACGATCAGTACTTCTGCACTTGCATCAGGTACAAGCTGCTCAACAAACGGCTTCAGTGCATCTCTCAGCTGTTTACCATTTTCTTTCTCATAACAATAACACACCAGACTATAGCCCTCAAAAGAAGATAACAGCCCTTTCCAGGAAAGCGGTTGCTCGACGGATGGAATGCGATTCCGATGACTCTGTTCGGCAGCTTCCTTGGCAATTTTTCGCCACCGCTCCAACCGTTTGCCTTCTTTCTTGGCATCATATTGCACAATCGTACGCTCGGATAGGAACGGTACAAAGGATACCGCCCCGATCTCAGTACATCTCTGGATGACTGTTTCCATCTTGTCGCCCTTGGGCAAACTCTGTGCCACAGTTACTCGAATCCGTGCTTCATGGTCCATCTCGAGAGGTTCCACAATATTCGCTGTCACTTGGCCAACTTCAATACTCTCAATTTCCACGAGTGCTTCTCTGGAGTTTCCGTCACTGACAATCAGTTTATCTCCAGGTTTACCACGCATGACCTTGCCGATATGGCGTGCATCATCACCTGTGATGATCACAGCGTGTTCATTAAACTGCTCTGCAGATACAAAATATCGCTGCATTCGTCAATCCACCCATTCTGTCCTGTTATGACTGGAATTCACCCCGCCTAAAGACAGGCGTGAATCCAATCGCCACAGATGATCATACAACTTTTACGTGTTTCTGACCAGTATATCAGTCCAAATTGCTAACCGCTCTCTATCGATATAATTCAATAATCAGACCTACCAGATCCATATACATGTTATTTGCAAATATATATAACGGTTGAATCGTTACAGCCTGCAATGGCGGGATAACCAGAATCAGCAGGAAAATAAAGATGGACCATTGTTCCACCCCCTGCAGCTTGCGACTGAGAGGCCTTGGCAATACATCTTCGAGAATACGATAACCATCCAATGGCGGAAGAGGAATTAGATTAAACATAAACAGGAAAAAGTTCGTTATGCTGAACATAGGTAAAAACGTCATCAGGGCTGTAACTACTCGCTCATTCTCAATGTTGCCCAGTACGCCTGATCCAAACAGACAACCGTAGACAATGGCACCAATAATGGCGAGCAACAGATTACTCAGCGGACCTACTACAGATACGATAGCCCCCATCAATCTTGGCTTGTCAAAATTCGCACGGTTTACAGGAACCGGACGCGCCCAACCAAAGCCGGCAATAATGAGCAACAGCACACCAAACAAGTCAAAATGTACAACCGGATTTAATGTAACCCGACCCAATAGCTTGGCCGTCGGGTCACCAAATTTATTGGCGAAATATGCATGTGAAAATTCATGCACCGTAAATGCAATCAGGATCGTCAGCAGGAAGAACGGCAACTGATCGATCGGATAACGAAAGAAACGATCCAGGAAGTCCATACGTTACCCCTTTCTGGCTACATACGCCAGCCAATCTTCATCACGGTGGATCGCACTCACTTCAAATCCGGAGGCTACCAGTGCATCATGTACAACCTGCTCTTTGTTCTTCCAAATGCCCGAAACAATATAGATGCCGCCAGACTCAAGCGCATGATAGACATCGTCCACGAACAACAAAATGATCTCAGCCAGAATGTTCGCAACAACAACTTTAACTGGCAGTTGCACACCAAGCGCAGGGTCCTGACTCCCAAGGACGGACAACAGATCACTCTCTTTAACCGTAATTTGTTGCTCCAGCCCATTCAGTTCTACATTCTCCCTGGCACTGATTACTGCAACCGGGTCAAGATCAAGCGCCAGTACATGTTTTGCCCCAAGCTTAATCGCGCCTATAGCCAAAATACCAGAACCTGTACCTACGTCAATGACTTCCTCGCCGCCCTGAATAACCGTTTCCAGTGTGCGCAAGCAGAGGGAGGTCGTTGGGTGGGTTCCTGTACCAAAGGCCATGCCAGGGTCAAGCTCAATAATTTTCTCATCCGGACTTTCTGGCGTATACTCTTCCCACGTTGGTTTGATCGTCAGACGTTCCGATACACGTACCGGCTTGAAATATTGCTTCCAGGCTGTTGCCCAGTCATTTTCATCCACTGTACGCGTCTCATAACGAACCTCACCTGTATCAATTCCGAATTCAGAGAGTTCCTCAACTCTAGGATTAACTTCTGACTGTAGTGCAACCATATCCGTACCTTCGGAGAAGTACCCTTTGATGACCGCAAAGCCTTCCGGAATATCATTCAAAGGAACGTCGTATAACTCACCGTATGTCGTGTCCCGTTTTTTATTTAAAGTACCGGACTCTTCAATCGAAACCCCTCCAGCACCCGCTTCATGTAAAAAATTCGAAATCATCTCCACAGCTTCTTCTGTGGTATGTATTGTTAGTTCATGCCATAACATACTTGGTTTTTCCTCCTCATTTTTCAAACATCCCAACTATTGTACTACACAAGCGAGCCGGAGCACAAAGCCGCACCAGTAAAAGAAAAACAAAACAGGATATCCGCAGCTTAACTGCTCGAATATCCTGTCATCTATTCATACATATCTGTTTCATTTACTTCAGCATTTTGCATCATTCGAATCTCACTTAGCAAAAACGCCCACCATTCTGCGTGATCATCTCTGCGGCTTGCGGGAGCGAATCGTTGGATACCGACACGGTCAGCAAAATTTCTTGTTTCGGCCTGTTTGCCGAATCCTCTTCGGGTGTATCATAGACCTGACCATTGGACAGCATTTGCGTTTCATCACTAATCAGGGCAAGTACATTCAGTTCGCCACTAAATCCTCCGACTACGGCGGTAGGAGAATTATCGAAGCCCGTAACATTGTTTGAGTCCGATGCTTCATTGCTAAGGCTCTCGATACTTAATTGGTTTGGGTGCAACAATTCCAGGGCTCTGCGTGCAGACTCGGCCTCAGTCCAGCTTGTAAAAACAGCTTCGAGGGTCACTGCCGAGCAATCTTCAGTCATGAAGCTCCCGTCCCTGACGTCGATCAGCTGCTTCACTGCGACGTAATGCTTCTATATCTTCATGATCCGCAGATTCAGCGCTGAATTCCACGTCTTCATTTTTCGCGGATTGCATCCGTTTCATCTTTTCCGTTTTTGTTAGAATTTTGCCCGAACGTTCATGTTCTGCCATTGTAATGCTCCTCCTTCATATTGTATAAGTTCAACTAAATCGGATTACACTGACACTCCGATAACAGAACAACCTTCCGATCACTGTTATCCCCAGATTTTTTAATTCCCTTTCTCAAGTGGGAAATCCGGGAATAGCGTATGCTTGCGAAAGCTTTTAGGCGAACGCTTCGCTTTCTTCAGGTTTTTTCTGTCCTCTCCGTTATTGTGTAAATGTTTAGATTGAATCTTATATTGTTGGTCTTTATATGCATTCCTGAAACTAGATCATTCCACCGGCCTGTTCGATTATCGACATCGCGCGGTGATGTATTGATTCATCTACGACGACAGTAAGTAATACATCCCTTCCTGTAGGTCCACCCTGTCCGCCATCACTCATGCCGCTTGCAGAAGGGTCCGCCGCAGCCATGATTCCAGCACTGGCATTTGTTTGCATCGAATCGGGCACCCATGATGAAAAACTGCCGGAAACGCCCGGCTTGTAGGAAGCCCCGCTTGGTCCTACACCCGCATACCGGCTGAATCGATTAATTGACAGGTCCTCCACTCGCAATGCCTCCAGTTTTTTGGCTGCCCCTTGAGCCTGCTCCGGGCTGTGAAAGTACGCCAAAATATTTTTCTCGGTCATCCGCTTCACCTGCTTCCCTAATTTCTCGTATATCAGCTATGCATATCATTCTCGCCATGCTATCTTTCCGCAAGTTCGTTCAGAATATACCGAAATGTTCCCACAAATGCTGTCGTTCTTTGTAGCATAAACCCATGGATTCTGCCAAAACCACTAAAAAAAGGCGTACAAAAAAGGACACCCGTGGTAAAAACCGCTGTGGTGTCCTTTTGGGCTTGCTGTATGTTATTCTCAGTCGCCGCGGAAGGCGCGTTTCACTCTGTCAAAGAAGGATTGTTCATGCTCATGTGTTTGCTCTCCATCCAGCTCTGCAATTTGGCGAAGCAGATCTTTCTGCTCGTCATTCAGCTTACTAGGTGTAACTACAACCACTTTCACATGTTGATCCCCTTGCCCCATACCGCGCAGACGTGGTACACCTTTGCCTTTGAGACGGAAATACGTCCCCGTTTGTGTACCGGCTGGTACTTTTAACTTCACTTTTTCACTCAACGTCGGGATCTCAACTTCATCTCCCAGAGCTGCCTGAGCAAAGGTAAGTGGTATTTCACAATAAATATCGTCCCCTTCACGCTCGAAGAAATCATGTGATTTCACGCGAATGACAATATACAGATCTCCCGCTGGTCCGCCACGCAGGCCTCCCTCGCCCTCACCTGTCATACGCAGTTGCGCGCCATCATCTACACCCGCTGGAATGCGAACATGGATTTTGCGTTGCTTGCGGACTTTACCGCTACCACTGCACGTTGTGCATTTTTCTTTGATAATTTGGCCCGAACCGCTACAGTTCGAACATGCACGACGATTAACCATACGACCAAACGGTGTATTTTGCACGACTTCCTGCTGACCGCTACCTTGGCAGACCGAGCAGGTTTCCGGTTTCGTTCCAGGTTTGGCACCTGAGCCATGACAGGTATCACAGCCTTCGGTACGCGGAATCGTAATATCGGTTTCTTTGCCAAATACGGCTTCCTTGAACTCAATTGTCATCGTGTACTGCAGATCATTCCCCCGTTGCGGAGCATTTGGATCACGTCGTCCACCGCCACCGCCGCCAAAGAACATGTCGAAGATGTCGCCAAAGCCGCCGCCGCCAAAATCACCGCCACCACCGAATCCACCTTGATTCGGATCGACATGACCATATTGATCATATTGTGCACGCTTCTGAGCGTCACTCACTACGTCGTAAGCTTCTTTAACTTCTTTAAATTTAGCTTCCGCATCAGCAGCCTTGTTTACGTCAGGGTGATACTGACGGGCAAGCTTACGGTAAGCCTTTTTAATCTCATCGTCGTTAGCCGTTTTACTAACGCCAAGCACCTCATAATAATCACGCTTTTCAGCCACTCTTCCACCCCCATATCATTCACCATATCGCACATCGTGACAAAAGGAAAGCCAAAGCGCGGGAGCCCCGGCTATGACTTTCCCTCTAATTCGAACGTCACCGATGTTTAATTCGCGTAGAACTACGAATTAGTTTTGTTTTTTATCTTCATCCACAACTTCGTAATCAGCGTCTACGACGTTGTCACGTTTAGCAGAACCTTGTTGCTCTTCAGCACCTTGTGCTTCTTGCTCTTGTGCCTGTGCTTGCTCATACAGTTTAACAGACAGTTGTTGAACGATCTCTGTCAGTTCTTCTGTAGCCGCTTTGATATCTTCCAGGTTGTCGGAAGCCAGAACGCCTTGCAGTTTTTCTTTGGCAGCATTCGCTTTTTCAACTTCGCCAGCATCTGCTTTTTCGCCAAGATCTTTGATCGTTTTGTCAACAGAGTAGATCAATTGATCTGCACTGTTTTTCGCTTCAACGAGTTCTCTGCGTTTTTTATCTTCTTCAGCGTGCAGCTCAGCATCTTTCATCATTTGCTCAACTTCAGCATCACTCAAACCGCTGGAAGAAGTGATTGTGATTTTTTGAGTTTTGTTAGTACCTTTATCTGTTGCAGATACGTTAACGATACCGTTGGCATCAATATCGAAGCTAACTTCGATCTGTGGAACACCACGTGGAGCTGGTGGAATATCTCCGAGCATGAAACGTCCAAGCGATTTGTTACCCGCTGCCATCTCACGCTCACCTTGCAGAACATGAATCTCAACGCTTGGTTGATTGTCTGCATAAGTTGAGAATACTTGAGATTTGCTTGTAGGGATCGTTGTGTTACGCTCGATCATTTTGGTGAATACGCCACCCGCTGTTTCGATACCCAGGGACAATGGAGTTACGTCGAGCAATACAACGTCTTTCACATCACCTGTCAGTACGCCCGCTTGTACAGCAGCACCCAAAGCTACAACTTCATCCGGGTTAACGCCTTTGTGTGGCTCTTTACCCGTCAGTTTTTTGATTGCTTCTTGTACTGCAGGAATACGTGTGGAACCACCAACCAATACGATCTTGTCGATATCGTTAGCCGTCATCCCCGCATCGCTCAATGCACGACGAGTTGGTTCGAGCGTACGCTCAACCAGACCTGCAGAGATTTCTTCAAATTTCGCACGGCTCAGGTTCAGCTCCAAATGCTGAGGAACGCCATCAGCAACGGTGATGAACGGCAGGGAGATCGTTGTAGTCAATACACCGGAAAGTTCTTTTTTCGCTTTTTCTGCTGCATCTTTCAAACGTTGAACCGCTGCTTTATCTTTACTCAAGTCAATGCCCTGATCTTTTTTGAATTCACTTACGAGATAATCGATGATTACTTGGTCAAAGTCATCCCCGCCTAGTTGGTTGTCCCCGCTAGTTGCTTTAACTTCGAAGAAGCCGTCACCCAGTTCAAGAATGGATACGTCGAACGTACCGCCACCGAGGTCATATACGAGAATCGTTTGGTCTTCGGATTTCTCCATACCATATGCCAGGGCTGCTGCTGTTGGCTCGTTGACGATACGCAGAACTTCCAGACCAGCAATTTTACCTGCATCTTTAGTCGCTTGACGCTGACTGTCATTGAAATAAGCAGGCACTGTGATAACGGCTTGAGTTACCGTTTGACCCAGATATGCTTCAGCATCGGATTTCAATTTTTGCAGGATGATTGCAGAGATCTCTTGTGGGGAGTAATCTTTGCTATCGATTGTTTCTTTATGGGAAGTACCCATATGACGTTTGATTGAGATAATCGTACGATCCGGGTTCGTGATTGCTTGACGTTTTGCTGTTTCACCAACAACACGCTCTCCATCTTTTTTGAAACCTACTACGGATGGGGTTGTACGTGCGCCCTCCGGATTTGGAATTACGACAGCCTCGCCGCCTTCCATTACCGCTACGCATGAGTTTGTTGTTCCTAAGTCAATACCGATTACTTTGCTCATGGAAATATTTCCTCCTCGACAATTTAAAATGAATGGTCAGGTATGACCCTTATTTGGATGTTCATGTTGCTAATCGTGCTCTATGTGTACAAACCTTTATATTAAACTTCGCCCACATTGTTCAACCACGGTGCCGACTGATCCCTTCCTATTGGGAAATTATGAGCTGACTTTAACCATAGCTGGACGAAGCACTTTATCTTTCAGCATGTAGCCTTTTTGGACTTCCTCAACAACGATACCTTCTTCGTACTCGTCGCTCTCCACTTGCATAATGGCTTGGTGGAATTCAGGATTAAACGGTTGTCCTACCGATTCCATAGCCGTCAGACCTTCGTTATTCATCACCGTTTCCAATTGACGGAAAATCATTTGGATGCCCTTGGAGAAAGATTCGACCTCTGCTCCTTCCGGTACAGTAGCCATGGCGCGCTCGAAGTTATCAATAACCGGTACCAGTTCGGTGACCAGCTTCATCGAAGCGTATTTAGCCAATTCTTCTTTTTCCTTCTGCGTACGACGACGGAAATTATCAAAATCAGCCTGTGCACGGACATAACGCTGCTGTTGCTCCTCAGCTTCTGCCTTCAGACGCGCAAGCTCATCCTGCTCCTGATCAGCGATCTCCTCAGCTTGTGCTTCTGCAGCGCCAGCTTCATTAATAGGCTCCTGCTCAGCCGCTGTTACCTCTTGTTCTTCTGTAAATGATTGCTCCTCTTTCAAGATGTTCACCTCCTTATACGAATGAAATGGTTCATTCCCGAATCTTATTTGAAACGATGTGTCAGCATCGCCGTCAAGTCACGGGATAGTATATTTAGAATATGAATGACACGTGCGTAATCCATCCGCGTGGGTCCCAGAATACCGATCGAACCCAAAGCCTCGCCATCCAATGAATAAGATGCTGTGATGAGGCTGCAGTTAGCAAAGGCTTCATGATCATTCTCGGTGCCTATTCGCACCTGAATACCAGATCCACCCGGCACGGGCATCATCAATTTCATGAGTGTTGGTGTCTCTTCAAGCAGATCAAGAATATCTTTTACCTTTTCGATATCTTTAAACTCCGGTTGAGTCAACATGTTGGTGGCACCACTGAGGAACAGACGATTGTCATGTTCGTTGTCAAAGGCACTGTTCAGCACCTGCATAACTTCCTCATAACGTGTAATATGCCGTTCCATCTCTTGCCCAAGTTCGGTATAAAGACGGGATTTTAATTTGTAGATGGGTACGCCCACAAGTTTGGTATTTAACAAGCCAACCACATTTTCCATCTCGGCTACCGAGATTTCAGGTGGAATCTGGACTGTCTTGTTCTCCACCTGACCTGTATTGGTCACGATGATTGCCACAGCTTCACTCTCGTTCAGCGGAAGCAATTGGAAGTGACGAAGGGAAGTATGGAATACTTCAGGTCCGAGCAGGATCGAAGTATAATTCGTCATATGTGACAAAATATTGGATGCATGCTGAATAACTTGTTCCATGACGTTCAGTTTTTCAGCGAAGAACGACTTCAGATCATCCAACTCCTGAGGCTCCACCTGATTCCAGGGAACCAAATGATCGACATAATATCGATATCCTTTATGGGATGGAATGCGTCCTGCCGATGTATGCGGCTGTTCCAGAAAACCCATATCTTCAAGGTCCGCCATTTCATTACGGATCGTCGCCGGACTGTATCCAACATCTCCCCTTTTGGAAATGCTCCGGGACCCTACGGGCTCAGCTGAACGGATATAGTCATCCACTATAGCGTTCAGAATCATTCGTTGACGCTCTGTTAACATGGTGAGTATTCCCTCCTTCTGACTGTACTGTCCCATATCGTTAGCACTCCGGTTAGATGAGTGCTAAGCGGTAATACAAAAATACCAAACTGACGTGAACATTGTCAAGTGAGTTTGATGAGTGGGCTCATCTATTTATAGTATAGACCAATGTCTACGAGTCCTAACAACTTTCTGGAACATACTTTGAAGTAAAAAAGGACTGCATGTAGGGCAGAGGCTGACTCGGCTCGTTCCATGCAATCCATTCAGTTGTTAGGCTGATACGTTAAGCTCTTTCAACACCGCGATCTCATCACAACAATCCTGCTTGCTGCAATGAACACAGTCGGTCCATACTTTCTCGGGGAAAATCTCTTTTTCCACCACGGCAAATCCGTTTTTGAGAAAGAAGGACACTTCATAGGTTAACGCCATAACCTTGGGAATCTGTTGTTTCTCCGCTTCTTCTACCAGCCGGTCCAGCAATCGGGAGCCAATACCTAGCCCTTTATGCCCTTCCGAGATACCGAGTGATCTGACTTCCACCAAATCATTCCCCAGACGACAAAGCGATCCGCAACCCACCACTTCACCATCAACTTCGGCTACAACAAAGTGCTCCAGCTGTCGGTGCAGTATTTCCCGTGATCGCGGAAGCATGATCCCACGTTCTGCATAGCCCTTAATCATTTCATACAGTGGTTCAACATCTTCCGGCACGGCTTTTCTGCATATTACCGACATCCTGCTCTCCTCCTATTACCAAGCTTTCCAGAGGAAAGCTGACTTCGTAGTTGTTAAATTAACACGCCCTGTAAAATCAATATGAATAAATATACAACAGAGCGTATAGAATTTCAAGCTATGAATTCAGCGATATGGACCCGATAAACTCCGCAAAAACGTCATTTCCGAACAGGATACCCTGCTCGCTCAGTCGGAAGCCGTCTGCCGTCCGCTCAAGCAACCCTGCGTTCAACATTTTACCCAAAGGCTTCGCAAACACTTCTTCCATGGACTCTCCGAACTGTTCGCTAAACCGCGAGGCCGAAGCCCCCTCCAACATTCTGAGTCCAACCATCAGATAATCTTCCATCGCCTCCGGGCGAGCAATCTCGAAATGATCCAGACGAGGCAGTCCTGCTCGTGAAGCTTCAACATAAGGATTTATACCTTTAATATTCATATGCCGTTCGCGGCCCACATATCCATGCGCACCTGCACCCAGACCATAGTAGTCCTCATTACGCCAGTAGGTAATATTGTGACGACTCTCAAAGCCCGGCTTGGCAAAGTTACTGATCTCGTATTGTCCATAGCCTGCTTCTTTCATACGTCTCATTAATAGAAGATACATCTCCAGCTCATCATCTTCATGAGGAAGTGGCAACTGGTTCTTCTGATACAGTGTATGGAAAAGTGTATTTTCTTCCACTTTCAGACTGTAGATGGAGTAATGCGGCAGATCCAGTTCCAGCGCTTTGTCGATACTCTCATTCAACATTTCAACAGTCTGGTTCGGCAACCCAAACATCAGGTCAATTGACAGGTTATTCAGTCCCGCTTTTCGAGCATTCTCCAAACTGCGATATACATCATCCGTATTATGAATACGCCCAATGCCTGTCAGCAGATCATTCTGAAAAGCCTGCACGCCAAAACTAACACGGTTAACCCCGCCCTCTTTCATCGCAGCGAGTTTCTCCGCATCCGTGGTTCCCGGGTTGGCTTCCATCGAAAATTCAATATCGTCGGCCCAATTTGGGAAATACGTCTTCACGGAACGAAGAAATACCGCCATCTCATCCGGTTTCAGAGCTGTTGGCGTACCACCACCTACAAATATGGTCTTAATCTCACCCGGTGGATTGGCCTTAACGGTATGTTCCATCTCCCGTTCCAGCGCTTCGAGATATTGCATCACGGGCTGATCTTTCAGAACGTAGGAGTTAAAGTCGCAATAAAAACATTTATTCGTGCAAAAGGGAATGTGAAGATACACCGCTTGGGGCGCACCTGTCTTCCGGCTGTGTGCTGCCAATGTCATGGCAAGTCCCCCTCTATTTGAAAAAAGGAAAGCCATCCGGCTTCCCTTTCAGCTTAGTTATTTAATAATTTGTGTTGTACCCACGTTTGCAAGCAAACGTCCTACAATTCAATTTCGATACACACACTCTGTGATGTACCCGAAATTGAATTATTAGTCATCAATTTTCAGTACCGCCATGAACGCCTCTTGTGGCACCTCAACGTTACCAACCTGCTTCATCCGCTTCTTACCTTCCTTCTGCTTCTCAAGCAGTTTCCGTTTCCGCGAGATGTCACCACCATAACACTTGGCAAGTACGTTTTTACGCATTGCTTTTACCGTCTCACGAGCAACAACCTTGGTACCTACAGATGCCTGAATTGGCACCTCGAACATTTGCCGTGGAATCAGCTCGCGCAGTTTCTCACAGACAATGCGTCCGCGGTTATAGGCACGGTCACGGTGAACGATGAAGGACAGAGCATCCACTTGTTCGCCATTGAGTACAATATCCATTTTTGCCAGATTGGACTGACGGTAACCTGACAGCTCATAATCCAGGGATGCATATCCTTTGGTACCGGATTTCAACTGGTCGAAGAAGTCATATACAATCTCGGACAACGGAATCTCATAGGTAATGGTAACCCGGGTTGTGTCCAGATATTCCATATTTACATATTCACCGCGTTTAGTCTGACACAGCTCCATAATAGTACCTACATAATCATTCGGTACGATAATATCTGCCTTGACGTATGGTTCCTCGACGTAATCAATCCGTCCCACCTCAGGATAGTTGGATGGGTTGTCGATTTTCATCACTTCACCATTTGTTAAGGTGACGTGATAAATTACACTTGGTGCCGTTGTGATCAACGGAATGTTAAACTCCCGCTCGATCCGCTCCTGGATCACGTCCATGTGAAGCAGTCCAAGGAATCCACAACGGAATCCAAAACCGAGTGCACTGGATGTTTCCGGTTCAAAACTCAGAGACGCATCGTTCAACTGCAATTTCTCAAGTGCTTCACGCAGGTCAACATAGTCCGATGTTTCAATCGGATAGAGACCGCAGTATACCATTGGGTTAATTTTACGGTAACCCGGCAAAGGTTCCGGTGTTGGATTTTTGGCATCCGTTACCGTATCCCCGACTTGTGTATCACCAACATGCCGGATACCTGCAACGATAAATCCAACATCACCCACGTTCAGCTCATCCACGATGGTCATGCGAGGTTTGAACGCTCCAACTTCAATGACTTCAAATGATTTACCCGTTGCCATCATTTTAATTTTGGAACCGGATTTGATTTTGCCGTCAACAACACGCACATATACGATTACACCTTTGTACGGGTCGTAGTGCGAGTCAAAAATCAGCGCTTTCAAAGGCTGCTCAGGATCACCAGTCGGTGCCGGAACACTTTTCACCACTTGCTCCAAAATTTCTTTGATTCCGATTCCTGATTTGGCCGAAGCCAAAACCGCATTACTTGTGTCCAAACCAATAACATCTTCCACTTCCTGCTTCACCCGTTCAGGATCAGCGCTCGGAAGGTCAATTTTGTTGATAACTGGTAAAATTTCAAGGTTGTTATCCAATGCCAGATACACGTTCGCAAGTGTTTGGGCTTCAATTCCCTGAGCTGCATCCACAACCAGCAGAGCACCTTCACATGCAGCAAGACTGCGTGATACTTCATACGTGAAGTCTACGTGTCCCGGTGTATCAATCAGATTCAATAAATACTCTTCCCCGTCATCCGCTTTGTAAGTCAAGGCTACTGCTTGTAGCTTGATCGTTATTCCACGTTCGCGTTCAAGGTCCATTTTATCCAGAACCTGTTCCTGCATTTCACGTGACGTGAGCGCACCTGTGTGCTCCAAGATCCGGTCCGCAAGTGTTGATTTGCCGTGATCTATATGTGCAATAATAGAAAAGTTACGAATTTTACGTTGTCTTGCCCGAATGTCAGTCATTCCTTACCCCCAGAAACAGCCTAGTGTCAATCACTTCATTATAACAGTTGAAGCACAGAGCATCAATCCCGTGATGTCTCAACTTTATAATAAAGTGTCATCATGCACTCCCAGAGGTTATATTGTACCTTTAAATCATGGTATTTTATTCAGCAACGCCGCTAAAAAGAGAGACTACCCACTTGATTCCACTGTGTGAGAGATTTTGCAATAGTCCAGCCGTTTTGTCTGCCAACACATCAACCGGAGCCTTATTTTGATCTGCCCCAAGCACTTGGCTTGGTGACTGAACAGGTACAAATGGTGGTTCTTTGATTTCCTTTTGGACAGGTGCAGTCGGAACAGATTCGGTAACCGATGAAGTTGGCTGAGTTGTCACCACGGTTGACGTGCCTCCTGATGGATTGCCCATATGAAAGTTGCTGCCAGCCAGCTGCATTCCAAACAGAACACCCAGCAACATTAATACAGCGATGGATAACAGTCTTTTACCGAATCTGGACATGTGCATTGCCTCCTGTCACTCTCTAACTATTTTTCCTTCTTACATACTTACATATATGGTTCCTATCCACCCTGCGACGAGGTTTTGGCACTGGCTTTATCCACCTTTTGATCTTCCCAATACACTTGGGCAATCATGTCGGCGAGAATCTTCGATGTCCGTTGGAGCTCAGCTCCTGTGTTGTCGATGCCGCCAATCTCGATCAAAATGCTGTTGGGTGAAAGGGTTTGGTTATACTCTCCGTTGTTGGCTCCTCCGCCATCCTTGCCCCACACACCTCGGGATACCCCAGGATACTTGGCTTCCAGTTTCTTATGAATTTTCGCTGCAAAAGCTTCATTCTGCCGCCAATTCGGATTTTCATGTCCAATAATGAAATACACTTTGGCGTAACCCAAGTCGTTAATGGTAGTCGTTGTTTTGCCATGACGCTGTGAATCGCGATGAATGTCGATGAGGTACGTCAGATCATCATTTTGAGCAAGTGCCGCTTTTACCGTTTGACGGGAGTATTTATAAGAATAGTTCCAGTTATAGTCCTTTACTTTGGTGGGATAATCATCCTTGGCGTGCTCTACGCCAATTCCCAGCTTCTCCAAACTGTCTGAGAGGTAGGTTCCCACTTGAAACACATTACCTGTTGATTTGCCTGATGATGGATTATCACTTTTTGTACCTAGCAGTGGATTGTAGCCTTCCCGTGGATGGGAATGATAGATAAGAATTGACTTTTTACCTGTTGTCGGTGAGCCTGAATGGTCTTTCTCACCATTCTTCGCTGGGGGATCTTCTTTACCTACTCCATCTCCAGGCTCGCTCGAATCAGGTGGATCCGTATTGTCCTGGCCTGGTGGAACGTGCAGCTCACTACCGAGTTTCCCTCCACCCGCAGAAGCCGTATCCGTAAGACTGGGACCGGGCTGATAATCTTCAGGAGCCTCGGCTTTTTCATTACCAGATCCAGGACGGAGCAGAACAGGTTGGTTGGAACCCATGCCCGGCATTTCTCTAGCAATCAGACTTTTGGGGTCTTGAGGATTTACATTCGTTAGTAATTGGAAAACAAAAGAGGTGAGATTCTCACCGGATATGGCAGAGGTCTGTTCCTTCTGGGTGAGTTGGGGCATCTCCATACCGAGCATATCGACGAAAAAGCGGCTTGATACAGCACTTGCAAATCCTTTCATGGAAGAAACGGGTGAACTATTCAAACGTTTCTCTGCCATGCCCCCGAGACCCAGTACGACAAAAAACAAGGCAGATATGATCATAAGCAACAACAACGTACGGCCCATGGCCAGCACGTGCAGACATCTTTTTTTCCACTTTCCAATATTCCAGGCCAATATCTTGTTCATTCTGCTGTCTCCTTCCCTGCTGGACAACTCTTATACTTCAACTCTATGAGCCTGCAAGAATTGATAGAACAGGAAGATGAAAGATTCCAGGAATAAAAAAAAGAAAGTCCGATAGATTCGGACCTTCTGCTGAGCTCAGTTTAGGTTTTAGTGTGTATAAGCAGCTACGTTATCCGGATTCACTGCATCATGGAGTGCGGCGTTAAGTCCTGTAGCGATAACATTGGCAATTCCCTCAATAAACTCATCGATTTCCTTTGGGGTAACAATGAGGTCATGACCCAATGGCTCCAGCACCTCTTTCACCAGACTCAAGCGTTCTTGCTCACCGATGTCGTCCAGCATACCCATGATCTGTTTGGTCTGATCCGTTTCCTGGCGAAAGTGTGAGCGCATCATCTCAATCACATTATTCACAATGGTGGACGCATAACATACGGTTGGTACTCCGATGGCGATGCAAGGCACACCTAATATCTCACGAGTCAGGCCGCGCCGTTTGTTTCCAATACCGGAACCCGGGTGAATACCAATGTCCGCTACCTGAATCGTTGTATTTACACGTTCCAAGGAACGGGAGGCCAGCGCATCAATCGCAATAATGGCATCCGGCTTGGTACGATCTACAATCCCCTGTACGATGTCACTGGATTCAATGCCCGTTGTACCTAACACGCCGGGAGCAATCGCGCTGACTTCCCGATACCCTGGCGCAACCTGATCTGGCACCAATTCGAAATACTGACGGGTCACCATCAGATTTTCCACAACAAGTGGACCGAGTGAATCCGGGGTGACATTTAAGTTGCCCAGGCCAACAATCAAGACCTTGGATGTTTTGTTGATTCCGGCCTTAACCATAAAATCTTCCATCTCACGTGTGAACTCGGCGGCAACTCGCTCCTGTAACTCGGTATCACCATTCCGTAGTGAAGGTACTTCCAAGGTGACATAGTGACCTTTCACCCGTCCAATGGCCTTGGCTGCTTCTTCATTGAGAACATCAATACGTGTAATCGTAATGCCCTCTTTTTTCTCTACATCTTCCCGTAGTCCGGGAATCGTCTGTTTCTGTCCACCTTGCGCCATTTCCTTGGAGTCGATCGCCAAATCGGTACGAACTGTATAGTTTTGCAAATCCAGTGTCATTCTGTCCCTGCCTCCCTTACCGCATTTGAGCATATTGTGTGGGAAAAAGGGTTTCTTTATACAGCATGTCGAACATCGTAGGAATATCTGTTGCATTTTACATGCTAGCGTGATAGAATATTTTAAGTTGTGAAACGTTTGTATTCATGCAAATGCCTTACAGGAGGTGAATGTAATGCCAAACATCAAATCCGCTGTTAAACGCGTAAAAACGAGCGACAAGCGCCGCGCACTCAACGCTTCCCAGAAGTCTGCACTCCGTACAGCTGTTAAAGCTGCTGATGCTGCTCTGGTAAGTAACGAAGTTGATACTGCAAAAGCTGCGATTCAAGCTGCTTCCAAAAAGCTGGACAAGGCTGTAACTAAAGGTCTGGTTCATAAAAATGCTGCAGCACGCAAAAAGTCTCGCTTGGCGAAAAAACTGAACGCTCTTTCCGCACAAGCGTAAGAAGCGTTACTTATACGATCCAATGGAAAAATCCTGAACAGCATAGGCTTTCAGGATTTTTTAGTATCTGATTCGATAAGTATAAGACACAGACAAAGCGACCTTCATTCCAATGATTTAACCATCATGGAGCAAAGGTCGCTTTGTTTTGTTACTCATACTATTATTCTATCAGGTTTACGTATCACTTCACGCACCAAGTCTTAATAAGAACAGCTCCAGGCCAAGCACTTTATCCACAGCCCCTGTTTTCATTTGGTAATCCAGTTCACTGAGGTGACTCAGGATCATTCTCAGACGATCCGGCTGAAATTTACGGGCTTGTTCACCCGCAATCTTAACAGCATACGGATGCAGACCAAGCTGACTGGCAATCTGCTGCTGGGAGTAACTTTGTTGCCCCAACTCTTTCACCTGGATCATGATCCGAAACTGGCGTGCGATTAAAGCGACAATTTTAATCGGTTCTTCCCGCTGCTTCAGCAACTCATAGAAAAGAGCCAACGCTTTCTCCAGTCGCAAATTAGCGAGTTCTTCCACCAAAGAAAATACATTCTGCTCTGTACTACGGGCAACCAGTGACTCGATATCAGCACGCTTGATTGTCCCCCCATTACCCGCAAACAAACATAACTTGTCTACTTCAGCAGACAGGGTCTGAAGACCTGTTCCTGCATAGCTGATCAACGTTTCCGCCGCTCCCGTCTCCAAGGAAACATCCCGCTGCTTCGCAAGTTTCACTATCCAATTCAATAACTCTTCTCCACTGAGTGGAGCAAAAGCAAGAACGACTGCCTTTTTCTTGACAGCCTTCACCAGTTTCTTACGCTCATCCAGCTTATCCCCTTGAGCCAAAAAAACAATCGTACTGTAATCTGCCGGATTTTCCATATATGTAAGCAGACGATCAACCTGATGTTCAATCTTGGATTCTTTGCCTGCGGTGAACAGGCTCGCGTCCCTTACAATAATTAATTTGCGCGGAACCAGAAAAGGTACGGTCTCTGCTTCTTCAATAACGACCTCCACAGCCGTTTCAGACAAATCATATGGAATAATCGCAAAATCACGATGTTCTTCTTCAATAACCTGTTTTTTTAACATATCCGTAAATTGCTGTATCTGGTACTTCTCCGTTCCGTACAGCACATAGATCGGTGCCGTTTCTCCATTACGTATTGCCTTTGTTGCACTTTTTACATCCATTCACGGCGCCTCCTTATCCCTCTTATCCTACCAGAAAAAGCGCAAGACAACAAAGGGACCTTACATCCAGTTACGGATGAAGGTCCCCTGTCCTACATCTATATAAACGCGGACACCAGCAGTTCTAGAAAAAGCCGGTGCGCGGTCATACGACGTCAGTTGTTTGAACTGAGATAGGACGTTTTGTTACTTCCACTATATGCTTGTCATACTGAGAATGTTCTTTCGTTTTAGAGGAGCCCACTCCCCATTTTTAATTATTTCGCAGGAGCTCCACCTGAAACAGCAGGTACATTAAACGAGTTCTTCGCCGTTGTTCCATCCTTGTCCGTTTCGTAATTAAATAGGGTACCATCCTTCGACCAACTCGCTGACTTCAGTGTCCCCTCTATACTGCGTTGTTCAACCAAATTTAGAACATCCGGTTCGCTCACAGGTTTGGAGTATATGCTGATTTGATCACCAATAAGCATAACTACATAAGAGCCGTCAGGGGATTTCCATTCTTTTGGTGCTGCTGTTGTAGCCATTCCCTGATCCGGCCCTGCTGCGAATCCTTTGTTTCCTCCAGAAGCATCTGCACCTGCACTGGAATCAGGAGAAGAACTGCCTTCTACCGGAGCATCTTCATTGGTATTTGGTACGATCATCTGAGAAGTGAAGGAATCTCCATTTTCTGTTTCTGTTACTCCATTCTCTTCTCCATCTGCAGAAGATTCAGGAGCATCTCCTGATGCTTGAGTTCTCTGCTCAGAATCTTGGTTCTGATCCGGATTCTTCTGATTATCGGTCGAAGGAGTTTTAGACGAATTATCCTGAGTTCCTTTATTCCGAGCAGGCGATGATTCGGTAGCCGGTTGTTGAGGTGTCGGATCTGACTTAACCTCAGGCTCCTGTACCTCATCTCCACCATTCTCTTCAGGAATTGTTTCTACACCTTGGTTATCTGGTTCAGTTGGTGAAACATTCGATTGATCCACAAACACATCGTTGCTGCTTGATTGGGATGAAGTGGCAGGATCAGAATTTTCAATACTCTTGCTTAATGGATTCTCATCCACATTGCCACTCTCTTGAGAAGCTCCAGATCTCATCAGCATGGAATCGGCATTCTCAATCTGTTCAGGCGGATTTCCCCAGATGGCGAATCCCAATATAACTGCCGCAGCAGCTGCACCCATGGACATGCGTCCTGCCATCGAGTTAAGCCATTTTTGCTTCGTTTTCCGCTCACTTGAACGTTGTAAATTCTCAAATGCAGCGGGGACAGGATTCATTTCCTGTATGGTGCTACTTTGTTCCTTACGCGCTTCGTCAATGGCATCAAGCTGTGGCATAATCGCATCAACCAGACTAAATTTCGGGCTTACTTGCGGTAATTCTTCCAGTTCTCTGGAAAGAGCTCTGAGTAAACTAAAATTCTCGGCGCACTCCGGACACTTTGCCACATGCTGTAGCATCTGCGCGGTTTCCGCCTCGCCCAGATCATGATCCAGATAGCGGTGCATCCATTCCACCACCTCTTCGCATTTCATCCTGTCACACCACCTTTCTGATATTCCTGTAGTAGATTCTGTAATTGCTGTCTGGCTCTAAATAAATAAGATTTCACCGTATTCAACGGAAGATCGAGACAATCGGCAATTTCATTGTAGGATAAGTCCTGCAAATATCTTAGAACAATAACGGTACGATGATGCTCGGGAAGCTTGTTGATTGCATCCTGAATGTCTTGGGCCACATATGTAGACATGACCTCGTACTCCACATCCTGATTATCCTGAAAAACCATGTCATGTTCGTCAATGGAGACAGACGGTTTGGTTCTTCTGAATTTATCAATACAGATGTTCGTGACGATGCGTTGTACCCATGTTTTGAATTGGGCCTTTTCTTCGTATGAATTTATTTTGGTGTAAATTCGGATCAACGCTTCCTGAGCAGCATCCAAAGCGTCCTGTTCATTATTGAGAATGTAATATGCGGTCCGATAAACATGTTGTTCAATCTCCCGCAATAGGGTAATTAGAGCGTCGCGATCGCCCGATTGAGCGGCTCTGATGAGTTCCGGCTCTACCACAAAGGATCCCCCTCTCCCTGCAACCTTACAGACGTGATCATCAATAAAATTGTTGCAAAGTTAAGTTTTTTTTTAATTTGCCATAACAAAATAACGGCGTATGTATTAAGGCCGCTGAAATCTTCTCTTAGAATAACAGAAATTGCATAACGAGTCACCAAACGTATCCAAAAGGGATTCCATTACTTACACGACTCAATTCAAATGCAATGGCATACATTATAGATAAGCACTTTTTTGATTGCGAAAATAAAAAAAGTCGAAATTTGTCCAAATTTAAGCTGATTTTAATGCAATTTTTATGAAAATAGTGTATTGTAAATTTACATTCATAAACACGAGGTGATGAGCATGCCAGCTCTTGCGAAAATTCAAGCTTTAAAAGAACAAATGCCCAAAGAATATCAAAGTATTTCCCACTTTGTGGAACATGCATTAGAGTCCATTGATACTCTGGTCGAGGAACATCGGAAGTACGTAGCTGCACAGGCATTATACGGCGATAAAATCGTTGGATCGGAAGAACGCTTGTACAGAGAAACCGTACTTGATGTCAGAGCACAGCTGTTGATGACTCTTGAGAAAACGGTAGAAGATCTGTTGCACAAGGGCGATAAACACTGGAACAAACACTTTAAGGATGGCGTAGAGTAGTTATTATATTTCTTCTACATTATGAAAAATGGCCCGTTTTCCGATATTCTCCCACGTGGAGTGTAACGGAAAGCGGGCTTTTTTTGTGCTGTGACTTGCAATCAATTGAAGTGATGAATTGGTGTATTCATCAGTAAATCACGATCAGTTTGCCATTGAGAAATACCTTTAGACCAGAGTGTACCATCGTCCAGCAAGTAATCATTTCGATCAAGAACTGAAGTGATGGAGTTACCCGATGCAGATGATGCAAAAGCGGAGGACTGTAATGCGATCAAACCGATAACTAAAAGTGCAATCCATAGGACTATCGCTTTTCTTATCCACTTTACTCTAAACTTCTGAGTTGCATTACTGTTACTTTTACTTTTACTTTTACTTTTACTTTTACTTTGTGTCATTTCTACAAGTTCCATTTTTTCTTGATCCCCTCATTATTATGTATAGTGCTACGATCACTAAGTATCTCTATCCCCCCCTCTAGGGTGGGCCTAACTATTATTCGGTAAAAATAACCATAATCCTGCAACAAAAATTACTTAACACCAATAAAAACGCAACTAAAACCATATTTTTACATGAAATTAGCTACAATTACTTCTCTTACATCCGTATCTGAATATAAGAAGCAAATCCATTCTTATAGAAGAGGTACAAACCTTAGAAAAACGAAGGTTTGTACCTCTTTTTGTGTGATGAACTTATTGATTATAATAAGGGCCATTTCCTGTGGATTCATTCAAGGACAACAACTGAGAAACCGTTACGAATTGGTAGCCTTGCTTTTTTAGTGATTTAAGCATTTGGGGCAGCGCATCAGCTGTAGAAGCGTGAATATCATGCATAAGTACAATCGAACCTGATCTGATGTTTTTAGCAACCTCTTTATTTACAGCTTGGGCGTTCCGGCTTTTCCAATCCAGCGAATCCACAGACCATAAAATAATGGGTGTTTTCTGTTCTTTGGTGATTTTTTTGACTGATTCATTCATAGCACCATAAGGCGGACGGAATAGGGTTGGTTTTTCTCCAGTCGCATCTTCGATTCGGTGCGATGATTCTATGATTTGTTTGCGCACCTCACTCAGGCTCATATTCGCCAGATTCGGATGACCCTTGGAGTGATTGCCGATCTCATGGCCGGCCTCAGCAACCTTTTTAGCCATATCAGGATAATACTCTACTTGTACGCCCAGCATGAAGAAAGTAGCCTTCGCGTTGTACTCCTTCAAAGTCTTTAGAACTCTAGGTGTCACCTTTGGGTGAGGCCCGTCATCAAAGGTAAGAGCCACATATTTCCCTTTAGGATCAAGCGGAGGCTGAGTTGGCCCCTTCCCTTCTGGCTCATCGTTATTTCCATAAGTGATATTCCATTTTTTAGTGATGTCCTTTTTCAAGTAGGAATGCAAAGATTTCAGTGGAATGTTCACTTGGATCGTTCCGGCTGCACCAGCAGCGATCTCGTATTTATTAAAATATAAAGTAAAGACTCCGTTACCTATCGACCATTTCCATTCAGATGGTTTTTTTATAGATTTTTGAAGTTCTACTTCGAATACATAAGAGTGGACGTTTTTCTGTTTCTTCAATTCTTCCTTCACGATTGACATAATATGGTCAACAGCTGCTTTGTCATAAGTCATGATATCGGATAAATTCAAAATTTTATTTTCAGCTGTGTCGATATTAAAAGATTTTATTATCGATTGTCCATTAGCACCGCCTGTGGTGATTTGATAGGAAGTGAACACTAAACTATATAAATGGTCATTAATTTTATTCGTATCTACTGTAATATTCAATTCAGCACGATGATCGCCTTGAAGCGTTTTTGCACCTGTCTCAACCTGGGTTAAAAATTTCTTTTCCTGATCATTGACCCACGTCTGAATAGGAGTATTAATCTCCTTGCTATTTGTTAGGACGTTGCTAATCGACAATATATAATGCTTCGTATTCTTCGTCCTTGTTTCGATATTTAATCCTGGGTATGCACTGGGCGACACTTCAACGTACTCTGTAGCGCTGTTGTTTCCAGCTAGAACATTTTGCACCATTAGATTGATTCCTAGAATCCCGCCAGCAAATACAATAAATCCAACCAGCCAAACGGGCCACCGTGTTTTCTTCCTTTTGTTCATTTCAGATCATCCTTATCTTTATTCTAGTCATAAAACTGCAAGTCATTGTCTATCATTTCTTCCGTCGATGGCGGCCCGCCCCACTGAGTGCCTTCAATCTCGAGAGATCGATAATGAGGAGCCACGCCGCTGTGAAGAGCAGCATCACAATTTTGGCAGGTAGCAGTCTGCGCGCCCTGCGAATCCAAAGTTTAAAAGGCTCAAATGATGATCCTTCTTCCATTCCTGAATGATTTGGTCGGTGATGAGATAGCCAGATATGACGAAAAAAATGCCCTTAAGCCATCAAGTCCTGGCATATAACGTTTACCGTCTCCTCGTACCGGTGCAAAGTTCCGGATTAGACTTCCGAAATGATTCGTGTTGTCATTCATTTTGCTTTCGTCCCTGTCCTTTTTAATTTGTCGCTCATAGGCAGGACGCCGAGCTTGTGAAAAAAGTTTTATCCAATTCATGTAACCAATGAGGAGAGCAAAACAATTTCATGGAACTTCTACCTTCTTAGAACTAAAAAAGCATCCCGTAAGAAGAGAGGCTACGGGATGCCATATTCAGAATAATCGTCATGTTTTCAGCATAAGACTTGAATTAATGTTGTAATTGTACATTTAGAATGTCGGACACAAATTGGATTGCACGTAAAAATGATTTTTATGAATCACATTAGCTACGCCGAGCGCTTTGGGAGCCATTTTCGAGAAGAAATAGGAATACATCTCGTAGGACGCGCTTGTCCAATGATCATTTTATACTTTTGCAGACTTTGCGGCTGAACCTCACTACACTTCTATAACAGAGATTCTGTGCAACGTCGAGCAAAACGATCGTCACGCCATAGGCTCCCTTAGTAAGCTGCCACCTTTTTCAGATCCAACTATACTGCGACTTCTGGCTTCATATCATTCGGCTTTGCCTCAGAGGCTAGCATTCTTCAAATTAAAACGGAACTCCGGTGAACCCACATATCCCGGCGCGATACTGTATTTCGGGAAGACGATAACCAGTTCGCCTTTTTCAATATAAAACGACTGTTCCGTGAGCGTCCCTTTGAATTCTTCCAGGAAGTATTGATCGGGATCCTTTCTCATTTGCGTAAGAATATCTGCATCAAGCTTTTCTTTATAGTTAGAACCGAGGAGATCCTCCAGTTTCACGCGCTGAGCCGCAGAGGCATTTTTCAAGTTGTAGGTATCGATCCGGGGCATGCTTGTTCCGCCCCTGTAACCTTCTGTGATTACTTCAAGGGAAACTACTCCTGCCGGGTTTCCAGTTCCGTCCGACTTTAGCTTATAGCTGACGTAAAATTCATAGGGGTGGAACTTCTGGTGATTTACTTTTGCCTTTTTGGCCGTTTCTGCGGCCTCCTTCTCCCACTGAGCAAGATCCTTTTGCGCACGGGATAAAAGGATGCCATTCAATTCATTCTGGTATCTGGTGTCAAGCATGCCGTCCAGCTGAGGTACCTTGATGTTCACAATAAGGTTCTTGCTTGTTGTGCTCAGTACCTTCTCCACGATTTTTATTCCTGTAGCCGAAGGGACGGCTGCATGTACCTTAGAGCTGACAGTTACGTTCGCTGAAACAGGTGCCGAGGCCAGCGCATTTGCAGATAAGCTCGCTGCGCCGACGCCGAGCATGGCTACACAGCCCATGGCCCCCATCTTCATGTATGTTATCGTTTTCTTTTTCATAGCTTTTTTCATCCTCCATCTCTTTTTATGAGTGTCTGATCTCGCACACTCATTGGCTAGACGCATGAGATGGTGCAGAAAGTTTTGGAAAATCAAAAACAGAACAATGTCTCTTCGACCAAAGTACTAACAAAAAAAACCGGCGCGGGGTACCCGATCACCGGTCTCTTCCATTACTTAATGTATTTGTTGTTAATCACAACGTCTTTCAACACATCCGTAGGAATGACGAATTCCACAGAACCCATATACCCTGGCGCGACGTCATATTCGTTGAAAGCAATCACCAGCTTACCATCGTTGTTGATATAGAAGCCTTGATCCTTCGCGATGCTCTGGAACTCACTGGTGATCGGCACGTCGGTAGCTCCCGGAGCCCAGTAAATCTTATTAGGGTCCGCTCTCATTTGCACCTGCATCTGCTCTTTAACGTTGTCGCTGATGAGCCTAACATAACGATCGTCCTTGAACAGCATCGGCAGGGTTATGAGAATTTGGCTTTTCTTATCGATCGTATCAAACTGAAGCTTCTCCGAGGATGAACCGGCGGTCTCGACCACGTATCTTTGTATAGATAAAATCTCGTCGTTGTCCGTCTTCACTTCATATCCGACATCAAGTCCCAGATGGCCTCCGCCTTGCTTCTTCAATTCGCTGATTTCCGCCTGGAACTTTTCGTAAAGCGCTTTGTTCTCCTTCATATATTTCTCGTTCAACCCGCTTTGCAACTGCTCATTCTCCATATCGGTAATGGAAGGCACTTTGATATTCGCATTGTAATTAGACTCGTCAACCACGTATTCCTTCAACGTGAGCACCTGGATAACCCGGTCCACACCCGGTATGGATGACAAGGCTTTCGCTACAGGAGGACTGACATTGATCGCAACAAGGAACATGAACGCAGCCGCACTGGAAACGGCTAACCATCTGTACTTTGAGCCGAGGCCCCTCCTTCCCTCCTTAGAGAATTTATGAATCGATTGGTTTACAATGCTATCCAATTCATCTGGAATGGGTATTTCTTGATATTCTTTTCGCAGCTGTTCCATGTTATTGTTCATCTTACTCGTTCTCCTTTGGTTGTTTAATCATTCATTTTGATTCGCAATAGCTGATGCGCCTGATACAGCCTTGTTTTAATCGTATTCACATTCTCATCCAGTACAGCAGCAACTTCTTCGATCTTCATGTCTTCAAAATATCTCAGTATAATGACGCTCTTGTATTTATCCGGCAAGGATTCGAGCGTTAGCTTCAAATCAATGTCCGTATACGTATCTTCTGCCCCGAGGCTGTAGGTTTCGATCATTTCATGATCCATCGCCTGAACCTTTTTGTTTCTGCGCAGAAAATCCAGGGCGGTATTCACCACAATCCGGTAAAACCAGCTTTTGACCGCGTCTGGGTTCTTCAGACGTTCAAGATTCGTCATCGCTTTGTATATGGAGTCTTGTACGATATCCAGGGCATCATCCTTATTTTTGACATAGCTATAAGCAAGTCGGTATACGTTCTCTTTATGCTCGGTAATACAGTGTGTAAGAATTTTTTCAGTTTTCCTATTGAACATGGTCGATTATCCCTTTTCTATAAATCTTTTGTCGTAACAAGAAGTAAGACGTATACGGGTTCCCAAAAAGTTTTCGCATCCAAAAAATTTTTTTCACTTCTGCAAAAACAATGTACACTCGGAACCGAGCTAATATCCATTTCAAAATTTGCGACATGTTCAGTTATGACTGCTTCAATAAGTTCTTGAACTTTGTTAATTATCAAATGATACTCAGTAACTTGAACCGCGGGACCATCATGCAAATTAAGAAAAAAGTCATTCACAGCGAAACAACTTTTTTTCTTTTAAAGGTCAAATAAGTGCTTTCTTTCTCTTTTTCCACTTTTTCTCAACCTCTGTATGTTAAAATATAGTAACTTCCTTAGTCTCTCTCTTGTTGAACATAGTTATTTAAGATGGAGGTTAATATTTAAATGACAAACACCCATAGAATTAATAGGCCGCGGGGAAAAATACTTGCAGCTGTTTTAACTGCAATTTTCATTTCACTTGTAATGGGGATATATCACTATGTCCCGTTGGATGAAAGAATAGAGAATACTTTCTATTATTCATTCGGGTATAAATTTGCAGTTGGATTATTGATTAACCTCGCTATTTTACTTTTCTTAATTATGCCACTTTCCATATTGGTGGATGGATTACTTTTATACAGAAAAAAAGATACTACGTATATGAGATTGCTCGTTACTATTGCCGCATATGGTCTATTAGGCTTCATAGGTGGGATTATCTTCTCGATATTCACACTTAACTTCACTACTTTTTCTGCTCAGTCTATCCACATTATTGGAAGTTCACTTGTCTTTTTAACCTTCCAATTGGTATTAAATCGGAGTTTTCTTCACTCATCATCACAGTGATAAATAGATTGCGTGCCGTCACTCAACCCCGTTCAACTTGTACCGGATATCAATCTTCCCATCCTTCACTCTCATCTGAACCTCACCCATCTGATCTGTCCGATAAATATCTGACCCGGTAGCCTCCAGACGTTCCATCACTCCCGGATTGGGGTGCCCATATGTATTGTTAACTCCTGCAGATATCACAGCGGTTTTGGCGTTCCAGTATTGGAGCCAGGCTTCAGTGGACGACGTTTTGCTACCATGATGAGCGACCTTTAGAACGTCAATGGAGACAAATGCTGAAGCATCATTTGAATTACCTTGCAACGGGCGTGTAAGTACCCTTTGTACAACTCCCTCTGCAACTTCAAGATCTGCACCTTTTTGTTCAAAAGCTTCAGCGAGTGAGCCATCCTGAATCATATAGAGCAGATCCTGTTCGACTGCTGCATCCATATCCCCAGTGAACAACATGGAAGCCCCAGCCATGTCCAGCAAAAAGACAACGGAATCTTGATTCTGGTGTTCAGACACAGGCAAACTGCCCGATGCATTTACATCCATGTGTTCCAGATCTGGACCTATAAAATGTAAACTTGTCTCCTTATCAGCCGTATAGGACATGCCCTGCCTAATGGCGTATAGAGGAATTTTTCGTTCCATGGCTGTATTCAGTAACTTATCAAAGTTATCCTTACCGCTGGTTGTGCCATTAAACATGAATCGTTTAACCGGAATCTGTTCCAGCACTGCCTGCAGTCCTCCAAAATGATCCTGGTCGGCATGGGTGACAATGACAGCATCCAGTTGATGGATGCCTCTTTTTTTCAATAAAGGAACAACAACCTTGGCTCCTACCTCATACGGATCACGTCTTGTTTTCCATGATTGTTCTGCGTTCCCAAAGTTAATCGTCCCTCCGCCATCCACCAAAATGTGCTTGCCTTCCGGTGTTGTAATCAATGTACTGTCTCCCTGCCCAATATCCAAAAACTGCACGATGCCGCTTCCCGCAGGCTGCGGGGTCTGGTAGGCCCAACATAATCCGGCAATCCAGCTGAGCGCGAGCCCCCCGCACAACCATCGCTGGACTTTACTCATTCGTTCATGCGCATAATATCCTGCACCTCGTGCAGTAAATGCACTTGTATATTCTGGCCATGCGATACTGGCTCCTAATGTCGTTAATGAAGTTTCTTTTCCATCTACACGGTTCTTACCTTGATCCTGTGCCACGTTAGACATTGATGAACGTATCCCCACATTCCCCATGGAAACTGGAGGTTGTCTTCGGACAAGAGGAGCCGTCTCCTCCTCAATAAACGTTGTTTCTCGCTGCTCACCATTGCCACGATGCAACAGGTAGAGTAAGGCATACAACACGGCATAATATGCAGCAATCCACAACAGGGAAGGTGTTGCCCAGATCAATACAAAACCTGACATGCTGTTCATCCACTCCACGCTTGTAAACGTCAGTTGATTCAGTTGAATCGCAATCCATGCGAGGGGTTTCGCCAAGGGAACCCATATGAATGACAACAGCATGGCGACCGTACCCAGAGGTAATACAATGGCACTAATCAAAGAAACAAGCAGAAAGTTGGCCACAAATGAGAGCAATGAAAACTGGTTGAAATATAAAATGGTTACCGGAAAAGAAATCAGTTGAGCGGTCACGGTAACGGATGCTGTTGCGGCTAGAGATTTCGGCCAGCTGCTGAACAGTCGGTTAACCAAAGGCATATAGATCATCAAACCTGCGGTCACGAGAAAGGATAACTGAAAGCTAACGCTCAGCAAAAAGTACGGGTCCCACCATATCATCAGGAGCGCGGCTGCGCTGATCATCTGAAGGCCATCTCTGGCAAGACCACGACGAGCCATATACAACCCAATCATGGACATTATGCCTGCCCGAATCACTGAAGGCGAACCGCCGGACAATAGCACGTAAGCGGGCAATAGCACCAGAACAATCGTAAGAGCTGTCTCTCGGGTTAACCTTAGCCAGGACAGAAGAAGGAGGAGCGAAGCTACATAGACCGCAACATGTGTTCCGGAGATTGCCATGATGTGCGTTAAACCCAATTGTGAGAATTGACTATAGGTACCGGGATCGATATCATTCGCCATCCCGATAATAAGACCCTTCATATATCCTGCATGAGGCTCAGGAAACAATCCCTCGACCGCCGAGCCCAACTTATGCCTAGTCCAATCCGTCCACCGTAGTACGTTATATTGTCCAAGTCCCTCAGGAGCAACTGCTGTTACCGAACTGGCTCCCTTCACTTTGAACAACCAGTGGATATGCAGAGTTCGCAAGTGACTGCGATAATCAAACCCGCCAAAGTTCCTGGCTTCACCAGGAGTTGTAAAAGAACCATTAAGCGTGATTGAATCGCCCCTCTTCCAGCCTGCTGCTACTTGTTGTTCTTCTTCCTCCGACAGTCTGACTTGTACCATCAATTGTTCATCTATGTTGAATGCAGATGCTGCTGCAAGATCTGTATCTGCAGACGAATCCGATATTGGCAATAATGAAGACATCTGTATCTTAAAGTCAGCCCGATCTCCATCAATGCGTACATCTGACACCAGCTCACCCTGAATTTTGGCTGCCCAACCGTCCAGCTCATCAGCAGCAATATGGAGGGTCTCGGGCAGTCTGCTATGATTGCGTGCGTCATTCCACTCCCAATGTGCAGCGCCTCCAATAAAGGCAACGAGTAAAAATAAAACAGACCATCCACGCACATCTATAAAACGAAGTAAAAGTGGCAAACATGCCAGAGCTCCAATTAACCCCCAGATTAACGTCCAGCCTGTTAATGCGCATGCAATTCCACTCCCGCACAACCAACAAATCGTAAAACTTAGTAACGGTCTGCCTTTCATTTCTACCCCTCCTTCATTTCACCCGTTGAACGCAGAAAAACCCCCGGAAAGCCAATTGAGGCTTGCCGGAGGTTCTCCCTCACGTATTCGTCAACCATATTTACATTAATTACTCACGGTCATCATCGTTTCCCGCGGGGGCTGGTAATTCTCCAACCTGCGGAACGTTATTCCCTTCTGTTCCATCATATTGGTAACCTTGCCGGTATCTTTAGGATAAGAACGATGAAACACGATTTCTGTAATCCCGCTATTCGCCAGCATATTGGCACATGTCCAGCAAGGTTCGTCGGTCACATACACGGACGAGCCTTCGCGGTCGATTCGATCTGTGAATAAAAGCAAATTTTGCTCCGCATGGATTGTGCGAATGCATCGTTGCTTTTTCACCATTTCTTCTTGCCCATCGGTCACGACCAACTCATATTCTTCCGATATCATGCAACCTGCTTCAGAACAATCCGGGACGCCGGTGGGTGCACCATTATAGGCTGTTCCCAGCAGTTTCTTTCCCTGAACAAGAACGGCACCCACATGACGACGCGAACAGCGGGAACGGGTGGAAACCATATACGCGATGTCCATAAAATACGTATCCCAGTCCTTGCGTACCTCTACTGTACTCATGCTGCTTTCCTCCCGTTCAACACATTTTTTATCGTAATATTACTGGATCTGCACATACGGTGCCATCTTCTCCAGCATCTTTATGCCGATTCCTTTGACCTTTGTCAGATCACTGACTTTCGCAAAAGGACCATGTGCATTCCGATAATCCACAATAGCCTGAGCTTTCTTCTCTCCGATTCCGGGAAGCTCCGTAAGCTTGGAGACAGGCGCTGTATTCACATCAATCTTGCCATTGTCGCTAACTTCCTCACGAACTACAGAGGGATTACTGCCTAATGCCGTCTCGGAAGTAACCGAAGGATTCGAATTCGTACCCTGCACAACTGGTTCAGTCGAATTTGAGGTGTCCGGTGGATTATCATTCGTCTGACTTGTAGTTTGAACAACTGAATCACCTTCAACCCCAACGCTCGCAAGCTCTTTAGACTCATCTGTCTTTGCATCATTTCCAGTCTGCAGCCCACTTGCATCCATTACCGAAGATGCTCCTGTATTGCCCTGAACCGAAGTAGCCGACTGTACAGCAGGGAGTTCCTGCTCTATCGTCGGCTTCTCGGTGCCGAGCTGCAAGGGCTCCCAGCCACTAGGTGGTTGTTCACTTTTGCCCGACCATAATATAAGTATAATTCCAACCACCGCAGCAGCAATGGTCATCCCTTTATTCCATCTCATTCTTCCACACCTCTCCCTGAATTCAAAATCATTCATTTCGAACACGGGCGGTGCTTCCGAACCGTTGAACTTTCCTGATGAAACAAGTTGTGCATTTTTCATGTCATGTGAAACAGGTGCTCACGCATAGAATAGAGGGAATGAACTGCGCCAGTACCGTAAAGCATGAAAGGAGGCCTGAAACAATGAAGGTTGGATTTATCGGAACCGGCAGCATGGGCAGCCTGCTGATCTATGCCCTGATCCAATCGGGTGCACTTGAGCCCCGGCAGATCGCCGCCAGCAATCGAACCCCGTCCAAAGTACGTCAGTTATCCCTCCGTTACCCCGGTCTGCATGAATCCCAGAGCAATCGGGAAACGGTGATCCGAAGTAATATCATCTTCCTGTGCGTGAAGCCGCTTGAATTCAAACATGTTATTGACGACATCCTGCCTGTCGTGAATCCCAATCATATCATTGTCTCGATCACCAGTCCCGTGCAGCTGCGACATCTGGAATCTTCACTTCCTTGCAAAGTCTCCAAGGTAATTCCCAGCGTCACACACCAAGTCGGCAGCGGCGCGTCCCTATGCATACACGGCGAACGAATGACCAGTGAAGACCGCGCTGTGTTGGAAAGTCTGCTCAGTCATATCGGCAGGCCGTACCAAGTGGATGAAGCCTGTACACGAATCACATCTGACTTCTCCAGCTGCGGACCTGCATTCATATCGTTCTTTTTGGAACAGTGGATCGAAAGTGCAGTGAAGCTGACAGACATCAAAAGGGCAGATGCCTGCGCTCTGGCTGGCGAAATGCTCCTGGGAACAGGCAAGCTGCTCACCGAAGGGGGATACACCCCGCAAGAGCTTCAGGCTCGTGTCGCTGTACCTGGCGGTATTACCGCTCAGGCACTTGCACTGCTGAAGGTTAGTCTTGACGGCGTTTTCGACAGCCTGATCCACACGACACATGACAAATATGATGAAGATTTGTTAAAGCTGGATGAACTATTCCGAGCCGGTGAGATTAACCGGCAACAATATTAACGAGTTTGCCTGGAACGGCAATGACCTTGCGAATGGTCTTGCCTTCCAGCGCCTGCTTAACAGGTGCGAGCTCCATCGTAAAGTCCTGCATACCCTGTGCATCCAGATCCTTCGCGATTGTAGCACGAGTTACAATTTTACCATTTACCTGAACAACGATTTCTACTTCCGCATCCACTGTCATGAACTCATCATATTCAGGCCAAGCCACGTAAGAGATTCCACCTTCATGACCCAAACGGCTCCACAGCTCCTCTGCCATATGCGGTGCCAGTGGTGACAACAGCTGTACAAAGTTCTCCATCGCTTCACGAGGCAGTGTGTCCGCTTTGTATGCATCGTTGATGAAAATCATCAGCTGGCTGATGGATGTGTTGAAGCGCAGATGTTCCAGATCTTCCGTAACTTTTTTGATCGTTTTGTGAGCAGTCCGTTTGAACTCATCCGTTCCACCGTCCACCGTAATCTTGTCATTGATGGCTCCTGTGTCTTCGTTAATGAAGAGACGCCATACACGTGACAGGAAACGGTGCATGCCTTCAACCCCGTTTGCATTCCACGGTTTTGTCGCTTCCAATGGTCCCATGAACATCTCGTACAGACGCAATGTATCTGCACCGAATTCATTCACGATTTCATCCGGGTTAATGACATTACCACGGGATTTACTCATTTTCTCATTATTGGTACCCAGGATCATACCTTGGTTCACGAGTTTGTGGAAAGGTTCTTTGGTCTCCACAACACCCAGATCATACAGTACTTTGTGCCAGAAACGAGCGTACAGCAAGTGAAGCACTGCGTGCTCTGCTCCGCCAATGTACAGATCAACTGGCAACCACTGCTGCTGTTTCTCCTTGGAGATCAGTTCTTTGTCATTGTGCGGATCGATAAAGCGCAGGTAATACCAGCAGCTACCCGCCCATTGTGGCATGGTGTTGGTCTCACGACGTGCCTTCATTCCCGTTTCCGGATCTATCGTATTCACCCACTCCGTAACATTCGCCAGTGGTGATTCTCCAGTACCCGAAGGTTTGATCTGATCGATATCAGGCAGCAGCAATGGAAGTTGATCCTCAGGTACTGTCTTCATCGTTCCGTCTTCCAGATGCAGAATCGGGATTGGCTCACCCCAGTAGCGCTGACGGCTGAACAGCCAATCGCGCAGACGATAGGTCACTTTCCCTTGCCCTTTCCCGTTCTCTTCCAGCCAAGCAATCATTTTGGCAACCGCTTCTTCATTGTTCAGTCCGTTCAAGAAATCGGAATTCACATGCGCGCCATCACCGGAATAAGCCTCTTGTGTAACGTCTCCACCTTGAATAACCTCGATGATATCCAGACCGAACTGCTTCGCAAATTCCCAGTCACGTGCATCATGACCCGGAACAGCCATAACCGCACCTGTACCGTAACCTGCAAGAACGTAATCAGCAATCCAGATTGGCAGTTTTGCACCATTAACAGGGTTGATAGCATAAGCGCCAGTGAATACACCTGTTTTGTCTTTGGCCAAATCCGTACGTTCCAGATCACTCTTACGAGAAGCCTGCTCCTGATAAGCCTGAATCGCTTCACGTTGGTCATCGGTTGTAATTGCTTCTACCAGTTCATGTTCCGGAGCAAGTACTGCAAAGCTCGCACCAAACAATGTGTCTGCACGGGTAGTGAACACCTTGATGAGTTCCTCGCGACCCTCAATGGCAAATACAACTTCCGCACCTGTCGATTTACCGATCCAGTTGCGCTGCATATCCTTGATGCTTTCAGACCAATCCAGCTCTTCCAGGTCTTCCAACAGACGTTCTGCATACTCGGTAATTCTCAGAACCCATTGACGCATCGGTTTGCGTACAACCGGATGTCCACCACGTTCACTCTTGCCATCAATAACCTCTTCATTAGCAAGTACCGTTCCAAGGGCTTCACACCAGTTAACTGCAACTTCATCTACATAAGCCAGGCCTTTATTGTACAGCTGGATAAAGATCCATTGTGTCCATTTATAGTATTCAGGGTCCGTTGTGCTGATCTCACGATCCCAGTCATAGGAGAAACCAAGCGATTTGATCTGGCGACGGAAATTGTCAATATTACGGAATGTGATATCTCGTGGATGTTCACCTGTATCCAGTGCATGCTGCTCAGCAGGCAAACCGAAAGCGTCCCAACCCATTGGGTGCAATACATTGTAACCGCGCATACGTTTGTATCGGGAAACGATATCTGTTGCCGTATATCCTTCCGGATGTCCTACGTGCAGACCTGAACCGGATGGATAAGGGAACATATCCAGTGCATAAAATTTCGGTTTAGCAGGGTCCTCACCCGTTTTAAACGTTTTATTTGCATCCCAGTATTGCTGCCAACTTTTTTCCATGACTTGTGGCTGATAGCCGTGTTTCGGCTTGTTATTCTCACTCATCTATTGTTCCTCCTTCAGGTTATTCGCTTTAGCTTTAATTGCAACAAAAAAACCTCAGCATCCCGTAGCGTTTGCAGCGCTAGGGACGAGAGGTTGAATTCCCGTGGTACCACCCTAGTTAGCGGACGAACGTACTTCGTCATCCACTCCCTTTGGACCTGTAACGGCGGTTAACCGATGCGGATTTCCATTCCTGAACCCAAGCTTTATACAAGCAGGTTAAACAGAATGGTGTAATCACCGCATTTCTCCAAGGCGAGTTCGCAAATCACTGTCAACCGGCTTGCACCAACCGCCGGCTCTCTGTTATGTACAGGAATTACTACTGATCCTTATCATCGAAATATGTATACAATATCGGGACAATTATACAAAAAAGCAAGCCCCAAGTCAATATTACACGTTATAATCGCTATCTTGAAGTCTACGGTTCGTACCGTTCATAACGCTGGTTGCTGTTCAGGATAAACGAAAACGCTCTCTATCCGACCATTATCGCCTCGTTTATTATAACAGGCAATACTTTTTGTAACGTCGTTATGTCTTTTCTTGCATTCCTTTACCCTATTTAAGAATATTGCTATTCATTCTCATTAAAAAATCAAACAAAAAACTGCCCTTATACACATAAGGACAGTTCTCATCTTTCGAGTTTACTTCACAGCAACGTAGAACAAGCGCTCTGCGCTGTCTCCGGCCTCTATCCATTCAAAATCCGCATATACTTTCACGTCTCTAAAACCTGCCTTGGATAACTCCAGCTTCATCCAGTCCGGATTATATGCGCGCTGGACATGAACTTCTTCAAACCGCTGGTACATATCCTTGTTACCATCATCCACACGCGAAAAAATACTGAGATGATGCTCAATCTCACAGCGATCCTGGTCCAGATCACAAGTCCAAATATAAGATACAGAGCGCTCATCCAGTACAAAGGGCTGCTCCTCATCATAACGAATAAGGGTATTGGGATGATGCACATCAAACAGGAACGTTCCACCAGGCTTCAGCATCTCGTATGTCCGCTGGAAAGTACGAACGACATCTTCTTGTTCAAGCAAATAATTGACACAATCACAGAAAGATATCACCGAATCCACAGGCTCCAGAACTCGCCATTCCCGCATATCCTGCTGCACCCAACGAACACTGCCCTCGCGATACAAGCGATGACCCTGAGGCGTAGCCTCCATCTTGCTGCGCGCAACCGACAGCATATCTGCTGAGAGGTCAATGCCTGTAACTTCGAAACCGGAGTTCACGAGCGGGATTGTAATCGAGCCCGTTCCACAGCCCAGTTCAGCCACACTTTTGGGCATTCCATGCTTTTCCCAGGCTGTTCTTGCAAACCTTATCCAGTCCGGATAAGGCATATCTTCCATTAATTCATCATACACATAGGCAAATTTCCGGTAAGACATGTCAGGCACCGCACTTTCAATTTCATTTTCCAATCCTGGCTAACAAAAGAAAAAGCAGGGGTATCCGGTGTTTACCCAGCCTATCCCTGCCTTATCCGAGTTCCATATTACAACTATTTAATCAGGAAGATTACTTGTTTTCACTTTGGTCCGCAGGAGCAGATTCGGACAGATACGTCCAGCTTTCCTTTTGGACCACCAGTCCATCCTTCATCAATTTGCCCAAGGCACGCTTGAACGCAGACTTACTGATGCCAAAGCGCTGCTTGATGATATCCGGCGGAGTTGCATCCGAGTAAGGCATGCCGCCCATAGGACGCTCTTTCATAAAGGCGAGCAGCTTGTCTGCATCTTCGTTACGTCCAACTTGTTTGAGTTGAGTCATAGCCAGATTCACACGTCCGTCTTCACGTACCAGTGTCACCCGACATTTAACTTTCTCACCAAGACGCAGCATATGACTACGTTCGGATGAATGAATCATACCAATCGCGCCAAAGCCCAGTACACCGCCCTCTACAAGTACAAAAGTCCCCATCTGTAGTGGCTTGTATACTGTCGCTTCAACCCACTCGTTTAACCATGAAGTTGGCGCATGGAAAGCCAATGGTGAAAGTTCACGTTCCCCGGCCAATTTGGCACGTAGACGTCCCTGCTTGTCATGTTCCATGATTACAAAGACTTCATCCCCTACTTTGGGACGCAGTTCTTCCAGTTCAGGCAGTTCACGAATAGGAAGCAGCAATTGCCGTCCAAGTCCCATTTCCAGGAAACAGCCCAGTCGTGGGTGAACATCAGCCACAACCAGTCGTGCCATTTCGCCAAGCATGAGATAAGGCTTCTTCATCGTTACGGCCAGACGATCTTCTGTATCAAAAAATACAAATACCTCAAGTGTCTCACCAATCTTAATATCCCGCGTTAACTCGGTATAGTGAAGCAGTACATCTTCCGATCCTGTCGTCAAAAAGAAGCCAAACGGAGACACTTCACGTGAAACCGGCAAAGAGACGACTGTTCCAGCAATCAAACTCATACAGTTTCCACCACTTTGGCATCAGACCAGAGTCGTTCAATGTTGTAATATTCACGCTCGTCGCGGTGGAAGATATGAACAACAACATCGCCCATGTCCATCAGTACCCAACGTGCGGAATCCATACCTTCGATACCTTTGATCGTCGCTCCGGCTGCATGAGCCTGTTTGCGAATTTCAGTGGCAATGGCTTGTACCTGTGTATCGGAATTCCCGTGACAAATAACAAAATAATCTGCCACCAGAGAAACATTAATCAGGTCCAACGCTACAATGTTGGATGCCTTTTTGTCGTCAGCGGCAGCAACCGCCATATTCATAAGTTCTTTCGATGATACTGTCATGAACCAACCTCCATAATCTATATTTGTGTGTTCAAAAAGATCCTTCGTAATCAAAAGTGGACTTTTTGAACAACCTCTATAATTGTGCAATCAAGTCATTCCGCGACAGCATAGTCAAAGGATAAATGACACGGCGCTGCGAGATCAGCAAGCTGATTGTCGAATCGAATCCGGCAATTAAACCTTCCTCCAGACTATGTTCAGCCTGTTCGCGAATGTGATCCACTCCCGGGAAATCTCGTCCCGGCTCAATGTAATCGGCAAGACATACCACTTTGTCCAGCAGGCTCATGCCTACCCGACCCGAGGTATGCCACCGGATGGCATTAATAACTTCGGAATCCGCTACACCGTAATCACGCTTGGCTACAAAAGCACCGACTTCGGAATGCCAGAGCTGCTTGTCATGCTGCAGAAGTTCCTGATTTAATCCGTTATCGCGGATGACCGCTTCCATCTCCGCTACGGGCCAGTACTTCGCCACATCATGCAATATCGCTGCCAGATCTGCTTTCACAGGATCAGCACCATATTTTTCAGCCAAGATCACTGACGATTCCATTACACCCAGTGTATGCTTCCAGCGTTTTTCCGGCATTTGTCCGGATACGGCTTGAATCAGTTCATCACGGCTTAGTGCCATATAAACCGCTCCTTACAATGTATTGGTGTACCTCATCAGGAATCATGAAGCGTACCGAATGACCTTTGGCCAGACGTCTGCGTACAGCTGTCGATGAAATATCGACCAAGGGCATCTCAGCCAGCAGAACCCGATCCTGTAACTCGTCTGGTAGATCATCCAGATGTAACTGGAAGCCCGGCCGACCAACTCCGATAAAGGTTAAACGTTCTGCAAGCTCTTCAATCTGCTCCCATTTGGGAAGATAGTTCACCATATCCGCCCCGATAATGAAATAAAACTCATGTTCAGGATGGCGACGCCACAGTTCCTTCATCGTATCGATGGTATAAGACACTCCGCCCAGTTCCATCTCGATATCCAGCACCTCATATTGCTGCACACCCTTCACAGCCGCTTCCGTCATATCGAGACGTTGCTGTCCCGAAGCTCCGGCGCCACGTTTGTGAGGTGGAACATGGGAAGGCATGAACCAGATCTCATCCAGTGCATGCGAATCCCTTGCCGCTTCAGCTGCCAGGAGGTGTCCCATGTGGATCGGATCAAACGTACCACCCATGATGCCGATCTTCACCTGCGTCACGCTCCCTTACTTAGGTAGTTCGATTTGTTTGTTATCGCGAGATTCTTTGTACAGGATGATTGTGTTACCGATGAGTTGTACAAGCTCACTTCCCGTTTCACGGGCAACTTCTTCTGCCATCTCTTTTCTGTCCTCATCATTATTGTTCAATACTTGCACTTTCATCAATTCGCGCTTCTCAATCGCATCTTCGATGTGACGGAACAGGTGCTCATTGGTTCCACCTTTACCAATCTGAAATACAGGGGTCAGGTGATGTGCCTGTGACCGCAAAAAGCGCTTTTGTTTACCGTTTAACATGAATACTCCATACTCCTTATGTTGAGCAGGCCCTGATCGACAATGCAAAAACTGTCCGGACCTGACCATTCAATTATTATTTTCACACTTCAAAACTGTTTAGTACAGCTCGTCTCATCGTCTCCACAGGAGCCGGAATGCCGAGCCAATGTTCAAAGGCCACTGCGCCCTGGTATACAAACATCCCCAGACCACCGTGCACCGTGCATCCTCGCATCCGCGACTCACGAAGCAGACGGGTCTCCAGCGGATTATAGATCAGATCACTCACCGCTGCTCCTTCACGGATCAGTGCAGGATCAACCGGTAGGTCATCAACATGAGGATGCATTCCGGCAGCCGTTGTGTTAATCACAATATCAGCCGTATCCAGTATCGTTGCAGCGTCTTCCATGCCACTGCCCGAGATTTCTCCCAAGCCATGGCCTCGTAAATCCGAAGCAAGTGCAATAGCCCTGTCTGCTGTACGGTTTAGGATATGGATGCGTTCAGGCTTCTCCAGTGCAAGTGCATATATGACACCTCTCGCTGCTCCACCTGCTCCCAGTACAGCAATACGTTTACCCGCAAGCTCAGGCACAGCCTCTTCCTTCAGCGATCGAACATAGCCAATACCATCCGTATTGTACCCTGTCAGTGTTCCACCTTCATTGATGATGGTATTCACCGCACCAATCAGGCGAGCACTTTCATCAATCACATCCAGATACTGCATCACCTGCTCTTTGTGCGGGATGGTGACATTGACACCACGATAGTTCAGTGCCACAATACCCCGAACTGCCGCTTCCAGTTGATCCGGATGAACATGCAGTGGCATATACATTCCATTCACTCCTGCAGCCAGCAGAGCCGCATTGTGCATTGCCGGAGACTTGGAGTGAGCAATAGGATCACCCATAACGCCAAGCAACACGGGAAGTGAAGGGTTGAACTTTTTCTGCTCAGACATAGGTAAGCCTCCGATCCATCTGATGTACAGATTCTGAGAATTTGTTAAATCAATGATGGACGGATCTGTACACGAATGCCTTTTGGAGCATGAACAGCAACCAGCGCTCCAATATCGCCATTGACCTTAATCCAGCCCAAGCCAGAGATGAATACATCGGATTGACTGCCGCGTTTGATGCGGAATTCATGTCGGGTCCATTCAGCCATCTCTGCTGCATTCTCACGGGTTGGCGGAGACAACAATTCTCCCAGGTGGTCGCGGTACAGATCATCTGCACGCTCCAGCTTCGTCCGGTGAATATCAAGCGCAGTGCTGATAAAACAAGTGAACGACTGGCGATCACCTTCCACAAAGTCAAATCGAGCCATGCCGCCGAAGAACAGCGTCTGACCAGAATTCAACTGATACACAGCCGGTTTAAGCGGTTTTTCCGGCATGATGGCAGCGAGATCCTTGCGTGAGACAATCTCGCTGAAACGCCATGGATACATGATTCCAGGCGTATCAATAATATATTTTCCATCATCCAACGGAATGTTCACCATATCCAGCGTTGTTCCCGGATAACGGGATGTGGTCAGTTCCTGCTCCAGATCGCTGTAATCGCGGATCAGACGGTTAATCAGTGTGGATTTACCCACATTGGTACCGCCAACCACGTACACATCACGATCTTCGCGATACATTTCAACAAGCTCAAGCAGTCGATCAAAGCCCTGATTCTGCTTTGCACTGCACAGGACTACATCCACCGTTCGCAAACCCTGTTCTTTGGCCTGCTTCTGCACCCAGTTACGGATCTTGTTCCAGTTCGTTACTTTGGGAAGCAAGTCCGTTTTGTTCACAGCAAGCAGTACCGGATTGTTGCCTACAAAACGCTGCAGACCGGAGATAATGCTGCCATCAAAGTCAAACAAATCAACGATATGGATGACAAGTGCATCCTTATCCCCGATTTTGCTAAGCAGCGCCAGGAATTCGTCCTGATCCACCGTAACGGATGATGACTCATTGTAGTTTTTGATGCGGAAACAGCGCTGGCATATAACCGGTTCACGATCCAGTGCCTTCTCGGGGATAAACCCTGGTAATTCCGAATTTTCTGTTTGCAGATGCACGCCGCATCCGCTGCACCTTACGGCAAGATTGCCGTTATGCGGTTCTGTCATTTCTTCTTTTCCTCCTCAAGCCATAAGCCTTTCCTGCGTAAACTCGTTAGAGCAATCCGTTCCACGCGTCGATTGAAGCGGGTCATAAAACCTTCGTCCCCAATGGAGATTGGCAGTACCAAAACGGTATATAGCCCCATTCGGTTCCCTCCATAGACATCTGTAAGCATCTGATCGCCTACTACAATCGTTTTTTCAGGAGATAACTCCATCATTTTCATTGCTCTACGAAACGGTGCATTCGATGGTTTGCGTGCACTATGCACAAACTGGATATCCAGCGGGGTCGCAAACAGGGATACACGATTCAAATTGTTATTGGACACAATCATCAGCTTGAAACCGGCCTCTTTCACACGTGCAAACCATTCAATCAGTTCGGGCGTAGCGTCAGGGGCTTTGGCTCCAACGAGTGTGTTATCCAGATCAGTTATAATTCCACGGTAGCCTTGAGCGTACAGCTCTTCCAGATTAATGTCAAAAACCGTGTCTACACGCAGCTTGGGCATTAACATTTTAAACAAAGAAGTCACCTCAGTTTCATACGACACACTATATCACAAATCCGTCTTTCCTGAAAATGCATACAGCGCCTGATGGCATAGGAAAAAAGGAAAAACGGGACGGGCAACAACTATGCCCGTTCCGCTTTCAGTTCCTTCCGCAGCTTCAAGGCGGTCTGATAGACGCCCTTCCAGTCGTCGGCAGTTACGGACGCCGGACTGTAACGAGTCTGTTCAAACTTCGTGAGAAGCTCATACAATGTTGCTTCTGCAGCAGGTTTTGCCTGGCTCCAGCGGGCTACCGATTCACGAAGTGTCTCGTCTGCGCTCCGGGTCAACCCTTTGCGTTTCACATACTGAATCCAACGCTCGGTCTCTGCCACTACCTTCTGTTCAGGGGTGAGCGGTCCACCTGTCCGTAGACGAAGCAGGAAGAATCGCATGGAGAAACGATTACGCCAGAACATATATGCTACCCACAATACAATAATGGCTCCTGCAGTCCAGATAACAAAAGTCGGGATGGCAGACGATCTCTGCTCAGGTGCAGGGGTCTGCTCTTTCTCTTGTACCGGCTCCTCTTCTGGCTCTTCTTCTGGCTCATCTACAGGTTGTACATCAGGCTGTTCCGTCAGCAGCGGCATATCAAAGCCCGGCGTTGCTTCAACAGGAATCCAGCCATACTCACCAAAGTAGACCTCTGCCCAGGAGTGTGCATCTGCATTGGTAACGGTGTAGGTCGTCTCAATCTCCGCGCCAGGTTGACGTGGAGCCTGCATGTCCGAATTCAGGGACAGTTGTCCAGGCGCATAACCTTTAACCCATCTTGCAGGAATGCCCTCCGAGCGCGCCATCATCACCAGCGCAGTGGAGAAGTAGTCACAGTAGCCTTCCATAATATCGAACAGGAAACCTTCCACAAAGTCACTGCTTACTTTTCGAGATAAATCCGGATTGTTCGTGTATTCAAAATTAGTTTGTAAATAGTTTTGCAGTAATGCCACTTTTTCATACGGGGTATTTGCAGATGCCGTTATCTCGGCTGCCAGATCCGAAACCCGGTCAGGGAAACGGGATGGTAACTGCAAGTACATATCATCTGCCGGATTACTGTTATACAGATCTTCAAATGACTTCGTACGAAGCTCATCTTCCACAATCACAGGGGCTTCCGATACGATAGTATATGTCTTGGGATACTGTGGTTGCTGACGGTCTGTCACCACATGCAGTTCAGCCTGTTCGGCATTCCATAACATCCGTTCCGTTCTGTCTTCACCATTAATCGAGCTCACTTCCGAGATCGAATAAGCACCAAAGAGAATCGGATAGACATTGTCATTCAGCATCGTTACGTTCTGAGTCACTTGTTTGGTATTCACATTACCGGATTCTTGGTTCTCGAGAGGCTGTCCGGCTTCAACATTCTCTGTCGCACTCCGTCCACGGTCATCCCAGCCTGTTCCTGTATACTCTGCACGTGTCTCACCGCGCCAGTAACTGCGCTCATTGGTGGTTACAGACATAACAGGGGTATAGTCGAAGTTAAATCCTCCACCAAGCTGATTGTCTTCCCTGCTGTATCCCGATTCGGTAGCCGCCGGAATATCAAGGTTTCCGTTACCAGCCTGACTTGTGGAAGTTCCGGTATAGTTACGCCAAGCTGTGTATGGGTCCGTCAAGGTAGGTGGAATTTCCGGCATATTGACGCTGGCTACAATAATCAAAGAAAAGATAATGGCAATATTGGCCAGGACTTTATAAGGATAACGGATAATTCGTTTCCAACCTTGTGGATACTGTAACTGATAGTTACGGAAATGCTGACATACGAGCCATCCCATCCCCGCAAACATCACCCACGCGATTTCAATCCAGAGTGGAATCTGGGTGAAAGAATCGAGAATCCCCATCGAAATGATGTTGATCCCCAGAAAAACAAGAATGCGACGTGTTGTGGTCACAAGGCGAAGGGCAGCCTCAAGCATCACCCATGCACACAGGGAGAACCAGATGTACGGCGTTATGTGTAATATGAATTGCTCCGCTCGGTCCGTTAAAGAGCCATAAGGGATGTAGACCGTATAATCAATCAGCGTTTTATGCAAAATGTAACCAACAACGACCGCCTTGATGATCGCGCGATACATCGTTTTGAAGGGCAGAATGACCTCCAGCACACTGACCGCTGCAAGTGTCCATAACACCAGAGAAGTTGTCTCCGTGTACCACGTTTCCTGCGTAAATGAAATCCACTGCATTCCAATCAGGAAAATCCAGAGCAATGACGCTGCATGATACCAGGATCGTTTACCTGTAACACTTTCATTTCCTTTTGTACTCATACAGAACCTCCCCCCATCACCGTTGGAAGCTCCTGCAAGTGAGAAACAGTGAATGACCTCGTGCCTCTTCCACGCAACATGGCATTCCACTCGGCACTCCGGCGGGATTCACTGGTATCGATCAGAATATGACATGGAGTCATGCCCCGCGTATCGGCCCAGCGCAACAGTTCCATTATTTGTTCATCCTTCTGGGGAGAAATCACGACAAAGTAAGCTCCCTGAGGCAGTTGACGTGCGATTCTTTCCACGCCGGGCAACAGATGGGTATCCTGACCGTTATATTGAATATCCACCAGATGATGCATCATCTTCTGTCGTTCCATCAGACTTTCACTGGGGGCCATGAAGGATGTCTGGTCTGACAATGTCAACAACCCCATCCCCATTCGTTCTCTGACACCATACTCCAGCAGAGAGGCAGCCGTGGAAACGGCAATTTCGAATGCATCCCCATGTTCGTAACTTGATGCCAGCGCATCCAGAACCAGAATGGTTTTGGGCACAGACTCATGTTCAAACTCCTTGGATTTCCAGTTCCCTGTCTTTGCCGTTGCATTCCAATGAATGCGGGAAAGTCGATCTCCGTATACGTAGTCACGTACACCATTGATCTGAGTGGTCTCTCTACGTGAACGGGTTAACGCCGTCTGAGGACCGGATAACCGTGATTTGCGGTCGTAGAGCTGCCAATATGGAATAAATACCGTTCTTGGCAGTACGCGAAACTCACCTTTGGCCTTAAATGTTCCTCGATGTTCAATCAGTCCAAATATGTCCTCGCTGGCACATTCCGTTTCTGAAAAAACATACTTCCCCCGCTCAAGTGGCGGTGTCTGAAAAGACAACTCGCCATTACCTCGCATATTGGGAATCAAACTTTCCTTGAACGACCACGACTCTCCATTATGCCGATGCAGCATTTCACGCACAACAACATAGGGAAGCGGAAGGAATCCCGGAATTGTCAGACTCAGCTGTACTTGAACCTGGTCACCCGCATGCAGCAACTCTTCGTGGTCTGGACCAGAAGATAACCTACGAACTCCTTGAGCACGCCTTACCCCGCTAAATCCAGCAATGGCAAGATACACACAGAGCAGGGTCACCATCGACAGCAGCATAAGGGATGTCTTCCCGCCCTGAAACAAAACATAAGCCAGACAGCACATCCACACCATTGCGATGCTCCATACGCGTGGGTGGCGTAACCCTCTATTGACTGTTCTCAAAAGCGGCTTCATGAACTATTGCCCCATGGAGACGGGCACGCGTACTTGCTGGAGTACGGCATTCAAAACGGCCTCGGAACTCATACTGTCCAGTCTCGATTCGGGACGAAGCACAATACGATGAGAGATCACATAAGGGGCCATCGTTTTCACATCATCCGGAAGCACATAATCACGTTCCTGCAAGAAAGCAAAGGCTTTTACGGCCATCATGAACGATATGGCTGCCCGTGGGCTGGCACCCAGCAATACAGATGGGTGGGAGCGGGTTTGACGAACAACATCCAGCAGATAGTCCATGACCGGATCACCGATAAAGACCTCTTTAATCTCCTGCTGGATTGCCGAGATCTGGTCCATATGAGTCACGGATTCAAGACGATCTACAGGCTGACCGAGCTGATGCTGTTTCAGTAGGATTTTCTCAATTTCCTTATCGGGATAACCAAGACTTATTTTCAACATAAACCGGTCGAGTTGTGCTTCCGGCAATGTATACGTACCTTCAAAATCAATTGGATTCTGAGTTGCACAGAGCATGAATGGATGTGGCAGATCATACGTATCACCATCAACGGTTACGCTGCGCTCCTCCATCACTTCGAGCAGAGCCGATTGGGTTTTTGTTGTGGCCCGGTTAATCTCATCAGCTAGCAAAATGTTGGTCATAACAGGACCTGGCCGGAAATAAAAACGCTCATCCTTCGGATGGAACACAGATACGCCCGTAATATCACTAGGTAAAATATCAGGATTACATTGAATACGTCGGTACTCACCACGCATGGATTTCGATAATGCCTTGATTAATTGCGTTTTGCCAGTTCCTGGTACGTCTTCAATCAGAACGTGCCCGCCTGCAAGCAAAGCTGTAAGTAAAAGTTGAATTTCAAAGGATTTCCCCATAATGCAGGATTCCAGATTTGAACGAACTGCGGATATGATTTGGATCGACTCTTTGCGCACAGGCATGTGGTCTAACCTCCTAAAAAAGCATACAGATTTCCTTTTATTGTACATGATCCAGAGTCACGAGTACACTCGAAGGAACTCACAATTTGTTTCCAGCCCGTCAGATTCACCGCAGTTCTCGCATGAATACGACAAAAAGGCCCGGATAGAAGTTATCCGAAGCCTCTGCTGAATCGCAATATGTTTAAGTAGATTTCTCATTCTATGTTAGCCTTTGGGTCTAACGACTAATGCCGCGAGAAAAGAAAAGATGATCGCTGACGAAATCCCCGCCGCAGTCAGGTCAAAAATCCCTGTAATCACACCCAGCCATCCCTCTTTTTCCAGCTCTGTCAATGCCCCGTGCACCAAGGAATTACCGAAACTTGTGATGGGGATGGTAGCACCCGCACCTGCAAATTTAACCAAGGGGTCATACACGCCAAATGCATCCGCAAGCGCACCTGTCACAACAAGTGTACTCATGGTATGTGCCGGTGTCAGTTTGATACCATCCATTAGAAGCTGTCCTACAACACATATCAAACCGCCAACGATAAATGCCCACAAGAATTGCATTACCTTTATCCCTCCATTTCTATAGCTACGGCATGTGCAATACAGGGAATACTTTCACCCTGCTGGTACGAAATCGGAGACAACAGTGCCCCGGTAGCAACGACAAGCACACGCTTAAGATCACCCTTCTGCATTCGGTTCAAAATGTGACCATAGGTGACGGTGGCAGAACATCCGCAGCCGCTTCCCCCGGCAACCACATAAGGCTGTTTCTCCCGATCATAGATCATCAGGCCGCAGTCATTAAAAACCGTCTGATCCATGGGAATGCCTTCTTTTTGCAAAAGTTCTTTCGTAATGGGCAGACCGACGGAAGCCAGATCCCCGGTCACAATGAGATCATAATAGCCGGGTTCCAATCCCGTATCCCTGAAATGAGAGATTATAGTGTCGGCTGCTGCTGGCGCCATGGCTGAACCCATATTAAAGGGATCTTTAATGCCCAAATCCATAATGCGTCCAATAGTGGCTTTGGTAACAACGGGACCATCACCAGTACGGGAGACCACACCACACCCTGATCCAGTGACGGTATATTGCGCATAAGGCGGCTTTTGGGAGCCATATTCCGTCGGATACCGAAATTGTTTCTCAACCGTACAATTGTGGCTAACCGTTCCTGCAAGTACATAATCGCCAGCTCCGGAGTCAACAATCATGGACGCTAGCGCTAACGTTTCCATGGAAGTAGAGCAGGCACCAAAGACACCCAGGTAAGGCACACCCAGTTTTCGCGCTGAAAAGGAACTGCTGATAATCTGGTTCATCAGATCTCCACCCACAAAAAATTGAAGCTCTTCCTTGGTGATATTTGCATTAACCAAAGCCAGTTGAGAGGCCTGTTCGAGCAGTTTGCGTTCTCCCTTTTCCCACGTTTTCTCGCCGATCTCGAGGTTGTCATAGACATAATCGAAATCAGATGACAGTGGACCCTCTCCTTCTTCTGGTCCTACAACTGCAGCTTTACCGATAATTCGCGGACGATTTTCAAACTGCCATGTCTGGCGACCCAATCGCTTCACAGGTGCCCACCTCCAAATCCCAAAAAGGCGTAAACGATTCCTACGACAAATGCTGCCACGACACCAAACACGATAACGGAACCAGCAAGTTTAAACATATTGGCCCCTACACCTAGCACCAGTCCTTCAGCACGATGTTCCAGTGCAGCAGAACACATGGAATTGGCAAATCCGGTAACCGGTACAGCAGTTCCCGCTCCTGCCCATTGAGCCATTTTATCGTAAACGCCGAGACACGTTAGAATAACTGATATGAGAATCATGACCGCCACCGTAGGACTGGAAGCTTCCTTCGATGTCATGTCGAAACCGGCCATAAAAGCCTCTTGAATGGCCTGTCCAATCAAACAGACGGTACCCCCAACTAGAAATGCTTTGAGGCAATTTTTCAGGATTGGACGAGGCGGCTCATGTTTTTTTGCAACTTTTTTGTACTCCTTTTCATCCATGGACAGGGACGATGATTTTTTTTCGCTTCCGGATGCAGATTGAGCTGGCAAGATACAAGACCTCCTCTATGTGAAAATGGTTCAAAGCTACGGCTGAATGCCAATGTGTGTAATCCTGTATTCATTGTTTGTTAATAATCGGAAGGTTATGTATCCGGCGACAGACAGCATATGTTTCCAACAAGATCATGTTGTGGAAGCAAGATGGGAATACGCCGGATTTGAGGACTTTTAGATACGTTCTATAAATAAAGAAGAACAATCACGAGCAAGATAAAAAGAACGATAAACAGTACTTTTTCCGTGCCTTCTTCTGGAGGCTTCATTGGATATTTAGCTCCTTCCTGTAGACAGACAAAAAAATATTGAACATAAAGAACATCACAAAATGATGACATCTCCTCCATATATTCATATTCATTGAAGTGGCATCAGGACTACGACTACAGCGGATAGAATCATGAAACTTGGACACGGTAAGCGCCCAAAACATGCCTTAAATACGTGACATAAACATGGACAATCACTTGCGCAAGGTTCATACTGTAATGTGACCAGTGGTTAAATAACAAGTCCTCAGCATATTAGAGTGCGTGTTCAAAAAAGATAAAAGACTTTTTGAACTACATTTGAAGGACAACAGGCGGGTAGCCGTTCTACTGTGACCTGATTTACATACCAACAGAGGAGTTGTTGACACATGAATGAAAAAACGATGGATATGTTTCGTACGTTGACGGAATTTCCTTCGGCATCCGGTTTTGAACGTGAGCTTCGCGGCTGGATGAAAGATAAGCTTTCCGCTTATACCGATGAGTTCGTCCAGGATCGCCTGGGGAGTCTATTTGGTGTATTACGCGGGGAGGAATCCGGTCCTAAAGTTATGGTAGCCGGACACTTTGATGAAGTTGGTTTCATGACTACAGGCATTACGGAAACAGGTATGATCAAATTCCGTCCACTGGGTGGATGGTGGAGTCAGGCTGTACTGTCTCAGCGACTGGAGATCATCACACCTGATCGTCGGATTACCGGAGTTGTAGGTTCTACACCTACACACTTGCTGGACGAATCCCAGCGGAACAAACCTGTTGATCTGAATTCCATGTATCTCGATATTGGAGCAGACAACCGTGCAGAAGCAGAATCCTGGGGCATTCATCCAGGGATGCAGATCGTGCCAATCTGTGAATTCACACCTATGGCGAACCCGAAAAAAATCATGGCCAAAGCGTGGGATAATCGTTACGGCGTTGGACTTGCACTTGAACTGGTTGAAGCGCTGCACAAGGAAAAACTGCCTAACACGCTTTACGCTGGTGCAACAGTTCAGGAAGAACTGGGGCTTCGCGGTGCACGTACGGCGGCCAATCTGATTCAGCCTGATATCTTCTTTGCACTCGACTGTAGCGCGGCGAATGATATGACAGGTGACAAACAGTCATTTGGACATATCGGAGAAGGTGCATTGCTTCGTATTTTTGACCCGGGTATGTTCACCCATCGCGGAATGGTGGAATATGTTCAAGATACAGCTTCATCCAATCAGATCAAAATGCAGTATTTCATCTCGCCAGGTGGTACGGATGCAGGTCAAGTTCACCTGAGTGGCATTGGTGTACCATCAACGGTGATTGGTATCTGTGCCCGTTATATCCACACCTCTTCTTCCATCATTCATACGGATGACTACGAGGCGGCCAAGGAACTGATTGTGAAGCTTGTCAAAGGTCTTGATCGGACAACGATGAATACCATAATTAATAACGCGTAAAAGTTGACTTGATTTTCAAATGGACAAGAGACCTCCTGACTATATAGGGAGGTCTCTTGTCCATTACCACAACTATATCAGTTGAACTATACATTTACACAAGAACGTAGAGGACAGAAATAAGCTGGAGAAGCGAAGCGTTCGCCTTTATACTCCGATTTTTACCTTTGAGAAAGGGAATCAGAAAATCTGAGTATAACAGCGATCGGAAGGTTGTTCTGTCATCGGAGTGGTAGGTGTAAATATTCTTTAGTTCAACGTACGTAGATTAATAGGCCGAACATTATAGGGAATTACACATAAGATACAATAACGGAAGATGAATAAAACACCAAGCAGCGGGGGACCTGTTATGGCAGTGAGAAGGAATGGAAAATCGAATAAAGGTTCCAAAAAAACAAATGCCGCAAACACCCTTCTCAATGGCAACCTTAAAAGAAGAAATCTGGAACTTATTGTTGCAGCATTACTGGTAAGCGGGAAGTTAAGAGTGGATGCGGTCACGTTGTTTCGAGAAGCTACTCTGGTCGTTGAACTGGTCGGGCAGTATAAAACGTTACAAAATATTACACCATCGAATCAAGACAAACTGGTGCAATTCCTCGATGAGATCGGTGGCGATATGACGTTGAATGACGTTATAGGGGCTTTCCAAGAGAGAATCAATTCCTAAACGCCAAGAAATGAGGTTGAAGTGATGTCTGACTTTGACGGAAATGGGTTCGCTGAGCTACTGATCATTGTCATTCTTGTTGTTTTATTTGTATTTGGTTCTTCCGATATTGACGACCTGACTGATTCTCCTTCTCAATCCTGAATTGGCTAGGTTATTACGATCCATTCATTATGAAATGCATACCTGTAAACGCCAGCCCACAATATACGGGCTGGCGTTTTTGGATGGCTATAGAAATAGCGGTGAGAATGCAATCCAGGCCAAAATAAGAGTAAGCACAATGCAGACATTCTCTACAACGGCCCCACGCTTGGTCCCTGTACTCATCAGATTCACCCGTATGCGCCACTTGAGCGGTGGCAACGGACGAATCCCCCGATTGGTGAGTGAATCGGCCAACAGATGCATCGCGTATGCCGTGCCTCCCGCTACCCAGATCTCCGGTCCCTGCTGCTGGGTCGTGCTGTACAACAAGCCCGTCCATATTGCGGTTCCGTACAGGGTATGTGTCAGTCCCCTATGAGTCAGAGTGGTGCAGAGCATTAACAAACTGCCTGCAATCAAGTTCCACGGTGCGAACGCGTGACCATAGAAGACCAGTCCGAGTCCAATCGCAAACATCAACACTTTGCGAAGCGAACGTGAAGGCAGGAATGACACGAGCGCAATGAGGATCGCAAGCAACAGGTTCCATGGTTTGGCATGAACATAGAAATACACAAATACAGCTGTGGGCAACAGAATCGTCTGTAACAACCTGATCAGACTGTTAGGCAAGGCTCTGGATACCAGCAGCGAATTTGGCTCATCAATGTCAGGCAATAACGAACCAATCAGTGCAACCGTAACTGCCGGCGCTGTCACTGGCATACCGGCCAACTGCAGAACAGAGAGCGACACGCCTGTCCCGATAATAAGGTGGGATCTTCCCATCATGATGCAAAAACGTCCTTTCAAAGAAATCGGGAACAATACGGCCCAGTTCCGATTTTACAACGAAAACAAAATAAGAACAATAGTTCGCATTTCTTATTTGTATGAAAATAAATATCACTTTCTGTGATGGGGCTCACACTATTATATTTATGACTCTTCTATCTTTAATAGTGAATTAAATCACATAAACTGTCGTCAACACCTCGTATAATTTCAAATATAAACCACTAAAATTGCAGGTAATGTACAGCGTCTATCCAAGGAGGCATACACACATGAACGGAAAAAAAGAGAAACTCGTTATCATAGGTAACGGAATGGCAGGAATCAGTACTGTAGAACAAATTTTGAAATTAACATCGCGATTTGATATTACTGTTTTTGGCACAGAGCCCTACCCTAACTACAACCGCATTATGTTGTCCTATGTATTGGAAGGAAGCAAAACACTGGATGACATCGTGCTGAACGACCTTCACTGGTATGAAGATTACGGCATTACGCTGCACACAGGCACAACGGTTACAAGAATCGATGCCGAGAAACACGAAGTTGTGACTGAAGATGGAACCCGCGTTCCTTATGACAAAATTATCATTGCAACAGGCTCCAACTCCTTCATTCTCCCCGTACCGGGACATGACAAAGAGGGTGTTGTCGGTTTCCGCGATATCGCTGATTGTAATGTGATGCTCGACGCTGCTAAACAGTACAAAAGAGCGGCCGTCATCGGGGGCGGACTACTGGGGCTTGAAGCTGCCAAAGGTTTGGTACAACTCGGCATGGAAGTTACCGTAGTGCATCTGATGGAAGATCTGATGGAGCGTCAGCTTGATCCGCAAGCTTCAGCCATGTTGAAAGCTGAATTGGAACGTCAGGGTATCCGGTTCAAGATGGGTGCGCAGACTTCCGAACTGCTGGGCGGCGAACGCGTTGAAGGGATACGTTTTGCAGATGATACGGTTCTGAATGTTGATTTTGTGGTCATGGCTGTAGGCATTAAACCCAATACAGCTGTAGCCCGCGAAAGCGGTATGGAAGTGAACCGGGGTATTGTCGTGGATGACTATATGCAGACTTCACTTGAGAATGTGTATTCGGTCGGGGAATGTACAGAGCACCGCGGGGTGTGTTACGGCCTCGTTGCCCCATTGTTCGAGCAAGGTATGATTCTCGCGAAACATATCTGCGGTGTGGAGACCGCTCCATATGAAGGTTCTGTAGTATCTACGAAATTAAAAATTTCGGGTGTAGACGTCTTTTCAACCGGTGAATTCATCGATAGTCCAGAGCACACCGTCATTTCCCACAAAGATGACTGGAAACGGACTTACAAAAAAATTCTGCTTCGTGATAATAAAATGGTCGGGGCCGTTCTCTTCGGTGACATTACGGATTCTGCCGAATTGCAGAAACTGATCAAACAACAGACCGAAATGACCGAAGAATTGTATGGTTCACTGATGGGTACAGGCTGCGGCGATCATAAGAAAGCAACCTCTGTTGAAACGATGCCCGAGGACGAGATCGTCTGTGGATGTAACGGTGTAACTAAAGGAACCATTGTTGATGTAATTACAAACCAGGGCCTTACCACTGTAGATGAAATCAAAGCCTGTACCGGTGCAACACGCTCTTGTGGTGGGTGTAAACCGGTTGTGGAACAGATTCTGCAATATGTACTTGGAGACAACTTCAGTACTGGAGCCAAACAGGGCATCTGTGGATGTACTTCCATGGGACGGGATGAGATCGTAGCCGAGATTCGTGCAAAAGGATTACAAACGACCAAAGAGGTCATGAACGTACTGGGATGGAGTCAGCCAGAAGGTTGTTCCAAATGTCGTCCGGCAATCAACTATTACCTTGGTATGATTGCACCGGACACGCACGAAGATGAGAAGGAATCCCGTTTTGTTAACGAACGTATGAACGCGAATATTCAAAAAGATGGAACGTATACGGTTGTACCTCGGATGTATGGCGGGGTGACTACACCGGCAGACCTCAAACGGATCGCTGACGTTTCAGTCAAATATGATGTGAAAGCAGTCAAAGTTACCGGGGGTCAGCGTCTCGACTTGATTGGTGTCAAAAAAGAAGATCTGACTAAAGTCTGGGCTGAACTGGATATGCCTTCAGGGTATGCATACGCCAAATCGCTGCGTACGGTCAAAACATGTGTTGGCTCCCAATTCTGCCGATTCGGTACACAGGATTCCATGGCCATGGGCGCTCGCATTGAACGTAAATTCGAACGTCTGGATCTGCCAGCCAAGTTTAAATATGCTGTCAACGGTTGTCCGCGAAACTGTGCAGAGGCATGTACCAAAGATATCGGTATCGTAGGTAACGACGGAGGCTGGGAAATCTTCATCGGTGGTAACGGCGGTATTAAAGCAAGACTGGCTGATTCCTTATGCAAAGTGAAAACGGATGAAGAGTTGATTGAACTTTGCGGAGCCATCATGCAATATTACCGCGAGACAGGTAACTATCTGGAACGGACGTCCGAGTGGGTGGAACGCATGGGTCTGGTGCATATTCGTTCGGTTGTCGTGGATAACCTTGAGGAACGTAAAGCGTTGATGCAGCGGATTGAATTTGCACTTGAGCATGTTGAAGAACCTTGGCAAAAAGCGATTCGCAATGAAGAAGGCCAGAGTAAAATGTTCCATGGCATCGAAGTATCAGCTCGTCCATAAGTAAGCTTACAAGATTAATACTGCTGGAATGTTAAATATAGAGAAGGAGTGGTTTAAGATGACGACAAAACAATCAGGCACCTACTTCCCTGCCGGAGTAGTTGAAGAATTCCTGCCACGAATCGGAAGAGTAGTTGAAATTAAGGAACATCAGCTTGCTGTCTTTCTGGCATCAGATGGCACCATCTTTGCCGCTGATAATCACAACCCCCACCCCAAGGGTGGGCCCCTGGCAGAAGGTATCGTGTCCGGGCATTATCTGTACGATCCGCTGTATGATTGGAAAATTGACTTGACTACTGGTGTTGTGCAAGCACCGGACAATGGGCAAGTGCAGATGTATCCGGTGAAGGTAGAGAATGGCCAAGTCTGGATTGAAATATAGCTCCATTGAAACGTTCATAGATTGATGCAAAATAATGGGGGAAACCGTGATGTATACACCAAGTGTTGAGGGAATTATTGAAGCTGCGGTTAAAAAACGGGATCAGATGAACTCAAATCTTTCACGCTACATGGTTGCCGCCTTAATGGCGGGTGCCTATGTAGGGCTTGGCATCGTACTGATCTTCAGTATCGGTGCCCCGCTCCTAGCGGCACAGTCACCACTGCAAACCATGTTGATGGGCATGTCCTTCGGACTCGCCCTTACACTGGTCATCTTTGCCGGATCGGAACTATTTACAGGCAACAACATGTTTTTCACCATGAGCACGCTCGCAGGCCGGACCACAGTTAAAGATACACTGAAAAACTGGGGACTCGTCTTCCTCGGCAACTTGTTAGGTGCGATCCTGCTCAGCCTGCTTATTGTAGGCAGCGGCCTGTTCAAAACGGCTGCTCCCGAACATCTTTTATTCGTTGCTTCTGCCAAAAAGATGGCTGCTCCCGTATCGGAGTTGTTCTTCCGCGGCATTCTTTGTAACTGGCTTGTCTGTCTGGCGATCTGGATGGCTGCTCGCACGAAAGAGGATATCGCCAAAATTGCTCTCATCTGGTGGTGTCTGTACGCCTTTATTGCAAGTGGGTATGAGCACAGTGTTGCCAATATGACTTTGCTGTCCTTGTCCTGGCTGTTGCCAAACCACCCGGATACCATTACTCTGGCAGGCTGGTTTCATAACATGATCCCGGTGACGCTTGGTAATATCATCGGCGGTGTACTGTTTGTTGGTATGGCGTATTGGTATACTTCGCCGGTACGTAAAAAATCATAATTATTGGTTCAACTGCACTTATGTAGCGTTAAGTAAGACAACAGCTGCACACTAAAGCCACGATGGATGCTGAACTCACGTTCAGTCACACATCGTGTTTTTTTATTGTTTGTCGATAACCTGCCTACTTTCTCCTACGTCTCCCTTTCATCCTCTCGTCCTTTTATAGCTTCATTTTACCTTCGTTGCTATCTGCGTTAATCCACAGTTGACATAACTGATGTATAGTCGATGGATACTCACATTTATATCTCAGCAAAGGATGATCGCCTATATGGGAATTCATACGTACTTCAGATCATTGAATGATCTTGAACGCATTATTCGTACACCTGGCAAATTCAAATTCGAAGAACACAGCGTATCCGCTCATTCCTGGAAAGTGGTACAATACGCCAAAACGCTCGCAGATATTGAGGAGCAACATGGAGTCACCATCGATTGGAAGAAGTTATATGAGATCACAAGCAGTCATGATTATGGCGAAATCTTCATCGGTGATATCAAAACACCCGTCAAACATTATTCACTGGAGCTGCGTTCGATGCTGCAAAAGGTGGAAGAAGGCATGGTTGAACATTTTATTAATGAAATTATTCCTGAAGAGTTCCAGCCTATTTTCCGCAGACAGCTGCGTGAGGGCAAAGACCAATCGGTTGAAGGACTGATTCTCGAAGTCGCAGACAAGATGGATCAGGTATATGAAGCCTTTGCTGAGCTCCAACGTGGCAATACGGAGAAAGAATTTATCGTTATGTACCGTTATGCCTTGGTCAAAATCAAAAATATCGACCTCCACTGTGTGCAGTATTTCCTGGAACAGATTCTCCCCGACATGATCGAAGAAGGTATCCGCTCCCCGTTTGATATTCGCAAAATAACCGAAGAAGCTCTGGCCCAGTAATCAGCTCAAGTCAACATGGGACTCATCATCCATGGACAGGGCTTTTTTTCGTTCCTGCAATTGCAGTCGGTACTCGCTAGGGTACATGCCCGTTTTGTTTTTGAAGACCCGGCTGAAATAGTGAGAATCACTATACCCTACCGCTCCACCAATGGTCTTGATATCCATATTCTCATGAGTAACGAGCATGCGTTTTGCTTCATTAATCCGCAGACCTGTCATATATTTCAGCGGAGTCTCGCCCGTTACTTTCTTAAAACACTTTCCCAGATAGTCCACACTAAAATGCATCTGTCCCGCCATGTCCTGAAGTGTTACCTCATGCATGTAATTCTGCTTCAAATACAGCTTAACAGCCTCTGCGATATCCTCCGGCTTCACCTGCTCGTCCAGCACGGCACTGACATGGGCAAGCGAATCCACAGCGCTCCCAAGCTTCAGCTCCATCGCATCCAGTAGTGTACGAAGCTGTTCTTCCGATAATGGTTTGAGCAGATAATCCTCCACCTTGTAACTGATCGCCTGCCGTGCATATTCGAATTCATGATAACCACTCAGAATAACAATCTTCACATGCGGATAGGCAAAATACAGATGTTTGGCGAGTTCCAATCCATTCATTACCGGCATCTGTATATCCGTTACAACCAGATCAGGTACGGAATGTTCAATGAGCTGTATCGCTTCCTGACCGTTCCGCGCTTCACCAATCACCTCGAACCGGGTGCCCAGCTCTCTGAACTTGCGCGAGACATTCCGGCGAATCAGGGCTTCATCTTCCACAATAATCGTTCTGTATTTAATTGTCATGGGTTCAGTCATGCTCCTTTCGAATGGAACCACCTATGGTAATCTGGACACCGCCGGAAGGCTTGTTCGTAATCTGCATGTGGGCTGCCGTGCCGTACCATAATTTCAATCGGACCCATATATTTTTGAGTCCCATGCCGTTAATCTCAAGCTCAGGCATACGCTCCCACTCCTGGGACTGTTCGATATAATGCAGGATTTTGGCAAGTGCCTCGGGTTCCATGCCAGGCCCGTTGTCTTCTACGTGGATCTGCCAGGTCTGCTGTACCGCATCCATAGCTCCAGTAATATTCAGTTTCCATGGAGGGGTATCACCCAGTCCATATTTCATAGCATTTTCGAGTAGTGGTTGTACCATTAACATTGGAACCTGAATATGTTGCATCTCAGCCGGAATATGGAACTCGTAATGCATGTCATCCTCAAACCTAATCTTCATACACTCCAGATATCGCTCACAATAATCCAATTCTTGAGACAGTGGAACTCCATTCTTTCCCGGAGTAGAAATATAACGCAGCATAGACGCAATATTGCCGCAGAACGCGACAATCTGCTCATTCATGCCTTCTTCCGCCATGATGCTAATATTTGTGATGTTGTTATAGAGAAAATGCGGGTTCATCTGAGATTGCAGCGCGAGTAATCTCGCTTCTGTCTCCTGAGATTTCATCGCCAGCCTGTCCTGAAACGATTGTACAAGCTGTTGATTCAGCCGGATAAACGTATCATTCAGCTCATCCATCTCCCGGATAGAACCGGGATGCTCCAGCTTGAACAACTGACCGGAATCCTGACCCGATACGAGATCATTCTCACCCGTTTTCTGAATAATGCGCTGCAAACGATGCAGCGGCAAAGTAACCCGTTTGGAGATCAGATACGAGAGAACCAGAATCAGCATGAGAGTAGCTAACGTGGCACCAATAAACATCACAGCCATCCGGTTGAGACTCGCGAAAAGGGACTGTTTGGATTGCATGACAATAACGGTCCATCCCGTCTCCTGTGACGTCATGTACGTCATCATTTGTTTGGACTGACTCAAAGGATCAGTAATCTCCTGCATCGTATCAGGCGGAAATGAAAGATTTTGAATCAAGTCCACATCATCAAAATGGCCTGCTTGAGAAGCATCGGCATCCCAAGAAAGTGGATACAACCGTGTATTTTGTTCATCCACTACATAGATCCGAAGATCCTCGTTACTTGCCTGCAGATCATTCAAATGCTGGAACAGGGTTCCGGCATCCTGCAAAATCTCAACGACACCCTGGCTAACATAATTGCCATCTTTGTATACACGGGTAAGCGAAATGTAAGGTTGATCTGATTTACCCTCGCCTGTTGGCATGGGCAAAGCTCCCCCGTCTAACAATTGGATCACTCGCCATCCGCTCCGCTCCCAGGTTTCCTTGTACCACGGTCGCTGAGTCAGGTCTACCGACAGTTGACCATTGAATGCACCCGCTCCCAGCATCTTGCCATTCACATCATAGATGTTGGCTTGCTTGGCTGTATTGGAGCTGCTGATGATTGCGAGAATGACATCAATCAGTGTGGTTGTATCCTTATACAATGCCGGATCACTCGTCATTGTCTGCTCGCTATCCTCCGCTGGTGCCAAGTAGTGACTGAAGTGTTCTTTGACCAGATTGGAATACACAATATTCATGGAGAAGTTATTCATTTTCACCACTTCCTGATCCAGGTTACTGACGATTGATACCCCCAGTTGTCTCTGCTGTTCTTCACTTCGATGACGGATGTCACTCGCGAGAAAAACATAGAGAAGCCCCGCCACGATGAGCGAAAAAATAATGAATACCGCAGAGTAATAGGCAAACAGACTTTGCTGAAGCGTTCCAAATCGATATCGCAATCCCCATACACCTCGTCCTATGATGATATCTGTCACACCATTCGAAAATGTCCACCCAACAGAACGCTTTTGTCTATTGAGCACATCCGCTGTTCACAGTAAAGTTATCCACATAAGAATACGCTTACACCAAGCGTTTCGGCAAGTGACAATTTTCTTTATATTCCGGGAGGTTTAATGATGAGAAAACGATTTCTATTTTCACTTGCAAGTGTGCTCCTGCTCTCCACGCTGCTGCTTGCCGGGTGCAACTCAGGTAAAAGTACAGAAGGTTCGGGTAAGGTGACACTCACGTTTGGAACGAGCCAATCGGGTATTCCGCGTACAGGCATCATGCAGACGATGGCCAAGGAATATGAGCAGGAGACGGGTGTCAAAATTGACTTCCAGGTCGTCCCTGACGCACAGTGGCGTGACCTGATCAAGGTGAAGCTGGCCTCTGGCGAAGCACCGGACATTTTCAATGTCGATGTGGACCCACTGAGCATGCCGGCTAACGTAAGACCGGAGGAAAATGCCATTGACCTGACCAATGAGGAATTCACAGGTCGGATGTCTGAAGAGATTTTGCCAACCGTCAGTCACAATGACAAGGTGTACGGGGTTTCTTTTGCGCCAACGAAAATCTGGTATGTGTACTATAACAAACGTATCTTCCAAGAGCTCGGCATTGAGCCTCCTACATCCTATGCCGAATTCAAGGCGATCAGCCAGAAAATTAAGGATAAAGACATTATTCCGTTCTATCAGGCACCTGCCAGCGGGTGGTATCAGGTTCTGCCACTGTTCGAAACGGGGCCTAACTATGAGCAAACGACAGCGGGAACCTACGAGAAGCTGAACAATAATGAGATGAAAGTAGCTGATATGACACAGCTTAAGACGGTCATTGAGCAGTTGAAGGAATTTGCGGATCTCGGTTATTTCGGCAAAGACTTCTTGTCCAATACGGTTGAAGCGGGAATTGAAGCGTTTGGTCAGGAGAAAGCGGCTATGCTGCTGCGGGTGCCAGGGACGGAAAAGGAAGTCTCCGAAGCGTATCCGGCAATGAAAGACAATATGGGGTTCTTCGTCATGCCGTGGGGAGATAATCAGACGATTGGTGTGAATCCGGGCGGATCGGCTGCGATGTTTGGTAACAAAAACAGTAAACATCCCGAAGAAGTGCTGAAATTCTTCCGTTGGATTACCGAGCATGATCATCTGCAACGTGTGTTTGATGAAGGTGAAGGCAACTTGACGATCTGCTGGCCAGAAATCGAACCAAAGCTGACAAAGGACTATATTGATTATGAGAAAAATCATGAAAAAGGTACGGTCATGCAGGCCGCTGTGAAATACATTGATCCACAATGGATGGATATCGGCAAGGACTTGTCAGGCATGTTCGCTGGCGCAATGACACCGGATCAGATTCTGCAAAATATTGATAAACGTCGTGCTGAACAAGCCAAAGTGCTGAAAGATGAGAAGTGGCAGTAACAGCGCATATTGCAGATAAACATAAACGCTGAACAACGTTACATGCAGCGGGCACTTGCCCGCTTGTGTATTTTGGCAGGAAGGAAAGGTGTTACCGGTTATGAATGCAAACAAAATCTATCCCTGGTATTTCTCATCTGGAGCGATTGTGTTATATCTGCTGTTCATCGTTGCTCCCGCCCTGCTGGGCATCTATTATTCGTTCACCGACTGGAACAGCTATAGTTCGGAGAAGAACTTTATCGGTCTGGAGCATTTCCGTACCATATTGGCGGGTGATCCGACCTATCTTCTTTTTATCAAAAATACAGTCCTCTTCACCCTGGTTACGTCCATCGCCAAGACCGTTCTGGGCTTATTTCTGGCTCTACTCCTGGTTAGCGGTGTAAAGGCCGCCAATCTGCACCGGATGATCATCTTCTCCCCGCAGGTGCTGTCGTTCCTGATTGTTGGGCTTGTGTTCAAAAGTCTGCTTGACCCCAACAACGGGTTCGTTAACGTGACCCTGCGTTCGATGGGACTGGACGTTCTCGCCCAGAACTGGCTGGGCTCCCTGACCTGGGCCATGCCATCCATTATGGCAGTGGACACGTGGAAAGGCATGGGCTACATCATGGTGCTGTTCATCGCCGGACTGCTCGCGATTCCCCGCGATTACTACGAGGCAGCTTCCATTGACGGCGCCGGGTTCGGGCAGAAGTTGTTCCGAATTACGATTCCGATGCTGATGCCTACGATCACCATCGCCACGGTGCTCAATATTACGTACGGGCTGAGAGTATTCGATGCCGTATACGTGCTGACGAACGGTGGACCCGGTAACGCCACGGATGTGATTAACACGGCGGTCTATTCCTCTTTTGCCAAAGGATATTGGGGACTGGGGAGTGCGCTATCTACCATTCTGTTTGTCATCATGGCGATCATCTCCTTTTTCATCATTCGTTTGATGAACCGAAAGGTGGAATACTGACATGCGATTGAGAAAAAGACTGGCTTCCATCGGGTTAAATGCGCTCGCCTGGCTGCTTAGCCTGGTGGTCCTGATTCCTTTTGTCGTCATTGTACTGAATTCATTCAAGTCGGACGCCGAGGCCAAAGTGCTGAAACTGACGTTGCCCGAGAAGTTTATCTTTGAAAATTACAAAATCGTCTATGAACAGGGACACTTGGGCGGTTCTTTTTTCAACAGTCTGCTGCATTCCGGGGCCTCTTCCCTGCTATTGGTGTTTGTTGTGGCCTTCTCGGCCTTCACGTTATCCCGCAACCATTCGAGGCTCAGCAAGTTTCTGTACTTCTTCCTGATTCTTGGCATTACCTTACCGCTTAACTACATTCCGCTGATGGAAGTCATGAAGTCGATGGGTATGATCAATTCACATGTCGGCATGATTCTGCTCTATACAGCCATGGGGATTCCGATCTCGCTGTTCATTACGTATGCATTTGTATCCAATATTCCAAAGGAACTGGACGAAGCTGCCATTATGGACGGATGTAACGGGATCAAGCTGTTCCTGAGAATCATTGTACCTTTGTTAACCTCGGTGCTGGTAACGGTATTTGTTCTTAATTTCCTGAGTGTCTGGAATGAGTTTACTGCCCCACTCTATATGCTGAATACAGTGGAGATGTGGCCGATGACGCTGGCTGTATATAACTTCTTCGGACAATTCAGTGCCCAATGGAATCTGGTCAGTGCCGATATCGTGCTCACGTCATTGCCTGTGTTGATTGTGTTCCTCATTGGGCAAAAGTATATTGTAGGAGGACTAACTTCAGGGGCTGTTAAAGGGTAAGCTCCACCGATAATCCAAATTCACAAACGCCTCTTGTATAAGTACATCTGCTGACTCCTCAGCACAAAAAAGCCCTTGTCTGCTCATCGTGTAAATAACTTCTTCGTACAGAAGAAGTATCGCACGCTGCTGCGAACAAGGGCTTACGCTGTTAGATTCGAATTAATCGTGCGCCAACCCGCCAACATCGGATGGAGCCTTTATATCTGGGCTCTGCTCCAGAGATTTGATCATTTTCAAACGGGATGTGATTATTGCGATCAGAATAACAAACAGACCCGCGATGATAAACAGAAAGGCAATACCTCTGCCTGGCCCGGTTCCAATAATTTGACCAACAGACGAAGCCAGTGCTCCCCCCTCCATCAGCAACGGATTAAACACATGGTCGGCCAGGAATCCAGCCAGACTGTAAGCTATAATGAACCCGAGCTGGGACAAAATACCGATGATGCCCCATACCCTGCCCTGCTTCTCGTTGGCGATATTGTTTCGCACCAGCACATCTGCGCTCATGTTGACAAATGGCAGTGATGACAGGAACAGAAAACCTGCGAAGATAATAAAATAAATGTTAGTGGATATCCCCAGAAGCGAGAAGGACAAGCCGCACAAAATCAGACCCATCACAAGTACACTTGCGTATCTCTTTGTTATTGTAAATATGCCGATGCACAAGCTGCTAATCAGCATGCCGATGGCGCTAACAGACTGAAACGTTCCAAGTGTCTTTGCATCCGTGAATGATAGAAGCATCGGACCAATGAGTGTCTCCAGGAATCCTAGATAAAAGGTGACCAGCGAAATAATCACCACCAGCAACAGTACTCCCTTGTTGGTTACAACTTCCCTCCAGCCCTCTTGAATATCGGTGATCCAGTTTCTGTCTTCTTGATCGTCTCGCTCCACCTTCATGCTCTTCCGAATAACCAGCACAGCCAGAATAGCAACCAGGAATGTCAGAATATTAATGACCAGAATGACTTCAATGGTTGTTATACTAAGCAGAATGCCCGCAATGATGGGTGAAAACAGAAACTTCGAGGATTCAGCCAGTTGTACAAGACCGCTGCCTTTCGAGAATTGATCCTTATCCAGCAGGTCCGTAGCAGAGGCCTTATATGCCGGGCTCTGCAGCGCGGAAAACACGGAACTAAAGGCCACTCCCACATAGATATGCCATAATTGGATATCACCTGTGAGCATAATGGAGAGAATGAAAATCAAACCGGCTGCCGACCCCAGGTCGCCGATAATCATCATCGTCCGCCGATCGAATCGGTCGGCCATTACACCTCCAATAGGTCGAAGCAGGATATTCGGCAGAAACGTGAATAAGGTGATCAATGCAACACTTGTTGCCGTATTCGTTTTTTCGAAGGCATACACCCCCAGGGAGAAGGCTGTAAGTCCAATCCCAATCATGGAGATGAGCTGACCGAACCATACTACCAGAAACTTTCTAAATGATTTTTGAACGGTATGTTCCATGGATGATACTCCTTTCTCGGCTAAGCTTGATTCGGAAAATAAAGACGAGTGACGTAGGCGAAGCTTCCTTTTTCTGCTCCCAGCACACGTTCCAAAATATGTGTGAATGCTTCAACCTTTTTTTGGAGTTCTTCCTCCTCCCATTGAAAGATGCCTCGATCGAGTAAAAATTGTGACGATACGAGCAGGAATTCGATGGATTCCTTTGGGTTAGGCGTATGAAATACCCCCTCCTGAATGCCCTGCTCTACCACCTCGGCCAAGATGGGACTTAATCGAATTACCGTCTCTACCAGACTCTTTTGGTGCATCTCCACATTATGAACACTGTGTAATTGCTCGATGAGATCATGTTTTCTGCCGTCTGGCTGATTCTGCGCCATCATGATGCGAAAGATTTTGTCATGGGCGTTCAGTTTAGGGTCGGACACCACGTGCCTGGCCGATGCCTCCCCGCTCAGAATAAAACGCATAACGATGGCGTTCATAACCTCTTCCTTGGACTGAAAATAATAATAAAATGTACCCTTGGCAATGTTGCACGCCTGAAGGATATCCATGACCGTAGCTTTGGTGTACCCCTTTGTTATGAACAGAATCTCGGCGGCATCCAAAATCTCGTTCCTGCGTTCTTCCGGGTTTTTTATCAGTCTCATATCCTGGCCTCCGATACGTTCGACCGACTGTCGGTCTATTGTAGTCATGAAGTTCTTTGTTTAGAACCCCATTTCAGTCAACCATTGCGTTAAATGGCTTTCCCTTGTTTTTAGATCCTGACGCTCACTTGCATATTTTCCAATATTTTTGTCTGCAACCAGCTTACCGTCCATCATAAACAGTACACGTTCCGATCTGGCAGCAACTTTCACATCATGGGTCACCAGCAGAATGGTTGTACCCGCTCTATTAATATCGCCCAGAATATCCATGATCTCATACGTTGACTTGGAATTCAGCGCCCCCGTTGGTTCATCGCCGAATAAAATATCTGGATTATTAATTAGCGCACGGCAGATGGCAATCCGTTGAAGCTGTCCGCCTGAGGCTTGGGTGATATTATGCTCAGCCAGCTCATCAATCCCCATTTTTTTCATTAATGACATTGCCCTTGTATTAATCGTTTCTCTGCTGCTATTCTTGGCGAGATACGCGGAAAGTACGATATTGTCTAACAGATTCAGGTTCTTGAGCAGATGAATATTTTGAAAGATGAATCCCATCTTGGTCAAACGTAGACTTGCCAGATCCCTCTCCTGAAATGCCGATATTTTTTTGCCATTAAAATAGACACTTCCAGCACTAATCTGATCCATACCACTTATGTTGTACAGTAAGGTAGACTTGCCTGAGCCAGATGGCCCCATGATGGAAACAAATTCTCCCTTTTTTAATTGAAGGTTGATATCTTTTAAGATGTTATGTTCTTCATTCTCACCGATCGCTACGGATTTATTCACGTCTTTAGCCTCAAGTATAGTTGTCATCGTTGATCCTCCCTATTCGACAATCATTTTGGATATGCTCGATTCCTTGATCGATTGGATGCTAATCCATGCCGTCAGTACAATCGTGCCCGCAAGTAACAATGGACACAAAATATATGCCTGTAACGGGTTAACAACAAAAACAATATTGGAAGCACCAAACGTCGACATAATGGCACTAACCAGCAACGGACCCAACGTATTGGACAATATCGTTCCAGTAACAACCCCTAAGATTAATATGACAAGTGACATCACGACATACTTGAACTTGATTTTAGACAAGGCAAACCCAAGACTTCTTAGTACAGCAATGTCGTTGTTGTCCTTGGCTACTAACATCTGAAGGAACAGTGCTGTAATTAAAATAGATATGAAGACACCGATGACCAAGGCCAGCATCGTCACCAATTTCAATTGTTCGATGGTTCCGCCTAACGTCTGATCCAGATAACCTTGAAGATCGGTTACTTTGGCTGGCGAGAAAGCCGCCTCATATTCAGCAATTTTGGTAGCCATTTCCCCGCGATTATTCAGATCCAAACTGACCACGTACCACAACACACTATCCTTGTTGTAGGGCAATAAGGCCTTCGCCGTTTTGCCACCATTCGTAACGTCCTGGTATATTCCGCTGACCTTCATCATCTGGTCCTTGCCATTAACCAGCAAAGTAAGTTGCTCACCCGTCTTCAGGCGCAGCTCGCTACTGTTCGCATCCGATAACGCAATTTCATTCTCGGTTGTTGGCGCATTACCGCTAACATAAGACAATGGGAAAATACTGAAATCTCCAGTTTCTACACTCAGATTGTCGTAACTTCCTTCCGCATTTTTAATCTTGAACTGGCTTGTTACCAATGGGGAATACGCTTTGATGTCTTTATCATTTTGGATCTGGGCAACCAGATTGTCATAACGCTGCTCCACATCGTCTGTGTGCCTCAAGTCAATGCGAATATCACTTTGTCCAACACCCATATAAGAGATAAAACTTGGCGCCTGCAAGGTGTTCAGGAAATTGACCGGCACAATCATGATAAATGAACTGACTACAAAGACGAACAACAATAATCGGAACATCTTGATTCGCTGTATGACTTCCTTCAGACCAAGAAAGACAGGTACGGAAGACCAGCGATTGCGGGACAAACTAAGCCGGTTTCGAATGATCTGTGTATCCCCCAGGCTCCCGGTACGGAGAGCATCCACCGCGGAGATGGAACGAAAGCGCCGCAGTACCGTTCGACAGAACAGAACAACCATGGCAAATATTATTCCAGCGGCTAATAACGGAATCGCGAAATGCAACAGGGTTGCAGGTGCTTTTCCCATATACAACATGATGTTAGAAACGAATAGTCTGTTAACGCCAAGTGATGCAATGTAACCAAGCACGGATGCGAATCCGGCCATAAATACATACTTCATCAGATACAGTCTCTTAATATCCTTCTCTGCGATCCCTATCGCTTTCATGACACTAATCTCACGATAATCCTCTTCGATGGTCGCAAGCATCGTGAATCGGATGCAGAGCATCGCGATCAGAATCAGCACAAGACTGACCAAAATAATAACGGCTGCAATAACTCCGTCGGTCATGGCATTCAATACCTGGAACAGCCCATAGGTTACGACTGGACCCGCGTTGGGAAGTCCGGCATTTTGGTACGCCTGGGTAAATTCACTCGTCAGTCCGGGATCCGTCAACCGGAATTCAATGAGATACTCCATCTCTCCGATGCTCTGCTTCAGTTCCTGCAAATTCCCATCACTCACAATAAAACGTTTGGAGTGCACAACCGATGGATTCATCTGAGCATCACGGACAAAATCAACGATGGTGTAAGAACGCTCAAATTGACCATTATCGATCCGAACCTGGTCGCCCACGCTCAATTTTTTTTGCTGCATGTAATATACCGGAACCGCGATCTCGCCATCGTTCACCTGAATAATCTCACTGTCCAGATTCAACAAGTAGTCGAAACCCTGATTCTGTGTAACAAAGTCAATGTCCATAACGCTGTTCTTCTCGGACTCTGCTCCGAGAAACAGATTAGAGCCGTCAATGTTGACCATTTCCACAATCTGATGCTGCTGGACCATGGCATTTTCTTCAGCCCACGTGTTCACTTTGGCCTGATCGAGTTCTCCGGCATGCATTTGCACAAAGTGTGGTGTTTTGGATTCAGAAAATAGATATTGGATAGAACTCGTCAGTTCCATAATCATTCGTGACCCCGAAGATACCAGCAAGGCGGCCAGCAGTACAAAAATAAATAACGCAGCCGTAATCCCTTTTTTTCTCGTTATATCGTTTCTCAGCATTCGTAGCAGCATAAACGAACATGGCTCCTCTCATCTACAAGTTGTTCCTATTTATCTGGAGTCATAAAGCTTGTCAGACAATGCGCCACCGTTGAAGGTTGATGCATCATGAACATGTGAGCACCCTCTTTGATGGTTTGAAGCTTCATGGATGTGTCAAAATATCGGCCCCATCTCAACGCTGATTGAAGGGTAACGGTACGATCCCGTTCTCCCCACAGATACAATACCGGCAATGAGAGCGGCTCATATTCAAGCGTTGCTGCAGATTCCAGCATTCTGAAATCCGCCCGGATGACGGGCAGAAAATAATTCAACAATTCTTTTTCATGTATCAGTTCTTGCGGAAGAGCTTCATAGGAAAACAGATGATCAATCAGATTTTCGTCTGACATTCGATCATAATTCTGCATCCCGCATTCGTCAGGTGTGTTGCAGGCAGATAACACAAGTCGTAGCGTTTTAGCTACATCTGGACGTTCCTGACATAAGCGCTGCGCAACGAAGTAGGCTGTAATCCCTCCCAGACTATGTCCAAATAACAGGCTGCCGGGCTGTACAACATCCAGCAGCTTGCTGGTATACAGTTCTACGAGTTGCTGCATATGCTCCAGGGGTGTTTCGGTGTTCAGACCATGACCGGGGGGCGTAAACGCCCAAATTTCCGTGTCAGGAAGGTACGGCACTAGGGGCTGAAAACTGTTGGAGTTGCCACCGAGATAAGGAAAACAGACCATTTGTCTGTTCCCCTCCCCCTTTTGTAGCTGCTCCAAATAGATCGGTTCCATCACTTATCCACCACCATAACCAGGCTTACTTTCTTTCCAGAACATATGCAGGGAATGTCTGAAGTGAAGTATCCACATTTTTACGCTTGAAGATGACATGTATGACAATAGCCGATATTACAAAAAAGAAGAATTGCATAATTTGAACTTGCGGATTAAAGTAGTACAAATCAATTTGACTTCCTGTGGCTACAAGCCAGAATGCAAGCAGATAAAACAGAAGTGTACCTTTGGTTGCATTGAAGATATAACTTTGGAACACGATAAATGCCATAAGCTGAACAACGTAGTATATGTAAGTGGTTGAGGTGCCAAAAGAGGAAATCAAGTATCCCGGAAGCACCCATAATCCGAACAACAGGCCGGTAAGCAGACCACTTGTTATATTATTTTTTAACTTCCCTTGCAAGAATGGAAGCAAAAATCCGATCCAGCCAAACAGCCCACCGATCAGCCCCGTCTCCTTGATCAGATTCACAATCCCCAACCAGATCATTTCAGGTACACTATATGTCAACTCAGGGACCGGTATGCCGAATAACAAGGAACCAAAGTGCATTGTTGATGCAAAGATGATGGAAATACCAATAATGAGCGGTATCCAGAACAGATCCTGTCTGCGCGGAACCAGCTTCATAAACATTCCTTTTAATGCTTCCGTGCCGCCCATCACATAACATGTAATTAATCCGGCAATGGAAGGTGAATACAGAGCAACGATCGCAAGTGGATGCATCAAGGTTAACTCACCTGTTATGGGTACAATAAAATCCGCAAAGAACATGAACAAACTTGCGATTCCATAACATGTGCCAAAGGAAATTCCCAAAAACAAATACATATATTTGTTGGACGGGCTGGTTTCCGGACTTGTGACTGGACGAATGGATGCCTGATTAGCTGTAATCATAGTGCCGCCTCCTTCTCAGTCAACTTTCTCTCAATAAGATCATGCAAACGGTTAATCGTGCAGAAATTAGCCAAATCCAGATCTTCATTTGCTATCTCAATCTGGAATCTACGCTCTACAAAGTCCACCAAACGCATAGCAAAGAGCGAATTGACGAACCGCTGCTCAAAATAATTGTCATTATCATTAATTTGAGTGTCCTCATGATCCATGGTGAGGTTGTTCCCGATAAACTCCCGAATTTCCTGACGATAATCCACTGCCCTTCCCCCTTGTTATTGATGTTGCCCCTCGGGCACAAAAACCTCAATGTAATCTGGAAAATCTACAGCTTGCTGCAAATCATGATAAAACAGTACTCTTGCTTCCTGATCTGCAGATTGCTGCTTGAAACCGGCAAAGCGATAGCTCTGCATCAGTTTTTACTGGCAACAGAATGCAAAATACCTCGCTAGTCCAGTTTTTCAATCACCTCCTTTAAGCCCGGCTTCAGTTGCACACCTGCAGATTCAAGCAAAACCCCATCCCATATGGTGTGGTCCAGATCCCAAACGATGCATTTGATATCCTTGAGCTTTTCCATGGTCATGCCACCCTTCATCTTAGTAGGCATAGAATCCTTGACCTGTCTTCCGCCCCCACTGTCCTGCATCAACCATTTTCTGCAACATCGGACAGCATCGGAATTTGGGGTCCTGATAGCTGTCGTACAATACTTTTAATGAATGTACGACCGTATCCAGACCAATCAGATCCGCCGTCTCCAGCGGTCCCATCTGATAATTGAAGCCCTTCTTCATAATGGCGTCCACCTGCTCGGGTGTAGCGATTCCATCCTGTACAATGTACGCCGCTTCATTCATTAACAAGTGCGAGAGACGATTAGAGACAAACCCGGGCAGATCCTCTATGACAACTGGACTTTTATCAAGAGTTTCCAAAAACGCTACCATCTCATGTTCCGTATCCTCCGTTGTATGATGTCCTTTGATCACCTCCACCATGGATTTAACGGGAACCGGATTCATCAGATGCACCCCAATGGCTCGACCTGGGTCAGGCAAAAATGAAGCGAGCTTTGTCACGGAAATACAGCTTGTATTTAGCGCAAATAAAGCATCAGGACGAGCCTTGTGGTATAGTCGTGCGTAAACTTCCTTTTTCAATTCCAGGTTCTCGGTTACATTTTCAATAATGATACTTGCCTCTTCCACACCTTCATCTTGTGTCTGGAACGAGATTCGTTCCATGATCTGATCCAGGGGCACCTGACCGTACCCTTGCTTCAAAAAGCAAGCTGAACGATATTCACGACGTATAACATCAGGGGCGTGTTCGATGACGGACGCCGAAATATCCTGCAAAATTACACGATAGCCAGCCCTCGCGACATCCAGTGCTGTGGCGCATCCCATCACCCCTGCGCCAATGATTGCAATGAGTCGATTATGCATACTTAATCACCTCCTTATTGAGCTACCATTAGATCAGCTCGTCGTAGAGTTCTTTCATTTCTGCAAGTGCCGCAGGGACACGCTCACTGAACCAGGCAACATCCTGCATATCGAGCAGGATATTCGGATACATCCGCGAGAGCGTAGATACCAGAACACCGTGCTCAGCAAGCTTGTTATTTAACAAAATATCAAAAGACATCAATTCAAACGTATAATCAGCCGTATCCGTAAGCGGCTCCGTGCAGCAGTGATAAGAAGCACAGCCAGACGGCCCCTGAACAATTAAAGGCAGACCTACCTTCACTGCTTCCTGACAGAGTACGTCATGCATCATCTCAGCGTGGAGGTTCATGCTGTTCATCGCCTGTCCTCCATTGCGGCCCAACATTTCCAGTGTAGCTTTTACAGCAGCTGTACCTAATGGATAGCCATTAAACGTACCCGCATGAATTACTTTTTTGTCTACAAGCAACTTCATGATATCCGCTCGGCCAACCAGGGCTGATACTGGAACTCCGCCACCGGCGATTGCCTTCCCAAGTGTAGTCAGATCGGGCGTTACACCGAACAACTGTTGGGCACCACCGAGTCCCATACGGAATCCTGTTATAATCTCATCGAAAATGAGCACGACCTGGTACTGATCACATAACTGTCTGACTCTTTGCAGATAACCCGGAGCAGGCATGACCCCGCCTCCATTTACACAAACCGGCTCCATGATTACTGCTGCAATGTCGTCTCCATGCTGGCGAAATAGTTCCTCCAGACGGGCGGCGTCATTCCATGGCAAGAGGTAGGATTGAGATTCCATGGCATCCCTTGCCCTCCCCTTTGTTCCTTTCATGTCACCAGGATAGTCCGAAGGTACAGGAAGACCTGTACGTGCAGTCTTGCCACCCATAATATTGTCCGCATTGCCATGATAGTGGCCTTCAAAACGTACAAAGCGATTTTTACCTGTCCACGCCCGGGCAAGACGAAGTGCATTCTGGACAATCTCCGTACCTGATAACCCAAAACGAATCATCTCTGCTGAGGGTACATATTGATGGATCAGTTCCAGAGCCTCTGCATCCAGATCGCAATGACTTACGGAAAGAACACGGTCAATGGTCTCCTTCAGACACTCGTTATACTCCTCGTTGCCGTGGCCAACAATTAGGGCACCAAAGCGGGCATATAGATCCAAATACTCGTTGCCGTTCATGTCCGTCACTCTGCTTCGGGAAGCATGCTTGAAATGGAGCGGCGTCTCTTCCCAAGGAAGGTGAAAATTATAGTGCACACCTCCAGGCAGCCATTGTTTCACCCGCTGATTGTACTGCATCATCTCCGTGATCATTCCGTATCGCCTCCCCCACTTGTCTGGTTTACTGCTTCATATCGCTCCAGTAACCTGGACCGATCTTGCGGATCATCCAGCGAATAGGCTGCAGGCATGGTCTTATTCTCAGCCAGCATATTTCTTACGCTCTGGCCTGGACCGATATCGATCCATACTGTCGCTCCCAGATTTTGAACGCGTGCCAATGCCTGATTCCAGCGAATGGGTTGCAAAAGCTGGCTGCTCAGCAGCTTAGGAATGTCCTCGGCTCCGCGAATGAACTCACCATGTACTGTAGAGCATATGGGAAACACCGGTGCAGAGAAGGAAATCCCTGCAAGCATCTCTTCAAGCTCAGGCTGGATGAACTGCATCAACTCGCTATGATAAGGTGCATCTGCCTTCATGGGCATCATGCGAAAAGGAATGAATTCCCCACCGTAGCCATCCACCTTATCATCCAGCAGTTGAAGCCCCTTCGCAGTACCTGCGACGACAAACTGTCCCGGTGAATTATAACCGGAGATCGTCACATACTCGTTCTGACGAATATTCTCGACTAATTCTTCAAGCGCTTCTTGGGTTATATCAACAACAATACCCGCTCTTCCTTTTTGCTCCTGAATGGAGCGATGCATCAACGCACCACGCTGAGCTGTAAAACGGATTCCATCCGCAAATCGCAATGCTCCCGCCGCTACTAAAGCCGAAATCTCCCCCAAACTGTGACCTACCGCATAATCTGGAGTCATTCCTGTCCGACGAACAAATGAGTCAAATAGAACGTAGCTTGCCGTCAGTACAGCAGGCTGAGCATATTCAGAGACCGTCAATTGATTCAGGGTCCCTTCCATAACCAGTGCCTTCAAATCAAATCCGGTCACCTCGCTCGCTTCTGCAAAGATCTGATTCGCCTCCGGCTCACTGTCCAACAACTCGCTGCACATTCCGATATACTGACTTCCCTGGCCGGGAAATAGCGCACAGAACGTCATACGCTACCGCCACGCTTGTAATAGGCTTTTAATCCGTAATGCGAGATCATCTCCTGCTGCATCTGAGAAGAGCCTTCAATAATCTCCAGAATTTTGGCTTCCTTATACAGCCTGGCAACAGGATATTGGTTACTAATTCCGTTCGCACCATGCACCTGTAGCGCATCGCTTGCAACTTCAACAGCAACTTTGGACGTAAAATATTTGGCGATCGTTGTCTCCATGGCGGCCTGCGGGTCCTTGGCCTCTCTCAGCTCGGCTGCCCGTAAACATAATGCTCGTGCTGCATGGACTTTTGTCACCGCATCTCCAATCATGCCGCGAATCAGCTGAAAATGACTCAGCTTCTGATCAAATTGCTTCCGCTTCCTTGAGTAAGTCACCATGGCATCCAGCGCTTCCTGCGCAATCGCCAGCCCTGCCCAGGCTATGCTATATCTGCCCTGGTCCAGCGCCCCGGCTACGATGTACTCAAACCCTTCATTCAGACGTCCAATAATGTGATTCTTGGGCACACGCACCTCATGGAGATCAATCTCAGCGATACCTGTCTCTCCCGCAACCATGACACCTTTAATCGGTTTGGTCTGTACACCCTCAAACTGGCGTTCGACCCAAAAAGCAGTGCTTCGTCCCTGCTTCGAGGCAATAATGATAAATACATCTGCCAAATGTCCAAACGTAATCCACTTCTTTTTTCCATTCAAAACATAACAGTCCGTTTCTTCTCTCCACTCGGTCTTTACACTTTTGGCATCCGAACCAACTTCCGGTTCAGTCAGACCAAAGGCAGCAATCCATTCTCCCTTCACCAACTTGGGCAGCCAGGACGATTTTTGCTCAGGCGTTCCGAAACGTACCAAAGTTTCACTTACAAGTGAGGTATGCACCGTTAACAAGCTGCGAACGGCTGGAAGAGCCTTGCCAAATACTTCAGTCAACAGCCCGTACGCCTTAGGTCCGAGACCCATGCCACCATATTCAGCCGGGATTGAGGCAGCCAAGTAACCTTTTTCAGCCATGGCACGGATCAATGTTCTGGGAATGGCTTGCTGCTCTTGAATCTGTTGAGCATAAGGACGAATTTCACGGGCAGCAAACAATTCAGCTTCATGAATGATCTCTTGCTCCATATCCACGTCAATCATTCGGCAACCCCCTCTTGAAGAAGAGATTCATTGAGATAAGCGGCGAACTCGGCAATTGTTTTGTATTCAAACAACGCAACCGGACTGATGTCAACTTGAAGATGCTTACGCGCACGGTTAATGATCTTGAGCGCCTGTACAGATGAGACACCTATTTTCAAAAAATTCATCTCTTCATCGATGTCCTCTGGCTCCTGATTCAACGCTGCAGCAATCTCGCTTTTGATAAAAAGCTCAATTTCTTCTTTTGTCATATCATGACCTCCGTTCCCTGATTCACATCTATCCAATGCACATAAGGCTCGAATGGATGTGCTGGCAGATGTACAATCTGGCCAGAGCCATTCGGATGTAACTGTTCCCAATCCAGCGCAGCACCACGTATATAAAGCTGTCCCAGCAATAAAGCAAGCTGATCCTCCATGGTAAGTGTCGGCTCGGCAGACAGGCGGATGAAGCTCTCCTTGCCACCGTATTCAAGCTGCTGCATTGTATGATCTGCAGCAATCATAATTACAATGTCGGCACTTGCCATCTTGCCAGGTGTGTCTTGCAGACTGTCTAACGTCACTCTGTTGTTCACTGGAATGGATTGACTTGCATGAGCGCTGTGATGTTCCTCGCCATCCAGATGTAAACTGGATACAAGCTCCTCTCCTGCAGCTATTCCTCGAATCTCCTGAATGGAAGGGACCAGACGTACAAGTGTCTCAAGCAAGGTCACCCAGTAGTTCAAGGTAGATACCGTATCTTCATTAGAATCGTCTGGCCTGATTACTTGACGAGCCTCCGCTTCATCTTCTCCGCGAATCTCATGCCCCCCAACCACAATATTGACACGAGCAGCTCGGTTTCTAGGCTTGAAGCCAAATTCCATCTCTTCAATGTTCCACTCTCCGGTTGAGCTGACAGTTACTGCTGCACGATACCGATAATGTTTTCTATATCTGTTCCGGGTAAAACAAAGATCCTCTGGTGCCAGGTCCGCATGCTGCTTCACATATTGCTCCGTGTTATCAATCAGCTTTTTTAAGGCCTGCTCTGATTTGGCAGAGAACGTTAACAACTGGCCGCGTGCCGGGGCATCTGCACGGACAGGGGCTTTCCATTCTTCCAGCACAATGTGGGCATTCGTTCCTCCCAGGCCAAATGAACTGATGCCTGCCTTCCGCGTTTTTCCTTCAGGTACATCCCACGTTCTATGCTCGCTAACGATATGGAACGGCGATTGGTCCAGTCGGAGGGCAGGATTCGGATTATCCATATGCAAACTTGGTGCCAGTTCCCCATGCTGCATACTGAGCAGAACCTTGGCAAGACTGGCTCCACTGGAGGCTGCAAATAAATGTCCAATATTGGTTTTGACTGAACCTAATCCAATTGAATTGTCGCTTGTATATCCCTTTTCCCGGAACAGTCGCAGCAAGGCATTCACCTCAATTGGATCTCCAATCCTTGTCCCCGATCCATGTGCTTCAATATAAGAAATCTCGCTCGGGTTTAGGTTGGCATCGCGATAAGCGGCACGGAGTACCTCATATTGCCCCTGAGGGTTGGGTGCCATAATGCCCAGGGAATATCCGTCGTTATTCACCGCTGTCCCGCGAATCACACCATAAATATGTTTATTGTTGCGAACTGCCTCTGTTAGCGGCTCCAAATATACAACAACAGCACCTTCCCCCAGGACTGAACCATCTGCTTCCCGGTCAAATACCTTCGTATGTTGAGTAGAAGAACAGATTCCAGCATTGCGTGATAGTTGATGAACATGAGGTGTAGCCAAAATGTTCGCCCCACCTACAACTGCCCCAGAGATACGCTTGTCCTGAATCGCCGCCACAGCTTGTGTCAGTGCTACCAGAAAGGAAGAACATGCCGTATCTATGGACAGTGCCGGCCCTGTAAAATTGTACATGTGTGAAATGGAGGCCGCTGCTATATTGGACATATTGCCTACCATAGCGTGAGAATGAACAGCCTTTCCAAGACTCCGGTTCATATAATCAACAACCAGATCGAAGTAAGTGCTTGGGTTGATCCCTACATACACACCCACATCACGCTTATCCTCATGGTCGACGAGCATACCCGCATCCTCCAGCGCCTCATGAGCAACTTCCAGCAGCTTGCGATGCTGCGGATCCATAAATGCAGCTTGTTCAGACGGGATTTCAAAGAACTCATGATCAAACGTATCCGGTTGCTTCAGTTCCCCAATCCAGTCATCCCAATCGGGTTGCTTGGAACGTGTTGCACGCTCTAAGCTAACCCGGTCAACACTATCTAGTCCGTTAACCAAATTGCTCCAGAACTGCTCTTGGGTGTCGGCATCAGGCAGACGCAGAGACAGTCCGGTAATAGCAATAGCACGATGTACATTCAGGTGATTATCTGTTGTTTCAGCTTGTTCAAAGTGCTTCGTCTCTGCTGGAAGTTCCTGCAGATATTCCACCATCTCACGCACTGTACTGCAAAAAACAAGCAGTTCTTGTCCCAATTCACGGCCCATATGTGCAGACAGCTTGTCAAGTAATTGATAGGAGAGGATGGAATTGCCTCCAAGTGCGAGAAAAGAAGTATCCATCTCAATCTTTCCTACAGGCAATTGAAGAATTTCGGCACAGGCTTTACGGACGGTATACTCCAAAGACGATGCGGAAGCCGTCTCGTGTTGTTGCTGTTGTGTGTTTTCGCGAATCAGCTCTTCAATGGCCTCGATGTCTTTGTTAAATACTCCACACTCATATTCGTTTCTCAGCATGAAGCGCTGTACCTTGCCACTCGTGGTTTTGGGAATAACCTTGATTGGGAGAACATGGGTGATCTCAATACCCAATCCAGCCCTCATACGTTGGATCAGATCCTGTCGTACATCCAGAAACTGTGGAGTGCCCGATTTGTATTTAACAAATACAAGCAGCTCCTCTACTTGTTTGAGGCTGTTAAAGTGCCCGACTACCGTCAGATTCCCTCTCGGAATGCTGCTATTCTGGTACAAAATTTCTTCAAGATCATGCGCATAATGGTTCTGTCCCCGAATAAACACAATGTCCTTGATTCGTCCGCTTACAACCAGGGAGCCATCAGCCATATAACCCAAATCTCCAGTGCGAAGCCACCCATCCACATACATTTCACGATTGATCTCCGGGAGACTGTAATATCCGGAGGTTACCGATTCCCCACGGATCTGGATTTCGCCAACGACCCGCTCATCCAGCACTTCACCCTGTTCATCCGCAATCCGGATTTGAATCCCTGTCATGGGATATCCTTCATGGACAAATTCGATCACATCCGAAGTATGACTATCACTGCCAGATAGCTGGACTGGCACAGCCAGTCCTTCCTGCACCAGCCGTGAACGCGAAATACGTTCAATTCGCGGCTCTTCCCCCAGTCTGGAGGTACATACACCTACTGTCGCTTCGGCCATGCCATACGCAGGAAACATCATATTGGGACGATAGCCACAAGAGCTGAATTTTTTGACAAATCGCTCGATAACAGACGTTGATATAGGCTCTGCACCATTCAAGGTCATACGCAGTGAAGACAGATCAAGCGTTGAGAGCTTGGAATCCGGGATCTTCTGAACCATCCATTCGAAACCGAAATTGGTACAGCAAAACCATTTTCCCTGATGCTCCGTAATCTTGCGCAAGAACAGATAAGGCGACCGTACGAAGGTATAAGGTGACATCACCATGATGTTGGCTCCACTCAGGACGGGTGTCAGGTGCTGTCCAAATATCCCCATATCATGCGTATGCGGCAACCAGGTAAACACATTATCTCCTTCTTCGGCTCCAAGAAATGTCTTGCATGCAATACTGTTGGCGATAATATTGTGATTTGTTAACTGCACACCTTTGGGAATTCCCGTGCTTCCTGATGAGAATTGCAGAAACACAATGTCATCAGGAGAGGTTGGGCATAGATCAGCCATCTGTTGGCCTGCTTGAAGCTGGTTCACGCTAATCAACATAAGACCTTTGAATACCGGACTTTCCGCAAGCTGCTTATACTTGCGCATGTAGGCTTCCTCGACGATCACTACCGGACGCCCGAGTACCTCCCACACTTTCGTGAATTTCTCCAGACCGGCTGAGCCTGGTTCCCAGGCAGCCGGAGGACTAACCGGGGCGACAATAATGCCCCCCAGCATACAAGCCCAAAAGGTACGGTAAAATTCCTGTGACTGGTCAATTTCCAAAATAACGACCTGTCCTTGTTGAATGCCTTGCTCCTGAAGAGACTGCAGGTACTTGCGCGCCTGCATCAGTAGTTCAGGATATGATTCAAACTGTTCGTCACCTGAAGAGCTGATATAGGTCATTCCCTTTTCTGGATGAGTATCTGCAATGTAGATTAACATCTCAGCCACTGTTGAATAATGCTCTGGCACAATCAGCTCGGGTCCTCGCTGTATGGATTTACTGGACATGTTGCACCTCCATTGCCTCATTGTGAACTACCACTTTCACATCGCTACCAAGCTTGTCATCAATCAGCTGTTTCATACGTTTGATATCCAGACCAGCCTGACAGGCCAGATGTACGTACAGACACTCTTCGTCGTAGCGAATAACCCATTCGAATTGGGCGAGTCCCGAATTCGAATCTTGGTCATCCGACGAGTGAGACGAAATTGGGATCGCCTCGCTGCTGGAGATGAAGCCTTGATAATTAAACAGAATCATCTGACGCGGCTCCTGTTCTGCTTGCCTGTAGGCAGTTCCCAATTGTTCCTGTATGCCATCATATTTTGCCGAGAGGGAAGAATCATGGGTAAGTGCCATAAAGTTAATGCTGTGTCGCTTCGTAAATTCCAGACGTTTCAACAGATCTTCCTCTATGAATTCACTGTCTACAAGTACTGGAATCAGGTCAAGGAATTCTCCCACATAATCGTAGTAGGATTCTTCGCCATACTCCCTTCCATAATGAACCAGGGCTATTGGCAGTTGGCTTATATTCAGATAATCCGCAATGATGTTGGCAAAAGTTTCAAAGCATGTCCACCAAACATCTGCAGGCTCCTTCCCTGCAAGGGACAACTCGACAGTCATCGCTGAAGGCGACAATGTTTCTATTTCTTTCAACTTGTTCATGACGATGGTGTTACATCTATGCCATGCCTGAAGCGAGTATTGTTTCTTCATTTCATCTTCAGATACCCCAATGGGGCCTTGAGACAGAAAATTTACATAATCCTCATAATTTCGTACTTGGTACAGAAGATCACTCTCGATCTCTACACCTTGTGGTCTATATAATGCCTTCGACTCAAGTTGCTGTTTGATGATTTGGGCACTCATACCATCAAACGCAAGGTGATCAAAACTCCAAATCAGCTTATGCTCTGTGGCTCCTGTACGCAAAATACACAGACGCCATGGTAGTTCCTTCAGCTTATACGTTTTGTGTAACAGAGACTGAACCAGTTTGTACTCCAGCTGCTCCATTGTAGCCGAAGCATAATGACGAATATCAAGATATGGGATAAGCTGTTGCAGCATGTCCGCCGCTAAGGACATATCACATGAATGCCAATACAATTGTTCTTCCTCATATATCATGCTGTGCAGCAACTGATGCCGGGATATAACCCCAAGAATCAGGTTTTTTACAGCTTGTTCATTCAATTCGCCTTCCAGCGTTGTTGTAAATCCGCTTGCTCGTGAAGTCGTAGAAGCATGTGCTTGTTGAATTGGAGATAGTGGGAATTGACCCATAGGGCTCATGCCCGCCATGAAGGATGAAACCTGATTGCAGCTATTTAAGACATGCAGGACCAGGCTGTCCAGTTGTTTCTCATGAAGTGTTATGTCCTGTGGTATGACTATCGGGGACTGAATATGCAGGCTATCTTCTGACCAAACTGACGCAGGAGGATTAATGTCTACCAATTTGGCAAGTCCTCTAACTGTCGGATATTGGAATAATTCGTTCACACTGATGGCAATTCCTTCTTTTGACAAAATTTGAGTGAATGCAATTGCTTTAAGCGAATGCCCCCCATTTTGAAAGAAGTGATCTTCCACACCAATGCTTGGATTACCGAGTATCTGTCGCATGGCGGCAAGAATGACACGCTCCGTTTTTGTCTGAGGTGAACTCCCTTCCAGAGACCTCTGCTGCTCTTCAACCAAATTCTCTGACAATGCTCTTCGGTCCACTTTGCCGTTGGCATTAATCGGAAGATGATCCATTCGAATAATTCGTGCAGGCACCATGTACTCTGGCAGCTGCTGGTGAAGTTCTCTTCGAATATACTCAGCATCTGCCCCAGTGTCGCTTGTATAAAAAGCGGCAATGTATAGACTTCCTGATGGTTCTGTAGCTGTCATGACAAAGGCATCACGAACTCCCGAAAGATGCTCCATGCAATTGCCTATCTCTGATAACTCAATGCGAAAACCTCTGATCTTGACCTGGAAATCCGAACGTTCAATAAAAATCAGACTGCCGTCAATCAGACGTTTGACGATGTCACCTGTCCGATACATTCGTTCTCCCTTGCGGAAGGGATCATCAAGAAAGTGTTTTCGGGTAAGATCCTCACGGTTAAGATATCCAATACCCACCGCATCCCCACTGATATACAGTTCACCTGGAACGTTGGGTGGCACAGGTTTCAGCTCATTATCCAGAACATACAAGGCTGTGTTGGACAGGGGATAACCTATAGGCAGTGAGCCAGTATAAGGCTCTGTTTGCTGTAATAAGTGGTAGGAGGCAAAAAAGGTTGCTTCCGTTGGCCCATATCCATTTAACAACCTGCCCGGCCCCACGCATGCAAGCGCTTTGTTGGCATGACTCACCGATGCAGCTTCACCACCAAACATCACTCTACGCACATTCTTCAAACATTCAGCATCCCAATCCACCAGCATATTAAACAAGGATGTCGGAATATAAAATACTGAAATCCGTTGCTGTCGGATGACATCAGCCAAACGAGCCATATCCAAAATGGTCTCTTTTGAGGTTAATACAAGAGTAGCTCCATTCATTAATGAAGCAAAAATATCGAAAATGGAACCGTCAAACGCATAGTTAGAAATTTGCAGGATACGATCCTCTGGCACGACGGTGACAAAATTACTATTTTTCATGACTTTGGTCACATTGCGATGACTCATCGCAGTCCCTTTCGGGGTTCCTGTTGACCCTGATGTATAAATGATATAAGCCGGGTCAAGAGCAGTCTTGTTCATATGTTCAACGGGCTCCGGCATGTCTCCTGAATCAAATGCTGCCAGTTCATCTGCCGGTACGATACAAGGAACTACAGATTGCCATGTAGAGGCATACGCCGTTTCAGTCAATAACACAGCCGCATCGCAATCTTGCAAAATAAATTCAATTCTCGATGGCGGCGAAGCCGGGTCGATCGGGACATAACTGCACCCCACTTTGAGTGTAGCAAGAATACTGATCATCTGGATCGGTCCACGGTCCAGAATGAGAGCAATACTGGAGCCTGATTTTACCCCTTGTCCAAGTAACCTGAACGCCAGCCACTGAACACGTTCATACAGATCCGCATAGCTCCATTCACCATCTTCCCAGACCAATGCTGTCTTCTGTGCATGCACATGAACTTGTTCCTCGAATAATTGGGAAATGGTCGCATCTCGCGGATACTGAGCGGCATTATCGTTGACTCCATACAGCAGCCATTCCTCTTCCTCCGGTGTAGTGAGCTTAATCTGAGCAATTCGTTCATTATCTCCTGTTGTGATCTGAGACAGGATATACCGGAATTTATCCAGCATCAGTTCCATGGACTCCGCTTTAAACAAATCTGAGCGATAGTCAAGTTCAACCGTGTAACATTGTTTATGCTCGACCAGTGTCCAAGTCAGATCAAATTTGGCATCCACCTTACCTTCCACCCATGGTTCAAGTATCAGTTCCCCGGCTTCAGGATCATCGGTTCCCATATTAATGTAATTTAACACCACATCAAATAGGGGGTTGCGGCTTAAATCACCGAATAGACCAAGTTGTTCCACCAGTGCTTCATAAGGATAATGCTGATGCTGATAACAGGATAGAAGCTTGCTACGTATCGCATTCAAATACGCCTCAACCGACCATTCGCGGTCCATAGTTGTACGAATGGCGAGCATGTTCACAAACATACCCATAACGTTATCAAGTTCTGGCTTTTCACGTCCCGCAACCGCTGTACCAACGACCAAGTCGTCTTGACCCGTATACTTCCAGATTAATAGATTCAAAGTTGCCATGAACAACATGTAGGGTGTAAGCCCTTGTTGAGTACAGAAATCATTGACCTGTGTGCTTAACGACTCACCAAGTTCAATGGAAAGTCTGTCTCCTCTGTAGGATGACGCGCCATGTCTTGGGAAGTCTGTAAGCCATTCAACCGGTGCAGGCATGTCCTCGAATTCCTGTATCCAAAACTCGGCGTCTTCAACAGATCGTCCATGTGGGGCAGCTTCATCACGCCATTCCGCATAATCCTTATACTGAATGTCAAGAGATTGCAATGTTTCTCCTCTGTACATGCGTGCAAAATCCTGCATCAGGATCGCAATGGAACTCTGATCCGAAATGATATGGTGCATGTCGATGAATAAGATGTGTTCCTCTTGTGAAAGGTGGATAAGCTTAACACGAACCAATGGTGCGCTGGTCAGATCAAAGGGCTGTATCCATTCCATAACCTGCTCTAACCCTGCGGTTTCCAATTCCAGCAACTCCACAACGCTTGGAACCTGATCCTCCACAACCTGGAAAAGCTCACCGTCAATCATTTCAAACCTGGTACGGAATGCTTCATGTCTCTCAACCAGTGCATCCATGATTACTCTGAATTGGGCAGGGTCAAGTTTTCCCCTTACCATATAGGAGCTGGCGAGATTGTACGCCGTACTCTCACCTTTCATCCACTCATGCACCACATACATTCTTCGCTGTGCAGAAGTGGTCTTGTATTTCTCTTTCTTAGGTACAGGCAAGATTGGGTTCACAGAATCAGAGTCACTTGTAGCCTGATGTTCAGCAATCCATTGAACCATGTGTTCAAACACAGAATGATCAAAAACCTCTTCCAGCCCCAAATTTAATCCAAACATTTCTTTAATCCTCGACGCCAGGGAAATCGCTTTTAATGAATGACCCCCAAGCTCAAAGAAATCATCTTCAAGGCTGACTTCCCCATTGCCAAGCAACTCCTGCCACAATTGCGACAATACATGCCTTATCTCATCAACATTCCGTTGAACCCTGACTTTCCCAGATGGAGATTGGTCTGATGCTGCGATAGAACCCGCTACAACCTGCGACATACCTGCAAGCTGATACAACGCAACATCATGTTGATGAACAATGGGATCAAAGGAATACGTCGGCAGGGAGATTTTTTGCCTACGCCCCGTTCCGTTTAACTGTTCCCAATCCAACTCCATGCCAGAGCACCAGCAAAAAGCAAGTACTTTCATTAAATACACATCTGCCTCAAGCAAGCTCTGACGATCTCCAGTAAGAGCAATGATGTTTGGCTCTGAACATGAATCCGGGGCTATTTGGTCTGTATCCTGCTGCTGATTCGAAACGATCCACAGCGTATGCTCAGCAGATTCAGAAAGATTCTTGCGATTTAGCAGCGTAAACAGGAAATTTGGAGACAAAAGTGGTGCAATACTCGATGCATGGTCCGTTACAGTTGCATCTGTCGCCCTTCCTGTCAAAGCATCTGACAATGCTCCTTCTTCTAGTGACCAATGCTCCAGATTGTATAAAAGCCCCACGGCATGTACTGGATCAAGTGCATCACTAATGACCAACCCCACGAGTTCGCCAACGCCTTGTCCACAGACAGCATCTGGCTTGATACCAAGCTGCATCACGGTTTTATAAAGAGCATATTGCATAACAAAGCACTGCATGCGCTCAAGCCTTGAATTGGTTAACGATCGCCCCATGCCCTGACGAATGGCATACTGTTCCTTGGACTCAAAGAGGTTCAGTATCTCTTCAAAGTGCTGTTTGAATATCTCTGAGACCTGACTGCGATATACAGAAGCATATAGTTCCCGTATCTTGCGCGCTTCCCAATTTGCATTTCCGCTGAGATAAAACATAACCTTAGGCTTCCCATTCATCACACTTGCCTGTGTCTCAAACTCTACAGACTGCTCGCTTGGCGGAATATAACCGTCTACAACGATTAGCGCTTTACGATGAATGAATCTGCTTCTTCCCTTCTGTAGCGTCCACGCAGCATTGGGCAACTGCTCTGGCAATGCATGAATCGCCTGTAGAACCGAATCGTACGTGCGTTCCAGCGCAGATTCACTTTTGGCCGAGAAGGGCAGCAGAAGCAATGATTCATAATTGGCTTGGCTCTCTTGGACGGGCGGTTGCTCCAGAATGACGTGAGCATTGGTACCCCCGATCCCAAACGAACTGACACCTGCCCGCAGGATACGCTTCGCGTCTTCTAATGGCTGTGGCTCCTTGTTGATATAGAAGGGACTATGCTCCAGCTCCAACATCGGATTCGTCCGATTCATGTGAATCTGTGGCGGAACCACCCGGTGGTAAAGCGTCAGTACGGTTTTAATAAAACCGGCGACACCTGCTGCCGCATCAAGATGCCCAATATTGGCTTTCACAGAACCTAGAGCACAATAATTTCTACGATCTGTTCCCCATGACTGCCTGAGCGCTTCGATTTCAATCGGGTCCCCCAGTTTGGTTCCTGTTCCATGCGCCTCCAGATAGGAGATCTCTTTTGGAGACACGCCCGAACGATGAAGGGCTGATTGAATAACCTTGACCTGCCCGGCCACACTCGGTGCCGTATATCCAATCTTGTCCATGCCATCATTATTAATCGCTGAACCTTTAATGACTGCATAGATATGATCTCCATCTCGCTGTGCGTCGCGGAGTGACTTGAGCACAACCATTCCGCATCCATTACCAGACACAGTACCAGATGCCTGCTCATCAAACGGTCTGCAATGACCATCTTTTGAATAAATCATGCCTTCATGCCAGTGATAACCTTCTTTGAGCGGATAGGAGATAGAGACACCTCCCGCAAGTGCCACATCACACTCTCCCCGGATCAGCGATTCAGCAGCTTGATGGATAGCGACCAAAGAAGTCGAACATGCGGTCTGTACGGCCATACTCGGCCCTCTCAGATTTAATTTGTGAGATACTCGGGTTGTTATATAGTCCTTTTCATTTAAAGTCATGGCTTCAAAAGACTGTAGCAAATTACCAGAACGACCAAGAAATTGCACCATCCATGGTAAGCTCAGTCCACTTCCGGCAAACAATCCTATAGATCCCTCATAACTGTAAGGATCACACCCGGCATGCTCAAGTGCCTCCCATGAGCACTGATGCAGCAGCCGTATTTGCGGATCCATCATGTTGGATTCCTGATGTGGATATTCGAAAAATCCGGAGTCAAAGTACTCAGTATCATGCAGTACACCTTTGGCCCGTACATAATCAGGATGTTTGAAGTCTTCCGGTCGTACACCCGCAGCGGTTAGATCCTCCTCATTCAGACGGGTGATACCGTCCTTACCTGCCATTAGGTTATCCCAGAACTCCTCAATATTTCTTGAGCCGGGAAAATGCCCTGCCATGCCAATGACTGCGATATCCGTCGAAGAAGAAATTCTGCTACTATGTTCTGAAGCAAACGGGATACTCTGTTCCGGTCTGCTCTGTTCCACTTTGCTGTGTTCAACTGTGCTCATCACATACTCTTTGGGAGCTGTTGTCGGGTCCGAGTTCGTAACAGGATATCCGGCCGAAGTGATATGCCCGCTTTCCTCTTGCACCTGTTGTGTAACTGTTGGCAGCATCTGCTCAGCCACCAGATGATTGACCAGTGATGCAATAGAGGAATGCTCAAACAATTGCACCAGCGGAACGCTTTTATCCAGATAGGCATTCAGCCGATTATTGATCAAGATAAGCCCCAGCGAGTTGCCTCCGATGTCAAAAAAGTGATCATGGATATTAACCGTATCCAGATTCAATATTTCCTTCCACGTTGCAATGAGCATCTGCTCCAGATCAACTTTTGCCCGCTCGATTCCTTGAATCGATGAGCCATAAACCAGAGCCGGATTATCCCGCTCTCCCGTTTCAAAATCAGCCAGACAAAGGGCATTGCGATTCAGTTTGCCATTAGGCAGCACAGGCAGATTTTCCAGACGAATCATGCGAGAAGGCATCATGTACTGTGGAAGCCGCTGCTTTAACCAGGTCCGAAGCTGTACGTCTTCATCTTCCATAACGGACGGTCCAATCCCAGGCTTCAGACTGTAGAAAAGGATTAATTGCAGTGAGTGTGGCTCGGCCCCTTCTACCTTAACGACAGCCTCCCTTACACGTTCATAATTCATCGCTGCCTGCTCAATCTCGTTCAGTTCAATCCGGTAGCCACGAATCTTCACCTGCTGATCTAACCGTCCCATTAACTCAACATCCCCATCCGGCAGTATACATGCCAGATCGCCAGTTCGGTATAAACGGCCTCCCAAAACATTGGAGTTTGCAATGAATCGGGCATCCGTCTCAGCTGCATTGTGCAGATAACCGCGGGATAATCCTTTTCCTGCAATGCACAGCTCTCCATAACTGCCAGGTGGCAGTATTTCACCTTCATCATTCAGAATATAAATCTCTGTATTGGTAATAGGCTTGCCAATGGTAATCGCGGCTGTGTCATTCAATTCTTTGGTCGTTGACCAGATTGTAGTTTCCGTTGGTCCATACATATTAAAGACTCGAGCAGGCGTAAGCCGCTTCAGATCGGTGAGGAGTCCCACAGGGACATTTTCCCCTCCGGTAAGCACACACCGCAGATTGCCCAGTGCCTGAGCGAATTCTGGATTTTCGACAAATGCCTTAATGCGTGAGACCGTGCTAAGAATGTGTGTAATACCATGTTCACGTATTCGACGTGAAGCAAGAGCCGGGTCAAGCTGCTCCTGCTCATTGGCCAGATACAGCGAATATCCGGTGCATAATGGTGTCCACACTTCAAATCCGAAAATATCAAAAGATATAGTCGTTACACTGATGATGCGATCTGTCTCATGTGCAAAAATATGTCGGTGCCTGATGTCCTCAACAAAATTGACCATCGCCTCATGAGTAATCATGACCCCTTTGGGACGACCCGTCGATCCTGATGTAAAAATCACACAGGACAGGTCCGAAGACAGCAAGCTTACGTCCGGGTTAACGGATGAGCGCACATCCTGGGCAGTTGGATCATACACGAATCGCTCTCCGCTAAAAGTCACTGTGCCTTCTTCATCAGGCGTACACAGCAATACGTTCATTCGGCTGTCTTCGATCATATTCAGGATACGCTGCGGCGGAAAAGCAGGGTCCAGAGGTACATAAGCCGCCCCAGCTTTCAGCACTGCCAATAGCATAATGATCAACGATTCATCTCGTCTGGATAATATGCCCACAGGTTCATCCCGGCGTACACCTTGATCAATCAGCTTCCAAGCCAGCGTATTAGCTTTTTCATTAAGCTCCCTGTAGGTAAAAGCGGCTCCGGATGATACAAGAAGGGCTTTCTTGTCTGGCGTATGCTCTGCCTGCAGCTCGAACAACCGATGCAGACCCACCGCAGGATTGTAATCCAGACGTGGACCAGCAAGATGATGGACTGAGTGCTCATGAGAACATTCGTTTCTCTCAAACAGTTCGCTCAGAGACAGATTGGGCTGTTGTACAACCTCTTGGCAGAGTCCGATAAACTCCTGCATCATACCTTCAACTGTGTCCGGGCGGAACAGATCCAGCGAGTATTCGATATATCCTTCAATGACCTGCTTCTCCCTGTTTTCTTGACAGGTCATTAACAGATCATAAGTAGACGTACCCGTCTCCACCGGAAAAGAACTGAATTGCAAACCATGAAGTTCAAGTCCATGCAAATCCATGTTCTGATAATCGAAACAAACATCAAATACCGGATTTCGGTTCAACTCACGTGTCACGCCCAGTTGTGCCACAAGCTCATTAAACGGATACTCCTGATACGCAAAAGCATCCAGTGTATGTTGTTTGAGTTCGCGTAAAAAATCAGTGTACGTACGATCAAACGTTGGAAAATTCCGCATCGCAATCATATTGACAAACATGCCTACCGTCTCTTTCCACTCCTCTTGCATCCTTCCTGCAACAGGCGTTCCCACCACAATGTCCTGCTGACCTGAGCGGTGTGCGAGAAGAAGATTCCACACACTTAGCATTACCATATACATGGATGCTTCCGATGAGGAAGCCAGCTCGTGCAAGTGTTGTGTCAACGAACGACTCAACGTGAAATGGAGCCGGCCCCCTTGCATGGATCGCTGTGATGGACGCTCATGGTCAAGTGGAAGCTGCAGCACAGGTAAAGAAGGGCCAAGATGGTCCAGCCAGTACGTCTGATGTGAATTGTATTCCTGTGAAGCGAGACGCTGCTGCTGCCATACCGCGTAATCTTTGTACTGCAATCGAACTGCATGCTCTTTGCCAAAATATAAATCATTGAAGTCACGGGTGATGATTTCGACAGATGTACCATCTGCGATAATATGGTGAATATCAAAGAATAGCAGGTGCTTGCGCTCGCCTATCTTAATCAGTTCAACCCGCATAAGCGGAGCACTCCCCAGATCAAAAGGACGAATCAATGTCTCGATCATCGCAGGCAACTCTTGGTCATCTGCCACATGCTGCTCTGCATAGCCCATACTTAAGCGAACCGAAGGTTGGATGATCTGAACGATCTGCCCGCCCCGTATCTCAAACGATGTTCTGAGCGTCTCATGATGCTGCATCAACTTCTGCAAAGCAGTCTCAACTCTTATACGGTCCAATTCACCTTCAATAATGGTTGCAGACGGCAGGTTATATGCCGTATTGCCTGGATCAAGCATCGCTTGTGTGAACATACGCATCTGTGCAGAAGAGATTGGATACGCATCCATAGGGGGTGCAGATTGAATCGTCTGCTGGTCCACTTTTGGTTTGGCCATGACATAGAGATGCTCCGCCAGTTGAATAGGCGTTGAATGATTGAAAATATCTGCTACCTCAGGCTGAATTCCTAAATGAGACCGGATCCATGCCGACAAGCTGACTGCTTTGAGAGAATCTCCTCCGACCGTAAAGAAATTAACCTCTTCATCCAGATCATCGATGCCAAAAATTGTTCGATATGCGTCCAGGACAATCTGTTTCAGTTGGTCGGAACCACCTGTATAAACTGTCCCTTTTACTAGAGTAGAGCCACTTCCCTTACCCTGCTCTGCATGCCCCGTATCATCCCCGGTACCCATTCCTTCCGCTGCTGATGAGCCAGAAAGAGAAACACTGACAGGATAGGATTGTTTGTTGAAAACATAAGTAGGCAGAGAGCATTTGCGTCGTACCGTCTGCCCTTTGAGCACCTTCCAGTCAGGTTCAATGCCTTCGCACCATAACTCCGCAAGTCTGCGGTTCACATAGATACTATCCTGCTCCGTTTCCCTTGCATGACGCAGCATATTCAGTACCGTCTGGGAATCTCTTGATTGACTGTGCTGTCTGGCAAAGGAGCTTAGCGTTCGTCCTGCACCTACTTCAATCAATACAGCCCGCTCATCCTTTAACACTTCAGCTAGGTTTGATTCAAACAACACCGGCTGTAAAATATGACGGGACCAATAGTCAGGTTGTGTGATTTCATCTCCAAGCGCCCATGTTCCACTGGTGTTGGACAGTAAAGGGATCTGTGGCGTATGAAGTGAATGTTCTGTTAAATAACGTCTAAATTCCTCGGCGGCCTGATTCATCATTGGCGTATGGAACGCATGGGAAGTCTTCACACGAATGCACTTCCAGCCCAGTCCTTCAGCCTTGGCTTCCATCCGGGAAATGGCTTCAGCTGTCCCACCAATCACACTGGAACCTGTAGTATTCACCAGGGCAAGCCACATGTCTTCCTCCAGTTGTGACTTCACCTGCTGTGCATCCGCCATAATGGCAAGCATAACCCCGGGTTGTTGCTGCTGCATCAGACGTCCGCGAAGTCGAACTAACTTGACAGCATCTCCGAGTTCAAACACACCCGCTACCGCTGCGGCCGCCAATTCACCAATGCTATGCCCGATCATGCCATCTGGCTTGATACCCAGATCCAGCAGCGACTTGGCCAGCGCATAACTTGTCATGAACAGTGCGAATTGGCTGTACTCCGTCTGGTTTATTCGCTCAGGCTGCTGATCCCCGTATACAACGGACAGCATATCTTCTCGTTCTTCCGCAGGCAGAAGGTCCAATATTTCCTGAATATAACTTCTGAAGATTGGAGCTAGACCCGCTTGCTCCGTAGATCTGTATAGTTCTGCACCCATTCCCTGATACTGACTGCCCTGTCCGGGGAACATAAAGTATACGGGACGGGTACCTTGAGCTGAATGGTATACACGTGCTTTTCCCAGCTGCTGTAACAGCTTGTCGGGATTATCCTTCCATGTCTTATCCAGAATGAGTGCCTTACGATACGCAAAAACAGATCTGCCTGACTGCAAGGTCCACGCTGCGTTCGACACAGATTGCTCCGGCTGCTGAGTCAGATGTTCCATAATCCGTTCAGCGGTGCGGTTCAGCGAGTACTCAGTTTTGGCGGAAAAAAGCAATATATTTACGTCATCATCCGGACTGCACTTCTCCATCTCGGGAGCCTCCTCCAATACCATGTGAGCATTCGTGCCCCCCACACCAAATGAATTGATTCCTGCGCGCATGACTCCAAGATTACCCTGTTTCCAGTCCACCCCTTGTGCATTAACTTTAAAAGGCGTATTCAAAAAATCAATTTTGGGATTAGGCTGCTCATAATTCGCTGTTCCAGGGATATAACCTTGTCCAAGACTGAGCGCTACCTTGATTAAACCAACCACACCTGCAGCTGTATCCATATGTCCCACATTGCCCTTGACCGAACCCAGATAGCAAAATTGCTTTTGGTCGGAAGCAAAGGCCCGAGTTAACGAGTTTACTTCAATGGGATCACCAAGCAACGTTCCCGTACCATGTGCTTCGATATAACTCACCGTTTCCGGGTCTACTCCGGCTACCTTATAAGCATCCTGAATGACTTCAGCCTGTCCGCTTACGCTTGGAGCAAGAAAACTGAGTTTCTCTTGTCCGTCATTGTTAATTGCTGAGCCTTTGATGACCCCGTAGATATGATCTCCGTCCCGCAGAGCATCGGTTACCCGCTTCAGCACCACAATTCCCATACCATTGGAGAAGACGGTTCCACTGGCTGCCGCATCAAAGGGACGACAGTGTCCATCTGTGGAAAACATCATGCCATCCTCAAATATGTACCCCCCTTCATTGGGCAACTCCACGGTGATCCCACCAGCCACGGCCACATCACATTCTCCAACGATTAAGGATTGACAAGCCAGATGAGGTGTAACCAGTGAAGTAGAACATCCCGTCAGAGCGGTATAGGCCGGCCCTTTTAAGTTCAGCTTATAAGCCATTCGGGTAGCGAGAAAATGATTGGTGCTGAGGGTAAATGCTTCGTATTTACTGCTATAGTTAGCATCGTTAAAAAGCACTTGACGGTACCATTCGAAGTCATCGGACCCGCCAAGGAACACACCCACCTTACCCGCTTCATCCGGTCTGCAGCCTGCATCCTCCAGCGCTTCCCATATTCCCTGATACAATAGTCTGAATTGGGGAGACATCATTTTGGCTTCACCGGGAGTATAGTCAAAGAACCCTGCGTCAAACTCATCAATGCCGTTGGCACGTCCTTTTGCCTTGACGTAACGAGGTGAATGCAGCAGTGCTTCCTCCACGCCAAGCTCCCTCAATTCATCATCACTATAAAAGTGAATGCTTTCCCGCCGTTCAACAAGGTTACTCCAGAACTCCCTTATATCCTCAGCGCCCGGCACATTCACCGCCATGCCCACAATTGCAATATCTTCACGCATAATGCCGTCTTTTCGTTGAAACAATTTTTCCCGTTCAGTCGGTATCGGAACTCCCTCATCTTTTGGACCCAGCGCGGCAAATTGGCGCAATGTCGGGCATTCAAAAAAACGAGGAACAGGGAACTCCACATCGGTATAATGCTTTAGTTTATTGTGAGCCTGAATGACAGAAAATGAATTTCCGCCCAATTCAAAGAAATGGTCATCGCGCCCTACTCTCTCAACACCGAGCACTTCGGCCCACACTTCGGCTATAACCTTCTCAAGTTCAGAAGACGGGGCGGTATAGAACGTACTGGAAGTGTGAGCATGCGTGATATCTGCCATGAGTGCCTTCCGGTCAATCTTCCCACTGCTATTCAATGGAAATTCGGATTTATGTACAAAAACGGATGGTATCATATATGCCGGTAACAAACGAGACAGATGCTCTCTCAATTCGACAGAGGGCAGCTCCTGCTCTGACAGATAGAAGGCATACAGCAAACCGGACCTACCTTCAAATGATTTCATGACTACCACGGTCTGAATAACACCCGGATAGGATGACAGGGTATTCTCAATTTCGCCTGTCTCCAGTCTGGCTCCCTGAATTTTAACCTGGAAATCAATGCGTCCCAGATATTCAATCGTACCGCTTGGGAGTGAACGTACCAGATCACCTGTGCGGTACATGTACCTGAAATGCTCTGCATCCTGTCCTTCTTGAAAGAAAGGATTAGGGACAAACTTCTCTCGGGTCATCTGTTCCAGATTCAAATATCCACGTGCAAGCCCAACACCGCTAAGACAAAGCTCTCCTGGAATACCTAACGGCTGAAGCTCACCATGATTTCCGACGACATACCATCTGGACTCATTGAGCGGGTAGCCAATCGGTACATTGCCCAAGCCTTCGTAATGGCTTAATGGATAATGAGAAACCCATATGGTGCATTCGGTTGGACCATAAACATTTTCAAGACTTGCTCTAATGCCTAACCTGTTAAATTTCTCAATAATGTCTGGTGTGACTGCCTCTCCGCCTACAAACATCCATTTCAGCGTTTCCAATACTGACAGATCGGAGCGAAGCTCCATCGTTTCCAGAAAAAGACGGAATAACGTTGGAACAAAGTTGATGTGCGTAACCTTATGTGATGCCACCGTAGACACAATACGAGCAGGGTCTTTTTCTGCTCCAGGCTCAAGAATACTTAGTGCGCCTTCACCCATGAACCAGCCGAAAAGTTCCGTGGCCGACACATCAAAGGTATAAGCTGTTTTCAGCAAGTAAACATCCTGCGCCTGCATTGGAAAACGACGCTCCAGATCAAGCAGTGTATTGACTACGCTATGATTTTCAATCATGACTCCCTTTGGCTTGCCTGTTGATCCGGATGTGTACATGATATAGGCAAGGCTATGCGGATTCAGCGCCTCTTCGAGATTTGAGGCATCTCCCGTATAAGCCTGATCTCCCTCAACGTACATGTACTGGACATCCAGAGTCTCGTCATCTTTTTCGGGCTGCATAGCCAGCACTATGGATATGTCTGCATCCGATATAATATAGGCCTTTCTGGACAAAGGATAGGAAGGATCTACAGGCACAAAAGCACATCCGGCTTTTAATACAGCCAATAGGGCAATGACCATATCCGAGGAACGTGGCATCTGCACGCCAACTGCCGCGTTATCACTTTTTTTACTCGCAACGATCTGCCTAGCCAATTGATTCGCTTTTGCGTTGACCTGCGCATAGGTCTGATGCTGCTTGCCTTCCATTAGAGCTACCCGCTCCGGGAAACGTGTTACTTTATCGTGAAATATATCCATAATATGTTGTGGAGTGTAGGGAAAATAAGAAGTTTGATTGAATCGGTACAGTAGGTTTTCTTTCTCATCCTGCATCAGCAGGCTGAACTCACTGATTTTTAGATCAGAATTGGTTACTAGTTGATTCAGCAAATATAGAAATCGTTGGCCCATTCTCTCCATTGAATCTTCACGGAACAAGCTCGGTTTATATTGCAGCTTCAACTGAGCACCTTGCGGTAAACGGCTCAACACCACCATTAGATCTCCTGGAAACGTAACCTTATCCTGATCCAGAATACGAGTTCCGAGCATATCTTCCTCATAGGAATCATAAACAAAGGAGATATCAAACAATGATGGTGATCCGGGTTGAGCCTGTAACATGCTGTCTCTGACAATGAGGTTATTGGGATATCCGATGTTCCTGTACGTATCCATCCAGGTTGTGGCTACTTGTTGCAGCAGAGGTTTTAGAGTTGATTCGAGGTCAATATGGAATCGCATGGGCAGCATATGGACAAAACATCCAATCGTTTCTTCCAAGTCCATACCGGGACGATGAGAATATGGGGAGGCAAAGGTGATATCGTCTGTACCGACATATTTACTCATAAGAATGCCAAAGGCACCCATAAAGAACATAAAAACGGTTACTTCATTATCTTTGGACATCTGTGTAATATCAGCCATTAACGATTCCGAAATATCAAATCGCAGTTCGTGACCAATTCCTTCTTGTAAAGAGCCTGCTGGAAAGTCGTGCTTTAGAGAAAGAGGTTCCGCTCCCTTCATTTTGTTGAACCAGTATTCCTGCTCTTTGGAGTACTTGTTTTCGTGCAGTTTCTTGTTCTCTGCCTCAACATAAGAGATGAATCCTTCATCCAGCTTGACATCCACAGGCTGATCTTCAAGAAGACACGTATATGACTGGATAAGTTTGTTTCTCATCAGTTCAAGCGACATGCCATCACATATTAAATGATGAATACATAAGGTCAGAATGTATCGGCTTTTATCCATCTGAACAATCATTATACGGAACAGAGGACCTTTCTCCAGCTCAAAAGGTGTCCCGATGCATTCATCCACCAGTGCTTCTAACTGTTGTTCCTTTGAATTCTCCTGATTCTCGCTACTTAGGTCCCACAAGACAAGTGAATAACCCATATCTTCATGAACGGATAACACGGGTACATCATTTTGAATCTCAATCCGAGTACGCAGCACCACTTGCTCATACATAAGCAATTCGATGGCACGGCGAAATATCTCTATTTGCAGATGATCAAATTGCATTGAAGCTGAGATGTTATACGAAGCGGGATCATTCACCTGACAATCAAAATAGATTCCCTTTTGTGTTTCGGAAAGTTCAACGGTTTTTTGTACCATCACGACCACACCTCATCGTTTAATTGAGATTCAAGCTGTGTAAGGCAAAAAATCAATTACAGCTTAGTGCATTACCCAGATTCCGCCAGCCAATACGGAGAGAACCGTGATAAACGTTTGATACACCACATCCATAATGAGATTCCCAATACTGTCTCCATCTGCCTTGCGATTTTTAATCATGACATAAGTATGTGACCAAAGACCACTTAATCCGTATATGTACATCGTTACCAATACACCCACCCAAAAGTTCCCCTGGAACCAGATGGCCATAATCCCCATAACTCCAAGCCCTACCTGGGAAAACCCGTATTTAACCTGAAACGGTCCACCAGGCCATCCTAACATTTTAGCTGTCTGATCCGCTCTCGCAATGTTGACAACATAACCAATGACTCCAACCAATCCAAACGTAACCACAAACTGATGAAGCAGCAATACTCTGCTAATCTCGCTCATTTCCCCGGGAAAACCTAACACATATAGGTGTACTCCCCCTGAAATTAGACCTAACAACCATAGAACCAAAAACCACATGTCTGTCCCACTCCCGCCGTTTGTTATTTGGAATCATTTGTAACTAAATGTACAATCTTGTAGATAAACACATTATATAACCGCTTTTACATTTGTCAATTCATACATAATTTTCTATTTTGTCGAAGCTTTTATCATTTTTATTCTTCTGTACGCAAACAAGAAAACCATATAGTTCCATTTAACTTGAAAATAATAGGAATTTAGCCCTAATATTACATTAAACAGTTTGAATCCTACTTCTTTTTTAACGCTTCAAAAGAACCACAACTCATTTATTTGACAAATGGGATAATTCAATTATCATCTGTTTGATCATCTACGATTACAGGATAACAGCAACTATCAATTCACATTTGATATAAAAGAATTGACAACCATTCACTTTGTAACTATCATAGTTACAACGGTGGTGATTATTCCATGAGACAAATCAGTAGTCGCTTTTCCATTGCAGTTCATACCCTGTCCCTGATCGCTGTTATGCCCAATGAATGCACCGGAGATGTGATCGCGCAGAGTGTGAATACAAATCCCGTGATTATTCGGCGGATTATGTCCAAGCTGAAACAGGCTGGTCTGATTGACGTCAGACCCGGTGTAGGCGGTGCTTCCTTGTTGAAAGATCCAGCCAACATTACCCTTCTTGATGTATATCGAGCGCTTGAGGTGGTGGAGGATGGGGAATTGTTTAACTTTCACAAACATCCGAATCCGAAATGTCCGGTCGGCAACATGATTGAACACACCTTGCGTGCCGAACTCATTGAGGCTCAGACAGCCATGGAACAGCGCTTGAATCGCGTAACCATACAGCAGATGATGGATCAGATTCATGTCTCTGAATAAAAAAGCTCATAATGAGCTTTTTTTAACCCTTTCGTTGTAATCACACCTGTTATAACAAAGACGATTATATCTATACCTATATTTTTCACACTAGGGAGGAAAAGAAGATGAAAATTTTAGTTACTGGCGCCACAGGTCAATTGGGTTCACTGGTCGTAGAGGCATTGTTAAAAACGGGTTCTGCCAAGGATTTGGCAATAAGTGTACGTAATCCAGAGAAAGCGGAAGGACTCCGCACTCAAGGCGTTGACGTACGTCACGGTGATTTCGATCAACCGGAGACGTTGGAGAAAGCTTTTGCCGGTGTAGACCGTCTGTTGCTCATCTCCACTGATGGTGACAACGAAACGCGGATTCGCCAACATCAGGCTGCCATTGACGCTGCCAAGAGCGCAGGCGTGAACTTCATCGCTTATACAAGCGTTGTGAATGCAGAGAAAAACACCCTTTCCCTGGCGGAAGTTCACCGCGCTACAGAAAAAGCGATTCGTGAATCCGGCATTCCGTATTCCTTCCTGCGCAACAACTGGTACCTGGAAAATGAAGCAGGCAGTGTGCAAGCAGCTACGCAAGGCGCACCTTGGGTTCATGCCACCAACAACAGCCAAGTAGGCTGGGCTACCCGCAGTGACTATGCCCATGCTGCTGCAGCTGTACTCGCAGGTGAAGGACATGAAAATACCGTATATGAATTGTCCGGCAAACTACGCACGCAAGCTGAACTGGCTGCCATTGTTGGTGAAGTGCTTGGACAGGAAATCAACGTGCAAAACGTGGACGATGCGGCTTATGCTGACATCATGAAAGGTGCAGGTCTACCGGACTTTGTCGTATCGATGCTCGTTGATATGCAAGGTGCCATCCGTGAAGGCGCATTGGCTGTAGAGAGTGATACTTTAGAGAAATTGCTTGGCCGTCCAGCTCAGCCACTTAGCGAAGGTATTAAAGCGATTGTCGGCAAGTAAGTTTTGAATATGAGAAAGGGACACACCAACGGATGTTGGATGCGTCCCTTTTTTTGCGGTTCATCGCTCATTGCTCAGGGGTCATGGCTTCCACTGCGGACTTTCATGTAAAGCCACCAGCAATTGCGAGATTTCCACCCAACCCTCTTCGTCCAGTTCCAGCTCATACTCCCATGGTGCATGTCGCAAAGCGTATGAGAGTTCCTTGCTTAATTTCATCAGATCCAATTCAATCATCTCCCACATCTAATAAAACCGTCTATTTTTGCGATTGAACTGCTGTTAGAATCTCCTGAATGTTACGTTCCAATCCTTCATCGTCTTCCTGATTGAATTGGCGGTGTCCATCAATCCCACGTTGGATAATCGTATTCATCACCGGATGAACCTCACGATCGGACGCCACCCGAATCAGATCATCCGCAAAATCAACCGCCTGCTGCTCACTGTAATTAAACGGTTTAATCAGCATCCGAATGCTCAAGGCATGGGCCTGCGGCTCCGCTAGCTGATCCCGATGAGTGATACCATACACCGCGCCAAAACCAAAAGCAGCCATGACCTGACGCTCCAGTTCTGTCGTCTGTTCCAAAGGCGTGCCAATCAGCTCACACATTTTGTCCACCATCTGCTCCAGCTCGTTTGCTGCCGCAGCCAGAATTACGTCATTAATATCGTCAGCGTTGATAAATTCAGTCATATTGGTTTTCTCCATTTCTGCACCGTATTTGCTCCATTCTCTCAGACTCTATGAGAATATTGTATCGGAGTTGGGGTATTCGTTTCAAATCCATCATAAAAAAACCAAATCTCCTCATTTACAAGTCGACTTGGTTTATTTTTTTGTACGAATATGCTCATCTAGCATATCAATTTATAAAAGAGGTGTTATAACTCAAGCCGTTTCATGTTGTTTTTCGACTCCACTTCATAGACCTGCGTATGTTCATTCTCGGCCAAAGACCATTCCACCGTTCCAGGTTTACGCACTTTCCATACCCAGGCTTGAACCCGCAACGAGCTTCTGACCCAAGCTAAAGAGGCACAGCGTTTCTCGGAACGAACCATGAGCCCCCAATGAATAACACGAGCGAGCCAAGGATTCACATACTCATTATGTGAGCGAACAGATGGCAATTCATCCTGGAACAACCGCTGTTTCACGTCCATAGGGGGTTGCCCGCATGTCCAATAATGGAGCAGAGCTGCCAAACTATAGATGTCCGACATCGGTCCCTGGCTGGATTTCTCCGAATAGAACTCTAGCGGAGAATAACCTGCCGATGTAAATATCACCTGTTTCTCTCCGGATTGCATAGGCCAACGGGTAGCTGAGCCGAAATCCAGAAGTTTGGGTGTACCATCCTCCATAACCATAATGTTGGAAGGTTTCACATCCCGGTGAAGAATGCCTTGCTTATGTATGTAATCCAATGTATCCACCAGTGGAAGCAACGTCTCCGTTATGAAGGCAGCATCAAGCGCATGGTTGTGTTCATTCAGATACTCGGTCAATGTGATTCCCGTACAGTATTCCATAACCAGATACCCCGTACCATTCGCTTCAAGATGATCCAAATACGAAACAATATGAGGATGATCCAGTTTTGATAACAGTTCACCTTCGAGCAGAAATGCAGCCAGTAACTCCTGATATTGCCCACCGTATCCTCGTGAAGAGCAGAACACTCCCCGCTTGTCTGCCTGGCGTTCAGCCAGTCTCTGCGGGAAAAATTCCTTAATGGCTACTTTGGCACCCGTGTTACGATCTCGCCCTGCATATACAATAGCCAACTCACTGCTGGCTAATACCTGTCTTACCTGATATGTATCATTTATAATCACATTGCGCTGCAATGCCATTTTGCAATTGTCTTTTCTCATAACAGACCTCTTTTCAACCTTGTCAATCGGAAGACTTTCCGCGTAAATGCATCATTTGGTTTAACCAGTCAGCAATTCATCGCCAACCATCTATATAAACCAAATGATGCAATTTGAAACACCTTAACGCGAAATATTTAAATATTAATGATAACAAGCCTTCTACGATCTACTGCTAATCCCTATCCACACTATTCTATAGAAGAAAAGCATTCTCTTATATAGATTATCGACAGATGGATGTAATTACTTTATTAAACTGGAGAAAAACATTTCTCATCCTTCAATTGCAACTTGATTTAATAATTCTTCTGTAAAAATCGCCCGATTTCCTCGTTCATCTGCCCCAATACGTCCTGTGAAGGAAAATGCCCTGTATCATACTTGATGGCTTGCACATTCGTAATAATCTTTTGAGCCCGTTCAATACACTTATCCGCAGGGAAAAAGACATCCTTCTCCCCTACCAATAACAAGGTTGGAGACGTATAGTTCACCAGTTCTTCCCGCTCCGTGAGCTTGGGCAGATCCTGATCTATACTGACGTATTTAAAAAGTTTACCGATAATGTTTTTATCCATTTCTTTCATGCAGTTGCACGACATCGTGTCCGTAATTTTTTGCAAAGAAGATGGTGAAGACGTCATCCGATACTTGACGAGCGGCAGCGTGATATCCTGAGCTGTTTTAATTTTGGAATTGACCGCAAGACCCGCAGGAGCAACCAATACGGCACACGAGATGCGTTCCGGAATATAGGTAGCCAGTCTGAGGATAATGCCTCCTCCAAACGATGGACCGATAAACGCACTCTTTTCAATATCATAGTGATCTAACAGATCCGATACCCATAATGCCAAACTATCAAACCGTGTCGAGATGCTGGCTTCCTCACTATAACCGGGATGACCAATCGTATCAGGAGCAATTATCCGGTATTCTTTAAATAAAGAAGAGAACCAGGACAACGTCATCGGATTCACACAATTCCCGCCCTGGAGAATAAATAACGGCTTGCCATCTTGAGGACCCGTCAGTAAAACATGCGTCTTGCCAAAACGCGTCTCTACATACTCCCGAGTAAATTCCTCACCCAACTCGTTCAAATAAATCTCATACTCTTCAAGTATGCTGCTCTTGCCTTCTTCACTTCTATAAATGGAACCCATGTCTGCCTCCTGCATATATACTCAAAATAACTGATTCTAGTAAATGGACTTGCTAATCAATGGACCAAAAAGATAAAGAGGGCCTGCAGATGACAGGCTCCTCCATATGTTTAACTAATCATATTCAGATGATTATAGAGCGGAAACTGGAAATTGTAAATAACGATTCTAATAGACCAGAAATAAAGGGCTCATCTAAAAAAAATATAATTACTTCCGGCCGTAATCCGCCTTGATTTCGCCCCACTGTTTGGTCTGCCATTTTAGCACTTTATTGCTGTACGTATTTGTCTGGAGCCACTGCTCCGCACGATCAATCATCAGCCAGATTTCTTCCGTGGAGTTGTCTCTTGGTAACGTTGTGGCTACTTTTTTCTGCTTTAGCCATTTCATGGCATTGACCGAGTCGGTATACACCGTTTTGGTACTGCCTTCTTTTTTCAAATGTGCAAGGGCATGTACAATGGCCAGGAATTCGCCCAGATTGTTCGTACCTTTGGAGATCGGTCCAACAGAGAAAATAATCTCACCGGTGCGGGTGTCTACCCCTTTGTATTCTACAGGTCCGGGGTTACCGCGTGTACCCACATCAACAGAGATGCTGTCGTAATCCACTTCCTCCGACGTTTCCATGCCGGCGCTTCTTCCGCTACCAGCCGACTTCGTTTTCGACGCTCCGCCTGCACTTGAACCCCAGTTCCCTTTCCACCCAGCACGATACGCTTCTTCTGCGGCTGCTTTGGACTCATAGGATTTATATTTTGCTCCTGTATAATGATCCGTCTGTGCTTTGCAATCTGCCCATGTGTTATACACACCAGGTTTCTTGCCTTCCCAGACAACATAGTATTTCTGTTTTGCCACTGTGACCCGCTCCTTTGTTCACTTCATCAGTACCCTATTGTAATCCATCCGGTGGGAGGAAGGAAAGCTATGGATTTAGCCAATTGTATAATTACTCCAACTCCAGAACAGCCTAAGAAGCAAAGAGCATACTGGACTAGGAAAGGAATAAAACTTATGGACTGGATATGGAAATCTGTTTTACTTGTACTTATCGGCATGCTTCTGCTGCGAATTGCAGGACGCAAGTCGATCTCACAGATGAGTGTCGCCACAACGGTCATCATGATCTCCATCGGAACAACGATTGTACAGCCCATCGCAAATCATGAGCTTGGCAAAGCGATTGGATCAGCATCGGTATTCATTGTGACATTACTTGTGGTGGAACAACTGCAATTGAAGTTTAATATTTTTGAACGATTAATGAGTGGCAGTTCCAAAATCGTGGTAGAGGACGGAAAGGTCATTATACCCAATCTGAAACGTATGCGTTATACGATGGATCAGCTCGAGATGCATATGCGACAGAACGGAATTACAAGTGTAGACGATCTGGAGACGGCAACGGTGGAACCCAATGGTCAACTCGGTTATGTCCTGAAACGACATGCTCGTCCCGTGACGGTTGGAGATCTGGAAGAGATACTGCGAAGTTATGCAATTACAGGTAGTAGCCCGGTAACGGGAGAGCACCCCAAACAACAAGACAACAGCAGTAAGTCTTCAACGCATAGCGATAACTCCTCAGATATTTTCCGAGAAGTCAGCAAAGGTGCACATGCTCATCCCGTTGATCCTAAGCTTCAATAGGTGCTCCCTACCCCCACCTAAAAAACAAAAGACCGGCCCTGTGAGCACTCAACAACATCGCTCCAACAGGTACGGTCTATGTTCACTTCAATTGATTATTTCGAAAGATTTCTCCACGTCATCCAAACAAAGATATAGTCCCAATCACCGTGTACTCAGGTAAGCGATGCCCAGGCCGCCCGTAACCGGATTTGTATAGATTTCACAATCGACATCAAATACCTCACCAATCATCTCGCGAGTCAGAATATCAGCCGGTTTGCCATGGACCACAATCTGGCCCTTTTTCACCACATAGAGATAATCGCAATATTCTGCGGCGAGTTCGAGATCATGCAGCGCTGCCAATATGCCAATGCCGAGTCCACGGACAATATTTAGAATCTGAAGCTGGTATTTAATGTCCAAATGGTTCGTTGGCTCGTCCAGGATCAGAAATTGGGGTTGCTGTGCCAAGACACGCGCCAATACCACACGCTGTTTCTCTCCACCAGACAGAGACACGTAATTGCGGTCTGCATGTCCAGTCAGATGTACTTTCTCCAGAGCCTGCTCGACGATTTCGTGATCCCGTTCATTATCCGTCTCCAGCATTTTTTTATGCGGGGTACGGCCCATCATGACCATCTCACGCACTGTAAAATCAAAGCTCAGTTCATTAAACTGGCCAACAACGCCCATGTGTCTGGAAACAAGCTTTGGACTGGATTTGAGAATATCGGTATTATCCAGAAAAACCTTACCTTGCTGCGGTTTGATCACTTTATAGATGCTCTTGAGCAGCGTTGACTTGCCACAACCATTGGGTCCGATCAGTCCAACGAACTGTTTACCGTTCACCTGTAATGAAATATCCTTGATGATGTCCGTGTTCAGCACAGAGATGGATACATTTTCTACGTTCAGTTTCATGTTAATTTCCTCCAAAACCGTAGCCTTTTTTGACCAGCATATACATAAACATTGGCGCACCAATCATGGCCGTAATAATACCGATTGGCAACTCCACACTGGATATGAGGGATCGTGCAATAACATCCGTCCAGATGAGGAAAATGGCTCCAAACAGCACGGATACAGGCATCACTTTACGATGGTCGGAACCCACGAGACCTCTGACGATATGCGGAATAATGAGTCCGACAAAACCAATCATGCCACAGCTCGCCACCATAACACCTGTCACCAAAGCGGTTAACAGCATGTACAGTCTGCGATACACACTCAGATTAATGCCCAGCGTAACGGCTGCTTCATCCCCCAATAACATCGTATTGAGAACTCTGGAATGTAAAAGGAAAAATAGAATCGCAACCAGCACGACGATACCCACGAGTGGAAGCTTGTTCCACCCGGAAGCCGCCAGGCTGCCCATGGTCCAAAATGTCACCGTTTTGATGCCTTCAGCATTGTTGGCAAAATAAATAATAAAGTTCGAAAAAGCGCTGCATAACGCGTTAATCACCATTCCGGCAAGCACCAGCTTGACGGACGTCATTTTACCTCGAATCCCCGCAAGGGTCAGTACCAGCAAAGAAGCCCCCATTGCTCCGGCAAATGCCCAGAAAGCTACACCGGTTTGACCCAGCCAGCCAATCGCACCGAATCCAATGAGAATCGCAAAGGTTGCTCCGAGTGAAGCACCTGAGGATATGCCCAGTATGTAAGGATCAGCCAGCGGATTCTGCACCGCAGCCTGCATTACAGCACCGCACAAGGCCAAGCCTGCACCGATAAACATCGCCATCAGTACACGCGGAAAACGAATCTGCCAGATAATATCGGTAAAGGAGCCTGCCTCAATGGGTGTTGTCCCCCACTGAAATCCCGTTAATTTGGTTAAAAGAATACGATATGACTCCGCCAGCGGAATGCGTACCTGTCCAATGGAAACTGCAATACCTACAGAAATAAGCGTAATCATGATTAAAGCTGCAATCAGCAAAGCAAACCCGGATTTACTATGAATCAGAGACTCTCTTTTCCCCATACGCTGTGTCTTAACCTGAACCGTCTGTGCCATCTCTTCCCCCATCAATTTGTGTAAAATGTAGAACATATTAAATTTAACTATTTACAAAGCATTTTCTCGGATTATAATTGAGAATGATTATCTTTGTCAATTCAAAACACATAGAAAAGGGGTTCATCATTTAATGAAATCCACATCCAGAACCATTGGCTTCGCTGCTCTAAGTCTCCTGTTACTGCTGCTTGTAGCCTGCACGAATACTTCAATTTCTTCCCCTGCCGAAGAAACAACTTCAACAACTAACACGACAGAAACTTCAGCTCCTGCTGAGAATACAAATAAAACGACGTACCCGCTCACCATTGAGAATTTCACGATCTCGGGTGAGGGCGGCGAGTGGAAACCAAAAGTGCAAGTATTCGATAAAGCACCTGAACGTGTGGTTGCGAATACCCAATCTGCGGCAGAGATGCTCATTAAGTTGGGTCTGACCGATAAAATGGTCGGCGTTGCTGCTCTATACGGTTCCGTTACACCGGATGTGGCGGATGAGTTTGCCAAAATTCCGGTATTGTCCAAAGATTACGTAGGTAAAGAGCTGGTTGTAGGTGCAAGCCCGGATCTGGTACTCGGACGGGGTGACCTGTTCGCTGATGCAGACTGGGGTGTGGGTACCTTAGTGCTGTACATGATGAATTAACGGAGAAAATCGAAAAATAAAATAAATATCATGTTAAAACCTCCTTCTTACCTTTAATCCTGTATGCAAAAGTTTGTTTGTTTCAGATAAGCTTATATGCATAGTTCTGGATAGGATTAAAATATAAGAAATGAGGTTTTTATTCATGGCCACTCACACATCCCTCCCAAACCAAAGGGAGCTGCCCTCCATATCTTCAGAACGCCTTCCGTGGGCTGGGCTACTTGCTTTAGCCATGGCTGGATTCATTTGCATCCTCACTGAAAGCCTGCCTGCGGGACTACTGCCTCAAATCGCAAAAGACCTGGGGATCACAGAGGCTCTTACCGGACAGTTGGTGACTCTTTATGCCATTGGATCACTTGTTGCTGCTATTCCCTTGACTGCTGCTACACGAGGCTGGAGACGCCGACCTTTACTGTTAGTATGCATTAGTGGTTTTCTTGTCTTCAACACCGTTACCGCCTTATCCTCAGATTATATCCTGACACTTGCTGCTCGTTTCATGGCCGGAGTCTCTGCGGGTGTGTTATGGGGAATGACAGCAGGTTATGCTCGTCGGATGGTTCCGGATTCGTTAAAAGGTAAAGCCATGGCCGTGGCTATGGTTGGCACACCGGTGGCATTAGCCCTTGGTGTTCCAATCGGCAGTTTTCTCAGTTCTTATCTCGGCTGGCGCCTCATCTTCGGGATTGTATCTCTTCTGACCGTAGCTTTAATCGTATGGGTTGTCTGGAAAATGCCGGATTTTGCCGGAGAGCCGGCTGGTGAACGTCTTCCGCTGCATAAGGTGTTTTTAATTCCGGGAATCAGGCCCATTCTTTTTGTTGTTCTGGCCTGGATGCTTGCCCATAATATCCTGTACACCTATATTTCTCCCTACCTTGCCCAGACCGTATTTGCTAACAGAGTAGACTTGATTTTGCTTATTTTCGGTATTACTTCCATTGTTGGAATTTGGTTGACCGGAATGCTCATTGACCGGTTTTTGAGGAGATTAGTTATCATCAGCCTGGCAGCATTCGCTCTTTCGTCTGTCGTGATCGGAATCGGTATTCATCAACCTGTGGTTATTATCCTAGGAATCATGATCTGGGGACTTACGTTTGGCGGGGCTGCGACACTGTTACAAACTGCCATTGCTCAAGCCGGAGGCAAAAGCACCGATGTCGCCCAATCGATGCTGGTTACAGCCTGGAATCTGGCGATTGGCGGAGGAGGCATCATCGGTGGCATCCTTCTTGAAGTATTTGGAGCAGGATACCTTGCTGGGTCGCTGTGTATCTTGCTCATTCCTGCATTGCTTGTAGCTATGAGGGCTTATAAATATGGATTTCCCATGTAAAATAACAGGAAGGCATTTTGCATGAGTTCAACGTAGGACAAAAGAGGAGTTCACTTGATGTGGACTCCTCTTCTGCATTACATTTCAAAGTTTTATAGACTGCAGTCTTATTCTGCCTGTGCCAGTAGATTCGGTCCTCCCACGAGATTCTTATGTGCAATTGGAGAAGACATGGTGATTAGGGTCATGTAAGTGCCGTACGGATCACACTTGTTCTCAAACTCCTCCAGTCCTTGAATGGTGTCTGTGAGGATTTTCAACAAGTAATTGTACTCCCCGCTTATCCGATAACATTCCACAACTTCAGGTGATGCACGGCAGAAATCCAGGAAAGGATAACAGTCCCGCGTACGAAAGAGAACATAGGCTGTGCTCTGCTTGCCCAATTTGGAGGGGGAGATCACGGTTCGATATTCCTCGATGATTCCCTTTTCTTCCATTCGTTTGACTCGTTCAGTAACGGCGGGCTGAGATAACCCCACCAATTTGCCTAGTTCGGTCATGGATAATCTAGCCTGATTCTCCAGATGAAACAGAATATGCTGATCTATTTCGTCCATGTGATCCACTCCTTTAAATACATAAGATATATTCAGAAATTACCTTAAGTATATTCGCTAATTCATTATAATACCTTTAACAACCCATGTAATACAAGATCAATTATTTATATAATAAACACAGTTATCACGAGAAATCAAATACATCAGTGGGTGAGAGGAAGATAAACATGGGAAAAGAAGACATGACAACATTGCATAATTATGTGGATGAAGCCATTGACCGCGCTCTAAGCGAAAAAAGAATCGTAGGAACAGTTGTACAGGTTGCATTAGGAGGAGAACTGGTATACAGCCGAGCTGCTGGTTTCGCAGACAGGGAGCAAAAACGCACCATGTCGGAAAACGCTCTATTTCGACTTGCTTCCGTAACCAAACCAATTGTATCGACAGCAGCTCTGGCATTAATCTCACAAGGAAAGCTGAGTCTGCATGATCCGGTGACCCGCTGGCTTCCTGCATTCCGACCCAAACTTGCTAATGGTCAGGACGCTTTAATATCAGTACATCAGTTGATGACGCACACCGCAGGCTTGACATACCGTTTCTTCCAAGAAGATCAGGGAACCTATGAGCTTGCAGGAGTATCGGACGGAATGGATTGGTCTGAAATTAGTCTGGAGGAGAATTTGCAAAGGCTGGCTTCTGTTCCTCTTTTGTATGAGCCAGGCAACATGTGGAGATATTCCATTGCGACAGATGTACTTGGTGCCGTTATTGAAAAGGTAACCGGACTGTCACTACGAGAAGCTGTTCAAATGCTGGTTACTCATCCACTCCACATGACCGACACTGATTTTGTTGCGGTGGATTCGGATCGATTGACAGCCGCATACGCTGATGGTTCTGAAGAACCGCGTCTCCTTCATAAGGAGTTGGAGCAGATTCCTTTTATTGAGGGTACTGCTGGCTTCCGACTGGCACCCAATCGTGCGAATCATACTTCTGCTTACTTATCAGGCGGAGCGGGAATGGTTGGAAGTACCGGAGATTTTCTTACTTTACTTGAAACATTGCGGCAAGGAGGGAAACCCATTCTTACGGAAGCTGTTGCCGCTAAGATGTCCACGAATCAAATTGGTGAACTTGTCATGCCGTATTGGCCAGGAAGAGGATTTGGCCTTGGTTTTACAGTACTTAAAGACCCTGTTGCAGCTAGTACACCAGAATCACCGGGTACGTGGCGCATGGGTGGAACCTACGGTCATTCCTGGTTTGTCGATCCAAAAGAAGAACTTAGTGTTGCAGCATTCACCAACACGGCACTTGAAGGGATGTCGGGCCAGTATACCACCGATATCTGTGATGCCATCTACGCGGGCATTCGTGAAAGTAAAGAGGCTGCAAGAACTTAAATACGAATAACCGCCCAAAATCATTGGGCGGCTTTATTTTCAACGATGGTAAGACCTACTGTCTGTTACTGCTCAAGTTTTCTCTTTTTGAGAAGGTAGATCCCGGCAACCAGGATAAACCACACCGGCGTGACAAACAGTGCAACACGCGTATCCTCGGCCAATGCCAACACCACCAGCACAAATGCCAAAAACACCAGGATCAAGTAGTTCGAAAACGGATATAGTGGCAGTTTGAAGCGGCTACGACTCGCCAGTTCCGGCTGAGTACGACGATATCTGAGATGACAGATCACCATGATGCCCCAGACAAAGATAAAGCATACAGTCGACACGCTTGTGATCAGCGTAAATACACCTTCTGGCATGATATAGTTCAGAACAATTGCAATCAAAATAACAATCGTGGAGAAAAACAGCGCGTTGGAAGGAACCTTCCTTTTATTCAGTCGTGCAAACGACTCGGGTGCATTGTTATCCTTTGCCATGGAGAACACCATACGGCTTGTACTGAAAATGGCACTGTTACACGCTGACGCTGCGGAAGTCAGTACCACGAAGTTCACAATGCCTGCAGCAGCCGCAATACCCACAGCGGCAAACACTTGTACAAACGGACTTTCAGTAGGCACAATGGCGTTCCACGGGTAAATACTCATAATAATCAGCAGTGCGCCAACATAGAAGAGTAGTACCCGGATCGGAATCTGATTAATTGCTCTCGGAATAACCTTCTCCGGGTTCTCCGTTTCCCCCGCTGTGAGTCCCACCAGTTCCATGCCTACAAAGGCGAACACCACCATCTGGAACGATATGATGAACCCATGCAGTCCATTTGGAAACCATCCTCCATGACTCCACAGATTGGTGAAGCTCGCTGGACCCTGATCCGTTGTAAAACCTCTGAATATCATATATAAACCAACAACAATGAGTGCCAGAATAGCCACGACCTTAATCAGGGCAAACCAGAATTCCATCTCCCCAAACAACTTGACCGTTGCCAAGTTCATGATTAGCAAAATGACTAACGCAATTAACCCTGGCATCCACTGAGGTACATTGGGAAACCAAAACTGCGTATACAATCCAACGGCCGTAATATCAGCCATGGCAATGGAGATCCAGCAGAACCAGTAGGTCCACCCTGTAATAAATGCCGCCATATTTCCCAGGTAATCACGCACAAAATCGACAAAGGAATGATACTGCAAGTTACTTAACAGCAGCTCCCCCAATGCGCGCATGATCAGGAACAACACAACACCCGTAATGATGTAGGCCAGCAAGATGGATGGCCCTGTCAGCTGGATCGTTTTGCCTGCTCCGAGAAACAGACCTGTACCGATCGCACCTCCGATCGCCATCAACTGAACATGTCGGTTCTTTAATCCCCTTGTTAACGTTTCTTGCTGCATGATCAACCACCACTCTCTTTCTGCCAATACTCTCTACGATGCAAAATATTATTACTCATCATATAATAATCTGCCCAGAATACATATCCCTCATTTATATTTTTTTGCACAGCAAAGAGCATGGCCCATAAGTCATGGATATGACGGGGGACACCCTCTTTGCTGTGTTATTTTGTTTTAATGAACCTGACACACGCTATTCGCTCCCATTTGCCCAGATCTGAGATCTAACGAATTACAGAGACGCTATTCGTCGATTCACTGGTTTTTTTAGGTTTGGAAGCCCTCTTATGACGATATAGCGTTACTGAGGTTCGTTAAATCTTGCAACCGTTGATGATCTGCCATTTAAGGTGCGGTAGGTTCGTTAGCAATTGGGCGAGGCGGAATCCCTTTTGAGACAGTCCCTGATTTTACACACGTTTATCATGCATACCTAATGAAAAATATTAAAATATAAACCAAACATAGAACGGAAACGACTAAAAAGGCAAGCGCCAAGGAACGTTCGTTTTTCCATATTCGAATCGCATTAGCAACACTAATCATCACTAGCGCAATCAAATTAATAACACTCGAATACAAATAAAATGAGTTGAACACGATCATCATACATCCTACGATCCAGATGAACCAAAACCAAAGTGGAATTTTCAGAAAAAGCTGCTTCATTATGATTTACTCCTTATATATTATATTGGTCTGTGTACAAGATATTCTTCAACAGAAATGAAAATTCCTTTATTTAGGTTATAACCCCAAATAATTAATACTATATAGACTCAATTTTAAGGATTTCCACAGTAAAAAGGGCTCCCGCTAAAGGCGCCCTCTGGTCTGTTCAGCAACTATTTTTGCTTATAAAACTCATGATATAGCTTCATTAACGCCCGCTTCTCAATCCGGGATACATAAGAACGTGAGATGCCAAGTTCCTTCGCAATTTCGCGTTGAGTTCGTTCTTCCCCGCCTGCTTCCAGGCCAAATCGACCGATTACAACTTCCTTCTCCCGATCATCCAGGATGTCTAGATTACGATAAATTTTGCTTTTTTCAATCTTGAGCTGTACCCGATCTACAACATCATCAGCTTCTGTGCCAAGGATATCGATTAATGTTATTTCATTGCCTTCTTTATCCGTACCGATGGGATCGTGCAGGGACACGTCTTTGCGTGTCTTCTTCAGGGAACGCAGATGCATAAGTATCTCGTTTTCAATACATCTCGCCGCAAATGTGGCAAGCTTCGTACCTTTGCCTTGTTGAAAACTTTCGATGGCTTTGATCAAACCAATGGTTCCGATGGAAATCAGATCTTCCTGATCTTCGCCCGTGTTGTCGAACTTCTTGACGATATGCGCGACGAGGCGCAGATTGTGTTCAATGAGCAGATTGCGGGAGTGGGCATTGCCTTCAGCCATAAGGCGTAAATGTTTGGCTTCATCATCCTCAGCCAATGGCTGGGGAAACGCATTATTTTTGACATACGAGACGAGTAACGTTAACTCTTTAATGAATAGAGCAATTGCGGTAAACAATCCGGGCACAGATGACACCTCCTGCAGTTTTACAACGATCTGGCCTGAGCACATGTGGGAACAGGGTCGATCTATTGTATGTAGGCAGGGGCCCAGAAGTGCACGTACACTTGAAAAAGGAAATTCGACCACACGGTTCATTTCTTCGTCATAAATAGACTTACTTAAAAATGAGAGTGGTATTTATGAAATCAAGATGATCCTCCAGTGTTTGGAACATAACATCCTCGGATTCCAAAGCATGCTCTAACAGAACGCCCATCTTCTCATCACAGGCAAAATCCTCTTTCATAAATTTTTTAGTCAGGTTATTTTTGGCTAACTCCCATTTTTCTATATTTTCTTCCATAGTATGCACTAGTTTTTGTTTCGAAGGACAACAGGGCAGATCCTCTAAAAATAATAATAGAACTTTTTTTCTATCAAGGTTCCTGTTAAAAACGGTTCTGGAAAGGGTGAATACATCACGATCTTTGTTTTGGACATAATCATTCAAGGAAATTTTTCCCTTTGTATATAAATCAATAAACTTTCGAAGCATAATTCTGCCAGGATACACGATTTGGCCATCGTTGTTATCGATCACTTTCGTTTTATAATTTACAACGGATTGATTCATGATATAAGGTATTCTGGTATTTAAATTTCTCAACTCAGCATCATTAGGCTCTAGCGTAAAACAGTTAAACTGACGATTAAAAGCATTGTAAAAATTAGATTTGGTATCAATCCCGATGCTTTTATTTTCTGAATATGCTCTAAACCTCCCGCTATAATTAACCGGATTATCCATATAGTAAAAATCATCATTGGTTTGACCTAATATTAAAAAAATATGACTATCTACCACAGACAGTTCTTCTTCGCTCGGATTTTCTTTAAAAGTCCGGTAGTATGGAACCAGCTTCATCATTGTATTTACATACACAATCTCTTCTTGTAGGAGTAATGATTCAATATGTTGTATCGCTTGTTGACCATTGTTCTCTATCTCTATTTTATTTTTTTCATATACATAACAATCAGGACTTTTTATATCATTTATTTGGATATCTATGATTCGATCCTGGACATCAGTCATTAATATCATGGAGAAATCATCAATGTAAGCACTCATTAAAAGTGTTGGGTTTTCAAATCTTTTTCTAAGCATAAAATAAATATTTCTCGTTAAACAATTACCTAAGCTCTGAACTATTTCATTGGGTTTTCCACTGGAATCGTAATAGTACTCTTCCTTAAGCACTTCATTCAATTGCAAATGCTATCCCTCCTTTTTGTAGTCCATCCTTTCTGTCATCTTAAAACACCCTCTGTTACAATAAGCCTCAGCTCTGCACAATACAGAACTGAGGCTGTTGCTCATTTACCTGTATGGGGGCCTGCTCTTATTTAAAGATTCGTTGTGAGAACTGATACAGGCCGCTGTTCCAGACAGATGGTTCGTGTCCACCTACATCCAGATACCAGGTATGCGGAATATTCATGCTGCTCAGACCGTTTTTAAAGTTCTGGCTGACCCATAACAGACCGTCACTTGATCCACAGGAGATCCAGAGCAATTTGAGTTGGCTAGCGACTTGTCCTGGGTTGGAAACCAGCTGCGATACAGATTGCGTATTCGGTGCGGCCGAGAAGGCCCCTACCCAGGCGAAGGTATTCAGATTTTTCAATCCGAAGTTAAGCGACTGCCCACCACCCATGGACAGACCGGCCAATGCACGACTATTGCGGTCTTTGTACACCGGATAATTGGCCTCGATATGAGGAATCAGATCCTTGAGCAGGTCTTGCTCAAATCGTTCAAACGCAGCCACTTTGTCCGGAGCAAAAATGTCACCCACTGGACGGTCGTCCTTCATGGCACGGCCATTCGGCATGACAACGATCATATCTGACAGCTTGCCTTCGGAATACAGGTTGTCCAGAATGTTCTTTGGTTTCATGGCGTTAACCCACTCATGCTCATCTCCGCCGATGCCATGCAGGAGATACAAAACGTTATACTTTTTATTGGGTGAATATCCTGGCGGCGTGTACACTTGAGCTTTCCGTGCATTTCCAACAGTTGTGGAATAATAGGAGATCAGATTTATATTGCCATGTGGAATATGGTTTCGATATGAGTCATAGCCAGGGGGTGCGGGTATGACCTGGCTTGCAGCCAAAGCGTTGGCCCCTTCGTTGCTGGATACATTCTGCGTTTCATATGCTGCGTTCTGAGCACCTTGGTTGGAATCCGTGGCAAAAGCCATCGTTGGTGCAACCATTGCAACAGCCATCGAAAGACTTAAAACGATAGATAGACGTTTTTTCATATTCAACTTCTCCTCTCAATTTGGTAAGACGAGTCCTGACTGTTCTGGAGGATCATTAGATCCTGCTTTATGCTGAGCAACTTCTGCATGTAACCTTACCTAAGCAGGCCTTCAACGGACCCTCTAGTATTGAAAACGTTTACATTTTTACCTTGATCACCTCCTTTCAATTTAGCAATTCATCATACACTTACGTAGATAGACATTTCTATTACAACAGGAGTAATGACTTATATAGTATATTATAGCTTTTTTATCCATTATCGCAACTAAATTTACTCGATTTGAAAGTTTCAAAGTGAATTCCCTATTTGAATTTCAAAGTATATCCTCTATAACGTTAGATTATTTCTTAAACCTTTCCACCGGCATTCTTGAAAATGTAAAATTATGTTGTTAAATTGAATATTTTACCTTATTATATTTTCAAAAGGGGGTGACCCTGACAAGTCTTCCACAGACTGTCCATATTTTTTTCTGAGAAACGTCTCCACAAAGCTGCCAACGGTTAAACCCATCTCTTTTGCAACTATTCTATTTTTTGGGAGGAAAATGATTATGCACACGGTGCGCTCGTCGTTCCACAAAGCCTTGGCTTCATTTCTGGTCATTGCGTTATTACTTCCTTTACTGGCAGGTGTATGGCCTTCACATGTTTATGGTGCATCTAACAATGAAGGAAATATCACATTAACGGCTGATAATGAATTTACACTTTTTATTAACGGCAAGCAAACGGGGAAAGGCAACGACTGGAGCAAGGCGTATACGTTCCCTGTACAGATTCAAACCGGTAAAAATGTCATTGCAGTGCAGGCAGGGGATTGGGGTAGCTATGCGGGGCTGCTCGCAGATCTTAGCTACGGGGATGAAAATATAGTATCTGACTTCAACTGGAAAGTATCCGAACGATATGTTGAGGGTTGGGAGCAGCAAAACTTCGATGACGCGTCATGGTCACGCGCTACTGACTTTGGACGGTATGGCAGTGAACCCTGGAAGCAAGTCAGTGGCATGCCTGAGGAAACTAGTGCACGCTGGATCTGGCCAGGCAAGACCAACGTGGATACTCCTGTTAGGCAAGCCTATTTCCGAATCACCTTCGAGGTTTCCGAAGACGGACTGGCGATCAGTAATCCCATCACGTCCTCAGGTCAGTTTGAACAGGTGGATTATAAGTTAAAGCCGACTCTTCCCATGCCTTCCTCCATAGTAAAGAAGCTTCCCTTGGTCAATGCTGTCTTTGAAACGGTTGAAGAAAAAGGCTCTTTTGAGCTTAGTGCCCAAGAGGCTGCTCAGATCGGTAACAGCCTTGTCCAAGGCCAGATCTTTCTGGATCAGTCCTCTGCCCGGGCCATCAAAGTAGCGAGTACCAGTAGAAGCTCCGGTGGAACAAGGGTAGAATATACCACCCCAGGTGTGGAAGAATTATTCGATTACTATGATATTCCCGAGCAGGAGGTATCTTTCGAAGAACGCAATATCGTCATGCCCGACCCTAACATGGTGATAGACAGCACGGATTTGCTTATGCAGGATACCGCCTCTTCATCCGATTCTGATATCGCTGACGATTCTGATATCCAGCAATTCAACATAGACAATACCATCCAAAATGATATGGAAGCGCAATCAATTGAAACCGAGACCAATTCCATGGACTTGAAGGATGTGATTCGTGCCGCCGGAGCAGGTGATTTTACCAACTGCAAAAAAGTCGGCAACGAATTTGTATGTGATTTTAAGAAAGTTCTTATAAATCAACAAAATGCAAACGGAAACAAAGTTTACGTTGAAGCTGGCGGCAAGCTCACCCTGATCGCACCCAAAGTTACAGGAAAATATGGTTTCTGGGGAAAATACGATCTGAAATTCACAGCCGGAGAGAAGGCCAACATCTACATCAAGGGCGACGCCAAATTCAAAAAAGAGGTAAAAGTACCGATTATGGGCTTTAATCTCAGTGCAGGCAGCCTGGGAGCCGTATCGGTTGGCGTATTCCTGGTCATTGGCGTTGACGGCAACGTCACCTTTGAATTCCAGGTCGATCAGGGATACACGGTTACTGCAGGAGTCAAAGGAAAAACACGTGTTTTCATTCCTGTGAAAATCCAGCCTTACAGCAGTGTGAACCGATATCTGACGGTAACTCATAAGATTGAGGGACAAATCACGGCTTGGGCCGGGGCCAAAGCCGAAGTAGGGCTGAAAATCGCTGGGAAGAAAATACTTGAGGTAAGTGTTTTCGCCGGAATTGAAGGCACTGGGAAATGGACAAGCAGCAATAACGTGCCAAGCACCATGTCTCTAACCATTGATGCTCTCGTCAAAGGAGAAGGGGCCGTATTTAATAAATCCTTCAAGCTCTTCGAGCTGCGCTGGAATCTGGTCAGGTTGGTAAAAAATCCGACAAGCGGACCGAACTTGGCACGAAGTGCCCTCATCACGGTAGATTCTACCTACCCAGGATATTCTGCGACCCGAATCAATGACGGGGACCAAAACACGACATTAGGTGAAAACTATAGCTGGGCCAATAACCGCAATTCTTCACTTCCCCAATATGTCGTCATTGACTTGCAGGCAGCCAAATCCATCCAGCGGGTAGATTTGTATACTTCACAGGGATACCCAATTGCCAACTATGACCTGCAATACTGGAACGGCACAACTTGGGTGAATCTTGTTCAGATCACAGGAAATCAGGAGTTGAAGCGATCGCATGCCTTCACAGCGGTCAGCACTTCTAAAGTCCGTGTCGTCGCGAGCAAGGGTCCGTCCCATCAAACAAACTATGTCCGAATCAATGAGCTAGAAATCTATTAAAACAGTAGCGCAAAAAAACCTCAGATTCCTCGTAATATACGGGAAACTGAGGTTTTTTTATCAGGCTTTCTATTGTACCGATACTGGCTCCACAACGTTCGGAATCTCCGGCAAACGCCGTTTACGGTCCATTACCAAACTGACGAACAATCCCAGTAACCCCAACGCGGCAATAACTGCTGCATATAAAGGTACGGATATAAGTCCCGTATGGGTAATTGCATACCCGCCCATATAGGCACCAGCGGCATTTCCCAAGTTAAATGCCGAATGACTTGAGGTTGTCGCCAGCAGCGGTGCTTCACGGGTCATATTCATAATCCGAATCTGAAGTCCCGGCATAATACCAAAAGCCGCAACGCCCCAGAAGAATATCGTAATTACCGCGAGATACGGATTCTCCAGCGTAAGCGTAAGTGCTGCCAGAAGAACCGCCAGGATCCCAAAATTGACGATCAGGGAAGGCATCAGCTTCCAATCTGCCAGACGGCCGCCGACCATGTTCCCCAAGGTAACGCCGAATCCGAAGAGCACCAGAATCCAGGTTACATTCTGCTCGGCAAAACCACTAATGTCCACAAGCATCGGTGTGATGTAAGTAAACACGGCGAACAGACTTCCACATCCCATCGCTCCAACGAGCAGAACCAATAATACTTGGGGACGAACCAAATTCCAAAATTGCTGTCCGAGGTTTGCTGGTGCGCCTTGCGGGAGAACGGGAATGAAACGAATGATGCCAATTAACGAAATGATGCCCAAGATCGTAATCGCCCCGAAAGATGACCGCCATCCAAGCTGTTGCCCGATAAATGTACCAAACGGAACGCCAATAATGTTGGCAATCGTGAGTCCTGCGAGAACAACCGATACCGCCCCTGCCCTTCTCTCGGGTGCAACAAGCCGTGTTGCCATGATTGAACCTACACCGAGGAACGTACCATGGGCAAATGCCGTCAAAATCCGTGCCGAGATCAGTAACCCATAGGTGGGAGCAATGACAGACAACGCGTTCCCGATAATGAAAATGTACATCAGCAGCACCAGCAGTTTTTTCTGCGGAATCTTGTGTGTAAATACGGTCAAAATCGGCGCACCTACCGCTACACCAAGCGCATATCCCGTAATGAGTTGTCCCGCCTGTGGAATGCTCACATTCAGATCTGTCGCTACATTGGGCAGTAAGCCCATAATAATAAACTCAGTCATACCAATCGCAAAAGCTCCTATCGTCAGACATAACAGGGACAACGGAAACGCCCCTCGTTTACCAGACTGCGAAGCCTCTAATTCTGTTTTGTGTCGAGTCGTGCTCATAGATGTTCTCTTCTCCTGTCTCTTCATCAACGATTTTCTGTCGCCTTCAACCACAAGGCATCTGTTAGTTGTTCGAACGTTTCACGCATGACCAGCTTGTCCCGCCAGTGTGCCGGAATACCGCTGAGTCCGTAATAAGCACCTGCGATCTGCCCATACACCGCGCCTGTAGTGTCCGCATCATCACCCAGATTAACAGCTAACAACGCGCCTTCTTCAAAGCTTGACGACATATGGAACGCCCATAGTGCTGCTTCGAGTGAACGAACCACATAACCACTGCCCTTAATTTCCGGCGGTTCTTTGCTCTGATAGGAACCCATAACAACCTCTTCAATAGCGGGCGAAAAAGTAGGTTCTTCCCTCCACTGTCTGCATGTCTCCGGCATCAGCATGGCGCTCTTGTCTGCTCCGTGCAGACCGGCAACAATTATGGCGGCCAGCACTTCACAGGCTTCCACACTTTCCGTTGCAGCATGTGTTGTCCGGGAGCTCAGCCCGGCATAACGAACCGCCTCGTTTGGTTGATTAGCATAAGCCATTGCGACAGGTGCAAGCCTCATGATAGAGCCATTGCCCGCCGTCATCGGGTCAGTTGATCCGCTGTAGGCTTCTCCAGTTATCTCAAACCTCTCCAAGGCACTTCGCGTGGCCCCGCCGATATCAAAGCAATTGCCTGTACTGCTCATATACCCGACCTTGTACCAATTGGTGTATCTACGCATCTGATCCGCAGGATCAAAGTCTGCCTTGCGTACCAGACTTTCTGCCAGACATAGAGCCATGGATGTATCATCTGTCCACTGCCCTGCTTCCAGCCCGAATACGCCGCCACCCACGATATCGGTAACAGGTTCAAACGTACCCGGACTACTGAATTCCACAGTTGTTCCCAGCGCATCACCCACTGCAAGCCCGATGAAGCAGCCATTGAAACGGTCCCTTTGAAGCATGCTTGTCTTCCTCCCTTACTCCATATACTTTCAGAATCTCTCTTCCTTCCATTCTCCCACAGGGTCTGATCTGGCGTAAAGCTAATAAAGTCCAATAAATTAAGCTCCATTTCTTCTATTATAAAAGTGTCGAAAGCTGTTGAACGGTCGGATCATCCAATTTTCATAAAAAAAGTTTTATTTTTTTGAGCTGTAAAAACAGTTTATTCAGTACACCGCTTACATGCAAAAGGGTTAACGGTTTGCAACGTTCATCATTTTCTGAAAACAAATCAATAATGTGAAAATTTTCAATGTAAACAATCATGACATTCTTGACCCTCCGGTTTGTCCTATGTTACGGTTTTATTAGCTTCAAACGCATATTTCCCCAAATTAAAATTCATTTTCGGTGTATTGCGTCAACTAATATAACGCAGATTAATGAATACAGGGAATGAATTTGCAGAAAATTTTCATTTTGTTTCATCCCCAAATTAATTCTGAAACAGGAGGAACAAATTTATGATTAAGGCACTGGTGTTTGATTTCGACGGAACGATTATTGATACAGAGACAGCATGGTATATTGCTTTTCGTGATGCTTACAAGGAACACGGCGTAGATTTAACCTTGGAGATGTATTCACAATGCATCGGTACCAGTCTGAAAACATTTAACCCGTATGAGTACCTCATCACAGATTTGAATCTTCCGATCGATCGGGAAGCGTTCAGGGAATCCGTTCAGTTGCAGCACGCTGCATTGATGAACAAAGAGAAGGTGCGTCCTGGTATTCAGGAATATCTTGAACAAGCACGTGAAGCCGGACTGAAACTGGCTGTAGCATCCAGCTCCAAACGGGAGTGGGTCGAACAGCATCTGGAACAACTCAAACTGAAAGATTATTTTGAAGTTATCTGTACGGCAGATGATGTTGCGAACGTGAAGCCTGACCCGGAACTCTTCATTCAAGCGCTTGAAGCCCTTGGAGTAACTGCAGACGAAGCCGTAGCGATTGAGGATTCACCTAACGGCGCGCGTGCAGCTGCTGCGGCTGGTATGCACTGCGTAGTCATCTCGAATACCATCACAGGAACACTGGAATTCGATATGCCTCACCAACGGCTGTCTTGCTTGACTGACCTTACATTTAACGATTTGATTTCGAAGCCACTCGTCACTACCGTCTAAGGTCTGCACGAATTTCGCGATCTAATCCTTAAAGGGGGAGTTCACACATGAAAGCTGTACATTTTGGTGCGGGCAATATAGGCCGCGGTTTTATCGGTCATATGTTGTCCGCTTCCGACTACGAAGTCTGCTTTGTCGCACGTAACCCGAAGAAAATCTCCATGCTTCAAGAGAGACAGGAATATCCGATTACCTTGGCAAATAGGGATCAGGATACAACGATTGTCAACAACGTTACTGCTATCAATGTGAGTGAGCAGAATCTGGTTGCTGAAGAGATCGCTTCAGCCGATGTGATCACAACCGCGGTGGGTGTATCTGCACTGGGAGATATCGCCGAACCGATCGCCAAAGGCATTCAACTTCGCATGAAAAACAATAATCAGGCTCCACTGCATATTATTGCGTGCGAGAATGCCATCGGTGGCAGCACCAGGCTGAAGAAACGCATCTATCCCTTTCTGGATGAACAAACTCGTAAAAAAGCCGAACGTTATGTTTCTTTCCCCAATGCAGCTGTGGACCGGATTGTTCCGGCTCAAAACCACAAAGACCCGCTGCAGGTCACTGTTGAACCTTTTTACGAATGGGTCGTTCATCGTCCAGCACTTCTGGATGGATTTAAGAAAATAGATGGCGTTCACTATGTGGATTCCCTTGAACCTTATATCGAGCGTAAAATGTTTACGGTCAATACAGGCCACTGTGTCGCCGCATACTTCGGCTATCTCGAAGGATTCAAGACGATCCGCCAGGTGATGAGCAACTCCACCCTTCGGGCAAAGGTACGCCATGTTATGGAAGAGACGGGTCAGATGCTCATCCAGAAGCATGGATTCAACGCACAGAAACATAACAAATATATCGACACCATACTGGAACGTTTCGCCAATCCCAACCTGACGGATCAGGTCACCCGGGTTGGACGTTCTCCCCTTCGCAAGCTTTCGCCTCATGATCGGCTTGTTCGCCCAGCGATGCAGGCCAGTGAATTCGGAATCGAAATTCCTCATTTAACTTCTGCTATGGCAGCCGCAATGCTGTTCAATGACAAACGCGACGAGGAAGCGATCAAGCTACAACACATGATTCGCGAAGATGGCGTCTCTGCCTTCATCCGTGAACGCATGGGAATTTCCGACGAACATCCCGTTCATCAGAATGTAATCGCCAGCTATCAGGAACTCAAAGGGCGTAAGGAATCGACTATACTAACCTAATTATACCTATCAAGGCTATTCGTTCGATCCCGCAAACTGAATAAAAACACGGTGAAGAAGCCGGGAGGAACCTATGCATGGGCATCATTCCTTCCGGCTCTTTGTCTCTGCATGGCACAGTACATTCTATCTATATTGTAGTAATGTTAATAAAACAGCGTATCTCCTCTCTCAAGGAAACACGCTGTTTAGGGAATCTTTTTAATTTCACTACATCGTTTGGCTCAGCCTTGTGGCTCATCCATTTTCTACTCATTCATAATGGAATTGAGGGATGCGTATGCCATGGGCAGGAAACCTTCCGAAGGTTCACCAATAGGTGCTTGGATGTGAAAAATGAAACCATTGCCGTCCAGTTCTTTCACAATAAAATACTCTGTCTTCTTATCGTTCTGGGACATCATGTACAATCTTGCATCCTTCATCGGGCCCTTGCTGAGTTGTTCATCCGTTAACTGCTTCACTTCTCCGGTCTCGGACAACTCTTCCTTGGCATCCATCTTCAGCGCATCCAGATTGTAATTCGTCGGCAACTTCTCAATCTCCACCTCATAATCCGGATCAATCTTCATTGTTAATTCATGGTCTTTCGCATCAAAAGCCATCGGTTCAAACACATAAAGTGAATAACCTTTCGCTTGTGCCAGTGTCACTGGGCGTTTCTCGCTCATGCCTTCTACCGTCACTTCCAGCTCTGATGTCTTCGGACGATCGGACGTTACTGTACCGCCTGCATTGGAACCGTTATTGTCATCACTCGATTCAATCTTTGCAATCTCTGTAAGTACCAATTGTTTCGTTGTTGCATCAATCGTTTTCTCTACATATTTGAAACGAACGGAATCTTCGTCATCAAGATCATCCAGAGACTTCTGCAGATCTTCGCTCACCTGGAATGACATTGGCTTCTCATTCACTCGAATCTCAACGGTATGCGGATCAGCCCATCCAGTCAGAATACCTTCTGCTTCCATTGCAGCACTTTCATTCGGTTGTTGCTCCGGTGCTGGTGACTGTTCTTCCGTATTGTTCACTGGTGGCTGTGCAGCAGGAGTACTGTTCCCACAGGCCACAAGCGAGAATCCCATAAGTAAAACCAGGAGTGAGGCACTGACTTTCATTGTATTTCCTTTTCGCATATGAACACCTCCGTTAGCTTATACGCAATGATGCTGTCCATGTTACTTCTCATCCATTGGCATAGCTGTATACTAGTACTTACACGGGAGAAAGGCAGCTCAATCATGCTAAATGTCTGAACGATTATTGTAGTCCTTTACCTAACTGGCTTGATCCATCTGTACCAGTTTGGCATTGGCTCCGTTAAATGCTTTGGTCTGAAGGTTAAATTGCTTTCGGAATTCAGCAAGCTTCGCATATTCGCTATTCCGTACCCGAATGGCTCGCTTAATCTTAACCAGATTAGGTTCTGTACTTTCTCTCATCAGATCATACAACTGCTCATCAGCACTCAGACTCAGCTGATACGAGGCAACAAAATTTTCCAATGCACGTGCTCTTGCTTCATATTGATCCAGCACCTTTTCAGCCTGTGCTAACGTTTCTTTTTTTTCAAACGATAGTTCCTGAAGGGAGCTGCGCAGGGCCACCGTCTTCTCGTGGGTCTGTTTCATCGCCTCTTCCGCCTGTTTCAACAACGTTCTTCGTTCATGAATATGACCTGCTGCCTGATCCAGCAGTGCTTCGAGATCACTGTTTTTGTTCTTGCCTTTGTCTAAAATAGACTTGTATAACTTCATATCTTCCTGCTCATGATTGGCCAGCGTCTTCAAACTCTGATCGATCTCCTGGCCGCTGAGCACCAATTGGTTTACCTGATTTGCCGCAGGCTCCTGCGGATCTCCACAACCACTCGCCAGCAGAATTAGCAATACACTAACTGCCGCAAGCGCCACTTTTTTACTCGTTAGCACCCAAGTCCTTCCTCTCTTGCATCATCTTGTTGTTATATTACAAGCGGGTATCTCCGCTAAAATTGGCTACCCAGTGTGCATCCGGATCGTATACTTCGAATTCGTAACCCCGATCTTCGAGTAACTTCAGAATACGTGGCAAAGCCTGAACCGTCTGCTCGCGCTCATGCATCAGAATCACTTCCTTATCCCGATGTACACTTTTGCTCACCCGGGCCACAATCTTGTCCGGCTGACCGGGAAGATTCCAATCGAGTGAATCTGTCGTCCAGTCCCACATTTTGAACCCGGCTGCCGCAATGTCACCTCTGAACTTTTCACCGATCTGTGGACTGCTGCCATAAGGTGCACGAATAAGATGAGGCGTAAAACCAATCAGGTCTTGCACCATCTTCTGCTCTTTCTTGAACTCTTTCACAAAGTTCGCAGAACTGCCACTCTTATACAGCTTTTTATAGTTGTGTGTCATGCTGTGAAGACCAGGGTAACTGCCTTCCTTCAACAGCCGTTTCACTGCAGCTGAATGCTGATTCAACTGACGTCCGATCATGAAAAAGGTAGCCTTTGCCTCATGCTGCTTCAATATATCCAGCAGTTGTTCCGTATATTCAGTTGGTCCATCATCAAACGTTATGTATGCCAATTTGCGAACCTGACCCTGGAACCGTGCCGGCTCCTCCTTCGCATCAGGAGTAACCTGTATCATGCCAAGCTTGGCGGGCTGCTCGATTACAGTCATCGGAGGCGGCGCTACAACGCTTTTGATCCAATGCGTCATGCCAAGGAATACATATGTAATACCGGTAACGAACAATACCAGTAGCATTAGAGCTATGCTAATCCTTCCATACCGGATTTTTCTTCGTTTATGTGTTTTCGTGCGACTTGTGCTAGGCGGAATACTGCCACGTTCTCCCGCTCTCTCTTGTTGAACTCTCACTGTCATGCCACTTCCTTACTTTCATTTTTTCCCGATTATTGGTATATTATCTCGTTTCATGTCTCTATATAGAAGATTAATAGAAAAATGGATCGGGAGAATGACAGAATAGTTACAAGCCAGGTTACAATCTACTTATCTCTTTGTTCTCTTTATCTTTCCTGCGGTTATCTTCTCCTGTATAATGAAGTGATTTACGCCATCAGACTTCAAGAAGGAGCTACACCCATGACAAGCTTGAACCGTGCCGGCAGATCTATCTATCTGTTATTCTTTGTCGGCATTATCGCCATTTCTTTTTCTTCGATCTTTGTACGCTGGTCTACCGCAGATGTTGCGGTCATTGCCATGTACCGTCTATTTCTGACCAATCTGCTGATGCTGCCTTTTGTCTGGAAATACAGACATGAGATGATGCGTCTAAGCATGAGGCAGTGGGGCTTGCTGCTTGCATCCGGTGTGATGCTGGCCCTTCATTTCCTGCTCTGGATGGGTTCGCTGCGGCTCACCAGTGTTGCCAGCTCCACAGTTATTCTCGCGCTGGAGCCTATACTGATTCTTGCCGGTTCGGTATGGCTGTTCAAAGCCAAAATTAACCGCATGATGATCATCGGCATGGGCATTGCCCTCTTTGGATCAATCGTCATTGGCGCAGGAGATTTCCAGTTGGCAGGCACTGCCCTGCAAGGTGATATCCTGTCTTTGCTTGGCACGATTGCAGTCGCTGTCCATATGCTGCTGGGTCAATTTTTGCGAGCGGGGCTTAGTGCATTTTCGTATAACTTCTGGGTGTTCTTCGTGGCTGCTTGCACGCTGGCGGTGTATAATCTGATTATGGGCCATCCGTTCGGAGGTTACGCTGCGTCAGAGTGGGGAATCTTCCTGTTGCTGGCCATTGTGCCAACGATCTTTGGACATTATCTTTTCAACTGGCTGCTGCAATATATGAATGCCACAACGGTATCCATGGGCGTACTTGGAGAACCCGTATTCTCTTCAATGCTGGCCTGGATGCTGCTCGGCGAATCCCTCAGTGCATTACAGATGTCTGCCGGGGTCGTCATTATATTCGGGGTGTGGATCTTCATTCGATATGGCAAAACCAAACCTCAACCTATTCCCGCCGATGCTCCTATCGCTGGTAAAGGGCCTATAGAACCTACTACGGTATAACGTATTTTTTCGTAATGCATAGTTATTTACGACTCTACCACTCTCATAAGGCGGTGTATTTTGATGAAAAATATTGTATCCATGCGCTGGCTGCTCGCCAGAATGTATGAACCGGATGTCGTCATTGCAGATTGCCGATTCTTGCTCGGTCAGCCGGAGGCTGGAAGACAAGCCTATGAAGCTGGACATATTCCAGGCGCTGTCTATCTCGATTTGGAAAAAGATCTGTCTTCCCCTGTGTCTGCCCACGGAGGACGTCACCCTCTTCCTGATCCGGCTGTTCTCGCAAGTCGTCTCTCCAAAGCTGGCATCGGCTCCAACAGTCGGATTGTTGCTTATGACGATCAAGGCGGGATGTATGCATCTCGTCTTTGGTGGCTGCTGCGCTACATCGGTCATGAACAGGTGTATATCATGGACGAAGGTTTCTCTGCTTGGCAAAATGCCAAGTTCCCGGTGACCGTGGATGTGCCAGTTCAGATCCCGTCTTCCTTTGAGGTGAACGTACAGCCAGCCATGCTGGCAAGTGCCCAGGATGTTCAGCAGGCTTCGGCAAGTGGCAGTGCCGTGCTAATTGACTCCCGTGATGCTCGCCGCTATGCGGGTCTGGAGGAACCCATTGATGCCAAGGCCGGACATATTCCGGGCGCGGTGAATTATTTTTGGAAAGATGTGTTGGATTGGGATGGACGTTGGACAGATACCGGGGTGTTAGAAGAGCGTTTCAGTAAGCTGGACAAGGATGGTGCAATTATCGTGTACTGCGGATCAGGCGTATCAGCTTGCCCGAACGTGATTGCACTGGAAGAAGCGGGATTCTCGAATGTGAAGTTGTACTCCGGAAGCTGGAGCGACTGGATTAGTTATGAGGAAAATCCGGTGGCTACAGACACTGAATAACGTTCAAGAACCCGCGCAGAGCACGGGTTCTTTGTATTTGGAATTTGATGGGGTCGAGTTCATGCAGAGTGGAAAGCGTTATATCAAGTCAACAGAGAATCAACCAGAAGACGCAGAAAGCATTTTCTGCGCAGAATGATGAATACGCGCCCCAGACGCGGGACGCGTAGAATGGGATAGGAACTGTGAACCAGTAGTAGGTCTTCAGTCAACAACTTCATAAGAGTCAACTAAAAACCAACTTAAAACGCATAATATTAATGATAAAAACAAATATGATTTTACAAGGAGAAACACGTGAGTTTTTCTTTTTTCTACCTACCAAGTAAATTGATGTGATATACTCTGTGTGTAGTTTGAATTATTTGGTATTGTATTCAGAGAGTACATAATAACTGGGGGACGAAAAGGTGAACGACTTGCAAGAGGTTAAAGTGGTTTTCATAGGAGAATCTGGGTGTGGTAAAAGTACTATAATTCGCCATTTAGCAGCTGATCCCCATAAGTTGAAGTACGCTTCTTCTAGTGAAGGACATGCTGGAACCACAAAAGTTACAATTGAATATCTGTTTAGCGAATATTCTGATATTGTAGTTAATTCTGTTTCTTGTAACATGAACTTTCCTAAAGATTCTAGTTTTGAATTTGTAAGTGATGCTGGCTTTGAAGCATACCTAAAGTCTACTGGAAATACCGAGAAACTAGACCGTTCCAACGATGATTACGAAGAGTCAATCAATGAATTCGCAAAGGAATATTTGTGTAGTATGGACATCAGTCAAGTATTTGGAATAATAAACCAATCTAGTACCTTTTTCAATCACATAACTATAGAAGTTCCAGTGAACCCAAATTTGCATAAGGAAATGGCCGAGAATGGTATTGATATTCTAAAAATTGTTGATACCAGAGGACTTGGAGACGATGATGATATAGAGCGGATTATTCCTTTCGCTGGAGCAGATGCGATTATGATTGTTGGAAAAAGTGAAACACCTACTCCCTCCATTCGTGATGGACTTATTAAAGTTTGTCAAGATTACAAGCATGTTCCAGTACTGTTTATTGGAAAACACCATATCAATGAAGATGAAGTGGATGTAAAATCTAGTAATGATATGGACGAGTATTTAGACAAATTAGAAAAATTCAATAAAACTCCAGACTGTTCGATCCGTCGTCTTTATGCGAACGTGTGTGAGGAACACTTAGAGTTAATTAAACCTGTACAAGATGTCATGAACGAATGTCGCATAAACAATGTGCCTTTCATCAATTCTTTGGATTTACCTAAAGCTAAGGAATCTAATTATTACAAATTTTATGTACCTGCTTGTGTACGCATTTTTGGAAATTGCATTAAGACAATTAGCTCTTACCAAGTTGCCCAAAAAGAAGTGGCAGAACAACTACGCAATAGTGAAATAGAAATTTTCAACGCAATGTACACTAAAAAATTACTTGATTCTACTGTAGGACGTGTCACGATAGAACCACAGAAGTACAAAAAATTTGTGGACTTCGAATCAGTTGCAAAGGGTTATTCCCTTCGTCGAGGGTCACCAATTGAGTACTCTTACAATTGTGTCGCTGTAACTTTATATTCAATGTTAAAAAAATCAATTGATCAAGTTGTGATTAGTGCGGACAATGCGATTAGCAACGATATTTTAAGATTCTTTTTCAATCGAGTGCTTCAGCACAATTCTCACAACTGGTATTGGGGCTATGATAACGGTTATTATTATAATGTAATTGATTTTAAATATCAGACTGTGTCTTCATGTAAAGATAGACTTGCAAAGATTAATTTAAAGCTTGATAGTGTGGTTTGTACTAGATTTGACAAAAAATATGATCCTCAGGAATCAATACAGATTCTTCTTCTTGAGGAAAGTCTCTTGTATTTGATAAGTAAGTTAGATAATGATGCAGACATCAACAATTATCTATTGGACTTATCTGTAGCTAATTCAATCCAATAAAAAACTTCAAACTGTATTCTATATGGATTCTAAATGGTTGTTATCTGTTATGATGCATTTGTGTTAAGGAGTGTAAATAATCTTCTTATGGAGGAATTATAATGACTTTAACACACAGAGAGCAACAAGTATGGAACAGAGTTGTACTTCAAGGTTGCACTATGGCTCAAGTCGCTAGACAACTTAACCTAAGTGAACCTAGAATCAGACAGCTTAGAAACTCTGCAATGGCTAAAAAATATAAACCATAAATCCATGCTGTTGTTCTAAGAGACCACGTCCAACCACGTGGTCCTTCTCTACTTTCACAGCATCACAGGTAACATCAGAGAATACATATGTATATAGCAATAGGCCTCTACATCTCTGTAGGGGCCTCTCTGTTTTTTTTCACTTGACTATTCCTCAAGCGTGTGGTAGAGTCCAATTTACAAGAATCACACTACTACCACTCCAAGGAGGATCAGCCAAATGAGCAAAAAAGATATGATTGACGCATTGCGTCGTATCGGCGCGCACAACCGGGCCGACGAATTGGAGTCTTACTCCGATAAAAACGGGAATAATTGGGGCTGGAATGGCTTTTACAATAAGAAAAAGTGATTTACACTCTAAGAACTGTTAACAGCAGTTCTTTTTTCTTTTGCTCCAACCTTAATCCCATTAAAACATGAAGAGATAATTTTTGACAATTACATTCCAGAATAAGAGATGAACCCGCACAACAAATACACGCCCCTGTATATAACAAAAGGCCCCCACATCGCTGTAGGGGCCTCTCTATCTTATTTATTTACACGGATGTTGATCATCTTACCATCTTCTGTGTACATTTGGGCGAGACCATCATCTGCGCTCTTAGTCGAGTATGTCGCCGCCCACATATCCTTTTCACCCTGCCCCTTGTTATAGGATTTTGGGGATCTTTCATCTCTTGTGTAATAGTTGGCACCATACTTATCGATGTTTGCATTAAAAATGGGCAGCCCTATTTGAATGGATAATCCTGTATCAGCCAAAGTGCCAAGTCTGCTCAGGTTGTCTACTTTTGATGTGAAAGAGTACTCAGTGAAAATTCGGTAACGTTCCTGGTACAATGTTTTGGATATAGGATCAGCATCTGAATGGAACATCGGAGCATACACGCTCTTTTTACCATCGGCCGGATACGGGTCTACAAAGATCATCTTCGACATTGTGACTGTAGCTACATCACTTCTTAGTTTCAGTGACTTTCCAAATGCTTCATTCACGTTCTTGTATTGAGACGCATCTGGTGCCGCCATCTTCATCTTTCCAAATGTATTGAAGTTAGTGCCGGTTTTAGCTACTTCACGCAGTTCGTTCAGTCCGTAAAAGTCAGTGGCTTTCTTGCCTTCTGCTTCCATATAACGAAGCAAAATCGTAGCTACCTCAGCCCGTGTAGTCGGAGCGTCTACGTTGAACTTCCCTGCCGCATCCCCCGTCATAATCCCCGTGCCCATTGCAATCGTAACGAATGGGTAGTCAGACTTTTTCAGTGTACCTTTGAAAAACTCTTGCACTGGGATCAGGGCTTTATCACCTTTTGCATCTCCTTGAGCTTTGTTGTACTCAGAATCTGCCGCCGCCAGTCCGTTAGCCATCCATTTTGCAAGTTCGATCCGCGTCATAGCTTTGTTGCCTACAAATCCGTTTGGATAATCTACACGGTTCACAAATCCAAGCGCAGTCACTTTGTTCACTGCTTCTGCCGCCCAATTTGTAGGTGGTACGTCACTAAATGCTTGGCTCACCTTGTTTGCCTTGTATTTTGTTGCCCTGCTAAGCATTGCCGCAAACTCAGCCCGTGTAACATTGGCACCTGGCTTATATGTGCCATCAGTGTATCCTTCCACCAGTCCAAGCTCAGCCGCTTTTCTAATAGAAGTTTCAGCCCAATGGCCTTTGATATCCGTAAAGTTGGTGCTTGCCTGGGCCACTTCTGCTGAAACTGGCACTGTTGCATAGGATGCACTCGATAATGTAATCACTGTAGCCAGCGCCAACAAGAGTTTTCCAGCACCATAATTTTGCTTGCTCACCTCTTCACCCCCGTTTGCTCGTCATACATAGACCATTATGAGGTATATTCCCTCACCAAACAGTACCCGTCACAACATCTATTGTGTAGGATTGATCACAAACATTCGTTCGAACAGGCCTTTTGCATCACAACGATTTCATTTCATATGCTAACAGGTCGTCTAACCTCTCCGCTGCTCCATAATCTACACCATACGTATGCGAGTAACGATCCAAAGTAATTCCCACCGACGAATGCCCCATTCGCTCCGATACAATCTTCGGATGTACATTTTGCTTCAATAACAATGAAGCATGGGTGTGACGTAAATCATGGAACCGAATTTTGGGGAGCCCCGATCTTCTGAGCAAATCCAGCCAACGTGCTTCAAAATAATAAGGACTGATTGGCAAACCATGTTTGGTCTGAGAAATGAGCCCGTGATCATTGTATTTAGGACCAGATGCCAGCTTGTCCTCTGCTTGCATTACTTTTTGCTTTTTCAAGGCAGTCATAGTTACATCAGGTATAGCCATGGTTCGAATTCCGGCCGCAGTCTTTGGTTCCTGAAATATATGCCCCTTTTCTCCCCTGGTGTAGGATTGCTTTACGGTGAGTGTTCTGGCTTTCAAATCAACATCTTCCCATCTCAATGCAATAGCTTCTCCACGACGTAATCCGCAAGTGGCAGCAAGCAAAATAATCATATGATATCGATAAGGCTCGGTGTAATGCAAAAATTGCGTAAGCTGTTCACTTGTCCAAACAGTCGTTTTAGTTTTTGGAATCTTCGGAGGCTTTACTAGTGCGGCCACATTCCGTGTTAGCACTTCATGCCGGACTGCTGTAGCCAAACCGTCATGTAGCACCTTATGCACATGATTAATCGACTGGGGCGACAGACCGGCTTCAATCCGTAGCTTCTCGTACATACTTACCAAATGATGTGGAACAAGCTTAGCCAGAGGAATCTGACCAAGCTTTGGAATGATATGATAGTTAATCAACCATTTGTACGTTTTAACTGTGCCCGGACGTAGCTGAGGCCGCTTCAGATCAAGATATTTGATAAAATAATCTTGCACAGTCTCTTTCGTTTCAGTAATATAGCTACCTCTTCCTACTTCAGCTAAAGCCTGAGCCAGTGCTGCTTCTGCCTCTTTCCGTGAAGCAAACCCCGATTTCATTTTTTGCCGACGTCTGCCTGTTTCAGGATGCTTCCCCATCTCAATGGTGTAAGCATATGTACCATTTTTCCTTTTACTGATACAACCTCGCATGATCATGCCTCCTTACATAGTTGTCCCCAAAAGTAAAACATGGAGAACAAATCATCGCCAAGGAAGTTCCTGTATCTCCCGAAAGACTGCACTATTCTGCTCGTTAAACCTGGTTCAACGCGGTTAAACACCGTTTAACTTTTCCAGAAAAACCATTCTCTTAAACGTAATCAGCAATATTTTGATCTGCAAAGTTAAACTGTTCATCATACGAAAAGATGCGAATAGAATAATTGTTATGACATATTTTTACATGATAAAATAGATTTAGAAAGGGGGACACACCTTGAACCAGCATACACACCATCCAACAGTTACTGTAATGGAGAATGGTCAGCTTTTGACAATAGATCAACTCAGTAAAATTTTGCAGACCACTCGAAGAAATATTGAAAAGCTTCGCAAAGAACACGGGCTTCCCTTCTATTCGCTCTCACCAAGAGGTCACCCGCGTTTTGATCTGATAGAAGTTAAGGAATGGATGAGAAGAAATTCTCGTAAAAGTTCTTGACTTTCTAAACGCCATCAATCATAATGCTTGAACAGCTAAAAAGTTATCTGTGTATGTATATTTTCTGCTTAGAATGTAATTTATCTTTTTAATGTAAACCATGTTGAAGAATGTTGATCGCTTTTATTAAACTTTCAATGATAGATGAAAGTTTGTTTGCGATTACTTCATTCGGCATGGTTTTTTGTGTTTTGTCTTCTTTTGATGTCAGCTTTAAAAAACATAAAAAGGGTCTGGACATTTTCAATCAATGTCCAGACCACACATCAAAATAGGCGAACCATTTCATATTTTTATTAAAATACGCCAATATGATTTCTGTCAATTATTGGAGTGTAGAGATGGACGCCTCCCAATTACAGGAGGTATATCAGTGAAGCATTTACAAATTTATAACAACAACGTCCGTGGTAATGAAAATTATCAACATCATCTCCAAGAAGCTATCACCACTCTCAATGTATCTGCAACATACACGAGAGGTGCCGGAATTCCATCGCATCAGATTGAGCGCAGCGCCATTCTTAAAGCAATGACGGAAGTTTTTCCAGATAAAACAGAAGAAGAGATTATTATTGATCTGATTCATTCTCCACAAATTGTACCCGCTGCGGTTAATGATTTCATGTACTTTCATCATCAAACCTTCCCAGGAAACAAGGCATGTCTCATTCCTGAGTTCAATTTGAATAAAGCAAAACAGATTGGTCTACACATTCATAATTTCTTTGGGAGTACTCCGTATTCAGGCTCTCACTTTGAAGTTGTCAATGTCAAACTCGCCCCACAAACCATTATCAGTTATTATGACGATAATCTTGAAAAGTGGGTCCTTCTGCAGGTAGCCGACACAGATTTGTATCGTGTGACCAAAGAGTTTGAGGAAACATGTATTTCAAACGGACTCCCTTTCCAAAAAGGTGAATTTGAAAAACTCATGAAATACATTTCTGCGTATAAGGAGCTAAATCATCGCCTCATTCCAAGCTACGATCAGTATAGTTTTATTGGCTGGAATGAAGACAAGACCCAGTTCATTAGCCCACGTAGAAAGGATTGTTATGTTCGTATTGCTGATGATAAAGCCCAAACAATGATTAAACACGGATACGTAACCAAAGGAAATGATGCTAAGCAGAATCTGGAACAGATACTAGAACAACTTAAAGACCACCCTCTGTCCGTTGCAGTTTACGTTAGTTCGTATATCAATGTACTAATGAGTGGTGGTTTCGCCTCTTCAAGCTATCTGATACTTGATATTTATGGCGCTAAGGGCAAGGGGAAAAACCTTTTACAGTACACTGCGATGAATCCGATTGGAAAATCTGAGGAAAAATCTCCTTTGATGCAGACATGGGTTGGCGCCACAGATGCGGGAATTCTAGCAAGCATCCGTCCGCATAGTAGTCACCCTGCATTTTTCGATGACTCTCAAACACAAACTAAAGAAACTTTGCAAAAAGCGATCTATACTGCTTTTAACTCCGCATATGGAGTAAAGGCGAATAAAGACGGAACTGCCAGAGAAGATAAGAATACAACTTCCATTATTATATCCACTGGTGAAACATCCATTTTATCTATGGTTCATATGGATGGGCTTACTCGGCGTGTTCTCCCCCTATCCATTGACCGTGTACTGGAAACACTTGTGGATCAACCAGAGAAGCTAAAAGAATGGCAAGATCGACTAGGAAAATTGCTTAATTCGACTTACGGACTCACACTTGATCTTTTCGTTGATTATACACTGGAAAACAAAGCGGCTATTGAGAAACGATTTGAGAAGTACATTGCATTATACAGAGCTGACAGCGAACATATCATGTTTGACCATGAAAGATATAATTCCTATGCAAAGTATCTAGCAAGTATGCATGTCGTTCTGGAGTGCCTTTCCGAGAAATATCAATTGTCCTCCCTTAATCACGAAGAAATTAACCGAATTTGTGAGTATACTAATGATTATTTGAAAGAAATTTGTACAGGGCGAAATAAGAATATCGAAGCTCTAGAGGATGTTATGGCCTACGCCACTACTAATCAAAAAAAGCACTTTACAGAAAGCAACCCGAACCACTCTCAATATGGAAAATTTTCTGAATACAAAGTGAACGACAAGATAATCCCTTGTCTTATGATTGTAACTAATGAATTAAATAACCTTCTCACTACATGGGGTTACGTATCTAAAAATGTAATTTCTTCTTGGGCAACGTATGGCATTATCCGCACAGCCACAAGTAATAAAGGCGGCGGACGGCTTTCCAAAGTTAACAGCCACAAATGCTCATTGACTCATGCCGATAATACAAAAACCCAACCTTATTGTACCTTCATACATCTAGAAGATGCACAAAACCTTATTGATCAAAACAACTAGTGCATCAAAAACAAGCTCGACAAATTCAATGTGCTTAACAACACAGGGCTCCTTCTCGCTTGATGCGGAGGAGCCCTTATTCCATTCTAGTTAAGCAAATACTACAACTACTAAGGTAGTAGCCTTCCTTGCTTCATAAGCTGATGATAAGCTACTCGCTACAAGAACTCACCAATGATCACAGTAGTCGTTCCACTATCTTTTAATGTTTAACAATCTGTTTCTACCATGTCCGCACTATATTCTTAGATCCCCTCCCCCGAAGAACAAGGCCAGATTGGGAGGCTCAAAAAGCGGGGGAGGATTGGGGAGATTTGTTAAAGCTCGTGAGAAACGGGGCACAGCTTATCCATCCTCCCATTCCCCCAAAAGAAATGCACAACAGAAACAAAAACATGCTAACACTAGAAAAGGTGGTTGAACATTGTACAGAGTGTGGGAGATTGGGAGGATGATATATTTATTATTTTATTTTTGCTTTGTTTTTATCGGATTCTAGTTCATTAGGGTAGGATGCTCCCGTCATGTCCCCCACATTTCTCCCGTCCTCCCATGTATAAAACCACACTTAATTCAATCTATATATTAGTTGAGTACGTTTTCTATTACTCGCATATCATTTAAAATATACACACATGGAGAAAAATGAGCTTTACAGAAGCGAATTTACTAACAAGGAACATGTAACGTTTCATTCGAATAATTCTTTTCCCAGTATATATCTCAATTCATCAGTCTTGATTGTAGGAGAGTCCGTCTCTGCTAGTTTGAATAATTTCTGATGAACTTCACTCTGATTTCCAAGATATTCAATCATATCTTCTTGTTTTACAGATAAATATTGCTGTCTGCCTACTCTAGTTTTAATAGCTTTTATTCTTTTTTCATCCGGTTGCATCCACCTTTTAATTGTTGATTCTTTATCGGAAATACCATATTTTTTCACAAGTTCAATTACACTTTCTTTTTCAATATATTTATGATTTTCAGGAGTACTCTCCGCATTTTGAATATAAGATTTTGCATGAGATATTTGTTGTTTATTTCTATTTTGAAGGTCACTCAATTCCGGCCCAAAAATTTCATTCATCGTAAAATCATCAATATTTTTTGACTTATTCAAACAATTCAAGAATTTTTTGTTTCGATTTCGATAGTCAGTTTTATTTTTGATTTCCTTGTAAATATAGGTCTCCATAATACTGTCATATGTTTTAAGGGCGTTTTTACTTTGTATTACTCCCTCGGCCTTAGTCAAATTCAGTTTAGTTTCGATATCTTCCCTAATGCTCCTGTCATTAAGAACCCCCCTGTAATTAAGATTTTTTATGGACTCAATCCATTGACTAACTTCAATATGTCCAGTGTTCACAACGACCTACCCCTTTCTTATTGTCACAGGTTAATTACAAATGCCAACAAATTTTAAGCAACAATATTAACGGAAGAATTTTCTTCTGTTAATATTAGCGACACAAAGCATACTTGTCAATTATTCTTACTCTTGTGATCGAGGACACGACTCTTGCGGTTCCTTGGTCTCAAAATACAAGGAGGTTAATTTTAAGATCACCGCAATACAGGCCAACTTATAAAGGAGATGAGAAATATGTTTTCAGTACCCAATGTAACAATTACTCAATTGAAAAAAGCTTATGAGAAAACAATCAATACCTTGGAAAAATCCCGTATTTGTTTATCAAAAAAAAATGGAGAATACAAGGAGGCCAATTCTCGGATTGGCAACATAACATGCAAGATTAGAGCTGAGAGGGAGTTCATTTTCATTAGTTTCATGCATGACTTGGAAGATAATTTTTTGCTTGAGTTAGTTCATGCTACTATGTCGGCTCAGAAAGATGAAATTTTTGTCAAATCATTTCTGGAAGAAGCTGAGGTTGACGAAATCCTAAATGACCAGGCACTGAATCACAAGTTGATGCATGCCATAGCTGACCTACAACATTTATTTATATGTTTAGCAACGCTTTCAATGCTCTATGAAGGCCAGCTCGAATCCAAGAGTTATAATTAATGCTCACTTGCAAATAGAGAGTCGAGTGACTCTCTATTCAAATACTCACTACATTTAAAGGAGCCAACCATCCATGAACACTAATCAAAATACTTCATACACGCCTGAGCAGTTGCAACAATTGATTCTAGCTCCCCATAGCGACAATAAAATGGAGCAATTCGCCAAAATCAGCAAAATGCCCTATGAAAAGGACGGCCCTCGCTCTCAACTACTGGCTCTTTTTTGGAAAACCCTATATGAGCCATTTTTCAGCAGAACTGATAATAAGGCTTCGTATCTTGAAATCAATTTTAAACAGATGAACGGAAAGTTTCGAACACAATACTATGAACTTAATGACAAAAATTTACTGCGGGCAGCAAATTTTGGTTTGGCTAAAAATGAGGGCGATTGTGTGTACTATGGAGTTAACCCTAGAAAAGAAGTCCACAAGCATGATGAAGATAACTACGAAATGAAAGCTACTAATTCTGGAGTTGATCTGTCGAGCACTATATGGATTGATATTGATATCAAGTCTGTAGAGGCTGCTACTCCAAAGGAAGCAAAAGAATTCATTCTACAATTGTTGGATGAAAAGATGCCCTTCTCTCCATCTATCATCGTAGACAGCGGAAATGGTTTCCACGTTTATTTCCTCTTGGACCAGCCTTACGATTCCAAACAAGTATCAACCATATGTGCCCGGATGGAGAAACATATAGGCATCGCTGATCACTGTCATGACGCCTCCCGTATCATGCGAATGCCAGGATCTGTTAACCGTAAAGATCCAAAAAGGCTTAAACGTACTTGCTTCGTTCGTTGGAACAATATTCGATACTCGTTGGATCAATTTGAGTACCTGCCTGCAATAGAAACTATACAATCTTCCCTACACATGCAGAAAGTTAAATTGCCAACATTATACAATTTAGTGCCATTTCCTGAATCAGAGCTTCGTGAACGTATTAAAAAGGATAAACGACTCCTTGAAAAGTTGAATACAAAATCTATTGATGAATATCTGAACACCTATGCAAGCAGTAGTATGCGAGATAAAACTCGATCTGGGAGAGATTTCCATGCCACCTGCCAGCTTCTAAAAGAAGGCTTCACCCCAGAAGAGATCAGCAGAATATTTATTTCCACACCTGTAGGTGACAAGGTTCGCGAGAAGTGGGAAAACGATGGAGAAGCAACCGCATTATCCTATATGAACAAGACCATTGAAAATGCGTTAAGAACCATGGCTGAAGAAGAGTACAGTCGACGTTCCAAAATACAAAGCGTGATCATCATTGATAACCCTCGATATTAATAGCTCAACTGTTCCTTGCACATCTCTCTACATAAAGGGGAGATGTGCAAAAATTTAACTTAATGTAGAAAGGCTATCTATGGCATACCTTCGTATCCACCAAACAATGAAAGAGATATTGTTATGCTATGGAACAGGTCAGGGATTACATTGACTACATTTTAATGACCATGATTCGATTTATAAAGAAAGTTACGTGCACATTTTTGTATCTGCATGTGGCCTCAACAGATAACAAGCTAAGGAGAGATTTGAATGAATATATCTGATCAAATAAAGGAAATCATTGATTTAGTTCAGCAGGCTCCGTTGCCAGATAGCGGTCATGCCGTTTCACCCTCTGGAGTAGAGGTATTCTACGGTTCCGATGTACCTACCATATTTCGAATTGCTAACGAAGCTACAACAGTGACAGTAGAGTGCGACATAGCTAGTGGTACTGCCACTGTAAAAATTAGAGACGTCGATGTTGACCGAACTGTTAAAACAGGGGACCTTGATGATCTGAAGAGTATGCTTGAAGAATTGATTTTAGCAAGTGGGCATGGCGTTGACCCTGGTTTAGTTTGTTTCAACCAGAACTAGTCACACTCGTGTTGGCCGAGAATGGACAACTTCATGTGACTTAGGTGGGGCAATACGCCCCGCCCGAGATCACATTTTAGCTGCCACCCTAACTCTTGATAGATTCTCTCTAATCACTGGTAAAAGTTCGTGATCCTCCAATTTGATATAAATCAGACTCCCACAAAATAGATCAAGTAACAATACAAAATCTGCAGGCTTCCTCCCCGCTTCAAATACAAAGCCATTTACTGCAATGTATTCCCGATGTTGTATCAGAATCTCTGAACATGAGTATAACTCAATACCAACAACACTTTTTTTCATATTCAGATCCGCCTAACTTCTTCCGGCAGAGAAAGTGTCGTCTTTGTTCGTCCAGCATCCGTGATCACACAAAACACAACACCACGTTCACTCAAGTACACGGACATTAAATATGATCCTTCTAACAAACCATTCTCATTAGCTAGAAACTCATCCTCTGATACCATTCCCCAGTCTCCTTGAGCATGGCGATTCAATGCAATCAATTGATCGGTTTCGCTAATCTGCTCCAAGACCCTGTCATTAACTACAATATCACCTAATTGAAATCTAGCTATATGACTTCTCTCCCCTACAAAATTTGTCCCTATTGAAACATGAAGAAATTTTGCTGGACAAGTAAATGAATGTACTAGGCGACACGATCTATAGGAACATTCGTTTGTAATAAGAATTACATAAAATCTGTAAGCAAGAGTGCAGAATCATCTAAATCGTTGGGATATGATACTTATGGGTCGAATGCCAAATACGTTTTTCAACTGGATCTTGATTTGCATTAGCAACATCCTGTAAACCTTCAAGATCAATAACGTAAACTTTGCGATGGTCCATGTGAATTAATTTCTCAGCCTTAAAATCATTAAGAGCTTTGGAAGCAGTTTCTCTACCTACACCGATCATACTACCAAAGTGTTGTTGCGTAATTCGCCAATTGATAAGCAATCCATTTGATGTTTTTTTACCAAAGTTGGATACCAAATCGAGCAATAGGTTTGCTGCACGCACTCGCACATCCAAGAAAGCAAGATATTCGATTTTACGATCCGCCTGAATTAAACGTTCACTAAGTATGTATATTACTTTACGCATGAGATCCGGATAGATCCGGACAATTTCATCCATTTGTTCACGTCTGATTTCCCACACACTGACTTCATCAAACGCGGCGACAGAAGCTGTTCTGAGATTATCGTGATGAAATAACTCAAGTTCACCAATAACTTCCCCAGGAAACTGATGCCCGAGCACAATCTCTTGGTGATCTTCTTGACGAAATATTTTCAGAATACCCGTTTGGATAACGTACATCGTGTGACCTGGATCATTTTGAAAGTAAAGTACTTGGTTCTTAGGATATTTTCTGAGAAGAAACTTGGACTCTATCCAAGTTCGCTCCTCTTTTTTAATTATATCTTTGAAAAAAGGACTATCCACTACAGATTGGTACATCGTCATACTCCTTTACTATGGGAGATCAGAATTTTTGGTCCCCCCAGCGAAACACGGATTGAAGCAATTGAAGTGCAAGTTGTTTGTCTTGTGGGGGTCTATCTTCAAGCAAAAGAAGAAGTCTTTGAAGGTCATCTGTCGGAGGAACTGGATCAAGGTGACGGAACAATTGTTCAAGTGTAATGTTCAGTCCATTAGCTATTCTCTCCAGACTTTCTACTGTTACATTTTTCTCGCCACGCTCAACTTGTCCAATGTAATTGGTATGTAGTCCAGAACGCTCTCCTAGGAGTTCCTGACTCATCCCTTGTTGCTTTCTAATATTTCGAATACGATCGCCGAGTTTTATTACTAAATTTTCCACACAAACCACCTCAAACTAAGCGTAACTGAGGCGGTAAATCAAATTAATACACTATAGTTGTTATAATTATATATAATAACATTTATAGTTTATATTTTAAAGTTATTTCATAAGTTTATCCTATTCAAACTAATTCTAATTATGGAGGTAACAATCAATGGGAAAAATGGGTAAATGGAAATTTGGAGCGGCAGGCTTTTTAGTGGGTACTTTATTTTTCAGTGGAATAGCTTGGGGAGCAACGAACAAGATTGAAGTCAGCTTTGATCCGGTTAGATTTATTGTGGACAAAGTCGATAAAACTCCTTCTGGTGGTAAATTTAACAATAACGGCTCGCCTGTTCCCTCCTCCCTCATCTACAGTGGAACAACATATGTGCCTATTAAGCTCATTGGAGATATGATAGGGAAGTCTGTTGCCTGGGATGGTAAAACAAAATCTGTTTTGTTTGGGGACTCGGTAGCAGAAGGAGATTACCTTTCTAACAAGCCTCCAATTAAGATAGCTGAAGATATGGTGATTAATGGTAAGATGAAAATCGACGGGCAGGAATATGATAAAGGTTTACAGCTTCCAAAAAGAGGTTTTATCATTAACGGTTTTGGTGATCATCATGAGTCCCTTACTCAAAGCTACACCCTAAATGGACAATATTCAGATTTATCCTTTATGTACGGGGTTGACGATAGTGTTAAAGAAGGATCAGGAAAATTAACTATTATAGGGGATGGGAAGGTTCTTTGGACTAGTATAGTTAGCAAAGGTGTGCCAACCCAGAGTGCGAGTGTTAATATTTCTGGTGTTCTAGATCTTAGCCTGGAATTCGGAGTCGTTAATGAAGGATATGCTATGATTAATATTGTGAATCCTGTGTTATCTCGTAAATAATCAAAAAAATTATGTAGTTCGTGCGCACTTCTATGAAATTAGCAAATTGAACTGTAATCTTACACCTATCCTAAAGCATCTGCATTTAAAATTTGTATCAGCAATTATTGCTTCATAGGTAAACATCATCTAACAACAATATTTTGCAACATTACATCAGTCTTTCATGCCAAAAAACTTTAATTTGTTAACATTGACAAAAATATTTCCAGCATATTTTAATGGGAGAAACGATCAGGGAGGTGTAAGGATGAAATATAAGAGGTTAATAGCTTTGATGGGATCAATACTGCTTTCAGTACAGTTAGCGACTGTAGTATCAGCCGCAAATCCAACTGAACAATTCGGGGACGTCAAATCCACTCACTGGGCGTACAGTACAATTCAATGGGCCATCAACAATGGTGTAATCAAAGGTTACCCAGATGGTACGTTCAAACCGAGCAAACAAGTATCTGAGGCTGAATTCTTGATGATGTTCATCTCGGCTTACGAAGAGGTAAAACCTGTTTCTGGTCAAACACATTGGGCTGACCCAGTGTACCAAATCGCAGTTGCAAAAAATTGGCCAGTAAATGGCGCTGCTAAAACTGCAATTGGTAGAGCTACACGTGACCAAGCAGTTACTCGTGCTGATGTAGCCAACATTATCGCCGGTGCCAATGGTATTAACTACATCGGAAAAGAAGCTATCCAGTACTTGCTCAATGAAAACTTGGCAGGTGGTAAGACTGGGAGTACAGTAGAAGGATATAAGGGTAATGACAAACTCACTCGTGCCGAAGCTGTAGCTTTCATCAAACGTGCAATAGATAACGGTTTGACTAAACTGGAAGATCGTCCACGTTTCCCAACTGACAAGCCTGTAACACCACCAGCTACAAATGTACCAACTGGTGTTAAAACAGTGTACGATGCTATGAAAAATGTGGTCAATAGCAACAGTACATACAAAGACTATATAGTCCGATACTCAACTACAACTGTTAGTGTAATGAAAACAGAGGGAGGAGGACACACCTCCTTCAGTATAGCAGAAACTTCACAGGGGTATAACAGAGTTATGCTTTTTGAAGCTGGCAATCCTGAGACTTGGAAGCTGGCAATAGAAATGCTCAAATCAGTTGGTATACCTGTTTCAGAAAACTTTCTTAAGAAGATTGATGACGCAGTGAATGAGCGTGAGACTTTTACCACAACATATGATAAGTACAAGGTCGCAATATATCCACATGCTACAGCGTACGACACAATACAAATTATGTTTAAGTAATAACTTTTGGGGCTCGCACTAATGTGAGGATCCAAATTTTGACGAGTATCGCATCCTAGTAGCACAGTTAAATAATTGACAGTGAAGTATCGTCCGATTTTTAATGAGAATAAAAGGACTGATTCAGTTGTCAATACAACAAAGTTTTCTTGAAGCCTGCCAAAACAATGATACTCTAAAATGCGCTATGCTCATTAGTATCTATAAAAACGAAATTCTCCAAGAGCCACCATTCATCTTTGAATGCGTGGCTCTTGGAGATGTACAAACACTTTTATTGATGTTAAACAACGGTCTGAATCCAAATTTGTGCGACTTTGAAGGAATCAGTCTGCTTCACCTTTGTTTGCAACTTGATAAGATTGATGAAGCAAGGGCACTTCTTGGCTTCGACGTATGCGTCATTAATGAATGCATTAAGGATTAATTGAGTGAATTATGTTTTTTCAGTTCGACTTGTTTCATAATCCGAGGGAAAGTTTTCTTATGGAAATGTACTTGGCATACACATTACTTTCGCCAGCAAATTAGATCGCTTGGGTATAACTGAATATTGCTTTGACACAACTCCCAGCTACATGCGTTACTCATCGGTGAGATTCAACTATTTTTCAAGAGAATGAGTCATTTCCAGCCTAGCAATATCATGTTCTTGGTAGGCTGGCCAACAAGGTAGAACGATAATTAACTCTCGTAAATTCATTTATCTGATAATTCTAATATGCACACCATTGAGTTTTTTAATTTTTTCGGTACTCAAATTTGATTACAACCGGAATATTGTTCCATTGATTCACCATATTTGATAGCTATATAGTCTCTACATTGTTCGCTTTTCACTTGCCTGCAATATAGCTACATAAAAACGATGATTTAAGGAATCCACTACTTAGTATGCTCCCGATTGACGGAGCAAATACTCGTGCCTGTTTAATGGGTTAAAATCAGTCCGAGGACGCTCAGGAAAGGGCTTTGTTTTTACTGGTTCGAACCCATCTGCCGAAGCGTATAGAACACCCTCTCCATTACTTAACTTGTACAGTTCTTTCTGAATAGTCTGTACAAATACTGTGGGCATCCTCCCAATAATTAACCATTCTGAATCTTCTTCTACTTCTGTACTATCTTTTAATAATGGGCTGCATTCTAATATAACAGCCCTGTAATAACGAAGTCTTCCCATTAGAATGCCAAGAGATGAATTTAGAGCCTCACAATGAAATTTACTAATTTGTTCGAGTACAGTGGCCCCTGCTTGTTTATATGCCTGCATTAAAACAAGTGGGACAAGTTTTCTGAAGTCTCCTGCTGTGGTGTCAGAACTAGAATAACCTGTTTTTATAAGGGTTACTTTAGCAGAATCTACTTGCCAACCGAACAGCCCCTGTTCGAGCACTTTATAGACTGTCTCTTCAATTGCTCTGTGAAAAGTAGTTGGAAGCACTCCAGGTTCAACATCCAGTTCATATTGAATACCAGGTATATTTCCATTAAGCTCTATTTTGAGACCGACTGTTGCACAAAAGGGGTTGCCCGAAGATCCAGCATATTCTATAGCACTACCTATACCGTTAGGACGTTCTACACAGATCATTCTACTTTCAGTAAATGCCACTTCTAAACCATACTGTTCTAAAAGAGTGGTTTGGATTACTTGTTTTTGGACTTCACCAAAGAGTTTCAAGCAAATACCACTCTCATTTTGTTTTAGTTGAATAAGAGGATCTTCTTCTGCCATTAGCCATAATTTTTCAAAAAGCTTATGTCTTTCTTGGGGATTATTCGCCTCAACACCAGCTTCTAGATACGGTTCAGCAAGGTTACAACGAGAAATATAAGATGTTTTTATACCAACTATATCTCCTATTTGAATTTCTTCTAGTCCCCAACATTTCACAAGTTCTCCTGGTCCAGCCTCGCTTACCTCAACGGTATCTCCATTTCGATAAATCTCTATTTTTTGTAATTTTCCATATCTCTGTTCTACTTTACCATCAGACAATGAACGTTGTAATGAAATGAGAGTTTTTTTTCGTATTTTTCCTTCGTATAGTCGAACACACGCAATCTTTTCCCCAGAAGTCTCCCGTAATATTTTAAAAACTGTTCCTGAAACTTTAGCATCAGGGTTCCCTTCTGAATAGGGAAAATATAACGTAAGAATATCTAGTAAATGTGATATTCCCGCACCTGTAATAGCCGACCCATGTACTACAGGCAGACAATGACCCTCACCGCATAGGTTGAGTATTTCAGATCGAATTTGGTCATCACTAACAAAAACATCTTCTACAAAATCATGTAGAAAAACCTCGTCTAAAGCACCCAGGATTTCAGAACAACGCTCACGATTATAATCTAGCGGCTCTACCTGAACACTAGAATTCCTAGATTGTTTTACTTGACTTAGTTCTAATACTGGTCGATTCGATCTTTTTTTTAACTGCTGTACCACTACATTAGTGTTTGCACCTAAACGATCTATTTTGTTTATGAAAATTAATGTTGGAAGTCTCATTTTTTCAACAGCTGCTAGTAAAATTTTAGTTTGTGCCTGCATTCCTTCTACTGCAGATATTACTAATATAACTCCATCAAGCACCCCGAGGGATCTCTCTACTTCCGCTATAAAATCGGTATGTCCTGGAGTATCAATTAAATTAAACTTGTGTTCATTCCATTCAAAAGAAACCGCTGAAGCCTTAATAGTTATTCCTCTGCGTTTCTCTAGCTCCAGAGAATCTGTCAAAGTGCTACCTTCATCTACTTTACCAACCTTTTCTAATACTCCACTCTCAAATAGTAGTCGTTCAGTTAAGCTGGTCTTCCCTGCATCAACGTGGGCGATAATTCCGATATTCGTTTTTTTCATTTAATCCTGCCCTCCTATGGTTATAAGCTGGGCAACACTATGAGCGAGAAAAGTATGTCATAAACCACGTACAAAATTTAAAGTCTCTTGTTTAATTAGAGTAGCATCTTCCAAAGTTTCAGCATAATGACTCTTTCCAGCAAGATCAAAATGAGTCCATGCGAATCCAGCCACAATAGCATTCGTTTTAAATTGTTCGAAATCTTTATATGAACAATGCTGATCTTCTTCCCCATGAAAAGATATAACTTTAATAGGTCTTTTTAGGTGATTATTTAAATCAAAAAAGAGATTATTCTGATTTTTCAGATCGATTCCTTCACCAAATCTTCGGTTAAACCAAACTTCATAAACTGAATCAACTTCATTGGCTCGTATCCGATGTTTAATTAAGTTTGATAAAATCCCACCCACTATGACACCTTTAGATTTTGGAATAAACTGAGTTGCGATAAATGCGAGAGTTCCTCCAAAGCTCCAGCCCGCTGTAATACAGTCAGTTTCTAATAAACCTTCACTCTGTAGCCAAACGATGTCTTGCTGAAGAGCAGTATGCCAATTATTCCAAGCGGATTGATGCGCTCTACCAATTCCTTTTGAGCCCTGATAATTTAGTATAATGAGTTGGTATCCTTCTTCAATCAATTCACGCAGGGAAGAGAAAAATCTCAATTCTTCTACTTCATAGGAGTCGGGACCTCCGTGAAAGTGAAGTATACTTCCTTTAATCTTAGAAGTAGCTGATAGAATTAATGCTACAGCTCCTTGCGATGAAACAATTTTTCTTGAATTTAGGTTTAGTGGTTCCCATAACCCTAATTTAGTTCTTGGTATAGTTAAATTACATGCAGAATCTATAAAGTAAAAACCAACTCCAAGTAAAGTGTCAAAATGTAATACAATCACACCATTATTCATTGGGTATATCTCTTTTTTTCCGCTCCCAGTAATGATTGGAGAATACTCTACGTTTGAATTACTTATTTCAATTCGAAAAATAATCTCCTCACCTTCTACTAAGATTACTGCAAAAATAAAATCTTTCCATATCATAAGTTTATTTATAAAACCAGGGGCATCATAAATAACAATTTGACCGCTCATATCAATATGGAATAGTTTGTAGTTTTCTTCTTTTGACCCTGCATATAAGAGAGTATCATTATAGTGTACGCATGTATGACTTGTAATCTCATTAATAAAGTTTCCCTCAATAGTGGCTAAAACAATATTTGGATCAAACGGTGTTTTATCTTCAATATATACTAAAGTCCTTGATCCTATCGAGACAGGTATAGCGTTATTAATGAGACTACCATCATAATTATCTACTAATGTATGAAGTTCACCTAATTCGTTTATTTCAAAAATGATACGCTGAATTATTCCTTTAGTATCATTAAACTGCTCATTAATGGTTCCACATACTAAAAGTACAGTTCCTGCTACATGTATAGTATCAACACATCCTGAAATTAAAATTTCAATGGTCTTCTCATAAATAAAATTAATTGATTTAACTGCTGCTACTTTGATTTCAATCTTTCCGTCAAGAAAGTAAACAAATAAATAACGATTTATATGGTGCATGAATATAAGCTCATCGAAACCTTCAAAGACTGACAAATTAAGTTGTTGAATACCATAGTTTCGAGTATTCAAAGTATATATCCCACTATCTCGAACATAATATAATAACTCCTCACATAAAGCGATGGGAGTGCCTTTAAACATTTCAAATTGCATTTCGAGATTTTTATCGACAATTACCATTTGTATCCCCATTTCGTTGGTAGTATTTAATTTACTCTTTCCAAAATGAAATTATTTTTGTTGTTGTTCGGAATGGAGTCGAAGGTTTTTTTCGAAGCAATCCAGATTGTTTAATCGATGTAAAATTACAATTAAAGAAGTGCGTGGTCTCAACCGTCTCATTTCTGAGAAAATATGTCTCTCATGTGCCAATTCTGTAGAAGAAGTAGCTTCGTCGAGAATGAGCATTTTTTTCTCATCCAAAACAGCACGAATAATATTAAGAGTCTGAATTTCCCCTGAACTTAGTTCAGTGAGCAAGGTGTCCAGTTTACTATGACTTGGAAAATTAAAAATGGAAAAATAACTTTCTAATTCATCATCCGTTCGTTTGTCAAAAGGATCAATAAACTCACGAATTGTAATCCTTAGTAGAGGAACTCGACTTTCTAGGCTCATTATATTATTGTTTGTGTGAATACTCACTCTATCAGGAGTATACCCACATATGGTGACTTTTCCTTGATCAGCCTCTACTAAGCCTGATAGTATCTTTGCTAGTGTTGATTTGCCTACGCCAGAAGGCCCAACTATAGAAATTGATTCACCCATTTGAAGCGTAAATGAGATATTGTTAAAAAGAACTTTATCATTCTTATCAGAATAAGATACATTTTGTACTTTGATTTCATTATCTTTTGAGGCTATACCCTCTTTACTTTGCTTCTCCATTCTATCCTTATTATATAATTCAGTTCTTTGTTTGCCGTTCATTGAGGGTAATACAGTTTCCTGTAACAGTTCAGCAAGACGCTCGAAAACAGTTTGATTGCTATCCATCTGAAGTAGCTTTTCAATAATACTTGATAAATGCCCAGTAAAATTAAAAGCTAGATATACTGCAAGACTAGCTGAAATCAAAGCGCCACTTCCAGTTATCGCCAACATCCAAAGTGTCAAAATAAGCAAAATTGTCCCTATACCTTCTATCATTACTGATACTTTCGTGTTAACAAGCATACTCCAGTATGTTCCATAACTTTGAAGATCAGATAAAAAGAGAAATCTCTTATTAATCGCATTCCGCAATGGTGTTGAAAGATTATAACCTCTATTACTTAAAGCAGGTCCAGTAAAATTAATGACCGGCCCTCTTGCGCTCGCTCTAAACCTCGCGCTTGAAATTATAAAGTTTCTCACTTTAGAATACAGATACCAAATTGAAATTGAAAACGGTATTAATAGTAAGATATACAGAGGATTTACGAACACAAAGAAAGTTATATACGTCACGGATAAAATTAAAGCCATGCCTAATGAAATGAGAGTATTAGGTAATTCCATTTCCAAAGTCATAAAGTCTTGTGTCATTCTACTTATGAATTGGTTATTTTTTTTGATAATCGATTCTGAACTCAAAAAATTCTCAAAAAACAATTTATGCAAATTATCAATACTCTTTATGGGCTGATAATAAGTTAGCACGTATCTAATAAAGTTCATTAGAATTCCCAACAATGTTATTGCTATAAGTATTCCAAGGGTATCAAATTGCCCTGTATTTAAATTATCAATGAAATAGGAAAAAATGATATTAGAAGCAACAATGCCAACTAATAAAAAAATTAGAAAAATCAATGTTTGATTTGAAAATAGTGAACCAACATTTTTGATATAGTCCCTAAAATTAAAACTTTGTCTAGCAGTGGTATCATAACTTTCAGTTAAAGGAGCAGACTGGCCATATTGAAACTTGTACTTTCTCGCATTTGTAGTTTTACTTGAATCATTGACCAGAGGCCTTTTGTAGTGTGTACATGCGTGTATTAAGTTTTTGCTAAAATCCTCACCTAAAACTCGTATTAGGTGGTTTTTATTGTTCTCATCTATAATTTCCTCAGGAAAATAGATCGCAACATCATCCGTATCTAATATTAAAATACGATCGGCATAAGATAATAGCTCTAATCGATTTGTAGTAAAAATGATTGTAGAATTATTGTTTTTATCTCCTAGAATGTTATTCGAAATTTCAAAAGCTAGCTCAGAGTCTAGAGAAGCAAAAACATCATCCAATAGCAAAATATCTGAATCAAAGTATAACGCTTGTGCCAATATTAAACGCTGAATTTGTCCTTCGGATAAGTTCTTTTCAAGGTTACTTAGAGTTCTACTATCTTTATCTTCATCATTATGAAGGTCTTTAGCAAGTCCACTGCGTGTCAGTGCTTGAGTATATCTTTCCTCCTCCACTTTACTTTCAAACAAAGTTACGGTCTCCGCGATGGATGCATCAAATAATACAATGTTTTTTTCGACTAAAATTGTTGTTCCATTTGAGCTAACATGAAGTGCGCTGCTCTCTTCATCAGAGTACTTTTTAGATATTTTAGCCAATAACTTACTTTTACCAACTCCTGCTCGAGCTATTACTGCGATACGCTCACCCTTATTTATTATGTTAATTTTGTTGGAATTTCTATTTTCAATTTTTATTTCCCCTACATCTAGGTTTGCATGAATTGGGGCAATATGTTCAGTTTTATAATAATTTTCTGAATCTGATAAAAACTTTTCTAATTCTTGTGTAGGGCCTTTCGTATTCATAATGACTCTAAAGTTTGCCAAGTTATTTCCAATACCATCCAGGATCAGATTTAAAATAATTAGCAACGGGAAAATATCTTTTGAAACAAAACCAAAATTTCCCCACACTACAATACAAATGAGAAAAAGAGAAAGAAGTGGCCTAAGGCTATCTTCAAGAGTACGATTTGTAATCTGTAAATTGGCACGTTTTTTAAGAGTCATTAATTGTTTTGAACGAACTTTTTGAAGAGCTAACAAAAATTGTGGCTCCAATGATTGTCTTCTAATACTTTGAATCTCCTCTGTCACAAGTTTTAAAATACTAATTCTCTCATGGTTTTGTGTCATGTAATTCGAATAGACTTTCCCAATTAAGACAATCATATATTGAAGTACAATTGTAAAAATGAATATTCCCATTAACAATAAAATACTTGTTACACCAAACCAACTAAACAATACACTTATTAATGCAATCAATAACAGAGAAGTAACAATGAAATCATTTATATAAATAAATTGAGTGATCTGAGGAGCATACGTAGTGATAAATGTCAATGGATCTTTATTTTGTTTATTTAAAAAGATAGGATCGAGTTTCTGTAGACGACCAAATAAAAATCTAGACATAATTTGATGAACTAATAGTATTAATTTGGATTCCTTCCATTTATTTATCATATTTATTAATATTTTACAAATCAACAATAAAGAAATACAAAGGATCATTTTTAAAATCAATTCACTATTATCTTCTTCAAAAGATGTAAACAGAAATTTTAAACATATGGGGATGGCAATAGTGAGGAGAGAGGAGAAAATTCCAATAACGAATAACAGTAAAAACTCTTTTTTTAGTACACCAAATAAAATTCCCCATAAACTCTTTTCAGAAGTAAATTTTAATTTGAATCTTTCAGTATAATTATCAATATCTAAATTAGATTCTGGCTTTAAAAACTTTACATCTTCTTGTTCTATTCTTGTAGTTACCATGAAAAAAGAACGTTTAAAATCTTTAATGAAATTTGTTAATGGATTTCTTTTCTTACTGCGTTTTGAGTGCTCTGAGGTTCTCATTGATTTCCTCCGAATCCGGATATTTTTTTAGCAGGTCTTCTAACTTCTTTACAATTTTCAACTTATCGTAAGTTTCATCCTTGTTCATCTCCACTTCTAATTTTAGGATTTCATACGTCTCACGTTCAGTTTCATTAAGAATGGATTTTTCTAAATTATCTATCAATTGCTGAGCTTCATTGTAATGATTCGCCTCACAAAGATTTAATAGTGCACCCAAAAGATTTTCTCCCTTCGAAGGATTAATAGCCCAGGCTTGACTATACGCTTCTGCAGCTTCTAAAAAACTCCCTTTTTTGTTGCTGATGTAAGCTCGTAATTCATAAATTTCCGAAATTGAATCTGAACATTTCTCTGCATGAACAGTTGCATCTAGTGCTTCATTAAAATTATTAGTATCCAAGTAAAATTGTGCCAAATCAAGCCAATATTCTGCAAAATTCGGGTCTAACACCACCACTTTTTTTAGATAGTTTTCTGCAAGAGCATTTTGTCCATAGGCAGAATAAACTCGACCTAAGTTATTCAATAATACAGTATGATGAACCCCCTTGTGGAAGGAGGATTGTTCAATTTTATTAATAGCTTTTTCTAGTAGTTCAGCAGCAACTTTGAACTCTCCCCTTCTAAAATAAATTAGCCCAATTCCGTTTCTATTGAATATCTTCTCATAGTAAACATGCTCATTTTCTTCAATTTCATTTAATATATCCCAGGACTCATTAATTAAGTCCTCTGCCATTTTATCATCTCTGAAACTCACAGGATGGTGTCTTGCATATAGCATAGCCAAACTATAGTTTGCTCTTGCTCGCTCAATTCCTTCTTCTCCTCTCCATAACAGAAACATTTTTTCAGCTTCACTTGTTCTATCTTGAAGACTGAATGATAGACCAATTACATCATATACCCTTTTCGAGATTTTTGGATGTGTTTTCAGAACAAGCTCCGAAATCCACATTGCAGTCCAAGAATCTCCCCAGTTAAGTAGCGCTCCTAATTTGTTTCTTAACCAGGCCCAATCCTCATCATTGCTGAAACCCGCCAGTATCCTCTCAGCATCTGGACTAAATTCAGAATAGTTGGAATCAGTACTTATATTAAATTCAATTTTCACATTTATGTATTGTGACAATATTTGAAAAAAATCCCTATCTGATTCACATAAAAAATTGTTTAACTTAATATGCACTCCCTCACTAAATTTATTTTTCAAATGGATTGCTATAGCACGAAAATCCCTTAGGCATCTGTGCTTTGTATAAAAACGTATTTGTTCATTAACAGTTTGACGATCACTCAAGCTAGAGTCATCAGGTGCATCTGTGTGAAAAATAGGTCTTAAAGATATTTTAAATTCTTCTAATTCTCTGATTGAACATACACCATTTAAAAACTGTTTTGAGGCTGAAAAAGGTAACGAACTATTCCTTACTTCAATTGTTTTGGTCATTATCAAAATCTCCTTAGATAAATTTATAGGGAATTACCCATTAAGAGTAATTCCCTTTAATAACAAAATTATTAAGTACTAATAAAACATAAATTTGTTACTACAAACCAATCGGACCTGAATTTTTGTAGCAGTACATAACAGACATATTTGGCTTAGGTTTTTGAATGGACTTTTTAATCAGTTTCATTTAACTCTCACCTCCTTTCATGATCCCAAAATTTTCTCGCGTGACTGCTCCATGTTAAATCTACTTATTCTCGATATGAACATCATTAACACAGTCAGGGGAAAACCCTACGAAAAGTCTATCATTCTTTATATCAGGGAAAAGTAGGTTCCCTAGTATGTACCTATATTTACTTCTGAGCCAAGGAGTTTACATCGGGAATCATTTCCCACCTAAAATACGCATGCTGAAAGATGAATCGCATAAGTAAAACAGCTCGAAGTCAAATTGGATAAAACTTCATTCCAATTAAACCGACACCAGATGGTTTTGGGCACGAATATGAACGACTGAGGTCACTTCTAAAGATTAAATTTCTATTTTTAAAGCTGTATTCTTAAACGCATTGAAACTCCGACTAAAATTTCCCCTCAAGCCGAAACGTTTTCCCTCACGAAACTGATCCACTATATGTATCTGTCATATTTCATACTGATGCACAAAAGCACCCTCGCCCCATACATGCTACTCCCCCTAATATTTCTTTTTCAGCGCTGGAAATCCATTTTGCATTATACGAAATAATCTTCCTTTAAGATGCTGCATGCTTTTACTTGATGCTAGTACCGATAGAGAGTAATCCGATACTGTCTAAAGACGTGGGACTTATGTCCCCTTCATGTAAATAAAACTAAAAAACTTTTATTTTCAGACTATTCAAAACTATAAAACTTACATTATTCACCTCATAAGCCTTAGCTACTTCAATCAAGACAAGATTGAGATCAAAACGTTAAAATTTGTATATATAGTTATAAAAATATATTTTTTTATTAAGTAAAAATAAACCAAGGTTAATTATGTAAAATAAAATAAATATTCCTTCTTTTTTTTTTGATAATATCATCATTTAATCCTAAATTCAACATTTTTTTTGAATATTATTCCTATGTTACACAAGAGTTCCATTAGAAGCTGTTATATTAATCACTCATCAAACGAACCAAATTAATCCTCCATGGTATTTTTCGAAACCTACTCAAACAAAAATCAGCTAAACTTTGAAACCAGCCACTTTGTTATGTAGAGTATTTGTTAGCTCGAAACTCATTTAATTTAGAAGAATACTTGCCAATTACATATGAAGGCGGTGTATTTTGATGAAAAATATTGTATCCATGCGCTGGCTGCTTGCCAGAATGTATGAACCGGATGTCGTTATTGCAGACTGTCGTTTCCTGCTCGGTCAACCGGAGGCTGGACGACAAGCCTATGAAGCTGGACATATTCCAGGAGCTGTCTATCTCGATTTGGAAAAAGATCTGTCTTCCCCTGTGTCTGCCCACGGAGGACGTCACCCTCTTCCTGATCCGGCTGTTCTCGCAAGTCGTCTCTCCAAAGCTGGCATCGGCTCCAACAGTCGGATTGTTGCTTATGACGATCAAGGCGGGATGTATGCATCTCGTCTTTGGTGGCTGCTGCGCTACATCGGTCATGAACAGGTGTATATCATGGACGAAGGTTTCTCTGCTTGGCAAAATGCCAAGTTCCCGGTGACCGTGGATGTGCCCGTTCAGATCCCGTCTTCCTTTGAGGTGAATGTACAGCCACAGATGCTGGCAAGTGTGCAGGATGTGCAACAAGCCTCGGCAAGTGGTAGCTCCGTCTTAATCGACTCTAGAGATGCCCGCCGCTATGCAGGTCTGGAAGAACCCATTGATACCAAGGCCGGACATATTCCGGGTGCGGTGAATTATTTTTGGAAAGATGTGTTAGATTGGGATGGACGTTGGACAGATACTGGGGTGTTAGAAGAGCGTTTCAGTAAGCTGGACAAGAATGGAGCGATTATTGTGTATTGTGGCTCCGGCGTCTCGGCTTGCCCGAACGTGATTGCGCTCGAAGAAGCGGGTTTCTCGAATGTGAAGTTGTATTCCGGGAGCTGGAGCGACTGGATCAGTTATAATGAGAATCCGGTGGCTACGGGGGAAGAATAAAGACTAAGAGCCCACGTCCTGCGCGGGCTTCTTTGTGCTTTCATTATCCCATGTAGCATTTTAGATGCTTACATTTCCGACTTCTGTAACGTTTAGATTCAGCTTATGTTTTTGGCATACTTCGTAAAAATCTTTTGAAACAATGGGTTTGAAGATATTGATATAATCCAGCATAAAAAATTCTTGCTCGCCAATTCGCTCTTCATGAAGGCAGATTCGAGATACAACTTTGACGTTCTTACGTGGAGGCTGTTCTACAGATGCAGCAATGACTGCTTTGCGCCCATATTCGGAACGTTCATAATCAAAAACATCCAAACGATCAAGCTGATGTGCAGTCCAATAGGTTTTTTCAACCGAACGACCGTCGTGGTAAAATACCGTTGTCGGAATAAACTGGATCTTTGCTTGCTTTTCCTCCAACAGCGTTTTGAACCGATCTGATACGTGTCTTGTTCCTGTGATCGTCTCAAAATAATCTACATTCAGGTTGCGCACCGAGGACAGTAACTCAACCTCTGCGGTTGTCCCCTCTGGCAACGGATTCCCTACCGCCAGATAATTCACCTCTAATTGGGGAGTGAAAATCGTTCCACCACTAATAAACCCTCTACGTGGATATTGAGATTCCAGAAAATAATAGTTCAAAGAATGATGTCTCCTTTCCAATTGAAGTGCTTTTCATCCATTTTACATCTTAAGAGGTTTGAGTTTCGATTAGTAGGGAATACAACATAATCGAAGTGTCTTAATTGATGTCGATAGAGAGTCAACTTGCATGCAAAATAGGGGCCGGGTCACTCACTAACATGAGTACCCGGCCCCTTGCTTTGATATACATATAAATATACAGACCTTAATCAACACTTTAACAGATCAAAAAGAAACAGTCTATATTTTTGGAAAAATGTTCTATATATTTAGATTGCTGGCCGGCAAAATACAGTTGAAACGGAGTATAAGTCGATGATATCCAACAACCATCTTACTCGTGAAGAATTACAGGATTATGTGCAACATGTATTTGGTGCCAGTTACCTCATAACGCAGAGCGCAAGAATACATGGAGGCGCACAAAAAGTCATTTACAAAATTGATTGCACAAATGGTTTCACTTGTATGTTGTACGTTTGGGATATTTCCAGCAACTATTTTCAGGAAGAGATCTTGAGTGAACCCACTTTCCACAGTTCCTATGGCAGCGAACTTTTCTCTTTGAATACTCGCTTTCTCGCTCAACATGGAATTCGAACACCAATCTTGTATGATCTAAATAACGATAGAGACCGGCACTCTTATGATTTTGCTCTTGTTGAGTATGTGGATGGACAGAAAGCCGAAGTCTATTTCCAGCATAAACATCACAAAGATCGGGATGAGATGTTTCAACGGATCAGAGATATGTTGTCTAATATGCATGGAATCCAAAGAAACGTATATGGAAACGCCAACGATAACAGCAAAAAGGCTGGGCCTTGCTACCAAGTTCAGCGTGTGGATGCCAAATCAGCCTTATCCTATGCATCCAAGCACATGACAGATATAAAGAAAAATGGTGAAAGGTTGCTTGAGAAACTTTACGAATTGGAAGCAGCCATTCAACCCAGAGAACTCTATAGTTTCATTCATGGAGAGTTAGGTCCGGATCATATATGGATAGATCATGCTATGCAACCATGCCTTATTGATATTGAGGGTGCAGGATTCTTCGATCTCGAACATGAGCATAGCTTTCTGGAGTTTCGATTTGGAGACTTTTATCACTACTTAAAAAATAACGATCTCGACCCGGAGCGGATGACATTTTATCGATTTTGCCATCATTTGTCCTTGATATCAGGAGGATTGAAACTGCTTCACAGACAATTCCCTGATCAGCAATTCGCTAGGGGGCTCGCGGAGTATCATGCCAGATGTGCAGTTCAGATGCTTACCTAAAAAGTTTAATTATGCTTCTCAATCAAACTGTGATGAGACCATGAATATGGATATAAACCTGGAAGGAGATTGGAGCATGGAATTTATTTACGAGGATGAAAAAATTGCAGTGAGCGTTATTCAAGCCATTCACACTGGAGATATTTCAACGTTAGAGCAACTGCTGGCAGAGAATCCGGGATTGGCAAACATAAGAATATTGGAAAGAAAGCCTGACAACGTAGATGCAGACTCTAGGATCTCTCGAACGCTGCTGCACGTGGTGACGGATTGGCCGGGGCACTTCCCTAATGGAGCGGATGCCGTGCGAGTATTGACCAAGTTTGGTGCGGAAGTGAACGCTCCTTTTGTTGGTCCAAACATCGAGACACCTTTACATTGGGCTGCAAGCTCCAATGATGTTCAAGTGCTTGATGCCCTTCTTGATGCTGGCGCAGACATTGAAACGCCTGGCGCGGTGATCGCCGGTGGCACGCCGCTGGACGATGCTATTGCTTTTGCACAATGGGATGCAGGACGGCGCTTGGTTGAGCGCGGCGCGATCTTTGACCTTTGGCATGCGGCCGCCCTTGGAGATATTCACGCCATACAAGAACATTTTAAAGGAGCCCAACTCCCGGAACGTTATCCTTGGGGAACAAGCACCTCCCCTTCTCCTCCCGATGCAGTAACCGTTGCCTTCTGGTGTGCTTGCCATGGAGGTCAAAGAGAAACAGCCGAATACCTTCTTGACCAAGGCGCCGAACTGAACTGGATAGCCAGCTGGGATGGAATGACTCCACTGGACACAGTAAAACGTAATTTTTCATCCGAACTGATCCCGTGGCTTGAAAGTCAAGGTGCCAAATCCGCTAGCGAGATTCACAGGTAGATGAATGGCTAACTTGGAATTGCCAATCGCCAGCGACTTAGTTATGAGGAGAATCCGGTGGCTACTGGGGAAGTGTAGAAGACTCCAACAAATGATTCTAAAACCGTGAGAGGCGACAAGGGTCTAATTCATTTCTTGATTTGCCATCAATAATTTCACTTGCAGCCAGATGCGCAATCAGCGGCGCCAGCGTAATTGCAGAATGCATTAGCGTCAGATAAAGTCCATTCATGTGATCATGGAAGCCCACAATCGGATAACCGTCTTCAGGCATGGGTCTCCATCCAACTTTTATGCTCTCCAGTTCCAGTTGATTTCCGTGCTTGAGACTGCGACGCAATGTGTCGTAAGCTCGCTTACCGACCGCCTGTGGTCCGTTTTCCTCCGACTCGTCGATATAGTCTTCCGCAGCCAGCAGCGTATAATCTGTCAGTTGACGCGCTTCAAATTGCGCATTGGAGATTAATGTGTGTATCCGTTTATTAGCAGTTTTCATCCGAATCAGAATCGATGGTGACGAAGTTATCGGCACGTGACAACCTAACGGGTTACAAAGTTCGGGTGTACCTGTTCCTGCGGCCAATACCACAACATCCGACTCCACAAAACCCTTGGATGTATAAACACCAACCAGACGGGAACCCTCTTGCTTCAGCTGTGTAACGTTGGTGTCGAACTGAATCTTTGCTCCGTACCCTTGCGCTTTGCTCAACAACAGCTCCGTTACCGCTACAGGGTCCACCGCACCTTCTTCACTGACAAACATGGCTTCATCCGGATATTCCTTCAGATTGGGCTCCAATGCCTCAAGCTGCTCCCGGTTTAATTTTTGAAAATGTTGCTCCCTTAGAGGCGGAGTGTCCCAAGTTAGCGCGCCATGCCAATGAATATTCAGTTCGGGCAACTCTTGCTGAAGTGTGTGATATTCTTCCACAGCTGCATCGTACAAATGCCAGTATTCAGGAGCCACTCTATGCGTCGTATGTATCCAGGCAAATGATTTTTCTGTGACTTCACGCGCCGCGGCTGAGTGCCGTTCAATAACAGTTACATCTTGATTTCGTTTGGCTAGATGATAGGCCATACACGCCCCAACAATCCCTGCACCAATAATCACAATTTTTTGTTTATTCAAAACTAACTCTCCCTTGTCACCCTATCACCCCAAGGAATTGATTTTCCGAAGTTCGGATGATGGGTTTGCTCCTTTTTCGTCTTCTTCGCCGTACAGCTTCTCCATATGCTTCGTATGGCCGGCTCCCCAGTTGCTCATTGTCTGGAGCACAGGTTTCGTCAGCTGTCCGTACTCCGTAATCGAGTATTCAACCTTAGGTGGAATTTGCGGATACACTTCCCGATGCACAATATCGTGATACTCCAGTTCTTTTAACTGCTGGGTCAGCATCTTTTTCGAAATATCCGGAATGGCTTTTTGTAATTCGCTGAACCGCATTGTACCGTTGCTCAGCAGGCGTAGAAGAATCAATGATTTCCATTTGCCCGGATATCCAGCGCTGTTCCGAATCTGCAATACACCGTCATTCTTTTTCCTCACTTTCTGACCATACCCAGGTATACTTTTGGTTACCTGGTTAGGTTTAAGTGCCTACTTCCAGATTTGGCCTTCTCATTTTAGTATAGAGGCAGATATTAAAATCGAGCAAGTAAGGGGAGAAGAAATTATGCTAGTGAAAGTTGAGCAACGAGTGCTTAAGACGCTTTTATATTCGTGTTTTTTGATGTGGTTATGAACAGAATGGCGGGCTTAGTTCGAGGAACTGATCTACCTCCAAACAGTGAACCGTTCTAAGCTCTTCACTCTTGGCTCTGGAATGAAGCTTCAGCTCCATATTACCCCAAATAATAATACAGTTAATGCAGAACCATCAGTTTTATTTTTAGCGAGAGAACAATGATCTTCTTCATCTTCTACTAAAAAATAGAAAAAGATTGTATTATCTTAAAATTGTGATATGATATCGTCAAGTTAATAAACATTTAAATGAAAATTTGAAAAATAATTACATTTAAATTTGACTAAACCTCTTTCTTAACCAAATTTAAGTATTCTAACTCATTTTATTGAAAGCGATTACAAATGGAAACCTGACAGATTATAGCTTTTCTAATCGCACCCACAGATGCAGGCTTACTTCGGGTTCTAGCCACTCTCCTTGCCGCTGTGACCACGTACGCGGTGCACAGGTCGTCTGGCTTAAACCATATATGACAACATGAAGACTTAACCTAACAGCCAACCATTATTTCAAAAAGGGGGTGACATGAGGGACATCTCTTCATTTTTTCGGCATTTCATCATCTCAGCTATTCTGAATTTCAGCTCACCAACTAATCCAATCTCATGGAGGCGAAATGTATGATTCGTAAACCGCTAGTTTTATTGTTGTCGTGTCTGCTAATCTTTGTCACCCTGCCCGTTGAATCAAGCCATGCAGCCAATGCAGCCGTTGCCAAAACTCCTGGAAATTCCAATCCCCTCATTGATCATAAACTGGGAGCCGATCCTTATGTGCTCGTCCATAACAATCGAGTCTATGTCTACATGACAGGTGATGCATATCTGTACAACAGCGACGGCTCAGTCCGAGAGAACCAGTACAGCACGATCGGGAAAATTAACGTTATCTCTTCAGCTGACATGGTGAACTGGACGGACCATGGTTCCATCCCGGTAGCGGGTGCGAATAATGCCAATAATGGACAAGGAATTGCCAAATGGGCTACCCAGTCCTGGGCTCCTGCCATGGCGAAGAAAACCATTGCTGGCAAAGAAAAGTTTTTCCTGTATTTTTCCAACTCGGGTGGAGGTATTGGCGTGCTCACGGCGGATTCCCCCATTGGACCGTGGTCCGATCCACTTGGTCGTGCCCTCCTGACTCACGGTACACCGGGTATGTCCGGCGTAACCTGGCTCTTTGATCCGGCTGTACTTGTCGATGATGATGGCTCTGCTTACTTGTATGCTGGAGGCGGCATTCCGAACGATACCAACGCTGCTTCCATTGCCAATCCCAAAACAGCTCGGGTCATTCGTCTCGGTGCCGACATGACCAGTGTGGTGGGCAGTGCTGTGACTATTGATTCTCCTTATATGTTCGAAGATTCTGGCATCCACAAGTATAACGGCAAATATTATTACTCCTACTGCATCAACTTCGCGGGAAACCACCCCACTGCATATCCAAAAGGTGAGATCGGATACATGGTCAGCGACAGCCCGATGGGGCCTTTCACGTATAAAGGACACTTTCTGAAAAATCCCGGCACGTTCTTCGGTGTAGGCGGCAATAACCACCATGCCGTGTTCCAATTCAACAACGAATGGTATGTGGCGTACCATGCGCAAACGGTAAGCAAGGCATTCCTCGGTGATGGTAAAGGGTACCGTTCCACACATATCAACAAACTGACACATAATGCGGATGGAACAATCCAGGAAGTTCAGGGGAATATGACAGGTGTACCTCAGACCACTAACCTCAATCCGTATGTTCGCGTGGAAGCCGAAACCATTGGCTGGCAAGCAGGAATTAACACTGAACCGAGTCAAGCGAGCGGTGGACCTGTAGCCAATCAGAATGTCACTAATATTCATAACGGGGATTGGATCGCGGTCGGCAATGTTGATTTTGGCTCAGCTGGAGCCTCCAAGTTCAAGGCCAATGTCGCTTCTACCGGAAATGGCAACATCGAGGTTCGACTGGACAGTCCGACAGGCCCACTAGTTGGAACACTTAACGTAAGTTCAACTGGCGGTTCGCAAACTTGGCGCGAGATGGAGACCAATGTTACCAATGCTACAGGGGTACATCGTTTGTATCTGGTGTTTACAGGCTCGGGCAATGGAAATCTGTTCAAACTGGACTACTGGCAGTTCACATCCGGTTCGGGCGGCAACCCTAACCCAAATCCTAATCCCAATCCAAACGTTACCCGTTACGAAGCCGAGAATATGACGCTTGGCGGCCAATACGCTGGCGTAATCAGTTCCCCTTTTAATGGAGTCGCTCTTTACGGGAACAATGATTATGCAGCATACAATCAATATTTTGCATTCCCAACCCATCAATTCTCTGTCCGCGGCGCTTCCAACAACAATAATACAGCCCGTGTTGATCTGGTCATCGGGGGCGTAACCGCTGGTTCTTTCTACTTCACGGGAACGGAGCCGACCGTTCAAACCCTCACCGGCATCACTCACGCTACAGGCAATCAGGAAATCAAGCTGGTCGTAACAACGGATAATGGCACTTGGGATGCTTACATTGATTATCTGGAGTATTCGCTTTAATTCATAGGACATGATCAATTGGGAGGATAGAATATGTGGAAAAAAATCAGTGCTCTTCTACTCGCTCTTCCTTTGCTTATAACATCATTCCCTTTGACAAGTCCGGCAGCTTCAGCCGCAACGTTCAGCAATCCGGTTATTTACGCGGATGTTCCTGACAGTGACGTCATTCGGGTGGGCAATGCATTTTATATGACAAGCACAACGATGCATATGAATCCGGGAGTCCCGGTCATGAAGTCTTATGATCTGGTCAACTGGAGCATCGTAAACTATGTATACGATACGCTTGGAAACGGGGATATACAGAATCTGAACAATGGACAAAACGAGTATGGGCGTGGTTCCTGGGCGAGCAGCTTGCGGTACAACAACGGTATATATTATGTGGCCTTTGGCTCGCTTTCCACGGGCAAGACGTATATTTACCAAACCAGTAATATTGAAACAGGGCCATGGACACCTTACACATTGAACAGTTATTACCATGACCCCTCCCTTTTATTTGACGGGAATCGAACCTTTCTTGTTCATGGCAGTGATAACATCAGTATCGTTGAGCTGACACCTGATGCCAAAGCCGTCAAATCCGGCGGGCTCAATCAGGTCCTGATTCCAAACGCGAGCAGTGTTGCCGGCTCCAGCATGATTGTAAAAGCAGAAGGAGCACACATTCAGAAGATCAATGGCATGTACTATGTATTCCTGATTGCCTGGCCTTCGGGTGACGGCCGCATTCAGCTTGCCTATCGTGCAAACACATTGACAGGTCCATACACAGGTAAAGTTGTACTAAGAGACTCGGGGATCGCCCAAGGAGGCATCGTGGATACCACATCCGGCACTTGGTACGGCTTGCTGTTTCGTGATAGCGGGGCCGTTGGGCGCATCCCCTATCTCGTTCCAGTGACGTGGTCGGATAACTGGCCTGTGTTTGGGGTGAACGGCAAGGTTCCCCTTAACATGAATATGCCCGTTGAAGGTCAGCCTGCTGCCAAAATCTACGGGTCCGATGAGTTCAACGCAACCACATCAGGTACACCCTCAGTAACGCAACTGTTGGTGAACGGCGGCTTTGAGGAAAGCAGCATTCAGCCGTGGACCAGCAACAATACGGCAACCATCAACTTAACGAATGCCGAAGCGTTCAACGGTACAAAAAGCCTGCTCATCAGCGGCAGACAGCAGACCGCTGGTGGTGCCAAACAGATGGTTACAGGCAAGCTAGTACCAGGAGGAACATACTCTTTTTCGGCAAAGATCAAATACACTACTGGTCCTGCAACCAAAACGTTCAATCTTAGCATCCAGAACGGTGCAAGTTATACCGGAATTACCATTATGGGCAGTGCGACGTTAACCCGTGGACAGTGGGGTACCATTCAAGGTACGTATACCGTTCCGTCTAATGCAGACTTGTCTCAAAGCTTTATTTTTGTGGAAACACCGTATAACTCGAATCCGGACCCGACCAATGATCTAATGGCTTTTTATGTGGATGACGTCTCCCTGACGAGCAATTCATCTTCCGGTACATCCAGTCTCGCTGCTTTCTGGCAGTGGAATCATAACCCCGATGCTGCCAACTGGTCCCTGCTCCAGCGGCCCGGTTTCATGCGGTTAACTGCAGGCAAAGTCAGCAAAAACCTCTTAGAAGCCCGCAACACGCTGACACAACGAACCTTTGGTCCAAAAAGCACAGGGATGACCGCCTTGGATACAGCAGGCATGAAGGATGGTGATTATGCTGGACTCGCTGCTTTTCAGGCCAGATATGGTTTTGTCGGCGTAAAAATGACGGGCAGCACCAAATCCATCGTTATGGCTAATGCCAGTTCCGGCACCATGACTGAAGTAGCAACTATGCCATTAAACCAGAACAGAATCTATTTACGCGTCATCTGTGATTTTACGAACCAGACCGACAAAGCCTACTTTGCCTATAGCCTGAATGGCAGCAACTGGACAACCATTGGCAATACGCTCCAAATGTCTTACACACTGCCACACTTTATGGGATATCGGTTTGCACTATTCAATTATGCAACGAAGTCTACCGGAGGATATGCAGATTTTGATTATTTCCGCGTAGAATAAATGTGGTTTTATTCGCTTATTAATCAGGACCTGAACTTCACCATGTGTGGAGCCAGGTCCTTTTCAGTACATTTCTTATGAAGAAATTCACCTTTTAACTTCAAAAATCCCGGAACTGTTTTATATAACACATGTATTCTTCAGCACTTCGGTTAATCTCTTCATCCGTAGCCTGAAACGAGGCACCATAGACAGCATAATGCGGCAGCGCCTGAACCCCTACATGATTCATGCTTGCTACGAAAGGTGCAACAAGTTCCTCTACGCTGTAACCGATAGAACCATCTTTCGCATAATTCTCCCGCTTATCCCCTATGGACATCGCAAGTCCCATCCGCTTTCCCTTCAATCGATTCCCTTTTGATCCGTACGCCCATCCATGGGTGAACACGTCATCAAACCATTTTTTCAGCAGCGGTGGGTAACTGTACCAATATAATGGGAACTGCAAAATAATATGATCATGCGTCTCCAGCAACTCTTGTTCTCGGGAAACATCAATCTTCCAATCGGGGTAGGCCGAATATAATTCGTGAAGAACAATGTCATCTGTATGCTGCAACAACTCCTCCTTCCAGCGACGATTGACTCTTGAACTTTTCATATCGGGATGTGCCAGAATAACAAGTGTTTTCATCATAAGTTCCTTTCTTCCCATCCAGGGTGTTGGTTTCTTTAATTGAATATGGACCATTATCAGTCACATCCAGTCAAAAGAAAATACACACAATGAAGTAAGATGGTTACCTCAAAGTGTGTATGGACTTCAGTGTCAGAACCGTGAGAAAATAAATAGTTACACTCTATAAAACACGTAAAACTTAAACTGAGGTGAATCAGCATGAAACAATACAATCTGGGCATTGAAGCGACGCTTGAAATTATAGGTGGCAAGTGGAAGGCTCTGATCATCTGTTTATTGATGTCCGGGGTAAAGAGAACGGGCGAATTAGGGCGCAGTATCCCGGGCATTTCGCAAAAAGTACTGATTCAACAATTGCGCGAGCTGGAGCGGGACGGTCTGGTCACCAGACATGTCTACCAACAGATGCCTCCCAAAGTAGAATACGGACTTACAGAATATGGCGTTACCGCCAACACCATCGTGGATGTCATGTGTGCTTGGGGGAGGGACAATATTGCTCTCAGGCAACAACGGGGCGAAGATGTCATACTGTTGGAGAACAAGCATCCCGAGTCTTGACAAGGATGAAGTATACCTCATGTAAACTTCATGTTCCATATATCACCTCTATAGTAAGATATAGATTAATGTAAATATTATTAAATTTTAATCGATAAGGAGGGATTTATTTGAAAAATATAATTGTCTTTGGTGCAAGCAAAGGATTGGGCGATGCTTTCGTCCGAGGTGTGCCACAATCCGGTGATAAGGTCTGGGTAGTCTCCCGCAGCAAGCCGGAAAGTCTGTCCGTGGAGGATGGCGTCCAGCGAATATGGATTCAAGCTGATCTTTCCGAGCTTCAGGCCGCGGAGCAAGTTGCCAGCGAGCTTCAAGGCGAGACGTTGGATGTGCTTATTTATAACGTGGGGATCTGGGAAAAGGAAGGATTTGAAGAGCACTACACGTTTGATAAGGATGAACCCGCAGATATCAGTCAGCTGATCCATGTGAATGTGACTTCTACAATTGTATGTATACAGGCTTTACTGCCTCAGCTCCGCCAGTCTGAAGCAGGGAAGATCATCCTGATCGGTTCAACAGCCGGTTTGAGCAATGCAGGCAGTAGCCAGGTTTCTTTTGTCGCCTCCAAATTTGCCATACGGGGTATTACGGAAGCTCTAAGAGAACATACGAGGAAAGACCGCATCGCGGTGACATGCATCAACCCGGGAGAACTGGCCGCAGAAATTCCGTATGAAGACGGGATGGAACGTGCACTGGCCGAGTATGATGGGACCCGCATTCCCCTGCAGGATATGGTCGCCATCGTTCGATGTATTATCAGCTTGTCCAAAGCGGCCTGCGTGAAAGAGATCAACATGCCCGCCTTAACGGATACGAACACCTAGACAGAAGCCCGTTTACATTAATACATGCGACAAGTGCGCAATACCTATAGAATTCAGGCGTTCATGCTCAGGGATATTTTCATATAATAAATTCGATTTTCCAGCCTTGTCCAGGTGATCACGCATAGCTGCAATTCGTCCTTTGTTAACATCAATAAAACGAAAATCGATTTGGCGCAAATGCTCCAGCCCGGTTAGTCCAGCAAACGAATCCGCCTTGAGCGCCGTATTCATCTCTTTCAGTTCAATAGACTCCAAAGCACGGGCTGTCCATAGATGTTTGGTATCCCGTAACGATTTCATATAGTCCAGTTCGAGCTGTCTGAGAGAGGTCATATGGGAAAAGTCGCATAAATGCTCCAGCTTAGGCAACGACAGATGCAAATATTCCAGCCCGCGCATCTGTTCGAGTCCCTGAATACTCGTCAGTTTGCGAACAGAGCTTAGCTTCAACATCGATATGGTTGACTGTGTCAATACATCCAGTCCCCCTTTTAACTCACCTTGATCCAGGGACAGATACTGAAGCATAGGCAATTCCGCCAACACATCAACACTTTCGACCGTGCAGTTCAGAATGAGCGTATGCAGTTGGAGGCATGCCGCAATGGAAGCAAATCCGTTGAATTTGCCACGTAGTTCAAGAAAGGTCAATTGTTTGTAGTGTTTAATAAAATCGAGCACGGTCGCCTTTGCAGGTGAATTCAATCTTAGAAACTGCAGTTGCTCCATCGCACCCAGAATCGTCAAATCCTGTGCCTGCGAAAGATCAAGCTGCAAGGCAGACACATGTTTCAACTGTGCCAGTCGCCCCAAAAATCCGGATGAATATACCCCTTTAGGGTCCATATGTGATATGTGTAGAATCAGATCCGGCCGGGCAAAGAATACTTTGGCATCGAGCTCGGCAAGGTCCTCGTATGTATCCGCATCAACTCGAAAATGAACCGTTGCTCGGCGACGCAACAGATGCACCGCCTGGTGCATCTTTTCGCCATTCCATGGAACCCCCTGTATTGAAGCATGCCATAACTCACTCACAGATAATCCCCCTTTTCCATCCATAGTTCCAATTCATTCCATTATAAACAAGATCGTCTGGATGAACCACCACCGATCCCCGTTTTTTCATTCCTTCCTCTTTTTTCATCCCTCCCCTTTCATCCGTCTCATACTCATGCCTTTCCTTCCCGTTGCTTTCAGGATTATTCGACAGAAATCTACATAAAACTATAGATCATGCCGACATATAACTAAGGCGTTTTGAGCTTTTAATTACTCTTCTGGGGAGATGGAATATGTCGAACATGTTGAACAAGTGGGGGAAAACGGGAGCACGGACATCCAGTATGGCAAATACGTTGTCTATTGTGCTGCTGGTTATTATCGTAGTTGTTTTTGCCGTACTGGGAACATTTATGTTTGCAAGCACACGAAACATTCTGGTGAAACAGCAGGAGTCCATGCTTCAGACCAAGACACAAGCCATTGTTAGTGAATTTGATGCACTATTCAAGGAAAAGGGCGCGCTGGTCAAACAAATGTCCACCAACACATTATTTCAGCAATACATAGAAACAACAGCATCTGCTGCGGATGCGGCAAGTTCAACCTACGCTGCGCAAACACAGGCGACTCTGGCCGCTATTGTTAAGGCAGAGCCTTCTTTTGCCGATGCCTGGGTCGCAGGTCTGGATGGAAAAGGTTTTTGGATTCAAAATGATGGTGTCGTATCTGCACCGGACTTTGATATCCAGTCACGTCCATACTACAAGCCAGTTACTGCCGCAGACGGACTTTATTTCTCCGATCCGTACATTGACATAGCAGTAGGCAATGTACTCATGGGTATTTTTTATCCGATCAAAGACGAAAACAACAACATGACTGGCTTTGCCGCAGCGGATATTGCATTCAAGGATATTCCGGCGATTATGGAGAGTTATTCCCTTGGAAGCACGGGCTATTCCATGTTGCTGTCCAAGAGCGGGGAAATTCTGTACCATCCGGATCAAGAGAAGGTATTGAAGGAGAACATTCTGGACAGTACGGGGGACATGGGGAACATCGGCAAGAAAATGCTTGCCGGTGAAAACGGCGTACAGCTTATGAACGACAATGGGGAACGTCGTTATATCGGCTACGCTACCAGCAAGGATACGGGATGGTCCGTTGGTCTGACCATATCCGAAGAAGAAGTTCTCGCGGAATTAAAAACATTCACGTGGATTACGCTTGGCGGTTTTGCTGCAGCCACCCTTCTGCTTGTGATTATCTGTTACATTACCCTTCGCCGTCTGTTACGCTCCATCCCACAGCTGCTGGCCAAGATTAAACAGATTGAACAAGGTGACCTGACTGTCAAACTGGATATCAAATCTAATAATGAAATTGGACAGATCGCCACAGGTTTGAATTCCATGGTGCAGAAAATTCAGGGCATGCTGCAAATGGTCGGCAGCTCGGCGCAAATCCTGAACCAGTCGTCGAATGATCTGCAAGCCATCTCCTCTCGAACGGCTGTGACCATGAATGACACATCAACAGCTATTAACGAGATTGCCAATGCAACGAATTATCAGTCCATCGAAACGGAGAATATTTTACGCAAAACAGGCTCGTTATCCAGCCAAATCGATGAAATTGCTACCGATGCGCAGGCTATGGGAACGGTCGTGCAGACATCTGCCGATCAGAGCAGCCAAGGACTCGCGGTTGTGGAACAATTATCGAAATGGTCCGAGGAAAACCATCAGTCCACCCAAGCGGTGTCCTCTATCATTAAGGAGATTGATCTGAGCCGGAATGAAATATCCAGTTTTGTAGATACGGTCAAACAGATTGCCTCTCAGACGAACCTGCTCGCCCTGAATGCCTCCATTGAGGCTGCACGTGCTGGCGAACATGGACGAGGATTTGCCGTCGTTGCCGAAGAAGTCCGCAAACTTGCAGAACAGACGGCTCAGGCAACAGAGGAAATTAACAAAAAAGTGAATGTGATTGAAGAGAAAACAACCCTGTCGGTTGAACATACCATGCGAGGTATGAAGATTGCGGAGGAGAATGCCAAATCTGTAGAAGATACCAAACATGTATTCTTCAATATTAACAAAGACCTGAAAGATCTGCAGCAACGTATGATGCAGATTACCAGCAATACCTCCAATGTACACAAGCATAAAGATGAAATATTCCAGGCACTGGAGATTATCTCTTCCACCACAGAGGAGAACTCGGCATCGACGGAAGAAGTAAGCGCCAGCACGCAGGAGCAGCTGGATAGTATCGAACAGGTAGCGGATCTGTCGAAACAGTTGAACCAGCTATCTGGCAAACTGCAAGACGAACTAAGCCAGTTTAAAGTAAAGTCATGATCCGCAAGCTTTCACCTGCTCTTCTCTTTTAGTCGCTATCCATTTATTATTAATGAATATGCGTACGAAGAGGATTGGAGGCTGAATCATCATTATGAACTTTGCCAAACGAATGGATCATTTCAACGAAGGAATTTTCACCCGGTTGCTGGAGATCAAACGCCGCAGACTGGAGAACGGGCAGCCCGTTATTGATCTCAGTGTGGGTACGCCGAATATACCACCTGCGCAGCATATTATAAATGCACTATGCGAGGCCGCAGCTGATCCGGCGAATTATATATATGCTGTGAATGATCAGAGTGAGTTGCTGCAAGCTACAAGCGATTGGTACAAGCAGCGCTATCAGGTCGAGTTAGACCCGGCAACACAGATCTGTTCCTTGCTCGGTTCACAGGAAGGACTGGCACATATATCCCTCTCCATTGTCGATGAAGGTGATCTGGTGTTAGTCCCTGACCCCTGCTATCCCGTCTTCGCGGATGGACCGCTACTGGCAGGTGCAGAACTGTATTATATGCCGCAAAAAGAAGAAAACGGGTATGTTATTCAGCTTCAGGATATACCGGAAGATATCGCTCAGCGAGCAAAATTCATGCTGGTCTCCTATCCCAACAATCCGACAACCGCGATGGCACCAGATCAGTTCTATCTCGACCTGATTGCCTTTGCCAAGAAGTATGATATTATCGTGCTCCACGATAATGCGTACAGTGAACTCGTATTTGACGAAAAAACTTGCGGAAGCTTCCTCGCATTCCCTGGAGCCATGGACGTTGGTGTGGAATTCAATTCCTTATCCAAGACCTATGGCCTCGCCGGGGCCAGAATCGGCTTCTGTGTAGGCAATGCAACTATCGTCTCCATGCTGAAAAAGCTGAAATCCAATATGGATTACGGGATGTTCATTCCGATTCAGAAGGCCGCGATTGCTGCGATCACAGGTGATCAAGCCGAAGTGGAAAAGGTACGGGCAACCTATGAGGAAAGACGGGACATTCTTTGCGAAGGCTTCAGCAGAATCGGATGGGAAATAACGAAGCCCCAAGCGACCATGTTTATCTGGACGAGGATTCCCGCTCATTATGAGAGTTCTGAACACTTCGCCATGGACTTGGTCAGCCGGGCAGGCGTCATCGTGACACCTGGAAGTGCCTTTGGCCCTTCGGGTGAAGGGTATATCAGACTGGCACTGGTGCAGGATCATGAGAACCTTCTCCGAGCAGTGGCTTCTGTTGAGGACAGCGGCATTCTCAGAAACATGTAGGATTAGCCAATAACGCGAGCTGCGACGGATTGAATCCGGAGCAGGCTCGCGTTTTTTGGCGGTTGTTATATGGTTATCATTCAATTACTGGCCTTTCATTTTAAAGCCATCCATCGCTGCGTGAACACATGACCCAAATGGATAAAGCCCTGCCGCGAATGGCGGTAAAACGTGGCGCGGCTCATATGTAAAGCCTCGGCCAACTCGGACTTGCGATAATTTCTATGCAGATAGCTTTCCCTAAGTATACGCTGCTCCAGATCAGTAAGCGGATAGGTCGGTGAATCAGCCTGAAGGATGCTCACGACCAACTCCCGTGCCCTCACTCCTTTGCATCCCATTGCCTGTAAAGGAACCATCTCCTCAAGTACCGTATCCTCATATAAATGTTGAAGCATTAGTCTGACCTCATCCCGGGACAAGACACGGGGTGCTTCCTGCGGGATGAAGCCTGCAGTCTGAATGTTCTGCCTTAGAATACGCTGAACCCAGACCTCAAAGGTCACCTGCCTGAAATCCAGTTCCCATACATGCATATCCTCTCTGGCATATGGCTGAGATGGCATCGTCCGCTCCTCAAATCCCAGATGAGGGAGTAACATGTTTAGTTGTCTGTCCGCAGTGGGAATGATTGCACGCAGACCGCTCATGGCATCAATTAGCCACGATTGAAACAGCATGCCACCCAGTTCCTCAGGGCGATAAGAAGACTGTTCCACGTCTACCGCAGCTAGCAGGACACATATGGTATCAGCCGCTTCAGGGGGGAGCCTGCGTGCCGAGTTGACCGTATCGCCCAGCATGTTCATATCATCAGGAGAATATCGTTCCAATATGGACAACGTTTGGTCATGTAACCAAAGTCCAGCACAGAACGCCAAAGGTACCCTGTCCGCATTCCGTATGATGCGTATCCCCTCCGGCGCATAATTAGCGATATCATCTAATAATGAAGAATACTGTCCGTTCTCGATCAGCTCCGATTGCCAATCCGAACGTGCCAGCGATTCGGCAAGAAAACGCTGTAAGTAAGGAAGATCTTCAGGTTCAAAAGACATCTGCTGCTCCACTTCCCGTTGACGTATCCCTGAGAAATCCGTATATGCATGGGACGAGGGCAATTGTTCACGGTACAGCTCCAATATGTGAGCCGCAATCTGCATTTGCAACAGTTTGTTCACTGAAGGATACCGCTCCGTAAGCAGCTCCAGTACCCGGGAACGCATCATCTGATAATCGCCGGGGTCGCGCCTCTCATAATCCTCCCTTAACATCCGGGATACCAACTGATGCAGAGAAAGGCCTCCGGCTCCAGCGTGCACACAGGATAAAGTACTCAGTGCCGTGTAGTCCAATGCACTCAGGGGATGAGTTAACAACTGGTTCAGCATCGTCTGATCCGCTGCCGGGAACAGCGACAGTATCTGCAAAGCCTCATACATATAGGGAGAGGTTGCTTCCTTGAGTAACTCTGCACTCAATATGCCGGGTATCTGTTGTGCGTAGTCCTCTCGCTCTCTTCCCTGACGTCGCAGCATGTCCACCGTTAGCGCCAGTAGCAGCGGGTGACCATCTGTTTTGTGTACGATATCCTGCTGTACGAGGGGTGGTAAGCCGCTTGACTGCACATATTCGTGAACCTCTTTGCGAGTGAAAAGCTCCAGAGTAAAAGAGTGGATCTGATTGCCCCATAAAAGATTCGTATGCCACTGAATGGGCAGACCTGTCCGCGAAGCCACAATAAACAAGAATTCACTTGCTGCAAGCAGCGGAAGAAAGCTCGATAACAGCCAGCTATCGATCCGATCTATTGTTTCACAGTTATCAATAATCACGACAGTCCGTTGACGAGTCAGCTCTTCAACAACATGTGCAAGAAGTGGTGAACCTGCGGCACGTGTTCGACCATACTCCATTTCCAAACTCATCTCCAGATGAGACAGAAAAGCGCGCGGCGTCTGCAGGCAGAACTGTCCATCCATCCACAAGGTAACCGTTGAACATCGCCTGGCCTCTGCCGCCATCTCCGTGAGGAGTGTCGTCTTGCCAATGCCTCCAATTCCTGAAATTGAAAATATTTGTGAATTAACATCAGGTGAAGCAAGCCAATTGGATAACACCTCCAATTGCTGAGTCAAACCGACAATACACGGCTTGTGGGAATTCCGGTCCACTGATCTAAGATTCATGCTGCACACTACTTTCCATTCAAATTTGAAACAAAAACGAGACACCGCATTTCTTATAATATACTATACTATTTCTTGATTGGCATAGACTGTTCCGGTTCCTCACATGCTTATCCATTCAATAATAGTTTCATTACTGCAAACCAAAGGGGATGTGAAGTGTAAATGAAGAAACGTTTATCCATGATGAAAATCCTGCTTGTACTCATCATGATCGCGGGACAAATGGGAGTGTACAGCTCTGTGAATGCAGAAGGAGAACCTGACGGGCCAAATGTCATTCCTCCGGTTGAAAACGGCTGGGTCCAGGTATCTACCAAAGAACAGCTTGTATACATGAACCAAAATCAGGAGCTTTATCTGGCAGAGAGCATTCGCCTGACTGGGGATATCGACTTGACGGGAATAGACTGGATTCCGTTTGGAGGCAATGACTACGTTCCGTTCAGTGGAACGTTTGATGGACAGGGGCATTGGATCACTGGCTTGGAGATAAACAACGACACACGATTGTCCAATGGATTTTTTGGTCAAGCCAACGGCCGTATTCAATATATTAACCTGAGGGCAGATATTAAAGGTGGCTCCAATACAGGTGCACTTGTTGGCTTTCAATCCGGGGGAAGTATTGATTATGTTTATACGGAAGGAACTGTACGAAGCGGGCACATCTCCAAAAGGGTCACCCCTACAGGGGGCATCGTAGGATTACTGAACAATGCACAGCTGTCTCACTCTTCCTCCGCTGCTTTCGTTACAGTAGGCGAATCTGACAATTTGCATGGAGGTGGACTTATAGGTTCCCTGGTAACGGGCCGCATAAGCGAATCCTACTTTACCGGTAATCTAGCTAACGAGCCTGTCAAGGACCATCCTATCTCCCATGTATATGCTGGAGGAATTGTAGGTTATCAGTTAAGCATCTCAGATGAATACAATATCCTCAAAAATACATATTCAACTGGCGCGATCTCCACGCTGAATCCGAGAAGTTACTCCCAATGGGGTGCGATCGGTGGATATGTCTACAAAACAAACATAACGGATACATACTACGACACGATGACGACGGGGATGGTGGTGGGAGCAAGTGATCCTTATCAAAGCACAATTGAGATCTATGGGAAAACAACAGCAGAAATGAAGCAGCAGGCCACTTATACCGGATGGGATTTTACAAATACCTGGAACATTCATCCTGCGATCAACAATGGCTATCCTTATCTGCGCCCTGCCATATTAACAACCGAGCTGCCTCAGGCGGTTCAGAATGAATCCTATTCCATGGACCTGGCAGGTTATGATGGAGCGCGCGCAGGACTTACCTGGACCGCCTCCGGACTTCCCCAAGGATTAAGCTTGAGCCCTTCTGGTGAGCTGGACGGTACACCGACACAATCCGGCACGTACACCGTAAAACTCTCGCTACTGGATGGCGGCTCTGCCACAACTGAACGTGTTCTGCAACTTGTCATTGTTATGAAGGCTCCAGGCATTGCGGATGCATCGGTTCAGCCCGGACTAGAGGTGGGCGCAACAAGCATTACAGCAGCGCCGACGCAAACGGGTCATTCCTTTGCCTATATGTTGGATCGTACGGACAGCACTCCTCCATCGGTTGGGGATGCACTGCCTGAGGGTGCGGCAACCTATATTTCAGGTGCCGATATTCCTGGTACAAGTCCAGGGCAGGCTGTGGACCTCTTTGAAGTGACAGAAGATGAAAATACGGGGAACTATCGCATTCAGGCGTGGCAGCGCTTCACGCTGGAACAAAAGCACATTCGTCAGTTCGTTCCGGTTAACGGTCTTCATCTGGAGCCATCTCAACTGGACCTGACCTCTGGTGGGCCCTCGGCTAAACTGACAGCAATCATTGATCCAGAAGACACTACAAACAAGACCATTCACTGGAGCTCCAGTAATGAGGCTGTCGCCACCGTTGATCAGCATGGTGAGATCCAGCCTGTGGCTGCAGGTACAGCCATTATTACGGTTACATCTGAAGATGGCTCCCATACAGCAACGGCAACCATCACTGTACTTCCCCAAGCTGGAACAATTACCGGGTCTGTATATGGTACAGAAATGACTCCACTGGAGGGGGTCTCCGTTTCTGTGGACAGCATCGGTGTATTTACGGACAGCCAGGGGCATTTTACACTGGAACAGATTCCTGTAGGAACCCGTACCCTTATTGTACGTGCAAAAGGCTATGATACCTCTGAACGAAGCGTCGAAGTACTGGCAGAGCAAGCCGTGGATACGGGCATCATTACATTAAAGCCTCTTGCTACACCGCAGCCCGAGCCGCAACCATCACCGGGTACAACTCCAGCACCTTCACCAGCTTCTGGATCGGAATCGTTCTCAGGGTTCCCAAATGTTTTGCCGTCGGCCGAAAATCCAGCTACAGTCAAGCTTGAAATTAACGGTCTGAACATCAAATCAACAGCCTCAACTGAGATAGCTCCTGACGGTCAGACTGCAATCCGACTAAAACCTGATACAGCTTCTCTCATGCAAGCCTTCAGTGGTGCAGAAGCGGGAATACTGATCCGCTTCAGTACGGAATCCCCTGTCGTTTTCCTGGATCTGCCGGGTAAGTTACTGCGGAATATGATGCAAAAGCAGCCGGATATCAGTGTAACCTTCGAGGTCAATGGTGCGAGCTATGAGTTGTCGCTAAACATGTTACCGCCATTGGCTGACAACATGGTTGTTACCATGGGCATCGGTAAAGCCTCTCCCAGCACCATCAGCATCCTGAATGCTACGGTGGCGAAGCAAGGCTATGAACTCATCGGCACTCCTATGAAGTTCACCTTGTATATTGACGGGAAGCAGACAGAACATTCTAATCATGAATATAGCAAACGAATCCTTCCACTCCCTTCAGAGGCTGATCCCGCCACATCAACAGCCGTGTGGATCGATGCAGAGAATCAGATGCATTTTGTTCCTTCCCTGTTCACAAAGGATGACCAGCAGGCACAAGCCATCCTCTCCACACCCCATAACAGCATGTTTGCAGTCGTATCAGCAAATCATGCGTTTGCGGACATGAAGGATCATTGGGGACGATCCGACGTCGAAATGCTTGCGAACAAATTCATTATTGAGGGTGTAAATGATGACACCTTTGCTCCAGAGAAGCCGGTTACACGTGCCGAATTCGCGGCATTGCTTGTCCGTTCCCTTGGATTGCCTGAGCACCAGCCAACATCAATATTTGCCGATATCCCATCAGCGCAATGGTATGCTGGAGCTGTAGGAACTGCACAGGCTGCAGGCTTAATCAACGGTTACGGTGATGGCTTGTTTAGACCGGAGGCATCCATTACCCGTGAACAAATGGCCGTAATTCTCGTCCGTGCATTGGATTTTGCAAAATTGAAGCCTCAGCCGAACACGGATGGACTGGAGGTGTTGACCGATCGAACCACTCTTTCAGCGTGGGCTTCCGAACCGGTATCCATTTTACTGGAAGCAGGCTTGATGCAAGGTACGCCAACCAACAGGTTTTTACCCAAAGAAATGGCAACCCGAGCTCAGAGTGCGGCAGTATTGAACCGACTGCTGCAATATATGAAGTTTATCGACAGCCCACAGTAGCCGATGTTTTTATATATTATCTAAGAGTGGTTCGTCAATATAGATACGGGGAAGAAGGCGACCATGGCACCGTTACTATAGTAAAATAAACGCCGAAAAGCCCGCTGCATGAATGATGCATGAGCGGGCTTTTTTCACTCCAAATCCTGCACTGTGTCTTTAAATACCAACCATTTACTTCATCGACTTGCGCCAGTTGGAACGATACATCAGATACAGGAAATACGGTGTTCCAATGATTGCAATGAGTATGCCTGATGGAATCTCTGTCGGTGCCATGACGGTTCTGCCGATTGTATCGGCGAGCACCAGCATGACTGCACCCGCTAATGCGGAGAGGAACATGGATCGTCTTAACTTATTCCCCGTCAGTAAGCGTACCATATGTGGTGCAATCAGGCCGATAAAACCAACGGTCCCTACACAAGCAACCGCACCTGCTGCAAGTAATACACCAACTGTCATAGCTAATAAGCGTGTACGACGTACTCCGAGACCAAGCCCGGATGCACTATTGTCATCGAATACCAGCAGTTCGAACCTGCGTGCCAGCCACCAAGCTACCGGTACCAGAATAACTAAAAATAATCCGATAACCCTCACCTGTTCCCAGGTACGAGCATAGGTGCTTCCTGTCAGCCAGATATATCCGCTGCTACCGTATACCGCACCACGGACAATCAGTATCTGTATACCGGCTCCAGCAATGGCAGACATCGCGATCCCTAGCAACACAACCGCAGATGGATTCAGTCCTTTCTTCCAAGAGAGGGAGAACACAACCACTGCGGCAATGGCGGCACCAACAATTGCCGCGATCGGCAGCAAGTATATCGGAAGACCCGGCCATAAGATGATGACCATCATCGCTCCAAGCCCTGCACCAGAGGACACACCAACAATTGAAGCATCTGCCAGTGGGTTACGTACCGCCATCTGAATGAGCACACCACTGATTGCCAGTGCAGCTCCTGCACCTGCGGCAACAAGTGTACGCGGAATCCGAAGCTGAATTAACGCGGAGAATGGTCCATCCGATTGGAACAGACTCGGTAACCAATCGGCCAAGGGAATTCGCATACCGCCAAACATCGTACTGAGCAAGATAAGCACGACCGTTATAACTGAGAATAATACAGCCATCGGGCCAAATGCAAAGCGACGCGCAGCTCCTCCTGTGCTCATTGAAGTAGACATGCCTGATCCGTTCGCAGCCTTCATGCGTGTAAGAACAAGCCAGATGAGCCACGGTGCACCAATGATCGCCATAACGGCACCTGTCGGCAGCTCCATGCTTGAGTTATGCACCATCTTGGCGAGGACATCTGCTCCAACCAGGAGCGCTGCGCCCCATATGAACACACCGGGTAACAGTAATCGATTAGAACGTACACCACTCAATCGAACCAGATGAGGTGCAACCAGTCCCACGAAGCCAATCGGCCCAATTACACTAACAATCACGGCGGCCAGCAATACAGCAAGAATTAACCCTCCTGCACGAGCCAATGCAACCTTTTGTCCCAGGGAAGAAGCCGTTGATTCATCCAACTCCAGCATATCCCACTGTCTAGACAGGACTAACGCGAGAAGGGTAATACCAACCACCCAAGGCAAAGCATAAAACACACCACTCCAGTCATTCTGGACAAGTGTTCCAGAGCCCCAAAGGAACAACCCTTGTGTCTCCATGGAGAAAAAAATATGTAATGCACTCGTAAATGAACCAAGCACCATCGATACAATCATACCGGACAACGCAAGTCGAACCGGGCTTGATGTTCGTCCGCCGCCCATGAAATAAGCCGCAAATGCTGCCAGTAAACCACCTAGTGCTGCGAAAAGAAAAGGTGACTGACTTAACACGCTTGGAAAAGCGATAGCTCCCAGCACCACCACAAAGTATGCTCCTGCATTAATACCCAGCGTATCTGAAGCAGCCAATGGATTACGAGTAATCGTTTGCAGCAAAGCACCCGCAACAGCCAGTGCACCACCCGCAAGAATACCGATCACTGTACGCGGCATACGCAAGTCCCAGACCATATTGTGCTCTAATGAATCCTGTCTGCCTGTAAGAGCGTCCCAAACGACATGCAAAGGAATGGAAGCTTCTCCATAACATAGACTTACAAAAAAAAGCACGATGAGAGCGGTTAGACCGCCCCCATATATGCTTATTGTGCGCCAATTCATTGCTGGCTTAGATCCTTGAACCGAACTCATTTGGTAATCGCCTCGACTACCCCATCAACCAATACTTTGGAGGAGATCGGTCCACCAAATGTCCATGTTGTGCTATCGAGTTGATATGTGCGTTTTTCCTTCACAAAGTTCAGTCCGTTCCAAACCGAGTTATCTTTCATTGCTGTGCCAAAGACGTCATCGTCTGGCTGTGTAATATAAATGAAGTTACTGTCCTTCACATCGGTTAAGGATTCAATACCTACTGTAGAGAAGCCATAGTTCTCAACTTTGTCCGGCTGCCAGTCGTTAACCAGTCCGATTTTGTCCAATGTACCAATCACAACCGAGTTATCGGTAAACATACGCAGGCTGACTGCATTTTGATATGTGAACGCTTGTGTCAGTGCAAAGTTGAAGTTTTCTTTCCCCGCAGCAGCCAGTTTTTCTTTGGCTTCTACATAGTGCTGATCGAGATCACTAAGAACTTGTTTTGCTTTGTCTTCTTTACCCAGAGCTGTTGCAATGTTATTAAAAATCTCTGTCATCTTGTCATAATTATAGCCATCGCCATCATACGGATCATATTCAATCGTTGGTGCAATTGCATTCAGCTGATCGTAGACCGCTGTGTTATTATCTGCATTAGCAATGATGAGATCTGGCTTCAATGCAGCAATAGCTTCCAGATTCGGTTCACTGCGTGTTCCGATATCCGTTACACTGTCATCCAGTGCTGCTTCGGATGTTACCCACACTTTATAGTTAGCGTTATCTGCATTACCTACTGGTTGAACACCCAAGGCAACGACATCTTCCGTATATGTCCATTCAAGTGTAACGACACGTTCTGCTGGCTTGTCCAGCTTAAGCTCTCCACGTTTATGCTTCACGGTAACAGGACCTGCTGTCTCTTCAGCCGGAGCACTACCCGAGCCACTACCTTGACTTGTATCTGTTGTAGTCGTGGTTTTACCACAACCCGCCAAAACCAGCACAAAGGCCAGCATAATCAACAGTCCATTCAACCCTTTTTTCATATTTCTTTTCTCCCCTGTTAATATGTATTTATATGATAACAATTATCATTATCATTATTGGATTATGCCGTAGGAATTGATTTTTGTCAATGCAAAGTACCTTATTCCAACTCTTTTATGCAATAAAAAAAGGAAAGGGATAGCTAAACTGCCATCCTTCCCTCCTATTGCTTGCCTGTTTGCTTTAACTCAACTGCATCGTAGTGATGCATGTGTTATCATTTTCATAAGTAGACAATTGCGTTTCTGCAACCTTTCCATCTCGAACAATACGAATCAGATAGGTTCTGTCTCTAGGCACCCAAAAATCCATAAATCCGTTTGCACCAGACTTCATCACTTCATCTTTCATAAAAGTGTTGCCTTGAGAATCGTGAATGGTAACGCTGAATTCCTTATTGCTCATTTCCCCCTGACAACCAGTCAAGCTATGAATTGCACAGGGATGGGTCTGGTCCACATAGGGTGCAATCGAAAGGAAAAATTCATTTTCAGGCAAATCATATGTAGTGGTCTTTTTATCCTGATCGGTGACAATTAACTGTTTGGCATTAATAGAGGCAGATTCCGGTGTCTCTTTTCCTGTGCTGATATTTTCTACCAGTTTTCGGATGTTCGGCGCATTGGCTGTACCCGCCTCTTCCTTGCCCGTATTGCTTGCAAACAGGTAGGTTCCGATCACAATTACAACTGCAACACTTGCAATGATCCACATTTGTTTCTTCATCTGGAGGCCATCTCCTCGTCCGTTTTCCTTAAGTATAATTCATTACATACGATTCTGGACTTAAACGATATGCATTTCACCAGATATTCACATATATGTTCTGATTCGGATGACTATAATGGACACGCCAACCAAAAAAGAAGCAAGCAGCTCACATATTGTGTGATCTGTGTGCTTCTTTCATCGTTTGGGGAGGATGAGACTACTTCACAGCAGCAGCGGTTGTGTTCACTCGCAATTGCTCATTCAATTTCAGAACATTTTCGATGCGAAAAATTTTACCGCGTGTATCTTCTTTTATGCTAGGGCGCATAGGTACCATGTTAACTCACCTCCTTTCAAATCAATTTTAATGAGCTCAACGTGTTAAACGGCTGTTTTAATTTTCAGATAAACCAACAATGAATCCAGCTCTGCCGTATACACATGTTCTGTTCTTCCGTTAAGCTCCTGTGTATCCGTGTGTCTGGAAAACTTGCTGTATAACCTGTTAACGTAACGGTTATTAGCCACGGCGTGAAATTGTAACGTTTGAATCTCGTCATTTTCCTGACAGATCTGTAGCACCAGATCACGGAAGCCGGCGAAAAATACTCTGCTGCTGCGATGTGGCTTCGCCAGCATGACCGAATCAATAAAAGCCGTCTTTCGATCTTCGGTATAACGATACTGCCCGAAACCACCCAATCGCCCCTGCTCATCATCAAGCAACAATAGCCGAGAGTGCAGCAAGGTACTGATAAGATGCGACAATGCGTCATGCAACATGTATTGTTCATCAAACTCCTCACTGTTTGCCAGATAAAAACGAGCAAACCGGGCATAGTCTGCATCCTGCAATACTTCGTGTGATTTGGCTTGCAGCATCATGGTGTGACCTCCTTATCACGAGATCCCTTCACCCTTGACACTCGATGAAAATAGGAAAGGTATGCCCGAAGTTCAGAAAGGTATATTGCATAAGCGTCTATAGATCCTCCATATTCACTTTCTGTGCTTCCGATTCGCTTTGCAAATTTGGAGAACAGTCTTTGGTTAATCCGATCTTTAACAGCCCAAAAGCGCATTTCCTGAACCGATTCTATCTCTTCTTGTTCGTCAATATGTTGGAGGAGGAACTGCAAAGCTTCTACCATAAGTCTGCTTCCACGATACTCTTCCTTTATGAAGGCTATTTGGAGCTGAATGACATGACGATCCTCGTAATCATGCTCCCCTGTGCCATGGATATAACCCAGTGCTCCTGCGATTTCATCCTGATCATCAAAACACAAAATCGCTCCACCTCCCATCAAGAGTGGACTGGATATATAGCTGAGTGTGACCGGAAAGTTATATGGCATATTCAGTTTCTTGTAATGAGCCAGCAAAAAATCCATATAACGATGCTGGTACATATAGGTCGAACAGATGGAGAAGTAACGACTCATGAACATGCTTCCTTTCTGTTGCCGGGACTTTCTCCCTAAAGATGATGTGGTCTATTGTACTTAGGTTAGTTTAAGTTTTGTTTAAGTCCGGGATAATTCGTCAAATTTCTTCTTTCTGCAAATGAAGGATCACTCTATAATATAGTTATCTTATCCTAGCCCTAGCCGGAGGTCACCCTAGATGAAGTTTATGAATTCCGTTCGTGGCCACATTGGAAAGCAACCATTGCTATTCACCATCCTGTTCGTTCTTGTAATCACTATAGTGCTCCTCGTCATCCATGCGACCAATTCAACCAATACCTCAGCTGCAGCTGAGTCCACTCCCCTCCATACTTCCAGGAATGGAGTTCTTGATCTGTCCCGTTGGTCTGGTTCGACCACTTCTGTCATGCCTCTGGATGGAGATTGGGAATTTTACTGGCAGCAACTGCTGGAACCCATTGATTTTCACTCTTCTTCCAAATCTGAGCCTGCACCGACTTTCGAACAAGTGCCGGAAGCTTGGACAACGTATCGCATGGCAAATGATAAAGTCCTCCCCAACAGCGGGTATGCGACCTATAGACTCCGCCTTGTACTTCCTGATGAGACGTTAAAAGGATCCACACTTGCCATCTATCCCAAAAGTATCGCCTCGGCCTACCGGATCTGGATTAACGGTCAATTTAAGGGGGGTCATGGTATCGTCGGGACCAGCCTTTCCAATGAGAAAGCAAAGAGCTTTCCCAACGTTATCTATTTTGAAACTGAATCAAAATGGAATGAAATCATCATTCAAGTCTCCAACTTCTCTCAAAGGAATGCGGGTATCTGGCAGAGCATGGAGCTTGGAACAGCAGAAAGTATCTCCTGGATCCGTCTATTACGTGTATCAGCACAGTCATGTATCGTTGGAATTTTTCTAGTTATGGCATTATATTATGGTCTTGTGTATCTCAACCGAAGAAAAGAGATATCGGCCCTGTTATACAGTATGCTCTGCCTGTCTGTTGGCGTACGCACGGTGGTTCTTGGCGAATCGACTGCCCTCTACCTGATTCCTGACATGCCATGGGAATGGGCAGTAAAAGCCGAATACATATCTGTTGCCACGACCGCTTTACTATTAATTCTGTTCATTAATAGAGAACACCCTAAGGAATCCATACCTTGGATATCCAAAATAGCAGGATTCATCCTACCTTGCTTCATTTTGTTGTTTCTCCTGACACCTGCCCGCGTGTACACATACTATTTAACACCTTTTGCTTGGGGGGTGCTGTTTCCGTCGTTGGTTTATACGCTATGTATGTATGTCAAGTCAGTCTTCAGACGAAAAAAAGGTTCCGTAATAAGCATGATCGGTTTTTTATTTTTCATGGCTTTTGCCTTAAATGATATGTTATTTTATACGGTTCACTTGCCCACAGAGGATATGCTCTCTGTTGGATTGCTCATCTTTTTATTAACACAAGCGTATAATCTGACTTCCCGCTTCTCAAGAGCATTACAGCGAACGGAACATTTGTCTTCCCAGCTTCAGCGAACAAACCAGCAGTTGGAACGAACCGTAGAGGAACGAACACGTTCATTGCGACAAAGTAATGGAGAGCTTCAGCAGGCCAATCAAAAAATGGCTGAATTCGAATTATTTCGTGTTCGACTGCTGTCCAATATATCTCATGAATTGAGCACACCCATCACATCCATCAAAGGGTTCGCCAAAGCACTGAGGGATGGTATTATCACTACAGAGGCACCAAAGTATATTAACCGAATCTATACACGCTCTCTGCTTTTGGAACGCATGATTCACGATCTGATTGAACTAACGAAGTTGGAGACCAACCAGATCCAGTTTCATATGCAGGACGTACATCTGCTATCATACGTGCAGGAGCTGTTTCAGAAATACGAATGGGAAGTGGAGGAACAGGGGATTCATTACCGCCTCGAACTTCCTGAAGAACCCGAATCGCAGTTGTGGAGGGCACAGTTGGATCCAATACGGATTGAACAAGTCCTGTCTAATCTCATCTCTAATGCGCTGAGGTTTACCCCTCCTTCAGGAACAATACAATTGCGTCTATCTCTTGAAGAAACACCTCAAACCGAAACCGGGTTCACAGCATGGATGTACGTTAAGGATACGGGTATTGGCATTCCACCTGAATGGCATGAACAGATCTTTGAACGATTTGGACAGGCTCAACAACAACAACAACAACAACAACAACCGGATCGAGATCATAAAGGTTCTGGATTGGGGCTCGCCATTTGCAAAGAGATTATGTACTATCATAACGGGCATATTGGTGTAACCAGTGAGCCGGGCTCCGGCAGTGAATTTTCTATTCAACTGCCCGCATGGAAAGGAGGGTGACTTTGAACATGGCTTACATAAAGAAGAATCAGCGTATACTTATTGTCGAAGATGACACAGATATCGCGGAGCTGGTCATGATCTATTTGCAAAACCAGGGTTATGAGTCTTATACCGCCCAAACTCTCCAGCATGCGACTGTTCTGCTTGAAGAACGAGTTCCCGATCTGATTCTATGCGATATCATGCTGCCGGATGGAAACGGAACAACGTGGGTTCAGAGCGTCAAACGAAACACAGAACTGCCCATCATCTTTCTTAGCAGCCGGCAGGAAACGGAAGATATCATTCAGGGGCTGGAACTAGGGGATGATTATATCACCAAGCCATTCGATCCGGATATTATGGTCGCCAGAGTAAAAGCGCAACTAAGGCGTTCGGTCACGAAGACCAACACCTCGGCAATTGCCAAAGACAATGTATATCGTGACGGCTGGCTAGATTTGCACTTTGGTCACTTTGAAGTCAAGGTAGACGGCAAGCTCATCAGCCTGCCTGCCAAAGAACTTCAGCTTCTTTTCCTCATGGCAAGTCGTCCGGGGCATGTGTACAGCACAGAATACTTGTTTGAACGCATATGGGGGCTGGATAACTGGAGTGACGTTCGAACCGTTATGGTCCATATTCATAACCTCAGACGCAAAATCGAGAATCCTTCCAGCTCCCATCGTTACATAACAACTGTACGGGGGATGGGCTATAAATTTCAGACACGGCTGGATTGATAAATTCGTCTCTTATAAAAAGGGGCTGTCTCAAAAGCCCCTTCTAATCCATCCTATGACAATGCCAACATTGCGTTCATATCTTCTTCTGCCGTTGTAATTAACTTCAGACCAAACATATCCACGAGTACATCCAATACCCCTTCCGATATAAACTCAGGTGGTTTCGGTCCAATCCGAATGTCCTGAATGCCGAGGCTGAACAGGCCGAGCAGGATTGCAACTGCTTTTTGCTCAAACCAGGACAGGACAATGCTGACAGGTAACTCGTTCACGGTACAGCCAAAAGCATCCGCTAAAGCCATTGCAATTTTCACCGTAGAACCGGAATTGTTGCATTGACCCAGATCGATATAACGCGGTATACCCGTGTCTCCAACCGTACCATAATCCACATCGTTGAAGCGGAACTTACCACAGGATGTCGTCAGAATTACAGTATCATTCGGTAAGGAAGTCGCGAGTTCACGATAGTAGTTGCCCCCTTTGCCTGGTGCATCACATCCTGCAATAACGAAGAATCGACGAATATGACCGTCTTTCACCGCTTGAATAATCTCAGGCGCAAGTCCAATCACGGTCTCATGATGGTATCCTGTCGTTAAGACTTGCTCCGACTGTATATTAGCCGCAGGTAGTGACAATGCACGTTCAATCAGCGGTGAGAAGTCATCATCCATAATCTTGGCAACACCCTCCAGACCCGCCACTTCGTATGAGAAAAATCGGTCTGCATACGTACCTTTGATCGGCATGACACAGTTGGTGGTTGCGAGAATGGCACCCGGGAATTGTTCGAAAAGTCTTCTTTGATCGTACCACGCTTTGCCGATATTGCCCTTAAGATGTGCGTATTTCTTCAACGCCGGATAACCGTGCGCAGGCAACATTTCCGAGTGGGTATAGATGTTGATTCCTTTCCCTTCAGTTTGACGAAGCAACTCCTCCAATGCATACAGATTATGTCCCGTCACCACGATGCACTGTCCTTCAATCTGGTTCTGGCTAACCGTAATCGGTTGCGGTACACCAAAGCGGTTCGTGTGCGCACGATCCAGCACATCCATAATACGAATTGCTGCATTACCTACCTTCATCGCCATCTCCAGATGTTCCTGCACATTAAAATTCGAGTTCGTTAATGTCATATATAATGCCTCATGTGTAATCCGATCCACCTCAGGATCAGAATATCCCAACTGGCGTGCATGTGTCGCATAAGCAGCGATGCCTTTTAACGCAAAAATCATCGTATCCTGCAAACTTGCGATTGTTTCGTTTTTGCCGCATACCCCAACCACGGTACACCCGCCACTCGGCGTCTGTTCGCACTGATAACAAAACATATGGTTTCCCCTCCAAACTTAGATTAAACGCAGTTCGTTATGTAATAGCGTAACAGACCCTGATATGAGCTAGTGTGATGGTGCACACAGTTTCTGATCCAACATCAATATATGGTTCTTCAGACTATCATCCAAACTGACTGGAAATAATAACATTTGAAAAAAGGCATATCTCGGATCATTATGAAAAATACTGTGTACAGCTAAAAAACGTATAAATCCATAATCTTAAAAAAATACGAAAATGAAACGATTCTAGATTTTGCCCGTAAGGGTAATACACAGAGAAATCTAATATTCAAGGAGCTGGTCAATTGCAACATTACAGACACAGTACGGAGGAAACCCTTCAGGATGTGCAGAGTTCCTCCAAGGGACTCACGACCTCCGAAGCTGCCAAGAGAATTGAAACCGAAGGATATAACGAGTTAAAAGGTAAAGATGCAACACCAGTCTGGAAATTGTTCCTCGAAAATTTCAAAGACCCGATGGTCATCGTGCTGATGATTGCAGCCGCGGTACAGGTTGTACTTGGACACCTGATTGAATCGTTGATCATATTCCTGGTTATTTTGCTCAATGCGGTAATCAGCGTAGTGCAGACCAAAAAAGCCGAGAGTTCGCTCGACGCGCTGAAACAAATGTCTGCACCCGAAGCCAAGGTCATTCGTGACGGGCAGAAAAAGACCATTCCAGCGAGGGAACTCGTTCCCGGTGATATTGTTATGCTGGATGCAGGTGATTATGTCCCGGCAGACGGACGTATTCTGGAATCAGGAAGTTTGAAAATCAACGAAGGCATGCTGACCGGAGAGTCCGAAGCTGCGGAGAAACACGCCGATACCATCCCGGATGAAGCTCCAATCGGAGATCGTCGCAATATGGCCTTCAGTGGCTCACTGGTCGTATATGGACGGGGCATGCTAGTCATTACAGGAACGGCTCTCAAAACCGAAATCGGCAAAATTGCCGAATTGATTGAAAATGCCGAAGCCAAGAACACGCCATTACAGCGCAAGTTGGAATCATTCAGCAAAAAACTGGGCTTTTTCATCCTGGGGTTGTCGATTCTCATCTTTGGCATTGAAGCCGGTCGGGTATGGTTGACCGAAGGTACGGAGAATATAGGACCATCCATCGTAAATGCACTGATGTTTGCCGTAGCTGTTGCGGTTGCTGCCATTCCTGAAGCACTTTCATCCATTGTGACTATCGTATTGTCACTCGGAACAAATAAGATGGCCAAACAACATGCGATCATTCGCAGACTGCCTGCCGTTGAGGCGCTCGGCTCTGCCAGTATCATCTGTACGGATAAAACAGGAACACTAACTCAGAATAAGATGACTGTCGTCGATTATTACATTCCCCATGGCACCAAGGACGAATTCCCCGATGATCCCGATCAGTGGTCGGAAGAGGAACGACGTTTGTTACATATTGCAGTGCTCTGCAATGATTCGAATATTAACCAGGAAGGCAAGGAATTGGGTGATCCAACCGAAGTGGCCCTCATTGCCTTCAGCAACCGGGTGAACAAGGATTACAATGAAATCCGTGACCAGTTCCCGCGTGAAGCCGAGCTTCCTTTTGACTCGGATCGAAAGCTCATGAGTACGGTGCATACATTCGAGGGACAGACGGCTTTGCTGACCAAAGGTGGACCGGATGTGCTGTTCAGTCGCTGTAGTCATGTATTTATCAATGGTGAGGTTCAGCCCCTCACACCCGAGATTCGCACACAGTTTGAAGAAAAAAATGAGGCATTCTCCAAACGTGCCTTCCGTGTGCTGGCCTACGCGTACAAAAAATTCGATGATAAAAACCAGGTCACCATTGATGACGAGCATGATCTGACACTTGTTGGTCTGACAGCGATGATTGACCCACCGCGTGAAGCGGTATACGGCTCTATTGAAGAGTCCAAAAAAGCGGGCATTCGCACCATCATGATCACCGGAGATCACAAAACGACAGCTCAGGCCATCGGTGTGGATATCGGCCTTGCCGAACCAGATGATCTCGCCATTACAGGTGCTGAACTGGACAAAATGTCCGATGAAGAGCTGGATCAACAACTCGAACATATCTCGGTTTACGCAAGAGTATCACCTGAGAACAAAATCCGGATTGTGCGTGCATGGCAGCGTAAAGGCAAAGTGGCAGCCATGACTGGAGATGGGGTTAATGACGCACCAGCGCTGAAACAAGCCGACATTGGTGTAGCGATGGGTAGCGGAACAGATGTCGCCAAGGATGCGGCTGCCATGATTCTGACGGACGATAATTTTGTCTCCATCGTGAATGCGGTCAGTGTTGGGCGGATGGTATTTGATAATATCAAAAAAGCCATTGCATACCTGTTCGCCGGTAATCTTGGCGCCATTATCGCCATTTTGTTTGCCTTGATCGTCGGCTGGGTTAATCCATTTACGGCCCTTCAGCTGCTGTTCATCAACCTGGTGAACGACTCCCTGCCTGCCATTGCTTTGGGTACTGAGAAACCTGAGCCAGATGTCATGCGACGTAAACCGCGTGATATTAACGAAGGCATCTTCGCAGGCGGAACCCTGCAGGCTGTGATTACGCGTGGTGTCCTGATTGGTGCGGCTGTTATTGTGTCCCAATATATCGGACTTGGTATCTCGGAGGAAATCAGTGTGGCTATGGCCTTCACAACCTTGATTCTCGCACGCAGTCTGCAAACATTTGCAGCACGTTCCAATACACAAACCATCTTCCAGGTGGGCTTCATGACCAATAAATTCGTGCTTGGTTCCATTCTGGTATGTCTCTGTCTCTATGCAATCACACTAATTCCAGGTGTTCGCGGCGTCTTCGCTATCCCGGATACATTCGGCTGGAATGAGTTCTTGATAGCAGGCGGACTTGCTCTTGTCGCCGTCATTCTGATGGATGTCATCAAGTGGATTCGCAATCGCGGCAAACAAGTTACTGCGGCATAAGATCTGCAGATATAACATGCACAAACAGGCGCCCGTTATCGGAGCGCCTGTTTGTTTACATTTTTTTACAGAGAAAAAGAGTACACTACACCAACCAACAGATGGACAGGATAAGGATACATAATCCCCAGGATACCGAGGGGATGGTCGCCGACCAGTTGAACTTTTCTTTCCCTTTTGAACCATTTGTTAATCCGGATGCTATCAAAGCCACTCCAATAATTAAGCCGATCTGGGCAAACAACAACAAAAATCCTTCTACCATGTAGATTACTCCCTCACATACTCCGCTATCGATTCGAACATGTTCTTCGGTGGATCGGTGTCTGTCGCCGTGTGTGGGCTGCTGCTGCACAGCATTCCGGGAGTCTCGGTCGAGGAAGCTTATCATGTGGTGTATGCTTGTCTGTTGCTCGTCTGCGTTGTTTCACTCGGGTTGACCGTCCGGCATAGCAGAGCTTCACGCTCAGGCATTAAACCTGTTACATTGGACAATTGATAATTGATGTTAAAAGTTCAGAACAAAAAGGCTTGCGTCAAGCGCGAGCCTTTTTTAGTTTGGAACAGAAATGCCGTTTTTTTTAAAAGTAGATCACTCAATGAACTTGAACTTACCGGTTACTTTCCTGGTTTCATCCTACAGCAGCATTCTAACTATTTACCGTCCAGTGCGAACTTCCAGGCCTCCATTATGCTAATTGGGGCTTTACTGCTGCTCTCGCCGTCACCTTCCTGCGTCCAGAGTGGTGGATAATACGCAAATACTTGTCCTGTCTGGAGCTGAGACATATCCTCTTGCCAGCCTTTCCAGCGAAAGGTCTGATAGAACTGCCCCAGATCGCCATTCGCCAGCCAGTTGATGAAACCTGAATATGCCAGTTCTGTCGATTCCCATTCGAGTGTATCCGGTGCAAAATAATAAATGTGTCCCGTGCAGCCATACTTGCCTGTATCCAGTCCGAAGAAACCGCCTGCCGCATCATATGCAACGACCATCATACCTTCCAGTACATCTACCCAAGGTTGCTCACTTACACCATTCCAACTGGTGAGACTCCCCGATGTACTGTCACCACCCGCACCAAGCAGCGTGATCCAGCCATGGTCCAGTACAATACCTTCTGTCTCATAAGCAACAGCCCCCAAATAGGATTTGGTGCTTATTTGCAGACGATAGAGGGTATCCTCTCCAGCCTCTTGTTTTGCTGGAACATACACATATGTATTTTGCCCACTATCCAGGAGTTCCTTGAGTTCTTCCCATGCGTGATTCTCCCGATCTACTAATTCAGCTATCGTTAATGTATTCATGAGCAGTCTCCTCGCTGATTTTATAAGAGCATATCATGGGTTATTAACCCGTTCAAATCTGCTATAATCTATCTTCAAAGCTAAATTCAAGGGGGAAACGATTTGATTCGCATAGTTATACTTATGATTCCGATTCTGATGGTGCTTGTATCCGGTTGTCAGAATCATACATCTGCCATGGAGGAACCCGTTTCTGTTCAAAAGTCTGATCCCCAAGTCATCCATTACATATCACCCCAAGGAAACGACTCGAATAAAGGAACCATTCAATCTCCTTGGAAAACGTTGCAGCACGCAGCCGACCACGCTTCGCCAGGAAGCACGATCTATTTGCGTGAAGGTGTCTATCATCAGAAAGTCAAAATCACAAGGAGCGGTAATTCTTCCGCTAATCCAACCCTATTTTCAAGTTATCCTCAGGAGCAGGTTATCATTGATGGTAAAGGTTTATCTGTTCGGGGCATTGAGGGGTTAATTGAAATTGAAAATGCCAGTAATATCACGATTCAGAATCTCGAAATTCGTAACTTCACGACCACACTCGGGGGCCAAGTTCCAACCGGGATCTATGTCCACGGAGCAGGTGAGCATATTCAGCTGTTAGGCAACACCATACACGCGATTGCTAATTACGCAACTCCTGAAGGTCCCGATTTACGGGGCAGGGATGCCCACGGTATTGCCATTTATGGCACAGAGCACCCTCAAGCTTTACGCGATATCATCATCAAGGATAATGAATTGTATGATCTTACACTTGGTTCAAGCGAGTCACTCGCAGTCAACGGTAATGTTGATACCTTTGCCATACAGGACAACATCATCCATGATTCCGATAATATTGGTATTGATCTGATCGGGTACGAGGGTACGTCCGAGGACGACACATACGATCAGGCTCGGAACGGCATTGTACGAGGCAACGAAGTATACGATATTACGTCCAATAACAATCCCTCCTACGGTAAAGACCTGCCCAATGATACCAACTCGGCGGGCGGCATCTATGTAGATGGCGGGAAAGATCATATCATCGACCAGAACCGGGTATATCGGAGCGATATCGGAATTGAGATTGCCTCAGAGCATGCCGGACGTTCAACCAGCAACATTACCGTGCGTGATAACCTGATTTATTCCAACAGATTGACGGGTATTGCCATGGGAGGTTATGACGAGGAACGAGGAGCTACCGAGGATAGCAAGATTATGTACAATACACTTGTGGGGAATGATACCCTGAATGCAGGCAATGGACAGTTATTCATGCAGTCACGGACAAAGAACAATACGTTCATGCGTAACATTCTCGTATCGGGCAGCTCGGAAGTACTGATATACAACGAATATACTAGCAATACCGGCAATGTGTTTGACCATAATGTTTATTACTCACCAGGTGAGCAGGAAGATGCCCTGTGGGTTTGGAAAAATAAACCCTACTCCGGCATCGCCGCCTACATCAAGGGATCTGGCAATGATGCACACTCCATATATGTGAACCCGGCATTTATGAATGAACCGAGCGAAGATTTTCGTCCTCAGGCGAACTCTCCGGCTAAGGCGTATGGTTACCTTGCTCCACGGTAAAATAACTCTAAGGACACCCATCTCAAGTCAGTCATTCTGTTCCATACAAATAAAAGGAGCTTGTGCATGTGGGATCATCTCCCTCATCATGCACAGGCTCCTTTTTGCTTTCTTTTGATGCAAACCAATTCTTAACTTCTTACCGTCTGAGCTGCATGTGTCACCCGGTTTCGTCCTCCGGTTTTGGAGGCATACAGGGCGTTGTCCGCTCTTTGGAACAAAGACTTTTCCGTATCTTCCTCTACTATAGTGGCCGCACCGATACTCACAGTAATGTTATATTCACCCCAGTCGGCTGAAGCAACCTGTGAACGATATCGTTCTGCAATACCGATCGCCTGCTCCTCTTCACAATCATGGAATAACTGCCTTTCTTCCGCGTTTTATGCGCTCGTTAAATAATCCTTAATCATTCGGATGGTTTCTTCCGGTTGACTTAGATGCGGATAATGTCCTTTAGCCGTCATCTGTTGCAACCTGCTATTCTTCAGATGAGCGTGTAAATAATCCCCTACTTCTACCGGGGCAATGCTGTCATCCGAGCACTGAAGAATCAATGTTGGCACAGTTGCCTGTTCCAGATCAATACGACAGTAGACATCCCGATATGCGCCTGAGTCCGGAAGAAGCCACCGTAGCTTTTGTCACCGTGATGGATGGATTGGATGTACAGCTCGTGTATCAGACACGACAATCCTATGAACAAGCTTTGGCGATCACCTGGAATGTCTTCTGGTCAGGCATCCAGCGTTAACGGATCAATTACGATGAGACTACACAAATAAGAGGGGCGTCCCACCAGCCATGTTGATGACTTTTGGGACAGCCCCTCTATTTCTTTATTTCACAGTTAGGATCACACGTTGATAATGCTTCAACTGATGCTCTCCATCATCCTGTACTTCGGCAACGATATGAAGAGTATCACCCGATTTGGCATCGTCAGGAACGGTAAATGTCACCGCTTCAGTGTCACTGCCCTGTAATTTTATCGTATCCACCTGCTCATCCTTGGCAAGTTCCCGATGTAATCCAAGCTGCAGGTCACCCGCCATTTCAGGCTGAACTTTGTTCGGTGTTACTTTGGAATCCTCATAAGTGTCCGCTTCGAAATATCTCCACCACGTATAGGTCAGTTGATCTCCATCCGGGTCTTTACCCTCCGCGTGAAGAGTAACTTCCTCCCCAGGACTAACACTTAGATCCAACCCTTCCTTGATCGTTAATGACGGATTATGGTTGGCACCTTCGTAAGTGTCTGCAACTGCCCAGTCTGCACGTGCTGCAAAATCATCCTGCACATCGTCAAACCATCTCATCAGAGAGTATTCGGCTTCATAGCGTTTGGTGTACGGATCGTAATCAAGCACATTGTTTCTAAACAGCTTGTCGTTCACAACGCCAAAGCGTCCACCCCAACCGCCGTAGGAAGGGTCTTCCATACTGCGCAGCCCATTATCGATCAGATAAAAGAAGGATGGAGAATCACCCTCAGATATAAAATCGTACTTGTCATATTGTGGGTTGTTCTTGAGATATTCAGCACTTCCCCGCTGTTCTTCGGCTAGTTCGCCTTTGATCATTTTGCCGTCACCCATCGATGCATACATATCCATCAACTTGCCATGTCCGTTCAGAATATTCTTGACCATCCAGTCGCCATGAAGCTTACTGTTCACTTCTTCGGCATGCATCTTCCATGCATAGGCAAAATGCCAGAAGTTCGATTGGTCGTTGAGAATGCGGATATCCGGCCAATTCTTCGCAATGTATTCGTTGTAGCTGTCATCCTGATCCAGAATGATATACAGGACCAGTTTGTCGCTTACTTTTTTGCGGATCGTCTCCCACTCAGCCGTGTCTTTATACTGTTCCTCAATCGATTTCAGCGCTCGGGCTGTGGTATTGGTACCACCCCATGTCTGAACAATCAGGTCTCGGGAATCATCGTCGAGGAAAAGAGTTTCGAGGAATTCGGAACCTTCGGTTTCCTTCTCCATCTCCCCTTTATCGGAAATATTACCGATCTTGGTCATCGCTCGAAGCTGTTCCGGCTCCGGGTACCCATCCGCATGTTTGGACAAGTTTGGGTAGATCTCGCCATAGGCATCGATCATGTCGTATATCCACTGTGTGCCTGTCCAGCGGAACGGTTGGATCCCCGCTTCCTCGTCTCCAGCATAATGATACACCGAGCTGGTCAGTACAATTCCGGCAAGGTCCATCTCATTCGAATATAAGAGGAAACGAATGACGGAGTTCATATCATCCACTTCACCGTCGGTTGTAATCACTGTTCTGCCTTTGGCAGCTTGGTTGTTTGCAGGTTCCTGGGTTTCATTCTCTGTCTGTTCTGTCGACTGATTCTGTGTGTCACTCGCGGTTTGTGGCGCTTTGGATGCGCATCCACTAATCACCAGGATGATACTGAGACAACCTGCGGCAAAACCGTTTAACCATTTTCTCTTGTTCATAATGCTCCCCTTTCTTCTGTACAGCGTGATGTTAGTTGGGTTGGATAAAGTACGTCCTCTGTTTTTCTATCCTTAATATGGACCGTAGAATGTAAAAAAACCCGAACAACATTATGAATGGAACAAAGTCCACGCATAGTGATGTTCAGGTTTTGCCTGCCCGAAGCAGTAACAATCCTTATTTGAGTGAAAGTATACCATGTCCACTCATGAATGTAAACGCATTCAAATGTTTTTTTTGAATTTATCTTTGATATAGTATAATGCTTATAGCCAAGAATTAAACGAATCGGCATGTTACTACTACCAATGTTATTAGGAGGACTCAGACATCATGCAACAACTGGGTGCGGCCTTGAGCCGTTTTGTGGAACAGCAAGATTTATATAATGAAGCTTATGGACTTTTCAAAAATCATGATCTGCGTCCCCGCGAACAACATCACCAGCCGGAATTGGATACACGAATACCTCTTTCTCCAGAACTACAATATCTGTACAGTCATTATGAAATGATGGATGCGGAAGGTACACTCAAAATGAAAAATGCCGCCGTCGAAATCGGTGATGCCGCACTGATCTCCTTTGTCGCACCTGAACATCTGCTTCGTCAGCAACTGGGATTCCGCTGGATTGGCATGAATGAACCTTATGAGGAGTCCCCCACTTGGCCAAAAAATCACGTCGTCATCGCAAACTTTAACGATGATCCGATCATTGTAGATGTGGAAGCACCGAACTCTCCTGTATATGCCGCTTTTACAGGTGGAGAACCAAACCGTGTTGCTGATTCGCTGTCAGACTTTTTCAGTGCACTAGCCATCCTGATTGAAGCGGCGCGCACCTATGCGGGAGAAGTAAAAGATGAAGAAACCTATGAAACCAAGCCCGAGTATCTGGAGCATGTGGAACCTTTATTGCAAGATCTGTTGGGAGAAGAGTATACCGCTCATCTTTTTGAGTATCTGTCCTTTTGTTAAAACGGTGAATTGAAGGAATTGGAGGGGCGCCCATATGATCTATGTGGCTTTGCTACGAGGCATTAATGTAGGCGGGAACAATAAAATCATTATGAAGCAGCTGAAAGAAACGTTTGAACAAGCAGGCATGCTCGATGTCGTTACATATATCAATTCTGGCAATATTATTTTTGCCGATCATCAGGAACGTGCCGATGCGAATGCGGAGTTATCCCTTGTGTTAGAGCAAGCTATTTCCGCCGATTTTGGTTTACAGATCAGGGTAATGGTGCGGAATATGGATGAAATCCATAGCGTTATTCAGGCGCTGCCAGAAGAATGGGTTAATGATGACACGGCCAAAAGTGATGTGATGTTCCTCTGGGATGAGATCAATGAGCCCTCCGTGCTGGACAAACTGCCTATCAAACCGGAAATCGGCACACTGACCTATGTTCCCGGAGCCATTTTATATTCGGTCAGCAGAGAAGATGCGTCCAAAAGTGGTATGAACAAGCTCGTAGGGTCCAAAGTCTATGCTTATATGACCGTAAGAAACGTGAATACCACACGTAAGATCTATGCCCTGATGCAAGCAGCAGCAGAGAAATAACTCGTAACCAGCACAATGGATAGTCAGTTATGAATCTTCCAATTCATATGAAAAATAAAGCATGCAGAAAACATCCTTATGGATGTCTCCTGCATGCTTTTTGCCATGAAAGGAAACTATTTTACCCACTGTGTATTAGTCAATTAGAATGCGTCTGCGAGATTGATCATCACCAGGACGTTTCGGAATCTCGAGCTTCAGCACACCTTCTTCCAATTTGGCCTTAATGTGCTCCTCATCAATATGATCAACATAGAATCGCCGGATAAATTCGCCGGAACGGCGTTCCTGCCGTATGATTCGATTGGAGTCATCCTTCTGCTCCACTACATCATTACGTTTGGCCCGAATAATCAATTCATTGCCTTGAACCTGAATGTCTATGTCCTCTTTGGCAATGCCCGGAAGCTCGGCTTCTACCGAATATTTGTCTTCTTCCTCACGAATGTCGGTCCGGAATGGCTGGGAGCCAGTTCCAAAAGGGGAGAGGAATGAGTTCTCAACCATGTCATTGAAGGATTTCAGCATGTGTCCGAACGGGTCTTCATTTCGTTTACGAAACGGAATCAGATCAAACATGAAAATCAGCTCCTTTTGTGTGGTTGGTTTATTGGTGTTGCTTACATTGATTATTATAATACCCTTGCAAATAAGGCTCAAAGTCCGTAAAAGACGAAAAAAACCGATTTCTTTTCATCATGGTTCACTATTTTAAAATAGATCCTTTTTTCTTTTGTTTTGACCTTATTTGACTTTCTGACTTTGTCTGACTATAACGAATGAATGGCGTCCGCTGCAGTATTGGATTGATTTTTCATCACTCCCAGCATCATGATTGCCAGCAAGAGTACTAGAACAGCTACGAGCATAAATGGAACATGTTTGTCCACCTGATAGAGTGTTGTTGTAAGTAAAGGCGTTATGACGGCGGATATCCCCTGAATCGCTGCTACCAATCCCGCGGCACCTCCCTGCTGTTCTTTGCTTACTGCCAGCGAAGCACCTGCCATAAACCCCGGCATCATCAGACCTGAACCCATGCCAAACAGGAAAAACGAGAAATAATACATGGATAACACATTGAAGGCCAAAAACAGGATCATGCTTGCGATCAGAAAAAGGGACCCGAGCAAAATCATCGGACGTGGCTGCCACTTCAACCACTTCATCTGAATGACCTGCATGATCAACATCGCTGCTCCAGAGAACATGAGTCCAAACGAAACCATTCGAGCCGTAGCCGCCGGGGATAGAGACAGTTGATCCTGAAAATAAAATCCTCCGACAACCTGTAATGTCATGATGCCCATCATCGTAACCAACCCTGCAGCAAGGTACATTCGTAAACCACGTTGGAACGGGTTAACTTTAGGCGGTTTTACCTGAATGACCGGTTTGGCTACCGGGATTAACAGCAAGGCAATAATAAACGCAGCGATCGCTATAAAAATGCCAAAATAAAGCGGCCAGAGCAGACCGATTAGGGTAAAAGCTCCTGCAATCGCAGGTCCAAACACAAGGCCAAGTCCATTCGCAGCACTGATCATCGCCATCCCGCTTCCCCGCTCCTCCCCTTCTGTCACATCACCCATATAGGCTTGGGCAGAAGACAGCACCGCCGGAATGAACATGCCGATCAGACTGCGTGTCACAATCAGAAGAGTTAACAACACGCCCCCTCCGATCCATGCATTTAATCCCCCATACAAGGCCATAGCAAATAATGCACAGCTAACAGACATGCCTATGAATCCAATCAATATGATGGGTTTTCTGCCCTTCAGATCACTTAATCTGCCCCATACCGGAGCCATGACAGCCATCATAATGGACCCGAGCGAGATAATAAGACCGGAATGGCTTTCTTTCATGCCCAACTCGCGAATAAGTGGTGGCATAATGGGTGCAATCAGCATCAGACCCAACATGGCTGCAAATACGCTAAAAAAAATACTTCCTCTGATTCGATTCATGCTCATACACTCCTCTATATTTCAGTACAGTATCACTGTACCTGGAGTATACAAGGCTGAGAGAACCTTCACTGCCTCTATACGGAACCATTCACGGCAAGACGGATTATTAATACATCTTTTTCATCTCAGAAGGCTTCACGCCGAATTTGCGATAAAACTGTTGCGAAAAAGCACTGACATTGCTGTAACCGACCGCAATTGCGGCCTCGGTAACGTTGTTATTCTGATTGCGCAGCAGCTTCATGGCGTTGTCGAGACGAACCTGACGCAAATATTCGAAGACCGTGCTTCCGAAAAGTGCCTTGAATCCTTTTTTTAATTTAAAATCGTTAAGCCCCACTTGTCTGGACAATGCTAGCAAGGACGGAGGATCTACCATGCAAGCCTCCATAATCTCCCGTGCCGTATGTAACTTCCGGATATCCTCTCTGGAGAATCCCGCGGGGATTGGCGCCAGATCAAACAGTTGGATCATAAATCGATTCAAGATCTCCAAGGCTGTCGCTTCCATGATTAAGGATGATCGATAACTGTTGTTTAATTCTACAATCAGACTATCAATCATCGTTCGTATCCGGTTATCCAGTTGAAATATAATCGGCTTGAACATCTTTCGTCCTAATACCTGTTTAAAACCAATGGACTTGAAACTTCCCAGTTGTGCCGCAGCAAAATTGAACAGAGAAACCGGAATCCCCAACGAAAAAGAAGTATACAGCTCCCTTGCCGGAGGATGAAACCACGCTTCGAAATCATGCATAAAAATAAGGGCCCCTTGCCCTATTGATAATGAATAATCCTGACCGGATATATCGACATGTCGCTCTCCTGACAAGGCAAATTGCAACTCCACGATGGGCGTCTTTGATGCAAAATACGTAGGATAAGGCTGATGGTATTCTACATGAGAACATAGAATCTCGATACCACTGTATGTGGTCACTCTCTTTATACTTCCACTGCCCGCCTTGGCGGAGAGCAAGTATGTATGTTCATCTTGCTGACTGTAGGGGTCCCGGGTTAAATAATACTGATACATGACGCCTAATGCATCATCCGTACGCATGGTAGTCACCTCGCCTATAACTTGATCAGACTTGTCAGTAAAAGAAATTGCGGTAGAATTAATTGATAATGATTCTCAATTAATTCTACCGCAATTTCTTTTTTTCGGCTAGTACCGTGACAGAATTGTTACCCTTTATTCATTGATCCTCTAGGAATGTCCACGCCTAACCCCAGGTTAGTGTGGTCGTCCCAGGGGGGGTAACTTTACATACTTTTCGCGTAGTATTTCACCAAAAAGATGCCCAGTCCAATTTGCAAAATGAACACACTTGCCAGTACAGTCACAACAATCGGTTCTACACCGATCAGACTAAATACAACTGTCACAGCCATCAGAATATAAAAAATAATTATGTTTGTTTTCCAACCTGCTTTTTCCTTTAATCGTATGCTGCGTTCATCATGAACATCAATCTTCTTCTGTCTCAGCCGCTCCGCATACATTTCCTGATGGGAAGACTTGTTCAACCAGAGCGCCTGCAACGTATATCCCAGTCCTAGAACCAGAAGAACTGAACCTGCGCCAATCAACAAACCCGAGACTCCGTTGAAGGCTTCACCTTTCAGAACAAATCCACCAATACATATCGTTACCAGACCTGTCAATGCCAGTAGAAAATATACCCACTTGCTGCTCGATCTCATCGTCTTACTCCTCCTCGTAAATGAAGATTTCTTCGATACTCATTCCAAAATAACGAGCAATTTTGAAAGCAAGAATAATAGAGGGATTGTAACGGCCATTTTCCAATGATCCAACGGTCTGTCTGGACACCTCTAAAATATCCGCAAGTTCTTCCTGCCTGATCCCTTTTTTCTTCCGTAATTCTTCCAGTCTGTTTTTCAATAGCGGTTTCCTCCATGATGGAAAGTTAACTTTCCATAAATATATCAAGATGCCCCTTACATGTCAAGCTAACTTTCCATTCTATACAAAATTAAACCCATCAACGAAAACTGTTATTCACACAAGGGATAAAAGCACTGCACTTTTACATAACTCGTCTTGCTTTTTACCATTGCTTAACGTTTCTTTCTTATACTGAAGCAGTTGTACAACTCATTACACACGAAACGATAAAGGGGATCTGGAACATTGAAAAAGAGAAATCAATGGCTTGCCATTCTGTCGATGACCGCCATTTTTAGCGCAGGAGCCACCAGCTACACATCAATGGTCCATGCCACTGACGCAACTAAACCTGCCAACGATCATGTCTTACTGCGTACAGCCATCCAAAATATGCAAGGTACGGTCACATGGAACGGAAGCAGTCGCAGTGTTGATATCCAGATCGCAGATACTAAAGTACAACTTCCTGTAGGGACGTCCTCAGCAACCATCAACGGTGTGAAAACTCCTTTGGACAGTAAAAGCTACATCACTAAAGGTACAACGTATGTATCTTCCCAAACGCTAAAATTAATTACGGATCAATTGATCCTTAAACAAAATAAAACCGGTTTTGAACAGACCGCATCCTTTCAGATGCCTGGTGGCAAAGCAGAAATATCAGCCTCCACGCCGGATGGTCAACGCCTGCTTGTAACCGAGGCAGACAATGGTAGCATTGCCATACTGGATATTGCTGACCTGAAAAACATCAACGTATTGAAGACAGTCAGCTTCCATGACCTCTCTGCTCAAGCTGAAGTCACCAGTGTAACGGTATCCAAAGATGGCAAATACGGTCTTGCTGTTATTCGTACAGGGGATACGGACAGTGAAGCAAACAAAGGATTGCTTGCCATTGTGGATCTGACAACCTACAAAACCGTCAAAACGTATGAACTCGGTATTGGTCCTGACTCGATTGCACTGTCACCTGACGGTCTGCATGCAGTGATCGCCATAGAGGACGAAGAGCTGAATAAAACTGCCGATGAAATTGACTACGCCAACACCAAACGTCCGGGTAGTATTATGGTCGTATCTTTTGCTGAAGGGAATGTATTGGAAGGTGAAATCACCAACTTGCCGGTATCTCTGGACAATGTAGAAGGCGCCATCTATCCGCATGATCCACAACCGGAGTATGTTGCCATTAGTTCAGATAACAAAACAGCAGCCATTACATTACAGGAAAACAATGTCGTTGCTATCGTAGATTTGGAGACAAAAAAGATCAGCTCAATCTTCGCTTTGGGTACTACTTCACATCAAGCGGATCTGAAAGATGACGGTATCGTTCAGTTTACAGAGACGTTGACGGCTCGTTATGAACCGGATGGGATTGCTTTCTCGGCAGATGGTAAATACCTGCTGACAGCTAATGAAGGGGACTTGGGCAAGAATGAATTTGAGGATGGTGTAAAAGCAGGCGGACGTAATATTGCTGTCTGGGATCTGCAAGGCCAGCGGATGTACGATAGCCAGAACCTCATTGACGAGGCAACGGCCATGATTGGCTTGTATCCCGATGATCGTAGTCCCAACAAGGGAAGTGAAGTGGAGAATTTGACCGTTGCTACTGTAGACGGCACAACGTATGCTGCTGTAGCTTCCGAACGGGCAGATGCCATTTTGTTCTTTGATCTTGCTGATCCGGTCAATCCAGACTATCTGGGTCTGATCCCTACAGCCGGAGAGTCGCCGGAGGGAATTCATCGTGTTAACGGACGCAGCCTGTTTGTGAGTGCAGATGAAAGCACCGGAACGCTTAGTTTTTTTGCCAAGAAATAGTTCGAGCACCCTCGGTATTCAAAAACTGAAATGAGCGGTTTCATACTGTATTGAGTAGGAAGGGGCGAAGAGCCCCTATCCTCCCATACTGTTGTATCCACACCATTCCGCGTATCCACAACTAGTGGTTCCAAAAGTTAACGAGACTTCATATTTTCCAATTCCCGCCTGTTCCGCTCTACTTCCTCTTGTAACACTCGTACTTCCATCCTTAATGCGGATACTTCCTCTTTGACGCCAGACCTCTTCATCACAAGATAGAAAACCAGATATAATACGAGGCCCATCATAATAAAGAAAATCAATAGCGTTATAATCCCAGCAATACCAAAATTACTAACTCCATCCATGATATACGTTTTCCCCTTTCCCATATCTTATTAATTTATATTTACAACAATACCATATTTAAGTATAACGAACAGTACAAAAAGCCAAGAGAGCATGCTCCCTTGGCTTTCAATTTATCTATATATACCTTCCTATCCGGTGATCCTTATTCCCAGAAGAAACGACCTGCGAACACTTTTTCCGTCAACAGTTTATATGTTTCTTCAGGCAATTCTTTTTTCATCTTTGCCATAACGGCTTCTTTGCCTTGATTATATTGTGTAGACATGCCAATCTCTGCCGTTGTGTTGCTTGCATCCAGACGCATGATTGGGGCTTGAGCATCTTTCGTCCAAGGTGTCCATGCCGCCAGATCAGGGGACCCACCCGTACCTGGATTGCCTGTGTACAAGAACTGCTTCAGATATGCTGCCATCGCGGTGGACAACTGATCACGTCCTGGTTTGTTTGTATCGCTAAAGTACCCTTCAGGGAAGTAAGCAGCAATTCCGTCTGCGTGTCCTGTATAGAAGTCCATATCCGCACCATGTGGTGCGCCCAGTAACGTGAGCAAACGCTCAGAGATGACCCCAGGTTGTGTGCCCCATGCAAAACGATAAGCATATACCGGCGGCTGACCTGCTTCACTTGTCAACTGTTCCGCTACACGCTCTGCATTAAAGCCTGCATAAGCTTCGCTACCGTATTTCAACGCAGCAGCATATTGCTCCGCCTTGGTTTTATCGGTAAACAGGGTTTCATCCGTGATGGATGGAGAGAAGTTTGGATCACCGAAGGCAAAGCCAGAGAACTCCGTTTCCAGGCTGCCCAGCAATACAGGTACTTTTTTATAATTGCCGTTATTGATGGCGTCAAAGCCTTCTTTTGGAATCACAGTGCCATCACGGAACAGATGCGGGAATGGTTCCATACGGATTGCGGTTGCACCAAACGCTGTGACCAGCTTGTCGGCAGGCAGTGCACGCAGGTAGCTCTCCAGCTGTGCCTGAGATTGCTTGCCAATCCATGCTTTTGCTTCTTCTGCGGTAGCCGCTTTCCCCTCTTGCACGAGTAACTTCACAAGTACATCCTCGGATTTTTGCTCGCCTTCTTCCGGTGATGCTGTCGTTAATCCTCCGCTGAAAGCAACTGCTTTTTGATACAGTCCTTTGCCAAGTGGAGAGATCAGGGTTGCCAGCACATCACGTGCACCCGCAGATTGTCCGGCTAATGTAACATTGCCTGTATCTCCGCCAAAACCTTCGATATTATCCTGTACCCACTCTAGTGCACGGAATGCGTCAAGCAGACCGTAGTTACCTGAGTCATCCAGGGCATTGCCTGTTTTCAGCGCAGCGTTTTCGAAGAATCCAAGGGCTCCCAAACGGTAATTCACTGAAATGATAATGCTGTTGGTGCTCCGTGCAAGCTGTTCACCTTGAAAATCTTTACCCGATCCGGTCATATTCCCGCCGCCGTGCAGGAACACCATAACCGGAAGCTTTGAACTCGTTGTGTCGGGACGCCAGATATTGAGATACAATGAATCCTCGCTTCCCGCTGTAGTCTTGCCGGAGATCTGCAAGCTGTTCGCTGCAAATTCCTTAGCCGATCTCGTTCCTGTCCATGCTTCCGGTTCTTGCGGAGCTTTCCAGCGCAGTTCACCTACCGGAGGTGCCGCGTAAGGAACACCGAGCCAGCCGAGCGTGCCATATTGCTCATAGTTTTTGCCATCAATCGCGCCATACTTGGTCTGTTGCACCGTTTGAGGTTGGAACGCCCCAGCTTCTTTATGTTTCAACCAGCTCTGTTCCAAGGTTCCACTGCCATTCTTGAGCTGTATCTGCAAAGCCTGTGCGGTTGCCTCGGCCATCAGGCGATTGGTAAGTTGACTCGTTCCCTTCCCTTGAAGCGCCTTGATTCCTTTACCAGCCGCATAGGCAGAAGCTGCTCCCTGCTCATAATCCGTGCCCGCTTCATATCCAAGCACCTTCAGCAGCATTGCGGCATATCCTTCCGCTGTAAGTGGTGCATTAGGTTCAAACTTCTCCGTTCCTGTTACAATCTCAGCCACATACGGATGCTGCTTCAAGTAACCAACGACCGGTTGTAATACTTTGCCTGCCTGAGCCGCATCTTCATACGTTTCCGATCCCTGATAGGCGAGTGCTTCTTTCTCCAATCCGGACAGACGCAAGTAAAGTACCGCGGCCTGAATGCGTGTAGCCTTTTTGTTCAGATACGCCGCATTAACACCTTGACCGCTGCCGCGAATAAGCTCCGATTGGATCAACTTGTCCATCGCTGCTGAAGAAGAAGATGCTGTATTGCCTGCTGCATAAGCTGGTAGAGCGGATACACATAACCCCAGAAGTGTTGCTACAGCAATCGAACGTTTAATGGTTTTCATGTCATAAATCTCCTCGCTGTCAAATAGTGTGTGATGGGATAAGTTCATTGGAATATCCATTTGAGATGCGTATCTAAGAATCAGTATTCCAATGTCTGGATGAGTCTATATCTCTATTTAGGAAAATTAAATCTGCTGCGCTCCTTTCTGCTCGAAATATCTGCTACGGCGCTTGCGGTCATGCCATCAGGCATTTTTTTATATAAAAAAACCTGAACCGAAGGCAGACAGACATCGCTTTAGCGTGGTCTACTGCCCTCAATTCAGGTTTTGCCTGCAATCAGTAACAACCCTGAGGAATGAGGTTCATTCCATATGAAAATGTAAACGCAATCAATCGTTTGATGAACAAAGAACCAACGAATGAACTGACACAGGTATTGCCCTGAAACACGGTTACAATCCTGTTGTTATGGTGATGTTAGCACAGAATGAAAGCGTTCGCAACATCTTTTTTATCGTCATTATATAATTTCTGACAGGGGTAACATTAAAAAACCGCATTCTCATGCGAATTTAAACTCAACTTACAACATGATGCTCTAAAATACTGTCTCTTAATTCGTCGACTCCTCATTTTGTCCAGTTTACCTGAATTCTAGCACCCTTCACTAATCGTAAATTTTACATATAGTTAACCCATTTCATACGTTAGTTTAGCAATTGTTGTATACACTTGGTTTGGGATACCAAACTATACATATATTCTAGGAGGATGCATTCATGTTAAACCGGTTTAATGTCCGTGCAGCCAAAATGATGCTTGCGGTGACAACGATTGTTACGGCTACACTCGGAGGAAGCAGTGCAGCGTGGGCTGTGGAAGATACCACCTCAACGACATCTGCATCACCGATTAAAAATGTGATTATTCTCATTCCTGACGGTATGGCTAACGACGCCACTGCTCTGGCTCGTTGGTATAAGGGCTCGTCCCTGACGCTGGACTCCATGGCAAGCGGCATGGTTCGGACACATTCCGCCGATGCCCCGATTGCGGACTCTGCTCCAGCAGGAACCGCTTTTGCAACAGGTTATAAATCTCATACCGGATATGTCGGTGTACTGCCGGACAAGGCTACAATGCCCGGGCAAAAGGCGATTGCCCCTGAAGACGCAAGAAAACCGGTCGCATCCGTACTGGAAGCTTCCAAACTGGCTGGTAAAGCAACCGGTATCGTAGCCACATCCGAGATTATGCACGCTACGCCAGCAGACTTCTCTGCTCACTACCCGGATCGCAAAAATTACGATGCGCTCAGCAAACAGCAAGTCTACAATGGCATGGATGTTGTATTGGGTGGGGGTAGCAAGTACCTTGAGCCAGCGGGGCGAAAAGACGGCGAGAATCTGGTTCCCTCCATTAAGGCACTGGGTTACGATTATGTAACTACATCGGCTGCAATGAAAGCATCCGATTCAAATAAACTCTGGGGCATATTCGCTCCCACGAGCATGGCTTACAATATGGACCGTGACCCTGCAAAGCAGCCAAGCCTTGCCGAGATGACATCCAAAGCTATCGAAGTTCTGTCCAAAGACAAAGACGGCTTCTTCCTGATGGTCGAAGGCAGCAAAGTGGACTGGGCGGCTCATGCCAATGATCCGATTGGTATTATCAGTGATGTGCTGGCATTTGATGATGCCGTAAAAGTAGCGATGGATTTTGCCAAAGCCGATGGAGAAACTGCCGTTGTGGCTGTTACGGACCATGGTAATGGTGGACTCACCATTGGTAACAACGCAACTAGCGGCACGTACGATAAAGAGCCGTTGTCTACATTTATCGGACCTTTGAAAAAGGCCAAGCTGACAGGCGAGGGCGTTGAAGCGAAGCTGAATGCCAAGCGCACAAACATCAAAGCAGTGATGAAACAGTACTATGGCATTACCGATCTGACTTCCGAAGAGATTGCGACCATTAAAGCGGCCGAGCCGGGCAGTCTTAACTATGCAATCGGTCCAATGATCAGCAAGCGTGCTGGAATCGGTTGGACAACCGGTGGTCATACAGGTGGAGATGTCGTACTGTACACGTACGCTCCCAACAATGACCGTCCATTCGGTGTGATTGACAACACGGATGTCGCCAAATATATGGCACGGGTACTGGATCTCGATCTCGACAGCGTGAGCAAACAATTGTTTGTACCTGCCAAACAGGCATTTACAGCCAAAGGCGCGACGTACAAACTGGACCTGACGGACGCCAAAAATCCGAAGATCCTCGTAACAAAAGGTAACACCAAACTGGAACTGCAAATCTACAAAAATATTGCACTGGTAAACGGCAAAAAGACAACTTTGGAGGGTGTCATTGTCTATAACGGTGTAGAAGCATTTGTACCACAGACGGCCGTTGATCTGATTCAATAATTCGTTAGAACTACGGAACCACAAGGAGATTACACCATTTGGCTGCCGAATATTTCGGCAGCTATTTCATTGTTTACTGATAAGGAGTAGGTTCCTGCTAACACCTATCGTATAATGAACGTAACAAAAATACATATCATGCAAGAAAAAGGAGAGATTCACCCATGTTGATCAAATTAAACTGGGTCACGCTGAGGGTTAGTAATTTGGAAGCTTCACTCGGGTTCTACCACGACATGCTTGGACTCCCAATTCAGCGCAGATTCGAAAGCCGTGGACGGCAGATTGCCATGCTCGGCATGGAGAATGAAGCCAAGCTGGAACTGATTGAGGGCAGTGAATACATTCTTAAACCAGAAGCCGGCGTGTCGATCGGTTATGAGGTTAACTCTCTGGATGAAGCCATGGAACGATTGGCAGAACTGAATATTCCGATTGTACGCGGCCCCATCCAGCCCAATCCGCATCTGCGGTTTATTTACATTACAGATCCAGACGGCTTCGAGGTACAACTCGCAGAGCATGTCTAATTAGGCGACCGTACATAACTGTGCGGTTCACGATGATCAGTTGGGTGTGCATGTGTGTGGTAAAACCTCACGCACACCCCCGCATAGGGTAGCGTAAAAACGTTATTGTGTCTGTTTACAGCTTCATGCGGCGCATCAGCGGCACACCTATGCGATTCAACAACCGATCAAGTAGCAGCCAGCACCAGCGTCTGCCCCACGAAAGGTGGCGCTCATACACTGCGGAATACTCAAAATCCGCCACAGCACCCCGATTGCGTTTGAACTGCGCCGCCCCGGCGCTCTCATGCAACAGATGGCCGTTCTCGCGAGCCTGTCCGATCAGGCAAGCCGATAACATGCGGTATAGTCCGACGGACTGGGGCACCGCTGTATCGTAACCAAACAGCGGCGTTGTCATGATTCCATTTCGACAGAAATAACCCATCACCGCGTCCAGGCACCCCTCCTTTCGCAGTCCATAGATCCTGAGTGTTCCTGATGCCATCGCAGCAGCAATGAACCGCTCGGTGAACTGGGGATTGTGGTAGGAGTATTTTTCAAGGTATAACAGCTTGTACAGCTCAACGATTCGCGGAATATCCGCATCCGTCATATCTGATTCGGAAACGAATTCGTAATCGTGCTTGGCTAATAATTCGTAATCCCGCTTCAACAGCCAGCGTGACTTCGAGTTGCCAAAATTCGGATCATGCGCTTGATACAAATAGATTTGTCGGCTCGGGATTAATCGGCAGCCCGCTTCCGTTAGCCTCGCCGTTAGATCGGGATGAAGTCCCGGACACAAGGAGCGAAACACAATGACATGCTCAGGGTATCGCTCTTGTACCGCTGCAAGCAAGCATTTTGCCTGTTCACCAGACATGGCTGGATATAGATTGGTGGACAACAACCAGTTGTTCACATGCACAACTTTGTTGATCTGCGATTGCTTCATTCCCCAACCTATTAGACTGAGCAGCACAGAAAGACCCTTTTCCAACACAGGCTTCTGCAACATGGTCAATTCCTGCTTGGCGTAACTCACATAATGCGTATATGGCGAACAGACGTAAGCATTATCATACTCTGTATCATTCACCGTCAGCGGAAGAACGAGATCATCAATCCGGGCGAGCAACAATGTCGTTTCCACGTTGGACATAAAGCGTTGGGTCCCGTCCAGCATCATAGGTTCCAGATAAGCTCTCACATATCTGCCATCCTCCGTATCGGGCCAGTCCATGTCTTTGAACGAATCCTGATCATAAAGACGCACGCGTGCAGCGCGGTTATCATTCCTAACTTCATATGTACCGTCATCGTAGGCCGAGCTGTCTTTCATTCCTTTATTCTTCAACCTTTACTCCCCCATGAGGTAACATCATCTGTTAAACTACCAATTCCAGTTCAATGGCTACCTCTTCATACTCTACACAACACTGTATAGGAAAAAAATGTCGGCATCAAGCTGTTTTGCAGATGAAAAAAAGCCCGTCCAGTACGCCAAATACGCACCGACAGGCTCTCACTATTAATATTAAAGTTTATTCTCAATGGAAGAAACCTGATGATCCGACACCAATTCATTCAGGTTGACAATCAGTTGCTCCAGTTCTTCAAAGCTCTCTACCATCTTTTGTGTCAGGTTACGTTGTTCTTCCATGCTTGCCAGAATCTCTTCTGTCGCTGCACTGGATTCCTCAGTCACACTCGAGATTTCGGAAACCTCATTCACTACTCTGGTGGAAGATTCCTTCATGGTCGCCGAACTAGTCTCAATATCGGTCGCTTGATTCAATACATGCTGAGAGTTGCTGTTGATCGTACGGAACACTTCCTCTGCCGTATGCACGCTATCTCTTCCTTGTTGTAACGAAAGACGAATACGTTCAAATCGATCCGTCAGTGCCTGCGTCTGTCCTTTTAATCGAGACAGGATGGTTGCAATATCACTTGCGGACTGACCCGAGTTTTCTGCCAACTTGCGAACTTCCTCCGATACAACGGCAAACCCGCGTCCATGCTCGCCTGCACGAGCTGCTTCAATGGCTGCATTGAGTGCGAGCAGGTTGGTCTGACTCGCAATATCCGCTATGCTGTTCAGCATAAGCGTCATGGATTCACTTTCCTCGTTGAACTTTCGCATGTCATTTGCAGTTGTATCGATTGTCTCATATAGCTCTTGCATTTGGATGTTTAGCTGGTCCATCTGTGTGCTTCCAGTTCGCGTGCTCGTTGCCATACTTGCGGACAACTCTTTCATCTGCTGGGAATACGAAGCAACGTCCTTGATATGCTGATCCGACACAGACAAGGATTCCGAAATCTCGGCTACACTGGTCGCCTGGAACTCAACACCTTTTGCAACCTCACTGAACCCAAGCGTCACCTCCTTGGTGATGGAGCCAGTCGCATTCACTTTTTGCTTCAATTGATCTGTATAACGTGATAAACCTTCGACCGATTCCTTCACACGCTCCAGCATGATTTCCACTCTTTGCTTAGAATGTTCTACCTCATTCTGGCGTACTTCACTTTCATGGAAGAGCCTTTGATTCAGCTGTGAGACCAGCATCAGAATGGCTCCCGTGAGAGCGAATAGTCCCACATTAACGATATTACCTATTAGCTCAACGGAGTCAACGGTATTTATAACAAATAACTGAAGAACACTGTTGACTAGTAATACCGAAAATCCAACCACAAAAAATTTCTTGTTAGGAAATAACAGTAGAACTGCGGTTATGACCAAACTTAACGCAAAATTGACCGTTCCCCAACCGACATAGACCCCACATATTGTCAGTAATACGGTAATCAGCCATGGAATGTGATGAATATGTTTCTTTTTCGCATTAGCGTATGTAATCCATACTACAAAGATCAGAGCTACTCCATTGGACACAAGTAACTTCGGCATCGTAAAGGCCAGACCCATACCAATGGCAATAATAATCCACAAAATGATACCGATTAATTTGTTCCTTTTCCAAATAATTTCGTCCATACGATTCATGCATACCCCGTCCTTTTATGTAGGTTAAATGTAAGCTGTAGGGCCTTTCTGTACTACATCTAGTAGTCTTTGGTCCTGCTTATGTGCAAATCGCAAATACACAGCGCCTTAACATAGTACATATTAACTTCATAAGTATGAAACCAGCGCTACTTTATGTATATCGGTATTCAACATTTAAAATGAATATGAAATGTAAAATGATATGTAAGCATATCATTTTACAATCAAAAAAAAGATCTGTCTTATGCGTTATAGCGCACAAGACAGGCCTTTTTAGTCGTGAATGGATGTGCAGCAACTGTTACTTTCCGAATACAAGTGTTGTATTGGAGGAGCCTGCATACTTGGTGACGAACTCACGCGCGTAGCTGGCACTCTCTACCTGATAACTGTAATTGGAGCTTGGTCTCCAGTTCGTTTTAGGAGAAGTTGGACTATTAAGCGCTGGTGTACTGCCCGTATCCGTAAACTCACCTTTTCCTTTGTCATCCAGGATGCCACCCTTTTCAGCACCAGCACCAAAGTAGTTGTTTTCGGAATAAATCCGTGCTTTTTCACCAATTGTGATGGCCTGATTAAAGTTGTTTGCATAGTTATTTTTGAGATGGAAGTAACCATATCTTAAAAGTCCAGGACCACGTACATATAAATTTTCGAAGTAATTATTGGACATTGTCACATGAGGTACTCCATTGTAACTGCTGTTACCATCATTCGGATGACCAAGGATAACGCCATACTTATGGTTCGCAAATTTGGAATTGCTAATCGTAATATAGTCGGCGCGATCGCCAATATACAGAAGTTTGTCCAGATCACTACCGCCAGAGTTGTAGCTATGACCAGCAAACGTCACATGATCGATCCAGTAATTGGAGCCTGAAGTGATATACATCTGGATATCGTCATTGGCATTGATATTGGGAGCGTGTTCAAAAGTCAGATTCTGAAAAATGACATTGCTTGAACTGCTTGTGGATCTGAAATGAATATTCGTTAATGTATGTTTGCCAAAGGAACCGACAAGTGTCTTGTTCGCTCCGAATTCAACCTTTTGCAGCGTAGAGGAAGAAATATTCTGTTCAACGACGACAATCTTGGCTGTAGAGCCCGCCATATGTGTTCTCAAGTCATTGAGATTACTAACGTAAACCACCTGTCCGTTCTTGCCACCTGTCGTAGCTGACTTGGATACACCACTTTCATTCTTGGCACTGCCTGCAAAACCAGTCAACCCATTCGTACCTGTGTTCGGATAACTGGCCGCACCATATGTCGACGGGGCTGTGGAGACAGTTAACAACAATAGAGTTACAGCGAGTAAAAGTATCGAAAATTTCTTCAAAATTTCACCATCCTTTATAATATTATCCTCAAAGACAACTCGATTATATCGTGTAACTTTCGTTGTGACAATACAATAATTGCAAAATGACAACAATATTATCTTTTGTGCAACAGCAGATCAGATATAGTGAAAAAACAAAAAAATGAGATCAAGCCACAGCTATTGCCATGACTTCATCCCACCAAAACGAACCTATTCTATTTAATTTTGATTTTCAGTTCACCCTGAAGATATACTGAATTACACACAAACATGAACAATCCAAGATCAACTAATTTACAAATTGCCGGTGACTTCGATCCCGTCAGCCCATTGCAGATGGTGTCTCACCCAAGCTGTGAACTGATCCAAAAACATCCGTAATTCAGGCTCTGCCACCACCTGTTGATCCAGCTCTGATAAATTCCCCACCCACACATCCTTCGTAATCGGATTCTCCCAGCAGGGATCAAGTGCCTTCATCTCTTCTCCAGTTCGCGGGTCAGTTACGGGAAATGCGTGATCCAATGCAGGACGAATGTGGACAAAGTCTTCATTATATATGAACAGCATGTCTTCCATCTCTACTTCAACCGATTCTTCTATGTATAAAGGGCATAAAACAAAACCCACATTTCGCTGCGGACCTTGATACTGATACATGAGCGCAGGAATTGTTCTCTTTGATTTTTTAGCCATATATGCTCCTCCTGTTTCAGGCAAATCTCTTACCGCTCAGAGCCATATTCCCAGCCCATATGTACAACCTCCTTCAGACTTCGTTCGCTCCAGATTGTTGCTTTTGTTCATGCATTTGATGGATTGAACGATCCAACCACAACTCATACCAGTCCAGAAAATGTAATCGATTCGTATTGCCCCAATACTGATCAGGATAGATTCCATTGCGGTTAGCCTGGTCATCAACCCAGATCTCTCCGTAGGAGGCTCCCTTAACAATCAGATTCATGGAGATGCCACAACCAAAATCACTGATGCGCAGCATGCCTGCCGACCATTTTGGATCAAAATATTCGTGTTCCAGCACTTCCCATTCCTCTTCTTCCTTGCTGTCATCGAACCAGTCATAGTTCCAGTTCCATGCTTCCGTGAATTGGAAAGGGTCCGAGACCGCGTTCAGCTCATCGTCATAACCCAGCACAGCGTATACACCGTCATTCGGGTTTTCCAAACCATAATAAGGCCCTCCACCCGTTCCCATATGAAGAAGCCATACCTTATAGTCCTTAGGCAACTCAATTCGCCATTTCTGTTCAAATTGCGCAATATCCTTCTGCGTCCACACAGACGCCAATTCATATTCATGGTTTTCTGCGCCAAACAGCTCCAGATCCGGGTCCAGACTTCGGAGAGTGATCAACTTTTCACGCATACGTTCCAGTTGTACATTATACATGGCTTCCCTTTCTCCCTTCGTTACTCCATTACGTTTGTTCCACGGCGTACCCGCGTTGCTGCAACTCACCCAGTGTGGCTGCCACATCTCGTTCAGGACACAACTGCTTAATCAGTCTGGCGGTCACCGGTTTACCTTCATATACTTCAGCTACGGCTTCCAACGGCAGATTCGGCAAGTCATAGTACCCTTTGGCCCAATCAGCGTAATCTTCCGAGTTCTTATTCAAATATCCCAGCAAAAATTCTGCGCCACCTCTGGCGTCCGCTTTGTCTTCCTCGGCCATCGCCAGCTGAATCCAGTTACCAACCTTCCATGACGAGTCGTTCCCTTCCTGCCATAGACAGAAGGTCACATCCTCCAGATCCAATGTTTCCTCCTGATCTCGCAGAACAGCCATCAACGTCTCCGGCACTTCATCGTACATGCCCGGGTAGATCTCACCATCCTCACGAGCATGCGGACTTAAGGGTGACTCATGATCAAATCCCTTGATCAACGTGCCTGAGTTCGTGAACAAGACATGCAGATGATCACCTGCGCCGTTATTGATGCTTCCCCATGCCACACCTGGTTGAAGTTCAGCTTCATAATGATGAACGCGTAGCCATTCTTCCTCCGAAAAGATGATGTCCAAAGCAGCGAGTATTCTCATTTGTTTACGCAGGGCATCTGCATTCATCATCGTTATCTCGTTCCATTCCTGCATATGAATCCCTCCTGTTCGTATATGTACACTAGATCCGGATTAATTCATCCAGCATGTTATTTCCCTGAATACTTGGTGTCATGACAATGGTGATCCGACTGGCTTCTCTGGAGACGATACACGCATAATTTCCGGGCTTTAACTGAAACAGAACCCCTTCACACGTCTCATCCGGCTCCAATTCACCGCCAGTGACATCATCCGCCGCTCCCAGATAGACGTGCCCAGACGGAACTTGCAGATGATACATCTTGTCCCGTTCCGCTTCGAGATCTGGATCTGAATCCTCCTCTACATCCTCCAGGCTCCATTCCACCTCATACACTCCATCTGTACCCAGATTCAAGAACAGACAATGACCTGCATTCACCTCAGCCAGCTCATCCACTGGAATGGACCACCAGTCCGAAGTATCCTCAAGCCGATGTTTTAACGCTGCCAGATCATACAGGCACAATGTTGCCGTATCTGTAACCATTTGAAATTTTCCTCTCATATTCACCCGTCCCTTCTGTCTGATCCAGGTCTAACCTCAGAAATATATTCCATCATTATATCAAGCCTGATACACGTGTAAAAGGAACCCATGGACCATCTCTGCTTGCGCAACTCTTCATTTCTCCCTCCAAATGGTCGATATAAGCATAACTGACTTTTTTTGAACCTGATGGAGGAAGCCAAGCCATGTCAATTAACAATAGAAAAGAACCCTTTCGTTACACATTGAAGGAACCGATCCACTTTGATATCTATATTCTCAGCATCAACGGGGTTAACGCACCAGCCAAACCCATTCAGGCCGAACTCTGCGATATCAGTCGATCCGGCTGTCAGCTGTCATTTCCGCTATCCCTGCCTGTAGAGAATAACGATATTCGGATTGGAATGAATATGCTGCTTTTTGAAGACCCTCTATATATGGAAGGCACTCTCCGCTGGGGTCAAGAAAAAAATACCTCATGGCACTATGGTGTTCAACTCGAAATGCAGGATGGGAACCAGGACCGTCTCTCCCGAGAGATGCGTATGCTTGCAGGCCAAGGCAAAATTATCGTGAAATAGCCATATAGCCTGATAACAAAAAAACAGCCCAATCAAATTGGACTGTCGCAAGATGAAACTCTTTATGCCACTTTACTAACTGTCGCTGGTTGTTCCATTTTGGACCAGTTCACAGTTTTTTCAAGAACCAGTGAGACCAATACCCCAATGACGAGACCATTGCTTATGATCGGAATGAGATACATGGGTAAGGTTTGAAAGGCCTCCGCAGGAATATTCATGACCGCAACTCCCGTGAGGACCGGCAGCGCTACACGATAGATCGTTTTAGAATTAAACGTTGTACCTTCAAGCGTTCTAAGTGCCGTGCCGAACATCTGAAGATAAGCCACAAACAAAACAGCACTGCCAACGCTTGGTGGTATTTGTGCAAAAAATGCTGTCACTGAAGGTGTAAGACCTATCACACATAACATCCCCGCTCCAATTATCAAGGCAGCACGACGCAGAATGCGAGTACTCTCCAGGAATCCGATCGATGATGCAAATAAACCAAAGGGCAGCACACCTACACAGGCTGACAACATCGTGAACAGACCCGTTAGCGCATAGGAATGCCTATACTGACGGCTTGTTGTTTCTGTCCGGTATAGTTTCTCAACTGTGCTTAATGTGGTGATCGAATTCGTCATGTTCACCAGTCCCACGAAAAATGCAGTAATGACAATACCCGGTTCCCATCTGGGTGCTCCCCACGGGAACAGTTCGAGACCAGCGGGGGCCTGATTCGGCTGTCCGCTATGTTGTCCAGGAAACAATAGACTATAAGCGATCCAGCCTGCCACAATCCCAATCAGGATCGCGTAGTTTCCCAGTTTCCCCCTACCTTTTAATTGAATCCATGCCACCAAAAATGCAATGACAACGGACAATGCGGCGACAGGCAGATTGAAGCGACCAAACTCCGTATATCCAATCATACCTTTGAAAAAATTCATCGTTAATTGAATCGTCATTAGAAACAACATGGCACTCTTCACCATAGGTGTGAACAGCTTTTGCAGCACTTGCGCTGCTCCCAGCCAACCCAGAATCACCATCGTTAGTCCTGCTAACAGAAAACCTGCAGCCAGTCCACCGCCAATACGCTCCAGACTCATACCGGCCGATGAAGCAGATACCGTCAAACTTAGCGTCAATCCCCACCATAACCCTGACGGACCATCCATAATTGCATATCGATGACCAAATACGGCTTGAAGAATACACACTGCTCCGGTAAGGATAAATGCGTGCTGCATCGAGGCAGCTATAGCATCCGGAGACAGATGAAAATTATGTCCAATGGATAGCGGAACAACAACGGTATTGGTAAACAGGAAGAAAAACCACTGTATACCTGCCAAAATTAGTGAAGATACGTCCTTCATATTCTTTTGTAAAAAATGCTCTTGATGTCTGTTCATTCGTTTGGAACATCCTTTCACTGTTCTGTATCATAAATGTATAGCCTTTTCAGACTTGGGTTAATAGTCGTTCCATCTCGGCATACCGATGCCGGCTCGCATGTGCAAGCGGTGTAATCCCGTCCCGATCCGCAATCTTTGGATCTGCACCATATTGTAAAAGCAAGGCAACAATCTGCTGGTGACGCGGCCCACCATCTCCCAAAATGACCGCTTCCAGCAAGGCTGTCCACCCCAGGTTGTTGATATGGTTCACATCCACATCACTGTGTGTCAGCAGAAGCTCCACAATGTCCATATGGCCTCGATCCGCTGCTGGGATAAGAGCTGTGCCGCCAAAACGATTTGTTAACCTCGTATCTGCACCTGCTGTAATCGCCAATTCGACCATGTCATACATACCCTCAGCACTCGCGTATAACAGCAGGTTGTCCAATCGTGCATCCCGAAGATTAATGTCGGCTCCGGCGTCCACTAACATCCTTGCCGTGTCTATCTTGTTACCGTGCACCGCGGCCATCAGAGGTGTCCGCCCCAATGTATCCCGTTCTTTCAACCAGTTACCCTGTTGTGTGATAAATCGAATGACCTCATCGGTATGGCCCGCTTGAGCAGCATCATGTATTGTTCTAACCACGTTATTTTATCCTCCAATTCAAGGTCTTTCTCATGCAGTAATATTTATATAGAAACCAAACCCTGTTAGTCAGGTATGCAAATCTAATGTATGGTAACATAAGATCGTAGTATATTAAAAATACATGTTTTGTTGCCTTTCCATACGAATTACATATACATTGCAGGCGAAGGAGAACAACCACTTGGATATCAAACAATGTCGCTATTTCATTGCCATTGCTGAGGAGAAACAGATTACAGCCGCAGCTCGAAGACTGCACATGGCTCAGCCACCCTTAAGTCAGCAGCTTAAGTTAATGGAAGAAGAGCTTGGCGTGATTCTATTTGAACGCAAAGGACGTATGATGGAGCTAACGCAAGCGGGTCGCAGCTTCTATGATTATGCGGTTACCTTGACCAAATATATGGAGGAAGCTGTAATGGAGATGCAAAGTTTCCGTCACGGCATACGGGGCAAACTCGCCATCGGCATCAATACCATCTCGGATCGCCTGATCCCGCAAGCACTGCAACAGTTTCGCACCACCCACCCACAGGTTACCTATAAAATTCAACAAAATGAATCTGCGCAATTATGCCGATTGCTGGAAGATGGCAAAGTTGAACTTGCCTGTGTACGCATGCCTGTCCAGACTGAACGTTATGAGGTGCTGCATCTGCCACAGGAGCCCCTTTTCTATATTTCTTCAACACCGATTGATAGTCCGACAGAGATGGGACCAGGAACGGAAATGGGGACTTATTTTGAGCAGCTTAGAGGTATCCCTCTACTGCTTCCAAGCACAGAAGGACTCGGTATGTTCGAGCTAATTTTGGACAAGTTTCGGGAGCATCAGGTTACCCCCTCCATCATGGGTGAGTGCTCAGACATTAATATGTTACTCGAGCTGGTCCGACTCGGCTTCGCCAGTTCCATCGTGCCTCACACGGTACTACAGCTATATCACGAGCACCCATTCCACGTATATCGCATCCAGGATCAGCATTCCACGGTCGGTTCGGCGCTGGTCTGGCTGCAGAACCGTTATCTGTCCAAGCCTGCACAACACTTTGTGCAACTGGTGCAGGGTATGCTTCCCGTGTAAAAGGCTATAAACAAAAAAAACAGCAGCTTTACCGGATTACATTCCGGTGAAGCTGCTGTTACATTTTTATGGTTAAGCTTTAGCTGTGAACAACAAGTCTTTTTCTTTGATCGTAGTGCGACCAGCAGACTCAATCGACTCATACTGATGCATATTTGTAATAATGACTGGTGTAATCGTTGTGTAACCGGCTTTTTCGATCTGTTCCCGGTCAAACTCCATCAGTACATCACCTACAGCAACCTTCGCACCTGCTTGAACTTTAGGAGAGAAGAATTGACCTTTCAGCTTCACGGTATCAATCCCGATATGAATCAACATCTCTGCGCCTGTATCACTTACCAGACCAATGGCATGTCCACTCTTCGATAACGAGAACACGGTTCCGTTGATCGGAGATACGACGCGACCTTCAGATGGTTGAATCGCGAATCCTTTACCCATAATCTCTTCAGAGAACGCAGGGTCTGGCACTTCGCTCAGCGGTTTAACTTCACCTGTGATCGGGCTGAATACTTGCTCATCTTGTGCTTTTGCTTCTTCAGTTACAGCAGAAGTTGTTGCTGCTGGTGTTGCCGGCTCAGCGGCTGGTGCAGCTACTGGCTCCGATGCATTTTCTTCTTGGAAGCCCAAGATATACGTAATGATTGCTGCCGCTACGATGGCAATCAAACCACCAACCAAAGCATAAATCAATGTGCTAATTGCTGGACTGACAAATGCCGCAATACTCGGCAGACCTGCAAGTCCTGTAATAACATACGATTTAACATTGAAGATTCCCATGAATGCACCAGCAATAGCACCCCCGCTGAGAGCTGCGATAAATGGTTTTTTGAACTTCATGTTGATACCATACATCGCTGGTTCCGTGATCCCCATAATAGCCGTAAGACCTGTGGAATAGGCCAGGGATTTGGTTTTGCTATTTCTCGATCTGAGACCTACACCAAATGCTGCACCACCTTGTGCCAAGTTAGCTGCAAACATCAGTGGAATAATAAAGTCGTAACCCAGTGTTGTCATTGAACCAACAACGATTGGCAGCAACGCATAGTGCATACCTGTAATGATCAGCAATGACATCGTACCACCAATCAGAATACTTGCGAAGATGGACATGTTGTCGAACAACCATGAGATACCACCGGACAAACCATTACCAAGAACTGTACCCAATGGACCTACTGTCATCAACGTCAGTGGAACCATAATTAACAGGGTAACTGTTGGAACAATGAGTAACTTAAGTGAAGCATGTACAACACGATCAACGGCTTTCTCTACATAGGAAGCAATCCAAACGGCCAGAACAATCGGAATAACTGTAGAAGAATACGTTGCCCCTATGACTGTAATCCCCATGAATGATGAATTGTGACCATCAGCCAGCAATGCTGTAATGGTCGGGTGCATAATGCCTGCTGCAAGCGCTGCGGCAATATACATATTACTACCCAGCTTCCGCGCAGCACTTATTGCTAGAATAATCGGCAAGAAGTAGAAAGCACCATCACCAATCGCGGACAAAATGATATAGGTTGAGCTAGTATCGGACAACCACCCCAGGGCTACCAGGATAGCCACGATCCCTTTGATCATACCTGCACCCGTAATCGCAGGCAGGATTGGTGTAAACATACCGGAAATGAAGTCGAATAATGCACTTATTGGATTTCTCTTTTTCTTTTCTCCAGTTGAAGCACTTGATGATGCATTATCTGCGTTTGGTGATTTGGACATGTTGCCAACGAGTGCGTTATACACGATAGGCACATCGTTACCGATGATAACCTGGAACTGTCCACCGTTCTCCATAACGCCCATCACGCCTGGTGTATTTTTCAGCGTCGCTTTGTCCGCTTTTTTGTTGTCATTGAGGTTGAATCTAAGTCTTGTCATACAGTGTGTGACTTGATCGATATTCTCTTCGCCACCCACAAGCTTCAAAATATCCTTGGACAATTGTTGTGTATCCATTGTGTTTTGCTCCTTTTATGTGTAATGAAGGTTAAAAAAAAACCTAAACACTGAATAATGACAAAGCAGAAAAGCTTATCATTATTCAACGTTTAGGTTTTGCCTTTTTAGCAGTAACAATCCCAACTTTATTCAATTGTTTGTTCATTTCTGACAATTCGTTCAATATGAATGGTCAGATACAGTATTTCTTCCTTGGACAACACCCGATTATAGATCTTACGCGTATAGTCACTGATCCTTACTGCACATGCATGTGCTTCCGGATACTGCTTGCTCACCAAGTCATGAAGCGGATTATCTACTTCTTTATCTTCAATCGCCGTTCCTTGCAACACACGTTGGGCAAAGAACTTCAGATGAGTTAAAAATCGATAATAACTCAATGAATCTTCATCAAGTTCAATCACAAAGCTACGTCTTACGATGTTAAGTATGTCCTTAACAATGTTCGTAATACTGATCGTTTCCCTCATCTCACCGTTCATCTGGGCATTAACCAGATGCATTGCAATGAATGCGCATTCGTCTTCGGGAAGCAGGACACCTAACGTTTCCTCAATAATCTGTAGCGCCTTGAGTCCAATGGCATATTCCTTCCGGTACATGCGCTTGATCTCCCAGAACAATGCGTTACGGATCTGCAATCCTTGACGATGTCGATCAATCGCAAAATGAATATGATCCGTCAGTGAAATGTAGATGCTTTCATGCAGCTTCTCACCTAACACCGTCTCGGCATAACGGATAATCTCATCCGAGCACTCGACATATTCAACCGGGATATCAGACAGAAGTGTTTTAAGTTTCTGTGATACTTCCTTACTTTCAAGCGAGAATATTTTTTCGACGAGACTCTCGTCAATCGATTCACCAGTATGCTTTTTGAAGGCAATTCCACGTCCCATAACGACCAGTTCGTTTCCTCCCGGATCAATTACGGTAACTACGTTGTTGTTCAGCACCTTCTCAATTTTCATTTCTTCACATCACCTTGCACCGTCAAAGTAGTAAAAGGCAAAACCAAAGCAGGTCACAAAATATGCCCCGCTTCTGGTTTTGCCTGATTGAACAGTAACAATCCAGTATTCATTAGCCTTAGGCCCATCTTACCATATAATTATCCATATGACAATGTTTTTGTGAAAGCGGTTAATGTGCGCTAATGTGACATAAGAAGGTGTCTGTACAACATGCTTATAGAACTATTATTCACTCGTTGTTGTTCTTAAGACTTGCGCCATTTGAACCAATAACTTCCTTGTACCAGTGGAATGACTTTTTCTTGTAACGATCCAATGTTCCTGAACCGTCATTGTTACGGTCAACATAGATGAAACCATATCGTTTCTTCATCTCTGCTGTTGAAGCACTAACCAGGTCAATACAGCCCCATGACGTATAACCCATCACTTCTACGCCATCTTCAAGAGCTTCGCCCACCTGTACCAGATGGTCATTCAAGTATTGAATACGGTAATCATCGTTCACCGTTTTATTGCCATTTTCGTCTGTAATCAGCTCATCGACTGCACCCAGACCATTTTCGACAATAAATAATGGTTTTTGATAACGGTCCCAGTATTTGTTCAAGGTTACGCGCAGTCCTTGCGGATCGATCTGCCAGCCCCACTCACTCGCTTTCAGATAAGGGTTTTGCACACCCGCGAACAGGTTTCCTTTGCCTTCGATACGTTTCTCGGGATCACCAGTCTCACAGATACTTACATAATAACTGAACGAGATAAAGTCTACGGTATGCTTCAGAATTTCAGCATCGCCATCTTCAAACTTAATATTGATATTATTCGCTTTGAAATAACGATTAATGTATTTCGGATAATAACCACGTGCATGGATATCAGCAAAGATATCATTGCGCTGTTCCGCATGCATAGCTGCAACCACATCATCTGGGTTTGGAGTCAACGGATACGTAGGCATGCTCAGTACCATACAGCCGATTTTGGCTTCAGGCATAATTTCATGACCCAGTTTCACAGCTAACGCACTGGCTACCAATTCATGATGGATCGCTTGGTACAGATCCTGTTTGGACAGTTCAGCTTTTGGCGTATAGATGCCGCCACTCATGAATGGTTCCTCCAGGATGGAGTTGATTTCATTGAATGTCAGCCAGTATTTAACTTTGCCTTTGAAACGGTTGAACAGCACTGTTACATAACGCTCGTAGAAATCGATCATTTTACGGTTAACCCAGCCATCATATGTTTTGGACAAATGCAGCGGTGTCTCATAATGAGAGATCGTTACGAGTGGTTCAATCCCGTATTTGTGGCACTCATCGAACAGGTCATCGTAGAATTGCAGACCTTTCTCATTTGGCTCCAATTCATCACCTTTAGGGAAGATACGGGACCAAGCGATAGATGTACGGAACACTTTGAAGCCCATTTCAGCAAACAGTTTAACATCCTCTTTGTAGCGGTTGTAGAAATCGATACCGATCAGTTTCAGGTTATCTTCTGTAGGCGCTTCCGTTCTAGGCGTTGTAATCCCGTGTGGCATTACATCTTGAACAGACAGACCTTTGCCATCTGTATTATAAGCTCCTTCAAGTTGGTTGGCTGCTACAGCGCCGCCCCATAGGAAGTCTTTCGGAAATGGTGTAGTCATATCAATCATTCCTCTCAATATTTAGTCTTCTAAGTGTCGATTTGCCTTTGTCAGATACAAGCGGTCCATAATATCATGAAATTCTTCTCCATCAACCATATCATTAGGTGCAAAAAGTTGTGCCTCTTTGCCGCCCATAATATCGTATTGTGAGCTGTTGCGTATTGCTTCATATGCCCAATGAGTCGGAGGTACGTCATCAAACATAGCCGCCTCTGATTGATCAGGTTCTATACCCAAGTTTTTCTTCATTTTGTCCAAAATAACCGCTAATTGAGCTCGTGTTATATCACCTAATGGGGAAAATTTATTATTCCCCGTTCCTTGCATTACACCTGCTTCTGTAACCTGCGAGATAGCCTTTTGAGACCATCGCTCAAACGTATCGCTATAACTCTCTTCATATTGAGGATTTGGGAGTTTCAAAAAATCAGCAATCCATACGGCAAGCTGAGTCCGATCCACAATTTCATGCGCTTTAATTCTCCGGTCCATCTGGGTATATATATCGACAGCAGATATTCCTTTGTCTTGATTAAACAAAAAGTCAGGTGTCTGATAACTTGCCAAAGCAGGAACCCATGACCAATGTTTCAATCCACCATAGAGATTATTTCCTTCCATGAAATCATCATCGTATACGAAAATGTCCGGATCACTCCCTAGTTCCAACAACGCTTCATACGCAAGTATACTTGTACGACTATCTGTTGTAGGATCACCCTTAGCATGGTGAAGCCAAATAGGAACATTCACAATATCTTTAAGTGCATCTTTAAATCCATCCACAGACCCCGTATAATCTGCAACTGTATCCTTGGCCGCAATGACAACAGCTCCTGCAAACAGATCCGGATATTGCATCATAAACCGAAGGGCTCCGCCACCCCCACTAGATACACCAGCCAAATAAATCCGATCCGGATCAACTTCCCCTTCAGCTACAAGCTTCTGGATCAGCTCATACTGTGCAACAAAATATGCTTGCATTTTAGCCAGTTGTTCAGGGTTATCGTAAATTTTGAAACTGTAATTCTCGGGATACTGTACAGCAAGCACGGAAGTATCATACCCCGATTCTGTCCAGACTACTGCTCCACGATTAGCCGTAAGATGACTTCTACCATCCGTACCTACTTCTCCTCCGCCATGAAGCCATACGACAAGCGGTTGTGCGTTGGTGGAAGGACTACGCTTCAGACGGTAAGACAACGCTTCACCGTTGCTGCCCGTGTACGTACCTTTTTCAAAATCATCGACGGTTCGGGTAACAACCTTATCCACATTGGTCTCATCAAAAGATAGCTCTGGATACGTTTTGTTCGTTACCTTAAATTTTGAAATCATACCTCCAGGATATTTAAACGGCTCGACCTCCATATGGATGGTATGATCCTGAATCGTCAATTTTATCCCGTCGTCTGCATAGTTAGTTTGTACAATTTCTTCTGCTTCATTTAATGGATAACCATCATAATTGCCTGTAATTTCGAAGTCAGAAGCTTTTAGATTCTGATATTTCACGGGATTGGCAATGGTAATATCAAAGGATTCGACCATTTCTCCCGGATCACCTACATAGGTATTTGCCTGAATCCGACTGACCTCAATACTTTCCGCAATCGCTGCTGTAGGCCAGATTGTAGTTAGGCACAGGGTTAATGCTAGCATCCATCTCGTACTCTGTGTGCTCATGTTCCATCTTCTCAAACGACAATCCCTCCAATGTAATGTTGGGCAACACATGAAAAAGCGGACAAGCACTAACCAAAAGGGCTCTCAAAACCATGAGGCTCATTGAGATACCTACTTTCGCGTTAGGTTTTGCCCGCTCTTTTTATGCGGTAACAATCCTGGAAACGAGAGAACTACAGCTGCTCACCATTGCTGGAGATTACATTTTTGTACCAGTCGAATGAATCCTTTTTGGAACGTTTGAGAGTTCCGTTACCTTCGTCATCCAAATCCACGTAGATGAAACCATAACGTTTGGACATTTCGGAAGTGGACATGCTCACAAGGTCAATCGGGCCCCATGCTGTAAATCCAATCAGATCGACACCGTCTTTGATCGCTTCTTTCATTTGTTCGATGTGTTTTCTGAGGTAATCCACACGATAGGAGTCATGGATCGAACCGTCTTCTTCAACACGGTCATATGCACCCAAACCATTTTCTACGATGAACAATGGTTTCTGGTAACGATCCCAGAAGTTGTTCAGGGTTACGCGCAGACCGATCGGATCGATCTCCCAGCCCCAGTCGGACGCTTCCAGATAAGGGTTTTTCACGCCGCCAGTTAGGTTACCTGTAGTTTCTTCCTCGCTGGCAGATGCCGATTTGGTTACGGACATGTAGTAGCTGAAGGAAATGAAATCCACTGTATTGTTGAGCAGGATTTCATCATCCCCTGCTTCTTTTTGAATCACAATATTGTTCTCTTCAAAATAACGAGCCATGTAGTTCGGGTACTTACCACGAGCATGCATGTCCGTGAAGAAGAGGTTGATCTGATTCTCGTGTTGAGCCAGACGAACATCTACCGGATTACATGTTGCTGCATAGGTTTCCATACGAGCAAGCATACAACCCACTTGGGAACCAGGGATAATCTCGTGAGCAAGCTTCGTAACCAATGCACTTGCTACAAATTGATGATGCAGCGCTTGATAAGTGGTTTGCAGCTTGTTGTCCACTTTATCAATTAGAATGCCGCCGCCAGTGTACGGGCTGAACAGCATTACATTAATTTCATTAAACGTCAGCCAGTATTTTACTTTATTTTTGTAACGGTTGAACACCGTTTCTGCATATCGAACATAGTGCTGGATGACTTCACGGCCAGCCCAGCCGTTATATTTTTGCGTCAAGCCAAGCGGTGTCTCATAGTGAGACAATGTAACAAGCGGCTCGATGCCATATTTCAACAATTCGTCGAATACTTCATCGTAGAATTTCAAGCCTGCTTCATTTGGCTCTTGATCATAACCGTTCGGGAAAATACGTGCCCAGTGAATGGACAAACGAAATACTTTGAAGCCCATTTCAGCGAACAAAGCGATATCTTCTCTAAAGTGATGGTAGAAATCGATACCAAAACGTTTAGGGAAACGTTCTTCGATTTTACCGGAGAGGATCTCTTCAATTCGGGAAGAGGAAATTTCCATAGCATGTCCGCCTGTACGCTTCTCTTTGGGAACATGAGCGATCATGTCCGCTGTGGAGAGGCCTTTGCCGTCCTTATCGAATGCACCCTCCAATTGATTGGCAGCTGTAGCGCCGCCCCATAGGAAGTTTTCGGGGAATCCTTTTTGTGCCGTGGTCATGAACAACAACCTCTTTTCGAAATTTATTTTGGTTTTTCCAGGTGAGACATGGTGTAATTCAGAGCAGAAAACAAGAAAAACCTAAACTCAAGGTAAAATAGCACCAAAAAAAGGGGCCTTCATTTCACCATCAGTTTAGGTTTTGCCTGTCTTCACAGTTACAATCCATCAAAAGATGTTATTGCATATTCTGTTGTCTTTGCTCTTGTAATGTAAGCGTAACATATCTATTTTGCAAAATCAACTTCACTGGATCATATGATCGTTTGTACATTCCACCATCGAACAAATTAACGCGGCATACGCATATGGCTGCCCTTAATGCCTGCGCTCCTTCCTCCGTTTTCAGGTAAGCAGCAGGACTTTGGTCCCCTAGAGCCTTGATATCTTTCGCCATCCATTCAAAAGCATATTCCCCCATATCGCCATTTGTAACCCTGTGGTTCTATTTAACACAATTCATCCTTAAGCCGCTTGAAACCACTTCTGTAACAGGTAGACTTAACTTTATTTGATGATCTTTAATTCGGGATCACTTGGACTAAACAACACGCCCTTCATGATTCTCTCTTCACGCATCATGAATCCTACTCTACAAGGGTTAGCTTAGCCTTCAGATAACATGCCTGACTTCAACGCCTGAAGAACCATTCCCCTTAACCCAGCATCAAAATCATGTTGAAACGAGTCCTGATGTACAATTTCCGGCAACGATGGCATGGGATGATCCTTCCCGTACTGTTTCCACGCCAAATCCAGTTCTTCTCTCTCCACACGTTCCTGATAAATGACAATCTGATGTGGAGCAACGACGGCATTAATCGTTTGCAAGATATGACATACCTGTACTACAAAATCTTCTTTGCTCATGTCACGTTTCCAATCAGGTGAATAAGGAAGATACTTAATCTCACCAAACATCCCGTTTTTCCCACGGATCATCTGTCCATTCAACATCATGCCCATACCCGGCGGGTATCGGTTAGGAAAATAAATTCCTGCTACACTCTGTTCCTTCATATCCGCATGCTGTGTACAGTATCCGCTAATCGCTGCCTTAACATCATTCTCCACGAGAACGTTCAGTTGGAACTCGCTCTCGATCTCCCGTATCAGATGTGAATGGATAAGCTCTTCATGACTGCTCACCGTGATGTCCCATCCAAGGCTTGCCCTGGAATACCGATGCCAATCATATCAATGGAAGGGTAATCCGCAACGAAACGCGCGATAAGTTGCAGCACATGTTGTTTATCAAAAGCAGGCAAAATGCTCTCTTCCTTCAACACAACCTTATTCTCCAGATTCATGACCGTTGCCGAAATCAACTCCTGGCCTTTCATCTCTTTGATGTAAAGTACCAAAGCAAGCTTGAAGTTATAATTATATCGATATGCCTGAGCAGGACGACCGCCGTTAGAGGGAACTACTTTATCCTGGAACAGCTCTCCGCCATCACATAATTCCTGAATCAGCGCATTAATGGTAACAACACTAAGATTGGTTCGTAAGGCTAAATGCGGTTTGGTCGCCGTCTCGATCTGCTGCATGACTTCACGCACATTATTCAAATTGATGTATTTCTCATTGTAGCGTTGGCTTTTTTCATAACCCTCTCGTTTCTACTCTGGCAATTGAGCCAAAGCAATGGTATGGATGTCATTTCACACCATATCATAACTTAAGCCATAATAACGTAGACCATCCATACTTACCTCCCTGTTTGATGTGTATTATGGTTTTGCGATACTTACCACATGTGACTATTCCTCTAGACTTTCATTCTCACACATGCCGCATATTGTTCCTGTGCTTCTTTTCACTACATTGATCTCGAAAATCATTCGTAATGGAAAAACTTGATAAAAGAACGTATGTTCGGTATAATGGGATTATCCTGAATAAGCGAGAGGCAGATATGGACGACAAATTTATTAAGGAATTACGCGAGATTAGTCGGGATGACAGACGAAGATCGGAATTTATGATTCAAGGTTTGAAGGAAACGCTGCAAGAACGCAAAGAGGAAGGCTTACTCAAGCGCTGGATACGGCGTAGGAAAACAGAGAAAAAAATCTCTCAAAGATTTAATCAAGATCCTCACTCGGATCAAAAGTAAAAACATAAAAAGGAGGCGGAATACGCCTCCCTTGTTATTTACATATGTGAATTATTTAGACTTTGTTAGTTGTGACTTAATCCATAAGTTTGCCAAAATTCACATTATGCTTCCAATAGGTCAAATCCTAGCTGGACTTGGTTTCTGATAAGCCTACTTACCTGTTGCCAGTTATCCAAATGAAAAAAGAGTATCCTGCCAACCTGTAGTCTACCCCGTGCTTTATGAACAAACGTTACCCGTTAGCTTAATCAAACTCTTATTAAGGGTCTGCTATTCCCTTATTATTGATGTTATGATCCATTTTCCATTTGCATTTAATCGCAAGTTAATATAATTTGTTTCAATAATTTCATTAGAAGATTTATCTTTATAAGTAATTTCCACAGTTGCCTTACCTGTTCCACCGTTCTCACTTATGAAAGTTAATTGAAAGTCCTCAACTGAGACAATATGAAACTCTTTGCGTAATTTACCCATGCTCGCATAATAGTCAATCATACTTGCTTCTTCCGAATTCCAATCAAGAAATTCTTGAGACTCATCCATATCCCCTTGTAACATGTTTTCGTAATATCCATAGATTGTGTCTTCGATTTGCATTAGTTTAACGTCACATCCAAACATCAATAAGATAAAGAAACCGTACCCAGTTGTCTCATAGCTCAAAATTATATTAAAATAACCAATACCAAAACCAGTGACTCTTCGAACTATCCTGCCCGTTAGCTTAACGAAAAAAAAGGAGCTGTTTTCCACTAACAGTTCCCGTTTGATGAATGAGAACCCTACTTTAAATCACTAAAATAATCTACGTAATATCCTTCAGAATCCCAGTAATCTTCGTATTCTTTATAAATTTCAATAATCTTCTCTTTTGGTCTTCCGCAACGCTCAAGAAGCCAATTCCTTATATAATAAATATCTTTATTTTCATCTTCCCAAATAAAATCTAGAACCCCTGACTCTCTTGATCCACTGTCCGGTACATAAACTGCAAATTCTGATGAAAAATAACGGGCTAAATCGAAAGTAACTCTCTTTAGATAAAGTTGAAGCTCCTTCTCTAGGAGAAAGCTTCTCCATCTTATATAATGATGAAAATAACAAACCTTGTCCGAGAATGTAAAATCCATTCCGCAAGGTCCACTGACTTCCACAGTACCACCAATTCCTTCATGAATCGTAAATGTCTTATCCTCATCCTTAGGGTTATGTGGGAGCAGGAAGTTAATGAATTCATCAACGTGCTTTAATGATCTAGAATTTAGTGCGTGACATAATATTTCAATTTCAACTCTATTCAACTTATGGCCTAAGAAAGCTGTGAAATCTGCCCCCATTTTCTTCCGCTCCCTTAAATCAATTTAAAAACTCTTTGAATCAGTAGGTAGTAAAGCAGGGTACTGCTCTAACAAACTCAATTTTAACACATACTGGAACTAACCTGCCCGTTAGCTTAACTAAAAAACAGCCGACTATTTAGCCGGCTGTCTGCTTGAGTATCATTATGGGTTCTGTTCCTGATTTATCTATTTCAGCTTTTGATCCCCCCGTTTTACGGCAAAATGGCAAAAGACCGGACTGGAAAACCAGAAGCTTTCTCCGCTTTGGGTACAATATTGAAAATAACAGCTCCCTTGGCCGGCACCTGATCCAGGTTTGTTAACAGCTCAACTTGATATGTATCCTGGGCGAGTACATAATATTCTGCCAGAAGTGCTCCATTCTTCTGATAATCCACGGCCGAATCCGTGTCAAAGGTTTCATGCCCAATGGCTTGTACCTTTCTTTCCTCAAATAAAAACATGAGCGCACTAACCGACCATCCAGGCGCATGGCTGTCGCCCTCCGCATCCTTGTTATCAAATGTTTCATGGTTAGGCCAGCGTTTGCTCCAATCGGTACGTAAGGCTACAAAACTTCCAGCTTCAATCACGCCATGCTGTCTTTCAAATGCAAGAATATGCTCCACATCCAGCGTGAAATCCGGATTGTTCTCTACTTCGGCGGACTGGTCAATGACCACAAGTGGCAATACAAGCTCCTTCAAGCCCAACTCATCCAGATACCGGGTATTCCGAACGAAGTGAATCGGCGCATCAAGATGTGTCCCATATTGACCGGGAAACTTGAAGCTCTGGGCAAAGAAACCTTGATCGTGATCAAACAGTGTATCGAATTGTGCTGCCTCAAAAGCTGAAAAATGTGGAGAGCCTGGACCAAACGCATGGGTCAGATCCACCCATTTCTTTTCTTTTAACAATTGAATGGCTTGAATGAGTTCCTTGGACATCCTAATCACCTCATGCACAAAATGGAATAAATTTCTCCTATTATATCTTATTCCACTACAATTGGGGAGCAGTCCCTATATTGGTTCTTAGGGCTGTTAATTTTCAAATTTAATAAACTTCACTGACCGTAGATGTCAGTGAAGTTAACTTATAATACAAGAGTAATCCATTCAATCATGAAAACAAAAGGAGCATGTATGATGCAAACGAAGAACGTATATCTATATGTATTTGATACGATGGCAGACTGGGAGGTAGGATATCTAACTGCTGAATTGAACTCGGGAAGGTATTTTAGGAAAGAGATCAAGCCTTTACAGGTCGTAACCGTAGGTGTGGATAAACATCCGGTAACTACCATGGGCGGATTGAACATCCTTCCTCATATTTCTATTGATGAATGTACATTGAAAGGTGACGACCTCATCATTCTTCCGGGAGGAAACACCTGGATGGACACCATCCATGATCCCCTATTGAAAAAAGTTGCTGCCTCTATAGAAGAGGGTACGGTTATTGCGGCGATTTGCGGTGCGACAGTTGCACTTGCAAAAATAGGAATACTGGATTCCAGACAGCATACAAGCAATGATTTAGAATACCTGAAGATGATATGCCCAGATTATACTGGAGCAACATATTATCAAACGGAGCCAGCAGTAACCGATGGAAATGTAGTTACTGCATCTGGAATAGCTCCGTTAGAATTTACGATGCATGTACTGAAGAAGCTCGATGTCTTCGCACCAGAAACATTACAGGCTTGGTACAATCTGTATCGGACTCAAGAGTCAACATACTTCTATGAGTTAATGAACTCTATTGCACCTGAATAACGAGTTTCCCACGCGTATGATGGGTTTCACTTTTCTCGTGTGCTTCCCTTACTCCCTGTTCAGTTAACGGGTAGGTTCCATCAATAACCGATTTGAGCTTGCCTTCCGCAGCCAGTTCAGCCAGCTGATCCAGTTGATCCCCTTTGGGTTCCATCATGAAGACGTTGGCCGTTACTCCGGCTTCCTTGGCAAGCTTCTCATCCGGTTGTTCCACCAAGGATACCAGATGCCCGCCTGACTTTAACACCTTGAAGCTATCGCGCTGAATATCACCGCCCATGGTGTCCAGCACAACATCATAACCGGAGAGAATCTCCGAGAAGTCTTCTTTTTTATAGTTGATATAATGATCCACACCCAACGAGCGAAGCAACGCTTCGTTTGATTCACTTGCCGTGGAAGCCACCTTAGCGCCGAGGGATTTGGCGATCTGAATTGCATACGTTCCCACACCACCTGCACCAGCATGAATGAGTACCTTCTGCCCTTTGCCTAAACGTCCATGATCCACAAGGGCCTGCCAGGCCGTCATCGCCGCCAGCGGGATCGCTGCTGCTTCCTCGAAGCTCAAGTTCTCCGGTATACGAGCAATAATATCTGCATCAACAGCAACATATTCTGCATAGGTTCCGAATTGACGCGGACGGGCAAATACCCGATCACCTTCTCTGAACCGCGTGACATTCGAGCCCGCTTCAGCCACAATACCGGCAACATCTCCGCCCAGAATCAACGGAAAATTCTCTGCTGCTTCTTTCATATAACCTTGTCTGATTTTGAAGTCTACCGGATTCACCGACGTTGCATGCGTTCGGATTAACACCTGATTCACTCCACATGTTGGCTTGGCTACTTCCTGTTCCTTCAATTGTTCCGCTCCACCAAATTCCTCAATCACAATTGCTTTCATTAGAAATCCCAGCCTTTCCATTGATTATCGTTATACTCTCTCTCCCTTCATTACCCTTTCCCAGCGATCACTTGACCTATTCATTCAAAAATTCACAGCAATCTGAGATTCACAAGCCAGTTCAACAATCGTGATATAATGTCGATTATCGATTATGTTAAATTTAACCCAATAACTGAACAAGCGAGGTAACACGATGGAAGTAGAAGTACATACATTACATGCGTTTTCGGACAAGGCTCATGGCGGAAACCCTGCAGGTGTTGTTTTACAAGCAGTGCATTTGTCTGAAACCCAGATGCAGGAGATTGCCAGACAAGTCGGTTTTTCAGAGACTGCATCTGTTATGCCGTCGGATCAGGCTGATTTCAAAGTGCGTTATTTTACCCCAAGTGATGAAGTCGAACTATGTGGACATGCCACAATTGCTTTATTTCATCTAATGAAGACACAACATCTCGTTAATGTTGGTACATATACACTGGAGACTCTGGCCGGGATTCTTAAAGTTGATATCGCAGTCAATGGAGAAGTCTATCTGTCTCAGACGTTGCCGGAGTTTGGGGAGATCGTGGATCGACAGCAGATTGCCGATTCGTTACGTATTTCTATGGAGGATTTGCATTCCGAACTACCTGTACAGATTATGTCGACCGGGCTACCCGATATCATGATAGCCGTTAAAGATGTTGATGTTCTGACCAAAATCGATCCTGACTTCCAGCGTATCACTGAAATATGCAAGGCTCATTCTGCCATAGGTTATCACGTGTTTACACTCGAATCAGATGTTATGGACGTTCTGGCAGAATGCCGTAATTTTGCACCGCTTTATGATATACCGGAAGAGAGCGCAACGGGCACATCCAATGGTGCCATGCTCTGTTATCTATCCCAGTACAACAAGCTTACAGATCCTCATCTTCACACGTACACGATCAGACAAGGGTATACTATGAACCGCCCCTCCGAGATCCGAGCCAGATTAACTTTGGACAATTCCAATGAAATCACACAGATTCAGGTTGGCGGTAGCGCAGTTCATATCGAAAACATTCAAATACACCTCCCATAATGGGAGGTGTTGTCCGTACTAAAGATATGTAAACTAACTTGTGCGAAGCAGTGTAGCAGCCTGTGGTCATCATTGAATTTGTTGTAAAAATCGTAGTACCGCTACCTCCAACTGGTTCAGTCCTGGCTGCTCTATAGGAAAATGGCCTGCACCCTCCAAAATCACACATTCCTTATCCACCACCAGACGATCAAAAAAAGATTGGCTGAACCTGATCGGTGTCATGGGGTCCAGTTCAGGGTGAACCAGCAGGACCGGACACTGGCTGAACTGTTCCGGGCTTACCTCCGGTTTTTTATTAAGGAATGTTCTTAATAATTCCAACGGAATACGTGTAGCTGCCGCTTGTGGATCATTCATAATAAGCCGGGTTAGGTCCTTGTTATTAGTAATCAGTTGCATTCGGGATACCTGTTTGACCGAAATACGTACATGATCCAGCAGACCAGGGAACAGATCCATCAACCGTTTTCCCGCCCGGCTCACCAGACGATTCGGCGCAAGCTGGTCACGCATTTCCGGGTTACTCGTATCTACAAATGTAGTTGCGATCAAGCCCTTAACGCGCTTGCTGCGTGCACTGGTGTGATAGGCAAGCATACCTCCGATGCTACTTCCCAATACAACGATTGGCTTACCGTCATTCTTGTATTCCCGTTCGATGAGTGAAACAAGCAGCTCTATCCATAGTTCGTAGTTGATTCGTGTACCAGACATTGCATAACTCAACCCATACGGTGGAAGGTCAGGCGATACCACCTCATATCCATGTCGCTGCAACATGCGGGCATACGGAGCGAGCAACCTGCCATTGCCTCCCGCACCATGAATGAACAGAATTTTGATTGAAGACTCCGATGCAGGTAAGCGATCGATATGCAGATGAACCCCATTTGACTCCCACCATTCCTCCTCAGGAGCTGTATGCTCCCCTAGCCTCACTTCTTCCGGGAAAAAGGCCTGATACTGTTTCCAATAGGGATGTGTTGACTGATATGAAGGCAAACTTTTTTTCATACGGTACATTCTCCTCTTTTCGTATACAAAAAAAGCCGTACAGTGTACGACTTTTCGTTAAAAATACGTCTATGACCATACTTCTTTTTATAACACCTTCCGTATATCTGTCAATCGGGAAACTGTACATTGCCCGGTACGATATATGCACCGCCTGACCCATCATTAGGCAGAGCCGGGATCGTGTCATTCAATACCTGACCGCGAATATCGGTAATACGAACGTTTAGTTTTTCTTTGCCCAGTCCAGTTCCGAGGAAATGATTATAGTCTTGCTTTTCAAGATTGAGCCACGTACCATCCTTCTGTTTCACTTCGAACTTTAGCACCGGATATTTGTGATTACGAACCTGAATGGCTGCCCACCACTGACTGCTGCCTTCCTTGATCCGATAAGAGACATTGCCTTGAATTGGAGCTTTGACCACTTTCCAGCTGATATCGATTTTGCCTGCCTTTGGGTCACCGATCAGGTTAAAGGCATTCGGTGAGAGATCCAGCGCTCCGCTGGCGCCTTCTGGATAAAGGTCTGTTACATAGACGGTTGTTTTGCCTTTAGGACCCTGCACCTCGAGATAGGCTCCCGCTAAAGCGGCTTTGACACCATTATAATTGAGTTGAAACGGATTAAGTGCAGTAATCTTCATGTCCGCTGGGATGGGATCAAGCAACACTGCACCTCCCGAGTAACCCGAGCCTGTATACGTCGCGTAACCCTGATATGTATCGTTCCATGCAGCAGATGCAGGCAGAGCAAATAATACGAGACTGAGCAACATTCCTGTACCGGCCCATTTTAACCGTTGAAATCTACTTTTCTTGTTCATGAGCTATTCCTCCTCTACGTTCTCGTGTAAAATATCCATTCAACTGCTAGAAATGAATATAACATTATTTTACATAATAACTTCTTATTTTCAATCTATTTCAGCCAAATTACATCCAAAGTCCTGCCTCTAGACTTAAACATTCACGACCACGCACAAGATATGGATACATACCATAAAATGGTTAAATAGGTATAATAACAAGGCTGTATGGATGGGTTCCCAGTAATAAAAAAACGCCACACCCCGGAGTAATTTCGCTCTCCGAATGGTGTGACGCTTAAACACTACGGTCAGAATACCCCGTCTGTCCAAGGACAGTCAGCGTTTGACTCAACCCGTTCCCCTTCGTTTCATCCGCTTCCTTAGTCGCGCATACTGAGCGTAGATCCGTGGAGATTCTTTTGTCAGGATCGGCCCCAGCACAGCCAGAATTAACACATACAATACGGCAAACGATTGGATGGATGCCATCAGCCCTCCGGCCTTGCCGATGTTCGCCATGATAATGGAGAATTCGCCCCGCGAGACCAGGGTAAAGCCCACATTTAATGATGCTTTAGGGCTCATTCCAGCCAGTCTGGCAGCGATCATACCTGCACCATAGTTACTGGCGATCGTCAGAATAACGGCAATAATCGTCATCCCAATAGCTCCGCCAAGTGAAGCCGGCTCGATGGTCAGCCCAAAACTGAAGAAGAAAATTGCACCAAAAAAATCTTTGAAAGGCATGATCTGATGTTCAATCCGACTCACATGTCTTGATTCGCCCAACACAAGCCCCATCATCAATGCTCCAATGGCTTCTGCTACATGCAGTGTCTCCGAGAAACCAGCCACCAGGAAGAGCAGTGTCATGACGGTAAGCAGAAACAACTCTGATGACTTGATATTCAGTGCCTTATCAATATATTTGATGCTTTTCCTGCCAATAATCAGGAACAGCACAATAAACAGCAGGGCAGACAGCGATACCAGTAGAACACTTAAGAATGAAGTTGCCCCGCTGAGCACAAGCCCGGTCAGGATGGAGATATGAATCGCGATGAACAAGTCATCAAACATGATCATGCCCATAATAATCTCTGTTTCAGGGTTTGCCGTGCGTTTCAGATCAACGAGCACTTTAGCTACAATGGCTGTAGAAGAGCTGGTCATGATCCCGCAGACAACAAGTGTCTCCTGCAGGGGCAGATCCATGAACCATCCCAACAACAATCCAGAGACAAAATTCAGACCAACATAGAACATGCCCCCGGTCAGAATGGCTTTACCAGACTTTAATAACCGGGAGACCGAGAATTCCAAACCCAGATAAAATAGCAAAAACAAAATGCCAAGTCTACCCATAAATTCAATAAAGGTCGAACTTTCGATAAAACGTAAATCCACTATGCCGATCTGTGGTGCATGTGGTCCAACAGCCATACCAATCAGGATATAAAAAGGAATGACCGAAAATCGTAATCGTGAAGATATCAGCCCAGTAAGTGTAATCAGCGCAACGGCAATTCCCACTTCGAATATGAGCATATCCATAGGCTAAGTCCGTCCATCAGTCAACAATTGTTTGAGATGTTTGATCTGATTCCGTTCACCGGCAACTACAATTGTAGCTCCAGCGGTAAAAGCATAATCCGGACCTGGATTAAAATGCTTCTCCTTATCCCTGGTTACAACAGCGAGAATAACGGCGCCCGTAACCTGACGGATATCCAGTTCACCAATCGTCATGCCTACGCTTGCGGCGTGAGGCTCAATCCGTAGCCATTCGATTAGCAACCCTTCAAGCATCACTTCACGCTCATCCTGAAACTTCGGTTTATAGGTCATACCACCAACGATGGCGGCTACTGCCCGAGCTTCATCATCATCCAAGGTGACAAGAGATACCATATCACCCACCTCTTCAGGCGTATCCCCTGACTCCATATGGAACAGGTCACGCCTTTCGTCGTTATGGATCACAATGACCAAGTGCTCACCACTACGGGTGTGCAGCCAGTATTTACGTCCAATCCCTGGTAAGTCTGTCTCTTTAAAGTGCATGATCTGCACCCCCTAGGGCCGGCTCGTTCAAGGTTTCGCTCCTCAGCTCAATCCTCGTAATGCGGATTCTCATGGAACCTGATGGTGTATGAACAGACCTAACTTCCCCTTTACTGCCAAGCAGTAATTGACTCCCTACTGGAGAGAGGAAGGAAATACGACCCTCATCAGGATTGGTATCTTCTGGCATAACAATCATGAACGAATCTGACGTATGAAAATCGAGATATTCAAAATCAATATGACTGCCGATCAATACAGCCGAATCCAGATCTTCATCAGGACCCAGGAGCAGTTTTTCCACATACTCTGTATACGCCGACAGTTGTTTTTCCAATTGTACACGCTCTGGATCGCGCACGTCGAAATAGGCGTCGAGAAATGTTCTTTTCTCTTCACCGAATGTAAATAGCTGGCTCACCAGCTTCTCTCTGCAATTATGGCGGGAAGTCCTATGGTTCATAGTAGATTTCACCCCCTATACAAGCCTTGTTCTCCATGTTAATTGGCATGTTTCTCTTCATCATCTTGTTTTCCTCCTTTTTATTATAAAAAGACCCCGGGATACGAGACCTTCTTACCATCTTACCAAAACTAATATTTTAATCCAGTATATTCGTCTAACTTGCTTTTTTATTATCACTTGTGGTCATATCTTCCATTTAATAACTTAATTCTTCACATCATGTGGTAGATCCATAGAACATTTTAATTACTGCATAAAAAACATTTTATAGTTTTTTATCTCGTATTTTTATTTGCTTTCCTGTATATTTAACTACAAACTTTTATTCAATTTATGCAAATAAGCATCTACAGACTTTAACACAATAAAGGAGTGCATCGAAAAAGTGTCCACGATAACAAAAGAAACTACAGAGTCCGTTCAAGTTACTGCCGCAGAATATGTTCATTCCGTTTATGAGTCGGTTGTCGCCAGAAATCCGTATGAAGATGAGTTTCATCAGGCTGTCAAAGAAATTCTGGATTCCCTTATTCCTGTTATTGAAGCACACCCCAAATACAGGAACCATAGTCTGCTGGAACAGCTTGTTGAACCCGAACGTGTAATCACATTTCGTGTCCCATGGGTAGATGATAAGGGCAAAGTTCAGGTTAACCGTGGATTCCGGGTGCAATTCAACAGTGCCATTGGCCCTTACAAAGGCGGACTTCGCTTCCATCCTTCTGTATATTCGGGCATCATCAAGTTCCTTGGCTTCGAACAGATCTTCAAAAATGCGTTGACCGGTCTGCCCATCGGTGGTGGTAAAGGCGGTTCTGACTTCGATCCCAAAGGGAAATCGGATCTGGAAGTCATGCGTTTCACACAAAGCTTCATGACAGAGCTGTACAAATATATCGGTTCCGATACGGATGTACCGGCAGGTGACATTGGTGTTGGCGCACGGGAAATCGGTTACATGTTCGGCCAATACAAACGTATCCATGGCGGGCATGAAGCAGGCGTGTTGACAGGAAAAGGTCTGTTGTACGGAGGAAGCTTGGCACGTAAGGAAGCAACTGGCTTCGGCTGTGTGTACTTCGTGAAGGAGATGCTGCAATCCAAAGACCTCAGCTTCCAAGACAGCACAGTTGTTGTCTCTGGCTCTGGTAATGTATCCATCTATGCTATTCAGAAGGCCCAGGAGCTTGGAGCTACAGTCGTGGCGTGCAGTGACTCAGGCGGCTACATATACGATCCACAAGGCATCAACCTGGATACCGTGAAACGTCTGAAAGAGGTTGATCGTCTTCGCATCAGTGAATACATCAAAGAACATCCGCATGCAACATATACCGAAGGCTGTGAAGGCATCTGGTCTATTCCTTGTGATATTGCTCTTCCGTGTGCAACGCAAAATGAGATCGATGAAGAAGCTGCGGCCCTTCTGGTCAAAGGTGGCGTGAAGGCCATTGGCGAAGGCGCAAATATGCCTTCCACCCTGGCTGCCATTGACGTCTTCCACGGCGCAGGTGTGCTGTTCGGTCCAGCCAAAGCGGCGAATGCTGGCGGTGTAGCCGTGTCTGCTCTTGAAATGTCACAGAACAGCATGCGGTTGTCCTGGTCATTTGAAGAAGTAGACGCGAAGCTGCATGACATCATGAAGAACATCTACAACAGCTGTGTAGAAGCTGCAGAAGAGTATGGTTGTGAAGGCAACCTCGTTGCCGGAGCGAATATCGCCGGTTTCCTCAAGGTAGCCGATTCCATGATTGCTCAAGGTGTAGTCTGATACTAATAGGAATGATATAAAATAACTTTAATCAGCAAGCGTCTCTCAGTAATCAACAGAGAAACGCTTGCTGATTTGTTGTATAAACATTCCATCTCCAGAACAAGCTACCTTTAACGAAAAAAGATAATATTTGAATTAAAGGAGAATCACCATGGACTGGATATGGAAATCCATTTTGTTAGTACTCGTAGGTATGATTCTTCTACGAATTGCAGGGCGCAAATCAATCTCACAAATGAATGTCGCTACTACAGTCATCATGATCTCAATCGGTACAACCATTGTGCAACCTGTTGCAAATCAAGAACTAGGAAAGGCAATTGGATCAGCCACCATTTTTTTTGCAACACTGCTCTTGGTAGAGAGACTAAAGATTAAATTTAATCTGTTCGAACAGTTATTGAGCGGAAGCTCCAAAATCGTGGTAGAGAATGGTGAGATCAGCATTACAAATTTAAAAAAAATGCGGTACACCGTAGATCAGTTAGAAACCCAGTTACGACTAAATGGAATATCCAACCTGAGCGATCTGGAGATAGCAACATTGGAACCGAATGGCCAACTTGCTTATGCTCTAAAGCCGCACGCTCGTCCCGTCACCATGGGTGATTTGGAAAAACTGTTGGGAGGTACTCCCAATCTAACAAATACCAATTCGAATGATATCTTTCAGGAAGTAAGTACGGGCAGTCATAAGTATCCTATCGATCCCAAGCTAGAATAACCCTGTGCGGATATACTGATCTGCTGACCTACCATGCATGATAATTCATCTGTATTCCCTCTTGATAGGGTAACCACATGAGATGAAACAAACCGCTCTCCCCGATGATGGAAGGCGGTTTGTTTCATCTATATGTTCACTAGGGCATGATCAATCGCATATCTTCCATCCTGCCTATAGCCACACAACAACTCGTTATCAATACTGCAATCCATACACGAATTCCCATCTTCCTTGTATGCATTTGTTGTCCTCCACATGAGGAGTAGCTCATATCCTTTCTCCCTTGAGTAACTCAATTGTAAAGGCAACTCACTCGGCTTCTTCCATACCTTCGATGGATAGAACGAGAAAACTGATTAGAATTGCTCTAATCGCAAGGCAATGGTAAAGTGGTACTGACGTAATTCCATCTATTTGTACTATTATAAGGAAGTGTTTACATTGTCTAACCAACCATTTGCCAGCACTGCGAGTCCTCATCTTAGCGCAGACTGTGAGCAATGTTTTGGCCTGTGCTGTGTTGCCTTGCCCTATGGCAAGTCATCTGACTTTGCTTTTGATAAAGCCAGCGGCACACCCTGTCCCAATCTGCGCACGGACAATCGCTGCGGTATCCATACCCAGCTTCGGCAGAAAGGGTTCAAAGGTTGCACGGTATATGACTGTTTCGGAGCTGGACAGAAGCTGTCTCAAGTGACCTACGCGGGAAAAGATTGGCGTGATCATCCAGAGTCTGCAAACGAGATGTTCGAGTGTCTGCCTGCCTTGCGACAACTTCACGAGTTGCTCAGTTATATGAAGGAAATGATGATGAGACCGGAGACGTCATCCCTTCACTCGGCATTTGGTAAGTTATATGAGGAGATTGAGCACTTGAGCAATCTGGAGCCTGCTGCACTCCTCCGTCTGGACATCGCCAATTATCGATTCAGTGTGAATCAACTCTTGGTCCAGGCAAGTGAGATGGTACGTGCGAATGTGCCCCCCACCGCTCATGGACAAGGGAAGTCGAAGAAGAGTAAAAAACGTACCGGAAGTGACTTTTTTGGTGCCAATTTAAACGGGGCTGACCTGCGGGGGGCAAGCTTCCGAGGGGCTTTAATGATCGCAGCCGATCTCCGAAATGCAGACACACGAAATGCGGATTGGATTGGCGCGGACTTGCGGGATACGGATCTGGGCGATGCAGACCTGAGAGGTGGCATCTTCCTGACGCAATCCCAGATTAATGCAGCCAAAGGTAATGTGAATACCAAGTTACCTGATCATCTCAACATTCCCTCACACTGGGTGTAGCAAAAAACAAAAAACAGCTCGTCCTATATATCCAAGGACGAGCTGTTTGTTATTGAAAACTACAAGAACGAAGCAGAATTATAACAAGTCGCGGCGAAGATCTTCAGCCGATTTCGGGGACAGGTGACCGAGCGGAATATCAAATACCGTTTTCGCTCCCTTATGTCCTTCCACGCTCAAGCGTTGTGCGGCTCTTGCATACGCCACAAGTACACTTGCTGTAAATTCAGGATTGCTGTCGAGTTTCAGACCAAATTCAATAATTTGCTTTTGACCGGCACCTGTAACCCCACTGCGAATTACAAATCCACCATGCGGCATACCTTCATGCTCGGATTTCAATTCTTCTTCGCTAATGAACGTTACAGTTGTATCGTAATCTGCAAAGTAGTTAGGCATCGACACAATCGTCTCACGGATCTCATCCTGATTGGCACCATCTTCTGCTACCACATAACATTGACGCAGATGTTTCTCACGTGTAGACAACTCTGGCGTCTCCCCTGCACGAATGCGGTTGATCACCTCTTCAACAGGTACAGTATACTGTACACCCGCCTTAACACCCGGAACACGACGAATAGCATCCGAGTGGCCTTGGCTCACACCTTTGCCCCAGAACGTGTACTCTTTTCCTTCTGGCAGGATGGACTGTGCAAGCAGACGGTTCATGGAGAACAAGCCTGGGTCCCAACCAGTGGAGATAACACTTACGTGACCGCCTTGCTCTGCCGCAGCATTCACTTCTTTGTAAAATTCAGGAATCTTCGCATGTGTATCGAAGCTATCTACCGTATTGAACAACTTGGCGATGGCTGGTGTCTGCTCTGGAAGGTCGGTTGCAGAGCCACCACAGAGGATCATCACATCAATCTTGCCTATGTATTGCTCCGCTGCAGAGATATGCTCAAAACGTACTTCTGTGCTTTCAGCGACCATCTGCTCCGGATTCCGACGTGTAAACACAGCAATCAGTTCCAGATCCTCGTTCTGGGAAATGGCTTTCTCTACACCCTTACCCAAGTTACCGTAACCCACAATACCCACTCTAATCATGTTCAATCCTCTCCTGTCTTCTTCTATAGTTGTCTATTAATCTATTATAATGATATAACATACCATGTAACCTGTCAGGTTTCCAGTTCGAAATAAAAATACCTTGCAGCGGTGCAGCAATAATGCGGCTCCGTATGCAAGGTATTATGGCGTTCATTCGTTATTTCAGGAAGACAGAAAGCAGGAAAGAAAAATAGCCCTTATCTTCTGCTTATGATTCTGTCCAGGTCAACGTCAGTTCAATGACGCCTTCCTGTCACGTTAATGTTCCTCCAATCAAGGACCAGACATCCTGCGTCTTTGGATCGGTTTCCTGAATGATAATATTTTTGTCATCGATCGTCTGACCCGCATCCGTCAAATTTTGGCGTTGAAGTAATCTTTATACAGCCGGGATACGGTTTTCATATCTTGTTCAGTGGAGAACCGTATTACTTGGTTCGTCTGCCGCGCTGCAGCAAGCACTCAAGGCCACCATCATCGCCAGTGCCGCACAGGCCAATAAATAGTCCTTCTCTTCACCATCCGTTACCACTCCTTCTTCTTCATTTTATGTGCTAATCACGTTCAAACGGCTGGATCACAGGCACGGCATGAACGTTATTCTTGACCCATATCACAGATACAGATAATACACATAAAGACAATAGACAACTGGCTACGAGAATGGAGAGGAATCGGGTGATCACTCTAAACTTTTTCATCCATCCCTCCTCCTCATCCTGTTCATCATGTGTTTGTGGGATTATCTTACTCACAGGTCACTGGACGTTGTCACTAATTTCATGATTTCGGCAGCGACAATATCCGGTTGACTGTTGTGGATACTGTGTGTCGCTTGTGGAACCGTCAGCTGTGTTCCGTGTCTTGACCATGAAGCAAAATCCGCTTGGTCAGCCTGCCATGCCCGACTGTCCTCATCCAACTCCTCCGAACCTGCTGTCAGGATCGTCAGGGGAAATTCAAACTTCGTTTTGTTCTCAAGCACACACGCTGCATTTGTTCTGGAATTCCGAACCTCTTCCATGACATTGTCATTGTACGCATGTCTCAGCGTGGATATCGTGACGGCCTTTTTCATCGGTTCCGTTACCAGATTTGGATCAATGACCAGAGACGCCATCATCTGATCCGAATGCAGTAATGTACGCGCAATGCCTGTTTTAACCAGGAATCGGACTGAAGTAAAATACCATTCGGGCGTATCCATTTCCACCGTACTGTAATACTCCGGACTGCCTCCATCGATCATGACCATGCCAGCCACCTCATCAGGATACCTTTGCGCAAACCGCAGTGTCTCCAGCGTACCCAGGGAGTGACCGACCATGATGTAAGGTGGACGTTGACCGGATGTTCGCAGCAACTGGTGGATCTCTTCCGAGATGGTATCGACATCACGAGGTTCATCCGTATAGTCGCTATATCCATACCCGAACCGATCATATACCGCAATTTTTACCTGTGATTTCAACTTGTCATACAGCGGACTGAAATCCACATACGGATTAGGTGTACCCCAGCCTGAGGCAAACACCACGGTTACCTCTCCTTTGCCAGCAGTGTAGAGGTGCATATTGCGACCACTCACTTCATAATACTTGCCTGGCGGGGGATAGGACTTCATATCCTGCGTGGATTGATACGCTTCATACGCTGTACCTGCCATCAGCAAAAGTCCTGTGGCAAGCATGATGCCTCCCAGCACTTTTAACCCTCTCCGTAACCCCTTCTTCATCTTCTCTACCCCTTACCCCAAAGGTTCATCTATATATGTATGCTTCAATCGTACCCAAGAAATAGCGGGATTGAAACAATCCCGAGTCCAGTTCTTTCCCCAACCAAAGTCCAGTGTCCTTCCCCTACCTGTGACGCAAAAAACTGCAAATCTCCAATTAAGGAAACTTGCAGTTCTTCTATATTTGTATTCTAAAACTCATACCTCAATCTAACTCACGATGATCCTTACCTATAGTTGCAAAGTAAGACCCACCGGGCAATGATCACTGCCCATTACATGGCAGTCGATATGCGCATCTGCCACCTTAGGTGCCAATTGATTGGATACGAGAAAATAATCAATGCGCCAGCCCACGTTCCGCTCCCTAACCTTCGGCATATAAGACCACCAGCTGTATACATCCGTACGATCCGGGTACAGATGGCGGAAGCTGTCTACATAACCAGAAGCAAGCAAATCAGTCATCTTGCCACGCTCTTCAAGCGTAAATCCGGAATTGCCCAGATTGGGCTTCGGATTCTTCAGATCGATCTCCTGATGAGCCACATTCAGGTCACCACAGACGATAACCGGCTTGGTCTGCTCCAGTTGCAGAATGTATCCCCGGAATCGATCCTCCCATTCCAGACGGTAAGGCAGTCGGGTCAGATCCCGCTTCGCGTTAGGTGTATAAACGTTCACCAGATAAAACTCATCATACTCCAGTGTAATCATCCGGCCTTCCGGCTCACTGTCCTCCTCCATCCCGTAACGAACGGATATAGGCTTGATTCGGCTAAATACAGCCGTACCGGAATATCCTTTTTTGATCGCATAATTCCAATATTGATAGACATCTTCCCCCAGGTCCATCTCAATCTGTCCGGCTTGCAATTTGGTCTCCTGAAGGCAGAAAATATCCGCCTGACTCTCCTGATAATAATTCATGAATCCTTTGGTTACACATGCCCTTAAGCCATTCACATTCCAGGACACCAGCTTCATATCCTCATCTCCTCACATCTCTCCAATATAGCATGGGCCACTTCCGGGGGACAAGCCTTACGAATTTGGGATGAGATGGAGTCATTGAACTCCTTATAGGGCTCTAGCTTGCCTATATTTCGCTTCGTAACTTGGAGAACACCGCAAGGTCAATATATCTGCCTTTCTCAAACTCATGCTGCCGCAGTACACCTTCCTGTTGAAAATCAAGTTTATGTAACAGGTGAATTGACGCCTCGTTCTCCGGTTCAACCTTTGCTTCGATCTTGTTGAGCTGCATGCTTGTGAATCCAAAATGTAACACAGCACGGGCCACTTCAGTCATAACACCGCGGCCCCAGAAAGAGGAACGCAAGTCGTATCCAATCTCTGCACGGTTATGTACAACTTCATAGTTCAGGAACCCACAGGTTCCGATCACTTTACGAGTTTCACGGTCTTCAATCATCCAGCGTAAACCCGTGTGTTCCTTGAAAATCTTCGTATACCAGTTCATCTCACCCTGCGCATCCTCCACGGATTCAAAGGGAGTGAATGGCATATATTGAACCACAGCTTCATCGGAATATAACGCGAGCAGATCATGGCTGTCTCTAGCCTCTGCCGACCGGAGGATGAATCGTTCTGTCTGAATTAATGGAAATAGATCAAACCTAAATTGCTCACTCATGGTTGGTCTCCTTTGCAACATTCATTGTAAGAGTCCATTTTACTACACTTGCCTTCATCAAGCTTTTACTATTAATATGTTCTATTAAGGCATTACTGTAGAAAAGGATACATAGGAGAGGACGTGCTGTTATCACACAATCATATGACGTTATTATCGTTGGAGCCGGCTCCATGGGTATGAGTGCAGGATATTATTTATCGCGCAGTGGATGCAAAACTTTATTAATTGATGCCTTTGATCCTCCGCATACGGAAGGAAGTCATCACGGGGATAGCAGACTGATGCGCCATGTGTACAGTGGTGGGCCTGACTATATTGCCATGGCATTACTTGCGCAGAAGTTATGGCACGAGCTGGAGGAAACGACTGGCGATCAACTGTTTGTTCCTTCCGGTGTAATAAATGTGGTTGATCCGGAGATTCATTCCTTCCACAACCGATTGAGCCATGCAGATGATGCAGGCATTCGGTATGAAACGTTGCACGCAGCCGAGGTGATGAAACGCTGGCCAGGTATTACAGTACCTGAACATTACGAGGGCATGTATGAGCCTGATGCGGGTTATCTGTATAGTGAACCCTGTATTCGTGCCTTTTGCCAGGCAGCCGTGGCCCATGGTGCCACCTTGCTAACTCACACTCGTGTGGAGCATATCGAATACGGACCACATTCCGTGGCAGTTCAGACTTCAAGTGGTGAGACATACCATGCCAAACAAATCATCCTGAGCGCTGGTGCCTGGTTTCAGACATTGAAACCTTTTGTAGATCTCCCGATCCAGGCAGTGCGTAAAACGGTTGGATGGTTTGATGCACCAGAAGCCTTGTATGGCGAGGCACACTTCCCCGGATTCACACTCGCAGGAAAAGAAGGTACATATTATGGATTTCCAAGCATTGGCGGATCAGGTCTGAAGATGGGTCGTCATGATACTGGTCAGGTGTGGACACCAGGAAGTACAATGGCTCCTTTTGGTACGGAAGAAACGGACGAGGGGGATCTGCGCAGGCTGCTCGAACTTCATATGCCTCAGGCAGCAGGAGAATTGAAGCGTGGTAGTGTATGCAAGTATGAATTCACTTCGGATGAAGATTTTATTATCGACCGACACCCTGCCCATGAACGTGTGTGGCTCGCAGGTGGTTTCTCCGGTCATGGCTTTAAGTTCGCAAGTGCCATTGGACAGATTCTATCCGAATTGGTGCAAACGGGGCACACGGATCAGGATATTAGCAGATTCGCCCTATCCCGTTTTCGTTAAGTACCTGCCGGGTGGATAAATATATGTATGTCTAAAATAGCTACTTTCTTAGAGGATGCAGTGTTGCTTAGAGCACTGCACCTCCAAGAAAGAAGGACACGTAAGAGCGTTAACTCATGCCCACTCACACACTAATTAACTTTGACGAGACTCCATTGCTGATTGGCTCCGCCATTGTCGGCCCACTGAATCGTGGAGGCACCTGCGGTCATAGAACCTTGATTGATGTCAACCGTCAGGCCACTGTTTCGATTCGCAAGTACCACATATCCTCCCACATCAATGGGCAGCCATTGTTGATTGTGGCCCCCGTTATCCTGCCACTGAATCAGAGCGGCTCCGCCTTGTGTAGAACTTGAATTCACATCCAGCAAAAGCCCACTGCCCACATTGCGGATGTTGTAATATCCGTTACCTGCGGACTCCAGCTTCCACTGCTGGTTGGCTGCTCCATTATCATTCCACTGAATGATTGTTGCTCCACCCGTAGAAGAAGCACCGTTAACATCGAGTGCAAGTCCACTGTTGCGGTTGATTAATTTGTAGATGGCCCCGGATTCATATCCTGTACCGCCATTGTAAGTTGCACCGGAAATGACGTAGGTTGTGACCGAATTGGCCTTGGCCGTAGCGGTAAAGGTTTTGTTTTGCACCGAAATATTGGTCAGTTGCTGCAACTTCTCCGTTGAAGAGGTCCGATATACTTGAGCAGACGTGCCTGTGTTCGTAAAACGACTGAGATCATAGGTTACTGTTGTATCCGACGATTCCGAATTGGTTGTGACCAACACGACTTTGCCAGAAGCTGCATCATAAGCCGCAAGGGTATTCGCATCACTCATGCCGATAATCTTGTACCCAGGACGAATAAATTTGCTGTAATTGCCCATGACATAATATTTTTGGTTCACGGTGTAGCTGGTCGTTTGTGTATTGTTCAACACGTTCTTGAAGAATCCCCATCCTTCTCCACTATCCACGGCTTGCCAATACACCCAGCCACTTGCGCCCATATTGCGAATATCCTTGAGGATGGTCCGTGACATCGTAAGTCCACTTGCATCTCCATCTCCATATTCCGAGGTCCACAGATGTTTGCCCGCAGACGTCGCTGTGTTGCGCAAAGCAGTACGATTGCTTCCGCCATACGTATGCGTATTAATCTGAGTAATCGCTGATTTAACCGCATTGCTGTAGCTGTTGAACGACACATTGGTATCATCGATACTGTATTCTTCTGGTGCGCTCAGCTTTGTGGACAGGCCCTTCGCATTCAACGAAGCTTGTACCTGACTCAGAATGGTGTTCTGATCCGCCCGGTCAAAGTGCATGCCCTCCTGGTCATTGCCCTGCTTCCACCACGTCGAGATCGGTTCATTCAGCGGAGTTACGCTATCAAATGTGATCCCCCAGTTATCCCGAAAATGCTTCACAACCTCGGTTAAGTAATCGGCAAAGTCATCGTAGTAATCGGGCTTGAGGTTGTTCCCACCATTGGCCGAACCGGACACATTACCACTGATCGTCATCCAGTAAGGTGCGGAATTCGCAAAAGCTTCGATGACATTCACGCCTTGAGCTTTGGCAGCTTGCAGCATGTATCGTTGGTTTGCATCTGCATTCCAGTCATACACGCCGGGAGAAGGCTGGTAACCAGGAACGGCTTTGCGATATTCGAGGATATTGGACGATGGATTATCCCCGCCTCCAATGTTGTACCGCAGGATGTTTAGCCCGAGTCCGGTATTTGCATTGAACATTTTCTCCACATACTCATCCCGATTGGAATATTCTCCAACCACTTTGCCCCACCACGCGAGGGATGTTCCCCATCCTTCCATCGTCTGATATTGCTTCGATGGATCGGCAACAGCCGTGTATGCTCCTGCAGCAGATACCTCATTGCCCATCCCCAGGCTGCCTGTTAGCAGGCTTCCTGCCAGCAGCAGCGAGCTCATTCGTTTTAACCACTTCATCCGCTTCACTCCTTATCATTTTACACTTGCACTCCGATGTCAGAACAACTTTCCGATCGCTGTTATCCCCAGATTTTTTAATTATTCCTTAAAAGGGGAAATCCGGGGATAAAGGCGCACGCTTCGCTTCTTCAAGTTATTTCTGACCTCTCCGTTATCGTGTAAATGTATAGTTTAACTTATTTGTATTTTAGAAAACGAACACCCATTATTGCCCAATCTCTCGGAAGGTCGCGTCTGACTTATCTATTGCGGTAACGATAGCTTCCAATTTCAGCACATTATTATAATGTCTCAGGTACAGGTTCGGGTTACTAAACGAGGCATACGATGTCCAACTAGCGTTAGCAAGTCCATTTACACGTTTGAACGTGGCGTCATTTCGGAATGTAGTGCTGCCGTCATTTTTCACAAGTGTGATGCTTCCATTATTATTGCGCAGGAAATAACCCGGATAATTCATGGACTCAAACGAAATACCTGTTGCATTCGCCAGACCCGGAACGATACGGAATTGTGCATCCTCCGCCGGACTGACACTCGCATCAATCCGTGCCTGATAGTTATAGTGACGAATGAAGCTGCCAGGCACATTGAAGGACTCCAGCTTGCGGATATCACCCGGTTGTCCGGACTCTTTCAATACGGTCATATGCCGGACGAGTCCGGTAAGACCCGCAATCTCTTGTTTGGCACCCCAAGTCTGGAAGTTATCAGCAGAATCGCTGTAATAATATTTTTGTGTGGCATAGCCGTCAAAGTAGATTCGCCATGAACCATTATCCAGCTGAACAAGCGCCGGTCCTTCCACCCAAGAACCCCAACCTGCCCAATCCCCTGTGCCTTTAAAGGTATAAGGACCCGTTAGCGAGGTGGATGTCGCATATTCAATGTATTTGGTGGTCTCGTTTTTGGTAAAAGCATGATAGGTTGAGCCTGTCTTCACAATAAAAGTGTCGATATAATTGGGAGCAATGCCTGCCAGTTCAGTAGGTGCAGACCATGAGGTAGATGTTAGATTGCTACCTGAAGCTGTGAGTACATAAGGTTTGAAATTCTGATAGTTGCCTGGTGAGAGGGACACGATAATGTTCAGACTGCCGTTACTGTCTTTGAACCATTCCGGTGCCCAGGTGTGTGCGATTGTGGTAGGTGTGGATAATGTAATGTTACGGACAAATGTCCAGTTTACCTTATCCGGGCTGGAGGCGATGCCGATGGTGTTACCCGACCAGTTCGTGGTGTAAACAACGTAATATAGACCATCTGTGTGCTTCATGATGCTGGGATCACGGATCAGATCGGCCGGAGGTGTATAGGCTGGCCCTTTTAGCAAACCATAGTGGGTTGCATTATACGATTCATAGATGTACATATTGGACTCACTTGTGTTCGTAAAGGCGGATATCGTATATACACTTGTCGCTGCTCTGGCTGTATTGGGGAATAACATCGTTAATAGAAGCAATGTTCCGAGCAGCAAAATCATTCCGGCCTTGAAGCCATTGGACTTTCCTACTCCTACTCCCTCTTCCTTCTTCGTCAACATTGGGTCATCTCCTTATCCATGAGTGATGAACAGAGGAATACCTTACTGTATTACCAAAGACAAAACGTACTCTGGGCTGTCCCTGATGAGCAACACCTCGCGACTACCTGTTCAAATTCCAATTACATGAAGCATCACTCCCTTCACAGATCATGGATGAACAATCATCTTTTATGTAAACGGTTACAAATTTAAAGTTGCAATGGTTATCTCGCTTATTGTAAAAACCTGATGACCATAGTTCCCCCCACTCCCTTAGCCCTATTCACTCAAAGGACTGAATCAGATGATTCATAACCCCAGGTGAATTTGGCTAAGAAAATGAGGTGTTATGGCTACGATAAAACATCAACTTTATGCGGTATGTGATGCTGCTTTCTCGACCTAATCCACTTCTCTAAAAAAATGCTCCAACTTGAACTCTCCTGGTTCAATTATTGTTCTCAACCATAGTAGAATTGGTAAGACAGCTAACGATCAATACATGAACTATTCCACCACAACCCACGGATAACGGGATAACGCATCCAACAGGAATCGTACCCGTTCTGGCGTTCTGCCTTCTTCATCGAACAAAAGTAATTCATTCTCTTCCTGTAGCCATGCTACTGGAATCTTGTAATCCTCTTGCGGACCAATCTGCCAGTAACGCCCCAGATGATGTCCGTTCAGGTGAATGGTTCCTTTGCTCATCCCGGTCAGGCGAAGCATCAGGTTCACTTTATGATGCTCCGAAACCGCAGGCTTCGCGAAACGCCAGCGGTACCAGACAGGCTGACCGTGCGAGCCTTGTACTTGAGGAGCATTAGATGCGGGCTGAGACTTCTCGCTCACCGCAGCACGTGAGCCTCCACCGTCTGAGGTATTGGTCATCGGGTTGGCATTCCCATTGCCAATTTTGGCGACACCAGACTGTGCCGTACGCAGGATTGACCCCTGTACGCTACGTTGAGCCAGTTCTCGCCCTGTTTCAGTACTCTCCCATTGTTCCGGAAGTAAGGCATCCGTTCCTGCCATACGCCAATCCTTCAGTTCTCCCTGACTCGGATACGTGATCAGTTCCAGTCGGTTCAGTGAGGAACGGCTATACGGCATTTCCAGTGTATTCGTCTCTCCGGGCTTGATATACAAGGATATGTCTAACGTCTGGAAGGCAAACCAATCCTGATATCCTTCCATCGGAACTTCGATGCCATTGATACGAAGGCCTTTGCTCAGTGCACCCACGAGAATCGCACGATCCATGCCATCCAGTGTAAAACTTCTGCTCAGAAGTGGCGCCCCATGTATAGCGTTCACCTCATCGAGATGCACAAGTCCACTCTCCATACGCCAATCCCGACGAATATCCCGAACTTGGCCATCCAGATACACAGCACCAGCCAGCCCCTTGCTCTCACCCAGATGTGGAGAGAAGTTCAACCTGCCCATATGTTGCACCAGAATCTGAAGTGTGTTCTTCCCTTTGGCCACCTGCAACTGCACTCCTGCGGCACCTACCTGACGAACCAATGCCTGCTGTACTCCATTGACTGTAATTCTGGCGGTATCCTGTATATCTGGCAAAATGAGACTGGTGATTCCTTCGGTTGAACTCTCGAAATCACATTCGTACAACAGATAACCAAAATCTTGTCCATACCGGGAAAAGTCTTCGGGTTGTCCACTCGCCGAACGTTGCTTCGCAGTTAACGTAACACGTGACATCTCAGGAGAATCAGACAATGTCGGCGCACTCGGTAATGTCCACGGAAGCTGCTGCTGTTTGCCTGCAATAGGCTTCTCGCTGGCATAGAACTCGTGACCTGTTAACGTCCGTTCTCCATCGGTCCAGTCACCAAGCAGCATAATTGTGCGATCCGGATCCGTGATCATGCCCTTGACCTGATCAGATGGCAACACGTCCACATCATCAAACCCGATCACATAACGTAGTCCCTTCTGATCTGTTGCTTCCAATCGCCATGTTCGATTCATCGTTTCTTGATCCAGAATGACGAAACGGATCGGTATGCCGTTTGCTTCCAGTTGGATCATGCCCGGCTCTTGGAAATGGAACAGATCGAAGCGGTATACGTTCCTTGCTGAATCATGCTCGACCAGCACTTGCACCGTACTGCCCGTGACGTTTAGTGCCCCTGCTTCCAGTTCAACAACAGAACGCTGCCCGGCAGCGGCCACGATGAACAGGGTCAATTCTCCGTTTATCATTTCATTGCCCGTAATCATCGTACCCGCAGTCAGGTATACGTGTTCAGCAATCTGTACTCGATCCAGCAACGGAACAATCTGTCCCGGATTCAGCGATACGGGAAGAGTCCGGCCTCCCTCCAGCGTAATGTGCATCGTCTCCCGTTCATCCTTGTGACTCTCCAGGAACCAAATCTTCTGGTTATCAGCCTGTCTGCCTCGCACAGATATGCCTTCAGGATGACGTACAACGCTCTGTCTTTCTGGAATTTCCTCTGTTTCCATCAGAAGGGCCCCGAAAGCATGGACGAAATAGGACAGATTCTTGGTTACTGCATATTTTGGTGTCACCCGTCCATATTCGTTCAGCGGTGCATCATAGTCATAGGAAGTAATCATGAAGGTGTCACTGCTCCCCATCGTTCTGCCGCCATATCCAGCAAAATTTGTGCCGCCGTAGAACATGTAATGGCTGATCCCGGTATACCCGGCACGCAGAATCTCCATGATCCGTCTTTCCAGCAAAGGCGCTGTCTTCTGAATGGCCGAAGGCCCACCCCAATTCTCGAACCATCCGGTCCAGAATTCCGTGACCATCTTCGGGGTGTCCGGCTGTTTGACTCGAAGTTTCTCATAATGCCCGTCAGCACCTGACCAGAAATTAGCCCCTTCAATCGTGCCTTCCGCCCCGCCAACGCAAGTGATCAGCGTAGAGTCAATGCCACGTTCCAACAATCCATCCCTCAGCGTATTCATATGGTCACTTGCAGCAGCGTCATCCATCAGGTACCCGTATTCATTCTCCACCTGAACCAGAATGACCGTGCCCCCAGCGGACAGCTGGCGGTTCCGAATGATCGGCACAATCCGGTCAAAATACAAATTCACATAGTGCAGATACGTCTCATTATTTTCCCGGAATTTCACGCCGTCCTTCGTACCAAGCCAGTATGGAAACCCGCCAAAATCCCATTCCGCACAGATAAACGGACCCGGACGCGCGATGACCCACATGCCGAGTTCTGCGCACAAATCTAGAAATGCTCCGCAATCGTTGTCCCCTTCAAAGAACCACTGTCCTTCTTCCGGTTCATGCACATTCCACGCAAAGTAGGTATCGATGCAGTTCATGCCTGCCAGCTTCGCCTTCAAAAGAACTTCACGCCATTCTTCCTTCGGCATACGGAAATAATGGATCGTGGCACTGTTCAGAAATACACGCTCTCCGTTTAGGAAAAAGCTGCGTGCATCGTATGTTAATTCAGATGGAACACCGTTCTCAGCCCTGGCGATGTTCTTCTCCTGTTCCTGCAGCAAAAGGGATGCTTTCTCTGACAAAGATATACCCTCCTTCTCTTTATTGATATAAATTGAACTAAAATTATTTACACTGCACACTTCGATGACAGAACAACCTTCCAATCGCTGTTATCCCCAGATTTTTTGATTCCCTTTCTCTCAAAGGGAAAATCCGGGGATAGCGTATGCTTCCGATGTAGCCTTCTTGCAGAAAGCTTGTAGGCGCACGCTCCGCTTTTTCAGGTTTTTTCTGTCCTCTCCATTTGATGTAAATATTTAGTTCAATTTATATTCCTTAATCATCAGTTCGCCTGCAACGTCACGCCTTCCAGTACAACCGTTGTAATGGAATTGTCGGCCGTAGGCACTTCAAGTCCGTTGGCATACACCGGAATGTCTTCAAGCTGTTCCATGTTCCGATCCGGTGAAGTCTGATACACCTGAGCGGTGGCTGATTTTCCATACGTATACCCTTCCAATTCAAACGCTGTTGTACCCGCTGACAATTCATTACGAATCACCAGCACCAGTCTCTGACGTTCTGCGTCATAGGCAGCCAGCGTGCGTCCACCATCCGTTGGAATAATCGTTGCGCCTGGACGAATAAACTTTGTGAACTGGGCCATGCCATAATACTGCTTGGTCATCTCATACTGCTCTTCACCGTTAAAATTGGCATGAATGAAGCCCCAGTTGTTATTGGCGCCTTCATCTTCAACGGCCTGCCAGTATACCCAGGCGGATGGCTGCATGATTTTCAGATCGAACATGATCCGCTCTGCCAGTTCCTGCACCGAGGTCATATCCTCATGACTGTGCGGCTCGCTGCCCCCTGTTCCGTACTCGGACATCCACAGCTTCTTGCCATGGCGTTCTGCCAGTGTGCGCAGCTCTTCCATTTTGCTACCATTATAGGAGTGGGTATTGATCTGCTGGATTACGTCCAGCGTGTCCTGATCATAGAGGTTGAAATTAAACACCGTCTCATCAATGCTGTTATCGTCTGCGGCACTAATGACGGTTCTATCCAGTCCTTTGCTCTTCAACGATGCAGCAACTTTCTTGATAATCTCGGCCTGTTTCTCATTCGTAAAATGACTGCCTTCCTGCATATTGCCCTTCTTCCACCAGTCGGAGGAAGGTTCATTGAGCGGATTCAGTGTGCGGAAGGTGATCCCCCACTCGTCCCGATAATGCTTCACAACTTCGGTCAGGTAATCGGCAAACGCATCATACTGATCGTCACGCAGATTATTGCTGCCATCTACGGCTCCGGTAACCGATCCACTGATCGTCATCCAGTAAGGTGGTGAATTGGAGAATGCTTCGGCAATGTTCACGCCGCGCTCCATCGAACCCTGTAATACAGCACGCTGACCTGCATCAGCATCCCAGTCCCACTCTCCAGGTTCAGGCTGGAAACCAGGTACATCCCCGCCGGGACGAAGAGCTTTCATCTCCGGATTTTCCTCACCGCCAATATTGTAACGAACGATGTTCAGACCTAATCCTTTCTCCGGATCAAAGACCAGATCCATCACTTCACTAACCTTTGTCTGATCCTTCCATCCGCCAAGATCGTTGGCCCACCAGGCAAGTGACGTACCCCAACCTTCAAAATGATTATAGGACTGATCCAGCTTCAGACGTACTGGTTCCCCTTGGAACTCAATTGTTTTGGATGATTCATTGGCAAAATGATTGATAACAATTCCTCCTCCTGCCAGCAGAGCAATCAGGGCGACACCCATGAGGATATAACTCCGTTTGCCTCTGCTGCGTTGTTCTTTATGCGCCATGGGCTATACAATCCTTTCTCCATGTACGTTGATTACTTCATTGACCTTGAACATCAGGTTCAGTACATACAACCACTACAGACACCTCGATTACTTGATTCCGCTGCTTCCGCCGCTAATGTTGGCTTCATAGACATAACGTTGTCCGAACAGATATACCAGCACCATCGGAATAGTGAGGAAGAGGGAAGCGATCATAACAAGGTTCCATGGCGGCATCTGCCCGCCACCTACCGTAGTCAACAGCTGCACTCCGAGTGCCAGCGGCATTTTCTCCGGATCATTGATATAGATGAGCGGCCCCATGAAGTTACCCCAGTTATAGGAGAATGAGAAGATCGCAATGGCAGCAAGTATCGGATAAGTCAGTGGCATGATGATCTTCCAGTAGATTCCCGGGTGCCCCATACCATCGATCATGGCGGCTTCATCCAGTGATTTTGGAATGCTCATGACGAACTGCCGAATCAGGAATACGTTGAACGCTCCGGCGAAAAAGCTTGGTACGATCAGCGGGTAAAATGTATTAATCCAGTCCAGATGACGGAAGATGATGAACTGCGGTACCATCGTCACCTCACCCGGAATCATCATCGTACTGAGCAATACAATAAACAGGAAACGGCTTCCTTTTGCCTTGATTCGGGCAAAGCCGTAGGATACGATCGAAGCTGATAATACCGATCCGACAATCGTAAAGACGGTAATGATGACCGAGTTTTTGAGATACGTGCCAAGATTATTGTTCGTAAAGATGGTATAAAAGTTCGACCATTGGAACTCCATTGGAACGAAGGTAAAGGCTGATTTGACGGTTGTTGCGTCACTTGCCAGTGCAATGGAGATCATGTACAGGAAAGGCGAAGCAAGCAGCACCCCGACCAGAATCAGAAAAATATAGGATATCGTCTTCTCCACAGTCGATGGATTACTCATTGGCTTTTCCCTCCTCGTAGTGCACCCATAGCGCCGATGAACGGAATACAACTAGGGTGAGCGCCATGATGATGATGAATAATACCCAGGCAATCGCCGATGCATAACCCATTTTGTAAAATTGGAACGCATTCTGGAACAAGTAGGGCACAACCATCTGACTTGAATTGTCAGGTCCCCCGGCAGTAACAATGAATACCTGCGCGAAGGTCTGGAGCGCTCCAATCATGCCAGTCACGAGATTGAAGAAAATGACGGGCGTAAGCATTGGGAATGTAATATGGAAGAACGACTGTGTACTCTTCGCCCCATCGATGGCAGCGGCCTCGTACAGCTCCTGCGGTATTCCTTTCATCCCTGCAAGCAGCAATACCACGCCACCCCCCACACCCCATAAGGACATGAGAATCAATGCAGGCTTAACCCAGTTCGGATCAAGAAGCCAGGCAGGACCCTGAATACCGAAGATCGCAAGTGCCTGGTTGATCAATCCTTCAGTCGGTGCAAGCAAGTGGATGAAGAGCAATGAACTCGCAACCACCGGAACAACGGAAGGCAGATAGAACAGAATACGGAAGAAGGTGATCCCTTTGATTTTTTTGTTCAGGTAATATGCAATCCAGAGCGAGATCGACATGCCCAGCGGAATGGATATCAGTGCATAGAAGAATGTATTGCCGACGGATTTCCAGAAGATCGGATCATCGGTCAGTAGTGTTTTGTAATTGTCGATACCGATGAATTCAGGGGACTGGAACAGATCCCAATTCGTGAAGCTCATATAGATGGAAAACAGGATCGGACCCAGGGTCAGCCCCAGAAACCCGATCAGCCAAGGCGAGATGAAGATGTAGAACCATTTCCCGTCCTTTTTTCTCACGTTAAGCCCTCCCATGACGCAGAGAGCAGATGGAACCCGCATTCACGCCGATTCCACCTGTCCTGCTGTCGCTGCTATTTGTGCATGTTCAGAAAAAACCTCTATTTGTAGAGTCTTTCCAGTCCACTCTGAATTTCGGTTACGGTATCATCAAGCGAGGCTTTGTTGTTGAAGTACACACCCAGCTTATCGTTAATGAGCTTCATCATTTCGTTCCATTGCGGGTTGAACGGTTCTGCATAGATCGTTGATTCACTGAACGCAGCCATGTTGATTTTTTTGCCGCCATATTCAGCATTCAGGAATTCATCACTGGACAGACCCGCTTTGGTTGCAGGAGCATCCTGACCAGCTTTGACCATTGGCATCTGTGCTTCCGGTGTGGTCAGTGCTTCGATGACTTTGAATGCTTCTTCCTTGTGTTTGGAAGCGTTGGTAATCGTTAACCCGTTAAAGAATGCGTTCGTTTCGCCCCATACCGGAGAGATATCCCAATTAATGCCTTCCACCTTGGCAAGTGATCCGATGTTCCAGAACCCTGTCGTTTCCATGGCGATTTTGCCTTGAGCGAACAGCGGATCAGCTCCGATATTCCCCATGTCGGCAATCTCGGTTGGCGTTGGTCCCGCACCGTGTGTGAAGGTCAGGTCATTCATGAATTGCAGTGCTTTACGCACAGGCTCTGTATTGAAGGTCGGTTTACCACTCTCATCAAACAATGAGCCACCGTTCTGGTAGATCAGCTGCATCCATTGCGGCCACCAGCTACCCGGATAGTAACCCCATTGAGTCGTCTTGCCGTTCTCCTTCACCGTCAGCTTCTGAGCTGCCGCCATCAGATCGTCCTGTGTCCAATCTTTGGTTGGGTATTCCACCCCAGCCTTGTCGAACAGATCTTTGTTATAAAAGAGGACCATCGCACCTGCCCGATCCGGCAAACCAAATTGTTTGCCATCATACTTCATCAGGTTTGCAATATCATCGGAATAACGCTCAGACATGTTCACATTGTTGGCCTTAATCATGTCATCCAGCGGTATAATCTGATTCTTGGAGGCGTAAGCCTGATAGTTCTCGGCAATCATCATGATGTCCGGTGCCGTTCCCCCGGCGATCATGGTCTGTACCTTCTGGTCATAATCCCCTGCAACCACGTTCAGCTTCACGTTAATATCGGGATACGTCTGCTTCACAATGTCGAGTCGTTCCTGATAAATCTTCTTCTCATCCTCCGAGCCCCAGATTGTCATGCTCAGATCAACCTTGCCGCCGGACTCGCCGGAAGAACCGCTTTTACTCCCGCTGCTACAGGCTGTAAGACCCATTACCATGACCAGCATCAATAACGAAATGACCTTTAGACTTCTTCTCATACGTTACGCCCCCTTGAACTAATGAATAGATGACTACACTGAAACCCGTTTCATGAAATGGGTTTCATTAAGCTGAAACATAAAACCCGTTCCACTTTATGAAAGGGGTTTCATTCACGCACTCATTATATTTCACCCTTCGAGGAAATGTCAACGCTTTCTTTTTCCAATTACAGGCCCTTTATCTTGCAGCAGGTCCCGTACTTTGACGCACAATTAGCTCCGGTTGCAGAATAATCTGCTTCTTCGGTTTGCCTTGGTTAATCAGCTCATGCAGCACATCCACAGCCTGTTTGCCAAGCTGATACGTGTTCTGGGATACCGTTGTCAGTTCCGGTATAACGGCAGTGGCAAGCGGTGTATCATCAAAGCCCACGATGGACATATCCTTCGGAATGGACAGCCCATGCTCAATCGTTGACTTGATCGCACCAATTGCCGTGTTGTCATTCACACAAATGACTGCGGTTGGCGGATTGTCACGATCCAGCAGTTTGGACATTTCACGTTTACCATCGTCGATGGAGAAGCTTCCGAGCAACTGCCGTTCTTTCGGGATTTCGAGCCCATGCTCCCGGAGTTTTTTCTGCACAGCTCTGACTTTGACCATGGTGGTGGACAACTCTTTCAGACCGCCGACAAAGGCGATATCGCGATGCCCCAGTTCAAGCAAATGCTCAGCTGCAAGGGATGCCCCTGCACCTTCATCCGTGTACACCCGGTGGAACCCGCCTTTGGCAATATTGCCATTGACCAGCACGATTGGCATACGCTTGCCCATATCAATCAATTCCTGCGCCATATCATCCGGACAGACCTGCATGTTAATACGCCCGCCGAGAAAAATAATCCCGTCTACCCGCTTCTCTCGCAGGATGGACAAATATTCAGATTCCCTGTTGTAGTCACCGGCGGTATTGCACAGAAAGAAGGTATATCCCAATCCGCGTGCCTCATTCTCCGCGCCCCAGAACACTTCCGGGAAGAAAGGATTTGTAATGTCCGGCAGGATGATGGCAATGGTGCCCGTCTCTTTCTTGATCAGACTGCGCGCCTGCGCGTTGGGCTGAAACTGGTGTTTTTCAATGATGGACATAATCTTCTCTCGGGTGCTTGCACGCACAGGTGCCGTATCATTCAGCACCCGGGAGACTGTCGCTACAGATACATTTGCTTCTTTGGCGATGTCGTATATGGTGATCGGTGTCATAGCGGAACCTTCCTTTTTCTCTAATTTTCCCTATTTTCCCTGCTTATCATACCAGATAAGGAATGACGATGAAATGGGTTTCAGTGACGGGCGAATGATTTCACACTGAATCCATAGAAGTTCCGGATATAACATTCATACGTGAATTGTTCGTTACATTACGCTTTAGCGTCAATATTTTCACAGGACACGTTTGCTTTTCTTTATTTCACCTTCTAATCTGCGTTTATGGTCCATATATTAAATTGTAAGCGAATTCATTGGAGATTAGAGGAGTGTGAACAACGTCATGATCATTCAAGTCAGTCCGCTGGCAGAAGCAAGACTTACTGAAAAGCTGAGAGATCGACCAGGCTATTTCAAATTGTTTTATGATACCGATGGATGCGGTTGTGACGGAATTGCGGTACTTCTGATCTTAAACGAGCCGGATAGCGATGATGTTACCATAGAGGCGGGGTCGCTTCCCTTTGTAATCAACAAACAGCAGCAGATTTACTTTGAACCCTGTTTGCGTCTGCAATCCGAGCACAGTTTCCCTTCGTTCCGACTGAGTAGCGATTCCATGATCTATGGCAGTAATGTCAAAGTCCATGATTTACGAGATACCGCAGACGTAGCCCCTCAGCCTACTGGATGGTTTGTACGATAAACGTTGAATCCGCACTATAATCAAAACCTCCCAAGCCCAGATGTTATGTGGGACGGGAGGTTTTTTATCAATTTCGAACGAGTTCATTAGGTATTATTCTTGTAACATTTCATTTTTAATCTAGAGTTTTCTGTCAGTTCAATATCACTCAGATTACTTCACAAGAATTTCAATTGAGTTCATGGTCATAGAGATATCCGCGGTCATATCCACAATGAGATTTTGTTTCCCTTTCTTGGTTACCATAAATTCATCTTCAACTTCAACTACTTGACCTGATTTAAATTCAGTTACATATCCCACATCCTTATAATTACGCTCCTCGTCACTACCGGAAAAGGAAAAACGAATGATTGGTTCTCCATGAGATACTTCAACAGGTTTAATACCTGTATATTTTAAAGTTCCTTTTACTTTCAATGTCTCACCCGTACTTAAAACTGTTGGTGTTGTTACTTCAAGAACGAAATCAGATGTTACTACACGTTCAGTAATTGTATCTTCATTTTTTTCTTTTGGTGAACATCCCGCAAATATCATGGATACCACTAATACCAACATTAAGATGTTATTACTCATTTTATTAATTTCGTATCACCTCTTTCATACTCAAACGAATGATACGTAGAAAGGGTTGCTCAATTTGTTCCTAGGTTTTCCTGAACTTTCTGATGTACCATCCCAAAGGATAATTGAAGAAGCTCCATCGTTTTCAACAAAATCATCAAGTTGGCACAAAAAGAGCTTACACACCGGCATATTGAAGATAAATTACCTATCATTATTGAAGGCGATTTTATCTATCCCGAATTAACATTATCTTTTGATAACCCACAGGTGAAATCAATATTTGTACATGAATCAGATAAAAATCAAATAGTGCAGAATTATTTAGCAAGAGAAGGTGGCAAATTACAACATGATAGAGCTGAAGTAAGTATTTCATAGATAGCAGATACCTGTAAGAGAAGTTGAATAAAAGCAGCCAATCAAAATGATCGGCTACTTTCTTTGTTTTATTCAGCTAACGTTTCCCGCTAGCTTAAGAGTAATTTCACTTTTTTAATTGAGTCATCTTTTTCAGGAGTACCGCAGTGCAAACAGATATAACACTGGCTAAATATAAAAGAGCATATGCTATGGCAGCATAATATGTAAGTTCAGCTTCAATATCGGAGCTTGTAAGAAGCAGAATAATGGAAAAGCCAACAACAAAAACTACAGTACCTAACAGAACATTTTTAATTCCTTCTTTCACATACTCACCTCCCAGAAATTTTTTACAGTTCCCGACCTGCTATTTTAGCGTTTATAATTTTCGCTCCCTTAGGCTATTCTCAATTGTTATCTAGCCCTTTCCCAAAACAAGTCTTTTGGTTGTATGATTCGAAAAATTCGGAATGAATATCCAGTGTTTTAATAGTGAGTAGATATCCATTTATCATGTTAGCAATCATTTCTATTTCAGATACATTGTATGAAGTTATATCCATTTTCGAAATGATCACTTGCTTACCAAGCACTTTTGATAAGGAAGAGGTAATTTGTTTCTTTACATCGTCATTTAAACTTTCAAACTGGAGTACAAGATTTTCAAGGTCATCATCGCTACCTTTCATCAAACTGTGGGATTGGATAGCACTATGCGTTGGAGATGAAGACTTGATAGCATAAATCTCAATGATGTCATCCACTTTAAATTTAATGTTTATACCTTCTTCTGTTTCAACAAATAAGTAGCCTTCATTTAATCCTTTAGCAACACCACGGAAAAATTCATCTCGATTATTAACTTTAAATACTACAGAATGTTGTTCTTTAACTGTCATCTCAATAAATTGTCTCTTATTCATCATATTATGCAATGTGTTCCCCTCCCTTTTAAAGATAAAGTATTCTATATGAGATAGTATGTTATTCCATTGTCTTTACACTAAACTGCTCCTTAAATCAATAAGTTAGATGAACAGTATCGTCCGGGTCTGAACCAGCTGATCCCCATACTTCCCCTTCAACGCGATAACCGCCACCACTCCATTGAAGCAAGTAACCTCCAGTATTCATACCTTGGGTGAAACCTTCTTTACTATTCCTCCAATCCAAAGATTCCCCGGCAGCAATCGTTCTAGCGAAATACACTTTACTAGTATCTAAGTGCGTTAAACTAACATTGACTTCATGGCTACTATTGTTCTTCATAAGCAGTTTTATGTGTACAAATTCCGGATTTACGGAAAAGGGTTGCTGTACCGTTGCGCCTCCAGAAGCAATATAGTGGGAGGGTTTGCTCTCTTGTTCGCTTAAAGAATTAGAAATCGTTGTACTTTCAGACTTGCTTGATAATACACTAGATTTTGGAGTAGACATATTCTCTTGAGTTGGACTTGTGGAATCACAGGCAGTTACGGTCGCTGTTGTTAAAGCTAATGCTACAACAGTAAAAAATAGTCTCTTTTTCTTCATTACTTCATTCCTCGTATTCTTTTAGTTATTCTAAAAACCTATAGAAGTTCCTCGTTATGAACAACGCTATCAATCAATAAAAGTTACACCTGTAATTCACAAGATGGCATTGAGTTACCTGCCCGTTGCTGAGCAAAAGCAGCCGATCAGGTTGATCGGCTACTTTCTGAGGTTTATTGAGTTACCGTATTCCTTGAGTATAACAAATGACGACTGATATAATTTGACGCTTCAATATCATCGAAAACCGAAATGCTTTTCAACTTCCAATAACATCTGATCTTTATTGGACTGAGTTGTTCTCATGAACCATTTTAATTGATACTGCTCCGCTTGTTGCAGGTAATGATTCGATGCTCTAACCACCGTGTTTAATGTTTCGTCCCGTGCAAGTTGTGGATCTGATAAACTAGGGAACTAATCCTCCATGCCTCTCAGATGATCTCGATCCAGATACTCCGCTCGAATTAGGTCATCTTCTGCAAACATATAAACAACTCGGTTGGGGTTAACAATCTCCCTTAGATAAGCAGGTTCCATAAAAGTATCTACTACGATTGGCTTCTCTTTCCCCATCTGTAACAAATCCAAAATAATAAACTCAACGCTTTCATCAAACACGGAATTTAACCAGTGACTTCTATCGTTCCCACGCCCTAAAAAGAACCATTCCCAATCAATGAAATGTCGGTCTTAATTTTCTGATAAATTTATTCCTCGAAATCGCTTTTTACAAAGTAATTACCGTGAGAAAAAATCTGTTTGGTATCAGCAGTTAAATGATCTAAGTTATCCACCGTTTCCTTCTCGGAAATGAAGGCGTCTTTCTTGGGTACCCTATTAAATGTTCCAAAAGATGTCGTTATGCCACTGACATTTTCTAGAGCTCTATTAATTTCCTCTTCTGATAATTTTACTGCAGGACCAAAATCTGGATAGTTTGGGTTATCCGCTTTAGAATCAACATCATAACTATTAGCATAAATACTTAAAGCAGTCACTGCTGAAACAGTTATTATTAATACCGTACTGATAAAGAATTTTTTCATTGGTGGTCACTCCTCAATCGTATCTATAGTATGGGCCTGTGTTTTAGTAGAAACCAGATACAACAACTAATGATTTGTATACCGCAAAGCGTGAATCGGTGTACCTTTAGTGACTTCACCTGTCAATGTATTGATTTCTAGTGGCTCTACTAAAACCTTCCATCCATTTTCGCTTTTGAAAATTTTATATGGAAGTGGTGGTGACTGTTCGTAGCCTTGTCCTGCATACTTTTGAACTACATAAAATTGAACTTCATCCGTGTTGATTTGTTTGGTTTCCACAATTTCATACCCTGTAGTTGGATTGGTTTTAAAATCCTTCACATATCCTTCTTCACGACTTTTCTCATCCAAATAATTTGTATCTTCAGAATAGAACATCATTCCCTCTACATCCTTAGCAATGTAAGCCTGAAAATACTCCGTTGCTGCTTCCATCGGAGTTTGGGCTACAACTCTTTCTGCAGTAGTAGTCGATGCTACTAAAATAGAACTAGCAACAACACTGGCAAGTAAAAGTGATACTAATCCTTTTCGTTTCATGGATTGAGAACTCCTTTTTAGTGATAGAGTTGGTAATAGTGATCAAATTTTCTTTAGATCTATTTAGTATAACGCATTGAATTATTGGAAAGTTTTTATATTTATGAAAAATTTGTTTACATCTATCTTTTAGCCTCTTTATCCAAACTCTTCTTTACGCCCGCCTCACTTAATGTTAGATTTTATAACATATCATTATGAAAGCGAGTGGGTTGAAGATGGATCTGCAACAGTTATTGACTATCCCCATTCTCTCCAAAGCAAAGGTTATTGCCGGACATCGTGGACTAGATCGGTTGGTGCAATCGATTAATATTATGGACGCGCCAGATATTGTCCAATTCCTGAAGCCGGGAGATATGCTGCTGACCAACGGTTATATCCTGAAAGACCGCCCTGATGCTCATCTTGGATTCATTACAGACATGCATACGATTGGTTGTGCGGCGCTTGCTGTCAAGACACAGCGCTTCTCTCTTGAATTATCCCCGCAACTGCTTGAGACAGCCGACAGGCTGGGCTTCCCAATCATCGAACTGTCCGAGATAGACAATACACTCGGTGAAATATTTCAACATTCGATCAGTGCCATCCTTCAGAACAAAACTCATGAGCTCCACTACGCCTTGTCTATTCACAAGCAATTTTCCACGATGGTGATGCAGGGAAAAGGCATACCCTCCATCGTAGATACATTGTCTCAACTGCTATCTTCGCCTGTACTTTTGCTTGGTTCGAAGAAGCAGATTACAGCAAGCTCCCATTATGCACAACAGATGGATCACCAGTCTCTCGCCGCTCCCTTAGTGACATTGATAGATGAGCACCCTTCCTTCCACACCACAATCTCGATCTGCCTACTTACTGCTGATAAATATCGGCATGCTGAGCTTCATCCCATCTTCACGGATCGGCACGAGGGTTATTTGATCGCACTATACGACAGCTCCGCAAGCTCTAAGCTCTCCACTTTGGCACTGGAGCAAGCCGTCAATGTGATCGGTCTCGAGTTAACCAAGAAGCAAGCCGTCAAGGAGCGCTCACGCCGTTACAAAAATGAATATTTCTCCGATCTCATTCAGGGCTTCATTCGTTCGGAACAAGAAGCGCTGCATCGCGGCAAGAAATATGGGCTGCAAGCCAAAGGAAGTTCCGTTCTGATCATCGCCAAAAAGGATGAATCCTTAGTGGGCATACCTAAACAGAACTCTACTTCCTCCGGGGAAGAGCGGTTCATCTCGGAACGAGACGCTAATTACGAGTTGATTAAACAGGAGTTCGCCAGATTGGCTCTCTCCTTTGTCATGTTCACTAAGAACGACCAGTTCGGCATACTCGTCTTTTTGGCCGAATCGTCTTGGGACGAACACACCGTTGTTCAGCAGCTTGAACAGATCGCGAGCACCCTATATACGGAATCGCAGCTCAGCCTATCCTTCGGCATAGGTAATTCCTACACCAATGTATTGGATATTGGACTCTCCTATAAAGAGGCAGTCAAGGCGCTTCAATCCGGCTATCAGATGCGAAAGACCCGCTTCGCTCATTCCTATCAAACCATGGATATAAGCCGTCTGCTGCGCATGATTCCCCACGATGAGATGCTCCAGTTCCATCAAGAAACCTTTAAGCCCTTCAACGACCGAGATCCAAACGAGCGTAACGAGCTTATGAAAACCTTGTCCTCCTTCTATGAAAATCATTGCCAGATCGTTGATACGGCGAAAGAGCTCTTCGTACATCGTAATACAGTGATCTACAGATTGGAGAAATGCGAGAAACTAACCGGCAGGAACATTAAGGACCCGATGGAGAGCCTTCGCTTCCGACTTGCCTTCGCACTTGAGTCCCTTCTGAATGTTAATCCAGCCCCTAGCGAAGTTAATCATACGTCTTAAACCGAGGGCGTGTAATGTATAATGACACGTTTTTCTCGTGCTCCTTTCATATTCAATTCATATTCAATCTTCATTTGTGCATTATAACTGATTTAATTCTATTTTTATGTTCATAGTAACTAATGACAATTGTGCTATCAGTCTATATGATTAGGAATATATTCATTAATGTCAAGTTACTTAACATCTAATTACATCAAGAAACGAACTACCATCAGGCTGTAGGAAAGGGGCTACCATCATGGCTATACAGATACAAGGCGTATCCAAATCATTTGTCAGTGCAACCGGAGAAGATATTCAGGTCCTGGCTGAGGTTTCGATGCAAATCAAGAAACAGGAGTTCTTCAGTATCGTGGGACCAAGCGGTTGCGGCAAAAGTACGATTTTCAATATTATCGCAGGTCTGCTTAAGCCAACCAATGGCAAGGTTATCGTCTGTGGTGAAGAGATCGATCAGACCACCGGACATGTCGGTTATATGATGCAGAAGGATCTATTGCTCCCTTGGAGAAGCATCCTGGATAATGTCACGTTAGGCTTGGAAGTGAAGGGCATGTCCAAAAAGGATCGCGGCGATATTGCCATGGATTATCTGGATCGTTATGGCCTGGCTTCATTCGCAGGAGCCTATCCCTCCACACTATCAGGTGGTATGCGCCAACGTGTAGCCCTCATTCGTACCCTCGTTACCCAGCCCGATATAATATTACTGGACGAACCCTTCTCCGCACTTGATTATCAGACCAGACTCATTCTGGAAGATGAAATCTTGTCTATCCTGAAATCCGAGGGCAAGACAGGGGTGCTTATCACGCATGACATCGAGGAAGCCATCGCCATCTCCGACCGTATTGCCGTCATGAGCAAAAGACCAACAACCGTGAAGCAGGTGTATGACATTGGTCTCGCCTCGCAATACGGTTCAGCACTGAAAGCCCGCTCCGACCAGAAGTTCAAGCAGTATTTTGAATCGATCTGGTCAGAGCTTGACATCCAAATGGGGAGGATCAGCTAATGAAGAGCACATCACCTGAAGTTACCCTTGCCGGAAAGCCTGCTGGAGTTACGAAGAGCAAGAACAAACACAGACAGTCCACATTCTCCAAAGAATGGCTGGTAACAATGCTATGGCGGTTCATTATTGTTGCAGTCATTCTAGTGATCTGGGAATCCGCTGTTCGTTTGGAGCTCGTTAACGGATTCCTCATGGGATCACCAAGCGCCATTCTTGATGCCGCCATCACGATGGCCAGCTCAGGGCAACTGCTTACAGACGCGTTTGCAACGGTGAATGCCACCGTTATCGGCTTTTTAGCCGGAAGCTTAATCGGCTCATTGGCAGGACTGCTCATGTGGTATTCCAAGTCCGTTGCCCGTGTGCTCGATCCGTTCATTGTAGCGATGAACGGTATTCCGAAGATCGCCCTCGCTCCCATGATTATCATCTGGTTTGGTTCAGGCATCTTCTCCAAGATTGCATTGGCCTCCGTAGCAACATTCATCGTAGCGCTATTATCCGCCTACCAAGCGACGCATCAAATCGACGAATCCCAGATTAATCTGATGAAATCCTTCGGTGCAAAGAAATCACAAATTTTCCGCAAAATTATCGTTCCTTCCTCTCTGCCATGGATCATCTCAGCCTTCCGGATCAATATCGGTTTGGCATTGGTGTCTGTTGTAGGTGGAGAATTCATCTCTTCTGACAAAGGACTTGGCCATATGGTATTCGTCGAAGGTAACCTGTTCAACCTTCCGGCCGTATGGGTCGGCGTGTTCATGCTTATGCTGGTCGCCATGCTCCTCTACACCTGTATCGGTTATATCGAATCCCGTCTCCTTCCATGGAATGACAACAAGACCAGCAGCAAATCCACATCTGTATAGCTGACCTACAACGATTAAAGGGGATTGATGACTAATGCGTACATTCAAAAAGATAGCAATTCTAGCAGCAATGACGTTTATTTTGACTACACTGCTCAGTGCATGCGGAAGCAATGCCACGACACCCGCGAGTGGTGCAGGTGCATCTGATAGCGGGGGGCAAGCAAATACGCAGGTGGACAAAATTATGGTGTCCGAGGTGTATCACAACCTGCTCTACCTTCCCTTGTATGTAGCGAACAACCAAGGTTTTCTAAAGGAGAATCGCATTGAGCTATCTTCTATCCGTGCTGCCGGAAGCGGTCCAACAGCGTTGTCTTCGGTGATCTCAGGCGAGTCTGCGTTCTCCTTCCACGGTCCTGAGCATGTCGCATTTGCAAATGCGAAGGGCGGAGATGCTCGCTCACTGGTCCTTCTATCAGGCAGCGCTCCAGTATGGGCGGTTGCACGAGAAGGAGTAACGGTAAACACCACAGAGGACTTCAAGGGTAAAACCATCGTAGTAGGCTTGGCACCTACAAGCTCGAACAGCTTACTGCGGAAACTATTCGCTGACAACAACATTGATATCGACAAAGACGTGACGATCACCGAGGTTCAGAATGGCTCCGAACTTGGTGCTGTATTAGCCGGCAAAGCCGACATTGCTATCGTTTACGAGCCGCAACTGGATCAAGGCATTGCAGAAGGGCTGCATATCGTCCATGATTTCACAAAGGATTATCCTGACTTTGCCTTTGCAACGATGAATACAACCGCAAGCTTCATTGAAAAGAATCCTGATCTCACCCAGCGCTTTGTCACCTCTATTGAGCAAGCCCTGGACTACATTCAATCGAATCCTGAAGGCGCAAAAGCAGTTGCCGTGAAGGAATTTCCGAATCTGGACAAAAACGTCGTGGAGCAAGCGGTACAACGCATGATCGACAGCAAAGTATATCCTGCGGAGGGACTTATCAATGAATCAGCATTCGAGACCGCAATCGATATGCAGCGCTTCATCGGCAATCTGAAGGAAGACCTCGCTTACGAGGAGATTATCGATTCAAGCTTCACCAAATAGAGAGAGAAAGGGTGATTACTCTGAACCAGGACAACTATCTCACACACCGCCGTACAGAAAGCGCTAAATATGCGGACGGAGTTATTACAAGCGAGGAGCTTGCCCTATTTACAACAGACTTGGAGCTGATTCGAAACTTCAAGTTGCCAGAAGAAGTAGGACCCAATCCTCCGCATAGGAGCGTGCCTCTATGATGATTACCAAACCACTGAACGAGCTGACGATTGCTGAAGCCGCGACATTGATTAAAAATAAGTTGATATCTCCTGTCGAGCTTACAAAATCCTATTTGAATCGCATTGAGAAAGTAGAGCCTGCTGTGCAAGCCTTCGTTACAGTCACTGCCGAACAGGCTTTGCAGGCCGCAAGAGAGTCTGAACAAAAACTGATGAATGGCGAATATCTCGGTCCTCTGCACGGCATTCCCTATGGAGCCAAAGACATTATCCATACCGCTGGCATACGCACCTCGGCCGGATCAAGTACCTTTCCAGACTTCGTACCCGGAACGAATGCAACTGTGATTAATAAGTTGCAAGCTGCAGGCGCTATCCTGCTCGGCAAGACAACAACGACAGAATACGCCTTTCAGGGAGGAGAACCGCCAACCCGCAACCCGTGGAATTTAGAACATACCCCGGGCGGTTCCAGCTCCGGCTCTGCCGCTGCAGTAGCGGCTGGCATGGCTTCCTTCACACTCGGAACGCAGACCTTTGGATCTCTGCTCAGACCCGCAGCTTACAACGGATTAACCTGTATGAAACCCACTTACGGCAGGGTTAGCCGTAATGGTGTCATCACAGCCAGTTGGAGCCTGGATCATATTAGCGCCTTCACTCGATCCTCTCAAGATAACGCAATCGTTCTGGAAGCGATGGCCGGGCAAGATGAGCTGGACTCCTTCACGCTTCCTTATGGCAAGCCAGACTTAACAAGTGCTCTTGAGCATCCTATTTCAGGAATGGTAATCGGTCTGCCGAGCAGCTTCTTCCAGACTGATGAACCGGCGATCTTGTTAGCGGTGGAGTCGGCAATCGCTGTGCTTGAGAAGCTGGGTATGGAATGGAAGAAAGTTGACATGCCTTCTTATATGGAAGAGACCGTTGCTGCTCATCGTACGGTTATGCGGGCAGAAGCTGCCGCCTTCCACCAGGAACGCTTCGCGGAAGCCTCTGATCGTTACGGCCACACGATGCGGGAGCAGCTTGAACTCGGTTACCAGACGAGTGCCGTTGATTATTTGCAGGCACAACGCATCCGAACGATATTCCGGAACGAGATGATGATGCTTTTCGATGAAGTGGATGTGTTATTGACTCCATCAACACCATATGTAGCCCCACACGGCTACAAGACAGGCAGCCCGATTTTCAACGGACCTTTCACCAATACAGGTCTACCGTCCATCACCGTACCCATCGGGTTCGATACCACCTCAGGGAAGCCATTGCCTATCGGCATGCAGCTTGCTGGTCCACTCATGCGAGAAGACCGCTTGTTGTCCATCACTCATCATTATCAGCAGGCTACGAACTGGCATCAGTTAACACCAAATATACACATTCATTAGGAAAGGAATGACAGCTACGATGTCTACCATCATACATGCAAGTGCAGCACCCAAGTTCCCGCTTCCTTTCTCCCATGCTGTCCGCGCAGGAGATTTGGTCTACGTCGCAGGTCAGGTAGGCGTTGATCCACAGATGCTTGAGCCTATCGGCGGCATTAAGGAGCAGACGGAGCAGTGCATTCGTAATATTGAGGTTATCCTGCAAGAAGCCGGACTTACACTCGATCATATTGTGAAGGTAACCACTCATCTGGCCCGAGTCGAGGATCAGCCTGAATACAACGAAGTGTATGCGCGAATGATTCAGCAGCCCTATCCTGCCCGTATTACCGTATTTAGCGGGTTAGGCCCTTATTTAATTGAAATGGAAGTGCTGGCGTATTCGCCTTCCATTCGAGGAGAGTAACACATCACCAAAGAGCACCTGTAGCCATAGATGGGTACAGGTGCTCTTTTTGTCTAGAAACCCGGTTTTCTTTTGAGAAACGGGTTTCTTTTCGTATACCTATTTTGTTTTGAAGCGAGATGATTCCTCAGCAAGTTGTTTGGTCAGTTCATCAATTCTCTGCACCATATCTGTCAAATGTTCCGTCATGCCGGACTGTTCCTGCATTGTTGCTGTGACTTCCTCAACAGAAGCCGACACCTCTTCACCGGAAGCAGACAAGTTCTGTGCAGCCCCAATGACGTCATCCTTATCACGTTCAATCGATTCGATCTCCGTGGCAATAGCCTGAACCTGGCTCATCATCTCATTCATATTCTCGGTGACAAAATTGAATGTCTCCTTGGTCTGGCTAACGCTGCTCTTATGCTGTTCCGCAATCGCTTCAATAGCCTGAACACTTCGGTTATTCTGCTCCACGTGATCAATGGTCTGCATCACAATTCGGTTGATATCCTCCGATTGAGCTGTCGTCTGCTCTGCCAGCTTGCGGATCTCAGAAGCAACGACTGCGAAGCCACGTCCCTGATCACCAGCTCTCGCCGCCTCGATCGAAGCATTCAACGCAAGTAATTTCGTCTGATTTGCAATTTCGGCAATCGTACCTGTGATCTGGTGAATGCCCGAGGAGCTTTCGGCGAGTTGCACTGTAATTTTGGAGATGTTGCCAACTTCAATCTCGTTCTGCCCGTTCACCGCAATAAGTGCATCAATAACTTCATGATTATTTTGGAAAGCATCCGTAATTTCATCTGCCTTGAACTTCACTGCCTGCGACATTCCATTCACGTTGGCAATCTTGTTACCAACATTCATGAATTTGTCCACAATGGCTTCCGTATCGTTGGCCTGGGACTCCATCGCTCGTGAAATCTCAAATGCTGTTGTCGTTGTTTCGGCAATCGTGGTCGAAGTTTGCTGAGTGGACTGTTCCAGCTCGGATGTACTTGTTTTCAGGATGCCGATAGAATGGTTCATGCTGGAGATCAGCTGTTTATTGCCTGCTGCCATGGTATTGAAGCTGTCCACCAATTGTTTGAATTCTCCGCTATATTTACCTTGAGCCTGCACTGTCAGGTCGCCGTCAGCAAGCTGTCTGAACAACACAGTTAGTCTTGTAATTGGCTTGGTTACCAGCAAAGAGATCAGAATACCCGCTACGACGGAAACCGCAATAGCACTAAACAGAACAATATACATCTGTTTGGCCATCGCACGCAAAGGCTTCTGCACATCACTCATTTTATCTTCAACAACGATAGTCCAGTCGGATCTTGGAATTTTGGAGTAATACGCCACTTTCTCGTCTGTACTAACCTCCCCTTGCTGTAGTTCAGCGCCAGGAGCAAGATCAATCAATGATTGGTATTCGCCGGACTCCATCTTCTGGCCTGCCAACTTCTCATCCGCTGAATCGTAGATGACCGTACCTACACGGTCCAGAATGATCACTTTTCCCTCATCATTAATATTGATATTTTGTAGCTGATTAACGAAGAACGAGGTGGATGCCGCAGATACGAGCACTCCCTGTACTTCTTGATTCTCATTGTAGATTGGCATGGCAAAAGCCGTACCAAGTTGTCCTGAGGACTTGGCTACAATTCCTTCACTAATCACGTTTTTACCCTGAATCGCTTCTTGGAAATATGCCCGATCTCCGCGTTCCGCCTTGATCACTGCCGGATCATTCGCTGCAATAATAATGCCATTCCGATCCAACAAAATCAGACTGTTGTTACCTTCCATACCTGCCAGGCTGTCCGCGAGAATACCACTTGCCTTATCCAGCAGCTCATTGTTTTCCGAGAAAAAGTTCTCACCTTCCTGCCCATTCGTATTCCGAATCTCCAGCAGATCCTGGAAGGTACGATGTGTTGTGATCAGAAAAGTGGATTTTTCTTCCAAACTTAGTGAAGCATACAGACCTGCCCCCACCCGGTCAGAGGTAGCCTGAATTTCATCTTTGCTTTTGTCGAGTGTGATGACAGCCGCTACGCTGTAACACACTACCGCAGTTACCGCCAGTACGATACACACCAGCAGACTGATCATAAGTGGCAGTTTGACTCTGAACGACATGTTGCGCATGCGTTCTCTTGCCTTGCTAAATACCATAATTACATTCACCATCCATTTTCATTTTCATCATTACGAATTCCAAATTCTATGTATCTACTTTATATCGGTCGATATCAAATAATCTGTAAGCTGTTTTCGTCAGTTATTCTAGGTCAAAGGCCACTGCACACGATTGGAGAATGAAGACTTTGGGTTAATACAAAATATGACATCAACATCGTATAATATATAAAATACATATCGTGCAGGAAGAGGGACAACGCATTGAATCCGAAATTACTCCGCGTTTCCGCTATCTGATCAGATCGCCTATTTTGCAAGGACTCACTATACAAAGTGAAGGTGAATTTTACAATTACAGTGCAGCTTGATAGATTTGTACTACATCTTCACGCTGCAAGTTTTTGAAGAATCCGAACGGACGGTCATCCATTTATGTTGTTCAGTTTCGGGAATGGACAGCTGCAAGGAAGATACACTGCCCATAGTGGACCGAGTTCAAGATCTATAATTCTCCCGCATAAAGACCGACCTTCTGTGGAGAAGGTCTTGTTTTTGTGACATGCAGAGCCGTAGTCCATAGTCAGAAAAACGGCGTCTATCAATAAACGATAGACGCCGTTTTTCTATTATAATATGAAAATGGTTACATATTTTAACGAATCTTTGCAGCAATATAAACAGTAGAGCTATTATAAAAATTTTTGTAAGAACCGAGATCCCATGAAAAGGTACCTGGATCAGAGATATTTGTGTTTATGGATGGCTGCTGGCCATGTTTTTCTGACCATCTACCAGTACTATTTTGCAGCATAAAATGATAGTCTACCAGATCAGCGCCTACATCAACTTTGCCATTTCCGTTTGCATCAATCCAACCGACTCTGAAGGCAATACGATGCTCTTCATCGGTCACTGCCGCTGTTCTGCTGGATAGTTTTTTCCATCCACTTTTCAAGTAACTTGGATTAGACGTCCCATCTTTAATGATAAGTGCAGCTCCAACGTTTGGATTTGTGAAATAACCGGTATCATAAACATTTGAGATATTATCGCCATCTCCAGGGTTCCAAGCCCAAGGCAACTTTAATGCATAGCCGTAACAATTGGGTTGAGTTGTAGTAACCGCATAATATGGCCATGCATTGCCATAAGCAGAGGCCATAGGTTTCACAATATCATTGTGTGGTGCCAATTGTATCGTAATATTCGGTGTTTCAATAACTTGATCGGGACTGTCGGGTAAAACCACATTTGTTTTGGCTTTGAGCTCGCCTAATGTAAATTGATTTCCTTCTTCGTCCATGATAATTGTATTATCGCCTTGATATTTACCTACCTTTGCTTTTGCAGTTCCTGATGTTTGCACTTCGGTGAATTTCTCAATACTGTACTGATTCGTAGTTTCTGGTGAGGCCATCGCAACGGATGCCAAGCTTACATTAAATAATAAAGTACAGGTAAGGGCGGCTTTGAAAATTTTCTTCACTTCAATATCGACTCCTTCACTTGGAATAAACAAATAATAGCATAATAAACCATTTAATTCCACTTATTTTTCGTTGGTTCAACTTTTCATTTCGAACGAATAGGTTCTGGATCTTTGCTACGAAAAGCCTTTCGATTTATCGATTGGGAGGAAGCAAGGTATGGCTCCCTGTTTTTCGATATTCCTCTGCGCTGTAGTCATTTGAGACAAGTTGAGATTTACTGGAAGGCTTTAAGTTCTCGCGGCTACGATACTCCAAAAGGGCATTTCGAAGAGCACTTCCCCCCTGTCGTCCCGTTATCTCGGCATCCGGTATATGAGTTGGAACTTTGGTGTCTGGGAACAGCACCCCCACATGCAAAAGACGACTTTAAAAAATACATAAAGATGGTAACTCAACCTTTGTTCTCCTGACCCCCTCCTCATTCCGGGTTAGGCGTAAGTTGAATTCACTGTTTTCCCCTCAGGTAGTGTGTGGTTCATTTCTCCTATGATAAACCTCCATTACCTCTTTTGGCATGTCCTTTTTCAATTTTAACAAGTGTTTATTTTAAAAAAATATTGCAAACGGAACGTTGTTCCGTATATAATCGGAACAACGCTCCGCTTACATCCATCTTTAGCATAATAAGGCGGCGCTAGTCACAAATTGATGCAGAAAAGGAGACTACTATTATTATGGAAATCAAGGTTAATGCACCCAATCCAGTCGTTTCGATGAAACCGGTAGTACTATCAGCCCCGGGCCGTGATGAGGATTTGCAAGTGCGAGTGTCTGCGCCCGCGGTTGGGCGTGAATTACCTATTATTGTTTTCTCTCACGGCTTTGGCTGGTCGTTGGACGGCTACGGCCCGTTAGTCGACTTCTGGGCTGCTCAAGGCTTCGTGGTCATTCAACCCACCCATCTCGACTCGAGGACGCTGAACCTTCCTCCTGAAGATCCCCGTACACCATTGATCTGGCGTTTCCGGGTCGAAGACATAAAGCGCATCCTTGATCAGCTTGATCTCATTGAAGCTTCCGTTCCCGGCCTCAGTGGGCGCCTCGATCCCAGCCGCATCGCTGCAGCCGGACACTCTTTCGGCGGACAGACGGTGGGCATGCTGCTCGGCGCGCGTGTCCTTGATGCCCACGGCGAACCGGCAGATGACATGTCCGACTCACGGATCAAGGCAGGCGTGTTGCTTGCCACGACTGGCAAGGGTGGAGCTGACCTTAGCCCGTTCGCGGCTGAGCACTTCCCCTTCATGAACCCGAGCTTCGCGGACATGAGCACGCCGACCCTCGTCGTCGCGGGGGACCATGACCAGTCCCCACTGTCCACTCGGGGGCCAGACTGGTTCACCGACCCGTATTTCCTGAGCCCGGGCAGCAAGAGCCTGCTCACCCTCTTTGGGGCAGAGCACTCGCTTGGCGGCATCTCTGGTTACAGCGTTGCGGAGACAACAGACGAGAGTCCTGAACGAGTCGCCTTAATTCAGCAGCTTACACTGGCTTACCTTCGCAGTGCACTTGGTCTTGATGATTCCAGTTGGGTAGCAGCCCGCTCAGCTCTGGCAAAGAGTGACAGTCCGCTCGGACGTATCGAGTCCAAATAAGGAATAGGCGATGGCATCGATCTGACCATTTTATAATAAAGCTTAATTACACATCTTCTAACAATACATTGACGGTTAATTTGTAGATCAGAATGAATAGTTTAGCCGGGATCATACTCGTTTCAGAATGCTTACGAGTATGGCTCGAAGTATGGGATAGCAACATTGAACACAAATGAATTAAAAAAGGAGATACCCTGCGTATGGAAATCAAAATTAGCACACCTGCTCCGGTCTTTTCGTTCAGTCCGGTAGTCCTTTCCGTTCCCGGTCGTGCTGTAGACCTGCAATTGCGGGTCACCGCACCGGCGACCGGAAGCGAACTTCCGATCATGCTTTTCTCACATGGACAGGGTCCATCCAATCATCTCTCCTCACTGAACGGATATGCTCCACTCGCCAACTTCTGGGCAGCACATGGATTCGTCGTAATCCAGCCGACCCATCTGAGCTCGAGAACGCTGAACCTCGGTTCGGATCATCCCGCGGCGCCGCTATACTGGCGATCCCGTGCTCAGGATATGACACATATCCTCGATCAGCTAGACACAATCGAGTCCGCTGTTCCGCAGCTTCTCGGACGCCTCGACCGGAGTAGAGTCGCCGCAGCTGGCCACTCCATGGGCGGGCATACCATAAGCCTGCTGCTGGGAGCGCGGCTCACCGATCCTCATGACGGAACAGAAGTGAACTTGGCCGAGCCCCGGATCAAGGCGGGCGTACTCCTTGCGGCTCCCGGCAGAGGCGGCGATGCACTCAGTGAATTTACGCTCAAGAATTATCCTTTCTTCTCTACTACCAATTTCTCTGAAATGAAAACACCTGCGCTTATTGTTGCTGGGGACCAGGACAACTCCCGTCATCTGACGGTTATGGGCGCAGACTGGCACACCGATCCGTATTTCCTTTCCCCCGGTCCCAAGTCCCTGCTCACTCTGTTCGGCGCAGAGCACGGACTTGGTGGAGTGTCTGGCTACGATGTCGCCGAGACGACGGATGAGAATCTTGAACGGGTAGCTGCGGTTCAGATACTCACCTGGGCTTATCTCCGTACTGAACTCTATCCGGAAGATTCCGCATGGGATTCAGCATGTATGGATTTGGCAGGGAATGACAACCCTCTGGGTCGTATTGAAACCAAATAAGGTAACTCACTGATTGACTGATGGATCATCAACATGGCGAGGGGGATATCATTATGATCAACATATTCCTCCGATAAAAGAAAAAGGAGCCATCTGCATGGCTCCCAGTTCAATCATATATATCTTGTTGCGGCAGCAGGAACTTGACCCGTTCCTGCTGCCGCTTTTTAATTATGGCAATCCGTACAATGACCACGAGCCTGGAAAGAAAGCTCGATCTATCGGCAAAATAACTAAGCTTATTTTCACTTGGCAGATGGCTGGATAACATTAAAGTCTTAAGTACCAGGAACAGTCACTCGCTTACAGAGTCGCACGATAGCGCAGTCCATCTACGAGCAGAGCAACCATCTGCCGTGCCTGCATAGCATTGCCCTTATGTCCCGTTGCAGAGAGACTCGCTACTGCTCGTAACAAGTCATCCGGTTCAACATCAGCACGCACCTCACCAGCAGCAGCAGCAGTCTCAAGCAAGATTCGCAGCGCAGGCTTCAGCCGCTTATCAAAGTAAGCAGGCAGGGTCTCATATGCCGGGTTGCCCGAATGCAGCGCCGCCGCGAGTCCACGCTTGGCCGCTATGAAATCCACGTATCGCTGCATCCATCGCGCCAGGGCCTCACCGGGTTCATACTGGGCAGACAGCTCCTCCGCCGCATCTGCACAGGCATCGACCTCCTGCCGAAATACAGCCTCGATCAGATCCGAGCGCTGTGGAAAATGACGATAAAGGGTGCCGACACCGACACCAGCCTTCTCCGCAATCTCCCGCACTGGGGCGTCCACTCCCGAGGTCGCGAACACCGTCATCGCGGACTGGAGCAAAGCATTAATGTTGCGCTGTGCGTCGGCGCGCACGGGTCGATCCGTGTGGTTGCGAGGTTCTAAGCCATCACTGGGGTTTTCCGTTTTGTCATTCATCCATAAATTCCCCCCATCAATTGACATTCACGGAATTCATCCATTGCGATTCCCCCGAATTATACTATTAACACCCAACTGACTCAAGCATGTGTTCCGATTACAAACCTTTGAAAAAATGGATTGGTTTCAACCATATTTTCCCGAAATCCGAAAAAAGATATCCTCGCCCTTGATAAACGATTCAAGGCGAACATCGCATCCAGAGCATTTATACGCCTATAGATGACTTTTTGAATATTTTCCTTAACCCAGATCTGCTATTCGTTGTTTAATGCGAGGAAATAAACTAAAAGCATTCTCGTAGAATACCTTCTCATGATGCTGCTCCGGTACAAGTCGGCGGACAAATTCGGCATACAGATCGATGGGCGCAAGCGGCCAGTCGGTACCAAACAGCATTTTCTCGTAATGATCCGAATAGACCAAGGCCCGGCGGAAATGATCCATGAACAGAGGCTCATTCATGAACCGTTCAAAATGGGGCCGATCCCCCACCACAAGACCAGACAAGTCCGCGTACACGTTCGGATTCTTCGCCACTACTTCAGCTGCATCCATCACCCAGGGATCACCCAGATGACAGATCATGAAGTTCACACCGCGCTGCTGCAAGGCTAATTCATCCACCGTCAACGGATGCGAATATTTGAGTAATCCATTCATGGAGTACGTGTCACCCGTATGAATCACAACAGGCAAGTTGTACTTGGCTGCGAGTTCATAGACCGGGGTATAGATTTTGTCATACACATAGTGATGATAGTATCCGGCATAGAGTTTGATTCCGGCTACTTCAGGGGATTGCAGTCTTGCTTCAATCCGGTCAAGCTCGTCCTGAGCGTGTTTACCATCTAGGGCATTGGGATTGATGCCCACACATTCCATGAGGAATGACGGAACCTTCTCTTCCAAATCAAGCCCCATCGGGTTAGGGGAACTGGAATCCGGGAACGCTCCCTTTGTCTGCTCCGTAACCCCCATTCCAATGCCAAGAATGACGTCGTTTTTATCAAACTCCGCTTTAAGACCAACGGCAGAGTAATCCACTTTCGATAGATCGATTGCTGTTCGGTGAAAGCTGTCGATGTCCGACAGATGAATGTGAATATCAATGATCGGCATGTGAAGCCTCCTTTTCATCGGTAGAAGTTGCAAAATTCAGTTTGAGAAGCTCATGCACATCCGCTGAACTCAGCGGGATGGGTCCCAGGACAAGATAGGTCGGCTCCGTCCAGACCGTCTCCCCGTGATGAAGTGTCAGATGATGATTCACGTTCAGACCCGTCACCTGATTATTGGCAAACCCCCACGCACTCTGATTCGGGTAACGATGGACCGCATGCAGCATGTTTTCACGCGAAACCGATCCTACTCGCAAAAGGTCTTCAAGTGAAAGACCCAAATCCACCTTGCCCAGCGGGAATCTATCTTTACCCGGTTGCTCTACCCAACCTTCCGCAAAGACAGATGAAGGCTGGAGGAAACGTTCCTCCGCAAGCGAGTAATCCGTCAGCGTCAGGCCGCTTTCGTTTGTCACTTCAAGCAGGGTGCATAGCACAGGAACACCAGGTAGCATCAAATAATGCTGGTGGATCGTGATTCCACCATTCGCTTCATGCTTCTCAATCCGGGTGGTCAGCTTTATACCCTTCCAGACGTTGCCGTATTGATCCTTGTGCTCTGTCCATGAAGCGGCTCTCTGTTCCAACTGGCGGCTGAAACCATTCATGCCCGGAATCCCCACACCCAGTCCGCCGTACCACGGATTCCACCACGAGCGTGGAGCCGGTTCAGGGTACGAGCTATCCAGCCATTCTTCTCCTGCAACTTTCAGTGAGTGTACTACACTACCGAATTCTGGAGCAACGGCGATCGATAATACGCCATTGTCTAAGGTGTATACAGGTCCCGAAGAACCTTCTTCAATCACCTGCTTCACCTCTGTTCCGCTCTGGGGGAACCAAAGAGCCGTTCGCTCCTGAATCCGATCTTCGCCCCGATATACCCCACGAACTTTCCAACCACTCACGTGCTTGTGGCGGTCCACTTCGTCTGGTGAAAATGTCAGCTTGGCGGAGTTTAGATTCTGCTCTGGATTGAATTCCTTCGCTTTTGCCATAACCTCCGGTTCGCTACCCTGCTGTACATACAGCTCCAGGTTGCCCGCAAGCGGAACCAGTTTGTGTTCAGTCAAGGTTGCTTGCAGCACATCCGGGGCAAATGGATTCCCCCCACTCAGTGTCAGATCCAGATGACTGTTCAGCAACGGAATGACCGGGTTACGCTGCTTCCGGGCAAATGCACGGAAATCATGCCATTTGGCGAACGTGTTCAGAGCAAACACCGTTTCCTTGGTTCGTGCTACAGCCCCTGGCTCCAAACGGCCCAGATCATGCTGCAATCCCAGCGTGTATTCCGGACGAAGCAGCTTAAGGGAAGGGTCCCAATAGATGCCACACGCGCCATACTCTTCCTTACAGAACAGCCAGTTTTCCGTAATCTGCGAACTGTCCCAATGACTCGGATCGCCAGCGTAAGAATCCCCCATATCCACAAAACGGCCTTGGTAAGGTAGAATTAGCTGGTTTCCGTAGAAACCAAAGTTATTCATTAGATACAGGTCCTCTTCCCAGGCGGTATCTCGTGTATTTTCAACCTCGTGGTGGAATTCAGCAATTCCATTCGCAGACATCTTGACCACGGACTTAATCTGTAAGCCCGGGAAGTCCTCCGAGTCATACCTCGCTTCAAGAACCTGACGTTCCCCTTCGGGATAAATATTCACTTCTTTTGCTTGTTTCTTGGATAACTCTTCGGCAAACGGCTTACCCAGCTTCGGATAAGTCCACCAGAATGAATGACGGGAACCCGGATATTCAATCCACATAACATTATCATGCTTGTTCATATGGAGCGAGAATGCGCCATTAACAGCCACCCATTGATCCTCAATCTGCCCGCCATATTTCCCTTCGATTCCCTTCATCAGTACAGAAACTTTGCTTGTAAAAGAGATCGCATGGTTCCCCACTGGGACAGCCGTCACTTCTACTTCTTGGGAATAGAGACCATATGAACGCAAGGTGAAAGGCACCGGCACAGACATTTTACCTTTGGCTGGCACCGTAAAGCGCACCGAACGTTCCGCCCATTCCAGGAATTCATCCTCAGGCAGGTTCAGGCTGAACTCCGTTTCGGCATCCACATTATTTTCCACGTTCAGAACCAACTCAGCCGGGATGCCGGGATAGAGCTCTTTCACAGGCAAGACGGTCTTGATCTTGGCCGGAAATTTCGGGGCAATTCCTAACCTGAATTCCGCTTTCTTACCACCGATCAACCAGGTGCTGGCAACCACGGGATGTGTCTTATTGTTATTCTGTTCCTCTGTAATTGGATCAAGGTGAAACTCACCTTCCACGGTAATGGTTTCTCCCGGAGCAACTGCTCGTGCAGCCTCCAGCGCAAATCGAATATTTTTGTTATCCTCACCCTTGATCTCGACCACCAGATCGGACGCAGAAGTGTTTTTGATGCGATAGCGAACCTTATAACTGGAACCGAAAACCAGATCATGATCATCGACTTCTGTTGAGATTTCGTAATCCGGTGTTTCGAGGGCAGTCAGCCCGCGACCCGACTTTTCAAATTCAGCCCGCAGGGAGACATCTCCCTTTTTCCACGTATAGTCAAAGAAATCAAACCCACGCTCCCGTCGGCCATCCGGCTCGACGACGAGTTCACGCGTGCTGTCTGCATACCAATCCAGCTCCTCGAAATATGGAACGAGTGCTTCGGTCTGCAAGATGGTGGGAATGAAATTCATCAGATGCACATTCTCATCTTTTTTCTCCCAGAAGAATCCGCATTTCTTGTACATCGGTACAGCCTTTGTATTCCCTGCCCATGTGAACAGATCCAGGCGGGGCCATCCGGCCTCTACGGTCTTGCGCACAGCATTCAAGATCAGATTACGTCCAACCTTATAACCGTGATAGTCGGGGCGTACGTTAAGCAAAGGTACATATAGCGCTCTCTCGTCATAGCGGTAATGAGCAAAACTGCAGAAGCCAACAACCTCTTTATCATGAACAGCTAGAAACACATAAAGATTGGACGAACTCTCCATCTCCCGGCGAACTGTTTCCTCTGTTCTAAGGTTGGTGCCCCCTCCCCAGCTTTCATTACTACGGTTCCACATATCCGCGAGTGCGGCAGCGTAAGAGGGATTGTATTCAATAATATGGATTTGTTCAATAATCGAAGATACGGTCATGTTCTGATCTCCTTCTCTTTATGTACAGGATGGTGAAGAAGCTAGTGATAGTCTTATCATACTATAAATGGAAGCATTTTCAGAGAATTAAAAATCTTTCTTTCCAACTTATATGTGCCTTTCGGAAGCTCTTGTTAGAAGCGTCAAGGATGGAAGAATCTATTTAGGCATGAAAGAAAAAATCCACGTCTTTTAGTTAGACGTGGATTTAGGAATATGATCAGCTACTAATTTTCAATTATGCCAATATAGAACGGACATTGCGTAGAACTGATTTCATAAATTCAGAGGTTGGTTCGGCATGCCCCGCAATTTGGAAACGTCGTTGCCGCACATCAAGACTCTTCAACTGATCCGTCAAAACAACACCTGAAAATGGTAGGTCTTCTGGTAGTGTAACTTCAAAAGGATAATCCTTGGCTTGGCTCTTTATGGGACATACAACGGCAAAACCCGTTATTTCATTGAATTCAAGTTCCGATAGAACAATAGCAGGTCGTCTCCCGGCTTGCTCGTGACCCGCTTGAGGATCAAAGTCAAGCCATATCAGATCGCCTCGTTTGGGAATAATCAAAGTAACTCGTTCCCTTCAGTACCAAAGTCTATTTCTTCATGTCTTGTATCCTGTTTCACTTTAGAGAGCAAAGTCTTTAGATGGTTACGTAGTTCCTCATTGGACTCTACAGGCTTGGTTTTTGGACGCAACAACAATTCATTATCTTCTGTCACCAAAATCTCGATTTCCGAGCCTTCTTCCAGATTAAGACGCTTAAGCAATTGGTTAGGAATGCGAATTGCACTGCTATTTCCCCATTTGCTAAGTGTGGCTGTAGTCATGGCAATCCCACGCCTTTCGTTTGGTTGATGCTCCAATTATACCTCACCTCCCTACAGTTGTATATCTATATGATATACATGAAACAATAAAAGGATACATTGTATTCAACCATAAAATAATGATTGTACAGCCTATGATTATGAATAGATATACCATTGGTATAAAGCAAAATAAGCATATAAAAAAACCTCATTTGGTCGAAACGAGGTTTCCCAGTCAGATCATCCCCAACAATGAAAAACAGCTGTAAACCTTAGACGAAAAAAATGAAGTCCAGACTGCCCCTGTTTTATGGAGCTATAGTCCCTCGGTAGCTTACCCTTGTATAATGTGCCTTGATCTCGACTGCCAGTTCGGACGCAGAAGTGTTCTTAATGCGATAGCGAACCTTATAGCTGGAACCGAAAACCAGATCATGATCATCGACCTCTGTAGAGATTTCGTAATCCGGTGTTTCGAGGGCAGTTAGCCCGCGACCCGACTTTTCAAATTCAGCCCGCAGGGAGACATCTCCCTTTTTCCACGTATAGTCAAAGAAATCAAAACCACACTCCCGTCGGCCATCCGGCCTCCACGGTCTTGCGCACAGCAGCGTAAGAGGGGGCGTATTCAATAATATGGATCTGGTCGATAATCGAAGTTTCGGTCATGTTCTGATCTCCTTCTCTTTATGTACAGGATGGTGAAGAAGCTAGTGATAGTTTTATCATACTATAATTGGAAGCGTTTTCAGAAGATTATATCATTGCTTCGGTATCCACTTCTGTATGAAGTGTCAATGAATCCATTCAACCCTTATGTACGGGTAAACATATTGCCGCAGTGTGTCCTGAAATGGACAAACATGCGAACTTTGACAAGCTCTATTCGCTATTGTTAATCTGGGTATAGGAGTGTTTCTTTTATATATAAAAAAGATAGATTCATGGAGGGAAAGCATGACAGAATGGATCACGCAATTTATACTCTTTTTTAAAGATTTGTCATACGCAGGTCTCGTTATTGCCTTGTCGTTTGAATTCGTACCTGCTGAACTTGTGCTGCCCATGGCGGGATATTGGGTGTATCTGGGGGATATGAAGCTGTGGCTGGCTATTCTGGCTGGTACCGTAGGTGGAACGTTTGGACCTCTGACGTTGTATGCCCTTGGACGATACGGCGGCAGGCCGATGGTCGAAAAATTCGGCAAGTATTTCTTGATTCGCCCCCACCATCTAGACGCTTCCGATAAGTTCTTCGAGAAATATGGCAGCGGGGTAGCTTTCTATGGACGTTTTGTCCCCGGTATTCGGACAGTGATCTCCATCCCATGTGGAATGGCGAAAATGAATGTGTTTAAATTCAGTATCTTTACATTCTTGGCCATGCTTCCGATCACCTCATTGTACATCTACTTGGGATTCAAACTAGGCTCTCAATGGGAGCATGTGGACGAGATTATTAAGCCTTATATCGTTCCGGCAGCGGTGGTTTTCTTGGGTGCTTTTGGATTGTACGTGCTTTTGAAACGTTGGAAAAGAAGAACGGCTTTGAACAAGTCATAGGCTTGTTGAGGAAATTCAGACTGTGTAGTAAAGTGGCTGGTATATGATGAAAAAAAGTCCTTACTCTACATGACCCGTGGTTATGATTTGTTAAGATACTAGTGATAGATGATATACCGTACTAATCTACTCGTATATTCATATGCAAAGCCCCACCGATCATGGCGATTAGCGGGGCTTTATCGTTTCAATTGATTTCTAAATCAGTTCCTGCTTCCGCTTCAGATACACATATAACACTACGCCAGATGCCGCACAGATCACAGCACATAAACCGATGAATCCATATCCCGCTTGAAGTCCGCGCAGCAGTCCCAACTGAGTCGTTGAACCGTACAGATTCTTCACACCTTCAATCACCCAGCCAATCACATAGTTACCAATGACACTGCCAACCCCCATCAGAGTAACTGTGAACGTAATCGCAGTGTCACTGCCGTTTGGATATCTGCGTGCGATAAATGCCATAACTGTTGGATAGATCATCGCAATGCCCGCACCTGATATGGCAAAGAAAATCGCAAGACGCTCTCCCCCTGCAAGCGCCACGAACGTACATACTCCCGAGAAAGCCGAGAACATAATCAGTGACAATACAAATCCGATCCGATCCGTTAATGGACCAAGCAGCAGACGTCCCAGCGAGAACGTGAGGAAGAACGCAGATAATAACCCGGAGGCTTTGACCGTGTCCCACGTGTAGGCTTTTTCCAGGAAATTAACCAGCCAACCCCCAACCGCCAGCTCCGATACTACGCCAAAAGAAAGAATGAGCACCATCAGCCAAAGGGCAGGATCATGTGTTAACGTCTTGAGTGATGTCCGATCTTCATGCGGAAGATCATCCCCGGGGAATTTGCTGCGCAGCGCCGCAATGATCGGCAGCAAACAGAGCGACAACATCACCAGATACATGCCGCGCCAGTCCAGTTCGTGTCCAAACACGCTCAACGACATGACACCTGTCGCGAGCAAAGGCGCTACCGTTGAACTCAGCCCATAGAAGAAATGGGACAGGTTCATCATCGTACCCGTGTTTTTCACAAAGATCCGTGCACCCAGAATCGCCAAGGCAATCTCCAGCATGCCGTTACCGATGTACATGAAGAAGTATGATGAAGCAAAGAGTGGATAGGTATGAGACACATAAATGAACACACCCGAGAGCAACATGGATGCAAATGAAATGATGCTAACGGCCTTGATGCCCCATTTGCGTACCAGGATGGCCGTGAAGGCACATGCGATCAGGTACCCCAGTGCGTTCAGGGACAATAACGTCCCGAGCTGTTTCTCATCCAGATTAAAGTCGAATTGAATGCGCGGAATGGCTGGCCCCTTAATATTTTCCGATATGCCAAATACGATAAATCCAAGAAAGATCGTTGCCAGTTGCATGGCGTACAGCTTGTTGAACTTTCGTTTGTTCCCTTGTGTACCTGTTTGCTGATTCAAAATAAGTTCCTCCATTGTGTCTATATAAGTTGAAACAAGGGTCATAAACTGGACACTCCAATGACAGAATAACCTTCCAATCGCTGTTATCCCCAGATTTTTTGAATTCCCTTCTCCAAAGGGAAAATCCGGTGATAAAGGCGACCGCTTCGCTTTTTCAGGTTTTTTCTGTCCTCTCCGTTACTGTTTAATGAAATAGTTCATCTTATATAAAAGGATTACTACAATTTTATTCGATCAGATAGGAGATCATCCTTCTGATCAACGTTCAGTTCCTTTACCACTGCTTCTCAATAACCTGAATGCGGTAGGTCAGGCTCTCCAGCGTCACCGCGACCAGCCCAGTCACATATTCGCGCCGAGTGTCTCTCTGAATAATCAACTCCGGCATATGCTCCAGTGGAATCATTCGATCCAAACAACCTTGCGTCAGGTCATCACGCATCGCCGGGTCCATCGTATCACCTGTGACCACAATCGTTGCCGGGTTAATGATCGCGATGATGGATACCAGCGTCTGTACGACCAGTTCCTTCAACCCTTCTGTCGTTTTCAACATTCGCAACTGCTCTTCCCGTGATACGCCAAAAGGCAAAAAGGATACCTCGCCCCCAAATTGCGTATTCCCGGTCAGCGGACGACCATCAATGATAAAGCCCGCACCCGGAAAATGGTTCTCGGGAAATGTAACGACTGCGAAATTCTTCTCTTCTTCAAATTGCTGCTGGTTATACAGTCCATACACCGTCAGGTTCATGTCGTTGCCAATGACCACTTCCACGTCTTCATATTGCTCCTTGAGCCTTGGCCCGAGTGGTTGGTACATTAGCTCCGGTACATCGCAGATGCCAACAACGCCATTGTGCGCCACCCCAGGTATGCCGATACCAATCGCCTGAACATTGTGGTGTTGTTCGATCAGGGTTGCAATCAGATCCTCTACCACCGTGACATTAATCTCATCCAAAAAGAGTGTCTGTTCGTCCGCCATCTCTCCGTTCAGATTGGCATATGTATGTGTGATTGAGTGAATGCCGCCCTCCGTTCGAATAATCAGGCACAGCACACTGGCGTAGTCAGCATTAAACTGATACCGACTGGCAGGTCTTCCCCCGCTCGATTCATCCGGGCCCAGATCGATAATTTCACCCGTTTGGAGTAATTCGTTCAGGATCGTGCCGCATGTCGCTACGCTGAGTTTGGTCAGGTTCGCAATGGAAGCCTTAGTGCCTACACCCATCGATCTAAGCGTATTCTTCACCAATTCAACGTTAATCCGCTTCACCTGTTGGGTGTTGTGTGATGTGGGTAACATGGTTAGTTTGTATGCCTCCTTTTGTTCATTACGAACCATTCAATGAATGTTTTTAAAAGTGTTTTAATAATTGAAGTTTATGGGGATTTGGGAGGAAAGTCAATGCTAAATTGGGCACGAAAAGCGTTTAGACGGGAAGGCAAAAAGACAGCACAAAATCATCTTCTATGATCCTGAGCTGCCCCTTGAAAATAGGATAGGATTAAGAAATATGAATCTTCAGGATTGAAAGCCTGACTACACTCCGCTTAAATTCATCTATTGCTGGACCTGAACGACTGCATACTTGAATTAGTATAGCTATGTGATCAGCGTAAGTGAACGCATCAAGATTTTTAGAAAAGTTCCTATTTTGAATACTCCATTCGATCTCTAAGTAGGTTCATGATGCTGCAAAATAATCTCGCTTGTCGTTCCTTGGTTTTCATATTGAAACGAAAATTACGAATTGTTGAAGCACGGGTTATTACTGTTTCCATCATTATTTCAGAATTACTCTTTCCTTCGTACAACATACATAGTAAATGATTCTGATGGTCAGTTGGACCTGTATGTTTTTTATCCAAGCCGGTCTTCCATCTCCGTGAGGAACGGGATCAGCAACTTTGCATGATGGATTCGGGCATTGTCCAATATCATCACAATTTTTCAGATATCAGTTGACTCAGTCAAGCAGAAGGCGTCCCAGCGAGAAGCTGAGGAAGAACGCAGACGGCAGCTCAGATGCTTTGACCGTGTCCCACGTATAGGATTTCTCCAGAAAGTTAACGAGCCAACCCTCCACTGCCAGTTCCGATACTATGCCAAAAGAAAGAATGAGCACCATCAGCCAAAGGGCAGGATCACGTTTTAACGTCTTCAGTGAAGTCCGATCTTCATGTGGAAGATCATCCCCCGGAAATTTACTGCGTAGCGCCACAATGATCGGCAGCAGACAGAGTGACAACATCACCAGATACATGCCGCGCCAGTCCAGTTCGTGTCCAAACACAGTCAAGGACATCACACCCGTCGCCAGCAAAGGCGCCACCGTTGAACTCAGCCCATAGAAGAAATGGGACAGGTTCATCATCGTACCTGTGTTTTTCACAAAGATCCGCGCACCCAGAATCGCCAAAGCAATCTCCAGCATGCCGTTACCGATGTACATGAAGAAGTATGATGAAGCAAAGAGCGGATAGGTATGCGACACAAAAAGAATGGTCGGCCCCTTAATACTCATCATATGTCTAAGATACAAACAATCTATTCATTTTTAATATAGAATGTTTATACCTTTTAAATTTGATTTATTTACATTATTTGACAATTATTTTCATGTGTATTATTATTTCCATATCGAATACTGGCCGGTTATCGAAATAGACTCTAGGAGTGCTATAATGAAAAAAACTATGATCCTTTTGTTAGTCTTTGCAATGTCACTTTTTACAGTCGGAGCAGCAAATGCAAAAAGTTTAATTGACGACTCATCCGCTGTGATCCAAGCAATTCCTAACGAATACTATCCTGGGACTAGTACTGTTATTCGCCCTGGTGATGTTATTATTACAAATAATACGTCTTCTAATGGACTTACTGGCCACGCAGGGATCGTTATTGATCCAGGTGGAACAATTGTAACCATCCCTGGATACTTCAATAAAATGATTAGACAATCTGTAGACTCTTGGATGTCATCCAACCCCAACACCAAAATATACAGATACGGGAATTCATCTACTGCTCAAGCTGCGGCTGATTGGGCAAGCACTTATCAAAGAGACTTTGTCAATAGAGTCCATTACGGTCTAGTAAATGCCTTGGGAGACTATGGAGTCGAGACATATTGTTCCAAAATAGTATGGGATGCTTATTACTTTGGCGGAGGTTACGCGATTGGATCTCATAGCAGATACTCTTACTATCCATTTACTCCATATGAGTTCAAAGCATTACTGGCATTTAAGCTTGTAGGAGCTACGGGCGCAAATTTCTAACACATATCGGACGGAAGAGCGGGACAAGAATATTGTCCTTCTCTCCTCTCTTGAATGGAGGCTTGTAACGTTGAAAAACGGAAAAATTTATCTGATATTAACCATAATCATTTTAATCATTATTGCAATAGGACTGTATTTACTCTTGGGAGGTAATCCAATTAAAAAAATGCAAGCTGAGGCAGACATCAGAAACTACTTGCTTCAAGTTAAAAACTACAAGGAAGAAGACATATACAGTATTTCAGGAACTTATTCACTTAAGTCTAATAAGTGTCCATACGGTGCTAACGTGACGTTTACAGATGAACAAGAGGAATTTTACTATTATTCCATATGTACTGACAACGCCATCATACAAACTGGATATAGCAGTTCAACACCTAAACATTTAGAATAATCGCTGCTTTCCCAACAAAGCTTTTTTAACTTCATTTCCCTACCCTGCTTCTCAACCACCTGGATGCGGTAGGTCAGGCTCTCCAGCGTCACAGCTACCAATCCAGTAACATACTCGCGCCGAGTGTCTCTTTGGATAATCAACTCCGGCATATGCTCCAGAGGAATCAGCTGATCCAGACAGCCTTGGAGCAGGCCATCCCGCATAGCCGGGTCCATTGTATCGCCTGTAACGACAATCGCTGCCGGGTTAATAATCGCAATGATGGAGATCAGCGTCTTTATGACGAGTTCCTGCAACCCTTCCGCCGTTTTCAACATGCGTAACTGCTCTTCCCGTGATACGCCAAAAGGTAAAAAGGCCACTTCGCCCCCAAATTGCGTATTCCCGGTCAGTGGACGACCATCGATGATAAAGCCTGCACCCGGAAAATGATTCTCCGGAAACGTCACCACCGCAAAGTTCTTCTCTTCCTCAAATTGCTGCTGGTTGTACAATCCATAGACCGTCAGGTTCATGTCGTTGCCAATGACCACTTCCACGTCTTCATATTGCTCTTTGAGCCTTGGCCCGAGCGGTTGATACATCAGCTCCGGTACGTCACAAATCCCAATAACGCCGTTGTGTGCCACACCAGGTATGCCGATATCAATCGCCTGCACATTGTGGTGTTGTTCGATCAGGTTTGCAATCAGATCCTCTACCACCGTTAAATTGATCTCATCCAAAAAGAGTGTCTGTTCATCCGCCATCTCTTCGTTCAGATTGGCATATGTATGCGTGATCGAGTGAACGCCGCCCTCCGTTCGAATAATCAGGCACAGTACGCTGGCGTAGTCCGCATTAAACTGATACCGACTCGCCGGTCTCCCCCCGCTCGATTCGTCTGGACCCAAATCGATAATCTCACCAGTTTGAAGCAACTCGTTCAAGATTGTGCCGCATGTCGCTACGCTGAGTTTGGTTAGGTTCGCAATGGAAGCCTTCGTATCCACTTCCATGGATCTGAGCGTGTTCTTCACCAGTTCAACGTTAATGCGCTTCACCTGCTGGGTGTTGTGTGATGTGGGTAACATGGTAAGTTATATGCCTCCTTCCGTTCATTTCGAACCATTCAATGAATGTTTTTAAAAGTATTTTAATAATTGAAGTGTAGGGGGATTTGGGAGGAAAGTCAATGCTAAATTGAGAGCGAAAAACGTTTGGATGGAAAGACAAAAAGACAGCTCAAGATCATGTTATATGATCCTGTACTGTCCTTTAGTTAAAGTGGTTTTATATAGACTGGCTCATTTGATTTGCCAAGATGCTCTTCTCCAGCCGTACTTCGAATAACTTTCGGTTTAGATCCTGTTCCATGGCGTGCAGATGGTACGCAGCCTGTTTCACCGTGTCCATATGAAGCACCCCCGCCCGCTTCGCGATGATGTCCATGGCGTCCAATATAAGTTTGTTGCATGTGACCAGTTGGTCTACGTAATCGTCTTCTTGTTGGACAAGTTGTGTGTACTGCAAAGCGAGGTCTTCGCTGTTGGTATTTTCCATGTTAACCTCTCCTTTGTTTAATACGGAAAGGTTAACATATAAAGAAAAAGGTTGTGGTACGTAAAAGCGTAACAATTTAGTTTCTGAATCTTCATTTTCAGCCATATTTGTAAGGTTTAAAAACATGTACATTCACAGAATGAATAGTAGAAGTTCAATAAAGCTGAACACTTCTGCTAATCTATTAATTGCACTCCTACTATATAGATTGAACTAAAGAAACGACTCGCTAGAACCTGACACAGAGCCGATCAATGATTGTCAAAGGCACTTTCATAATCTCGTTCATGAATTGCTCTACGTTGATGCGAATTTCAGTGACTGTGTGGTAGAAGACGTTGTTAATTACATCGGATTTCAGCCATTTCCATAACCCCTCGACGGCATTCAGTTGAGGGCTGTAAGGGGGCAAGAATACCAGTTCAAGCCGATCTTTCATCTCCGTGAGGAACGGGATCAGTAGCTTTGCATGATGGATTCGGGCATTGTCCAAGATCATCACCATTTTCCCTGTGGGGTATTCAGCACCACTTTTTTCAAGAAACCTAGAAATGTTTCTGCTGTGTACTGTTCATCTTCTTGCCACACAATCTTGCCTGTTCCGTAGTCCACGGTTGCCAGCAGCTTGACTCCGCGATGTTTACCTGTGGTTGGAATAATCCGTTGCTTGCCGCGGAGAAACCACGTTTTCTGAATCGCTTGGTAGTCACGAATCATAGATTCATCTTCAAAAAGGACGTGCTGAATTTCGTCCTTGATCACTCTTTTTTTAAGTCAGGAAACGTTGACTCTGTAAAGATTCGTTGTTTTTCTTCATTCGCCGCTGCTAAGGTATACGTTGGTTTGGTGTAACTTAGTCCCTGACGATGCATCATCTTGGAAATGCCACGAAGCGAATAGGTGACTCCAAACTCCCGCTCAATCAGGGCAGAAATGATCTCTAGTGTCCAATTGTGCCGTGCCGTGAAACCTACATCATGCGGAACGGAGCTTACGATCGTTTGTTTCAACTGTTCTTGTTGTTCAGCAGTTAGTCGAACAGGCGCACCTGGTGAATGATTCATTTGGAGACCCGAAAGTCCTCCTGTCTGATACGCCCTAATGTAACCTTTTACGGTTTTCGCGGCTCGATTGATGATCTGGGCAATTTGTTCGATTTCAGTTCCTTGTAGATATAAGTATACGGTTTGGTATCGTTCGTACATCCGCCGTTTTTTCGCTTGCTTCATTGCGGTTTCAATCTCTTGAAACGATGCTCTATGGTCCATTACATTCCCCTGCCTGTCTGAAGTTACTATCTATATTACTTCGACAAGTAGCCACGAAATCCTTACCATAGTTTTCTAATCTTTAGTTCAACTTATATAGAATAATTTTTACCATCAAACTATGCTATATAGCAATGAAATATTCAGATTAAATCGACAATATATTTTTCATTTTATTCCTCACCCTATCTTTCTTTTAAGATGCATTGTAAGAATTTTTCCATTATATCATCTTCTTCAATCGACAACCGCACATAGGAATTTAATTCAGAATCTACAAAAGGTAATAAAAGATTGATAAGATAACCTTCATTTTTCCAAGTTTCTATCCACATGTCTATGTTCGGATGTGTAAAGCACAAAAAATTCGTTTGGGACGGCAAAACCGAAAATCCAGTCTTTTTTAAAACCCCACTAAGATAATCTCTTAAATGTAACGTTTTTTGTTTACCTTCCAGAAATCTTTTCTGGTCTAAGACACAGCTTGTAGCAATTTCTAAAGCAGGAGCACTTACATTCCACAGTTGTAAATATGGCCTCAATGTTTTAAATAAATCAGAGGACAGTAGTGCATATCCTATTCTCCATCCCGCAAGTCCATAAAACTTAGAAAATGTACGTACAACAATGCATTTTTGTATAAAATCCGCGTCAGTTAGACCGTGTTCTTCATTCTCTACATCAACATATTCAATGTATGCCTCATCTAACAGAACAGTAGCTGAGACTGGCAATTTCGATATTAAACGCCGAATAGCCTCTCTTGGTAGATATCTGCCCGTGGGATTATTAGGATTGCATAGAATTAGTAAACCATTCTCAGGCACTGCATCTGCAATTTTCTCAATATCCCACTCATCTAAACCAAAAGAAATTCGAGTTACATCAGTCTTGAATAGATACTCCAGTTCTTGATACAAAATATAAGATGGCCATGGAAAAACTATTTTTTTTTGATTAAGATGAGCCCATAGAAATATAGCTGTAATGATTTCTGTCGAACCATTTCCAATTAACACTTCAGTATGTTTCAGTCCGAATTGCTTACGTAACAAACTACGAAGTTCTCCATATTGAGGATCAGGATAACGACAATATCGCTGCTTTACTAATGGATTCTCATTTAAATGCATCCGAATCATAAAAAACCACCGTAAGACTCAAGGTCCAACTGACCATTTCCTGTCAGTAAAGCTACTATATTTTTATTGTCATATTCTTTACACATTTCTTTTATTGCATGTAAGGTATAAGAACTCTCCGGAGAAGCAACCACCCCCTCCTCCCTCGCAAATTCAATGGCTGATTTCATTGCCTCCGTCTCATCATACGCTTGGGCTTCAATAGTACCCTCATGAACAAAATGTGAAAGGATAGGGGACGCTGCGTGGTAACGTAATCCAGAAGCGTGTAAACCCGGTGCCTTAAAGTCACACCCCAAAGAGTACATGAGCAACTTATTTCCTCCTCCATTTCCATCCGCATAGTCGTAAATATAGCTTCCCTCTGTGAGGGTAGGGATAGCACTTGATTCGGTACAAACGACTCTTTCCAATCTATCTCCATAATAATCTAAAAGCGGCAACGCAAAACCTCCAAAAGAGCTACCTCCGCCAACACAGCCAATTACTATATCTGGTTCAATATTATTGTTAATTAACTGCTCAATTACTTCCAGACCAATTAGTGTATTATATGTGAGGACAAAGTCAAATAAAGAGCCTGCGATATTCATACTCCCATTGGTTTGAGAGATTTCTTCCATTACTTCAGAAGTGGCAAGAGCAATTGAACCATATTTCTCACCTTTTTCTATAAGGTCCCTTCCAATATTTGTATACTCACTCGGCGAAGCAATAACTTTAGCTCCGTACATTTCCATCATAAGTCTTCGGAGTTTTTTCAAATCATACGAATTACGGACCATATAAACTTTACAATCCATACCAGTCAATTTCGCAGCAAGCGCAGCAGCAACTCCTGTCTGACCTGCACCGGTTTCAGTAATTACAGATGACTTTCCCTCAATTGATCCATAATAAGCTTGTGGCAATGCAGAAGTTATTTTAAAGCTTCCATTACTTAAAGTATCTTCACGTTTGATATAAATTTTATTGTTTGTCCCAAAAGCTTTTTCTAGACGAAAAGCTCGTTTTAACGGTGTTTGTCGACCTATCATCTGATAGTTTTCTAATAATTGTTGTGGTATATCTATCCATCTTTCTTTAGATAATGCATGATTTATAACTTCGTTCGGGTGAAAATCCCTATAATTATCTATTTGTTCATATTTATAAATATTACTCAGCTGTTCTGTACTAAGCAGACTACGAACATTAAGCCACTTACTAATCATTCTACATACGCTCCTTTTAATGAATCAATGCATGTGCACTTTAAATTCTTCGTCTCAAATTTATCTAAGGAAATTTTCAACACATCAGTGATCTTTAAGAAAGAAGCATTAGAATTATTGACAACATCTTCATGAGATGAAGGCATTTCAGGATGATCCGAACTATTCATTACACAAGCCAGATCTGTGACAATACCTAGTGACATATAACATATTCCACGTTCACGAGCTAATACTGCTTCTGGGTATCCGGTCATTGATATGACATCGTTTCCTTCGTTATAATATATTCTATTTTCTGCACGTGTATTAAACCTTGGACCTTGTATCACTAGCATTACAGCTTCATTATGATGACGATATCCACCAGATATTAATGACTCCTTCATTAAACTTCTTAATTCACAACAAAAGGGATCACTAGTCGAAATGTGAACTGTTTCTGGACCATCAAAGAATGTGTCATGCCGTCCCCAAGTTCTGTTCACAAATTGATTGGACAATACAAAATCGCCTGGTACCATCAACGAATTCAAACTACCTACTGCATGTGTTGCTATTATCTTTCTTACCCCTAACTCATACAACGCTTGAATATTGGCACGATAATTGATTTTATGAGGAGGAAATTCATGATTTAAACCATGTCTTGCTATAAAATGTACCCGCTTTCCTGAGATAATCCCAGATTGAACTACAGAAGAAGGATTACCAAATGAAGTTGTAACCATGTTAGATTCAGAATTTTCTAACAGACTGTAAATACCACTGCCTCCGATAATCCCTATTGGTTGATCAATCATATTTTCACTCCTTGAAAGTCTCCTATTGTCAAGAGAGGAAGTAACTCAACGCTAAATTGTTCGCACAAAGATTGGCTTGCTTGTTCCTGTCGGTCTACGATAGATGAGTAACCAACAATCTCAACCCCCGCAGATTGCAAAATTCCACAACACCTTACAGCAGCTGATCCAGTGCCAGTCACATCGTCAACAAGCAGAACACGACTACCTGTAGGAATTTCTCCTTCGATCAAGTTAGATTTCCCATAAGGCTTAAGTTCCTTCCGAATCATGAAGCCAGACAGTCCCCTCCCTTTTAAGAAGCTTAATGACGTAATTGCACCAATAAGAGGTAAGGCAGAGGTCGCTTCTCCTCCTATATGAGTTGCTCCCCTTGAATACGCAATATTAAGCATTTTCTCAGCTGCTATAGCAAGAATTTCTGAATTATAAAGTAATCGCGCTGTATCCACATAAACATCACAAATACCACCCGAACGACGGACGATTTGTTCATAAATAATAGATTCGGAAACAAGTTCTCTCAGACGATCAATAGTTACTCACCTCTAACTGCCCTACAATAGATGCTATTCTAGAAAATGCATCTTCAATTCCTAAATCTGCTGACGAAATCACATGCATATTGTAACACTCGCCTACACTCCGATAGCTAGTCAAACTCTTCTCCAGATGTTCACGCTCAACGTAGGAATCTTCAAAGCTTTTACGTTGTTTTATTCGAGCTATACTGGTTTCTAAATCAACATCCATAAGAAATGAAGCATGAGGTTGATGGATGGATGGTAGTATCTCTTCTAACCATGGTTCTGGCGAGTTCCCACGTGCTACCATTGTTGCAAGCATAGTGAAAATATAACGATCACTAATGACATAAACTCCTTCACGGAGAGCAGGCTCTATTACTTCTTTATAATGTTGGAGACGATCTGCTATCATATACATCTGCAGCGCATTATAGTCCACAAGATGTCGTTTGTCCGGTTCATAAATAAAAGTTTTGAAAATATGAAGTTGTCTCATTTCTGGCGTTGGCTGCATAGTTATGAGAACTTCTTTACCTTCGTTTCGAAACTTATCTGCTAGCATTTCAATCATGGTAGTCTTTCCTGCGCCATCGACACCATCAAATACAAATAATCTACCTTGATATTCTTTGGTTATTGGACTTAATGCTGGAAACATAACTATCACTCCTTAGTTATTTTTATTTAACTATTTTTTTCAACTCAAGTTTCTCTACTAAATCTCTGTGCAACAAAACGTTCGTTGCTCCAAGAGTCCAAAATTTTTGATTTAATGTAATGTCTCGGATATTTCCATTCATCGTTAAGCGAGTAATAGATATGCCATTTTCAGTTGTAACCCAACCACCTGCTTCTTCGAGGATCAGAGCAGCAGCCAAAACATCAATCAATTTTGCCGTATTGCTAATATCCACAAAAACAGATGCCGAACCATTTGCTACGCAACACAGATCCAATGCAGCACACCCCATAGCCCGATAACTCTTTAACTCAACTATGATCTTTTTCATTGCTTGCAATTCCTGTTCACTCTTAACTAATCCAACAAAAATGCCATCTCCATCACCAATACTACTTTGATTTGAAGTATGAATTGCATTACCGTTTCTAAATGCGCCCTCACCTTTAACAGCTGTATACTCGTGACCATTAGCTAGATTAAGAACATAAGCTCCACACACCTCACCTTGCCTATTTAAAATAGCCAGCGAGCATGCGTAATAGGATAGTCCCATAGTAAAATTTTTAGTACCATCAAGTGGATCCATTATTATAGTGAAGTCTCCGCGTTTAAAATCAATATATCCACTTTCTTCACTAATAATTTCACGCACTGACGGAATATCTTTGAAGAAATTCAAACAAAGTTCTTCTAACACGAGGTCAATAGTTAGACTTTTTTCTCCGTATGCATTAACCTCTTGAGTTTCGAATAGTGATTTTTGATTGAGACATGCTACTTGTTTAAGGGCATAACCTAATTTCTTGCATTCATTGATTATCCCTTGGACTTCTTCAACGTTGTTAGTCATATTCTCACCTATATGTTTTTAATGATAAAAACACCTTTCTTTTGAAAAAAGAACGCTGCAGTTGCTGTTCATAAATTGTTCAAGCAGGATTTCATCATTTTCCGCTAGTCCTGGAAGAATAAATGCAGAAATATTAGCCTTCAAGATTTGTTCATATGGTATATCATGAGGAAAGTTACCATCAACTGCGATCACGCTGTTTTTAAGATCTTGTTCATTGGCATGATAGTACGCCTTATGTATCGCATGTTCTATTGCAGTAACACCATCCTGATGGCCAGCAGCAACCGCTATGGTCTGCCCCTCTTTAACAATCACAGCGCAATTTGTCTTTATAGAACATGCAGCATACCAAGCAACGAGTACATCTTGCTCTTTAAATGTTGAAGGTTTTGAGCCTTTGTAAATATCAAAATCATTCAAACACCTTATTGCAGAGAAAAAGGTATCTTGGACAAGTTTTGACCCATCAAACAGATCAATCACTTTAGTTCTTGGCAAATCAAATAGATTTGTATTTCTCATTGTTAATAAGCGAAGTGAGCTTTTCGTGTTTTTTTCATAAGCAGGTGCTACAACACCGTCAAATGGAAAAGATTCGATTTCACGGATATTAGCAATAGTCAGTGAGTGATTGACCATTAGGATGCCATTATTAGCAGCCCTTGAGTCGGTCTTTACTGCTTCCCTCCATCGAATAGAAAAAGATTCGCTAACAGATAAACCAACGATGTTTGCATGTTTAATGATGACTCCTAGTGGTTCGGAGAAATACCTAAGAAAACCAAAACCAAGATTAATATTTATAACATCATTAAATGATAGATATGAATCATCAAGCAAAATGGTGTGCGAAGGTTGTAACCATGTAGCTTTCTGGTGAGGATTTTCTCCATATTTCAGCTTAACTGATTTTTCCACCATTTCAATCCACCTCCGATTTTCAAATAATTGAGATAAGTCATAATGCTGAAAATAAAATCAAAGTTGTGTAATAATTGCACTATTGATAACTAAGAAAATTATCTTAACAATGATTCACAATTACATTTTCCTCACCACCTTTATATTAAATTTTAAATTCAATAACAGTCATTTGAGATAAATTTAATTTTCATACCTTCTTTTACTAAGACGTGTCTTCAAACTGATTAAACGGTAATATATGGATTAACTATATTAAATGAATACACGATACGGAATTCCCGAGAGACAATGCCGCTTAATTGAAGATTTGTTACCACCCGAATGAACAACACAAGGAGGACGTCCCGCAGTGGACAACCTAATCATGTTAAACGCGATGCTACGGGTAGCTCGTTCAGTTGCCCCTTGGTATGATACCAGGCCACTTCCCCAATTGGAAATTCCTCTACACCCGCTTTCGCCGCTGGCAGAAAGCGGGTGTAGAGGATGTAAGTTTTAAAGCAAGTTTCCCTAGATCCTGACGACAGAGTGTGATGATCGACGCCACGATTGTGCGAGTTCACCAGCATGGATCAGACGCAAAAGGGTGCAAAACAAGCGATCGGACGTTCCCGAGATGGATTAAGCACGAAATTCATGCGTGGTAGTTGACACGTTAGGGAATCCACTTCGCCTTGACTTGACCGGTGGCGAAGCACATGACTCCGTCCAGGGTTTCAACATCCTTAAAAGTATGAAACTGATCCGGAAGCAAGTTTTAGCCGACCGAGCGTATGATACGAATGCCATTCGGACCTTTTTGAAGGAACAGCAGGCCATACCGATGATTCCCGGAAAGAAAAATCGCCGCGTGATCCTAAAATATAATCAGGATGTCTACAAAGAGCGCTATTTAGCGGAGTGCTCCTTTAATAAAGTAAAAGAATTGTCGTAGTTTAGCGACTCGTTATGATAAATTAGCGTGTACTTTTAAGTCTTTTTTGGTCTTGGCATCTATTATGGTGTGGCTTGCTTAGGTTTGAAGACACTCCTAAGTTATATTGAGAAATTCGTATTTATTTATATGATTCTAAATATAAAAAAAGCAGGATTCCTATAGGAATCCCACTCAAATAGATGTTGTTTCTAAACACAAAATCTTTGTAACATCCTAAGATCCCGTGAACAAAACAAACATCATTAATATAGTGAAGGATACCCATAGTCAGATAATTTACGGTTATCTGGTAGAAACGTTCAGGCCTTATTCCTGAATATATATGAGATAAAATATTCATTTTAATAATTTATAAAAAATATCCTATTAAAAATATAAAGCTTATTTTTATTTTGTACTTTCATTTAAATTTTTGAAATAGTAACTACTCACGAACAAGTTCTATAAAGTAATTGTTGCTGCTAGTGTCAGCTTCAGAATTATGCTCTACAAAAAGAATAATGTTTAGTTTATTCTGATTAATCAAATCCACTATATTCTCTTTTGGAATTCTAAATTCAACAATATATCCTTGATCATGGAGTAAATACTCAAAGATATTTTTATCTGTGTGTTCAATCGTTGCTTTTGTAACGGTCTTTCTAAGTCTCCCAGTATTAAGATGTATAATATCATTATTTATACCATAATTTGTAAAAACATTTACTGATATAAACAAATATTCTTCAAACTTTACACTGACTTCTATTTCTGGTGTTTCACCATATTTATTTTTTTCTATTCCCAATAAGGAACGTTCTTTACTCTTATTCGAATAGCTTTTATATGTGTTAAATGGTACTTGAACCTTCGTTGATTGAAATGATTGAAAGACAGTATCTAGATTATCTACGACTAAAATATCAATCATATTTTTTGGGACAAACCAAGTATTAAACTGCCAGTAAAATATTTGGGGGAAATATGAATACGCTCTCACTTCATAACTCTTAAATAAACTTATTCCACATAAGTTACGTATTAAGTTATCGGAAAAAGAAATTGCATCATGTGCTTGATGCTTCTCTACGAGTTTTTTGAAAACATCATGATTAAAATTATGATGGTTAAACAATTCTATAACATCTATTAGTTCTATTAACTTGATACTTGGAATTTTAGCAAAACCAGATATATAATCATTAAAAATATTAATACATGATATAAATGCTGACATAGTAACTGTAGGGATCATACACCCCTTCAATACTACCGCATGTTGTATAAGTTCATTATAATCAATAATACTTACTAACTTTATTGAACTCTTAGTGATAAAGTTTTTGTCAAAATCTTTCCTTTTGATAAACTCACTAGGATATCCATTTATCGGAAAATATTGATGTAAGTCAATTTCAATCGTGTCCCTAATTAGAGTCGAATACTCATGAGCATTTGGAGATTTAGTTTCACTGAATCCTTGCTCTATCAAATGTTCTATACAATCTAAAGGCTTATCCACAAAAATATCAATATCATTACTTTTTCTCAAAAGTTCAACATTATCTGTTAGATAATAAGAGGAAAATCCCTTAATGATAAATGGTTTAGTACCAGTTATAGCATTATATTCATTTAAAAAATCCAATTTATCTTTATGGAGTTTAGATATCTGAGTTATGTCCTCATGTAACTCTTCAACCAAACTGAAATCTTTCTGATTACAAAAATAATTTTCTAGTCTGTGTTTTCTTATAAAGTCCAGAACCTTTTCATCCTCTACTTTAGGCAACAAACTAGAAATCGAATCTTTAACTTGAACCATTTAATAATCCTCCTTATAGTCAATGTTCATGTTATTTTTCACCTAATTGTTCTCTTTAACCACCAGCACCTTGATATTTATTTACGCTCAACATCCACAGACGATAACCAAGCATATAAACCAGAGGACCTATAACAGGTACAATCCACATCGTCCATGATGACAACAGCGCAGTGCCTTTGGTAAGCAAAAATGCAGCTGGATAGAAATTGATGAACGCAAATGGAATGACAAACGTTAAAAGTACTTGTATGAATGTGCCAAATACAGGAAGTGGATACGATATGAACTCCTTAAATTTAAAAAATAAGGTGAACAAAAAATTTGTTCTAATCCAAATAAAAGATACGGCTCCGATTACCGACATGAATCCAGCCTGAATCATGGCGCCACCAATAATACAGAGAATAAGGTACAGCACTTCAACCCCGGATAAATTCAGATTTAACTTAAAAAGTGCCCAGAGCAGCACAGACCCGGATATCGCCACATGTGCAAGGTATCCTAAGTTGAATCCCCTGCATACCAAGTATAGGTATGGATTAACGGGTTTGATCAATATGGAATCAAATGTCCCATTCTTCACTTGATTTTCAAGATCCCGCATTTGCACAAATGAAAAAGAGGCTCCTAGTGCGTATGTGAACAGCCCCAGACTGTACAACAACGCAATTTCAGGCCAAGACCAACCTGCCAGAGTATCAAACTTTCTTAGGAAAAGCCAAATAATAATATAATCTCCGGTATAATTAATGATTTGAGCGATAACTGCAAGGAGGAAGTCCCCGCGATATTCCATTCTTTCTTTGGTTAACAAAAAGACTAATTTTCCGAAAAGTTTTAATGTCATTTAGATCAGCCTCTCTACAGCTACATTATCCACCCTGGACCACCAGACGTTTGATCGCCCTATTCCATAACCAGCACACCAGAAGAGTCAGCCCCGCAGTCCATGCTAAACCTGTGAGAATAAAAGTTCCTATCTCCTGAACCGTGATTGTTCCTAAATAGATTGCAGCAGGAAGATATCCCAGGTACAGGAAAGGAAGCATTTTGGTTATGGTCACCCACGATTCTGGAAAAAACCATAAAGGTAAAAACGAACCAGAGAAAATCGTGATGAATCCGCCCAACATCCAATTTAATGCAAAGTGATTCATGAGCCAAAAAGCCAATAAAGATATAAGGTACCCCAACAAAAACGAAATGGCCAATGCCAGGATTAAAGCAATCAAAAAAAACAGAAAATGAGTTGCCGAAGCTGGAGGAAGAAAACCAAAGAAAATCCATGCGATGAATAAAGAAGGAATAGAAGTAAACACCAACTGATAGAATGAATTCCCTAGTCCCTCAGATAATAGGTGAAGAGGATAAGAAAGAGGTTTAATAAGTTCCGAAGCGATGGAACCTGTTTTAAGGCTGTTATCTACTTTTGCACTAATTCCGGTAAGTAGCAGGGCAGCAAGCAACGTGTTGATAATACTATATGTAATCATTTGCTCTACACCTATGCCTTCAATCTCTCCATTTCCTAGAACTGCTCTCCAGATCTCAGTCAGAATCAAAATAGCTACAAAATTCCCCAATAATCTTAGCCATACTTCAGAACGATATGAAAGTTGATTCGAGAATGTTTTTACACCGAACATAATATACGTTTTCAACCCAGGCCCTCCTTTCACAACTCATTCGTTCTATTTTCTTCGTCCAATTTTCTATAGAGTTTCCGAATGACTGTATCTATGTCTGCGCTTTCAATAGAAACATCTTCAATCAAATTTTCACTCGCGATCTGATTTACGCAATCAAATACGGTCCTGTCGCTTTTTTCAAATAGGTACGTTTTCCTTAACCCTTCGTCCTTTATAAGTTTAATCCCTGGTATTTCAATCACTTTTGGCTCTTCCCGGAAGTAAATGATAACCTGGCGCTGATCACCCAACGTTGTTCGAAGTTGTTCGACAGATCCGTCATAAACCATATTGCCTTTGTTCACAACAATCATTCGATGGCAAATTTCCTCAATATCCTTCATGTCATGAGTCGTCAGAACAATGGAGACTTTCTTCTCACGATTAATCATCCGAAGAAATTCCCTAATCTGTTCTTTGGCAATGACATCTAGACCAATCGTTGGTTCGTCTAGAAACAAAATTTTGGGATCATGCAGTAAGGCCATTGCGATTTCCACTCGCATTCTTTGACCCAAACTTAATTGTCTAACAGGCTTTTCAATAAATGAGGATAACGCTAGGAGGTTGGAATAATAGTTCAGATTTTTTTGATATGTTAAGTCTGAGAGCTTATATATGTATTTATGAAGATCAAAAGAATCACGAACAGGAAGGTCCCACCACAACTGACTCCTTTGCCCAAACACAACGCCAATAAATTGAGAATTACTCTGCCTGGCTTCATGCGGGATTGAACCAAGAACCCTTAGCTGACCAGAAGTCGGAACCAATATTCCCGTCATCATTTTAATCATGGTGGATTTGCCCGCACCGTTTGGACCTAGATAACCTACTGCTTCTCCTTCCTTTATCGAAAAAGTAATATCACGTACCGCTACTTCCTCCGTATACTGCCTAGTAACTAGACTTCTCAGAGAGCCAACCAATCCCGGAAATCTTTTGTATTGCCGATAAACCTTTGTGATACCGTTTACATCAATGATGCTCATAAATCACACCTCGTCCACTTCATTTAATGTAACACAACACAATTTATTACAATTTACACCATTCTTTTTAACATATTACCTTTTTGTAAAACGAAAAAATACCATGTTTATTAGATATATTTCCATATAATAATTAGATATATTTTATGCGTGCAATTTTATTATCAATATAATATATATATCTACTCACTTTTTGTGGTATCCTTCAACTCAGATTGCGTTCGCCTTCACCAAAGTCATCTCGTTAAAGCTAATAACGCTATAAGGTCGAAGTTTACCTAGAAATCCCCATTTGACACCCATCTCAAAAAAGCCTATCCTAATAACGAACCAATCATTCACTATTAAGGAGACGTTCTCGATGGTGCAAGCCAAGAAAGACGAAGTCAGGAAAGAGATTGAATACGCGGCGCTCAAGGTCTTTTTTGAAAAAGGCTATGTGGATGCCAAGATGAGCGATATCGCGAATGAGATCAATATTTCCGTGGGTAATATCTATACTTATTTTAAGAACAAGAAAGAACTATTCTACGCTGTCGTGCCGCCGTATCTGGTGGATTATCTAAAAAATGTGCTGGTGGAGACGATTCACTTTGATAACCAGACCTTGTTCGAGGAAACGGATAGCGAGCGAAAGTCGGCGCTGTTGCAGGAACAGGTGGATGTACTACGTAAATACCGGAATCAGATTGTCATCATCTTCGAAAAGAATAAAGGCACCATCTACACTAACGCCAAGAATGAGCTTGTTGAGCTGATGATCGAAACCAAGAAGGCCTACCTGAAGAACCAATATAAACGGTATGAGATTGGTACCGAGGAGAACATGATCTTGCTGAACATCCTCGCACACAATGTGATCGACATGAACCTGGATCTATTGAAGCGGGATATGAGCGAGGACAGCCGCAAACAAATTTTTGAAGCGTTGTTTGTATACAGACTGTACGGTATGAAAAGTCTCAATGAATGACGCTTCATCTCGTCAATTATGCCTTTTAGACAAAGCGTGCAGATCAGATCAACTTCACTTGGTTTGCACGCAAAAAAACTTCATCATAAATCAGCCTATTTTTTTAACTTAAAAATGAATTAATTATTCATTATTGAAAAAACATCATCGTACCTAACTACTCACTCACCTCACCCATATTCTAAGGAGGAATACAAAATGAACACCGCTTACGCATTGAAAAACGTCAATCTGATCCACGGAGATCTGAACCGTAATCTACAAAAAAACATGACGATTCTCGTCAATGAACAAGGACTTATCCAGGATATCAGACGAGATCATGATCTGAATATCCCTAGTCACTACACAACCATCGACCTCTCAGGGAAATACGTGATGCCAGGACTGATTAATGCACACATGCACCTCTTTGCAGATGGGAAACCGTTCAGTCTCTCGGTCAGTGAAGGCTTGTTACAGTTTGCCTATGATCGGATATTGAACACGAAATTCGGCAGAAACGTTTTGAAAAAACGTATGAAACACAACGCGCTGAACGCACTCCATGCGGGTGTAACGACGATGCGCAGCGTGGGAGAATTCTTTTACACCGACGTCCAGCTGCGGGATGAGATTAACAACGGTGACTTTGTCGGTCCTAATCTGCTTGTCTCCGGGTTTCTCCTAAGTGTAACAGGCGGACATGGCGCTCCATTCCTCGCTCTGGTGGGCGACTCCCCATGGGAAGCCAGAAAGAATGTGCGTATCAATGTGAAACACGGTGTGGATCTGATCAAAATATGTGTAACGGGCGGCGTGACGGATGCCAAAATGGTCGGGGAAGCTGGCCGTTTACAGATGACGGTGGAGGAAGTTGCGGCGATCTGCGATGAAGCGCACAAGATCGGTTTGCGGGTGGCAGCGCATGTGGAGAGCACGGAAGGTGTACGAGTGGCGTTACAAGGTGGCGTCGATACGATCGAGCACGGTTCGGAGATGGATGACGAAATCATTCGTTTGTACAAAAATAATTCCAATGCCCTGAATGGCTACACCGCACTCATCCCCACCCTGCAAGCCGCTTATCCATCCTCTTCACTGGATACCAGTGTAACGAAGGTAAGTGCAACGGTAAAAGAGAATTCAAGACTCGTCTACGATTCCATGCTCAAAGGTGTAAAACAAGCGATTGAAAACGACATCACCATCGGTATAGGTACTGATGCCGCCATGCCTTACGTGACTCACTATGATATGTGGAGAGAGATGGACCACTACATGAGACAGGCCAACCTGAACAACAAACAGGTCATCGACATGGTGACCCGAACCAATGCGAAGATCCTCGGTGTTGACGATGTTACAGGGACAGTGGATATCGGGAAACATGCCGATCTGATTATCATGGAGCAAAATCCGCTCGAACATATCGAGGCCTTGTCAGACATCTCTATGGTTATGGTCAAAGGAAATCTAATTCAAACACCATCTGTCACAAGAATCCAAGAAGTCGACGATGTTCTAAACTCAGTTTGGTGAATTCAGGAGTGAAATCATGCGCGGAAGTACCCTTGGAACATTTTTTATAATTCCTTTTTTTGAATTTAAGACAATCCCAATAGCTACAGGTTTGTAACCCATTATAGAAAGCACCTACGAAGACAGGATAATATACCCTGAAACCGTAGGTGCTTTTTGTTAAACAAAACTTCAATTTAACCCTCAACATGCTTACTTTTGTAAATTGAAGGTGAGTTCTTCGTTGAATGGAGTGCCTGTGGAGTTTAAATCATTTCAAGCTCTGTCTTTTTCTTACCCACATGTACACTACTATTGAGCCTACTAAAGCAATAACCAAACTTATTATTGTTATACTCATATAATTATTCGCAGATGTACCGGAGTTAATGACCGGATAGCCACCCGCACCGTCTACTTCTGGATCAACTCCTTGGGATTGCACATCTTTTAAGAAATCAATCGTCTTGGAGGAATCCCATAGCTGATTATTATCCATACCTCCCATGAGTGATTTTTTCTCAGTAGGTACATCTGGTATATTTACTTCTTTACCATTGATCTTCACGGCCAAATAACGGATATTTCCGTCCTTGATTAATACCGGATTAAGCGTGTCTACGTCAGTAGATAAGGATTTTGTCATCGTATTTAAGGACGCATCCAACCTGGATGCATCTCCTCCTGCAAGAACCACTCTGAACTCACCTTCGAATTGTTCTATACTAAGAAATGACTTTCCTACACCGCCCGATTGCACAATAAAGTCATACTGTCCTGTCGGCTTAGACACATCAATCAGACTGTCAGATACTTTTTTAAACTTCTCAGAGTCAAATAAGTATACTTCGAAGCCAGGGCCTAAGGTGACAGACTTAACTTCTTCTTCATTTTTATAACCATATCCCATAGGATCGTCTAATACCATTTTTTTAAATTCATCCAATCCTTGTCCTTTCGCAAAGGTCTGTACATCTTCAGGCACATTGCTGGCATAACTACTTGGAGCGATAATGTAACTGACCAATAGACCCATACATATCATCATTAAAATTCTCATATATTTCATGATTATAGACCTCCTCAGCTAATCCTTATTGATAATGCCAAAAGTCTTTAAGTCCCCATCTCCACGTTCTTTCTGCTCCCGTACCTCCGTTAAATTTAGAGAATTCCATTGAAGTTTTCACACCATCCCAAGGATCTAGATAATGCATATAATAAGTATATGTTGGAGTATTACTATAGCCATAAATAGCCACTGCATGACCAACAAGAGCCGTAGGACTATTCCATTTCCAGCTCACATATACGGGGCGCCCTCCATCAATCTGACTTTTCACTTGGGCAACATTCAGATTACCTGAGTAATAATTAGATGATACTCCATAGTCATGCATTCCACTTTGGGCTTCTACTGTAGATGCCGATACATTTGTACAAGAACTGGTTGACTTTACTTTCTTAACGAAATCGCATTGATACACATTTTTGTTAGCCATGAATTTAAGAACACTTGAACTAACTGCTGCCCAACACCATTCACTCTTCTCTTGCTTTGCAATAGGATATGATGGCAAATCAGTAGAAGCAGCATAAGCTTGTGACACAAAAGAGAGTGTAAATATTAGTGCAAATACGGAGAATAAAAAAGTTCTTCAAGATTTCATTTTAAACCTTCCCCCTCATTTCATTAGAATTGAATAAATTTGTTAAAGTGTGCTTATCTACCTCAATCTTTTTTGTTCCCCTCCAATCCAAACCCTCCATAGTCATGTTACCCACACTGTATATAACGAGTTATTAATCATAAATTTTTCCTTTTTTTAGAATATATTTTCAATTTAAGTCCAAAAAAAGTAGCGCAAAGCTTATCCATCATTTGAGGCTTGTTGCAGTGTGCCTATGATCGGATATAGGATGCCAAGTTCAGCAAAAATATTTTGAAAAAAGAATGAAACATAACGCACTAACTGTACTCCATGTGGATGTGACAACGATGCTCCGAGTGAGAGAATTCTTTTACCTGACGTGCAGTTGTGGGATGAGATTAACAACGATGATTTGTCAGATCACATCTGATCATCTCCGGTATTTTCCTAATTGTCACGGATGAACATGGTGTTCCTTATCTAGAACTGTTGAGCGACTCCCCATGGAAAGCATGGAAGACGTACGGATTGCGTTACAAGTTGGTGTCGATACCATTGGGCACGGTTCCGAAATGGACGACGAAATCATTCGTTGGTACCAAAATAAACCCATCGTCGTTCTTCTTCCTAACCTTAGGCTGCATCATTGGACAACTGATTAATTTCGCGAACATCTTGTCCAACATCATGACCAGATTCTCGTCCAATGGCTTAAATGAAGGATTAACTGTCGCCATCTCGTTGTTGTGCGTGGGGTCGATCCCTATTCTGGGGCCACTACAAAGTGCGTTACAGGGGGATAATACCTTTTTGCAAATCAATACGATCTTCTCGGGCATTACGCCATTGATTCTAGCATCCACCTTCGTGATCGGCATCATCTTCAGTGTTAAACCTGCTGCCTGCCTTATTTATCCCTATCTTTTTGCCGTAGCTTCATGTGTAATATAAACCTTAAATCACCCATCCATGATGGGGTACATACATAAAATTAACAATACGTAACGCAGAGTTATAATTACTATATTTTACATTTATAACATATAAATTCACACTCCAAGAACAAATATACAATAAACTTCAATTACTGGAGGAGATGAATATGAATACCCTAGAACTACCAGTTACATATCCATTCATATCGGTATATCCCAAACATGCTATTCCTTTTTCTTTTTTGACCAATCGTGACAGCTTTGAGCCCTGGCTAATGAGTAACTACATACAATTAAAATGCAGCACAACATTCATGACCCATCCCACAGATGCTTTTGATTTCTTTACGGTTTACCCTGAATTTTACGAAACCCCACCTTTGCAAACCGAACGATTAGTATTGGAAACTGTACAACGCATTCAACCAAACTTTACGGAGTTCATTCAAAAAAGCTTGATGCAGGGGAAGTATATTTACACCCATTTAGATGAATTTTATATTCCCGACACCCCTTCTTATGGTAAAAATACGAGCCCACATGCCAATCTAATCTATGGATTTAATGACCGTGATCGAACATTTAACATTGGCGGTTACAATGAGAATCTAAAATATACGTTTAAAAAAATCAGTTATTCTCAACTAGAAGAGTCCTCTAAAAGTATTGTTCATATCGTTCAAAATCAATCTCCAGAAATTTGGCATGACTTTTATAAATTTATATATATGATTAAATACAGAGAACTTACACATTATACGTTAGACGTTCAATGGATGATTGATCAGTTGAAGGATTATTTGAGTTCAAGTAATTCGAGTGGCCGTTTTAGAGGATTTCTGAATAAGTCGGACGATTTCTACGGATTAGAAGTATATGACAAATTGATTGCTTATTACAAAGATAAGCCGAATAACTCTGATTTAAAACCGCCTCATTTGATCTGGGAACACAAAAAGCTGATGCTTATGCGTATTGAATATTTAGTCTCAAATCAAATTATTGCGAAAGACCAAGCTTTGACTAAAGTCTATGCCGAGTTAATCCAGTTATCAAAAACTGCTCAAAATATTCTAATAAAATACAGAATTCTAGAGGATGAACAACTACTTAATAAAGTGATTAACATCTATGAGGAAATAAGAGCAAAAGAAGAAACCAGTCTTCAGAAGCTCTTAAGTTTGTTTTAGTTGATATGTTTTTTCGATAAATCAATCATTCAATCCTTTGCCCTCCAGGATCGGCTGCATGTACTTCTCGATTCGTGACACTTTTGTTTTGGATTGCTTCGGTTGTGAGAAATAATAGAGATATGCCCGCTGCCGTCCAGGTGTCAGTGCTTCAAATGCAGCTTGGAAAGCAGGATTCTCATCGAATTGCTGTTGAAGTTCCTCGGGAATGCTATATTCAGCAGTCTTTTTCATCTCCACTTGCAAGCCGGCTTGTTCCACTTCAATCGCTTGCTGGATATAGGCTTTGATCATAGCCTCCTGCTCCACTATCTGCTCCAGACTGGTGAAGCGAAGCTGGCGCTCTGCCTGTACATTCTCCGTTTGCTGGACCAAAATGCCATGTGGATCCTTCAGCAGAGCACCTTTGAAAAACAGAATGGCCACGTAATCTTTGAATCCATGGATTAGGACGATGTTTTTTCCATCCAGTATGTAACAAGGATGCATCCATTTCATATCTTCTATCAGTTCAAAATCCCGAATAATCTCTCTCAGCTTCGCGGATTCTTCCTTCCACGTTTTGAGTTTTCTTAGATAGCCGTCAACTTTGCGATTCCCACTTGTATCCGTCATGGAGAAACACCTCTCTTTATCTCATGGTTTTATAGGATTAATTGTACTGGTTTTCAAGGGATTGTACAGCGTTGCTTACAGAGCTTTTATTGACCTTTCTACTACGCATTAAACCTTGGCAGCAACAAAGAGAGTGTCTTCGGAAATGGAATATCAACGGTGGCGGATTTGATTATCCGTAAAACGAAAAGGACCCATAGACAATCTATGGGCCATTGCAAATTTACTTCTCTACACGCACGATAACTCAACCTCTCTGCAGATTCATTTTCAATCGATCCAATTGTAAAAAATGATGTCTGTAGTGCATCTCTATCAACAAAAACCACTCCTGAGCGTTTAGGGCTCCTAACGCTGGATGGAGTGTTTTGTTGCTTACGGACGATAGGCGTAAATCGGCTTCCGTACTCCTCATCCGTTCCACAACCATGTGAAGCCCAGCGATTAAAGACTCCATGCTCTCGGGTAGTTTCGGGGTGTTTTGAGGGGTAGTAGGAACCTTAATAGGCACGGGAGGAAATTGTTCTAATTCAAATATCTGCCTACCCCATTCTGTTTTTTCCCCATCCAAGTTTAATGTCGAATCATTGCTGCTCAAACATTGCTCAATATTAGGCAGATGCATAGATAGCGCGGATTGAATCAAGTGTACATACATCTGTCCAATGGACCATTCCTCTTCATCCTCTTTTTGATGCAACTGCTCCATATCGAATGCGTTCAGTTCTGCCACATATCTCTCTACTGTAGTTTCAAAAGACTGTAGTACTTCCATTGTACTTCTCATACTTCAAGCAGCTCCTCTTCATCCGGGATAGGTCAAGTCCAAAAATTGTCTATAACTTCGCCTCTGTTAATTGTACAACAGATTCCCGGTTAGGCAATATCCGAATCACCCGCTCTGAGGTAACAACAACACGGCAATAGCATTGTCAAATCCAACCTCCAAAATGGGCATCGCTCTTGCCGCTTTTCCTCGTGGAGTGTCTCGGGCGTGGCATCCAGAATGTTACGCATGAAGTGTGTTTAGTACCACTGCCAAGTTTTCTGGAGACTTTTTCACACAATTATATGGACTCAACGCTGTGATATACCAAAATAAAAAAAAAAAAAAAACACTGCTGACAGGTGTAGGTATCAGTAGTGTTTCAAGATGTTTTTGGCTACTTCCTGCATTCGGAAGCGTAAAGACTCCGGCTCCAAGACCTCGATATCCCCACCCCAGCCAAGCAAATAATGCAAGATTTCCTCCGGATAACGGACACGAAAATGAAAAATGACACCTTCCTCTTGCTCCTCAAATGCATCCATATAAAAATGAAGGGCCTCCATAGTTTTGTCAGCAATTTCAGGTTTAGCCCGAATTAATACTTGTTCGTTCCGATCATCAGAAGGTCGATAACTGTTCAGATCAAAATCAGGCGGCAACAGGAAGTGTTCCTCCAGCTCTGAAAGTTCAGTCATGCGTGACAAACGAAAATGACGGATGTCTTGCCTTAGATCACAACGTGCAATTAACACCCAATTCTCCTGAACCAGTGAGAGTCCATAGGGTGAAACCTCACGCATATTATACCGATTGCCATCCGTTCCTGGCATTTTTTTCAGGTACATAAAACTGATTTTACGTTGATCCAGAATGGCATTACGTATCTGGTTAAGGTATGTTTTCACCCGCGCTCGGGTTAAAGGTTCAACCGTATGAAGCAATCGCATCGTTTCCCGTACACGTGTGGATTCGTTACGAACGGATTCAGGTAAAATCGCTTCAATTTTTCGTTGAGCCGACTTAGCCTCCATCGCGTATGCTGTATCCAATCTCTGCTCAATAAAATCAGCTCCCATAAGCAGGGATACGGCTTCTTCTGCGGTGAAACTTACCGGGGGTAGAAAATATCCTTCCATGAGGGAATACCCATGACCCGGAGCACCCATAATCGGAACACCAGCTTCACTTAATGCCTGAATATCTCGATATATCGTACGTACACTTGTCTCCAATTGAGCAGCTAAATCTTCTGCTCTTAACATCTTTCTTCGCTGCAATTCAAGCGTAATCGCAAGCTGCCGCTCCGTTTTGTTCATTCTCTAAGCCCCCACCGTTTCATCATCCAAACCTAACTCATTCTATCACAGTAACTTGCCCTTTCGTCTCATGAATTACAGCAATACCTATCTCCACTTTATTTTCAAACTGGAAAAATAAGATAAATATACCGATAATGTTGAAGATGGCAAACAACGCAAAGATCATTATTCATTGAAGGAGTTGTACACTTTTGAAAAGATTCTATCCAGGTTTTGGATTAACGATCAGAGATTGGGTGGATATGCAAAATAGTATCGAAGAATATTCCGTAAGCGATGAAGGGATCGTCTTGTATAAAGCACAAGGCACCCCTGTCCAACCACCTTGGATATATGTGAGAAAAGAAAACCATCAGGGTTTCCGATATAAAATCCCGCAGCTTCCCTGGAAACTATAAAATTATAGTCTCACTCGCTCAATGGTAACATATCCCGACTTTTCGAGTTGTTTAATTGGATGATTACGACACAATTAATGAAAGAATGCGGCTTCTTAGATTAATCGAAAAAGAACAGGGGTGTTCCATAAGCCATAAACACAGTTAGGAACAACCCCTCCTTTTTTCAGTAACTTAGATTGTTGCAAATACCTTGTCGAAACCTGCTTTCGACTTGGCGAACAACTCACTGGAACCTAGATTCGATGCTGGTGCCAAGACTTCCTGAGCCACCACACCATTGTAGCCAATTGCCTGCAGATTTTTCAGAAACCCACCCAGATCAATGACCCCTTCGCCGGGGTACAAACGCGCATAATCCAGCAATTCTTCAACGGGCAGATCGTAGGCATCATTAATATGAACATGAACAACCTGTTCTTTCTTCAGCTTCAACAGATCTTCCATCGGTAGACCATTCGTATGCCAGTGATAGGAATCTACGAGCAGGCCTACATTGGGCGCATGGATGGTCTCGATCCATTCCAGAGTATCCTCCACACCCCAGATAAATGGATTCTTCCATTGCGTCCGCAAATGATGACAGCCAACAAACTCTAGACCCAACTTAATCCCGTAAGCGTCCAAGATATCTGCGCAGAGTCTCAAGCGTTTCGTAGCCGCCGCCATAAATTGTGCTGCCGGTTGATCCGTTGAGGGTAAAATATACGTGCAGCAGCTGTAACAGTCCAGCGAAGCAGAAGCTTCTGCCATAGCGACCAACGATTGCAATCCCTCACGGAATTGTTCATCTGTTGTCCGCCACTCCACTGTCAGACCCGATGAACCGATGATCACCTGATTGCTTTCCAGCAGATGTTGCGCCCGTTCTTTGCCATACGTTTCAATCAATGAGAGCGGATTCAAATCTACAGATCCGAATCCGTGCCTGGCCGCCTCTGTGATATATTGTTCATCAGAGTCGATGTTGCCCAGCCCCGCATTCGTTAACCCTCTAATCATCCCAATCTCCTCCTGTCACTCGTCTGGAATTACAGTTTGTCCAACCCTTTCCTGTCCCCTTAACCAACACATGGGTTTAAACAGGTATTATTTTATAATAACAGTACTCTCTCAAAAAGAAACCATACTGTCCCATTCATGAAACCTCAAATTTATCGTTAAACAACAATAGACCCATTCAAAAATTAAATGAATGGGTCTATCTATCGGTTATACCTAGTATTTAATTATTGGCCGAGCTGTGATTGATATTCGTATTCAAGTACCTGTTTCATCATTTCCAATTCCATCGTTTTCAACTCCGTGATTTTATCAAGCATGACATCATACTTTTTGTATACACCCTGCTCCATGATGAATTGATTGATATACATGACCAGATTACGGAGTTTTAAAGCTTCGCTAACCAGCTCTTCCAACCTTATTTTTATCGAAGGATCAGGAAGATAGTCAAGTATGGCTTGAGCAAGCAGTTGTTTATGTTCGTAAAGCAGGTGAAAAGGATGTATAGCAAACGGCTGATTTTGCATTCCTTCCTTCTGCATCCCCAGCATATCAATCATCTTATCGTATATTTCACTTCCAAGATAACGGTGATCCTTTCTCAGAATACTGCGAACTTGATTAGTCTCTCCTACGTATTCTTTCAAAATATTCATTAGATCCTCTTTGGAGAACTGGAGAACCGTTTCATAATAATATTCACTGGGTTCCTTATACTCATCTGTCTTTTCAATGGCCCATATTCCGTTTAGGTAATCCGTAGACCATTCAGCATCGAAATTCGAATCTTGAATAACAGTGATCTCATCATAGGGAAGCCATTTCTCACCATAGAATCCATCCCAAAAATCATGGCACAGAAACTCTTTACGATCCGAATCGAATCCAGAGATGAATACCTCATGTTTACCACCGCCAGGAATATTTCTCAGGAAATAAATATAATTATTCTTTTGAATTAGTTCCACTATAAAATCTTGCAGTTCCCACTGTTTTAAAATCATATCTCTATCGTACACCCTTGTAATCAACATGGGGCATGTCGACATTTTGAATTTGTGCCAAGGATAATACTGTGAACAGACGTCCAATCCATAGCCTCCTTCATCATTGTGATGCAGGATGACCAATAGATAATTATGATAAATCCAGCTACGTGAACGCTTGTCCAAATCCAGCATGGAAAAGAGACTCGCGTGATGTGGGTAGGTAGTCATTAAAGGCTCGTTCACTTGCAATTTTTTAATCATGACTGATCTCCAATCCTGAGCAATTTATTAAGTTATGCTTCTCCAGTTCATGAATGGCTTCCAGCTTGCTTGTGAATTTTCTCCACTGATTATGTGTCATATTTTCCCGATATACCGCCTTCGCCAGCACATTACGTAACTCACTCCAATGATCCTGTATTGCCTGAGCAGCAGAAACAAGATCGGTATGATGTTCATATAACCGTTGCATACGATAGGTTTCGACCTTTTTGGCATTCACAATGTCTACAATGGATTGTAGAACAAGTTCAGCATAGGCCATATCAGGCGAATCTTCTTCATTGAACTGATACGTCTTCTGTATGAAGGACAGGAGATGACTCAGTTCCTGATTAATCTCTCCCGGTGTAACCCGCACATGATCAATGAACATGTCACGCAGTTCTCCCAGCATGATGCTGTTTCTTTCATGTGAAGCAGCTTCACAAGCTGAAAATGCGTAGAACGTGGGTACTTCTTCTTCCTCCATGAAAAGCCGTACGAATCCTTCGTAAGCTTGTACTATATCATTCATAGGCATCTCCATCGGTTGATACGTGAGATTGTCCCGGTGATCATGTTCTATTACATGGAACACTTGCCGCTGGAGATCATACCCATAGATTAATAAGGAATGAGGCCAGTGGGTACGTAAATACATGTCTTTGCGCAAGGACTCGTAATAACAGTCCACTCGGATAATTACTGGGCGGTTCAAATTAACCGCCTCCATAATCTCTTTTCGTACATCCTCGCTGTATGTCTTCGTTTCATAAGTTATCCCCATACGCTCAATTAGCTGGTCATCTGATAATACAGCTTGATACTCTAATCGGAGTATGCCCTGATGTTCATCGAATCTATAGTGCATTCGGTCGTTGATCATCACAGGCAATACACCAATAGAATAGAAGTTCAACACGGGAAAGAGTGAATTATAGAAGCAGTTTTTGTAAAAAACATCATTAAAAGCCTCTATTCCTGCGATGATAACTATTGGCCTATGGGAATGATGTAATATAAGATGATCCGCTTCCGCCATTGCCCCGACTTCTTCGGTAAATTGGTCCACCGCACCATCTGTCTCTGGCATATCCTGCTCTTCAAGAAGTATCTCTTTTTCAGAGTTATGCTCATCCGCTTCATACCCCTTGTTTCGGAGCACTTCAGCCAGTGATGCAATAGTCTCATGCCGGATCACTTCATCAGCATTAAGCGGAATACTCTGCCTCTCCATATCGGCCTCAAGTTTGATGACATTCAGTGAATGCCCCCCAATTTCGAAGAAACGGGCATGAACGTCAATCACTTTCAATTGCAAAAGATCCGACCACAATTCGGCGAGCAACTGCTCTAATGCATTGCGTGGAAGTGTAATATCCGTCCCTTCTCCCTGTAAGAGCAAGGGATCTGGAAGAGCTTTTCGGTCCAACTTCCCATTGGCCGTATATGGCATATGATCCAACATGGTGTATCTGGAGGGCAACATATATTCAGGCAACTCTGTCAGCAAAAAAGATCGCAATTGGTCCTGATTGATACTTTGGCCCTCCGTTACTGTGTAATAGGCACATAACAGTGACTGCCCATCCTGATCTGGCCGAACTGTGACCGCAGCAGCCGAGATAGCCGGGTACTGGAGCAACCTGTTCTCGATCTCCCCTAGTTCGATCCGATAACCACGTATTTTCACTTGGAAATCGGAACGACCCAGATACTCCAGATCCCCATTAGCATTGAGACGTGCGAGATCTCCCGTTTTATACATATAAGCGCCTTCATGAAAAGGATCCTTTACAAACCTCTCGGCTGTAAGCTCAGGTCTGTTCCAATAACCTCTGGCTACTCCATCTCCTGCGATGCATAACTCTCCCGTTGCTCCGATTGGCATATGCCGATGCCGCTTATCCAGAATATAAATACGGGTATTGGCAATCGGATGACCAATCGAAATTGTCGTGGTAGGCGAAAGTTCCTTAATGCTCGACCATATTGTTGTTTCTGTGGGACCATACATATTGTAGATGCGGGCAGTGGTCATCCCCGCGACCTCCTCATACAAGGCATACGGTAGAGCTTCCCCTCCGATCATCAATATTTGAATCACGCTCCATACCGGTGAATCTGCTGTAAGCCCAATCTGAAGCATCCGCAGTCGAGAAGGAGTTATTTGTATTAATTCAATGTTGTGAGTATCAATTAGATGCGCAATACGGCTTGGACTTAACTGATCCTCCTCTACCGCCATGATCAGAGTTAACCCGTTAGCGAGCGCCCCAAGCGTTTCCAGTACAAAGATATCAAAGGAAAATGTTGTGAGGGCGAGAATTCGTTTGCCAGCTTCAAAAGAAATGCTGCGGGATACACCTTCCACAAAGTTTCTTAGTGCCTGATGTTCAATCATGACCCCTTTTGGCCTGCCTGTAGATCCGGAAGTATATATCAAATAAGCCAACTGCTCCGACGAAACAACTGGCAGTGAGATATGTTGGTCATCCCATTCTTCCATGCGAGAAATATCGATTATTTGGCCTGTGTATATGAGTGAGCTGATCAGATCGGGCTTCGTTAGCAAAATCGCTGCCTGGCTATCCTCCAGCATGAACTGCAAACGATTATTTGCATACGCGGGGTCCATTGGCATGTAAGCAGCCCCCGCCTTAAGTACACCCAGCATAGCCAAGAGCATGTCTTCCGATCGGGTTAACAGAATTCCTACAATGGCACCTGATCTTACTCCTTGAGCTAGCAGATATTTCGCAAGTTGATCTGATTTGCAATCCAAGCTTCGATAGGTAAGGATATTATCTCCGAAGATCACTGCGGGAATGTCCGGCTGTTGCGCAGACCAAGACTGGATCATCTGGATGATCGAACGAGCTTCAGGAAAACGTATCTCCGTATCATTCAGATGTTGAATAACCTGGTCTTCCTTGCGCGAGAGCATCTTTATATGATGTAATCCCTCATCTGGGTTGGCTGTACACAGCGAGAGCACACGTATCAGATGGTCTACAATCTGTTCAATGGTTTCTGGAGAATATAATGCGGCATTGTAATTCATGCGTAACGTCAGCCCCACTTTAGACATTTGAAGTGAAAACACCATATCGGCTAGGGGGGCTGTTTCCTGTAGATTATCCTTCATATTGTCCATTCGAACCACAGTGGCCACCCTTGGCAAGTCTGTCGCCTCATGACCAAGCAATTCAAGAATTTTCTCCAGCGAAAGATGATTAAACTTTTTGGCTGTTCCCACAAGGGTCCTGAGCTGAAGAACGAGTTCCTTAAAAGAACACTCTTCACCAAAATTGATGCGAATAGCACGTAGTTGACTTGAATTTGCTGCACCAGACGAAGCGGGAATACCTACAGTTATATCGTCATTGTCCAGATAACGGTGTAACACGTAGGTGACACCTGCCAGAAGAAGAATAAATGCCCCTGCTTCGGTGTTCCCGGAAATGCGAAAGATTTGTTCTGAAACAGAGTGAGGAAATGCAAGTTGCATCTCCTCAAACACTTGCTCACCCCATATTCCCCTCGTTTTTTCACTAGGGAACATGCTGAATTGAAGGTCCCCTGAGAGATGGTTTAGCCAATATTGCTTCTCCTCTTCGAACTTTCGGCTCGATAATAGCAAATTTTGCATGAATGCACCTGGCTCTGCTGACAATTAGCACGCCTCCCATTCTCTTTGGGATCAAGAATAATCAGATTAGGTTGAGACCTTTTTTCTTTGCCATCTTTTCTACCTTGCGCAGCATAACGATTGAGATGATTGTATATGAAATGGCAAAAAAGATGAGGAGGCACCATTCCATCCAGATCGGTGCAAGCGGCACCCAATCTGTTTTGAAACTGTAATAACGCACCATATCATACCCCCAGGTATAAGGCAGAAGATATGCGATCCAACGAACGACTGCAGGAAACTGGTCCACTGGGAAATAAGCACCTGCTACAAATTCAAACATGATAAACAAAATACCTACAATGGATGAGACCTGGCGGTACAGAATCCCCAGTAGTGCAATCATGACGCCAAGCGCCATTAATGCAACGATGACCACAAGACAGGTGACTAGAATCATCATGGATTCAGCAAAGTTGAGACCTGCGTACAGAACAAGCAGGATATACATCGGTATGAACACAATGACATTCATTAATGCACTGGCTACAACCGTCCCTACATAATACGCATAACGAGAGATTGGATTGCAGTACAGATACTCCAAAGTGCCGTTATGGAGATCATTCGTCACGGCGCCGAGCGGAGCGTTTAACGCTACTCCGTAGAACAGCCATACAAGTATTGCACCCAGGTAAAAGATAAACAGGTTATCTCCTTGAAGTACATTCTCTCCCTCGTATACAACAAACGTGGACATCAGCAGGAAAAAGAGTACTCGTAGACCCAACTGTAGGAAGTTACCGAAGAAGTTGGGCAGATATCTTATAGCAATCTGCAATTCTTTCACGGTTGTCGCCCACACGACGGTGAAAAATCCGGTAGGTTTACCTATGGCTTGCAGCTTTAGCGTTTCCTGACCAGTCCCGGTTTTAGCGTATTCGATACTCACTGTTCTCTGCCTCCTGCCAATGTGTACTCTAAGTTCTCATCAGACTTCACATAGAGCTGAACAAACAAATCTTCAAGTGTTAGTTGTCTATGCTGAATGGTCGTATGGATATTGCCTTCTTTTAATTCACTAATAACCGCACCCATCCCGTCGTACAGGTTCGTGATTCCGAAGGAAACCGTATCTTCCTCCTCACGAATAATGGTGGAAGCTACCTCCGGCAGAGCAGTGATTCGCTCCTGAATGGAAGGGGGCAAATCTGCTCTGGGAATGTCGATGAATTCGACTGCGCCCAGATTGGATTTTAGTTCGGCAATTGTACCTGTTTTAAGGAGCGTTCCTTTGCGCATCAGGGACACACGGTCCGTCATGTCTTCTACCTCAGTCAGAATGTGAGAGGTCAGAATAATGGATTTCCCCTCATCCCGCACATAACTTTTAATGAACTCACGTACACGTCTGGAGATCACGGGGTCCAGACCCTTGGTCGGTTCATCCAGATATATCACTTCAGGATCATGCAGCAAGGCTCGCATAATGACAACGGTTTGCTTTTGGCCTCCCGATAATTGCATAAATTGCTTGTTCAGATGTTCCGAGAAATCCAGATACGTACTTAATTTGTCAATCTGGTTTGAAATCTCTTGCTTGCTAAGTCCGGTAAGTCTTCCAAAGAATATCAAGTTCTCTCGAACAGTTAATCTCGCATAAGCAGAGCGTTCAGTATCTTGACCCACGTATCCGATTAATCTCCTGATAATGTTCGCATCGGTATCCAAATCGTAGCCGCCGATATTAACAATTCCGGAGTCCTTGGTCAACAGGGTCGCCAGGACTTTAATAAATGTCGTTTTACCTGAACCGTTGGTCCCCAGAATTGTGTGGATCTCACCCTTGTTAAGCTCAAAGGACATGTTATCTAACGCTAGGTGTTTACCATAGGACTTAGTGACGTTCTCAGCGGATAGTACTCTCACTTGTTCTCCCCCTTTATGTATTGCCTGTATTGCTGAATTCATGGGAGGGCGAATACGCTATTTCAGCGCATTTCGCCCCTAATGTTATCACTTTACGCCGACAACTTCGTGTACCAGATACTCCGCCAGTTCGTAGTGATGTCCAGTATCATCAATGATATGATTCATCCACTGATTTCTTTCTTTAACGGGTAACTTTTTGGTTTCAAAGATGCCCTTGAGCAGTTCCAACGCTTCTATCATCTGCTCTTTTGAGGGCTTGTCCCCCGCATTTTCAACCTGCTCCTGAATTGCCTGGATTCGTTTGTAACGCTGAACAACACCTTGTTGATACTCTGCTTCATCCCAATTCTGGTTCGGTGTTGCCACTGCAATTGCTAAACATTTAGTTATGACTGTGGGTACTCCTTTTTTCTTCTTGCCATCCGATTGAAACATGCTGATCAATTTTTGACGTTCCGCTTTTTCCCCAAAGCAGAGCGAATGGATATCAGGACAATTCGTTTTGGTCAATTTGTTCAGTACATTTTTGGGTCCCATTTCGATGGCAAGTGTGACACCAAAACGCTCAAGGTATTGAAGAATCCGTGTCCATTGCACAGGTTTGACCATCTGATCTGTCAGCAATCCCGGAATTCGCTCCACATCACCATAGGGTTGACCTGTAACATTGGATAGTACCGGCCATTTGAACATATTGTACGAATACTTTGCCAGTCCTTGACCGAGCTGCTCTGCATCTTCCGCCATCAGCGAACTATGAATGGGTGCACTGGACATTAGGGGAGTAACCTGACCATCGGCATCCAATACGGCTGCTTCGATCTCCTCCAGTACGTATTGATGACCGGATACGGCAGCTTGTGTTGGCGAATTATAACAGGAGACCACAGCTACCCCCTGCTCGCCGCTGTATTGTTCACAGAGTTGCTCCACGATGGATGCATCAATACCGTCCATAATGGTCATTGATCCTGTGCCACGATCTATATGAATCTGCATCATTGCACCGCGCAATTTGGTGATTCGAACAGCATCGGAAAATGTCATGGCACCTGAACATACCAACGCCGAATATTCACCCATACTGTGACCAGCACAGAATTGTGGTCGAATCCCCACTTCTTCCATATACACTCTGAAGGCCGCTACATTCGTTGCCAGAAGAGCAGGTTGCATGTTCTCATTCTGATTCAGTTCAGATAGACTTCCTTCAAAACATAGTTTTGCCAGATCCACACCTGCAACGTCACTCGCTTCCTCGTACGTTTGCTTGGCAATGCTATATTGATCATAGAAACTCTTTCCCATACCTACATACTGAGAACCTTGTCCCGGAAACAGCAGTGCTATTTTTTCCATGTCGTAACCTCCATTAATAGGGTTGGTGTCTTAATTATTAATAATGTTCAGTTCCACATATGAAGGAATTTTCTGAATATAGCTCATGTCGTGTTCAAAAATGACAAGGTCCTCTTCCTGATGGATTTCTTTGAATCCGCCAAATTTATAGGTCAGATACATCATCCGATTACGATCGGTCATTTTGAATTCAGCCCGTATCTTTACCCCGGCTTCTTTCGCCTGTTCCAGAATATAATTCATGAGAATTGTGCCTACACCTCGCGACATTACACGGCAAGACATCAGCAGCAGCTTCACGGTCCAGTATTCCTCTTCCATCTCAAGCAAAGCGAGTCCAATTTTTCCATATGCTCCATACTTGTCTTCCAGTCCTGTAATGAGAAGTTTGTGATTAGGAGATTGACTGAGTTGTTCCAGATCTTCATAGGAATAGGTATACCCTGTGGTGTTCAGCTGATGAGTCCTCACCGTCAACTCTTCTGCACGCTGCAGATCATCTCCCTTGAGAGGAGAAATGGTAAATATCATGCCAAGTGAAGCCAGAAAGTCATCTTTGGGACCTGTGAATTCCTCTTCCGCCTTATTACGGATCTCATCGCTTTTGTACATTAAACGGCGAAGTCTGGAGTCCTCCGTAATAAAACGGGGATTCATCATCTCCATGTGGGGAATGTCCAGGTACTGGGCAGCATCTATGCATCGAACTTCAGCATGCTCAAACTTTACCTCTTCCAGCTCAAACATCTGATCATCCACAAAAGCAACCGTATTCGCTCCGATATTAATAGAAGTTATGATGGATTGAATGGAGCTGGACTTGGAATTCCAGTGAATCTGGGGGTATAGGAAATATTCATGAATTCCGAATTCCTCAAGCTTCTCCATGGCTGTCTGATGGTCATTTTTACTGGCGATGGATTGCAGAACCCCACGCTCGTCCAGTGTCCGGATCACATCAATAATTCCCTCTCTCAAGACAACATTCTCATCTTCCAGAAGGACACCTTCCCAAATTGTATTATCCAGATCCCAGACGACCAGCTTCACCTTCTCTTGCTTTTGCTTGTCCATTACCGAACTTACTGATGGATCACCCATACCTGAACCCCTCCTTGGTATATTGTTCAAAACGATTGCTTCAAGACCTTCAGGCAGTCTATGCTGTCTTTCGTTCAATCAGTTCATTAATCTTGTTCAACGTACGGAAGTTGCTCAGATCCATATCCTGGGTCTCAATCCGAATGTTGAATTCTTTCTCCAGAAACATCACCATCTGCATTGCAAACAGGGAATTGGCAAAACCCAATTCGAAGATATCCTCATCATCCTGAATTTCACGTTTGCGATAGAAACGACTCAGAAATGTTTTTACTTTGACTTTGGACTCCATGCACAGTCACCTCGTATAATTTATAGTCGATACACTTACAGAATCATGTGCTCAAAGAAGCCTTGACCGCTTTTTGCTCCTAACAATCCGGCATCCACCATCTTGCGAAGCAAGGGACATACTCTGTATTTTGGGTCCTGATAACTCTCATAGAGTACATCCAATGAATGAACCACAGTATCCAAACCAATCAAATCGGCTGTGTGAAGTGGACCCATCTTATGTCCAAAACATTTGACGAATATGTCATCAACCTCTTCCGGTGAAGCTACCTGATCCTGAACGACAAAGGCAGCTTCATTCATGAGCAGATGGGATATTCGGTTAGATACAAAACCGGGGAGATCTTGTACCAGTATGGCTTCTTTGCCCATGGTATGGAGCAGGGATCTGGTCGCTTCAATCGTTGTATCCGAAGTGTGATAACCCTGAATAGCTTCGACTACGGGCTTTAACGGGACCGGATTCATAAAATGTACACCGATGACCTTGTCAGGCCGTTTGGTGATGGAACCAACTTTTGTAATCGAAATGCATGATGTATTGACCAAATAAATGCAAGAATCGGGGCAATAGTTTTCAAGTTGTGCATAGACCTCTTTTTTCACCTCCCATTGCTCAGGCACGTTCTCAATAATAAAATCAGCATCGCTGAGCGAATCGTAATGTGTCGTAAACTCCACACGCGAGAGCACAGTTTCCGGGTCTTCGGCCTCGGTATCCTTGTTGTAAAATCCCGAAAATCGGATATTAGTAAACAAGGCTGTTCTCGCCTGATCCAAAACTTCATCACTCACATCGATCAAAACCACGTTGTGCCGGGACTGGGCAAGGCTCTGCGCAACCCCTTTTCCCATGACGCCTGCTCCGATTACACCAACCTTCATTCCTATCAACGCCCCTCTGTGATCTGGCTAGAAATTGAAATTCACTTCTTCATCTACAGCTTCATCCGTGATATCCGTGACACGATCAACTTCAATATCATAGATCAATGTATCCGGCTGCTCTGAAATTATCTCAAGAATTTTCACAAAATCTTTGGCGATATATTCAGCTGTGCCAGGCAAGAACAAACTCGTATTATATTCCAGAATAAACTCGATCGTACCGTCCCGCTCAATCGCATCCAGTGCCAGATCAAACCTTGAAACTCCACTGTCATAATCGATTAATGTACCTTTGAAGGCCTCAATCTCTCCGGTGTACATCCCAACATTTTGCAGGGCAAAATACACATCAAACAGCGGGTTTCTGCTCGGATCACGTGTACTATTCACAAGCTGTACAATTCGGTCGAATTGACAGTCCTGATGCGCAAAAGCCGATAACGTACGCTGCTTCACGTCCAGAAGTAACTCCCTGAATGAGTCATCAGGCACAGGGTGGTTTCTCAGGACGATTGTATTCACAAACATACCAATGGTGGCATCAAAGTTACCCTGTTGGCGACCCGTTACAGGCGAACCGATGAGTATATCACTCTGGTTCGTATATTTATGCAATAGGACATTTAAGGCGGATAAGAGCAACATGTATAGCGTGGTTCCTGTACGTGCTCCGAGCTTGCCTATACGAGCAGTGAGTACCCCGTCGGCATAAAAAGTCATTTTGGCTCCATCATAGGTTTTTCGATCAGGCCGTGAAAAGTCTGTTGGAAGTTGCAGTGTCGGCAATGGCCCTTTCAGCGTTTCCAGCCAGAAGGCCTCCTGTGATTTAATCGAATCCGATTGCTGATAATGGTTGCTCCACTCCGAATAATCCCTATACTGATAAGGAATATCCGGTAGAGGTGAACCACTGTACATTGACGTGATTTCGTACATCATATTGTCCATCGACATACCATCTGTAACCAAGTGATGCACATCGAACATCAACAGATGACGACCGTCATCCAACGAACCGACAATCATGCGAATTAGCGGTGCCGCTTCCAGATCAAACGGCCGGACAAACGTCTTCACTACATCTTCCATTGCTTCCGTTCCACGAATGACATCTGGCAACGTTTCGATTGAAAAATCCACGTTCTCGTGAATTCTCTGAATCGGCTCTCCTTGTTCCCAGTGAAATGATGTACGGAACGATTCATGGCGCTGAATCAGAGTGTTCATATAACCGTTCAACGTGAATGGGTCAAAATTCCCCTCCATAATCAACGCTTTGTTCAGGTTATAGCTGATGTTGTCCGGGTCCTGCGTGCAAAGGTAGAATATCCTTTTTTGAGCTGATGAAAGTGGATATTTTTCTTTGACTTCTGCATGAGGGATAGACTGTTGTCCGACTGTTGCATTCTCGACATCGACCAGAGATTGCAGGTGAACTCCCAGTCCCCAGATCGTCGGATATTGCAGCACATCCGAAGGATTAACCTGTATCCCCGTTTCCCTGTATATATCCGATGCCATCTTGAGTCCAATAATGGAATCTCCACCATATTCGTAAAAATCATCATACAGATCCATTTCTGTCAGTCCCAAATGAAGTGACCAGATCCGGGATAACATCTGTTCCATGGCTGTATATTGACCATCATTGCGGCCGTGTAACGAGACTTCTTGGTTCAGCGTTGCCTTTCTCATCTCCACTTCAGCAATCACGCTGGCACTTTGATCCTGAATCGTGTTGTATACTTCCTCCGACATCATCATTGGCATATCACCTACGTAGGCCATATATTCCGAGTCATAATTCAGTTCGCCGATGATAGATCGAGGCACTTTACGCTGAAAAGCGTGGTCAAAGGCCTTTAATGCAGACTTTGTTAAAACAGACTTGAACACCATGTCATCATTTACGCCAAAATCTTTGGCCATCCCGGTCTCTTTCCAGGCCACCCAATTGATCGTTAACGTTCGTCCACCCCTGCGATTGCGATACGCTGCATAAGCATCCAGATAACTATTCGCTGCTGAATAATCTCCCTGACCCGGAGAGCTGAATAATGTTGAAGTGGTTGAGAACAGAACAAGAAAATCCATAGAGTCGTGGGCTGTTGCCTGATCAATATTCCAGGTTCCCTGCACTTTTGGAAGCAACACACGGTTAAAGGTCTCCGCATCCTTGGACGCAAGGAATCCTTCACCTGCTACCCCTGCACCATGAACAATGCCATCCACTTTGCCGTACTGCTCTCTGATGTTCTCCATGAGTCTTGATACTTGTTGAAGATCACCTGTATCCACGCTGTAGAGACCTACTGTGGAACCTTTGTTCTCAATCGAATGTATCCATTTAATTTTGTTGCATTGCTCCAGATCCTTGTTATCCTCCACAATGGCTGGCCATGTTTCCCGATCAGGGAAATCCGATCTGCCTGCAAGAATCAAGGTAACGTTGTGTCTGTTGGCAAAATGTTCTGCAAATGCTCGGCCAATGCCGCCCATTCCACCGGTGATGAGATAGACCCCTTGCTCCTTAATGGTTACTTCAGAGAGCTCAGCTCCCAACAGATCTGTTTTCCTAAACTCTTCCACATATCGTTGACCCTTCCGATAAGCAGTGGAGTAGAAAACATCATCTGCATTCATTGCATTGAGCAAAATAGGAATAGCGGTGTCATCATCTATATCCATGACCTTGCATTCCAGCTGAGGATGCTCTTGTCCAATCGCTTTGCCCAAGCCAAACATTGTTGCGTATTCAGGAGCAAGATTTGATTCGTGGCCGCTAACTTCGTGAACGTACTGGGATAACAGCACAATGCGCATTCGATTTCGCAATCCTGCACCTGCAATGGCTTTTGTGAGGTAAAACAAGCTATGCACCCCTCGGCATAAGGCGTCCTCCAGTTCCTTCGGACTCTCGGGTGCTGTATGACCATTGATGGTAAAGGTGTGAATAATCTGATCTATTCTGTGGTTCTTCGTAGCCTTCAATAATTGCAGATACTGATCCTCCGAACCATCGATCTGATAATGAACCGGAGAGAGCTTCGCATATGTTGCACCAAGAGTAACTTCAATGACATGCGCTCCACGTTCAGTAAGTTCCCGGGAGAGACTGTCACATAACGGAATTGTCCCCTTCAAAAGCAAGACGGTTTGCGGATTCGGAATGAGCCTCTCAGGATTACTCGCTTCCACCCAGCCAATGGTGTAATGCATCGTTGGTTCTTCCTTCTGCACAACGGATGGTTGAACCGCAGCTCGTTCGGGAATATCAATCCAGCAACGATTGCGCTCGTAAGGATACGTTGGAAGATGTAGCCGGAAAGTTTCCTCTTCTGCGTACAACCTTGACCAGTCAATATCGGCTCCCTGTGTATAAAGAATCGATATCTCCTCCAAATGCTGATCTTCCCATCCGTGCTCGTTAATGAGCTTCAGTACCCTATCTGACTGCTCGTTTAATTCACGAAGTTTTTGTTCCGTCAATTCACCAACACCCGGCTCCTTCGTCTCGGGAACCATTCGATGTTCAGATGCATAAGCAACGGGCGGTTTAATCTCGCTAAACGGGCATCCACGCAGCTTGTCCAATCGGGCTACCAGCTCTTCTTTGTCTCTAAAAGCAATGGCGATACGCAACTTGTAGTGTCCTCTTCCCTGAGCGGCTGTTCCGCACAGACTTAACAAATCCAGTTCATCGTAACTATCGAGATAATCACGATAAGCTGCGATCAATCTGGACAGAGAGTCTTTACTTTTGGCGGAAAGAGGCAAAATATAAGGTCTGCGTTCCTCTGCTTGGACAAATGTCTGTACTGGGGCCTCTTCCAGGATAACGTGACAATTGGTTCCACTAATCCCGAACGCGCTGATCCCACAACGTCGCGGTCCTTCCTCAGAATGCCAAGTACGAAGACGGGTATTCACAAAGACCGGTGAATTGGAAAATTCAATAATTCGATTAGGTCGATTAAAGAACAGTGTCGGAGGCAGCTTTTTCTCACGCAGCGCCATAACCGCCTTCACCAAACTAATCACTCCAGCAGCCTCCGAAGAATGCCCCAAGTTTGTCTTGATGGAACTCACCGCACAGAATTGCTTGCGATCTGTGTAGCTCGACAGTGCATCGGATATGCCCTTAATTTCAATCGGATCTCCCAATGTCGTGCCCGTGCCATGTGTTTCAATGTAGGTGATTGTCTCCGGTTCGACTCCTGCATCCTCCAAAGCAGATATAATTACCTCTGTTTGAGATGCCGGATTAGGTGCCGTGATGCCTATTGAACTGCCATCCTGATTCACAGCCCCGCCTTTAATTACAGCATGGATCGAATCATGGTCATCCAATGCCTGCTGAAGTGATTTCAACAGTACCACTGCAACCCCTTCTCCAATACCTGCTCCATCTGCTTCATCATCAAAAGCTTTGGAGCGATGATCTGTAGACTCAATGCCAAGTTTCATATTTTCATCATCCACCGGGCACAGGTTAATCTTGATTCCGCCAGCCAGTGCATAATCACATTGTCCGCTACGAATAGCTTTGCAAGCCATGTCTACAGACACCAATGAAGATGAACAGGCCGTATCAATAACCATGCTTGGACCCTTTAGATCCAATAAATATGAGATCCGGGCAGACATCATTGCTGTCATATTACCCACCATGGAGCTTGATCCGCTCCCAGGATCAACTTCATATAAGAGACGTGCATACAGATCTCGCAAGGTTGCCGCATATCCCAGATATACGCCTGTTTTACTACCACTCAATCTGGTGCCGCCATACCCTGCATCCTCAATTGCAGTCCACGCAGCTTCAAGAAATAATCGCTGATTGGGATCCATAAGACTTGCTTCCTTGGGCGATAACCGAAAGAAACCTGCATCAAACTTGTCTATGTCTTCCAGATACGCGTTCTCGTTGTATTTCATCTGTGTCTGGTCATGACCTGTGAACGCAAAATGCTTGTCAATATCCACTTTTCTCGATTCCGGAAATGAACGTACCATATCCGTGCCATTAACGAGATGTTCCCACAGCTCCTCAGGTGTGGACGCAAGCGGCACATTCACAGCCATACCGATAATCGCAATATCTCCATCTCGTTCCGCCGCAGTACGCTTCCTGAGATGCATCGCTGGAGAAGGACGCTGTTCCTCCTTCTTGTTTTTTCCACCGATAAATTTTGCGAGATGATGAACATTGGAGTATTCGAACAGGTCCGTAACATTAATGGCTCCTGGAAAAATCCGCTCAATCTCACTCTGAATTTTCATCAGCAGAATAGAGTCTGCACCTAGTTCAAAGAAGTTGTCGTGAATGTCGATTTGATCAAAACCCAATATTTTTCTGCAACATTCGGCCACACGTTTTTCCGTATCACTAAACTCTTCGTTGAGACTTCCTGTCAGACTTACTTCTCCTGCTGGATTTGTCGTTACACTCTTTGCTTTGGTCGCTTTTTCCTGCTTCTTTTTCTCCTTGAATAGTTCAATTTGCGCAGTCAGCACAGGAGATAGCATCACCCCTGATTTTTCGAGCAGGAAGACTCCACCGTTCTCATAATTGAGATAACCTACAAGTGCTCTCGGTACATTATGGGCTAACACCTGCTCGAACCCTTCAAGAGCCTTACCAGTTGGCAGCGTCTTAAAAATGGTATCAATTGTGAAACCACCTTCGAGGGCCATACCGGTTTCTTTCCAGGTCGTCCAGTTCACCACATGTGTCCTTCTGCCGAGCTTGTTCCGATATTCACCGTAGGCATCCAGATAAGCATTGGCTGCGGTATAATCTCCTTGAACGGCTCCGCTAAACATCGTTGCTACCGAAGAAAACAGGATAAAGAAGTCCAGATCATCCGAATGGGTAACTTCATCCAAGATACGTGTACCCATCACCTTCGGATTGAAAATGCTTTTAAACTGGTCATCCGTACGATTCATCAACAGGTCGGATCTTCCGATTCCCGCGCCATGGATAACCCCCCGGATCTTCCCATGACGTTGACGCAGCTCTTCTACAATTGGAACTACCTCTTCTTTTTTGGAAATGTCAGCGCTGTATATTTCAACGGTAGCTCCCATATTTTCAATATCAAGAACTCCCTGAATCTTGCGGCATAACGACTGATCCTGCTTTGCTTCCAAAATCGCTTCCCATGCCCTCCGGGGTGGAAAGGCAGTACGATTAATCCAGGCCAGATGTACCTTGTCCCTGCCAGCCAAATATTTGGATACTTCAATCCCGATACCTCCGGCTCCACCAGACACAAGATATATCCCTTCTGAATGAAGAGCTGGAAATTGTCCATTGTTACTGTCCGACTCTGCAACAGGCTGGAGTGTACCGAATGACTGAATATACCGTTTTCCGTCTCGAATGGCGGTAAGGAAGTGATCTGTTTTTCTGAAAACAGACTCTGCACTCCCCTTGCTCCATAACATATCTTCCAGGTCGATAACTCGACATTGTATGTTCAGATGCTCCTTGCGTATGACCTTAGCAAGACCTTCTAGCGGTGCGAGCTCGGGTCTAAGAACCTGTTCTTTGCCTGTGACATGATGGACACATTGGGTCAAAATCACCATATCCATATCATAATCAATACCATGTCTGGTCAATGAACGAACCAGATACAGCAGGCTGTAAACGCCGAGTTCCTGTGATTCATTCAACTCCACCAGATTCTGAACAGAAGTGTCCGAAGCAAAGGTAGGTGCGTAGATGACCTGTGACCATGATTTTGAATCCATAGCATTGACTAAAGAATCAAAATCGACCTCTTTCGAACCAACTCGAAAATCAGTATCATTCCTCTGTTCAAAGCAATCTCCCGGGCAAACCATAATGACGTCCTTACCCGATTGTTGCAATAACAATGCAAGGTCAGCCCCACCTTTGTCATCAGCTGTAAAGAGTACAACTCTCTCGCTTGAATGAACTTCGTTATCCTCGTACTCTCCCTCAAGCTCATGCCACGTGAGAGAAAACAATCCGTTATCATGGTGGACACCCTCTTCTGCTGGTCTGCTTCCCATGTCAATCCAGCATTTCTGAAAATCGAAGGGATAACCTGCCAGAGGTACGGTCTTCGTAGACTTACCCTCATACAGACGCCACCAGTCCACCGATGCCCCTTGCACGTAAAGAGTACACAGGCGCCCCCAGTCGAATGTAGCCTCATTCATCTGGTTCAATTCTTGTCTGACCTCTTCACTTAACGCACGAACGTTTTTCTGGGTAACATCATGTACCCCTGAAACTTCCCTATTGTCGCTGATCAGTCGATGTTCCCCATAATGAAACCAAGGTGCTGTGAACGTGTGAATGTCTCCAGATATAACCTGGGTCAGCTTAATGCGCAAATCCTCCAAATGTTCAGCCAAAATGATCACTCGGTGAGCATAATGTCCGCGACATGCATTAGCTGTTCGACACACATCCAGTAATGAATACCTGTCGGGGAATTTAGATACTCCGTCCAGATACTGTTTCATCAGAACTTGAATTCCATTATCAGATCCCGCAGACAACGTGAATGGATGAACATCCGTATGCGCATCATCCGTAACGGTCAATGTGGCCTGTACAGGAGCTTCTTCCAGCACCATATGACAATTCGTTCCGCTCAAACCAAATGTACTTATCCCGCATCTACGCGGATCAGCACCTCGCTCCCACTCTCTTAACCTTGTATTGACATAGACGGGTGAATTCCCAAAATCAATATTCAGGTTTGGATAATTAAAATGAAGGGAAGGCGGGAGCTTCCGATGATACAATGATAAAAGTCCCTTGATCAGACTGGCCATACCTGCTGTCTCATACAGATGCCCGACATTGGTTTTGACCGAACCAATTGCACAAAATTGCTTTTTATTTGTATATTTTCGGAAAGCACGTTCCAGCCCCTGAATCTCAATAGGGTCACCCAGATTCGTTCCTGTTCCATGGGTTTCAATATAGGCCAGGGATTCCGGGTGGATGCCTGCTCGCTTCCACGCTTCCTCGATTACTTCGGATTGAGCAACCGGATTGGGGGCCGTGATGCCCATGGACGTTCCATCCTGATTCAAGGCGATGCCTTTGATTACACCGTAGATGTGGTCTCCATCCTTCTGAGCCTGACGAAGCGGCTTCAAAATGACTGCAGCCACACCTTCACCCATACCGGACCCATCTGCTTCTTTATCAAAAGCTCTTGTTCGGTAGTCGGTGGATTCAATCCCAATCTTCAGAAAATCATTATCCACTGGCAAAATATCCAGCTTAACTCCTCCGGCAATCGCCATGTTGCAATCCCCGTTCATCAGCGATTTACAAGCCAGATAAACGGATACTAACGAGGACGAACAAGCCGTATCCACTACCATAGTCGGTCCTTTTAGATTGAGCAGATACGAGATGCGGGTAGGAAGCATTGACGCGATATTTCCAGTCATCGCAATAGACAACTCTTCCGGGTTGGTATCCTTGATCATTTCCTTATAGTTGTTGCTATTGGCAAATCCGGTAAAGACGCCGGTATTGCTTCCTGCAAGCCTTTGCCCGCCGTAACCGGCATCTTCGATGGCATGCCATGCCGTTTGCAAAAATAAACGATGACAAGGGTCCATCAGACTGGCCTCTTTTGGCGAGAGACGGAAGAACTTATAATCGAATTGATCCACTTCATCCAGAAAAGCACCATCCAGATATTGAAGGAATTCGTCTGAATATCCGCTTAGTCTGAGGTACTCATCCGTTACAGATTTTCGATCAGATGGATAATCACCTATGCAATCAATCCCCTGCTCAACAATGTGCCAGTAATCCTCCGGGCGATTTGCATGGGGAAATTTAAGGCTCATGCCTATGACTGCTATATCCTCTTGATGATTTGCTTCTTCCTGCTTCAGCAGATTGATGACCTGAATCCCCGTCACTTTGTCAATTTTGCCGGAGGCTATGTTTTCAACAACATGTTTGTAGACTTTCTCCACAAGCTCACTCCCCTGGCCGTATTTCATCCAAACGATGAAGAATGTCTTCGACAGATACTTCCCCGTCCTGCAACTTGTCCAGCATATGGCTTAATGAGTCATTCCAATCTCCGTCCTGCTCTTCTGATGCGGATGTGATCGGTGCAGCTTGCAGGATATGTTGCTCATTGCCTGCAATGTAATTGCTGAGTTTGTCTACGGTTGTATATTCGAACAGATCAACCAGTTTGATCTTATTGGGGAAATGACGATCCAGTAACTCATGCATCTGGCCCAACATGATCGAATCTCCCCCTAATTCGAAGAAACTGTCATAAATATTGATTTCACTGAACCCTAGTACGGAACCGAAGATTTTGGCAATCAGATCCTCAGCATCGCTATATGCTCCTTCTCCTGTCCTGCCATCCAGAGTAACTTCTGCATAACCGGTCTGATTCTGAGCTCCAGTAAACACAGTTTTCTCACCAGTAGCCAGGGATCTCAGGTCATCAGATAGTCTCACAGCAACACTTGACATCATGCCAAGCAATTTGCTTTCACGATTGATCTCGCCGACGATTACCCGATTCAAGGTCATTCCCATCGCACGATCCAGCCATGCAATGCCCTGCTCCGTAGGAATGGCGGAGAATACGCCATCCACATTGATGCCGTAACGAACCCCCATCCCCGTATCTCGCCATGTGTTCCAATTCATAGTTAGTGTTCGTTTCCCGAGCTTGCTTCGATATGCAGCAAACGCATCCAGGTATGCATTGGCAGCAGCATAGTCCCCCTGGCCCGGAGCAGCAAACACCGAAGAGATCGTGGAGAAGAGCAGGAAGAAGTCAAGATTATCCTCAAGCGTGACCTGATCAAGCGCCCACGTTCCTTGGACTTTGGGACCAAACACTGCTGAGAACTGTTCCTCCGTCTTGCGCATCAGCATGCCTTCACCAGGTACACCGGCACTGTGGACTACGCCACGAATGGGACCGCAGGTATGTCGAAGTTCATCAAATACCTCACGTAGCCTATCCAGATGACCGATATCCACTTGATAAAATAAACATGATGTTCCCTTCTTCTCCAGATCCATCACCCGGTTTATCGTCTCGCAAACTTCCCTGTCTCTGTTCTGATCAAGCCATTCAGTCCACTGGTCACGCGGCGGAAAAGGTGATCGGGCAAGCAAAGCAACATGTCCTGCTCCCTTGTCAGCCAAGTACTGGGCAACTTCCAGTCCAATGCCTTTCGTGCCGCCAGTTATCACATATACACCGTCATTTTGAATTGCTGGAGAATGGCCGATCACCGTCGTTTCGTCCAAAGTCTCGAACTGCTCCTCATAACGAGTACCTTCCCGGTAAGCAACAAGATATAAATCAGACTTTCGGCCGATCTCTTGTAACACATCTTCAGCAGAGACAACATCATCCACGTCCAGAAACTTGCAGGATATGCCCGTCAATTCCTGCCCTACAACTCGTCCCATTCCCATAAAAGGAGCTTGTTGTGGCTGAAGGACACGTTCATTGCCTGTCACTTCGTTCACATAATCAGATACCAGCGTAAGGCTCAGCCCGCGTTCATAACCCACGTGTGCCAGCGCCTGTGTAAGATACATCAGGCTGCGAGCCCCACGTTGCTGGGTAACCTCTAATTGTTCAATACTCCCGGGAAATACTGTTTGTTCAGTCGTTGACATATGGATAATATGTGTGAATTGATAATCAGATTGAATATCTGTTAACAAATCCTCATACGCCTGTTTATTTGAATCAACGCCATACCATCCATCACCTGGAGTAGAATCCATTTGAAGTCCAATCTCCACTCTTACAACCTTCCGACCCGCAGCCAGTAATCTCTCATAGATCGATGCCGAAAGAGCGGTTTTTCCTGTGAACAATAATACATCTCCAGATTCGGAGGACATCCATGATGTCCCATCGTTGGATGGCGTGTTAACCCAACGAATAACATGAAATGGTTGTTCCATACGTTCCACTTTTACCGGGGCGACGTCGGGTATGTCCAGCCAGTGTGTCTTACGCTCGAAAGCATACACCGGGAGCCGCACTTTACGAGGTGTCTGTCCGTCATTCCATAATAATGGTGGCAAATCTGCGCCCGCCGAATACAACTCACTAATTTTGACCTGCATGGATTCGTCCCGGTACAGGCCGTCCCTCCACGCTAATGCCACTTCTTGAATTTCGGCGTTCAAACTTTCCTTCTGAACTAGAGTAAGATCATCCGGACGTCTAATCCCATCCGTGCCTGACACCAATCGGTGTTCTCCATAACGATAGAAAACCGTGTCGGTGTCACCCAATTCAGATTCCCAGAAATCGAGCCGGTTCAGCTCATTCAAACGTGAAACAAGTTCCATTGTCGTATTCACTGCAAAAATTAATCGATGCGGATAATGACTGCGACCAGCCTGGACCGTGTAACAAATATCCTGCAGATCCATTTGTAATAATTGCGGACCATATGCAACGTACCTTATAACAAGTTGCTGCAAGCTCTCACGTGATTTGGCCGAAAGCATGAAAAACTGTGGCCAAACGTGAGGAACATGATCAGGCAGTTCTTTATGGGCATAGTCTGCCGGTGGCTCTTCCAGCACAATATGGGCATTGGTTCCACTCATGCCAAACGCACTGACGCCAGCTCGCCGCGGATGGCCTTCAACCTCCCACTTACGAGTAACGGTGTTGACGTATATGGCAGAATCGTAAAACGGGATGTTTTCATTCGGCCGATTAAAGTGAATGGTTGCAGGCAATTCCTTGTTTTTAAGTGCCAACGCCGCTTTGATCAACCCGACGATTCCGGCTGCCTCAAGCAGATGGCCCATATTGGCTTTGACAGATCCAATAGCACAGAAATTTCGTTTGTCGGTGAACATACGGAATGCATTCGTTAAACTGTTTACTTCAATCGGATCCCCTAAAGGTGTACCCGTCCCGTGCGCTTCCACATAACCAATGGTCGCAGGATCAATGCCAGCATCATCCCATGCCTTGCGAATCACGTCTTCCTGAGCTGCCGGATTTGGTGCTGTCATCCCGGCAGAACTGCCATCCTGATTGGATGCTGATCCCTTAATGACCGCATAGATTTGGTCGCCATCCTGTTTAGCTTTTTCGAGTGGTTTGAGCATGATTACTCCAATGCCTTCGCCAAATCCCGTTCCTTCCGATTCCTCATCAAATGCACGAGTGATTCCATCCATGGATTCCATGCCTATTCCCATGCGTGTATTCGTGTGATGAATCGGCATGGTATGGATTTTAATCCCACCAGCTATGGCCATTTCACATTTGCCACTACGAATCGATTGACATGCTGCATCTACAGCAACGAGGGAAGATGAACAGGCTGTGTCTACGACCATCGATGGCCCCTTCAAGTCCAGCATATAAGATACTCTTCCAGAGGTAACTGCTGCTGTGTTGCCCACCATAGCGCTGGATAGCAGAGTCGGATTGGTTTCATAAATGAGTCGTGAATACATATCGCGAATATTCGGCGAGTATCCAACAAATACCCCGGTATGACTTCCACTAATGCCTTCTACACAACCGGCATCTTCAACTGCTTCCCAGCATGCCTGCAGGAAGAGACGCTGATGCGGGTCCATCAGGCTTGCTTCCTTGGGAGACAAACGGAAAAAGGTACTATCAAACTTATCAATCTCATCAATATACGACCCTTCCACAAGAGCAACGCTGCCCTCAGGAAACTGTTTATATCGAATATAGCGATCAATGGCATCCTTTCGTTCTGCAGACAATGCGGTCCTGCAATCCAACCCGTTGCGAATATTGTCCCAGAATTCATCCGTGTTGTTGGCGTTAGGCAGCTTGACGGAAATGCCAATAATGGCTATGTCCTGTTCCGTTCCTTTCATCGTTGCATGATGAGTCATGTTGTTGTTGCTTTCCTGGCGTTTATCTACCAGAAAACGGGCCAGCTTATAAACCGTTGCGTGCTCAAACAAATCCGTAATCATAAGTGAACCTGGATCAAGCAGTTCCAATCTGGCATGCATCGTTTTTAACAGGAGGGAATCGGCTCCCAGTTCAAAGAAATTTTCATGGATGTTAATTTCCTCGAAACCCAATACCTGTCTGCAAACATCAGCGACACGTCGTTCTGCTTCGGTGTAATCCTCTTTTTCTTTTCCCGTGAGGATCACCTGACCCGTGCCATGTTGTGAAAGTGATCGGGCAGAAGCCATATCTGCTATAGACCTGGTCGTAGACTTCATTCTCTTCAATCGTTCGAGCAAATGTGGAGCAACCCGAATCCCTGAACGTTCGAGTAAAGGAATGCCCCCACCATCTATGTTTAATTCCCCGATAATAACGCGGTCTACTTTTTGAGTAACAACGTCTGCGAGAGTATGGATCGCCTGTTCAGGCAAAATGGCCTTAAATATAGTATCCGCCGTAAAACCCGAACGTGCTGCCATTCCCCGCTCCCTCCAGGTCACCCAGTTAATGGCGAGTGTGTGAAGTCCCTGCTTGGTTCGTTGTGCAGCGAACGTATCCAGGTAGGCGTTGGCTGCAACATAATCCCCCATAGTCAACGTGCTGAATGTTGTAGCGACAGAAGAACATAGCAGCATAAAATCAGGCTGATCTTGTCGGGTAAGTTGATCAAGCAGCCATGTCCCCCTGATCTTGGGAGCCAACGTGCGCTTGACGTCATCTTCACTCTTCTGATCGGTAGACAGATCACTGCCCGTTCCTGCACAATGCACAATTCCACGTATAGAACCAAACGTTTTTCTGATCATATCCAATGTATGGGTAAGACGCATTTCATCGGATACATCTACGCTAAAATAAGTTACCATTGCTCCGAGACTTTCCATGGCATCTATTTCACGAATAATCTGCTGAATAGCAGTTTGGTCTTTCCCATTCTTATGAAGCATTGGCCATTGCTCTCTGTTGGGTAATTCTGTCCGTCCCAATAGGACAATTCGTACCTTTGCCTGGCCAGCCATCCATCTCCCAATCTCTGAACCTATCCCCCCTGCTCCACCAGTTATGATGTATACTCCATCTTCAACCAGTTGCCAGTCCCTGTTTTCCTGAGTCTCTGTGTTCCATTCATCCAGCTGTTCAACATAACGAATCCCATTCCGATAGGCAAAATTCTCGTTGGAGATGCCTGTGCCACTAATCAACTCCGGAATAGATTCAAGTGAACTATGTTCATCTCTGTCAATGCACTGACAACGGATATGCGGATATTCCTTTCCTATAACCTTAGCCCAGCCAATCAAGGCAGCGTGCTCAGGATACAGTTCCACTTCGTCCCCCGTCACTTGATAAGCAGTTGTCGTAGCAATTGATATTTCTACAGGGCCAGACACTGCTCTCTGCACAAGGGATTTGACCAGTCTGAACAGACTCAGAGGACCCTCTATTTCCGCCTGAGATAGATCCGCCAGATTATGCACCTGCATTCTGGGCGTTGAACTCAGTAGATGAATAACACGGGTTATATCATTGAAAGGCAGTGCACCAAGCAGATGATCATAAACATCTTCTGAAGAAAGTTGCACTAGACCTGAGAGTCCTTCCATAACGGCAACATCTCCGTCAAATGTCACGGATACCAGCTTTCGTCCCAGATTACGCAAGGTGGTTTCAAGCCTTTCGCCTTCAGGGTCTTTATCTTTTCGCAATATCAGGGTTATCCCATCATCAATTGGCTGCTGCGCCTCATCGGGTTTGGACGGTTCCAAAGAATCCGCGATCCAGCGTGTTCTATACATGCTATGATACATGTCATCTGTCTGCCGTTGATCCATGTCCGATTTCCAGTCCAGCCAGCATATGTTCGGTTCAAACTGGTATGACGGAAGTGGAATCCTGCGCACAGACTTTTCTCTATATAGATCTTCCCAACTCACATCGGCTCCCTGAACATACAAATCACAAATGGCCTCCAACAGCACTTGCCTCGAATGAACATGAGGTTCAGTAAGCCATGCCTGGGCCTTCTGTCCAAGTAGCTTGACCTCCTGCTCCGTGATTTCCCCTGTACTTCGCGTGGACTCCCCTGCACCCGCTGTTATAATCCGATGCATGCCTTTGCGTACTCCGTTTATCTGGAGATCCGGACTACCATTTGCGTCTGATACAAGCTTCAATTTTCTTTCCAAATCCTTGCGATCACTGTAAGTGATCGCAAGCCTTTGAGTATAGTGACCCCTTCCGGTATTAGCCGAAAATGATAGATCTGCCAGCGAAAGTTCAGGATCTGAAACGAGCAAGGCCTGATAGGCGTGCACCAGCTTTGTTAAGCTGGCAGCACTTTTGGCAGAGATCGTCAAAATTTGCATATCCGGAATCGTTGCGGGATCTGGCCTGTGATAACGTGGCGGCTCTTCAACTACGATGTGACTATTGGTTCCACTTAGACCAAACGCGCTGACACCACATCTGCGTGGAGCTCCTTCGGCATGCCATATTCTAGGGCGTGTGTTGAGATAGACCGGAGAATCTTCAAAGTTGATTTTTGAGTTTTGACGCTGAAAATGAAGTGTGGGTGGCATCATGCCTTCACGCATTCCCATAATGACCTTGAAAAGCGAAGCCATACCAGCTACACAATCCAAGTGGCCCACATTTGTCTTCACTGAACCGATAGCACAGAATTGTTTCTTGTTCGTAAACTTTTGGAACGCTCTGCGAATGGCCTCAAACTCAATGGGATCTCCCATATCTGTCCCTGTACCATGCGTTTCAATATAATTTAGCGTCTCCGGGTTAATCCCCGCATTTTTCCATGCTTTCACCAGCAATTCTGTCTGTGAAGCGGTATTCGGCGCTGTGATACCTACGGAAGTTCCATCCTGATTCACAGCACTTCCTTTAATGACTGCGTAAATATGGTCTCGATCCCTGAGTGCTTTGTTCAAAGGTTTGAGTATAATAGCGGCAGCGCCTTCACCCCACACCGTCCCATCCGAATCTGCATCGAACGCCTTCACTTTGCCATCTGGCGCTTCCACACCAAGCTTGTTCCCTTCATCCAGGGGAAACAAACGTATCTTTACGCCACCAGCGACAGCCAGATCACAATCCCCGTTTCGAATGGCCTGGGACGCGAGATGGATGGCTACGAGAGAAGATGAGCATGCTGTATCCAGACAAAGGCTCGGCCCCTTCAGATCCAGCAAGTAAGAAATCCGGCTAGCCAGAATGGAGGCCAGATTACCCGGAACTGCACTGGGATCTGCCTGAGGTTCCAAGTCAGTGATTAATCTTTTGTAGTCATATACTTCATCGTTACGAAACCCAACGTACACACCTGTGTTGCTTCCTTTAAGTTTCCCGCCTCCATATCCCGAATTCTCAATGGCGTGCCAGGCCGTTTCAAGAAACAACCGCTGATTGGGGTCCATGAGAGAAGCTTCACGGGGAGACAGGTTGAAGAAACGATAATCGAATCGGTCAATATGATTCAAAAACCCTGCTTTGGTATACGCGACCGACTCTCCCCGTGTCTTCATATAATAATCTGTGAAAGATTGTCGTTCTGCGGGGAAATCGCTGATACTGTCGACACCGTTGATCAGATTGCTCCAATATGCCTCGAGTTCCTCTGCACCCGGGAATCTGCCGGACATTCCAATAATGGCAATATCCTTAGTTGAAACACTTTCAATATCGACCGATTCTGCCCCGGATTCCAGGAGATCATCCAGTTTAATACTTCCCATTAATCCTTTTCTCATTTTGCTCTCCTTTACAGTCGGCTTGAGATCATTCGAGTATCGGGTTCAGTAGTTTAAAGTAGAGTTGCAAGAGTGACTCGACCTTGCTCTTCCGCCATTTCATTGAACGGAATCCACATACAAAGTGCAGGCTGTCCTCCTGATGAACCACTTGTAACGTTAAGTCGTACAGTTCAGACAACGGCACTCCCGAAGCAACTGCACCAGCGTTATAGAACAAAGGTAATGTTCCTGTACCGGGCTCCTGTAAAAGTGTACTAACATGCTTGGTGTGGAAGGTCTCTCTGCCATCTTGACCCTTGGATTGATGGATAAGCTGGAATAATTCATTAAATTGTTCCAACGAGCCGAAGTCCAGATCAAATACTTGAATATGGTCGGATTGCCCAATGGCTGCATGTATACTCATCTGATCACTGTTGGAGGTCTGTGCGAGAAGGTACGCAAAGCCGGCAAATAAAATATCATCCACTTCCACGTCCCACCTGCTGGCAGCATTCAACACACGATCATAGAGTTCTGCTGATAAGGCAAACTGCAACTCTTCTGTTTCGTTTGATGTTGAATCTCCTTCCACGAAATAATCCATGGACAAGGGAATGCGGGAGCGTGATACATGGATTACATCCATCTCGTCCAACTGATTCTCGATAAATGCGGTTATATCCGAAATAGTTGGCAAATTAAACATATCGGTTATTTTCACAATTCCCGGATATTGGTCATCAAGTCTGGCATGTGCTTTGATCATCAGAACAGAATCGCCGCCGATCTCAAAGAAATGCTGATTCACACCAATGTGAGCATTGCCAAGTACTTCGCTCCATATCTGTACCAATTGTTTCTCAATATCATTGGCGGGAGCCTTGTACTGGACCTGAGCAGTGTGTAGAGCTGTTGGTTCAGGTAATGCATTACGATTGATTTTTCCATTTGCTGTTAGAGGGATGGCTTCCAATTGGATAAAGAATGCAGGCACCATGTACTCCGGCAATCTGGATATCAGAAACTCTCGCAATTCAGCAATGGAAACTTCTTGATCAGAGACATAATAGGCACACAGATATTTTTTCTTATGCTCGTTCTGCCTGTCCATTACATACACACGCTTCAAGGCGTGGTGCTGAATGAATATGGCTTCAATTTCACCAAGTTCCACACGATGCCCCCTGATTTTGATCTGGTTGTCCTTTCTGCCCAAAAATTCAATGTATCCCTCTTTGCGCATGACGCCATGGTCTCCCGTTCTATACAATCGACCAAGGTGCGGATGCTGAATAAATGCTTTCTCCGTTTTATCCAAGTCATTCACATATTGATTTGCAAGACCTACTCCGCCGATAAACATCTCACCTGGAACATCAACCGGACATGGACGCAATTTATAATCGAGCACATGGAATGTTTGATTCGCCAACGGATACCCGTAAGGGATACTGTTCCACTCATCAGATATTGAATGAATAGGGTAATAAATGGACCAAATGCTAGCCTCTGTTGCACCACCGAGACTCACAATGCTTGCATCAGGACACAGATTTCTGACTTTGCCCGGTAACGATAGAGGTATCCAGTCACCGCTGAGTAGTATAAGACGAAGACTGCTTTGATGGTTACCCTCGTTTGTGATGTTTACTGCTCTTTCTATATCAGAACTTTGGATATTTAACTTAACCAGCGGAGCGGTCTGTGCACCCAGGACTGCTACGGAACGTTCCGATAATAGGTATGGGTCAGCAGCCTTTGGGTTTTCGCCATAGGATATCGATACGCTTGGATTTTGTCTGATATAATTTCTGCTGCTCCATTCTTCCGTAGAAGCCATTTCATCATCTGGCTTCAATCCTGCTTCCACCGTGTGAAGCCAGATCTGATTTTCATTTAAATTGAATAACGGTTTTACTTTATCAAAAGGCATATCTCCGATCGAACACATCCCAATGCCCAACATCTCTCCAACACTGTTTAGTGTGGACACCATAATTCCGGTATCAATAAGGGAGTATAAATAGCCTTGCGCGCCATATTTCGGCATGGTTGCTTCCGCGTTGTAAATGAAGAAAACAGTAAACGCTGAAGACTGATAAATGGACCTGTTCGTGTAATAGTGCATTTCATCAGTGAATGACTGATTCCCATGAATAAGGCGTACCGTGTGATCCACTGGACTAAAGTAGTACAAGCCCGCCTCCATTCCCGCAACTCTTCCTTCCTTCACATACACAAACACATCTATCGGGTATAGTCCTCCCGCAGAAGGATAGTAATAACGAATTTCCTGTCCTTGATCATACTGACCCAGAACTCCCATCAGATCGGAGAACTGTTTCATGGTGACAGGCTGATCCTCCTTAAAGGAACGATGAGAACGTCGCTTGGAGATAAAATCAGGATATTCAACACCACGCTCCAGTGAGACCTCAAGTGTGGTGTTCTCACCGAAATTACGATGCAACTGTATTTTTTTGAATGCCTCGTATGCCTGTGCATCGTATGTCACCTTTTCGTCATACGGATTGCGGAATAACTGCGTCTGCTTCTTGAAAATTTCTGCTGGCTCCATAAGTCCGCTGACCAAAGCACGTTTGCGAATGAGAAGTTCTACGAGCGAATTCACTTCACTAGCAGGTACATTCGGGAAGAAAGAAGGAATCTCGGATTGCCGAATCCCCTTTTGTGCCAAGAAATACAGTTCAGGGAACATACCTGTTGCATATTCAGGGCATTTGAACTCATCCACGTAGATATGCTTTCCATCCATTCGCCACAGCGTGGAGAATGACCAGTGGTACACCGATTCTACTGACTCTTTCTCCACAGCCAGTTGGGTTGACGCTTGAATCTCTTCATCACTTGCCCAACGGTAGCTTCGTCCAGCATCGGATTCCAGTCGATCCATGAACATATCCATAATCGCTGGAACCGAATTCCAGATTGTAACCTGATGACGATCAACGGCCTCTTTCATCATTCGGATATCTCTTTGGTCAGATACAATTACGAGAGCTGCACCCGAGGAAAGTGCACCGAACACGTCATATACGGATAAATCGAAACACATGGAAGATACGCCAAGCATGCGATCCTTCTCATGAACACCGAACTTTCTGTTCATATCCTGAATCGTATTCGTTACAGCCCCATGAGTAATGGCAACGCCCTTCGGTCTCCCCGTACTTCCCGAGGTATAGATTACATATGCAATGTCATCAGGTGCTCCAGATGGCTCACCCTCGAGTAGAGGATAACCTGAAGCCGAGACCTGATCATAGGCATCCACGTCCAATACAATTCGGCAATCACTATTCTTAAGCATGTAAGCTTGCCGTTCTTCGGGATAATCCGGATCAAGTGGTACATATGCCGCACCAGTGCGAAGTATAGCCATTACATTTACAATGGTCTCCATACGGCGCCTTGCTACAACGCCAACTCGATCCCCTCGCCCGATATCCTGTTCAAGTAAATATCCTGCCAGTTGACCGGATCTTCGGTCCAGCTCCGAATACGTCATCCGCTCATCCTCAAACAACAATGCATCCTGATCTGGATAATGTTTGGCCATACGGTCAAACAAATGTTGCAATGTTGTTGGCATGATATTTTCTTCTGATTGGTTATACCTTTCCAAAATGCTGCGATCGACTGGAGGAATGTCAGGCCCCGTAATCGTTTCTCCCACAATTAGGCCATCCAGCAGTGCAATATATTGTGCAAACATCGTTTCGACCACCTGTTGGTCAAACAAGTCATCCACGTAATCCCAGGTTAGCGTTAGCTGCCCTCCCGCATCCGAAGCCTGATGATCCAGATATACCTGCGATGTTTGGCTGACCCCAGTTCGAACTTTTCCAATCAGTCCTTGAGTTGCTTCAGATGTCTCACGTTCATTAAAGATCATACTTGTGAAGACAATTGGCATTACGGTCTTGTTCCCCATTTGATGATGCTTGGAGAGATCACGTATGAATTCGATGCCTTCATAATGCCTGTGCTCCAGCGCCTCCAGTATACTGTCCTGAACATGACGCACATGACCCATAAAATCATTCCCCGAAGTCATATCCACATCAATTAAAATCATGGAAGTAAAGTCCCCAATGATATCCTGTATGCTTGGGTGGAATGGATAACGATTAAAGACCGTCAGGTTCAGTGCAATCTTCTGTTGATTGCTCCAGTACGACAAGATCTGGGCATAGGCTGCACAGAGAAGCGCTGAAGGTGTTAGCCCGTGTCCATTAGCAATCTTTTTCAATATCTCCCAACGCTGTGGTTCAAACACTTCATTGAGTCGCTTGAATTTCGGTTCGCTGATCTGTGCAGGATCTGTCTTTAATGGGAGTGCAGGTGCTGCTGGGAACTCCTCTACTCGGGCAAGCCAGTATTGTTTGTCAGCCAGGTACGTATTCGATTTACGGAATTCATTGTAAGCAAGAATATAATCGCGGAATGTAAATGGATTAGGCTCCGGATCAATCTCTGGATGATGATAAAATTTCAGTAGATCATTATTAAAGATCTGTATGCTTGCCCCATCAGCAATGAGCAGATCATATCCAAACAGTAGCAGATGTGTATCCTTAGATATTTTTTTCGCACGTATCTCAAATAATGGCCATTGCTCCAATTCAAAAATATGATGAGACATGCGTTCTCTTTCGGCTGTGATCACCCGTTCCATCTCGTCAGGACTCAAACCACTAATATCTTCAATATCCATCCGGTATACCGGTACATGTGGCAGGATTCGTTGCTCTCCGGTAGGCAGGATAATTGCCCGCAGCATAGGATGATGTTCAATCAGCTTGATTAGTGCTTCATTGAAGCGCGTCATCTCCAGTTGAGTTTCAAATTCGAGGTACCCGTGTGTCGAAGTGCCTCCCATTTCAAAAGCCTGACTTCTTCCTGCGACATAAGCCATCTGTACCTCGGTTAGCGGGAATGGCCGGCCTTCAGGATCAGGGCATGGATCATGCTGCGGATAATGAATTGTTCCCACTGACTCTTCATTTTCCACAGAGCTCTCAAGCAGAGCCGCCAGTTCATAAATATCTCTCAGGGCCATAAATTCCTTGAAGCTGAGACGCTGATTGAATTCCTGCCCAATCCGATTCACCAGCTGCACCATTAGAATTGAATTGATCCCCATCTGGAAAAAGCTGTCGTGAGTTCCTATCCCATTCATACCGAATACCGATTCACAGAGTTCAATCAGCTTTTGCTCCGTTGGACTTTCCGTTCCTGCACGTGCACTGGACTGTTGTCCAAAGGTTGGTTCCGGTAACGCTTTCCGATCAATCTTTCCATTGGGTGTGAGTGGAAATTCAGGCAACTGGATTAAATGCTGAGGAACCATGTAATCCGGGAGTGCTTTTGCCAAAAGACGCTTCATCTCCAATTCGTCATAGCTGCGCTCCGCTGAGTAATAGGCTACTAGTACCCTTGTTCCTTGCATGTCCACTTTATCTATAACGACAGCCTGCTTCACGCTAGGAATTGCAGATAGTCGGCTTTCAATTTCTCCAAGTTCAACCCGATAACCCCTGATTTTCACTTGGGAATCCCGTCTGCCAAGGAATTCAATGTAACCATCTCTTCGCAAAACTCCAAAATCACCTGTGCGGTATAAGCGTCCCAATTCCGGATGATTAAAAAAGGCATTGTCGGTCCTCACCGGATCATTAAAGTATCCTTGAGCCAACCCTACTCCACCGATACAGAGCTCACCAATAACATCGACTGGACTCAGGCAACCCGTGTAGTCAAGCGTATAGAATGTCTGATTCGCAAGTGGTCTTCCATAAGGAATGCTCTTCCAATCAGACTTGACAGTATCAATGGGATAATAGATAGACCAAATGGATGCCTCTGTCGCACCTCCCAAGCTAATAACCTGTGCCGAAGGAAAACACCCATGTACTTGCTCTGGCAATTTCTTAGGTATCCAGTCCCCACTGAGCAGGATGAGTCTTAATTGTTCATTGGTTTGATCGGTTACGTAATCTGCCATCAGTTGCATAATGGCTGGAACCGAATTCCAGATGGTTACTTTATGCTGTTGTATCGCGTCGTACATGTCATGAATATCACGCTGATCAGCAATGATCACAAGTGCCGCACCCGTCGCAAGTGCACCGAAAATATCATAGACTGACAGATCAAAGCACATTGAAGAGATACCAAGCATCCGATCTTGATCCGTCACTTCAAACTTCATATTGATATCCCGAATGGTATTCATTGCCGGGCCATGGGCAGTAGCCACCCCTTTTGGAGTTCCCGTGCTGCCAGACGTATAAATAATGTAGGCAAGATCGTCAGGTGCTCCGCTATTTTCCAGTGGCTCCACCGACAATTCAGCCAGTCCCTCAAAGGTATAAAGTTCGGGTAATAGCAGCATTTTACAGTTACTATTTTGTAAAATGTATTGCTGACGATCTTCAGGATAATCGGGATCAACAGGTACGTATACCGCTCCTGCTTTTAGAATGCCGATGGTATTCACAATAGTCTCCATACCACGTTTGGCTAGCAACCCCACCCGGTCTCCCCGTGTTATTCCCTGTTGCGTCAAGTAATGAGCGAGCTGATTGGAACGTTCATCCAGCTGTTGATAAGTCAATTGCTGATTACCGTAAATCAATGCTGTCTGATAAGGAGTCTTGGTCGCCTGCTCCATAAAAGACCCATGCAGTGTAGATATAGGAAATGATTGTGCTGTTGCATTAAATGCATTCCAGATGGCCTTATCCTGTTCAGGCAAACCTGGTAAAAACTCGATATCCTCTTCCTCACACAGATGAGTAATTATCGCTGTATAATCATCGAACATGGCGGAAAGTGTATCGGAATGAAAAAGATCCTGTATATAGTCCCAGTTAATGGTCAATTTCCCGTCAGTCTCCATTACCTGATTATCAAGGTAGACTTGGGAGGTCTGACTGATACCCATTTTCAGCTCTCCGATATGCTGCCAGCTTCCAATGGCATCCACAAATAATGTGCTGGTATATACAATTGGCATAATGGCGGAAGTACCCGCTTCTCGATGACGGGCCAGTTCTCGAATGAATTCCACGCCGTCATAATGGCGATGTTCCAACATATTGAGCATGCCACTCTGCACATCTCTTGCTTGTTCCCAAAAAGGCTTATTTTTTTGTTCGTTAATTTCGAGCAACATGATGGATGTGAAATCACCGATAATTTGATTGGTTTCTTCATGAAATGGAAAGCGGTTGAACGCCGCCAGATTGATGGCAAGTCGATCCTGATTGCTCCAACGGGCCAAAACTCGAGCAAAGACAGTACACAGAAGCGCGGAAGGTGTCACATTTTTTTGCTGCGCCTTATGCTTTAATTGCTCCCACGGATCCTGTTCCAATATCCAGCTTAGCCGTGAAAATTGCGGTTTCTTGATATGTCTGGGCTCCTGCTTCAACGGAAGTGCTGGAGCGGAAGGGAATGTGTCCAATTGATCCATCCAGTACTTCCTGTCACGTGCGTACATCTCACTCTTTTTCAGTTGTCCGTATGCCATCATATAATCCTTGAACGAAAACTTGAGTGCAGGAAGTTCCGTTTCCGGCTCACGGCAATAATGCACCAGGTCCTCTCCAAGGATCTGGATACTAGCACTATCGCAGATTAGCAGATCATAACCGAATAACAGGTAATGCCGTGTATCATCTATTTTAAAAGCTTTGAATTCAAACAGCGGCCATTGACTCGGCTCAAACACATGATGGGACATTCGATCCCGTTCCACCTCAATGTGTTTCCACTTTTCCTGCTCATTCAGATGGCACACATCAACGATTTCCAGTTGATAGTCGGGTACCTGTGGCAATATTCGTTGTATGCCCTCCGGCAATATGACCGCTCGCAGCATTGGATGGCGCTGAATCACTTTTTGCAATGCAGTCTGGAAATGCGTCATGTTCAATCTGGTTTCCAATTCCAGATAATAATGAGTGGATGTCCCCCCCATCTCAAACCGCTCGTCTCGACCTAACAGATAAGCCATCTGTACTTCTGTCAAAGGGAAGTCCTCATACAGGGTCGCCGGTTCCGGCTCTTGCTGGGGATACTCGGATATCGCTCCAGTTTCCTTGAGTGCACCCACCAGATGAATTGCAAGCTTCGCCAGATTCATACCTTCAAAGAAAGTGTGGTAGTTTAGGTGAACATGGTAGCGTACCCGTATTTCAGTAATAATGCGCATCATTGATATTGAATCAACGCCGAGTTCAAACAAGTTGTCGTATACATCTAACCCGGTAAACCCGAGAACATGTCCCACCAGTTGGGCAAGTTCCTTCTCCGTAGTTGTATATATACCGTTGTCTCGTCCGTGCAGTTCAACCTTCTGTTCATATTCAGTTCTCGTCAGCTGGTTGTTATGATAATTCAAATGATTACGTTCCTGTTGAATTCGAGCTGTCATGGCTTCCGAAAATCGAATAACTCTTGACGACTCTAACAACGGTAGGAGTTCACTCGCATAATTGGGCTCACCGATCAACACTCGGCGTATACGACGGCTCAATACCATATCAAAGGCACTGATCGCTTGATGAGTCGCTAACGTCTTGAATGCTGTATCCACATTCAGACCAAATCTGGCAGCCATCCCGGTTTCCTTCCAGGCAGGCCAGTTAATGGTTAGCGTTCGGCCGGATCCATTTGCGCGGTAAGACGCAAAGCTATCCAGAAAACAGTTTGCAGCAACATAATCGCTCTGTCCCGGTTCTCCTAACATGGATATGCCAGAAGAAAACATAACGAAGAAATCGAGTGGTTCCTGCGCTGTAACTTGATTCAAAACCCAGGTTCCCTGAACCTTCGGTCGCAGAACCTCTTGGAATGCAGCCTCTTCCTTACGGATAATCAAGCCATCATTGGCAACACCAGCGCTATTAATCACCCCATGGATTTGCCCATATTTTGTTCTCAACCTCTGCACAACCTGAGTCATCTGCTCCAGATCGGTGATGTCTGCGCTGATTAATTCAACACTTGATCCTCCGGCTTCAAGCTCCATAATGATTTTCATTCGTTCAATCATTTCTATGGATATTATCTTTGGATCTTCTTCTTGAATAAGCTTGTCCCACACAGTTCGATCAGGCATCGATGTACGACTGATTAGTGCCAGACGAATGCAGCGTTCATCAGCCAGATGCTTCGCGAATTGCAAGCCAATTCCGCCTGTTCCACCAGCAATAAGATATAAACCGTTCTCACGAATAGTCACTTCCTCATGACTGGTTTCCAGAATATTGGCAATATCCAATTCTTCTACGTATGACTGATTATGTCGATATGCCACTTGGAAACGGTCATGGGAGCCATTCAATTCTGCATAGATCGTATCCGCATCGGTATTTGAATCCACATCAATGAATCGGCAGGATATCTCCGGATACTCCTGTTCAATGACTTTCGCGAATCCGTTAAGCGTTGCATTTTCCGGTCTTACCTGACTTTCATAACCCGTAACTGCATTCGCTAGAGAGGATATGAATTGAAGTTGAAGTCCCTCTGTCATATGATGATGTAGAATCGCACGGGTCAAATAGAATGCACTCTGAATTCCACGGTCCTGGCTTAACTTCAATTGTTCCTCGCTTTGTAAATAATCATCTGAATCGTTCTCTACCAGAGTAAACCCGTGAATAATACTGGTTAGCCCCTGACCCTTAATATCATCCAATAACTGAAAGTAGTTACTTTCATCGCCACGAATCACGTAGTGCGAATCATCATACTTCTCGTAACAATCCCCCCAGGCTACCTGAATGACTCGTACTTCGGGCTCACGCTCCAATCGGACCGCCAAGGCAGCACTGACTTGATCGTTTCCGCGGAAGAGAAGTACGGTGCCTTTCATTTTTGAGACAACAGAATCCCGAGATACGGGCGTGTATCGTTGCCATACAGCTTGATAAAACATGCCCTCTGCCTGTACCTTTTCCGATCTTCTGTTTCGTTTTGGAATGTCGATCCAACATCTGTGCGTCTGAAATGCGTAGGATGGCAAACTGACCTTGAATACACTCTGATTCGCATATAGCGCTTCCCAGTCAGCATCGCCTCCAGAGACATAGAATGAAGCAGCCTGATGTAACGCATTGACGTCTTGCTGCCCACTGTTCATAAATTTTCCAAGAGCTTGCCCCAGTGATACGCTCAGCTCATGCCTGGATGAGAGCGACATTCTGAATTCCTGATCGGCTGCCTCCTCATCTTGAACTAGCTTGTGAAAGCCGGTATAGATGTACGAACCATGTGAAGTACCAAATAGCTGCTTTGAACGCTCCAGCTGGGTAAGTTTCTGATGCAAATCGATGTTGCTGTTCATTATGATTGCTACCCGATATGGAAATTTCCCTCTTCCCGTGTTGGCCGTATAACATATATCTTGTAATGTCGGCAGTTCTTTTTTTTCAAGAAAATAGATATACTTACTGATCATCTGACGTAGCGATTGCTCAGACTTGGCGGACAACGTCAGAATGGATGGAGCTGTTACAGAAGTGTTCGCTTTAGGCTCTGCAGTTGCCCGATCTGGTGCTTCCTCAAGCACTAGATGACAATTGGTTCCCCCAATGCCAAAAGAGCTGATACCACACCGTCTTGGAGTTGTGCCATCCGTGGTCCAATCTCGCAATGTAGTATTCACATAAACGGGTGATCCACTGAAGTCAATGGCTCTATTTGGCTTTTCAAAGTTCAAGGTTGGAGGGAGTTTTTTATTTTTCAGTGCCAGAATTGCTTTAATTAAGCCAGCAGTTCCAGCTGCTTCGTACAGATGACCGATATTGGTTTTAACCGAACCGATCGCACAAAATTGTTTCTTGGAAGTATATTTCTTAAACGCGTTCTGGATTCCCTTAATCTCAATAGGATCTCCCAATTCTGTCCCCGTACCATGCGGTTCGAAATACGAGATCGTTTCGGGATCAATGTTACCGTCCTCCCACGCTTTTACAATCAACTCAGCCTGAGTGGACGGGTTTGGTACAGTCAATCCGCCAGAACTTCCATCCTGATTGACGGCCAAACCTTTAATTACCGCATAGATCTGATCACCATCACGTATTGCAGCGTCTAGTGTTTTCAGCAATAAAGCAGTGACTCCCTCGCCCATTCCAGCCCCATTTGCAGAATCATCAAATGTTTTGGTCCGGTAGTCTGGAGATTCCATCCCGATCTTCTCATTCTGATTCTCGCGTGTCATGAGATGAAGTTTCACACCGCCCGCGATTGCCATATCACATTCCTTGTTCCGTATGGCCTGACATGCCATGGCGACAGCTACGAGCGAAGAGGAACACGCTGTATCAACAACAATACTGGGTCCCTTCAGATTCAGAAGATACGAGATTCGATTGGATAATATGGAAGCCAAATTCCCAACAATGGACAGTGCACTTGTCTGCATCGTTTCGGTAATATATCGCATATACATATCTTTGATATTGTTGGAAAAGCCTACATAGACACCTGTATTGGTGCCCGATAATTTATCGTTACCGTATCCTGCATCCTCCATGGCATCCCATGCCGTCTCCATAAACAAACGCTGATTAACATCCGTTAAACTGGCTTCTTTGGGAGGCAAACGAAAGAATTCATGGTCGAATTGGTCAATATTGTCCAGGTACGCCGCTTCGTAATATTGAATATCTCCCTCAGGTATATCCATATAAGAGAGAATAGCGTCCATATCCGATTTTCGTGTCTTGGGAATAGGACGTATGCAATCCACACCACTTTGAATATTGTCCCAATAGTCATCCAGTGTCTCCATATTGGGCAACTTGGCTGATACACCAATAATGGCAATATCCTTAACGGGTTTCTTTTCCCCTTCTTTTAGCATTTTCACGATCTGAGCCGCCGTTGTTTTGTTCATTTTCTGGTCCTTGACACTCTCTACCAGGAGCTTCAGAATTTTCTCCACGCTTCACGTCCCCCTACATCTTTTGAAGGTTGATGATTGCTTCATCCAGATCCATTGCTCCACGTTCGATCTCATCGAACAGATTCTCAAGATCTGTGTCCCGTTCCTCTTCAAAAGTTTCCTTTTGAGGAGAATGGTGAGGCTTCTGCTTTTCTGTGGTGCTCATATAAGTAGTTAGTCTGGAGATACTTGGATATTCAAACAGATCGGTCAGTATGAGTTTTCCAGGGTAGGTTTTGTCCAATTTCAAGAATATCTGCTTAATCATAATGGAGTCTGCACCGAGTTCGAAAAAGCTGTCATGCACATTCATCTCTTTAATGCCTAAATAATGTCCGACTATATTCGCAATAGTCCGGTCCATCTCCACGGAAGATTCCATATCAAGTCCATACTCTTCCGTTGCGATCTGAACAGCAGAAGCGGATTCCTTCTTAACTGATATTTGCTCTGCCCTCTCCGGCATTCTCATCAATTTTTGTAACCTTTGTCCGATGTTTGCATCAAGATGAAAGTGGTAGTTATTCAAAATATTTAAATAGGGTGAATTCCAGTTTAGTTCCCCCACCAGCAGACGGTCGGTCTGTTTTCGCATTACTTCGAACAATCGATCTAATGCCCACTCTTTGGGCATCGCTTTGAATAAGGTGTCAAAATCAAACCCGGCTCTGGAAGCCATGCCCACCTCTTTCCAGGTGGTCCAATTAATCGTTATTGTGCGCATTCCCTTGCGGTTCCGCAGTGGGGCATAGGCATCCTGATATGCATTCGCGGCGGCATAAGCAGCCTGTCCAGTAGAACCAAATAACGTAGCGACGGACGAGAACATGACTAGAAAATCCGGCTGGTCTTCGGCTGTCAGCTGATCCAGTAGATGAGTCCCCTTCACTTTCGGAGCCAGCATTGCCGTAAACTCTTCCTCGGTCATCTGGTCAGCATGTTGTGTACTACCAACGCCTGCTGCATGGATGATGCCACGTATACAACCAAATCGACTTCTTAATTGTTCAATGGCTTTACTTAACTGATCCGCATCGGCAACATCGGCTCCAAGATACATCATCTGTCCGGCCCGTTTCTCCATATCAAGCAACCGAAGAAGCTTGCTTTTTAGAACCGGTGAAGTATTTTTAGCATTTAGAATGATGTCCCAATTGTGACGTTTGGGCAGTGGCGTTCTTGCAATCAAAGCCAGATTCATACGTCCTAATGACAGTAAGCGTTCAGCAATCTCCATCCCCAGACCACCAAGTCCGCCTGTAATAATGTATACGCCGTCTTCTTTCCAGTTCATCTCAGCATCAGGCATGGAACACACATCAGCAGGTGCGAATTCAGCTTGATATGACTGTCCTTTTCTAATCGCCAAAGACTTCTTCTCCAACGGCCCCAAAATGTAACGCAAATACTGAGAGGTATCCCAATCTTGGTCAACATCTATACAGAAGCATTCGAGATTCTGAATCTCACGCTGTATCGTCTGTCCGAAAGCCAACATCGCTGAATTCTCCGGATACAGAACCTTCTCGTCACCCGTCACTTCATTAGCAAAGCTTGTCACCAAAATAATCTGAACCGGCTCTGCAATGACGTGTGAGCATGCCTTGGTAAGTCTCCATACAGACATAAGACCTTTGTCGAGCCTGTTTTCCTTAGTTTCTACATGGTCAAGTGATGCTATATGCACGATCCGATAGGGCCCTCCAAAGGACACTTCCTGCAAAAGTTTGATGTAATCACTCTCGTCATTTCGAATTACATATGTCTGTGCATCCTGTTGAAGGTAAGATGTTCCCAATATAACTTCGATAACTGCTACTCCAGCTTCACGAATTCGGTTCACCAACTGGGTTGCATGTGGCTGTGTATCATCTCTTATTAATAAAATACATTCAACATTATGGATGCTGGATGAATTAGTCTTGGGGATCTCGCTCCAAGGCTTCCATGACAATGAATAATACATCGCTTCTTCCTCAGTCTGTACCGAATTATCGGGATTCGTATCGATCCAGCACTTACTCTCCTCAAATGAATATGCGGGCAAGCTCAACTTGTAATAGTTCACATCTGGATAGATTCTTGACCAATTGATCTGAGCTCCGCCTTGATAATGTGTGCACAACTCCTCTAGGACGGTTGCTCTATCACATCCTTCGATATGCCACTTCGAGATAAGTTCTTCTGTAGTGAATAACTGATTACTTTTCCTGAATGTATCTTGTTCATATTTACCGGTCTTGGGTTCTGCAAGAAAGTCGTTTAAATGCTGCAGCAATTGATCCAACGAACTGACCACCCATACTGCACGGTGTGCATGATGCTGTCTTCCTGTAGCTGCTGTGCAGCATACATCCCTTACATCGGCCCTCGGATTCTCATTGATCCAATTCACATATGATTGCACCTGACGGGAGAGATTTCCGGATGATACACTTGAGATCAAAAAGGGATAATATTCATCGCGCCTCAATTCCACTGATATGTTCGGAGCTTCTTCCAGTACAACATGACAATTGGTGCCGCTTAACCCAAATGAACTAACTCCACATCTTCGAGGAGTGGCCGCTTCCCACTCTCTTGAAATGACATTGACATAGACTGGTGATTTATCAAATTCGAATTTTGGGTTTGGCTTATTAAAATGAAGTGTAGAGGGAATACGTTTGGATCTGAGTGCCATAATCGCCTTCAGCAGCCCCGCTAACCCTGCACTGTCGTACAAATGGCCCACATTGGACTTAACCGATCCTATCGCACAGAATTGTTTTTTGTCCGTAAATCTGCGAAAAGCCGATTGAATTCCTTCCAGTTCAATCGGGTCCCCAATGAGCGTACCTGTTCCATGTGCTTCCAGATAGGAAAGACTCTCTGGATGAATTCCAGCATCACGCCAAGCATGCGTCAGCACTTTTTCATGAGCTACCGCATTAGGCGTTGTGATCCCTGCCGAATACCCATTCTGATTCACAGCTGTGCCTTTTATGACTGCATACACATGATCATGATCCTGCAATGCCTGTTCCACAGGTTTAAGTACAACACTCACTACACCCTCACCCATTCCTGACCCATCCGCATCTTCATCAAAGGTTCTTGTAGTTCCATCACTGGATTCAATACCGATTTTGTAATACTCTTTATCCAGTGGAATCATATTCAGCCTGATCCCTCCAGCGATAGCCATATCACAGCTTCCTTCACGTAACGCACGTACTGCCATATCCAGAGCAACCAGCGAAGAAGAACATGCTGTGTCTACAACCATAGCCGGCCCCGTCAGATTAAGTAGATAAGCAATTCTTGCAGGAATGATGGACGAAAGGTTGCCTACGGTGGAGATTGGTAACATGTCCGGACTTAATTCCTCGACCATCTGTTTGTACTTGTAACCTTCCTGATCTCCGATTACACCCACGTACACCCCTGTTGAACTTCCGGCCAAACGGTCACCACCATAACCTGCATCCTCAACCGCACGCCATACCGTTTGCAAAAACAATCGTTGAACCGGACTCATCAGCTTGGCTTCCTGTGCACTCATACGGAAGAAGGAATAATCAAATTCATCGATTTCGTCCAGATAAGCTCCGTTCAAATAACGTACATGCTCCAATGAACCTTGCTTGTGAAGCAAGTATTGATCCAACTGGCCCTTTCGACGATTGGGCAATTCACGTATGCAATCAATTCCATAATCAAGCATCTTCCAAAATTCATCCAGCGACTCTCCGGTCGGCAACTTCGCACCGATACCTATAACAGCTATATCATGTGTATTATACGTTGTTATATCCAGTACGGTAGTGGTATCCTGGTCATCTTCTTCCCATAGCTCTCTGTTGAACAATTGATCAAGCATGGCCGTCCCCCTATGAAATTTCATTTCAATTCCGGTTGTACCAATAGTTGAAGTCCTCTCACATAATTGGCAATAAGACGCTTCACACGGCTCTGTTTTAATTTACGTCCATTAAAACGACAATTGCACTGCAGAATATCACCTTCGTCAGACACCAGGATAATCAGATCGTAATAGTTCAGTACATCATCCGATGCCTTGAACAGATGCTGTTCACCATATAAAGGAATAATTGCCCACTCCGTGCTGCTTGTTCTGATCTGGCTCATCTGCTCGACGGAAAACGCTTGATCCGAAGACCTGGTTATGATCTGTTGATGAACATTTTGAAAGAGCTCTTTCATTGTTTTGTATTGATCGAAATTCAATCGTACAGGTGTGATCATTCTCGCCGTACCATAGGATACGTGCATATCAATAGAGGGTTGTTCTGACAAAGTGTGTAGTAAGTAAGCATACATAGCTGATGCCAACACATGAATACTGATCGCTTCAGATTGTGCAATCAGTCGCATATCCTGTACCAATGAAGCTGGGAGAGTGAATTGATACGACAAAGCTTCGTAACCTCGATCCGTATGGAAAAAGCTCCGATCCATCCGTACAGGCTCCAGTTCCACGCTGTCTTGTCTGATCAGATTTGCCCATGAGACAATAGAGGTATGTGAATACAAGCTGGAAATTGCCATTTTGTCTGGAAATGCTTCATCGATTGCCTGATGAATCTGCGTTACTTTGAGTGAATCGAATCCAGCTTCAGCCAGGTTGTCCGTTACTCCGACATTCCTGAGTCCCGCTACGGACTCAACAATCTCAATCAGCTTTTGTTCGATATGATCACGAGCTGGTTGTACTTCTTTGATCTCCTGCATATGGCTTAACATGCTCTGAATGGATTGTTCCATTTCACTAAATTCTCCTGTTTCGTAACGTTCCCGAAGCCTGTAACGTTGAAATTTTCCACTCGTCGTTTTAGGAATTTGCTTAATGGGTAGCACGGACTTGAGTTCAATCCCCATCCGCTGCTGAATATGTGCTTTGGCTTCTCCAACTCTTGGAATAAAAGATGGCAAGTCCTTTTTATACAGTACAAACATTACAACGCTTTCCGATCCTGTAAGTGGATTGGAGACCCCGCATACAGCGACTTTCCCCAGATCAAACTGCTCCAGTTCCTCCGTTACACGTTCAATATCATGCGGATATACGTTTTGACCATTGATGAAGATAATGTCCTTGGTTCTGCCGGTAATAACTAGTGCCCCATCATTCATAAATCCAATATCTCCAGTACGAATCCATCCATCAGCTGTACTTGCTTTTTCCGTAGCTGCCGCATTGTTGTAATAACCGCTCGTAACACTCAATCCTTTAATTTGAATACTGCCCAGCACCAATTCCTCGACCGGCTTATCATAATCATCACATATTCGTACATCACAGTATTGAACCGGCTTGCCTACTTCTACAAAAGAAACAGCATGTTCTGAGCCCGCTACAACTTCTATGAAAGGTTTTCCGGTCTCCAAATATCTTCTGTCCAGTACATAACAAGTCAAATCACCTACGTTACCAAAGGAAACACCAACGGTTGCTTCGGCCAAGCCGTACGCCGTCAGCATTGTATTGGAAGCCAGTCCATAAGGACTCATCGCCTCCAAAAAATTCAAACAAAGTGCCGGAGATATCGGCTCAGCACCGTTCATAATAAAACGTACCGTAGACAAATCTGTTGATGAAAAGGTTAGTGGATTATATGAATCCAGAAAATATTTATAAGCAAAATTAGGGGCATATAGTTGGGTGACACGGTGTTCAGAAGTTTTGGTTAACCATAATGTAGGGTGACGGATAAATAAGGAAGTTGGCATAATAAACTGTTGCAGACCTTGGAAGGTACTTGTAAGATGAAATGCAATCAGACCCATATCATGGGTCAGGGGTAACCAACTCAAAGAACGGTCTTTAGAGGAGATTTGGGTTGCTATATTCATAGCTTGTATATTTATCATGACATTGCGGTGTGTAATTACTACACCTTTGGTTTGTCCTGTAGAACCTGAAGAAAATTGGATAAAGGCTATGTCATCCGGCTGGATGCTAGCTTCAATTCCCTCAACAATAGGTTCTTCTCGCAAGTTCGAGAAGTCCTGTACTATAAAGATTCGGGCATGCATTTCACGGACAACCTCTTCCAGTCCATTCTTCCGGGCAAACTTGTCCAAGCTTTCCGTGAGATCCTGATCAGCAACAATAAACGGATGGTTCAACGTTTTCCACACATTGTAAAGCTTCATTCTTTGCTCCTGATTTCCGCCTACGGTTATCGGAACCGGTATGATTTTTCCAAGCGTGCACGCCCAAAAGGTGACAATAAACTCTTCTTCCGAGTTCAGTTGGAAGATCAATTCATTACCCGGCTGCATCCCGAATGCTTGAAGTTCTCCTAATCGGATTTTGGCTGATTGCAGAAGGGATTTGTACGATACAACCTTTTCTTCTTTGCTGCCATTCAGAAAAGTAATACCTCTGTCTGTGACTGAACCAAGGGAGTTAAATAATTGAGCCAAGTTATACATGCTCATAACTGGAACACACTCCTTGTCAACTAGATTACATAAGGTTGCAGTTTTTCATTTATAATTCTCGTTGTTTCCTGAATATTTTCCTGGATATAGAAGTGTCCTCCATCCAATTTGACAATATCACATTGTGAACCAGCGTACTTCTTCCATCCGATCAGATCGCTAGATTTCACTCGGGTATCGCTTCTGCCAGTTAACACGGTAATATCACTCTGAACCTTGAAAGGCTTAGGCTGAAAACGATAGAGTTCGACAATCCTGAAATCGGCTCTAAGTACAGGTGCAAATAACGAAAAGAGTTCTTTATTGGTAAAGATCTCATCCGACGTTCCACCCATGTTCTGAATCGTCTCTCTGAACTCTTCGTCTGGCAATGCGTGAATATTCTCATCCTTGAAAATATGTGGTGCACGATTGCCTGAAAGCATCATATGTTGAGGTAATTGTTTCGTTGACTGTGCAAGTCGGTAATATAGTTCAAGCGCCATCCAGCTTCCCATGCTATGTCCGAAAATAGCATAAGGCCCATGAATTAGCGAGGAAACCGCAGGGTAGATATCTTCAATCGCTTCTTCAAAGCTTTCATAGAATGGTTCCCCCACTCGAGCGCCTCTTCCTTTTAATTCGATCGGTATTACGTCAATAAAAGGGCTTAAAGATGATTTCCAGCGGTGAAAAATCATGGCTGATCCACCTGCATGAGGCAAACAAAAAAGTTGAATTTTCTTCATTAGCCCTATCATTCCTCGTATTCTTATTTTTATCGTAATTTATCATTTTACGTAAAAAAATACAATATTTTCTGTGTTATTGAATACATTATGTAGATTGAATAGATAGGGGCAAATCTCCCTTAGTGCTTTTGAATTGATTGCGATGTTCGGTCGGACTTTGCCCCACCTTTTTCTTGTACATTGCACTAAATTGTGTACTGGAACTGTACCCTAGCTTCGTCGTAATTTCAGAGATTGGAAGATCCGTCTTGGTTACGTACTCCTGTGCCTTATCCACCCGAATCTGCTGCAGGTACTTCAGTGGCGAAACATTGAAAACCTTAGAAAACAGATTACACAGATACACTGGATTATATCCAACCATATCAGCCAGAAATTGCAGAGTAATTGGCTGCTCATAATTGTTTTGGATATACTTGCATATCATGACCAAGTTCCGTTTGACCGAGTCCTCCCGATCCGTTTCCGGTCGCATCAAATTAGCCAGATTCGTTTGATAATAACTGGAGTATACTTCAAGAAAATCTCTTTCAGCTATTTCGATGTCCTCTCTACTCTCTACCGTTCGGTTCAACAGACTTACAGCAAGATCATAGTGTTTACTACCATTCTCACTTAATATGTGACAGCTTGGCAGTCGCTCAAGCAGATCCGATCCAAAAATAATACCTCTCATTTTCAGAACAGGTTTATCGTAGTTTTGCAGTCTTATTTTATTTGCCAGCAGCACAGCCCCTGCTTTAACCTGCACCGTTTTGCTAAATACACTGATTTCCAATGCATCCATAACCTCGAATATGGCAATCTGTCTTCTGAGAGACAAGTCAAATAGATGTTTTTTTTCACGGACGACCATATCATAAGAAACAACAGAACGTAGTTGGAAATCCATTATCGTTAACCTCCTGATTGTTTTTCGGACGGTTTTGACAAGTACGGTGCTATCATTCATTCCCAATCTTGATCTAAGTTGTATTGAATTTTTTAAGCTGATTACGAATGTAATCCAATAAATCGTTTTTTTCCTCAGGTGGTATCCACTCCGTTAGTCTGGCTGCAGCAATGGGAAGAACCCATCGATGTATCTCGCGAATGTCCATGCCCGAGAGAGACAAGTAATACTCGATATACGCCTTACTCATCCTGCTTTTGATTATCTTCAACAGAACTTTCATCATCAATGGAGTGCCTTTTGGTAAATTTCCGTATTTCAATAACACCAGCGTCCTTGCCACATCTGCTGCTGGACAGCCCGATGCACCTGTCATCCAGTCTATGATCCAGGATTCTTTGCCTGTAATCACATTATTGGGATGGAAATCCCCATGACATAGAGAGCTGCCTTCCGGCAAACTATGTACATAGTCCATAATCTGTTGCTTCTCAATGTCCGATAGATCACTTGCGTTTGATATATTCTTTTCTAATACAGTCTTATGCTTTTGTTGAATCTGTTCACCCGATTGCTGGTGTATTTGATGATGAAGTGCTGCCATCTGCCTTGATCTGCGCTCAATGGACCATGGTTTGATAATCATCTCTTCCAATAGCGTCCTTCCACTTGCCAACTCAAATATGATACCTTTACGATTATTGATCGTCACCATATCGATTGTTTGTGGGCATTTAACTCCAAGTTCCAAAACGATTCGAGTATTATCAAACTCATGCTGAATCGCTTCCGTAGAGAAATCTTCTCTGAAAAGTTTCAGAATTGAAGTTTCACCATGTCTGAATATTTCCGCTGTCTGTCCCTGCCCAATCCGTTTCAATCCTAATCAACTCCGTATCTTTCCTAAATCAATTATGGTACAACATCAAAGAACCTAATGATCAAGCCCTTTTTCCATAGCATAATAAATGAACCTGCCTAATGCAAAAAAAGGGCTCTTCCTTAGGTCCTGAAATGCAAAATCTAAACGTTTCGATTTGCGCTATCCTTAACTTTTTCTGCTTTATTTGAACGTCTCATTTCACGACGGTGTGTTACAACCTCCTGTGTTGCAATTAAAATCTCATGCATTTGAGTCGTGCCTTCGATAATTTCATTGATTCGGGCATCCCGATAATATCTCTCTACAGGATAGTCTCGATGGCAACCATTGGCACCATGAATCTGCACCGCATCACTGGCAACTTTATTCACCATGGTTGAAGCAAAGTATTTGGCAGTCCAAGTTTCCATAATGCTCTCTGGATCACCCACATCTCTTAAATATCCTGCTCTGTAACAAAGCATCCGTGCCGCTTTCATATTTACTGACATTTCAGTGATCATTTTTTGTATCATTTGATTCTCGCGTATAGCTCTACCGAATTGGATTCTGGAATTGGCATAATGCACCGATGCATCCAGACATGCCTTGGCTAAACCGACACAGCCACAAGCGATCGTGTACCTTCCATAATCCAGACAAGGTAAAGCAACATGTGATAACCCTGTACCGACTTGACCCAGGAGATTTTCCTTCGGAATACGACAAGAATCCATTTTCAGTTCAGCAATCATCGATGCTCTCGCTCCGAGCAACCCGCTCATAGGTTCAACGCTGAACCCAATGGAATCTCTCTCCACGATAAACGCTGTCGGCTTGTTCTCACATTGGGCAAGAATCAAAAATACATCTGCAAGCTGCCCCATGGTGATCCATTTTTTATGACCGTTAAGTATGTATTCGTCTCCGTCTAATACGGCCGTTGTTTCAATGCTTTTGGCATCGCTTCCAACACTCGGTTCTGTCAATCCGAATGAACCCAAAGTTGTTCCCGTAGCTAGTGCAGGCAACCAGTACTGTCTTTGTTGCTCCGTTCCCCAACGCAAGATGGCTAAACCCACCATTCCCTGAACGGTTAACAAACTTCTTACAGAGGAGCACCCACGTCCAACCTCTTCGTTAAGAATCCCGATAGTGATATTGTCCAGTTCCATCCCGCCATATTCTTTTGGCAACATGGAGCCCAGATAACCAGCCTCAGTTATTTTCGCAAGGAGTTCCGGGTGAATTCGTTCTTCGCTGTCATTTAAACTAGCATATGGAATAATCTCGCTGTCTACAAAATCCTTGAATTGCTCCTGCCACATCAATTGCTCCGCATTCAGTTCAACTTTCATCACATATCACTCCTGATTTTAAGGTTATAAGTCCAATAAACGGAACTCGATGCTGTGATTGTCTGATATGAGCTTGTTTCATCATTTTCCCTTTATGACTCATTGGGAATCTCATAATTGATGCATTTACGCAAACTGTCTTTCAGATGTTGCAATGTTGTGAAGTTCTCCAATTCAAGATACTCATCGTCCATCTCAATATTGAACTCGTTCTCCAAGGCAATGATCAGTTTGATAAATGAAATGGAGTTTAATCCAAGAACTCTTAAATCCTCCTCTAACGCACTTACATCCAGCTTGTGTTCAGAAAACATTTCCACTACCTGATAGAAGTGTATATCAAACTGATCATAAGCCACAGGATATTCTTGCAAAAAAGATTCCTCCTCCATGTGAGACATGTAATCTTAGAAAATCCATTTTTGTAGCACCATTTCTGTGATCATAATCTGTTTGAACGTTTGCTTAAGAGTATAGGAATCGGAACAAAAAAGTCCTGCATTTTGTAAATATTCCATATATTCTCTGACTTCGATACTATCATAATCTTCCTGAGTCAAGCAATCACTATTGCCATGTATTCACAAATATTTAATGGGTTTCCCCCTTCAAGATGATATCCCTATCTTGCGACAAGGATTCATTCTCTCAAAGGTGCTTTGATGCGCCCTCAATTGATGAAGCATTCAACCCCGTTTGGATTATGTATATGATCAAAGTGGCAATTGGACCGACATAAACACATCGACCTCATCTTCACAGTCCAATATAAATCCAAATCGTTCATACAATCGCCGAGCAGGGCTTCCCTGCAAAACATTTAAAATAACCCTTTTCCCCTGAACTTCATCCTGTTCCAGCAGCATGTTCAGTACCTGAGTTCCTATTCTCTGGCCTTGATAATCGGGATAGATGTAGAAATGTTCCAATAGATATGCCTCAGACTTGGGCTTCAATGCTACACAACCCACCATTGATCCTTCAAGTTCAATAATCTGTGTCTGGGCAGGGTCGAATGTATTCCGGAAACGTTCACGTACCTTCACATCATCGTACCTTCCCAGCCTGGTTAGATCATCGTACAGTACCAAGGCTCGCAAATCAGCGAGTTGCTCTTGGTCTGCCTGTACAGCTTGACGCATTGTTATTGGGTTCATTTGTTGAATTCCTTTCCAGTGGAGACACGTTAATTTTTGAATGTCATATCGCACGATAGAACACTAAAAATCATACCTTTGGCAGCTCACTTGAGCAACATCGGATTTTAGAACGTACTATATTTTTCAAACCTATTGAACTCCTCAAAAAATAAAAAAGCCCAAAAAGGACGGTGCAGTCTTGCTTATACAAATAAGCGAACCCGCAGCCATCCCTTCTGGGATGTAGATTGTAGATTATTTTAGAAAACTATGAAACATGTGAAGCTTGTGCTGCATGTTGCAATGCTTCCAGACCCAATGCTAGCGCACCACACAAGCCTGCATGCTGGCCCAATCCGGGCTGGACAATATATTGGTCGATTTGATGTGTAATTGGGGTTGCATTCACATAACCATTGAGATTCCGTACAACCTGCTCCCGGATCATAGGAAACAGATGATCTTGCTGCATCACACCACCACCCAAGATGATTTTCTGCGGCGAATGAAGCAAGATGGCCGTTGTAATCGACTCCGCAATGTAAAAGGATTCGATCTCCCACGCCGGATGATCTGCCGGCAGTTCACTGCCAGGAATCTGCCAGCGAGCTTCAATGGCTGGACCTGCTGCCATTCCCTCCAGGCAATCGCCATGATACGGGCATAATCCGGCAAAGTGATCGTCTGGATGGCGTCTTGTGCGAATATGTCCACCCTCGGGATGTAACAATCCGTGTACTCGTTGGCCCCCTGCCACAAGTCCGACACCAACGCCTGTGCCAATCGTGTAATATACACAGTTATCCAGTCCTTGCGCCGATCCCCACGTCACTTCACCGAGCGCGGCAGCATTCACATCCGTATCCCATCCAAAAGGAACCGGAAATTCATGCTTCAAGGTTCCAACCACATTACAGTTTCCCCACCCAGGCTTAGGTGTGGTCGTTATATAACCATAGGTGGGACTATCCGGTTGCAGATCAATCGGACCAAAGGAGCCGATCCCCATGGCTTCCACATTTTTATCCCTGAAATAGTCGATCACCTTGGCAAGAGTTGTCTCCGGCTGTTCTGTTGGAAAGCTGATCCGATCTTCAATCTGTCCATGCTCATTACCTACACCACATACAAACTTCGTTCCGCCCGCTTCTATGGCTCCAATACGCATCGTTCTGGGCTCCTTTCCTTCATTACAATTAACCTTTAGCCTTGGTTGGTGATATCTCATAGATATGAAGTGAAGAGAAGACCAGATCCGTATTGTCGGCATGAACAGAGATGCCCTGGCAATCCACATCCGGATAGATCAGATCCGTAATAACCGCCTGACCATCATTTGCAAATACCTCCACAGATGAATGATCTACAAAGATACGCAAACTTTGATTCGCATTTACATCTTTTAACTCAGCTACTTGGCGGCTCAGGAAATGTTCATGAAAATCGCCGATACCCGATCCACTACGATCGATATACACTTCCCCTCGGTTGGCGTCTACGCCAACGAGCGTTTCGTTATCTGCTCCACTTCTTAAGGCAAAATGAAACGACTGATCCGAAGCCCACTCTGCATGGATCTCATAATTCACAAGTTGCAAAGCGTTCAACTGCTCACTCACTTGCTGAATCGAAGCATCCTGTAGGGACAATACTGGCGTACGGGCTTGCTCAAGTTCACGCGCAGGACGTTGAATCAGTATTACTTCTCCGGCTCTTGTCTCCAGTGACAGCTCACGCGCAATGGTCATTGCTCCACGATAATCATTGGTTGGCGTCTGATTGGCATACATCCAGTTGCTCATCCACCCCATAAACAGGCGTCTGCCGTCTTCAGCCGGAATGTCAGACCAACTAACTCCCGCGTAGTTATCCCGGCCATGATCAATCCAGCGAATCGTATAGGATGCCTCATCTGGGACAAATGTACTTCCATCAAAATCCCCGGTAAAATATTGCGTTCTGGACCCTTCTATGAATGCAGGATCTGCACCGATGCTAACAAGCATCACCCATTTCACCTGCCCTGAATCTCCATCCACTGCAAGAGGGAAAAGGTCCGGGCATTCCCACACGCCATCGTGTGAACCGATCCCTTCGCCAAATTCACTTCCTAGCGTCCAATCCTTCAGATTGGGAGATCGGTACAGACATACCGTTTGACCACAAGCGATAATCATAATCCATTCCTTGGTCTGCTCATGCCAGAACACTTTTGGATCACGGAAATCGACAAAGGACTCATGCGTTAATACCGGATTACCCTCGTATTTAGTCCAGGTTCTGCCGTTGTCTTTGCTATACGCCAGACTCTGACGCTGTACAGGATGCTCATTTGGTACTTCCAGATGATGTGTAAAAATGGCTACCAACCCCGGCTCATCTTCGAAAAATCCGGAAGTATTGTTCCAGTCCACTACCGCACTGCCGGAGAAGATCATGCCATGTTCATCCGGTGCCAGAGCTACAGGAAGTTCCTCCCAAGTGACGAGATCTCGGGTTACCGCGTGACCCCAATGCATAGGCCCCCATGTAGTACCAAACGGATGATACTGATAGAACAAGTGATACTCCCCATTGAAAAACACCATGCCGTTTGGGTCGTTCATCCACTTCTCTTTCGGTGAAAAATGGTATTCATTTCTGTAATCTTGTTTAAGAATAGTCGACATTATGGTTTCTCCTCCGTACTTTTCTTTATTTGTTGTTACGGTCATATCCTGCTTGTTTGATCTGTAGCCATTCTTGCAATCCAAGGCGATCCAGCTCTTTCAAATAAGCATCCCATTCCTGATCTACTTTCCCGTTCTGATACCATTCTGTACGCAGACGTAACACGTAGGCGAAGAGATCGGTCTCAATCGTGGACAATCGATCCAGTTCATCAATGGAGAAGAACACACTTGGATATACGTTCTCCGCTTTCATATGCGGAACCATAACCTTGTCGAGAAGCTCCATCCGCCAAGCTGCATCTTCCGGTTTGGTTGTGTATTTGTCATAATAACTGTCGAGAATGGCCAATGGTCCTGCGATACTGGTTTTTTGTCTGAGTTCCACAGGTGCAGATCCTTCCAGTGGAAGATGCTTCAGCATCCCTTTGGCTTCATCGAATTCAAAAATATTTTGCTGACTCTCGTCTCCATAGGTACCCCAGTTGTTCTGCACAGATTGGAGCGGATCGTACAGTTGGTCTACCCACTTCGCTGTGGATTCCAGGTTTTTATTGCTGCTGGTAATGACCATGCGACCACGATCAAGCCCAATCCCGTTTGTTCTTGTGACATTGACCTCTCCGTTAGGCCCGGCAACCGGAGGCAGAACATCATACGTATCATTCATGCCTGTAATGTTAGCCTTATCCCATGTGAAGTACATCCCGTACTTGTTATCCTTGCCTTTCGCTAGGTACGTGTTCCAATCCTGTTGGTACGATTCGACATCCACGAGGCCTTCCTTAACCAGCTCATGAATGTATTTAACCGCTTCCTTGTAGCCTTCATCAGCTGCCGTGAAGACCACTTTCCCATCATTGGTTACCACGGTATGATCCCAGTTCTCTCCGAGTCCAAATGCCGCAAAGAGAAATGTCAGATCTTCTCCGCCCGGTTTGTTAATGAAAGATAACGGAATTTCGTCAGCCTTGCCGTTGCCGTTTGGATCTTGGGTTTTAAACGCGATCAGCACTTCTTTCAATTCTTCGGTTGTCGTCGGCATCTTCAGTCCAAGCTTGTTCAGCCATTCCACATTAATCCAGGGCAAGTTATCTACTGCCTGAATGCGTTGTTTGCCACTTCCGAGTTCTTCAATCCATGGGAATGAATAGATATGTCCATCTGGAGCCGTGATCATGCTCTTGTATTCGGGAGCTTCCTCCAGCACCTTTTGCAGATTGGGCATGTATTGTTCAATCATGTCCTCAAGTGGAATGATCGCCCCATCCTTCGCCAGTTTCAGGAGATCATAATCCCCGTAACCTGCATCAAATATGGCATCCGGCAAATCACCGCTGGCGACCGCCAGATTTCTTTTCTCCGCAAACACATCACTCGTATAGTTCTTCCAGTTGATATGCACATTGGTTTTCTCTTCGAGTCGCTTGTTAATCAGCTTGTCGTTCGGATCAGCGGGAGCCAGCGGAGAGCTCTGTGTTATAAAATTCAATGTCACCTTGCCATCAGGTGATTGCGCCTCACTTGCCGCGCCGCCTCCACCCCCGCCACAGGCGGTTAGAAAGAGCATTGCAGATAACATGGAAATGGACGCCGTTGTAACGGCTTTTCTGGACTTGTTCACTTTTTTCATCATAATGACCTCCATGAGTTGGATTGGATCAACTTACTGTATCGCAGGCTGTTCACTATTTGAGGGAACCGACCATGACACCTTTTTCAAAATACTTCTGGAAGAACGGGTACATGATGATGAGTGGCAGACTCGAAATGACAATTGCTGAGTATTTAATCATCTCGGAGAGCCGTTTCAGTTCTGCCATTGCTAGCTGATCACTGATCATGCCCGGTGCAGCCTGGTTCTGAATCAGAATAGAACGCAGAACGAGCTGTAACGGATGCAGGTTCGGATTATCGAGATAGATCATTGCATCAAAATAGGAATTCCATTGCCCAACGAACGCATAGAGTGCAAGTACAAAAATGATCGGTTTCGACAACGGTATGACGATCTGGAAGAATATCTTCATCTCAGAGGCGCCATCCACGTTTGCAGCTTCTTTCAGTTCTCGAGGGACTCCTTTGAAAAAGGTTCTGGAGAGAATGATGTTCCAGACGTTAACGGCTCCAGGGATGATGATCGCCCACACCGTATCGAGCATGCCGAGATTACGTATGAGTAGATAAGTAGGGATTAATCCCCCGCCGAAGAACATTGTAATGATAAAGATAATCATGAAAAATCCACGTCCCGCGAGCCTTTCATCCGACAATGCATAACCTGCAAATATGGATACGGTCACGGTGATCAGTGCAAAGGAAACCGAGTACAATACCGCATTTGCAAACCCCCGGATCATGGCTGGATTGGACAAAATCATCTGATATCCGTCCAGACTCCAGTCCGATACATTAAAGGACAGTCCACGATTCAGTAGCACAGTGGGGTCCATGAATGAGGCGATAACAATATAAATCAGGGGAACAACCACAACCAGTACAGCACAGGTGAGAAAGATGGCATTGAGTGTGAGGATCAATCGATCCATTCCCGTGTGTTTAACAACCATGGATAATACTCCTTTCCTAATAGAGGCCTTCGCCTTCATTCAATTTCTTCACAATCAGATTCACCGTCACCAGCAAAATCACATTGATAACCGAGTTGAACAATCCCACTGCCGCAGAATAAGCGTAATCTCCAGACTGTAACCCCACCTTGTAGACATACGTGGCAATAATCTCGGAGGATGGCAGGTTCATGGACGTCTGCATCAGATAGGCCTTCTCAAATCCAATGGACATAATCCCGCCAGCTGCAAGGATAAAGACGATGGCCATAATTGGACGAATCGTTGGAAGGTCAATGTGGCGAATACGCTGAAGGAGATTGGCTCCATCCAGATTAGCCGCATTGTGAAGCTCCGGATCAACATTGGCCAGAGCCGCGACGTATATGATGGAAGCCCAACCGGCTCCGGTCCAGATATCGGACAAAATGTAGATCCAGCGGAAATATTCCGGTTCAGACATAAACATGATTGGCTGACCTGTAATCCATGTGGCTAATTGATTAATCGGCCCTGTCGGTGAGAGGAAGATGAACAGCATACCCACAACGACGACAACCGAGATAAAATTGGGTGCGTACAGAAACAATTGAATATTTTTCTTGATGCCAGCTTTGCGTACCTGATTAAGCATGAGTGCCAGTAAAATGGGCACCGGGAAACTGAATATCAATCCCAAAAAGCTGAGTTTAAGCGTATTCATTAAAATGATATCGAAATTGGGTGAAGCTATAAATTTCTCGAAATGCTTCAGTCCTACCCAATCACTGCCCATGATGCCTTTGATCGGACTGAAATCCTTAAACGCAATGATGGCTCCGTACATCGGAATGTACTTGAAGATAAGAGTCAAAATTAAGGCTGGTGCAAGCAACATATATAAAAAGTAATTTTTTTTGAGCTGCTGCAACCTATGACCACTTGTCGCCCTCACCTTCAGTACCCTTCCTTCGCCCTTTTTGCTGTCGGCTATGTTATCCAACACGATACCCCCGTTCATTCTAGAAGTTGACAATTGTTTTCAGTAAGGGCTTTCAATATTTACAATTGCCTATTTAATAATTTACAATTTATCAGGTTTCAACGGATTAAGTCAATACGTTTTGTAAAAAAACATTTGTGCATTTGATCATTTTTCCTTTGCATTAATGTAACTAAAGAGGATTAAATTTGCATATATACAGCACTGAATCGTTAATACCAGCATAGATATTTCTATATCATTACTGTAATAGATCATCATTGTTACACTAGTCAACGAAACTTCTGGAACAATTATGAAAATAGAATTCGCTTATCTAAATGTAAATACAATTGTGCATTTGTAAAACAGAGATTGCTATTTGTCCCGTTCTATTATACATTTGACTTAGAGAAGAATATGGATGACTATTGATGATTAGAGGTGAAGCATTAGATGGCAAAGGAAAAAGTCACGATACAAGACATCGCTGATGCTTTGGGGATCTCCAGGAATACAGCTTCCAAAGCATTAAACGATAGCGGAAACATCCCGGATGAGACCCGAAATCGTGTAATTAAAAAAGCAATTGAACTTAAATATAAACAGTTTGCCTATATGGACAATGAGCATGTTCTAACCAAGGCTCCGGGCAATATTGCCCTGTTAACTGAAAACCTGCCGAATACATCTCACTTTGGTTCGTTGTTAATCAGTGGTTTGGAGAAAAGAATCAGTGCGGAGGGATACAATCTCTCGATTCATATCGTGCGTGAAGACGATCAAGATACACTTACACTTCCCAACAATTTTGATATAGCCAAAGTAGACGGCATTATTTGCATAGAATTATTTGATCTGGAATATACACAGCTGATTACCGATCTGGGCATTCCCACCATCTTTATCGATTGCGCTTCCAACATATGTTATCCCGAATTCCAAGCAGATCTGCTACTCATGGAGAATGAACACAGCATCTATCAGTTAACCACAAAATTAATTGAGAGCGGCTACACAAGTATTGGATTCGTCGGAGATTACAATCACTGCAAGAGCTTTAATGAACGATGGGTTGGATATCAGCGTGCTATGTTGGAGGCGGGGTTGCAGGTCGACCTGTCCCATTGCATCGTAGATAATGATCGCCTGTGTTTCTCCAAGCCAGGATGGTTGAACCAGCGAGTGGCAGAGCTGGCCTCCGTACCTTCCGCTTACGTATGCGCTAATGACTTTATAGCAGTTGATCTGATCAGGGCGTTAAAAGACAGAAATGTCGCTGTGCCACAGGATATTGCGATATGTGGATTCGATAATGCACCCCAATCTCGAATTATTGAGCCAGCATTAACGACGGTTCATATTTATAGCAATGAGATGGGCATCAAGGCTGCGGAGATGCTGTTATCCCGGATTAATAGCCCGACACAACCGTATCAGGTCTCACATATTGTGACCAAACCCATCATCAGGGAGTCTACACCAGCAATCATGCCGGCTAATTCTCAGATGGTTCATAGTTCTGCAAAATAAAAAAACGTATGTCTCACGAGTAACAACTCGTGAAGCATACGTTTTTTTGTGGTTTCGATTTGGCTGTATGAAAACTCTATCCTATCCATCGCGGCCTAGAATAGAAATCATCTCGCGATTAGATCTCTTTCAAGATGCCTTTTACAAGTCCGATAAAGGTTGTTTTCACTTGCGCAGCCACTTCAATGACTTCATCATGACTTAACGGCTGATCCAGAATACCACAGGCCATGTTGGTCAGACAGGAAATACCTAGTACCTTCATGCCACCATGAATGGCAACAATGGCTTCAGGTACCGTGGACATACCCACTGCATCCGCACCCATCGTACGAATCATGCGAATCTCCGCTGGTGTCTCATATGCCGGGCCACTCCACCATGCATAGACACCTTGCTGCAGGCCAACATTTTGCTCTTCTGCAACCTTAAGGGCAATGCTGCGCAGTTCGCGATTGTATACCTGTGATACGTCTGGGAAGCGCACACCCAGTTCAGCATTATTCGGTCCCATCAACGGGTTATTGCCTACCAGGTTAATATGATCTGTAATGAGCATCAGTTGACCCGGCTCAAAGCTTGTGTTGATGGCTCCGCAGGCATTGGTGATAAGCAATTGCTCGACACCCAGCGCCTTCATGATCCGAACGGGGAAAGTCACTTCGTCCAATGTGAAACCTTCATAATAATGAAGACGGCCTTTCATCGCTACAACCGTTTTGCCCATCAGTTCACCAATAACCAATTCATTGGCATGACCGATAGCCTCCGATTGGGCGAAATACGGAATATCTGTATACGGAATAACGGTCGCATTTTCAATCTCGTCCGCGAGCGCTCCCAGTCCCGAACCCAGAATCATGCCTACGGCAGGTTTGGTATGGATTCGGTTTAATATGTAATCTCTTGCTTTCTGAATATGTGCGGATTGATGCATAATGATATCCTCCTGATGATCTGAATTGAGTTAACGAAAACCGAGTTAATGATGTGCTACTCATCAAGTGTAATGAACAATGGTCTTGATGTAAATGGAAGCGTTTCTATATACAATAAACAAACGACCCTATGCTCCAGAATCGTTTAAAAACATGGACATGTCCTAATCCAATGTATATTTGTTTCTACTTTTCATGTAATCGATTGTCATGATCAGCAACAGCATCAATGTTGCAAACATCAGCGGTTTGGCAAAAGTACCCTCTTCAAAAATATAATAACTAAATGCAAAATTTCCGGCAAAAGTAATTAAATAGTTTCGGATGCAATCCATCTTCTCATCTCATTTCAGGAAAGAGATTGCCGTACTGTATAATCTATATTGAGTACAGCAAAAAATCGGCCACATTGTGACCGATTCTCTCCACTTCCCTGATGTTCAGGACATAGGGTTAATGATGCGCCAAAATGATTCCTTAGGCTGCAACTGTTGATCAAATACAAAAGGCCAATTTTTGCGCCCACGAACCGGGAAATGGTCCAGCCATGTATAATTGTCCGCTACTCCCCAGAACGTCACAGAGGTAATGGATGATTTATACTCACGGAACAAATTAAAGATTTCCTCATATCGACGCTCCTGTAGCTCAGCCATCTCCGAAGTTGGCGCGGTGAGGTCCGTTCGACGATCCTCATAACGAAACACGGACATATCCAGCTCCGTAACATGCAACTGTACATCCAGTGAAGCATAACGCTCAATAGCCATTCGGATCTCCTCAATCGAAGGACCATGAATATTCCAATGCCCCTGCAACCCAATCCCATGTACAGGCGCTCCCTTGTCCAGCAAAGACCGAACCAGATTGTAGATCTTCTCCCGTTTGACCGGATCCGTCTCATTGTAGTCATTATAGAAAAGAAGGGCATTTGGATCAGCTTCATGAGCCATACTGAACGCTTGCAGCAAATAATCTTCCCCCACCAGCTCTAACCACTTCGTGTCCCGCATGAACAGGTCGGTCTTATCTTCAACAGCTTCATTGACGACATCCCACGCATATATTTGCCCCTTATACCGACCTACTACCGTATCAATATGTTGCTTCAATCGAGATAATAACAGCTCTCTGGAAGCGGGAGCACCTGAGGAATCCTCAAAGACCCATTTGGATGTTTGATTATGCCAGACCAAAGTATGTCCGCGAACCCCAATCCCTTGGGCAACGGCAAAATCAACAATTTTATCCGCCGCCTCAAAAGTATAACGATCCTCTTCCGGGTGAATTTCTTCGAATTTCATCTGATTTTCAGCCGTGATACTATTGAAGTGTTTGGCGATGAAATCCCCTTCGGACTGCAACATTCTGGTATGTACAGCAGCACCTATTTTGAACGTATTAGCGTACGCAGCATGTAGTGATGGAATTTCGGTTGGCATTTACAATTCCTCCCTGCCCATTTTTATCCATCATATCGTTTGTTGAATACGCTTACAATGAACAAATTATACTTCTTCCCCCTCATATTTAACTATTTATGATCCGGTTCCCCGTTCGCACAACAAAAACACCTCCACCTATGTCCCACTGCTCATCGCAACAGAACTATTCCTTGGAAGGTGCTATTTCATCGTGATGTTCCGTTTAATTCAACTCATATACGAAAAGGGTATGAAACGTTACAGCTTGTCCACCTGTAACAAGGTCACCTGTTTCACGGTGCATGCCGGGTTAATTTGCTCCTCGGACAGAATGTTCAGCTTGATCAAGCTTTTCAGCTTATGGCTGTCTACCTTGGATAACAATCGCCAGATGTCCGGGTCTGGAAGAGAAGCATACAGCTTCTGATCATCGTATTCCTTCCGGTTCTGAAGCACTGTTTTCACGGTGTAACCACCAACCTGTGTCTCATAGACCCCTTGTTCTGCACAATACGCGACAATCTCATCTCGTAGTACAGACAACTGCTGCTCAATATCTTTTTGCTGCTGTTTCAGTTCAAAGTAAGTTTGCACTTTCTGCTCCATATCGATCACGCTCCTCTACTATCATAGGTATGCGAGGATCGCTAGTTTAGGACTGGCTGTTTATTTTATTTGAAAAACGCTGCCTTACTATGAGTTAATCGTATACTGTCGTCATTGTATATCCTCGTATTACGATTACAGCAGATTCTCATGCAAATATGGATTATGGACAGTCATGCTGTGAACCCTTTCCATTAGACCTGCTGGATCAAGTTTGCCAGAAGATCATTTATATCGTCATGTAATTCAATTTGAGGAAAAAGTATTGAACAAAATCATACCTGAATATGTATTCTTCATCTTCTCCAGTCCCCACTTCATTCACCGGATAACGATGGACCTCCACTAATCGCTCAGCCAAATATGTCAGTTTGGTTTGTGTTAATTGGTTAACCGGCTTTCCATCATAGCTCGTTAACAGCACTTGATTCTCTTGCTCGTCTAATCCCCAACCATAGGGTTTGGAAACACGAATTCCACTTTGATGAAGCTTGGACAATAATCGATATTGTTTGGCGATATCCGGTTTGGAATCCTTGTCCCAGACTTTCAATACGTACTGCTGATCACCCATTTCAATTCTCATTACACTAGCTTCCAGTCCAGGTGGCAAGGGAATGATCTGATACTCCTGTTCCATCACCTGCTGAATACGTTCATCCAGTTCTATCCAATTTATCTGGCTAAGTTGAATCGTCATCATTCCCCTCCTTCCATGTCATGCCGCTCTCTCCCTGTTAGTCAGGTATAATCAGGCCTTTGCCAATGACATTGGCGGATACTGGCTGTTTGCCCAATCCTCTGGCCCATACCGAGAGCTGTCCCATATGGTGAATCTCATGGGCGATCACATGTCGCATAACTTCTCCCCATGAATATGTACTAGCCTTGCCAGCTGAGCGATGATCGATATAAGCTCTTTTTTCCATACTCGAATCCCAGGCTGTAACAAATGCCTCCACATCAGGACGTAACTTGCGATCGAGTCTCCTTACCGCCTCAAGATTCTGGTAGTTTGCAAAATCTTCTGCATCATCCGGTCTGCCCTGAAGCAACTGCAGCCAGCTCCACTCTACATCAATGATATGAAATAATGTTTGTAATATGTTGCCTACTCCGCCCGTGCGAGGCCGAAGCAATTCTTCAAGCGGTACATCTTCACACCATACATACCATTGCTCACGTACCATCCAGTTATAACGAAAGAAGGTTTTCATCAGTCTATTCCCCATTATTGGCTATATTTTTCAGAGAGATTTGATCAATTCTATATTGGCAAAGGTATCCTCCGAATGTTGAAGATCACCATAAATTCCGCTAATCTGATTGAATCCGGATTTAATCCAGAAGCGTAATGCAGCCCAATTTTTGAGTGCCACGTTGATTCGAATTTCCTTGTAACCAAGTTCGGAAAAGTGACGAGTCAACGCCTGAATTAATTCTTGTCCATATCCCTGCTTCTGGATCTCGCTCTGGATATATAGAAATTCGAGATAGATCGAATCCTCCAAGGGGTACCCATGGTATACACTTAACAAACCAACATAGCGGTCATCTTCATTCGTGCGAATAGATTGAATTCGATAATTCTCCAGCCTGCCTCCCGGCGGAAGGTGGCCTTCTTTAAAACATTCTTTCACATAGTTCCGATCATGCTCTTGTCCATCCCACTGATGCAAGTACCGACTGGTCTCATATATGGACTCAAGTTCAGGAATATCGGATTCTTCCACATTTGAGATAATAAGTCGGTCTGACTTCCATTCTACTGGAAGTTGTTTCATCGTAATCACTCCATCTTTATATTCTATATAAGTTAAACTATTGAATATTTACACTTATCACTCCGATGACAGTTTTTTCTGTCCTCTCCGTTTCGTGTAATTATTCAGTTCAATTTATTTAGTTAATTGCTTTTTTATCACGCCTGTTGAATATCCTAATTATGTAAATTTGTGTTGGTGAAAAACCGAGCTC
>NZ_JAGGNR010000011.1 GCF_018614975.1 Paenibacillus polymyxa | reverse complement strand
GAAAACTCCCCTCATAATAGACGTAGAAGTTTTGTTTTTTTCTACTGTCTACTATGAGGGGAGCATATCAAGGACAACCTCTTTTTTATGTTTATATTGTTTTAACTGCTAATTATTCACTGCGTTTCAGAACACTCTTGTGATGCGAGAACACATCAAAGCTCTGTTGTCCGTGATATGAGCCCATACCGCTCTCTCCTACACCACCAAACGGTAGATAGTGTGAAGTCATATGCGAAAGTGTGTCATTAATACATCCCCCACCGAAGGATACTTGATTCAGAACCTGATCCTGCAGTTGCTCATCCTGTGTGAAGAGATATAGCGCCAATGGTTTTGGCCGGCGAACAATCTCATCCAGCATAGGATTCAGGTCACTGTACGTAAACACAGGAAGAATCGGACCGAAGATCTCTTCTTGCATCACAGCTGATTCCCATTTCACATCTCCAAGTACAGTCGGCTCAATGAGCAACTGCTCACGTACAGAACGTCCACCAATTAGCGTTTTGCCCTCTGTGAGGAATTTCGACAACCGATCAAAGTTACGCGCATTGACAATATGCGGGAAATCAACGTTCCGTAACACATCATCCCCAAATTTATCTTTTATCTCTGCGTCAATCATATTGATCAATTCATCATGAACTTGTTCATGCACAAGCAAATAATCCGGAGCAACGCAAGTTTGGCCTGCATTCAGGAACTTACCACGAACAATTCGCTGGGCCACCAGCTTCAGATCTGCATCACTATGCACAATAGCCGGACTCTTACCACCCAACTCAAGAGTTACAGGAGTCAAGTGCTCCGCAGCTGCCTTCATCACAATGCGACCAACACCTGTGCTGCCTGTGAAGAAAATATAATCAAACTTCTCTTTCAACAATGCTGTACTGGCCTCAACTTCTCCTTCCATAACCGCAATATACTCCTGAGGGAAGATCTCCTGAATCAGATCATACGTCAGACGAGATACGGCTGGTGTTAATTCAGAAGGCTTGATAACTGCACAGTTACCGGCTGCAATTGCTCCAATCAGTGGACCAAAGGCCAGTTGGAAAGGATAGTTCCAAGGTGCAATAATAAGAGCCACTCCATATGGTTCAGGGTAAATGGTGCTCACCCCATCCGGCATAGCCGAATTGGTTGGGACTTGTTTTGGTGCAGCCCATTCCTGCAGGTGTTCTAATGCAAAATCCAGTTCACCCAAAACAAAGCGAATCTCGGAACCGTAAGCTTCCGCCTCAGATTTGTTCAGATCAGCCCGAAGTGCGTCTTGAATCCGTTGCTGATACTTTTCAATTCCCTTTCTAAGCTGTTGAAGGGCATTAATCCGATATTCAGTATTTTTAGTTTGTCCTGTATAAAAAAATGTACGTTGTTCTGTCACCAGTTGTTTTGCTTGATCCATATTAACATCTCCAATTAATTATTCAAAATTAAATTGCTTAAAATTTAATTAAAGTATACCTCTTCTATATGAAACTTTCAACATACACATGAAACATTAATATGAAAGTATTTATTGTCAGTCTTAATGTTGAACAATAGCAATAACAGCATGTTGAAGTGAGACAGAAAAAACAGCGAATACAGTGTATGTGAAATCAACTGAAACAGAACCAGTAGAAACGAATGTATTAGTAGACACTGAGTAGGCAACAGAAGAAACTAAGCAAGAGGAAATAGCAAAAACAGTTGAAGCAACCGAATATGAACTTGATGGTTTAAAAATATCAGAATTGTCCGTCAAAGATGAAAATGGGATGTGGTCTTTAACAGCCTCTATTAAAAACACTGATTAAGAATTCGAAGTTGCTTTGCTCAAGGCGACCATTAACAACAAAGACGGAAAACAAATCGGTACAGCAGACGGTACGGCTGACTTCCTGTGAAAAGGTGAAAGCAAAACGGTTGAATTTGACTCAATGGATGATCTTTCGGGTTACGATTCTTTCAAATTTCAGATTGACAGTAAATTGTAATGAAGATCGTATTGTGAAGCCCAGCCTGAAAGAGCATTTTCCGGCTCAAACCAATATAAATAAGTCATCGTTCATCTAACTGGGATATGGATAGCTATGAAATCCGAAATGTGCATTTTATAACTAAGTCTACCATCAGACGAAAATCGACATTGTTAAGAAAAGTCTGATTAAATGAAAATAAGGCCCTGTCAGCTAAGTGCTGATAAGGCCTTATTCTATTTCGAAACGCCTGGAAATATATCGCTTATAAAAAATTATCTACATTTAATGATAAAGTAGCACTCATAGTTTTTCAATTACAGAGTAAATTACTATGAAAAAATCTCTTTGATTAATCTTGTTATATAGAACGTCATTAAGAAACTAACAAAATTTCTACAGTCGCCAAATTGGGTAATACATGGTAAATAAACTCGAGGCGGCAATGAACATGAGTAACAAAGAGACTGAACGTTTGAATACAGCCATGAAACAAACCTCAGACAAACGGCTTTATGAAAGATATCTAGCGGTTCGCCTTCGTTTAGAAGGACACACCTTTGATGAAATCGGTGAGTTGCTTAGTCGTGCGCGTCAAACGATCAGTATTTATTGGCAAGCCTACCAAGCTCAAGGGCTGAAGGGTCTGGAGATGAACCATTCTCCTGGACAACCGACAAAACTCACGAAAGAACATCGTCATCGATTAGCCGTGATGCTGGAGCAACATTCACCCGTCGATGTGGGTTTTGAGGCTCGTTATACCTGGACCCTTCCGTTGGTGGCGGAATGGATGAACCGAGAATTTGGGGTCACCATGAGCGTACGCGGGATTAGCGCAATGCTCAAACGAATAAACTTTAGCTTTACCAAGGCCACTTACACACTCGCCAATGCTAATGAAGAGGCCCAAGCTTTCTTCAAAAAACATACTTTTGCTCAACTCAAGAAACAGGTGGAGATGGAAGAAATCGACCATCTGCTGTTTGAAGACGAGTCCATGATTCTTTCGTATCAAGCCCTTCAGTACAATTGGTTTCCTCGCGGCAAACAACGCAAAGTGCCAACGTACGGCAAACATGAAGGAGCTAAATTATTTGGTGCTACTAACTACGAAACAGGCCAAGTTCATCATCAAGAAGAAGAAAAAGCAGATACGGCTGCTTTTATTCGATTTCCACATGATCTTCTCTCTGCCTATCCAAATGGAAAAATGGCATTGATTTTGGACAACAGCCGGATTCATCACGCTACAGTGTTACAGCCGTTTTTAAAGGAACATCCGCGGTTGCAGTTAGTTTTTCTACCACCTTACAGCCCAAACCTTAACCCGGTTGAAGGACTTTGGCTGTGGCTGTGGCTCAAAGCCGATGTGGTGAACAACATCTTTTTTGAAAAATTTTATAAGATCAGACTTCATGTGAATCAATTTATGAAGCGAATCAACAACCGACCGATGGAAACAATAGATCCTCTCCTCGTTAGGTTATAAACTTAATTGCGGTCTATATAATAACTATTTTTGTCCATTTATTTTCACACAAATAGAGAACTTTTGTTGGGATTTTGTGGGCACTTTGGTTTTTCATTAAGTATGTAGAGACTTGCCCACAAAAAGAAAAAAACCTCAGCGCTAGAGCACCAAGGGATGAGCTATTAGTACAACTTGATATATTGATCGCGTTCCCATTGGTAGACTGGTGTCCGGTTTATGTACGATCGTTTCACATTATTGTTTCTTTCAATATTTATGCGCTATTTACGAAATAAAATAGGAACTAATGTTCGTTTTCTATCATAGCTTTTCACGACTAGAGGAACGTTTGGGAGACGATTTGGGGGGATGTTCCACGAATTTTAAATGAACCGTCAGTACCGCTCCAATGGATTATAAATCATATGTCAGAAACACCCCAATACAATAGTAAAACAGCGGTCAGGCGATACCGATTGCCACACTCAAAAGCATCGACCAAAAGGTTAGCGAGTTTTCTTATTTACCAAAACCAAAATAGTAAGGTAACAACTTAAATTTTTAATTATTGTTTATATTTTCCATATAAGGTATGATAAATTTACCGATCGGGATAAAATAACTAAAGGGAGAGTAGATTAAATGAAAAAAAAATTACTTGCTGGATTATTAGCTGTATCTGCATGTTTTTCAATTGGATCCACGTCCTTCGCTGCTGATGCCACTATTTCAACATCTAATTCTTCACCATCGGTAATGTCCCAGGGGATAGCACCTCATGCTTTTTTTGAGCGCGATATTTACCTAAAAGTAGGCCAACCTGGGCAATGGTATAGCGGCTACACTTATGATGTAATCTATAGCGATGGCGCTTGTGATATTGGCCCTGACTTTTTAGTTACTCCTATTCAACCTGGGCTTACAGTTGTAAGTGCAAACCACGGTACTTATACGATACTTTTCAAATTCCATGTTAGCTATTAGTATCAACGAACAATGACAAACTTTAGTGCCCCCATGCCAGGTGCACTAAAATAACAGGCGCTGTCAGAAGTCCCTCCGACAGTGCCTGTTTTAAATCGAACTGGTTTTTCCTATTCTTTCATTACGATAGTTAATAACTAACAACCTCCAAAAATCATAGCTACCTATATTCTCATCTATGCAGTCCTTGTAATACTCATAACCTTCTTCTGTCCATTTAGGATATTCCATGTTCTCCTTTGCCTTCTGACTGTATTCCACTTGGCCTGCGATTTAACAATGGCCTTCAGATCATCCAACTGTTCACAATTCTATCGTCATAGGCTTCTCCCCCTTCACGGATTTAGTCTTCAGTCCCAGGTATGCCACAATACCAAGAACATGACCCGTCAATAATCGCATCAATCACCGAAGCCTGCTTGAGACGATCCAAAAAGGAAGTCCACTTTATTGATTCCGATGATATACCATTGTTTATGCAAAACTAACGTCATTATGGTTATGTATACTGGATATTTTTCCGAGTGTTAATTGAAACTGGTATGCGAAAAGGCGAAGCAGTTCCTCTAAAATGGATCGATATTGATTTGGATAATCATTTCATTACAATTGATGAAACTCTAGATTTCACAGCGAAAAACAAAGAAGAATTATTCTGTGACACCAACAGAGAGTGGCAGGAACATAACAAAGGGATACTTGGGGATAGATACTACCATGACCTTGATCTGGTACTATGTAGGGAAGATGGAAACTTCATGCCTAAATCATCATTGTTCAATGCCTTCTCCCGCATCTTACAACGTTGTGATCTCCCATCCCTCCCCATTCACTCTCTCCGACATACCTGCGCGGTTCTTTTACTTGAGTCCGGGGCAGATATGAAATTCGTTCAAGAACAATTAGGTCACGGAAGTATTCAGATCACATCAGATGTATATGCCCACATCTCAGGCAAGATCCAGAAAAGCAATATAGATAGATTTGAGAAATTCACTGAAGAAATTTTCGAATAGAAAAATATTTTGTGGGCATTTTGTGGGCACTTTGTTTTTTCTTTAAATATATAGGTACTTGCCCACAAAAAGAAAAACCCCTCAGCGCTAGAGCGCCAAGGGATTGAGCTATTAGTACAAAGTGATATATTGATCGCGTTCCCATTGGTGGACTTGTGTTCTGTACATATCCCACTCAATTTCTTTCAGCTCATAGAAGTGAGCCAAGGCGTGGTCGCCGAGAGCATCACAGATGACTTCGCTGCGGATCAATTCATTCAATGCTTCTTTCAGGTCAGCTGGCAAGCTTGGAATGCCTTCTTCCACACGCTCTTCTTCTGACATGATGTAGATGTTACGGTCAATTGGAGCCGGTAAGGAAAGCTCACGTTTGATTCCGTCCAGACCTGCTTTCAACAGAACAGACAAAGCCAGGTAAGGGTTAGCAGCCGGATCCGGGTTACGAACCTCAACACGTGTACTCAGACCACGGGAAGCTGGAATACGAATCATTGGGCTACGGTTACTAGCAGACCATGCTACATAGCAAGGTGCTTCATAACCTGGTACAAGACGTTTGTAAGAGTTCACAGTTGGGTTAGTAATTGCTGCAAACGCACGTGCGTGCTTCAGAGTTCCAGCCATGAAGTGACGAGCAGTTTTGCTCAGACCCAACTCGTCCGACTCATCAACGAATGCGTTCTCATTGCCTTTAAACAAGGATTGGTTACAGTGCATACCGGATCCGTTCATACCAAACAGCGGTTTCGGCATGAATGTAGCATGTAAACCATGCTGACGTGCAATCGTTTTAACAACGAGTTTGAACGTTTGGATCTGGTCAGCTGCTTTCAGAGCATCAGCATATTTGAAGTCGATCTCATGCTGACCTGGAGCTACCTCATGGTGGGAAGCTTCGATCTCAAAGCCCATTTCTTCAAGTGTGATAACAATGTCACGACGACAGTTTTCACCAAGATCCGTAGGCGCAAGGTCGAAATAACCACCTTGGTCATTCAGTTCGTTAGTTGGGTTTCCTTTTTCGTCTGTTTTGAACAAGAAGAACTCGGGTTCAGGACCGACGTTGAAGGAAGTGAATCCCATATCCTGGGCTTCCTTCAGGTTTCGTTTCAAGATGCCACGTGGATCTCCTGGGAACGGATTACCATCCGGAAGATATACGTCGCAAATCAGGCGTGCAACACGGTTCTCTGCGACCCATGGGAAAATAAGCCAAGAATCTAGATCTGGATAGAGGTACATGTCGGACTCTTCAATACGTACATAACCTTCAATGGAAGATCCATCAAACATCATTTTGTTATCCAGAGCCTTAGTCAACTGACTCACAGGAATCTCAACGTTTTTGATAGCTCCAAGCAAATCAGTAAATTGCAATCGAATGAATCGTACGTTTTCTTCTTTCGAAATGCGGAGAATGTCTTCTTTTGTATAACTCACTATAACCTCTCCCTTTCTTATCTGCGTATTTGGCTTGCCTGTTATATTTGTACATTAGAAAGTTCCACGGGTCAAGGAGTCTCACACCAAAAGTGCATGTTTTCCCCTCACTCGCCAAGTTATACGAATTTACTTTTTATTAAAAAATCGGGAAAGCTCTCCCTGAATGAGAGATACTTGTCCAGGTCTCTTACCTGATACAAGCTGCTGCTTCAGCAAGCGGTGCAACTGTGTATCGGACAGCTCTCTGCGTTTAACTTCAGTGTCTGGCGTGATAACTGTAGCTTCCTCGGATTCTTTCGAAACAGGATTCATCACTTGTTTGATCCCCGCGATGTTAACTCCTTTTTCAATCAAAGCCTTGATCTCTAGCAATCTCTCTACGTCATTAAAAGAGAACAAACGTTGATTACCTGACGTTCTCGCAGGAACGATCAAGCTGTGCTGCTCATAATAACGAATCTGACGTGCAGACAGATCCGTAAGTTTCATTACAATACCAATCGGGAATAAGGCCATATTTCTGCGAATTTCATCACCCATGTTCATCAACCTTCCAGTCATCTATTCTTCACCCTATTGTACATTTAGTTATTACCAAGTGTCAATGATGTGTTAGATAAACTCACAATAATTTACGATCTTTCATCGTCTGTAACGCCATCAAAACGCCATATTTGACATGAGAGTAGGTTAATCCGCCTTGCATATACCCGATATACGGCTCCCGAATAGGCGCGTCGGCTGATAATTCCAGACTTCCACCCTGAATGAACGTACCTGCCGCCATAATGACAGGGTGCTCATAACCAGGCATATCCCACGGTTCAGGAACCACATGACTATCCACAGCTGCTGCACGCTGAATCCCCTGCACGAAGGCGATCAGATGCTCGGCAGAGCTAAACTGAACAGCCTGGATCAGATCTGTGCGAGCTTCATTCCAGGCGGGTTTGGTTACAAATCCGGATTCAGCAAACATCGCAGCAGCAAACGTACTTCCTTTGATAGCTTGTCCTACAATTGTCGGTGCCATGTAAAGTCCTTGGTAGATGCCGCGTGTTGTTCCCAACATTGCTCCAACCTCTCCCCCAATTCCCGGGGCTGTCAGACGATAAGCTGCCAGCTGAACGTATTGTTCCTTCCCACATATGTATCCACCGGTTTCCGCAATACCTCCACCAGGATTCTTGATCAGTGATCCGGCCATCAGATCAACTCCGACTTCTGTCGGTTCACGTTCCTCCGTGAATTCACCGTAACAATTATCTACAAAGACGATGACATCTCCCTTCATTGCTTTGACACGGGTAACCATCTCAGCAATCTCAGCAACACAGAAGGAGGAGCGCCATTCATAACCACGTGAACGTTGAATCCCAATGACTTTTGTAGCCGGTGTAATGCTTTTCTCAACTGCTGCCCAGTCCACTCCACCCTCAGCAGTTAAGGCTGTCTCACTATAGCCGATGCCAAAATCGCGTAGCGAACCTGTACCATCACCGGGTTTGCCAATAACTTTATGCAATGTGTCATAAGGCTTACCCGTGATGTACAACAATTCGTCACCTGGACGCAACACGCCAAAGAGAGCTGTACTAATCGTATGTGTACCTGAGGCAAAATGAGGACGTACCAGTGCGGCTTCCGCACGGAACACATCAGCATATACTTCATCAAGCACTTCACGCCCACGATCGTTATACGCATAACCTGTTGAACCTGCAAAGTGAAAATCACTTACTTTTCGCTGTTGAAAAGCATTAATGACCTTCCATTGATTGTGATCTGTGATCCGATCAATCTGTTGCAGTTGTCCTTCAATCTGACGCTCCACTTGACGTTGAAGTTCAGATATTTCTGAATCAAAGCTTACCATCTTACTTCATTCTCCTTCATAGCACGAATCTGACGTCGAATATCCATTACCGTGTAACTTATCACATCAATATGTCATGAATATTACAATTCAATGAATTCTTCAAGCATATAACCAAATTTCTCATATTCACCTTTTTGCAATTCAACTTCATAAATTACATCATTCTCTTCAAAGCTGGTATCCACTACATCACCAATTTTGTAGAGTACCGACGTAAGATCACCACGTTCTGCCGGAATACGGAAGCGCTTCGTATCACCTGTCAGCTCTGTCTGAATTAATTCACGGATTTTAAGCAGATCCTCCGAGTCTAATGCGCTTACTTTAATATGACCTTTATCCAATGGAAGCATCTCAAGTTGCTCTGGCGTGCACGCATCTTTTTTGTTATACAGGACTAACTGCGGCTTGTCCCCTGAACCAAGTTCTTGCAAAATCGTATTAACTGTCCGCATCTGATCTTCGCGCATAGCTGATGAGGCGTCCACAACATGCAGGATCAGGTCAGCTTCATTCACTTCCTCCAGCGTTGCCCGGAATGCTGCAATCAGATCATGCGGGAGATTTTGAATAAATCCAACCGTGTCGGTAAGTACGATTTCTTTTCCACTTGGAAGTTCCATCGTACGTGATGTTGGATCCAGAGTAGCGAACAGTTGATCTTGAATATACACATCTGCAGCAGTCAACTGTTTGAGCAAGGTTGATTTGCCAGCATTGGTATAACCAACAAGGGCCACCTGTACAATACCTGTTTTTTTGCGGCGTTCACGATGCAATTTACGATGACGAGTCAATTCTTCCAGATGACGCTTCAGATCATCGATGCGACCACGGATGTGACGACGGTCTGTCTCCAGCTTGCTTTCACCCGGGCCTCTTGTTCCGATTCCGCCCCCGAGTCTGGACAGGTTCTTGCCATGACCCGACAACCGTGGCAGCAAATAGCTATGTTGAGCCAATTCCACTTGAATAATACCTTCTCTAGTGTTGGCACGTTGTGCAAAGATGTCCAAAATTAATTGGGTACGGTCAATAATTTTGAGATCAAGGGTTTCTTCCAGATTACGAACCTGTGCACCTGACAATTCCTGATCAAAAATAGCTGTAGTTGCTCCGAGTTCCTCTGCAATTGCACGAAGCTCTTCCACCTTACCTTTACCAATGAACCATTTGGTATCACGTTTCTCCCTGTTCTGAGAAAGTACACTTAGCACTTCCACTCCAGCTGTCTCCGCAAGTTTCACCAGTTCCTCTAAAGAGTACTCAGGGTTGATACCTGTACGTTTTACATCATCCGTAACAAGACTCACCAAGACGGCGCGATCTTTTTTGACCATATCTGTATCATGCGTGCCATTTGTCATGTATATGTTCACTCCCTCTAATTACTAATCCGTTGATATACATTGCCACGAATATGCCATGGCATGCCTTAAGCCGAACCGGTTGGCCCGGCCGGCTGGTGTAAAAACTATATTATCGCTTACTTTCGCTCAAAGTTCAAATCCTCTGTACGGATTGTCATCAGCTCCAGTTTTCCTGGGCTGCCTTCCGAGTATTGTTCCAACAAACGAACCGCCTGATGCCTGATCGAACGCTCAATGGCATTACGAACGTATCTGGCGTTACTGAACGCATGAAGCGAATCATTTTTTTCCTGAAGCAAATGCTGCTTTAGCTTGAGTATGGTCTGTGGCATTAGAATATAATCACGCTCTTTGGCCATAATCTCAGAGATTTGAATCAACTGATCAATGCTATAGTCTGGAAACTCCACTTGAATGGGGAAGCGGGAAGGTAATCCGGGATTCGTCTGGAGAAAAAAATCAATCTCTTCCGAGTAACCGGCAAGAATCAGTATAAACTGATTTTTGTTATCTTCCATGGACTTAACAAGCGTATCAATAGCTTCCTTGCCAAAATCCTTCTCTCCACCGCGGGCCAAACTGTAAGCTTCATCAATGAACAATATCCCACCGAGTGCCTTCTTAACCAGATCTCTTGTTTTCTGCGCCGTGTGACCGATATATTCTCCAACCAGATCCGCACGCTCTACTTCAATAAGATGACCTTTACTCAACACACCCATCTTCTGAAAGAGTTTGGCAACGATCCTCGCCACGGTGGTCTTACCGGTTCCCGGATTGCCTTTGAAGATCATATGATACACGTGCGCACCACTAAGTAAGCCTGCTTCGGTACGCATCTGAGCAATCTGTAGGAAAGCATAGATCTCAAATACCAAGTCTTTGATATTTTCAAGTCCAACCAGTTGCTCCAATTCACCTTGTATCTCCTGGAAGTGCGCATGTTTGGTTATACTTTTGGCTGCCTGTACTGCCGCTGCTTCATCTTTGACCAACATCTGAGGTTCCTGGTTACGCAACACAATATTAATTTGTCTGGATGGTCTGCCTCCTGGTTGCTCTCCTGCAGCCATGACCCGTCCGTTCATTCGCCATCACCTCTATTTTATCGGGCTGAACTCTCCTGATTATTAATGTATTCTATCAGGTGCTCCAATATTAGAAGGATCATGAAGAATTCTACGGATAGGTACATGTCTCAAATCTGAATGTTTTTTCGAAACTCTCCGTTCTCAAACAAACTCTGCCTATGCTTCAGCGATAGCTGAAAGTATGGGAATACATGTGCATCAATGGCATGCAGCAGTTCCTTTGCCGTTTTGTTAGCCAAGTCATAATCACCTGTAGTAATATGCTTCCGTGACAATGCATCTTCAAGCTCATCTTCATCCAGCAAAAATACTTCTCCATCTTTCAGTACAACGACATCCAGATACAGGTCATCAAACCAAGGAACACCCTGATCGGTTATCCCCTGACTGCGACATGTATCAATGTACCATTCCACAATCCGTTTCTGATCGTCAAACATCGCCGTAACTACAAAGTGCTCTCCCTTCGGATAGTATTGCAGCCAGGAATAACCTTTATCTGCGATACAGAAGGTACTGCCTCCATATGTTTTCCACAGAGGTTCTTTCAAATCCTGTATGGTGTACAACGTAATATAACCTGTGAAAATTTTGGATTGAACGAACCGGCATGTGAATTGTCGGTTCGTAATCCGGCGCCAGTTCGCGCGGTCCCCGAATTTCCGTTTCATACGAACCCCTCTTTGCCGACTACAGGTCCGTGACCTGCTCTGATGTTATTGATGAACAATGTAATAACGTCCGCATATGCATTCCAGCGCTCTGGGCCCATCTTGCACAACGTATTACGAATAGTTACAGCTTACCATATTTAAGGTTTACACTCAAAATCAAGCTTTGTCCCACCTATTCGTCAAATCAGCTGCTATTCTGTATAACAAAAAAACTGCTTCACCGAAATTTCGGGAAGCAGTTTTTAATGCAGCTATTTAGTGATTCAATGGCTTAGCCGCCGGTTCCAGCTTGAGAATCTGCAGGTGCATCTGTCCCTCCAGTATCTCCACTCGATCCGCTGTCTGGAGTTACAACCTCGCCTGGCGTTGTTACGGCTCCATCATCGGAACCTTCACCGGTACCGCCTGGATCTGTTGTCCCCTGACCAGGTGGGGGCGTATTTCCTTCCCCAGGTTGACCGTTTCCGCCGTTATTACCACCGTTGCCATTGTTTCCGTTATTACCATTACCATTTCCGTTGTTACCATTTTCATTTCCATTACCGTTATTACCGTTTGAGTTGCCATTATCCGGTGAACCATTGTCCGGATTCTCTGTACCTGGCTGCTCAGGATCTATCTCTGTTCCAGGATCTATACCAGGATCAGGTTCTTCCGGCGGCATTTCCTGTGCTTCAATCATCAAGGAAATAGTGTTGGAAGGATCCGTCTCAAGTCCTGATGCCAAGTCGTAAGCTGTCACATAGTACTCATAGGTTAGACCAGGCAACGCACTTAAATCTTGTGCATTGGTCGTTCCTATTGCATCAATGAGATGCGCGAACTGGGCTTCAGAAGTTTCTTTACGATACACCCGATATTGCGTACTCGCGTCCCCCGTTCCAGTCCAACTCAGGGAGACGGTTTGTGCATTTGGATCGTATGATCCACTCAGCCCACTAACGGACAAAGCTGGCTGCTCTGGTTCTTCTACTGGCGGAGGTGCCTGCCCTCCAGCCGGTGCTTTGAATTGCTTCACAGGTACACCTTTCAACGCATCTCCCATGACTTTGGCAAAGAAAGCTGCCGACAGCTTACTGCTGTTCTTAAGCATATGGTTCGCATCCGGATTGTCATAACCCATCCAGACTGCGGCAGTCCATTCCGGTGTGTATCCAACAAACCATACATCACGGTTGGCACTGTTGCCAGAGATACCACTTTGAACTGTTCCTGTTTTACCCGCTACCGGACGATCCAGACGCGCTGAACGTCCCGTACCGTCATTAACGACATTCTGCAGCATCTGTGTGAGCTGATACGCATTTTGCTCACTCATGACACGCGTTGTGTCCGAGTTATCATGTTTGTACGTGGTTTTGCCTGCGCTATCCTTGATTTCTTTAATCGCATAGGCTTGTCGGTATTCTCCGAGGTTGGCAAATGCACTATAGGCTTGCGCCATCTCCAGTGTATTTGTACCTTTACTTAGACCACCAAGGGCAATCGCCAGGTTTTTGTCTTCATCTGTCAGCTGTATGCCTACACTTTTGGCAAAATTAATGCCTGTGTTAACGCCTATTTTATCAAGCAACCAAACCGCAGGAATATTTTCCGACTTCGTGATGGCATCCGTCATACTGATTGTTGAAGAATATCCATGCAAGTTACCAGGACAGTAGTTACCAAAACATTGCTTCGCATTACTCAGCGACGAGTTAGCACTGTAATTTCCTGATTCAAGAGCCGGTGCATAAGACACAATCGGTTTAAAAGCTGAACCTGGTTGTCTTCGACTCTGCGTTACACGGCTATAACCTTTAGTCTGATAATCCCGTCCACCCAGGAGGGCAACGAGACTGCCATTCTCGTGGTTCATGATAACCATGGAGCCTTGGACCTGTTGATCGTCTTTACTTGCCTCGAACAGACTATCATCTGTAAAGGCAGTTTCCATGGCTGTTTGAGCCTGAGCATCCATGGTTGTATAGATTTTGTATCCGCCGATATTCAGATCATCTTCCGTTTTACCTGTTACACGCTCAGCTTCACGGAGCACATAATCTATAAAACCTTGATACTTCCTGTCTTTCTCTGGTCGCTTGTAATTATAGTTAATCTCTTTTGCTTCATCCATCTCCGCCTTGGTAATGTAGCCTTGTTCGTACATCAGCTGTAATACCACACCTCGACGTGCTTTTGAGTCGTTTGGATTGCTAACCGGATTATAGGCAGAAGGCCCTTTCGGCATAGCTGCCAATGTAGCAATTTGCCACAACTTTAACCTCTTGAGATCAGTAACTCCAAAGTAAAATTCAGATGCCGCTTTAATCCCGTAACGCTGATGACCGAAGAAAATCCGGTTCAGATACATCGTCAGGATTTCGTCTTTTGTGTACTTGCGCTCCAATGCCATAGCAATCGATACTTCCGTTGCTTTACGGAAGAACGTCTTGTCACGGGACAAGAACATGTTCTTGGCAAGCTGTTGGGTTAGTGTACTACCACCTTCTACCATGGAACGAGCCATGACGTCCTTAACCGCTGCACGCCCAATGGACCAGATATCCACGCCCTGATGATCGTAGAAGCGTTTATCCTCCGTCGCAACAAAGGCTTGCTTCACCAGCTCAGGAATATCATCTTCTTTGACGGGGTCCAGCTTCTGAATGGACAGCTCCCCCATTAATTGGCCATTGCGATCATATACTTTTGAAGTTTCATTAATTGTAGTTTTGTCTTTGTTGGCTTTGAGCAGATTTTCACCACTCACCATAATAAATAAATATCCACCGAGTGCACAGAATATGGCGATTGCCATTGTGAAAAACAGTGTCCATCCAACGCGTTTACCCGTAATTTTTTTCTTTTTAGAGGTCTTTGGCTTCGCTTTTTTGGGTGACTTGTTATTGTTGTTGCGATTGTTAGACCTCGATAACGGATCGTTTGGCATGTTTACCTCCTGACTCCCTTTCGGTTGCATAATTTCTAATCGTCTGTAGGCTCAGGCGTATATTAAACATATTTTGCCCGGAATGAAAAGAACAACCCTTTATTCAGGTTGCTCTGTTTCGATACCTATACTTGTAGACGAAATGGTTGGTGAAAAGGTTTCGTAATTTTTTTAAGCTTCGCCGCTGTTATCTTGCTGCATCAGCGATACGCTGCGTTGCGGCGTGAACGTGGAGATGGCATGCTTGTAGACCATTTGCTGGCGTCCGTCGCTGTCAATGACGATCGTAAAATTGTCAAATGCCTTGATCGTCCCGCGGATTTGGAAGCCATTGGTCAGATAGACCGTAGCAGGAATATTTTCTTTCCGCAGTTGGTTCAAGAACGTATCTTGGATGTTGATGGACTTGTTCATTAGCCGTACCCCCATTGGTTCATTTGAATTCGTGTTCGAGTAATATTCAATATCGCTGAGTAGCTTTCGTGCTATTATATCATGAATAGTTTCATATAATCCACAAAAACCCCTTGTCTGCTATTTTTCACCCAATCTTGACGTGGTACATAACTAGAAGACTTATCCATTATACACCGCTTGCCAGATTTGCAAAAGAGGGACAAATTTTTGATTTTAAAACTCATTTATTCGTTGTTTAGCGAACCTTCAATCTCTTCCATCTGTTCTAGTGATAAGTAAAAACCTCTATCCTTTTGATGACTAAAAGGTAGAGGTTTACATATCCTGATCTAATCGATGATTGTCAGAACAATACTATTAATCGCATAAATCAATCAAATTTTCGTGTAATCAATTCACTTATCTGCTTGTATTTCCCTTCAAAATCCTGGGTATCCGTCATGTCCACCCATTCAATATCTTTCATATGCCGGAACCAGGAGAGCTGCCGTTTGGCAAAACGACGCGTATCTCTCTTCAACCACTCTACTGCGGCTTCCCAACTCACTTCCCCTTGCAGAAACGCTGCAATCTCCTTATACCCCAGTCCTTGCATGGAAATATGACCTCTGGCCACTCCGCGTTCCAACAGGGACTTCACTTCATCCACCAGACCTTGTTCGATCATGAGATCAATCCGCTCTTCTACCCGGGCATACAACTTCTGGCGATCCATTGTCAAACCAACAATAAGAAGGTCATAAGGCGACTCTTTCTTCTGTACTGCCAGCTGATCAGACCACTTCTCGCCTGTGAGGTGATGGATCTCAAGCGCACGTACAATTCGCCGCTGGTCATTGGGGTGCAGACGATCCGCACTAACTGGGTCAACTTCCCTCAATCGATCATGAAGGGCCTGAGCTCCATGTTGCTCAGCATAGCTGAATTGTTCCTCTCTGAACGCTTCATCTGAACCGCTATCGGAAAATTGGAAGCCGTAACATACCGACTCCACATACAGACCGGTGCCCCCTACAATAAAAGGCATTTTACCACGTTCATGGATTTCACTGATCAATCGTGTGCAACTCTCCTGAAACTCGGCCACAGAATACGGATACTCCGGTTCATGGATATCAATGAGATGATGAGGTACACCCTTCATTTCTTCAGAGGTAATCTTGGCTGTTCCGATATCCATTTCACGATATACCTGCATCGAATCCCCCGAGATAATCTCACAATTGAAAGCTTGGGCCAGTTCGATGCTCATTCTTGTTTTGCCTACTGCTGTTGGTCCAACCAACACAAGCAGTTTAGGTTTTGGTTTAACTTCCACGTTCAACATTAATCACTCCGTACAGGGTTTTTGCATTCGCCCGATCAAGTATTTCAAATCCGAGCCTGTCAAACTCCGCGCTGCCGCGCTTTTCTTTCATCACTACCCGTTTACGGGCAACCCGTTTCGCTTCCATAATGCTCTGTTCGTCCAGCGCGTGAGCATTTGCATAATCTCGCAAGGGCTGTATAGCGCTTGAATCCATCATCGGTTCACGGAACATGGGGTCAAAATATACGGTATCACAGCTTCGATCCGGCATGGACCGCAGCAACTCAAGATGATCCACATGCCGTAGGTCTATGCGCCTGAAAGCCTCATCCACCAAGGGCTGATTGCTCTTATAATGAGACATGCCCTCTAGCAGCAGGGTATAGAGCGGCTGAGAACTTTCACATGCAATGACTTGTCCACTCTTCCCAGCAGCAACCGAAAATACCAGCGCATCTGAACCGAGTCCAGCAGTACAATCAACAATGATGTCTCCTTCGAGTACCGCACCAGCTTCCAGCATAGGATCGGCTTCACCTCTTAGAACACGTTTAGCGCGAACAAATCCCATACTGGGGTGGAACTCAAGCTCCGTAGCATCCTTGCGGAACAAGCGCGCTCTGCCATTGAGCACGACCAGTATTTCGTTGGTACCATACTGTTCAATCAGTTTGGGTAAAGACGTTCTATTGCGCGGTACGTAGGTACCTCCTGTCGTTTCGGCGAGCTTACGCGCACGATCCACCTGAGAGGCAATCTCCTTGTCACCGGTTGTAATGTACATAATGTCCCCCTAAATAGCTACATCACTCGTTTAAATAATTTCTCCAGATCATACGTTGAAAATGAAACTACAATCGGCCGCCCGTGCGGACAAGTGTAGGGCTGACGACATGAACCCAGACGCTGAATCAGCACTTCTGCTTCCTGATCCGTCAGCTTCTGATTCGCTTTAATAGACGCCTTGCAAGAGCACATAATAGATGCAGCTTCTCGCATCTTGGCCACATCTATGCTGCGTTCACTAAGAACCCATTCGGACATTTCTTCAATAATGTCTTTCTCGTCTCCTTTGGGGAACCAGAACGGATGGGAGCGCACACGGAACGTTTGTCCACCAAAATGCTCCAAATATACACCTGCCTGCTCGAACCAGGCCAGTCTCGTTTTCAGCTTCTGCGTCTCCGAAGGTGTAAACTCCAGCGTAATAGGCAGCAGTAACTCTTGTGAGGCCTGGGCAGGGTTACCAAATTTCTCGTAATAGTACTCATAATTTACGCGTTCATGAGCGGCATGCTGATCAATCAAATATAAACCTTGGTCATTTTGCGCGATCAAATACGTACCATGATGCTGTCCGATCAGACTCAGCTCCGGAAATGCGGGCATGGATGCATCCGATTTAATGGCAGCAGCAAGTTTAGTGGCATCAGGCAGACCTGAGGTTTTCCATGTCCGTTCACCTCTTGCAATCGTAGACGGGTTGTAGGTTGACCGAGCTTCCCTAACCGGTGAATTTACGGATTCGGAGCGATACGTAGCCGGTTTGCCTTCAGCCAGCGGTTTCTCTGTTGTTCCACGCCCTCCACCATCTTGAGGAAACAGGTCCGTTTTGGGAAAAGCTTCGGTAGAACTTGTACTTGAACTTGTACTTACATCCTTAGTGCCTTCTTGCACGTTAACGGATGTATGCCCCCCATCATGACTAGCAATTTTCTGTAAAATATCCCCGTTCCAATTTTCTAACTGCTCTGGGGGGGGTGTAATCTCAGGTGGAGCTTCGGGCAACGGCACTGTCTGTCCCTGTTCAGATACTGGCTGTGCTGCAGTCACATCCGCCGGAGCATCCAAATCCAGATCATCATCTTCGGCAGTCAACTTCAGCGGTGCAGCGGTAGGTTTCCCCAGCGGGCCATGCTGACCATATCCTTCTGCATCAGATGTTTCTTTCAGAGGACCACGTGGAAAGAGGAATTGTTCCTGGATAAAGGAACTATCGTCTCCACGTCGAATCTGCTGTTTTTTGACCTGTGGAATCAATACCTCCTGCCGGAGTATCCCCCGCAACGTCGTCTCTATGAATTCATACAGTTCTGGCTCCTTGCTGAAGCGAACCTCCAACTTGGCCGGATGCACGTTCACATCCACAAGAGATGGGTGCATCTCCAACTGCACTACGACAAGTGGGAAGCGATTAATGGGCAGCAAGGTATGGTAGGCTTTGAGAATCGCCTGATTGAGACCGTAATTGCGAACAAATCGCCCATTAACAATCGTCGACATACCACCACGATTCGCTCGTGTCCATTCTGGCAGGCTGATCAGCCCGCTCAACCGGTAATCCAGACTTTCTCCCTGGATGGGAAGCATCGCTTTGGCAGCACTTGTACCATAGATGGCTGCAACCACTTGCAGCAGATCGCCGTTGCCCAACGTCTGAAGCAACACATTCTCATTATGGCGCAGTCGGAACGAAATGTTCGGATGAGACATCGCCATCCGGTAAAGGACATCTGATATATGTCCCAGTTCCGTCTGGATCGTTTTCATATATTTGAGTCTGGCTGGTGTATTGTAAAATAGTTCTTTCACTGCAAAATCCGTACCTTGGGGTGAGGTTGCATCTTCATGAGAGACAAGGTTCCCGCCTTCAATCACGATGCGGCGTCCTCGCCCGTCATTGTCACTTGCCGACAATACCTCTACCTTGGATACTGCAGCAATACTCGCCAAGGCTTCGCCACGGAATCCAAGACTTGTGATATGAAACAGATCTCGGCCATGGGCTATTTTGCTGGTCGCATGACGATAAAAGGCGGTTTCCATATCCTCTGGCTCAATACCTGTACCATTGTCTTTGACACGAATACTGAGGAGTCCGCCCTCTTCCACTGTTACTTCAATCTTGGTAGCGCCTGCATCCACTGAGTTTTCGAGCAACTCTTTGACAACCGAAGCAGGCCGTTCAACCACTTCACCCGCCGCAATCTGGTTGGCAATATGTTCATCAAGCACATGTATTTTCGCCACAGGTTTTCCCCTCCCTTATATTCAGGATAATTGCTGTGCCTTCAATTTGAGATCATTCAATATCTGCATCGCCTGAAGAGGCGTCATATTCATGACATCGATATCTTTCATCGTACGGATGAATTCTCGCGCTGGTTTATCCACCGCAACTACATCCGGTTTCGTTGCTACACTCGGCTCATCATCCCCAAAGATGGACAGTTGAAATACATCCGAATGGTTTGCATCGGACTGTTCTTTGCTGTTTGCTTTCTTCGCATGTTTCTTCCCAGCCAAATCTTCAATAAGAGGTGTGTTCTCTGCACTCTTCGCAATCTCGTGTTCCCGGATCATTGGTGCTGAATCCGTGTGATGGAATTCTACACCCTGTACATTCAAGCCTGCTTCCTGCTTCTCATTGCCGATATATTCACTGCCCACTGCTACCTGAGCAGCTGCATGTTCAAACCCATGCAACAGTCCATTCGCGCGCTCAATAATGCTATCAGGCAGACCTGCAAGGCGTGCACAATAGATACCATAACTGCTGCTGGCTGCCCCGGCAATCAATTTGCGCAGGAAATTAACTTTGTCACCGCTCTCCTGTACCGCCATCGAGTAGTTGGCCAGCTTGTCCAGACTCTCTTCCAGATGGGCAAGCTCATGGAAATGAGTTGATACAAGGGCTTTACACCCGATGATATCATGTACATATTCAATAACAGACTGAGCAATGGCCATACCTTCGCTGGTTGACGTTCCCCGTCCCAATTCATCGATAATAATCAGACTGCGTGGTGTGGCTTTGTCCGTCATGACCTGAATGTCCGCCATCTCCACCATGAATGTGCTTTGTCCACCAATGAGATCATCCGCGGCACCAATCCGTGTGAAAATGCGATCCATGATCGGCACTTCCGCCTGACCTGCAGGTACAAAACAACCTACTTGCGCCAAAATAGAGATTAAAGCGACCTGTCGCATATACGTACTCTTACCAGCCATATTCGGACCGGTAATCAGCAGAATACGTGCCTCTTCCTTGGTCATTGCCGTGTGATTGGCAATAAATGCGCCATCTCGCATGACCGCCTCAACGACCGGATGGCGTCCTTCTTCCACAACCAGATCATAACCGTCGGTCAACGTAGGCCGTACAAAGTTGCGCTCAGCACTGATCACCGCAAAAGATTGATACACATCAATTTCCGCTACCTGTTCAGCGAGCTTCTGCAGTCTTGCGATCTCTTTGTTCAACCGCTCGCGCAGCTCTGCGAACAGCCCATACTCAATATCAACCATTTTGTCCTGAGCTTCGAGAATCAACGTCTCTTTTTCCTTCAACTCCGGCGTGATGTAACGTTCTGCATTGGCAAGTGTCTGTTTACGTTCATAACGCCCCTCTGGCAACGAGGATAGATTGGACTTGGTGATCTCAATATAATAACCAAACACTTTGTTATATCCAATCTTCAGCGATCGAATGCCTGTCGCCTCACGCTCTCGTGCTTCCAGCTCTGCAATCCACTGTTTCCCGTTAACCGAAGCCTCACGCAATTCATCCAGACGTTCATGGTACCCTTCACGAATCAGACCTCCGTCCCTTACCGATACCGGCGGCTCATCCACAATGGCTTGCCCGATAGCTTCACGCAGATCATTGCAATCATCCATCGTTTCGGCAATGTACTGCAATGTTGCTGAAGATGATCCAACGCAATGTTGACGAAGTCCTGGAATCTTCTCCAGCGATGACTTGAGCGCATTCAGGTCACGACCATTGGCATTACCAAAAGCAATCCGGCCCACCAAGCGCTCCAGATCATAGATATCTTTGAGTTCTGCCCGCAGGTCCTCACGCAATATAAACTGGTTATACAACGTATCCACCGCTTCAAGACGCTCATTAATCTTCCCTTTTTGCAACAATGGCTTATCGACCCAGCGACGCAGCATTCTTGCACCCATAGACGTCTCAGTCCGATCAAGCAACCAGAGCAATGAACCTTTTTTGGAGCGTTCACGCACGGTTTCCACCAATTCCAGGTTCCGTCGGGTAAACGGGTCCAGGATCATATAATGATCCGGCTCATACGTTGAGATTTGTGTTAATTGCCCAAGAGAACGTTTCTGTGTCTCACTCAGATAGGAAAAAAGTCGTGCAATGCACGCTTGACGTTCAGGCTCTAATCTTGCCCACACAGCCTCGCCAAACTGCTGACGGACCAGATCTTCCTTATTCTTTGTCCACGACGTGTAGACCACCGGGCGACCGATTGGAGATGCCTCGGCTTCTACCGTTTCAAGCAGCGCTGCATCCCCTACCAGCTCTGATGGTTCGTAGATGCCGATTTCATCCTTGAGCCATTCCTTGGAATAGGGTACGGATGTCACATACAACTCCCCCGTTGACAGATCACAGGCCGCGAGCGCCAGCGTATTTTGATTACCTGTAAGACACACCATATAGTTGTTGGATTTATCCCCCAGCGTTTTGCCTTCCATTACCGTTCCGGGGGTAACCACACGTACAATTTCACGTCGTACCATGCCTTTAGTTACACTTGCATCTTCCATCTGTTCACATATCGCAACTTTATATCCTTTTTCAATCAGACGCTGTATGTAATTGTCAGCCGAATGATAAGGTACACCGCACATCGGAATTTTGTCATCCGCTCCACCATTACGTGCGGTCAGCGTGATCTCAAGTTCACGGGCAGCATTAATCGCATCCTCGAAGAACATTTCATAGAAGTCACCCAGTCTAAAAAATAGAAAAGCATCCTGTGCTTCGGCCTTCACTTGCAAATATTGTTGAATCATTGGCGTATACTGAGCCATGATGAATATCCTCCATCCCGTTCCTATAATGTCAGGAAGAAACGCGTCCTGGAAGGACAATAAGACGGTCAGGCACTGTGTTTACGCCTCCGCCTTATGTGTTGGCTATTCGCCACTTCCTTCAAGGGTTGCTGCTCCATCTCTTCCGTAGTAGCTTATTACTCATAAAAGACTTGTTTCTTATTATATCAAAAAAACGTCCGCTCTTCATGAACCTGGCCGAATATTCCAGAGTTTACGGATATCTCGGCTCTCATCCCAGGTTCTTCCCAGTTTTAATTGAAGGAGTAGCGGAGATGCATACCGTTCATAACGTGCATATCCATCCAACTTCTTCAGGTCATCTATAAGAGCTGGAATGTGTTCCTTGATCACCTCGCGCTTTCCTTCATAAAAAGCGGTATGAACCTCAGCTTTTGCCAACGGACGCTGCCGTAATTGAGTATACCCGCTCGCGATCAGACCTGCCAAGGCCACAACCCCTTTCGCAACAAGGGGCGACACAAGAAAGCTGGGTAACGTACGATACTCAAACCCACCGTAGGATTTCAGGCGAAAATCACCAAGTGCTCCATAACGTGGTCGTCTTCCCGATCCACGCGGGTCTTGAAGAAATGCCAATGGCAATGCAAGATAATTGTCCAGTGCACGGAGCAGTTCCCCGGTAAGATTCACCCCGCTAAAATGAATATGACCACCCAGAGGTAACCCCCGCTGCGGCATCCCTCCTGCCTGCCAGATGAGCGAGTGATCACTGATGCTGCGGGAAGCGGCTGCGAATGCCCTCATCAGATGAGCCAGTAGCTCTCGTGGTTCGGAGCTGGGAGCGGGTCTCAGTTCGGCAACCGGATATATACGCCGCCCACCAACCGTCACCGAATCACAGCCTGCCATTCCTGTACGTTCAAGAAATCTGGAGGCGGGTACGATTTTGGATTCGGGCATCTGCACCAGAAGAAACTCCGGGTCCATGCCGAGTATCGGAGTGGGTCTGTGACTCGCCTCCTCATTCAACAGTTCCTGATGTTGCTTCCAGCTTTCCCTATAGGTTGCAGCAAGGTTGGTCATCCCTTTCCATGGATCCGGATCGATCGAAATCACTGCACATCCGCCGTTCCCTGAGGATTCCAGTCGAACAGCTCCATGATCCAGTCCTAGCGTATACAGCGTTTTGATCGCAAGTCGTTCTATGCGCTTGAACAAGGTTGAACTGGCTTCACGCTCCAACAGAGTTTCCTGTCCCCCTCCCATGCCACTAGTATCCTTGCGCTTGATCCGGATCGCCTGCAGACAGCTTATCTCTACGTCATAGCGTACACGCAAGCCTGGTTCACGTTTGCGTCGATCGTGCAGTGACAATACTTCAATGCCTGCCTGTTTCAACCGTTCTGCACGTTCTCCAGAAGTCATCTTTTCATATCGGTGGAGCGCTTCCTCCGCTTGTTCCATCACATTCATTACGTCCCCCCTCCCGGATCATGCAACCAAAATAAAAATAACCCCGCAATGCGGAGCCTTCCCGTGAAAGGTATTCCAGGCACATTGCGAGGCTCGTTACCACCCATTTTTCAATATTTAAGAAGAAAGAGGGCTTACGCCCTCTTCACCGCGCCTTCTGGCGCATATGATACCTTAGGTTATCAAATACAGGCGTCAAACTCACAGCTCATCGTCGAGCAGATCGGGATCGAGATCGTCATAATCTCCATCGGCACTGCCAAAGTCATAGTCCTTGTCTTCGTAATCACCGCAACCATCTGTGCAGACCTTCACACAAACTTTGGTTTCGGCAACGAGTTCCACAGCGAATTCCCGTTCAACCCGGATAATTACACTGCTTCCACCTGCTGATACTGTGGCTTCCACACAGCTGGGTTCCTGCGTTGCATCCGCAGATACCTCCACTGTGGAAGTCCGGTGTTTCGGGTCCAGATAGGACAATGGCACATGTTCTACATACGAGACCGTTTCTTTGGCTACATCCGTCTGAGAATTCTTGTCGTAGGAATACCAAATGTTGATATCGTAAGTACCAATAACTTCAATTCCGTCACCCGCTGATACGGCTTCATATTGGTGGTTGATAATCCAAGCCCCCAAAATACTTGTCGGACCATTTGGCGGAGTCACGGTATGTGTTACGGTAGAGAACTTACGACCTTTGCCGCAGATCGCCTTCGTGATAATCTCTCTACATTGATGTTTATGACTCAATGACATCTTTAAACCTCCTCCATACAATCATTCACTACAAGTGTATGCAGGGCATTCGTCTAGGGTGACAACTATTTTCTATTATTCGTTTGTAGATTGGGACCGGTCCGAGATTGGGGACGGTGCTTTGTCCTTCTTCGCGACTTTCAGATACAGCGCGAGTTCGCGGCACAGCTGGAGAATTGCGGAACGAATCTCGAATTCTTCCCTTGTATCCGGCAGCTCCATACGTTTGAATTCTTCTTGCACATCCGCAAGAAGTTTTTCAGTTCGTCCGGTGTAGGATTCAGTAAGTACATCCTGACTAAGCTGATCGAACAGCTCCGATACCATTTCCGCATGTGGCATCTTCTGATAGATCTGGGACACAAGATGCATCATGTGCTGGATGGAGTCGAGCTGCGTTTTGCGCATATAGAAGTAGACACTCCATTCCTCGTTCGGATGAATCACCTGATTCTCCAGAGAACGCTTGGCTGCATCAATACCGCCCAGAATCGCTTTATCCGCTTCAATCAGCTCTCTCCCCGCCCATGCTTCATTGGGATTACGCAGCGTGGCTGCGAATTCCTTGAAAATCTTCGAAAAGAGTTCATCGATTCGTTTGCGAATGCGAAGCATCTGTGGATCTGCTGCCGGCATATAGGCCAGGTTAACCGCCATTGCGGAACCAAGACCAATCAGCAGCAAAGCAATTTGTTCGAGGACGACATACACGTCCATCTCCCCGCCGCCGAACACCCGAAACACCACAACTGAACCTGTTACAATACCTTCCTTGAAGCCTACCCGGACAATGACGGGGAATGCGATCAATATGTATACGGCCAACACCCAATAATGGAAGCCTAGAAAGTGAAAAAGTACACTTGCAAATAAAAGTCCAACTACTGAAGCAAAGAACCTCGCCGATATGGTGCGAATACTTCGTTTTCTCGTTACATCCACCCCAAGAATGGCAAGCAATCCCGCTGATGTTGGTCCTGGCAAGCCACACCAGTCCGCAATCAGCACGGCCATTAATGCGGCGATTGCGGTTTTAATTACCCTAAAACCCATTTAACATTCCATCTCCTCTAAGCTGCAAAAAAATTCTTAGCCAGCTCGTCGCCTCATTCATTTATCATGACTAGTATGTCTCATCCAAATGTAAACTAGACGACATCAACCGACATGCGCATGCATGCCGGTCACAGCAACACGCCCCGAATGAGGGACGCTGGCAAGTTAGATCGTTGCGACAGAACCTCAAGGCCCTCTTCTCCAATCATCGCATTCATTCCGGGTCTGCGCGGAATATTCATACTAAATATGGTACTTGATTTTACAGTATCGGGCAACGTGACACCCCTTGTGAAATTGTATACATATCATACCCGGTCACATTACGAGTAAAACACGTCCGAATTACCTGCGGCCAGCCAGCATTTTGCGTTCTGCATAGACAACAAGTTGATACATGGCTGTTGCAACTGCAGCAATAATTAACAGACTCGATAATACAAGCGTGAAGTTGAATACCTGAAATCCGTAGATAATGAGATAACCGAGCCCTTGTTTGGCGACCAGAAACTCACCCACAATTACACCCACCCAGGCCATGCCCACGTTTACTTTCAAGGTGGATACAATCGCCGGAAAAGAAGCAGGCAATACAACTTTCATAAAAATCTCGGAACGCTCTCCACCAAACGTACGAATCACTTTAATATAATTGGGATCCACTTCATTGAAGCTGTTATACACGACCAATGTCGTAATAATGACCGTGATGGACAATGTAGTCATAACAATGGCTGTAAAACCAGCGCCAAACATAACAATAAAGATCGGGCCAAGTGCTACCTTTGGCATACTGTTGAACACAACCATATAGGGGTCTAGCACTTTGGACAAAAAAGGAGACCACCAAATTAAAACCGCAAGCAAGGTTCCAACGAGTGTTCCCAGTAAAAAACCAACTGCCGTTTCCCCTACGGTTACCCCAACATGTGCCCATAATTCGCCACTAGCGATGTCCTTGCCGATCTGGGCAAAAATCTTACTGGGATAACTGAATAACAGTACATCAATCCAACGGAGTCTGCCTGCCACTTCCCATAGCAAAAACATACATACCAGCATGGATAATTGTACGGCAAGCACTTGATGTCGCCATCTGGCCATCTGCTGAATATGATTACGATGCAATTGCCCCATCCATTCGTCACGCTTTTCCTGCTTCGGATTCGTTTGATTCACGCGTCTTTCTCACCTCCCCCGGACTGGTCCAGTTCACTCCATAACGCCTGAAACAGCTCATTGAATCCTTCTTGCTCCCTGGCATGGAACGGCTGAGATTTGCGTATTCCATCGGGAATGATAAATTCACGACGGATGCGGCCCGGATTGCGCTCAAGTACAATGACGCGGTCACTGACAGCGATGGCTTCAGACAAGTCATGGGTGACAAGTACAGAGGTTTTGCCAAACTGTTTTAACGTGTCCGAAACCAGATCCTCCAGTTGCAGCTTGGTTTGATAATCGAGTGCCGAAAATGGTTCATCCAACAATAAAATTCCCGGGTCGGTTGCCAGCGTGCGCACCAGAGCCACCCGCTGTCTCATGCCCCCTGAAAGCTCTGAAGGGTACTGATTCTCCGTTCCTGCCAGACCCATACTTACCAGAAGTTTACGCACACGCTCACGACTCCGTTCATCCAATCTACCTGTCAGTTCAAGTCCGATCAACGCATTATCCAGAATGGTCCGCCATGGAAACAGATAGTCCTGTTGGAGCATATAACCAATCTGCGATGAGGGGCCGCCTACGAGCTTGCCTTTAACCTTAACCTCTCCTTGAGTGGGTGTGAGCAGCCCTGCGATGATCGACAACAATGTCGTTTTACCGCATCCACTCGGTCCAACCAGACTGACGAACTCTCCTTTTTGGATCTCCAGACTCAAGTCTTCAATCACCAATGAAGCTTCCCGCTCGCTGACGTAGACTTGAGAGATCCCCTCCAGTCGGATCACACTTTCGGATTCAGGCATTCCTGCTCACTTCCTTTCCTGAATACCCATTACTTTGATTTCGTGACTTCTTCCGCATAGGCATTATCCACAATGGCATTCAAATCCACGCGTTCTTTCAGCTCGCCAGCGGCACTCATGACATCAAGTAGATTGTTCCACTCTTCCTCATCAATGATCGGGTCCGTTGCATAGCTACCCTGTTCCTTATAACGGTTTACACTACTGATCAATATGGCTGAATCGATGTCTTTGAAAAAAGGAGAAATGACCTCCGCAATCTCTTCAGCGCTGTGGGAATCTACCCATGCCTGCGCTTTGTGCAGACCATTTGTAAATTTCTGCACGATATCCTTATTGTCATTCAGATAACTCTGTTTCGTCATAAAGACGGTGTAAGGCAAACGACCACTTTCTGTTCCAAACGATGCAACAACCTTGCCCCGATCTTCTTGTTCAAAGATGGATGCCTGGGGTTCAAACAGTTGAACATAATCTCCCGTACCTGAGGCGAAAGCAGACGCAATATTGGCAAAGTCCACATTTTGAATCAGCTCCAGATCACTTTGCGGATCAATACCATGTTTGTTCAGTGCGAACTCCCCTGCCATTTGTGGCATGCCACCTTTGCGCTGTCCAAGAAATGTGGAGTTCCTCAGTTGCTCCCAATCAAAACTGCCTTCCGTGTTACGAGCGAACAGGAACGTACCATCTGTCTGCGTGAGTTGGGCAAAGTTAATGACCGGGTCTTCCGCTCCCTGCTGATAGACATATATGGACGTCTCCGCCCCTACCAGTGCGATATCCACCGAACCTGCGAGTAATGCCGCCATCGTTTTGTCACCGCCAGCAGTCGTTTGAATACCCACCTCAAGTCCCTGCTCTTCAAAAAAACCTTGAGCCACAGCCACATACTCTGGTGCGTAAAATACCGAACGAGTCACTTCGCCAATCGTAATCCTGGCTTCATTCTCTTCCTTATTACAGCTGGTGAGCGCCACAATGATAATCAGCAGAATAACGATCCCCCGGACGAACCATGGCGTGTATTTCATGTTGTTTCCCTCCTTCACTGGTTTCAGCAGTTTCTCTCTATTATGGATATGCCGATGCCCAACAAAAGGTTAAGAACTTAAATACAAAAAAGAGCCGGGCAATGATGCCCGACTCTTCAGCTCTTCGAAATGTTATACAATATGTTATTTATGGGATGCCTACAGCTTGTAAATCTCGGCATATTTGGCTTCCAGATAATCGGCCAGATAATCCGGGTTCAATTCTTCACCCGTTACGGCAACAATCAATTCGGAAGGTGTGCGACTTTTACCATAACGATAGATCTTGTCTGTAAGCCATTCCTTAATTGGAATCAGATTACCTTCGGCAATAAGGGTATCAAACTCCGGCATTTCATTGCGCAATGTATGTAGAATTTGAGCTGCATACATATTACCCAGAGAATACGAAGCAAAGTAACCAAAGTCACCACCAGACCAGTGAACATCCTGAAGAACGCCGTCTCCATCATTCGTCGGCATAATACCGAGGTATTCCTTGTATTTTGCATTCCAGGTCTCTGGCAAGTCTTTCACTTCCAGGCCATCGTTGAATAACATTTTTTCAATCTCATATCGGATAATAATGTGCAGGTTATAGGTCAGTTCATCCGCTTCAATCCGAATGAGTGAACTCTCCACCCGGTTGATTGCACGATAGAAATCTTCCAGTTCAACCTCACTCAGTTGCGGGAAATGCTGCTGCAAATCTTTGTAATAACGTGACCAGAATGGCAGGCTGCGACCAATCATGTTTTCCCAAAGACGGGACTGGGACTCATGAATCCCCATGGACGTTCCTTCGGCAAGCAGAGTACCCGCCAGACTGTCATCAATATTTTGTTCGTACAGGGCATGTCCGCCCTCATGCAGTGAACTGAAGACTGCGCTTGCTACATCATCTTGCAGATAATGGGTTGTGATCCGCACATCACCCGGGTTAAGACCCGTTGCAAAAGGATGAACACTCTCGTCCAATCGTCCAGCTTCAAAGTCATAGCCCATTTGTTCCAAGATGAACAGACTGAACTTTTCCTGCTGTTCGGTGTCAAACAACTGATTCAAAAACTCTGTATTTGGCTTGTTTTCTGAAGCATTAATCTTCTCTTGCAGAGGCACCAAGCGTGCTTTGAGGCGGGCAAATACAGCATCCACTTTCTCAACCGTCAGATCCGGTTCATACATATCAAGCAGCGTATCATAACGTGTATCCTTCACACCCCAATAATCAATAAACTCTTGTTTGAGCTTAACGATATCTGTCAGATATGGGGAGAACCCTGCAAAATCACTGTTATGCTTGGCATCTTCCCATGCGGTTTCGGACTTGGCCGTGAGCACGGTATATGCTTGTACTTTCTCAGGTGGTACAGACTGACTGCGATCATATTCTTTCTTGCAATCTTCAACCAGACGACGATCTATATCTTCGAGCTGTTCCAATACCGCTGGAGTCGCTAATGCATCCAGGTAAGTCTTCATGTCGGTCGAAGTTTGCAGCTTGAATGCTTCGGTGGACAACATACCCAGCGTCTCCGAACGAGTCGGAACGCCTTTTTTCGGCGCACCTGTGCGCAGATCCCAGTGAAGCAAACCAATGGCTTCATGATAGCTCTTAATTTTACGAGCCAGATTACGGAAGGATTCCAAATGTTCCTGTGTTTGTTTATCCATTGTTATCGTTCACCTCTTCAAAAAAAATGTAATACCCTATTGATGATACTTTTTGCATTGCGTATAATCAACTTTTAACAGATGAAAATTGCATTGTTCTCCTAAAGATACGTGTTCAAAAAGTCTGGTTTTCATTACCGAGAAGATAGAAATGGAATTCAACTTCGATGCTGATGATGCCCTCAGGCATGATTTGTAATCAAAAGTGGACTTTTTGAACAACCTCTAAAAGGTTGGAGTAATGCCATCTGCTGACCATGAAACACTATCAAAGCAAAGGCGCGTAGGACAAGTTGCATCATATGCAAGTGGCCGTGCTCGTCGTATTGGATAACAGGAGGCAATGGACATGAACAACATTCAAGAGATTTTGGCTTACAACAAATCATTTGTCGAGACCAAAGAATACGAAAAGTATACGACTAGCAAGTTTCCTACCAAAAAGATGGTTATCATCACTTGTATGGATACACGTCTGGTGGAATTGCTGCCCAAGGCTATGAACCTGAAAAACGGTGATGTGAAAATCATCAAAAACGCAGGCGCAATTATCTCTCAGCCTTTCGGGAGTGTAATGCGTAGTGTACTTGTCGCCATCTATGAACTGGGTGCAGATGAAGTCCTGGTAGTGGGGCATACGGAATGTGGTATGGCTTCCCTTCACGCTGAGACCATGATTGGACATATGGTAGAGCGTGGTGTATCGGAAGAAGTCATGACTACTCTGGAGAATTCGGGCATCCGTTTGCAAAAATGGTTGCGCGGGTTTGACAGCGTCCAAGAAGGGGTAAAACATACTGTGGAAGTGATCAAGAAGCATCCTTTACTTCCTCCCAATGTACCCGTCCACGGCATGGTTATCGATTCTGCCACAGGTGAGCTTGATCTTGTCGCTGAGGGGTATGGACAACAGGCATCTCTCTAAATGGTTTGGAGTGCGGACCTTATGGTTCGCACTTTTTTTGTCTAAATTAAGGCAGTTGTTCTGTCAGGTTGTCAAACCATACAGTTTCAGTGTACACTTTTTATGAAAGCGGTCAAAGAAAGTAAAAACGATTGTTCTCTCTGACCTAGCCCTAATATTAAGGAGACATGTGCATGAACATACTTTCCTACGGATTACTCGGGCTGCTTACCCGCGAGGAGTCATCGGGCTATGATCTGATGCTGAAAATCCAGCCTCATTGGCAGGCGAAGCACAGCCAGATCTATCCACTCCTGTCCAAGATGGAAAACGATGAGTTATTGGCCTCCCGCTGGGTACAACAGTCTGACAAACCGGACAAGAAAATGTACGCAGTTACGGAAAAAGGCATTGAAAAGCTCTTGGAATGGATGATTACTCCTGTTACCGCACCGGTTACACGCGATGAATTTAATCTGCGTATTTTGTGTGTTGGCATAGCGGAAGACGGAAGCATGAGACGCATTCTTAACGAGCGTAAAAGCTGGTTTATGGAGCGCATACGTTATTTCGAGGATCTGAAGTCACGTATACCTCAAGATAATCTTCGTGTAGGCAACCGAGATTTTGGAAGCTACATCCTGGTACAAAAAGGGTTAATGCACGCACAAACAGGCCTGGAATGGTGTCATTGGGTTACCCAATTGCTTGATGGCCAAGCTGCAATTCAAGACCCAAGTCCAAGCGTTTCAGAAATTCAATAAAATTTGAAACGTTCCTGCAAGTTGACCGTATCACATGAGTAAGGCCCTTTTTTGGGCGATTCAAACAAATTAATCGGGGGGTTACGATCTTTACAATGAAGAAAAAATTTGGAGTTAAACATCTAATGATGGTATTTATGGCCTTTACATTATTGTTCGCAACAGTGGGAGTAACGAATCCGGATTCTGCGGATGCAAGACGTGGTGGCGGATTCAAATCCGGTACAAAAAGTTATACCAACACTCCTAAGAAATCCGACTCCAACAACAACGTGAATCAATCCAATTCCGGTAATAACTCCGGTACTGGTGCAGCTGCAACCCGTGGTGGTGGATTCTTCGGCGGTGGCGGTGGATTCATGAAAGGCATGATGCTTGGTGGTCTTGCTGGTATGATGTTCGGCGGACTGTTCGGTGGCATGGGTGCTCTGGGTAACATCCTTGGATTGCTCGTGAACGTTGCAGCAATTATGTTGATTGTTATGCTGGCTATGGCACTCTTCAGAGCCATCTCTAATCGTCGCAAACCTGCAGCGGATGGCCGTTATGACCGCCGCAATGATCGTGATGATGACCGTAACAGAAACGGACGGTACTAATCTCTATGGTTCTGAGCATGGATGAAATTGTGAATGCAATCTGTATTCATATGGCAGAACGTAAGGGTGTACGTCCAACCGATGTGAACGTAGAACTGAGCTGGGAAGAAGATACAGGTTATTCCGCTGAAGTTTGGATTCAAGGCCGCAGTCAATATCTGGTGGAGTCCAATATGATTGAAGCGATTCTTCGTTACCTGCACAGTGAATACAACATGCGGGCGTACCGTGAGAACGTACGACTTGATCTGGATGAAGAGATCACAGCAATCGTTAATCAATAAACTAGGTCAAGCAATGACCTGTTATACTAAAGACCGTCTCCCTTCTGTCGCCTGACAGAGATGGAAGACGGTCTTTTTGTTTCTGTATTTGGTTTTTTTGTATTTCTATTGTAGTCTCTTACGTGTCTGTGTTACGTTCTATTTCTTCGACACCTACGATTGAAGTTTAACCAAGCTGTAATTCTTCTTACCTTTACGGATAATGATGAATTTACCGCCAATGGCATGCTCTGCCGACACTGTGAATTCAAGCTCTGTGATTTTCTCACCGTTCATGGAGATAGCGCCTTTGGTGACATCCTCACGCGCCTGGCGCTTCGATGGCTCCAACCCCAGCTCTACGAGCCAGTCGACGATATTTTTTGCTAAGCCATCCGTTTCAAATGTTGGCATTTCCTTGAAGCCCTGCTCGATTTCATCTGCTGTCAGGGAACGGATATCACCACTGAACAGCGCCGCTGTAATACGTTTAGCCTGTTCGAGCATTTCTTCGCCGTGAACGAATTTTGTCATTTCTTCCGCGAGTGCTTTCTGTGCTTCACGTCTGTGCGGCTCTGTCTCTACCTTTTCAGCCAAAGCTTCAATTTCTTCTTTGCTCAAGAAGGTAAAGTATTTCAAGTATTTGATCACATCACGGTCATCTGTATTTGCCCAGAACTGGTAGAATTCAAATGGTGTCGTTTTGTTCGGATCAAGCCAGATTGCGCCGCCAGCTGTTTTACCGAATTTGGTTCCGTCGGATTTGAGCATGAGCGGAATGGTCAGACCGTACGCCTTCGCTTCAGATCCTTCTTTTTTGCGAATCAGATCAAGACCACTCGTGATATTCCCCCATTGATCAGAACCGCCGATTTGAAGCTGTACATCTTCGTTCTGGAACAGGTGCAGGTAGTCGAGCGATTGAAGGATCTGGTAGGAAAACTCAGTGAACGAGATTCCGCCTTCCAGTCTGCTCGCAACGACATCCTTAGCCAGCATTGTGTTAAGGTTGAAGTTTTTGCCGTAGTCACGCAAGAATTCAATGACATTGATTTTGTGTGTCCAATCATAGTTGTTCACCATGCGAACCTGATTATCACCGTCTGTTACAAACAACTTCTTCATCTGCGCGGTCAGTGCATCCACATTCTCCTGCACTTGCTCCATCGTTTGCAAAGAACGCTCTGCCTGACGACCACTTGGATCACCAATCGTGCCTGTAGCTCCACCAATCAAAATGACTGGACGATGTCCTGCCAGTTGAAAACGTTTAAGCATCATGAATGGAATGAGATGTCCGATATGCATGCTATCCCCCGTAGGGTCAACGCCGCAGTACAAAGAAACGGACTTCGTTTCAGTCAATTCACGTAATCCCTCTGCATCCGTCTGCTGGTTAATGGCGTCACGCCATTGTAGTTCATCAATAATATTCATTTGTACAACCCCTTTTCTATCCTCAAAATTCAGTCATGATCTACGTCAAATTACGAAATAACACGCTGGAACGGATTTTTTGGACACAAAAAAATCGCCTCCTTGTCTTCATTAGACACAGGGACGATTATCATAACCGTGGTACCACCCAAATTGCATGGACAACACGTAACCTTAACACGTTATCCATACCACTTTTAGCAATATATCGTTTGCCCATCCGCTTGGCATTACCCAAGTACTCCAGAGTGTAATTCGCAGCCCTTGTATGTATCAGGTTCCATCAACCCCTGACTTTCTGTAACAGGGACAAAGCCGCTACTGCGCTCTATCAACGTGATTCATGTATTCAATTTATAGCAAGTATAGCCGAACGTTTCAGTCATTGCAAGACCAAGTATGCAATCTTTGAACAGAACAACGGATGTATAGTTGAAACCAAATTATATTATCATTATGTTCAATTTTCCGTGATAATAACCATAGGCTTTCTCTGCAAATACGTATCTTCTCTACTCGCTACATAGGGCACCCCATCCCACTTAAGGGTCTCAAACAAGCGGTTAACATAGTTTTGCATCTGTTCCCTAGGAAAAGATGTACGCTCTAAAAGCTGTAAAAGGATGTCTACCAATTGTTCTTTGCTTAACATGTTGGACATGAATGCACCTGCCTCTATAAAAGTTAAATCTCTACTTCTCTAATTATTGTATGACAATCTCCAAATTCAATAAAAACGTTCGATTCTAACGTTCATGACAGAATGAAAAAAATGAAAAAGCTGCCCAAGGCAGCCTCTTCATTCCACATTGTTAAATCAGGTTCCACAAAAAGTTTGGTACGAAGTATTGCATTGTGCAGGTAGTTCGGCATATTGAGCCTGCTCAGGTGAGTGCGCAAACGGATCTGAAAGAACTGCCAAAAGCTTCTGCATCACGCTAAGATCTCCGTAGTTCTCCGCTTGCTCAAGCGCTTCCTCGACCCGATGATTGCGGGGGATGACCGCTGGATTGTTCGTTCTCATCAACTGTCGAGAGACTTCCTTCTCCTCTTCCTGTCTGTCCAATCTTGCTTGCCACCGCTCATTCCATTCAGCAAATTCTGTCGTGCCAAACAAAGCAGTCCCTTCCAATGTATCAAATGTCAATGCCAGGAACGTATTCGTGTAATCTGAACTATGCTTCTCCATAAGTTCAAGAAGATCCTTGATCATGGCCTCATCTTCGGCCTCTTCATCCAACAAGCCCAGTTTGGCACGCATCCCCTTGAGCCAGTGATGATGGTACAATTCAGAAAATTGTGCGATGGTATCCTGCGCGAGTTGCACGGCCTGTTCTTCATCTTCATGCAACAACGGCAGAAGTGTCTCGGCAAAGCGAGCCAAATTCCACCCGGCAATATACGGTTGATTACCATAAGCATAGCGACCTTGTCTGTCAATGGAGCTGAATACGGTTGAAGGATTGTAAGCATCCATAAAGGCGCACGGACCATAATCGATGGTCTCACCACTGATCGCCATGTTATCCGTGTTCATCACGCCATGAATGAAACCAACATGCTGCCATTGGGCAACGAGTGCCGCCTGCCGTTTAATTACTTCCTGAAGGAGCAAAAGATAACGATCTTCAGCTTGAGCAACCTCAGGAAAATGTCGATTCAACGTATAGTCAGCCAATGCCCGAAGATCGTCTATAGAACCCCATCTGGCTGCATACTGGAAGGTTGCTACCCGGATATGACTGGAAGCCACCCGGGTTAATATGGCCCCAGGCCGCTCTGTTTCGCGGATAATGTTTTCTCCTGTTGATACCACCGCCAGACTGCGTGTCGTTGGAATACCTAGTGCATACATCGCTTCACTAATGATATATTCTCGCAACATGGGCCCCACAGCAGCACGTCCATCTCCTCCACGAGAGTACGGTGTTCTCCCTGAACCTTTCAGCTGGATATCCACTCGCTCGCCCTGTGGCGTAATCTGTTCACCCAGCAGCAAAGCCCGTCCATCTCCAAGCATGTTAAAATTGCCGAATTGATGTCCTGCATAGGCCTGAGCCAGAGGCTCGGCTCCTTCCGGAATCGAATTACCCGCAAAAATTTGCGCTCCTTCATCACTGTCAAGAGACTCCACATCCAGTCCCAAGCTGGAGGCAAGCAATCTATTGAAAATGATCAGCTTTGGTGATTCAACAGGCACCGCGCCCTGACTTGTGAAAAAGGGTTGCGGTAACTGCGCATAACTATTCTCCAAGTTCCACCCTTTGTTCAACGTTTCTTGTTGCATAGTGAACACAACTCCTTTTCTGTACCCAATGGATATCCCCTGGTTTTTATTTTAGCCTTGTGAACCAATGCTCATTTATGTAGTCGCATGGAAATTCAATTCAAGAGGTTGTTGACTTAAACGAACATCTAAAATGTTCTTGATGAAACTTTAGCATATTTGCATGCCTTTTGCATTCTCATGAATCGTAAGCACAAAAAAATCCAAGAGGTTTCTTTGCCAAGTGGAGTCATTGTCTTTCATTCCACTTCCCAGAAAACCATCTTGGATCTATTCCGCTTACTACCAGATGACACGTCCGTTATTACAAGGATTTACGTATGTGCTTCCTGAGCCTGTACAGGCTGTACTGGCAAGCTCTCTTTTTTCAAAGCGAGGTTAAAGAAGACATTAAGCAGAATCGCTGACAGGCTTCCCGTGATAATACCATCGCTAACAATAATCCGAATACTTTGAGGAAGCTGGGCAAACAGGTCGGGTACAGCAGTAACACCGAGCCCAAGTGAAACGGAGCAAGCCACGATCAATAGATTGGATTGTTTGCCGAAGTCGACATTTTGCAGCATTTTGATCCCGGATGAGACGACCATTCCAAACAGGACAACAGTTGCTCCTCCAAGGACAGCACTTGGAATAATGGTTGCAAAAGCAGCTACCTTCGGAATGAGTCCCAGAAAGACCAGAATACCTCCGGCTGCAACAACAACATTGGTCGTTTTCACTTTGGAGAGCTGAACCAAACCGACATTCTGTGCAAATGTATTGTATGGAAAAGCATTAAATATGCCGCCCAGGACAAACGCAAGACCTTCTGCACGATATCCCCGTGCCAGATCTTTTTCGTTGATCGGTTGATCACAGATTTTACTCAAAGCCATAAATACACCTGTTGATTCGATGATAACCACCGTACCTACAATAATCATTGTAATGATTGGGCCGATTTCGAAGGTAGGCCATCCAAAGTAAAAGGGTTGAGGTAAATGGAACCAGGAGGCTTCCTGTACAGAGGCAAAATTCACTTTTCCCATGATGGATGCGATGAGGGTTCCCACGATAATACCAAGGAGAACAGCCAAGGATTTAACAAACCCGCGAGCATAGCGATTCAGGATTAGAATGAACAGTAATACACCAAATGAGAGGGCCAAATTATCCAAACTCCCAAAATTCTCACTGTTTGCTCCACCCGCCATGTTTTTAATGCCAGTTGGGATTAGCGCAAGACCGATAATGGTTACCACTGTACCGATCACGACTGGCGGAAACAATTTGACGATTTTGCTAAAAAATACGGCAAAGATGACGATAAATAACCCGGCTGCGATGATCGACCCATATATGGCAGGTATTCCGTATTGCGATCCAATCGCAATCATGGGTGTCACCGCTACAAAAGAACTTCCGAGCACCGCTGGCAAACCAATACCCAAGTACTTTCCTTTCCGAGCCTGAAGCCATGTTGCAATCCCGCACGTTAACAGGTCAATGGATACCAGATACGCCAACTGCTCTGCAGTCAGATTTAGTGCTCTGCCCACAAGCAAAGGCACCAAAATTGCTCCCGCATACATCGCGAGTACGTGCTGAATCCCCAGTGAAAAAACTCTCATCTTTTTGGTTTCTTTCATTCCACGTTGCCCCCTGAAATTAGAATCAACCGAACCGCTGCAAAATCATGTTATGTTGATTCACATTATATAAACTATTCAGGGAAGTTCCATGATTCATAACATAGAATTGTGATAAGAGATAAAGAGCCTAACTTAAATTGGGCGTGTTGTACAAAAGGGGCTCTCAAACCGTTTATGTCGTGTTATATTAGTTTACACAGAATATTTAAATAATTCTTTTACACTCAGAAGCAATGAAACATAAACGTGGAATTTAAATTCAGTGATTCATACCTGTATGAGGCAAAAGTTCATCCACTGAAGGATCTGCCATTTGCAGCAAACCTAATATTTGTTATGTCAGGGTATCTTCGTCGTCCTCCCCATGGATGATTTTCTCCAGCCCTTCTTTTCCACGTTTCACCTTCGGCCAATCTGTATTAATCAAGTGATTACTAATCCCGTATATCCCGGTTCCAACTTCATCATGACGTTGCCCACATTATCCATTCAAATAGTAATGCAATTTCGTTAAAGGGTTGCAGTAATTTTCAGCGTTTTGAGATCTACATCCTCCGCTACTTTGCTCATTAATTCAAGAAGGAATTGCTCCAGCTGTGTCTTGATGTTTTGTTCAATAATTGGTGTAACTGTCTGATATTTTTTGATGCATCCATTACTCGAGAGACGTAATAATCACATAATGAAAATATAAGCTGCTGTATGGTTTCGGCTGATAACCGGGCATCCGGGTTCACCCTTTTCGTTACATATTCCATACAAGCATCCGATAACAAGGCTTCAAGCAGTGCATATTTATCCTGAAAATGCTGAAGTTGGAGCAGATAAAACAACACATCCAGGTACGGGCGAACTCATGAAGCGATATAAGCAACTTATAGGCTTGAACTCATGAATCAACTATACTAAGCAAAGGGCTCCTTTCCCTCCGGGACTTCGGGAATTTTTTTAGGGATATCTGTCCGTTCAAACACTTCGAGCAATAGCAATATCGTTCAAGAAAATTCCTTCTTTACAACCTATACTGACCTTAACATACCAGAAAGAAGGTGCATCATGACTCGGGAAGTCCGGACTGTGGTATTTGATACCGATCTACAGCTAGAAGCTTATCAATTTGAAGGCATTATGCAAAAGTTTCCCAATCATTTTCATGACTATTACGTCATTGGATTCATTGAGCAAGGCAAGCGACACCTCGTCTGCAACAACGAAGAATACATTCTGAATAGTGGTGACATGATTGTTTTTAATCCACATGATCCTCATGCCTGCGAACAGGTCGATGGAAGAACCCTCGATTATCGCTGTATCAACGTCCAGCCTGAGGTTATGCGAGAGTATGTGAGAGAGATTACTGGACAAGCTTACATGCCACGGTTTACATCCCCCGTTCTCTACCAAAGTGAACTTGTGGATTCTCTGCACGAGCTGCATCAGATGATTCTGGAAGAGCAATCCGATTTTTGCAAAGAAGAATTGTTACTCTTACTACTGGATCAATTGCTGCGAGATTATTCGGATGCTGAACCACCTGTTTCCACACAGGATGTTACTGCTGAGATCAGACGCATATGTGACTACATAGAAGCTCATTACATGGAGAGCATCTCGCTGAACGAGATAGCCGACTTGACGGAGATGAGTAAATACCACCTGCTGCGTTTATTCACTCGCCAGAAAGGGATATCACCTTACCGTTACCTGGAAACGATTCGCATTAATCAAGCCAAACGTCTTCTGGAACAAGGCCTGCTTCCGATTGAAGTAGCCGCACAGACAGGATTCAGTGACCAAAGCCATTTCACGAATTTTTTCAAAAAACTGATCGGCCTGACGCCGAAGCAATACAGACGTATCTTCAACCATGATACGGAGTTGAAACGAACCATCGATAACCTCGTATGACGAGTCATCATAACACCAATGCCACTACCGGACATTTGCTCGCTTTATTTACTATACTGATCTGGGGAACTACCTTTGTCTCCACGAAGGTTCTGCTGATTGATTTCACTCCTGTAGAAATTTTATTTTTTCGTTTCCTGATGGGGTATTTGGTACTGTTATTGATCTATCCACGTTCACTGCGGATCACCTCATTCAGAGAAGAGTTGTTATTTATCGGCGCAGGACTATGTGGGGTGACATTATATTTTCTTATTGAAAATATTGCTCTGGTGTACACAACAGCATCCAACGTGGGTGTAATTGTCTCCATTGCCCCGTTCTTCACTGCCGTGCTCGCACACTTCTTCCTGGATGGTGAGAAGTTAACTCCCCGCTTCATTATCGGATTTGGGATTGCCTTGAGCGGCATCCTTCTCATCGCACTGAACGGCAGTTTCATTCTGCAACTGAATCCGGTAGGTGATCTGCTTGCTTTCATAGCACCTGCGGTATGGGCGATTTATTCTGTGTTAATGCGGAAAATTGGCCAGCTTTCCTATCACACCATTGGTGCGACCCGCAGAGTATTCTTCTATGGCCTGATCTTCATGCTGCCAGCTCTGTTCCTGTTTGAATTCCATTGGGATCTCGGGCGCTTCACGAGTGTGACCAATCTTTCCAATTTTCTATACCTCGGTGTAGGTGCCTCCGCGTTATGTTTCGTGACCTGGAACCGGGCCGTGAATCTTCTCGGAGCTATCAAAACGAGTGTCTACATCTATCTGGTGCCTGTCATTACTGTCGTGTCATCTGCACTAATTCTTCAGGAACGGATAACCTGGGTGATCATACTCGGGGCGTTCTTAACCCTATTTGGCTCTTACATTTCAGAGCGAAAAGGACACAAGCTTAACAACAAAAACACTAATCTGCATAGGGGTTAGTGTTTGCTTCATTTTTTACTAATAATTTAATTGAGACATCAGAATCTCCAGTTCATCTTGCTCCAGATGACGCCATTGCCCCCGCTCCAGTTGATCCAGCGTAATATTCATAATTCGCACGCGCTCCAGCTTCAGGACTCGATACCCCAAAGCTTTGCACATTCTGCGGATCTGCAGGTTGAGACCCTGTGTCAGAATAATACGAAATACATTGTCACTTTGCCTATACACTTCGCAGGGCTTGGTCACCACATCCAGAATTTCAACGCCATCAGACATGGACTTTACAAATTCGTCGGTTATGGGTTTGTCTACAGTCACTACATATTCTTTATCATGATTATGCTCCGAACGCATCATCTTGTTCACAATGCCTCCGTCATTCGTAAGCAGAATCAACCCCTCAGATGCCTTATCCAGCCTGCCTATCGCAAATATGCGAGAAGGATAATTCATATATTGAATAATGTTCCCCTCCACATGTTCTGCTGCTGTGCAGACAATACCGATGGGTTTGTTCAGAGCAATGTAGACAGGTTCGCTGTCATTACGAGGAATCTCCTTCCCATCAATGAGTACCACATCATGAGGTTCAACATCCTCCCCTTTTTCACATATCCTGCCATTGATCGTTATACGTCCAGCTGCAATTAAACGGTTCGTTTCCCTGCGGGAGCAGAATCCCTTTTCACTTATGTATTTGTTAATTAACATGTGTCACCGCTTCTCATCTGTAATATATCTGCTGGTTCATTGATTTAATGATACATTCATTTACTTCATATAAGAGTTAGTACCTTGTACTGATTTTCATTCCACATCATCTCATTTATACTGAAACGAAGCAATGATTGGTTATATGAAAACACATACAACGGTATATAGGAAAGCCAAAATACACTTTGAAAGGAGTCTCTCATGTACAAAGTTACTCGATTTACAATTGACCCCGATGATCCAAACCAAGACTCTGGCATGTGGATTGGTGGAGAAATGGCATACGTTTGCGACTGGCCGCTCAATCCTGAGGGGCAGCCTTTATTACATCTGTTCTCCATCAATTGCAATACATTTTCACAGCAGGTTCATATCCCTTCTTTGCCACAAAACAAATATATCTCGGTCTTCTCGACCTACTCCGCCTCAGAATATTTTCTGGATCAGGTAACCTATACCGGAGATGAGCTGGAATGGAGCGAGAATATTCTCGCCGGATGCACTTATGTGTCGGTATCTTCGAATCCACTCACTTCCGTATGTCCCGTTCCACCCATTCCATTAAGCGGCATACGTTTGATTGAAATGGAGCTTCACGATCAGGAGTTTCCTGCATTTTCATTTTTCTCTCCCACTTTACCAAACGGTGTGAAAGGGATTGACCATTTGCTAGAGGAACATCAACTGGTGTGTCAAATATATTCCGGAGATTTTCCTGAACCTTATCGGGATATATTGGGTCTTCCCGATGCAAACGGTTATTTATTTTTGCGAAGAGGTCCCGCGTCTGCTCACGCACCATTCGATGGAATTTTCTTTGTACAGACTGCTTAATGGTGATATGTTGAGGTCAGGTGTCATCATATAGAACGGCTAATCAGAACGTTTCCCGTCTACTCAGACAGGGAACGTTTTTTATTATGCACATTTTACAATTCCTGATCAATACACATGCCAAACATTGTTAAAAGGTCATATTGATTTGATCATATCTATCCTTTCGACACAAAATCAATTTAGGATAACACGATTCGATAAACTTGATTTATTCGCCAAAATATAACATTATTTTACAATAAAAAGCATGTACAATTTCATGATTATGGTATAAGTTATATACGAAAGATACATTTATTACATAATATTAAATTTATATCCACCTCAGGAGGCTAACGGATGAGACGAATTTTCGCTTTAAGCTGCGGTTTTTATCTATTAATCGGCATAACCAGCGTAGTAATGGGGGCTCTTTTACCCGTGGTGTTGTCACACTATGGGCGCGGTTACAGTGATGGCGGCTTTTTACTCTTTTTGCAGTTCCTCGGTTTTCTTGTAGGGGTGCTTGTCGCTCCTTCAATGACTGCCCGCATCGGAAGAAAATCCATGCTGCTGATTGCGCTTGTCTGCATTGTAGCTGCTTATGCTGTTCTCGGATTTTTGCCTTCCTGGACTGTCGTTCTTCTACTTACCATTCTCATAGGCTTCGGCTCAGGTATCATTGAACCCTCTGTAGGTGCATTTACGATCGAATTCACTGAGAATCAAAAAGCGGTCGCCATGTCCAAGCTGGATGTCTTCTTTGCTCTTGGAGCACTTCTCATCCCCGCTGTCGCTGCTTTATTTATCTGGATGGATCTGTGGTATCTTACTTTTTACACAGTGGCCGTGTTGTCACTGGTTCTCATGCTGCTGTGGATCACCATGCCCCGTTCAGCCGCACTATATCTGGAACAGGCTGGCGAGAATACAGTGGCACATGCAGCAGGTAAAGCCCGATATTCGAGAAAACATCTGGGTCTGCTGACAATCTTCGTCATCTTCTTTTTCATCTACATGGGATTGGAACTGGGATTGATGAACTTCCTGCCCTCCATTCTTGTAGAACGACTGCACCTTCAGGAATCTGTCGCATCGCTGAGTGTCTCCATCCTGTGGATTGCGATGATCATCGGTCGTCTTTTCTCCGGGAAAATAGCGGAAGCCGTCAACTATATGCCTTTCCTGATCTGGAGTACGGTTGGCACGCTTTTGTTCACAGTCGCTATGGTATTTGTAACTGGACAATGGGCAACGTATGTGCTCATCTTCGGAACCGGTCTGTTCATGTCAGGCCTGTTCTGTATCGCACTGGTCTATGCAAATATTCTAATTCCTGGTATGACCGAGCGGACAACCAGTATCCTGATCGCATCAGGTGGTATTGGAGGTGCCATCTTGCAGTATGTGACTGGATGGAGTATGAGCACAGGGCCTGTCGTGAATACAATCTGGATTTTGGCCGGATTCTGTCTGATCTTGCTGCTCACATTGATGGTCTCTTATCTATGGACTGTAAAAAATAATGCAGTACGTGTTGCTCTCTCACAACATAACAAGGAAATGTAAACATCGTTTCTTAAGGGAGGTGATGCCCGCATCATCCGGGATTGTTGAGCTTCATTCGAGCTATTACACCATTATATTGGAGGAAATCGTATGCAAACTTTAACCAACAACCGCTTCATAGCCGGAAAAGGGATTAAGTTGATTGACGATTCAGGTGTGGAATACCTAGATGGCGTGTCGGGCACGTTTAATCTGTCACTGGGCTATAATCACCCACATGTTGTCAGCAAAATTCAGGAACAAGTCGGCAATCTGACGCATATGTCTTCCTCCTTCACCGAACCGTACGTAAATGAAGTGCTTGATCACTTAATCGAATATGCTCCAAACGACATTAATGCCGGATGGATGCGGGATATCACTGGTTCAACTGCAAACGAATGTGCAACCAAAATTGCGCAGAAGTATACCGAATCGACAGACATCATCAGCCTGTATCTGTCCCATCATGGGCAGACCCAATTTGCCACCGGGATTTCGGGGAATGCCTTCCGGCGGAAACGCTTTCCCAATTCGGCTGTGGCTAACGCTCTCCATGTACCTGCCCCATACTGTTATCGCTGCCCATTCAAATCCTCAAATGGAGACTGCGGCTATCAATGTGTTGAAGCTATATCTGATGCGATAGAATATGCAAGTTCCGGCTCAGTCGCCTGCATGATTATCGAACCCATACTCGGGAATGGCGGCAATATCATCCCTCCCGCTGGATATTTCAAACGTCTGCGTAAACTGTGTGATGAGTACAATATTATTCTCATTGCTGACGAAGTGCAGACAGGAATCGGTCGTACCGGAACGATGTTCGCCAGCGAACTGTTTGATATCCAGCCTGATATGATTACCCTAGCGAAAGGTCTTGGCGGAATCGGCGTACCTGTTGCTGCGGTATTAATGCAATCCCGGCTGAATGTGCTCGAAAAACACGAACACTCCTTCACCTCAGGAAGCAATCTGATCTCCGTAACCGCTGCCAAATCCACCTTGGAAGTGGTATCCGAGCCTGGGTTTCTGGATGCCGTGAAACGCAAAGGTGAAATTTTGGGTGAATTGCTGCAAGAATTGGCTATGAAATACCCAAGTATCGGTGAAGCTCGTGGTGTCGGGTTAATGTGGGGGTTAGAGATCGTAGCTGACGGTAATGAACCCGATACGCTAAAAACCAATGCCATTGTTGACCGCGCTTTTACAGATGAACATCTGATCTTGAGAAGTTCAAGATATGGCTTCGGCAACGTTGTTAAGGTCCGGCCTTCCCTTACCACAACCGAAGACGAACTGGTTGAGATTGTAGAGCGGCTGGATTCAGTGCTCGCCAGCGTTAATTAAAACATTTCAATGCAACTGTTCGAAGTGGTCGTTTCGGTTACGAATCGTTCTTATGATCGCTGTTATCAACGGATTTTCTTGATTTCCCTTTCCCAAGGGAAAAATCCGTTGATAGCGTGTGCTTCCGAAGTAGCTTTCTTTCAGAAAGCTTTGAGGCGAACGCTTCGCTTCTCCAGAATCGATTTCGTCCCCTTCATTACTTTCGTATCTTGAAAAAACTATTTTAAGATGAATCGCTATTTTTATATTTTATATAATTACAAGGAGGTTATATCATGCTTGCATTGGTATACAAATCGGCTTGGGATGTGGCGCTTGAGGATCGGCCTGTACCGGTAATTACAAGAGATAATCAGCTGTTGGTTCGTATTCGAGCAACCGGAGTATGTGGTACCGATCTAGGCATCGTCAGCGGTAAATATCATGCGGTTCCTTCTGTCATCCTCGGTCATGAGTCTGCCGGTGAAGTCATTGATGTTGGCTCTGCGGTAACGACATTACAACCGGGCGACCGCGTTGTGATCGACCCTACCTACTATTGCGGACAATGTGACATGTGCAGAACAGGCAGACAAAATCATTGCACACACAAGTCTGTTACCGAGACAGGTGTGAGTGCTGACGGAACATTTACAGATTATTATGTGACCGAGGATCGCTTTTTGTACAAATTGAAGGATCATGTGAGCTATGAGGAAGCAACTTTGACGGAACCGCTCAGCTGTATGCTGACGGGGATTAATCAGATCCATTTACTACCGAATTTCAGAACAATTATCCTCGGCGCTGGTCCGATTGGCATTCTGTACAGCTACGCGCTCGCTTCCAAAGGGGTCACCGGCTGTCTGGTCGACATCTCCGAAGAACGCTTAGCCATTGCCGGTTCCATTTCACCCGATCGTTGGGAGGTTCATTCTTCCTTCGAAAATGCAATAGAATCACTGTCACCCGCAACCCACCAGGTTGATATGATCGTGGATACAACAGGTGTTGTGGGCACACAAGTGCTTTCCCAGCTCGCCAGCGGAGGTTACCTGATGCTGGTTGGGCTGAGAGATGGAATCACATCATTCAATCCCAAGGAAGTTGTGGACCGCAGTCTGAAAATTATTGGTTCCATCGATTCTCTGGGGACATTTGCTACCGCACATTATATGATTGAACAAGGGATTATTCCGGCAAAAAAAATCATCACCCACTCCTTCCCGTTGGAGGATTACGAAGAGGCATTCCGCACACTTGGCTGCGATATTCAGGGACGCACACTTCAAGCCTCTTCACATGCCATTAAAGTTGTGCTGCAATCCAGCGGTTCCAGTTTCTAAAGTGGAAGGTTAACCATGAATGGATTACATTAGAGATATATGTTTACACAACCCTGGAGGAGGAGTACAACATGGCAGCAAACAAAGAATCTAACAGACTGGGAGCACCCAATGATGACATCATTCAAGCAGTCATTTTTGACATGGATGGTGTACTGATTGACAGCGAACCGATTTATTTCGAGATTGAGCGTAGCTCTTTTGCCCATTTTGGCGCAAGGGTGACTGATGAAGAACATCATACCTATGTTGGAGTTACGCTGGAATCCATGTGGCAGCAAGTATTGGACAAACATCAGCTGACAGCTACGCTGGAAGAAATATTTGCTTATCATCAGCATAATGTGATGCAAACCATGCTTGCCCATAAGAATCTGACGGCAATGCCTTCCGTGGAACGCTGGTTAAGCTGGCTGCATGAGCAGGACATTCCCATAGCCGTTGCTTCTTCCTCTCCACGTGCACTGATCGATTTGATCATGGACAAGACCGGACTTGGGCAATACTTTGAGGTACGAATGACAGGAGAGGAAGTTACAAACGGCAAGCCGGCACCAGATATTTTCCTGACCACAGCTGAAATGATTGGCGCATCCCCGTCGAATTGTCTGGTGATCGAGGACTCTCGCAATGGTGTTCAGGCCGCCAAAAGTGCAGGCATGCGCTGCATGGGCTATCGCAATCCGGGATCAGGCAACCAGGACTTGTCCAAAGCCGATTTTCAGATTTCCAGTTACGATGAGTTATGGACATTGAAGGATACGCTACCCTTTGAAGGCAGATTGCCAAGTTTGTCAAAGTTTCGCTGAGAAGATCGTAATAAAAAGATCGTAATTTCGGAATGAGTAATAAGAAAAAAACAACCAAAACGGCCTCAATTCATTCGAATTGGGGCTGTTTTGGTTTTGCTTGCTGCAATGGGTGTTACATGAGGACACATGCTGTAATTTCAACTAAACCGAAAGATCGAGACTTCCACCCAGATTGGGATGAGGAGCAGGCACTGACTTCAACATTTCCGCCATCTGCTGGCCTTGTTGCTGTGCCATGTCTTTCGTAATCGACATCACTTGCAAGCTTGCCGACTGCACTACTGAAGCTTGGCTCATCGCCATTGATAATGCTGCAATATCCATGTTCTGTGCTCCTTTCAATTCGGATCACTTAGGCGTACTTATTATATATCGGACAATGAGGATCAAATGTTGAGCAAATCAGATCAAGCAAATAATTTCTGGTTATGACCGTTAGCTTCATGCTATAGTTTTAAGGTAAAAAAATACTATACGAGGAGAATCTGCGATGAATAGTTTTAAGAAATTGATCTGTATTTTTATTAGTTTTAGTTTACTGTTCATATTACTTCCGTCTCACATGTTAGCGGCTGGGAATCCTCTAGCTGAGTCTTACCGTGATATTGAATACACTGTATTCATTGATGGAAAGCTTGCAAGTTCCAAAGATCAAGCATATTTAGCGGATAATGATACCCTCTACATCCCTATCAAAATGTTCAAACAAATCGGTTCACTTATTGATGTAGGAAATGGATTTGAAGTCAAAACCAAATTAAAGAAAGAACAAGTAAGTAAGAAAGACACCATATTGTACAAAGGAACAACCTACATATCATATGAGAAGTTTTTAAAGGTTTCCGGTTACTCAGGTAGGAATGAAGATGATTTAATGGTGGCATTTATATGGGGAGACGAGGATGGAGCAACACGGACAAAGAAATTAATGAACGGAGTCCTTAGTGTTCCCAAAGCATATCGTTCCGTTTTTGGATCAAAAGTATACTCCTATGCGCTAGATCAACCTGGCTGGATCGTTGGCATGACGCAACTTTATCAACTCACGGAAGTAACTATACAATCAGCAAGTGGAAAGACCGTTACAGAATACATATATAAAGACATTGGATTTTCGAATTTTTGTTATTATTTTGATTACGAACATTTCATACATATAGCTTTTAAGGGGGGCGAATATTGGGCTAACAAAAATAATTTACCTAATTCAAATCCACTTTATCATTTAGAAAAAATAAAAATTCTTTCCGTTGATATTAAAAATAATAATGTGATTGTGAAAGCCAAAAGAGCTAGTGGAAAATCGGTTACGTTCAAGTTGCCTGTTACAGACGAGCCAAATGATTTTATTAAAGGGTTGTTCTATGACAGTGATCCTAAAAAAGATTACCCAGGCTGGCCTTCAAACGTCTGGAAACTTATTAGTCAGCAAAAGATCAAATTAGGGATGACGTTTAATCAAGTGTTACTTTCTTGGGGGAGTCCAAATAGCACCAGTAACTCTACTAGTTCATTAGGTTCTATTGATATTTGGGTCTATGGAAATACCTACGTAACCTTCTACAATGGACAAATATATTCATGGTCCGATTACTAAAATTCGAGAGCAACTAGGTTGCTCTCTTTTTATTAGCTGTTCATTAGTGATTCCGTATGCACTTACCCCTCAATCAATCCATACTTCACAAAACTATGATACAATCCATCTTCCTCTACTGTTCCAGTAATATCATCTGCAATGGCTTTCAGACCTGGCTTGGCATTGCCCATGGCAATTCCGACTTTACAAAATTCCAACATCTCGGCATCATTCATTCCATCACCGATGGCGAATGTATCCTCCTGCGACATGCCCAGATGCTCCAGCAGATCGGCGATTGCAATGGCTTTGTGAATGCCAGGGATCATCAGCTCACCACTTCCTTCACCAAAGATCGGCACGGTACACTGAATGACTTCGAATTTCCCTTCAAACTCTTGCTTGATCCGCTCAAACGGGATGACTGAACTCTCCAAGAAACATACTTTGTTCACGTCATCCTTGTACAGGTCGGCCTCTCCATACGTCAATCCGGCAATAAACGGATGCGGTTTCAGCTCCTTCTTCTCTCTGGCTACAGGGTCATTCTCCACATCGCCATAGATACGGCGTTCCAGGTGAGGTTGAAGATTGCTACTCGCATACAATGCCGAATTGGATTCAAGATAGAAGTCAATGCCTTGTTCATTGAAGAAATCAACCATATGTCGAACATCTTCCGCTGTTACCCTTTTGTGATATAACACGTCCTTGCCAAACTCCACATAGCCTCCACCTGCACCAATCAGACCATCAAATCCGACATTCCAGATGGAATCATAGATCTCCGCCTTGGAACGACCTGTACATAAATAGAGCAAATGCCCATTTTCACGAGCCTGTTTGCAAGCCTTCTGTGCTGATAACGGAATGTTTCCATCATCGTCAACCAATGTGCCATCAATATCAATAAAAACAATTTTCCGCTTCGTTTCTTGCATCTGCTTATACTCCCATCATGTAAATTGTCTATGTCTATGTTATCGAGTATATAATTACCGATTCCTTCAATAATTCCAATGGTTACTTACATGCCAACTTGTCCATATGCACGGTTTGCCAGTCATCATCCTGCTCAGCAATAACCGTAAACCCTTGGCGTTTCCAGAATTCTACGGCTCCCGGCAAGAAGCGATGGGTATGCAAATACAGCGTCGTATAGTGCATATCCTTTACCACGTTCTCCAGTTCGTTCATCAGCATCGAACCAATGCCGAACCTACGATACGCAGGATCTACATAACATTTTACTATTTCAGCAGCCGATTGAGCTGCATATCGACCTTCCACAGCTTCAATACGTCCATCATATGGTAGTATCCCAATAGAACCGACGATGCCCGCATCCCCCATCATTGCAACGAGAAAAATCGAATCATCGGAATTCAGATAATGTTCTCTGAACTGCTCGAAGTCCACAGGCAATTTTGTATGATCCATCATCGGAAACACTTCTCTGCGTACACGCATGGCAAAATCAATGGCATCATGAATCTGGTGCGCCTGAACTGGTGTGACTGTCGGTATACTCTGAAGTTGTGTCAATACATCCACATTCCTTATCCTCTGTATTAGGAGCTACTTCTTGGCCCTTCCTTAAATCTTGTTCATGCCAGATCGGCTCTCTTCATCTCATCTTAACGAACTTATCCCGCCCTATCAACCTATCTACACTACTAACCAAATTGAAAGAGTGCCCACGCAGTCTGATAGAGTTCGCATACGATAAGGCGTGTCACAATCCTTATTGGAGGGAGAAACGCTCATGTGGTTATGGTTAGGTGTTTTTGGTTTCATTTTGCTAGCAATCATCGTGTTCATGTATCGTTATCTGGACCAACGTGCCGAGAGCAAGTTTCACCCTCATGCTCCCAAGCAACTCTTAGTCAAATTCAAGGAAGGTACAACGGAGGATGAAATGCACACCCTTCACAAAAAAGGGAGATGTAAGGTCGCTGAGACCTATGAAGATTTAGGGTGGTACCGTGTGGAATCTCGCAAAAAAATGCACCGGATGCTGAAACATTACCAAGATCACGTGCTTATTGAACATGCAGAGCCGAATTACCTCGTTGAGGCATCCTTCACTCCCAATGATCCATTCTTTCCTTATCAGTATAACCTGTCCAAAATCAATGCACCCGCTGCATGGGACATTACTCAAAGTAACAGCTCTGTCAAAATCGCCATTATCGATACCGGTGTACAGTTAAACCATCCAGAATTGGCCTACAAGCTTCTCCCCGGTTATGATTATGTTGATTATAATAACATCCCTGAGGACGGGAACGGTCACGGCACCCATGTAGCCGGGATCGCTGCCTCCGTTACCAACAATGGTGTTGGCATCGCAGGTGCTGCACCACTCGCATCCATCGTTCCGCTCCGGGTACTGGATAACAACGGGCAAGGAACGATAGGTAATGTCGGTAACGGGCTTGTCTTTGCTGCCAATAACGGTGTACAGGTTGTTAACCTGAGCCTTGGTGGGCCGATGGGAAATGCTTTCCTTCAAGCTGCCATACAGTATGCTTGGGATCGTGGAGCTGTGATTATTGCTGCAGCCGGTAACGACAACACTTCATTCCCGATTGTACCCGCATCGTACCCCAACGTGATTGCCGTCGCTTCAACCAATCCTTCTGATCTCAAATCCAATTTCTCCAACTATGGTTCCTGGGTAGATATGGCTGCACCGGGTGATATCATTCTATCCACATACCTGGGTAGTTCCTATGCCTACCTTAGCGGGACGTCTATGGCTGCACCTCATGTGGCTGGAGTGGCTGCACTTCTCGCTGCACAAGGAAAAACAAATACCCAAATTCGGGATGCGCTGTGTTTCGCTTCTGATCCAGTATCAGGCTCCGGGATCTACTGGAAGTATGGTCGACTGAATGCTTATCAGAGCTTGCAGGTGCCATAAAACCCACCTGGATCCGCACATCATTGCACAAAGGATTATCCTTTGTCTTTTTCACGAATACAAAAACGAAGGAGCATCTGTAAGTAAGATGCTCCTTCGTTTTTTAAAGTAATCGATGTTACACTTTTGCTGCCCAAAGCTCTATTTCAATTTTAATCTCTGGGAGACCTAACGCCGTAATATATCCAATCGTCATTGCAGGATAATCCGTACTAAATAATTGTCCCCACTCGGTATATAAGAAATCCCAATCGATTTCCTCGGTTGCCCATACGTTCACTTTGATAATATGTTCAGCATCTAAGCGCTCAGATTCGAGCACTGTTTTAATATTATTAAATGTATTCGTGACCTGCTCATTCAGACTCTCTGGAAAGAGTCCATTATGATCTGCTCCAATTTGACCCGAAGTCACAAATAACTCTGCATTCCTCGGAATTCTTGTAATATGCGTGTACTGACCTACAGGAGCTGGCATATTGGCTGGGTTTGTTCTAGTAATTTTGTCCATATTCATTTGGATTACCTCATCATTCTTAAGATTTTTCTGCGTTATTTCCTAGTTTTCTTCCGATTTTGGGCAGACCTCACCCTTGGAATAGATTCTAGAAAAAGACAGCAGTGGAGTATCCATATCCCGAAGATATAAACGCAAGTGATTTTTTCTTCATGAGTGGATGCTCCTCCCTTCTTAAGTGACAAGATTCTCTTGATTTTTTTATTATATCTGAAAGCCACATCATGGGTCAAATTCATCCCCTCATAAACAAAGAGCAATCCCGTAATAACGAGACTGCTCTTTGTTTATTCTATAGCGTTGGACACCTTGTATCAGAAATATTGGGCGCCATTACTCGCAATGACATCTTTGTACCAGTGAAAACTCTTCTTTTTCACTCTGCGAAGTGTACCCGTACCATCATTATTTCGGTCTACATAGATATAGCCATAACGTTTCTTCATCTCTCCGGTACCCGCACTGACCAGATCAATCGGTCCCCAGCTTGTGTAACCTATGAGCTCTACACCGTCTTGAATCGCTTCAGCCATTTCGGCAAAATGACTATTCAAATATTCGATGCGATAGTCATCTTCAACGGAGTCATCGTCTAAGAGCACATCGGTTGCACCAAGTCCATTTTCTACGATAAACAAAGGTTTGCCATAGCGGTCATGCAGTTGATTAAGCGTAATTCGAAGTCCCTTAGGATCAATGGTCCATCCCCACTCGGATGCTTGGAGATACGGGTTCTTCACTGAACCAAATACATTACCTTCTGTCGAATCTTTCAAAATCTCAGGGTCCGTACTTGTACACCGGCTTGCATAATAGCTAAAACCGATATAGTCGACCGTGTTCTGCATCAAAATATCTGCATCTTCCGGTTGCATGTCAATCCAAATGTCATTTTCCCTGAAGAATCTTTTGGTATAACCCGGATATGCGCCCTTCGACTGCACGTCAATGAAGAAGAATGACTCGCGATCTTTCTCCATGGCCTTCCATACGTCATCCGGATTAGAACTGTATGGATACACCATTCCAGCGGCTAACATACAACCAATCTGTGCATCCGGAATGATCTCATGACAAGCCTTAACAGCAAGTGCACTCGCTACCAATTCATGATGTGCTGCCTGATACAGAACCTGATCTTTGTTTTCACCATCCTGCAGAACAATCCCCGCTCCAATGTACGGGAGATGCAGCAACATGTTGATCTCATTAAACGTCATCCAGTATTTCACTTTATTCTTGTATCGATTAAATAGCGTCGTCGCATATTTCTCAAAAAAACCAATCATCTTACGATTCTTCCAACCACCGTAAGTCTCGACCAGATGTACAGGTACATCGAAATGGCAGATCGTTACCACAGGTTCAATATTGTATTTTAATAACTCATCAAAGACATCATCATAAAATTGTAAACCTGCTTCGTTTGGCTCCGCTTCATCACCATTAGGGAAAATCCGTGCCCAGGCTATGGAAAGCCTGAGGCACTTAAATCCCATTTCTGCAAATAACGCAATATCTTCCTTATATCGATGATAGAAGTCAATGGCTTCATGTGAAGGATAGAATTCCCCTGCTTTTGGCTCATACGAATCCAGGTTACCCAGAGCAATATTCCATCGATTGGCACCAATCGGAATGAGATCTACTGTTGTTAAACCTTTGCCACCTTCCAGATAAGCACCTTCCAATTGATTCGCTGCGGTTGCTCCTCCCCAGAGAAAATTCTCCGGGAAGGCTGTAAATTTTTCATTCATTGAGGAGTTCCTCCTTAACCATCCTTAGTTTCAATTAGCTTAATACCGTGATCAATTTATCTTTCTCATGAACGGATGCCTCTTTTGTTCCTACAATGTCCAAATAATTTGAAGTATTAGTCACAATGATCGGTGTAACCGTCTCATACCCTGCATCCTTAATGGCTTGCAGATCAAACTCAACAATCAGGTCACCTGCGTTAACACGGTCTCCATCTTTCACATGGGTTGTAAAATGTTGACCTTTCAGTTTGACCGTATCCTGTCCAATATGGATCAGCATCTCTACACCATCATCGCTTACAAGACCAATGGCGTGTTTGGTACGATATACGGTTTGAACAACACCTGTGATTGGAGATACCACTCTACCACTGGTTGGACGAATTGCAATCCCTTTACCCATGTGCTCACCTGCAAACGTTATGTCATTAATTTCGTTCAGTGCAACAACTTCACCAGCCATTGGGCTTACAATTTCGTATCTGCTGTTCGGATTTGGATCAAGTACTGGTGCAGGTGTAGACGCTTTATCGACCGGATCTTTGAAACCAACAACATATGTCAAGATGAAACCAAGGATGAATGCAATAATAGTTGCTGCAACCGTCCAGAAGAATACGGAATTCATTCCCTCTGTAGGACTTACATAGCTCGGATAACCGAAGATTCCAAGACCACCAATTATATAACCTTTAGTTCCGACAAAACCAAGGATACCACCACCAATACCACCAGCAATACAGCTCATAATAAATGGTTTTTTCAATGGCAATGTTACACCGTATATCGCTGGCTCAGTGACCCCGAAAATACCGGATATAAACGCAGGTGCACCGAGTGTTTTTATTTTTTGACTTTTCGTTTTCAGAGTAACCGCAAGCACTGCACCAATTTGAGCAAAGGAAGCTGCAAAAGACAATGCCAAAATCGAATCATAGCCAAGCGTTGCAAGGTTAACGAATACCAATGGAACGAGTCCCCAGTGGAGTCCGAACAATACGAATACTTGCCACAAACCGCCGATTACAAGTCCTGTAAGTAAAGGGCTCAGTCCGTAAATCGAAGATGTGAATGCACCTAACAGTTGACCCGCCCATGTCGCAACCGGCCCAATTACCAGGAACGTAACTGGTACAATAACTAACAAAGTACAAAATGGAACTAGGAAATTGCTGACTACTTTAGGCATAACCTTTTTGAAGAAACGTTCAATTTTGACCGCGAAGAACGTTGCTACGATAATCGGAATAACGGATGAAGCATAATCCATTAAAATTACCGGTATACCTAGAAACTCGATCCTAATCGGTGATTCGAACAAAGTGCCTGCAAACAAAGTGTATAACGGTTCTCCATCACGAATTCCCGCAAGTGTTGGGTAGACTAACGATGCACCGATAGCCATACCTAGGAATGGACTTCCACCGAATTTTTTTATAGCTGTGTAACCAAGGAAGATAGGGAAGAAGTAGAATAAGCAATCCCCTATGGCATTCAATAAGGCGTACGTACCAGCAGTATTGTCGATCCAACCCAGGGACACGAACATAGCTGTGAAACCTTTAATCATCCCCGTCGCTGCAAGCAATCCGAGCACTGGAGTAAATACACCCGAAATCATATCTACAAAACGGTTAAACAAATTGCCTTTGGGACCTGAATCTGCATCGTTCTCATCTACTTGACCTTCAGTAGACAAATTCCCTGCTTTAACAACTGCTTTATATACATCCGGCACTTCGTTGCCGATAACAACTTGATATTGTCCACCACTTTGCATAACGGTAATAACACCTGGCAGATTTTTAAGTTCTTCCGTTTTGGCTACGCTTTCATTTTTAAGTTTAAACCGCAGTCTTGTTACGCAATGGAATACACTGTTTACATTCTCGCGACCACCTACACGTGACAGAATGTCCTTAGCCAATTGATCGTAGTTGCTCATTGTAATTCTCCCTCTCTAAGTAGACTCCCCTTGCTTTTTGAAACAAATAAAACCTGAACCACTGAACATACACAACATACCGGATCGTCCGGAAATCAGTCGTGTTATTCAGCAATTCAGGTTTTGCCCTTAACGGTTGCAACCCTGCAAGGCTGTACACATTGGTATTTAATTATTTGGATAACGAAAGTAAGTTACATTCCATACCCTCTGAACTGAGGATGGTCGGCATTGCCTGATTAAACAGTTACAACCCGATTGATGTATGCGCTTACTTCTTGAACTCATCATAGTACATCTGAACTACGTTTGCAACACTTATTTTTATTAATTTCACAAATACATTTTAGTGACGGAAAATGAAAAACGAGACCACTTCGAAAACATCGAAGTGGTCTCGTTATAGCTTAACGTTCACATTAATAAATAGCACTGAATCAAAATCAACCAATAACCGTAACCAATTTATCCTTTTCTTGCACTTCACGACTTGTTGTAGCAACCACGTCTAAATAATCAGCCGTATTAGTTACAATAATCGGTGTTACGGTCTCATAACCCGCCTCAATAATGGCCTGCAGATCAAATTCAACGATCAGATCGCCAACACTCACACGATCTCCATCTTTCACATGGGCAGTGAAATGTTGACCTTTGAGCTGTACCGTATCCTGACCGATATGGATTAGAATCTCTACACCCTGATCATCTACAAGTCCAATTGCATGTTTGGTACGATAAATCGTCTGTACCACACCATTAATCGGGGACACAACTCTCCCACTGGTTGGACGAATGGCGATCCCTTTACCCATATGTTCACCAGCAAATGTAGCATCGTTAATTTCTTGCAAAGGAACCACCTCACCGGTCATCGGGCTGGCAATTTCGTAGCGATTGTTTGGATTAGGCTCAAGTGCAGCCTTCTCTTCTTTTACTGGCTCTGGAGCCTGTTTGGCAGCCTCTGGATTAGCAGGGTCTTTGAATCCTACAAAATATACGAGAACAAAGCCTAGTACAAAAGCAATGATAGTAGCAATCATGGCCATCCAGAATTCATAGTTGATCCCCTCTGTGGGACTAATCAGCGCTGGAACACCAAAGATTCCTGAAGCAAATACAAACATTTTGGAACCTGCAAAGCCAATAATACCACCAGCGGTTGCAGAGGCAATACAACTCATAATAAATGGTTTTTTCAGTGGCAAAGTAAGACCATAAATAGCAGGCTCGGTTACACCAAAAATCCCGGACACAAAGGCAGGAACACCCAGTGATTTGAGTTTGGTATTTTTCGTTTTAAGCATAACGCCAAGAACGGCACCAATCTGAGCAAAAGAAGCAGCAAACATCATCGCCAGTATCGGATCTGCTTTCAGAGTGGACAGATTGAGCAGCATAATTGGTACGATACCCCAGTGTAACCCGAAGATCACCAACACTTGCCACAATCCACCAACAACAATACCGGTTACCAACGGACTCAAGTCATAGATGCCCGATACCCCGGCACCAATCAGCTGACTTGCCCATGTTGCGATTGGACCAATCAAGAGGAAGGTTACAGGTACAACAATTAGAATTGTAAAGAATGGCGTGAGGAACGTTCTCACAACAGAAGGAATGATCTTTTTGAAGAATGCTTCTACCTTTGCTCCAAAATAAGCAGCAATAATAATCGGAATGACGGATGAGGAATAACTCATCAAGATAACGGGAATACCCAGGAACGTGATATGAATCGGTGATTCAAACAATGTGCCTGCAAACAGCGTATAGAGCGGTTCCCCACCACTAAGACCGGATAAGGTCGGATATACAAGTGATGCTCCGATGGCCATCCCGAGGAATGGAGATCCACCGAATTTTTTCATAGCTGTGTAACCCAGGAAGATTGGGAAGAAGTAGAACAAACAGTCTCCTGCAGCATTCAACAATTGATATGTTCCTGAAGCCGGGTCCAGCCATTCGAGAGAAGTAAACATGGACAGGAAACCTTTGATCATCCCTGTTGCAGCAAGCAGGCCGAGAATTGGTGTAAATACACCTGAGATCAAGTCGATAAACTGACCCAAGAGACTCTCTTTTTTACCGGAAGATTCTGAATCATCACTTGAGACCGGTTCATCCGCATTCATATTACCCACCTGTAACAAGGCTTTATACACATCAGACACTTCGTTACCCACAACTACCTGGTATTGCCCCCCGCTTTGCATTACTGTTATAACTCCAGGTAGATTTTTGAGTTCGTCTGTTTTGGCATTATTGTCATTTTTTAATTTGAAACGAAGTCTGGTCGCACAGTGCACCACGCTGTTAATGTTCTGTTTTCCACCAACGCCAGACAGAATGTCTTTGGCTAATTGCTCGTGTTTCATGAAGTCTTTTCTTCCTTTCTGGCTAGACACGGATTCGAAGCATATTGGAGAGAATAAAAAAACCTGAACATTTGAATGTATGGAACATCCCGTTAACGGTATGTTCTGTCATTCAAGCGTTCAGGTTTTGCCCTAGTGGTTGCAACCCTGCAAGCTGATCTATGGGATTATTCAGAAGTTGCATTCACAACTCTCTCAATATGAATCGTTAAGTACATCAATTCTTCGTCAGTTAGTTGATACGTGTAGTTGCTTTCAATGAATTTCTTAATTTTCTCCGAGCACTTGTGCGCTGCTGGATACTTTTTCTGAATCATCAGGAACAGTTCATCATCGTTGTTGCTCTTGTAATGTTTTCCCTTCACCAAACGTTGGGCGAAAAACTTCAAATGCGTCACAAAGCGATAAAATGTCAGTGAGTTCTCATCAAAATCAATCTTGAAATGATACTTGATGATTGTCAAGATTTCCTGCATGACCTGGGTCATACTCTTGATGTTGGGCATTTCCTCATTCAAAGCTGCATTGACAAAGTGAAGTGCCATAAAACCGGCTTCGTCCTCGGGCAAGATCACACCAAACTGATCACAGATCATATTGAGCGCTTCCATTCCGACTTCATATTCCTCTTTGTATAACTGCTTTGTCTCCCAGATTAACCCGTTGCGTATGGGCAGATTCTTGCGATACCGCTCAATGGCAAAGTGAATATGGTCTGTGAGATGTAAGTAAATGCTCTCATTTAATTTCTTGCCAAGTTTTAGCTTGGCGTAAGCAATAATTTCCTCGGATACTTTCATGTATTCCAGAGGAATGCTTGAAATTAATGCCTTGAAGTTTTCCTGAATATCTTCATTCTGTAAAGTAAATATCTTGTCGATATGCTGCTCGGAAACCATATCACCCGCCCGCTTCTGATAAGCAATCCCCCGGCCAATGATAATAACTTCCTGTTGTTCGTCATTCATTGCAACTACAGCATTGTTGTTCAGCACCTTCTCGATTTTCACTTTATCACTCCAATATACAGAAAAAGACAAACCAATCCCTTTTCTCAAGGTATACGGCTTTGCCTGATTCAACAGTTACAACCCGATATGTTGTACGCGCTTCCCTCATAATATTACAAATTTCTACACAGTGCAACAAAAAGTTAATATCGAATTAGCATGACTCCTGATCTAGGTAAATATACTCACAGGAGTGAGCAAATCAAGAATTATTTTACAGGAATTCACGGTTTATTGTTTTTGCTTTCTTTCTCCAGTTCCGCTTCGATTCTTCGATTAATCATGTTCATTTCTTCTGAACTCAATTGATCAACTTGCGTATATTCTTTATCCAACTCGTACTCTTTTGCCTCATTATTGTTCATTAGGCCCAGATGATTCTTGATATCCCGGATATCTTCACGCATATGCATCGTCTGGCGGTATTGGTCTACAACAAGTGCAAAAATAATACCCCCGGCCACTATTGGACCGAATGGGATCAGATAACATAAAACAAGTCCTATGAGCAGAAATATAACAAAGTACATGATGTAGTGCCCCTCTCATATAAAGTATCTACTTTGCTAAGTTAGACGTTTCTCAGATTACAAATTAAATCGTTCCTGAATTAACTTTGCCACCTCATCCGGGCTCTTGTGTGTGTTATCAATCCGTATGTAGTGTTCATGTGTGATTTCCCCCGGTTCCGAATTCAATCGATAAAGCTTCATCGTATCAAGCAAATCTCGCTCAGACCACGCGATGTCACGCTTGGTTGGCTTATGCAGCAAGCGATGCGGACTTTTATTGCGCTCCAATCTTTCCGATGGATCAGCCTCCAGTTCCACATAACAGACCTGTCCTCCCTTGAGATGTAAACAACTCACTGATCTCACGGATGTATTCACTATCTGACTCCGCGTCCAAAGCCCACACAAATGTGAAAATTAAACCCGGCGGGTCACTCAAACAATTTAAGCTTTGTTATCTTCTCCAGCTCTTGCCCCACCGTCATCTTGCCCACAGCCTGCGGACCAAAAATAATCACTAATTTCATTCGATCACTCCTGACAAGGTAGTGTTCATTCCATTAATTCAATTTTATGGACATTAAACTCTATAATACCTTCTTTAGCGCAAATAAAAAAGAGTTTTCAAGTGATTCCCTCAACGTGTGAGGGCTTGAAAACTCTTATCTTAAATGGCATATGTTTATTTTAACTTAACGTCCAATCAGTACCCATCCCCACTTCATCCGGCGCAATCCCATCGCGCAGATCCATGAGATCAGAAGCGCCACAACATAAGATAGTATGATGCCTACGCTGAAGTGCCGAGCCAGTTCATCTGTGAATTCACGCCTCCAGAAGAGCAGTACGAGTGGATGCATTAAAAATACACCGAACGCAACTGTACCCAAGGAGTCCAGAATACGCGTAGCTTTCCGAACCTCGGTATGTTTTCCTGTGCCGATTCGTTCACTAAAAGTCAGCAGGAGCAAGCAGGCTGACAAGGTAAACAGATTTCGGAACAGAAACAGCAAGGTATAGGTAATAACCGGGTATGCAGCAAAAGCGGTTTTGATATAAGCATTACCATATATAAAAATGGCACCTCCGCTCAACAACGTAGCTATAAGTACATAACGGTGAGTATACAGTTTCTTTAATGCCCACTCAAAGTTCAGCCCAACCCATGCGCCAAATCCAATCACGATCAGATAACTGGGTAACAAACTTCCTGTCCGTTCGAAGTGAAACTGCAAATGTAGTGCATAGAAGATCGCTTGGCCCGCAATAAAGAATAATGGCAAATAACGATTAAACAAACCGTGGCGTGTAAGGGACAGAAGCCATGGAAAAACGATATAGAATTGAATAATAATCAGAAAAAAGTACAAGTGCGTATGAGCGGTTCCCATCACCAATTGTTTGGCAAATTGAACACCATGGGTCAAAGGTTCTTTGCCCGCAAGCAACTGTTTAATAGCAAAGTAGATAAGGGACCACACCAGATAAGGTACAAATACATTAAATAAACGCTTTTTATAAAAAGCGAGCATCCAACCCTTTTCATTCACCTTGGAGCTGTAGTTGTAGAACAAGACCAGGGATGACAGAAACAGAAACGCTGGAACGGCAAATTGCAAAAACGTGTTCCAGAAATAATACACATCATGATCTAATGTATGCTTGGGGTAATGCGCGACTGCTGTTGAAGTTGCATGAATAGCTACCACTGCCATGATGGCAAAAGCACGATAGAGATCCAGATACTCAATTCGCCGGGGCCGATTAACCGGTTGATTCATAAAGATAACCTCACTTGTGCCTGATATGGGATGATAGTTTCCGGCCGCAATCCAGATTCTATGCTTCATTTTAATCAGCACACGAGGGTAATACAATCATAATCTATATTATTTTCGTTAAATTACATCGTTATTCTGCATTATTCGACAATTTCTATCCAGAATCGTTCAACAATGTTGCCATTGGACTCCACATAGTCTTCATCCCGAATGCCACCATTTCGAAGGATAACCCTTCTGGAAGGCTCATTAACCGCATCGCATACGATCAATACTTTGGTAATTCCAAGCTCTCTTGTTTTCTCCAAAGAAAGCCTGAGAATTTCGGAACCATAGCCACTTTGCCGCTCTCCTGGACGAATGCCATATCCAATATGCCCTCCACTGTTGAACAATTTATCGTTAAGCTCATGTCTTATATTCACGGCACCCACAATTTTTTGACTCTCCGTGACCAGCCAGTATGTACTGTCTTTGACCCAGCCTTCCGGGATGTCGATCCCTTGTTCATTGCGCTGCAAAAACGCCAACATCTCATCAAACGCAGAAGGATCTTTGGAAATGACCCAAGGTACCATCGATTCTCCACTTCTGACCCAGTCTTCATAAAATGCCAAATACGCATCCTTATAGGCTTTTGATGGTTTAATTAATCTAACGTTTTCTTTCACCATGATCACTACATCCTCCCAACAGATATTGATATTGCCATGTTCTCTCTTCCAGGACACGACGTTCTTGCTCTTCCATCAGACAGGCATAAAAGATAGCTTTCACTGCATACGTTGCGGCATGCACCGCATGGCCTTTGACATGGGCCGTTGCAGCTGCATGCCCCGCCGCACGAGATGCAGCAGAGGCAGCGACATTATCGGCTTCCCGTGCAGCAGTATGAGCTGCAAAAGCCGCCTTTCGAGCATCAACCATGGTAATCTCACCACAGATCCAACCTCTTCCTGCGTCAATGGCATCACGGGCGCGGAGATCCTCCGTCTTCTTCTTCTCAAATATATGCAAGACACGTGCCGCACACTCCGCAGCCCAACAGGCCAATGTATGGTGATCCTGTTGCTTAGCCAGATTCTCTATTTCGCGGCGCAAAGGCGCATCTTTAAATTCAGGTTTTGCCATGGTCATGCTCCTTTCATTGTTCAAATACTACCAATTCACTCTCAGACAAGTTCGAAAAAGGACCTGCGTGTGTGCAGATCCTCTTCAAGTGTACCTCTTACCGCTTATTCTATCATTATACGGACTCTGTCAATGCAGCCTCCTGAACATCCCGATCCTTTTTCGCATCCGTGTCTTTGTAAGTAAATTGGTAAATTCCAGATCCAAGGGTGACTTCAACATCGTCTCCAATGTTCTGAATATCCTGAACTCCATTTATCTGATCCAACGGTTTCCCTTGTTCCAGAACGATCTGTGCACCCGCTCCAGGAAGACGTACCGTACCTCTTGTGTTGGCGGGAATATGCACACGAATCTCCATTTCACTCTCCGCCAGCCGGTGCCAGCTTGAAGCAACTTGACCATACATCGTCTCCAGACTCGCTTCCACCCAATCCAGTCCAGGTCCGGGTTGCGGCTCGATATGTACCATTCGGAATCCTGGCTGATGTTCATCGGACCGAATGCCGGCAACGTAACGGTACAACCATTCCCCAATCGCACCGTACGCATAGTGGTTAAATGAGTTCATATCAGCACTCCAGAGACTGCCATCCTCCTTGATCCCATCCCAATGTTCCCAAACGGTCGTTGCGCCTTGAGTCACCTGATATAGCCAGGACGGATAATCCTCTTGAAAAAGTAATGTATAAGCCAGGTCGTGAAGACCTGCATCACTCAATACCGGATTCAGATAAGGTGTGCCCACAAAGCCTGTAGTAAGATGATTGCCCGCCTCTTTCACGAGTTTCGCCAATTGTTCAACTGCACGAGCTCGGGCAGTGGTGTCCAACAGGTCAAATTGAAGCGCAAGAACATGTGCTGTTTGCGTAGGAACAGCAATTTTTCCGGATGGGGTCACGAATTCATTTCGAAACGCATGAACAATGTTTGTATGCAACTGCTTGTAATATTCAGCATCATCTGTCTTTCCAAGGACCTCAGCCGCTTTATGAGTTAACGAAACCGAATAGGCATAGAATGCAGTTGCCACATAATCCGTGTCCGTTGCGCCGACATAACTATCAGGCTTGGAGTCCAGTCCCAGCCAATCGCCAAAATGGAATCCCGTGTTCCACAGGTACGGATTGTCACCCTGCACGTGAATATACTCGATCCACTGCTTCATACTCTCATATTGCTCGGCCAATAATCTGGCATCCCCATACATCTCATAGATGGTCCAAGGACAGATGACTGCTGCATCACCCCAAGCAGCGGAGGAATGACTGGTGTCACCCCATCCTCCCGACGTGGAACTTCTCAGATCCGGAACGAAGAATGGAATACCGCCATCTTCTCCCTGATCCGCTTCCAGATCCCGCAGCCATTTAGTGAAGAAGGGTGCCGTATTCATAAGGTAGGAGGATGTGCGGACAAACATCTGTGCATCGCCAGTCCATCCTAGCCGTTCATCCCTCTGTGGACAGTCTGTCGGCACGTCAAGGAAATTCCCTTTTTGCCCCCACAATATATTGTGATGCAGTTGATTCACCAGTGGACTGGAGCATGAAAACTGACCTGTTTGCTCCATATTCGAGTGCAGCACTATTCCGGTGAATTCATCCAGACGAACGTGTTCCGGGAAGCCAACCAGCTTCACATATCGGAACCCTTGGAACGTAAAATGCGGTTCAAATGTTTCCACTCCATCCCCCTTAAAGGTGTAGCGAATACACTGCTTGGCGGCGCGAAGATTATCGGTGTAGAAGTTGCCTTCATGATCCAATATCTCAGCATGGTGCAGCTCAACCGTCTTACCTGCCTCAGCTTGAATGCTAAATCTCACCCATCCCACCATATTCTGCCCCATGTCTATTACACGATCTCCCTGTGGTGTTGTTAACAAGGCGATTGGCTGTAGTTGTTCGACTTGAGTAACGGGTACATTTTCCTGTGCAACGATGATATCTTTCGGATGCTCCAGTACGTTCACGGGTGACCAATTCGTCTGAGATGAATCCGACCAATCGGACTCCATTCGTGCATCATACGTCTCCCCCATATAGATGTCCGACATGCAAATGGCACTTGGAGCAGCCGTCCACTCCCCATTGGATAGAATACATTCCTCTGATCCATCTGCATATTTCATATGCAGTTCCAGCAACAATGCGGACGTTGAACCAAATATCTCCCGTTCTTGGTTCCAGCCAAGATATCCTCGGTACCAGCCATCTCCCAGATTAGCACCTAAAGTATTCTGTCCATCCTGAAGCAGGTGGGTAACATCATAAGTTTGATATTGTAATCGCTTACCATAAGAGGTCCAGCCTGGTGTAAAATAATCTTCTCCTACTCTTGTGTTGTTCATATACAACTCGTATAATCCAAGTGCTGTTACATATATTCTTGCAGACGTAACAGGTTGTTTCACATTAAACTGCTTGCGCATACGTGGGCATGACGTATCTCCATCAACTGATGGTTGAGCTGTGATCCATTCTGCTTGCCACTTGTTATGACTATCCATAAGTCCCATCTCGAAAAAGGCCGTTTCGGACCAACTCGAATCACTTCCTGCATCATCCCATGCCCGAATCCGGTAATAGTACCGCGTTCGCGGAGAAGGCTGAAAATGGTTTAGTTCCACATGTATGGATTGATCCGTGCTTATTTTGCCAGAATCCCATTCAATCCCATTAAAATCTTCTGACAGGGACAGCTGGATCTGGTATGCGGATTGCATGCAGTTTCGACGATCAGACTGTAACTGCCAGCTTAATCTCGGTGATTTGACATCAAGACCTATCGGGTTGATTCTATACTCACAGCGAAGGTGACTAACGTTGAACATTAGCAGATCATCCTTTCCATCTTGGCTTCCCATTCGGGGTTACGATATAATTATATCGATCCTGTTGCCCTAAATACCCGGTAATCAGGACTATTTCATCCGGTGATCCAGCCATCTGTGCGAGGAGGTTGCTTGTGAATTCATCTGTACAACTCATGAAAAGTGAATACTTTCTGCATAATCATCTGCAACTTTTTGTCAATCGTTGCTCTGAAGATTTTGTGCTTCCTTTTCACGCACATGATTTTATTGAGTATAGCTATGTTGCCGAAGGAAAGGGCTTTCATCATATCGGTGAAGATGTCATTCCGGTGACAAAGGGGATGCTGTTTGTCATTCCTGTCGGCGTTCCTCATGTCTTTCGTCCTGTCAGTACAAACGTAACCGAGCATCCGTTAATTATATATAATTGCTTATTTAATGCTGAATTGATCCACACGCTGACAGCGATTATTCAGGAAAAAGAAATCATTCAACATCTGATGGATCTGGCACAAAACCAGGTTCCTTATATTTCCGTTGTGGATCACAACGATCGGATTGAAGAACTAATGGTGAAGTTATATCGTGAATCCTCCGTTCAGGGAATCGGTTCGTCTACCATGTTATACACCTTGGTAAGCCAGTTGGTATTGATGACCTACAGACAACTTTATCAAAAGGAACATGATGAAGAGAATCATTCCACCGGTTTTGATTACATTCTTCACTATCTCAAGCAACACGTGAGCGACCGTATTCGGATGTCTGATCTGGTACGTGTATCGGGCTGGAGCGAAAAACAGATTGGAAGAATGTTTTTGCGGCATACCGGACAGACCTTCAGCAGCCACCTACAACATCTCCGTATACAAAAAAGCTGCGAACTTCTAAAGAGTTCACAGCACAAAGTCAGTCTGATTGCAGAGCTGGTTGGATATCGGGATATGGATTCATTCTATGCTGCATTCAAAAAAATAACAGGTGAAACACCTCTCGCCTATCGCAAAAAATCCAGAGCACAGCACTCTGGACAATAAGATTTACTTTCAGACACCAACAACCTGTAACACTTCATCTATGTATGCCTTGGCCTCTTTCCATGAAGACATCAACGGAAAGTTATATCGCTCACGCTCCTGTATATTCCACGGATGCGGGATACAGATGACCTTTTTGCCGTCCTCATGCGCGGGAATCAAATTATGTGCTCCATCATCAATGAGCAGATCGAAACCGAGCAAGTTTTTTCGTTTGCATGTAATAAACTGTTCAGCGGTTATAAAAGGCATGTGCTGCTGAAGCCAGTTCCACTTCTCAACAACTGTTTTTGGTTCTGCTGCCGTCACGACGATGACATCATAAACATCGTTCAGCTTTCGCATCTCATCTACAACATACTCATCATATAACTCCAATTCCTCAAACAGACCCGGCCGACCATAAAATACATCATGCGTGCTCTCTGGATGACGCAAATGGGATGTATCCCAATGAATCATATCCTCATAGCGCAACGGATAGGTCGGGAAGTTGAGGTTGTTGTGATAAATAGCCCGCTTGACCAGATGACATATCGTGTCATCCATATCTACAGCAATAATAGGCTTCTTCATGGTTATCCCTCCCCCAATACGATCACAGTATACCATCCAGTATGTTATGAAGTCATCCTTTTTACCTTGAAGTGCCATTAGCGTTGATGAGATGATGGTAAAAAGGCCCCCCGGTGACGTAATACCAGCTACGCCCGGGGTACCTTTATAGGTTAATCTATTCCAAGTTCTCGCCATTTGAGGCAATGACTTTTTGGTACCAGCCAAAGCTCTTTTTCTTATACCGATTCAATGTGCCTTGTCCGTTGTCATCCTGATCCACGTAGATCACGCCATAACGTTTGGACATTTCCGAAGTGGATGCACTGATGATATCAATTGCTCCCCAGCTGGTATATCCCATCAGGTCCACACCATCCATAACGGCTTCTTTCATTTGTGTAATATGTTTTCTCAGATAATCAATCCGGTAATCATCGTTGATGGAACCATCTGCTTCAACCGTATCTTTCGCGCCAAGTCCGTTCTCTACCACAAACAATGGCAGTTGATAACGGTCATACAGCTCTTTCAATGCAACACGCAGACCAATCGGATCAAGCTGCCAGCCCCATTCCGTACGCTCCAGGTTCGGGTTCTTGATCGTACTGTACAGGTTGCCTCCAGTTACTCCATATTCCTCTGGATTAACTGCAGATACCAGGGATGTATAATAACTGAATGAGATGAAGTCAACTGTATGCTCACGAAGGATCTGCTCGTCCCCCGGTTCCATGGCAATGGTAATCCCGTTCTCTGCCCAGTACCGAGCCATAAACGTTGGATAACTACCACGAACTTGTACATCCGTATGCAGCAGGTTCAGCTGGTTATCGATCTGTGCTTGCAGCACATCCTCTGGCTTCGACGTCGCCGGGTAGTGAATCATGCGCGCAAGCATACATCCAATCTGGAAGTTCGGGTTAATCTGACGTGCCTTTTCGGTTACCAGGCTGCTGGCTACAAATTGATGATGAAGTGCCTGATAAGAAGCCTGCATCGTATTCTCAACCCGGTCTTCAATAATACCGCCACCTGTGAAAGGTTCAATAATGGTTGTGTTAATCTCATTAAACGTCAACCAGTATTTAACCTTGTCCTTGTACCGGGTCATTACTGTTTCCGCATATCTTACAAAATGTCCAATCACTTCGCGGCCAGCCCAGCCGTTATATTTCAGGACAAGTGCCATAGGCATCTCATAATGTGAGAGTGTTACCAGTGGTTCGATATCGTATTTACGGAGTTCATCAAACACTTCGTCATAGAAACGTAGTCCCTCTTCATTTGGATCGGTATCGTAACCATTCGGGAAAATACGCGGCCAGTTGATGGACAGACGGAATGTCTTGAAGCCCAGCTCTGCGAAGAGCGCAATATCCTCTTTGAAACGGTGGTAAAAATCAATCCCGTAACGCTTCGGATAACCTTCTGCACTGTGATGTGCCATTGCTTTCTCAACCGTTGCACTGGTAACATGCATCAGTTCTCTAAGGTTGGTGTAATCCTTTTTCTCAAAATAAGGAACCATGTCGGCTGTGGACCATCCTTTGCCGCCAGCGTCGAATCCACCTTCGGCCTGATTGGCGGCAATAGCGCCGCCCCATAGAAAACCTTCGGGAAACCCTTGTTGATGAATCATCCGTATCTCTCCTTCTTTTCTTGAATTTGTCTATTAGTCCTAAGACAGTTTAGACTTCAGCTTTCAAGACGTCTTCACCCATCGTGATTTCGCCCAGTTTCACAGGTAGAACCTGCTTGTAATCTGCCGTATTGGTAACAACCATAGCGGTTGTAATGTCGTATTCTTTTGCAATCTCGGCCAGTTCAAATGTGAGAAGCTTGTCTCCGGCTTGTACACGTGCTCCTGTAGCAACATGTGCATCAAAATACTGTCCACGCAGCTTCACCGTGTTAATTCCAACATGAATCAACAATTCCATTCCGTTATCACTGCGGACAACGATCGCATGTTTTGTTTTGAACACATTCATGATGGTACCTGTCACTGGAGAAACCAATTCGCCCACCGTTGGAACAAATGCTACACCTTTACCCATCAGTTCATCACCGAATGTTGGGTCATTGACTTCTTGGAGCGGAATGGATTTACCTGTCATTGGTGCAACGGCTACCGCATTACTCGTTGGTGTTGGAGCGCCCATGTCGTCCACGTTCACGCTTGCCGCATCACTTGAAGGTGCTGTCGCTGCCGCAGAAGAAGCACCCGGTGAGAATTGAGCTAACGCCTCAGCGTCTCCTTCTTCTTCTTTGATACCAAATATTGTAGACATGATTGCACCCACGACAAAGGCCAAAATCATACCCCCAAAGGAATACCAGAAAGTTTGTCCGATAAGGGAAGGAAGTCCTGGGAGACCACCGTTACCCGCAAGCACATAAGCTTTCGCGCCAAAAGCAAGGGCGAATCCGCCACCGACTGCGCTACCAATCATCGCTGCAGCAAATGGTTTTTTATACTTCATGTTAACCCCGTACATAGCCGGCTCCGTTACACCCATGAGTGCGGTGAAGCTCGTTGACAATGCCACGGTTTTGAGTTTTTTATCTTTTGCCCGGAAGAATACGCCGAGTGTTGCACCAGCCTGACCCATATTGGAGATAAAGGTCAATGGCAAGAATTTATCAAAGCCCAGTGTAGCGATATTACTCAGGATGATCGGCACAAGTGCATAGTGCATCCCTGTCATAATAATGAGCGCCATCGCACCGCCAAGAACAATACCTGCAATCAATCCGCCTTCATTCAGCAGCCAGTTGATGCCGCCAGACAATCCGCTACCTACAAATGTACCCAATGGACCGATCGCAATCAGCGTTACCGGAACCATAACAAGTAAGGTAATCAGCGGCACAAGCAGCAGCTTGAGTGCAGCAGGGATAACGCGGTCAACCCATTTCTCAACATAGGACATCAACCATACAGCGAGTAAAATCGGAATAACCGATGAAGCATAACTTACTGCTGTAACCGGGATTCCCAAAAATCCAACCGATTCACCGCTAGATAACAATGCTGTCATGTCTGGATACATGAGTGCCGTACCTAGTGCAATCGCAACAAACGGGTTACTACCGAATTTACGAGCAGCGCTGACTGCAATCAGTAAAGGCAAGTAGTGGAATACGCCGTCACCGATGGCTGAAAGAATACGATACGTATCCGTTCCAGCAGACATCCAACCCAAGGACACGAACAGGGCGAGTAATCCTTTGAGCATACCTGCCGCAGTAATCGCTGGAAGCATTGGAGCAAAGACACCTGCGATTGTTTCAAAAATTTTCAGGACTACATTTTGTTTTTTATCCGACTTTGGCTCTTTATTTTCTGTACTTTGCTGGATTGCCGGATTTTCCTTCACCATGGCATCGAACACTTTTGCCACATCATTACCGATAATGACCTGAAATTGGTCACCAGAAATGTTAGTACCCATGACCTTATCCAATTTCTTGAGTGAGCCGTTGTCGACTTTCTCGTTGTCTTTCAGATCAAAGCGCAAACGTGTGACGCAGTGATAGACTGAGTTAATATTGTTTGTTCCCCCAACGGCTTTAATGATTTCCTGCGCCGTTTCCTGATGTTTCATGATGTTTCCCTCCTCATTTTTCCAATAAAAAATACCCGAACGAATCTAGCGCATATGGATAGCGCCATCTCATTCGGGTATTGCCTGATTGAACAGTAACAAGCCCATAGGATATCCAGTTGTGATTTGCTTCTATTGCGTGGACTTTTCGTTCCGCTTGGTTTTCATCAAACGTTCCAGATGAAGCGTTAGATATAACTGCTCAGAGTGAGTCATGTCATACTGATAGTTCTTATGGATAAAAGTCTCGATCTTGCCAATACATTTGAATGTCTCCGGATAGTTTTTCCGAACCACTTCATACAAATACTCCTCGGCATCATCATGTGAAGAATGCGTAATGACACGCTGACAGAAATATTTCAAATGGGTGATGAAGCGGAAATAATTGACGCTATCTTCATCCAATTCGATGTTGAAGTGATATTTGATGATATTCATAATCTCCTGCAGCAGCTGCATTAGATGAGTGACATCGTTCATGGAATCATTTACTTCCGCATTGATGAAATGTAATGCAATATTACAGATTTCATCTTTGGGAAACTCAATATCCAGTCTTTCCTTCAACAAGGTCAGTGCTTCTCTGGCCACATCATACTCCGCCTTATAGAAATGCTGAACTTCCCAAGAAAGTGGATTACGAGTAATCATTCCTTTTTCCAAGCGTTGAACAGCAAAATGAATGTGATCAGACAGCGAGACATAGATCCCGTCACTGATGGTTTTGTTCAATTGCGTTCGTGCAAGTGTCACAATATCATCTGTTGCTTGCAGAATCTCAATCGGCACTTCAGCTACGATGGATTTGAATTTCTCATAGATTGATGCATCCTGAAGACGAAATACCTTCTCAATCCGCTCTTCATCAATCTCATCGCCTGCTTTGAACTTGAATCCGATACCCCGGCCGAGGATCAGCAGTTCCTGATTTTTGTCATCCACGGTACTGACAATATTGTTATTAAATATCTGTTTAATAATCATTATGGACCCACCTGGTTTTTTTTGAGGAATAAAAAAGGGCAAAACCAAAACAGAAATAATAAAATCATTTCCATAGTGGTTTTGCCCGCATTACCGGTAACAAGCCTCGGATCTAAATTTATCATAACCTGAAAACGGTGTCAACCAAAAATACTACTACTGCTGCTCCACTTCATTCCTTTAACATGAGTTATTTTCCTAAGCTTCCACGTTTAAGGGCCATATGTATTAATATTCACATTTTGGAGCAGATTCAAACTGAGTCATCCAACAACTATCACTTGCTCGAACAAAAAAGACCCTTCTCTCGAAGGGCACTCTGTATTACTGCTGGAAGGTCACATTAATCTGTACAATCTCCGAACGGCTGCTTGTGCGAATTGGAGGTCCCCAGAAGCCAAATCCGGAGGTTACGATGGAGTGCATGGAGCCCTTTTGCAGATAACCCCAATCATTCTCATATATAGCCTGTGTGATGAACTGAGCAGGTGCAATCTGACCACGATGTGTGTGACCGGATACGACCAGATCTACGTTGTTCTGTTCCGCAATATCCAGATCATACGGCTGGTGATCCATCATAAGTACCGGTTGGCTCAACTCAGTACCTTGCATTAACGTAGCTACTTCTGCGCGATCCTTCTCTGTCCGGTCTTTACGTCCAATCAGGGTGATCTTGTCATCCAGTACGATCTTGTCATCGTACAGCACTTGCATGTTGCTCTTCTCCAGCGCAGCGATCAGATCTTCAATCGGACCATCGAACTTGTCGTGATTCCCAAGAGAAGCATAGACGCCGTACGGAGCCTGAATGTCACTGATAATATCGGCAATTCCGCTATTGAGGTACATATCCAGATTGTCATCAATAATATCTCCAGGGTACAGCACCAGATCCGGCTTCAGTGCATTAATTTCCTCCACCATGCGTTTGGCATGTGCAGGGCCAGACAGAAGTCCGAAGTGCATATCGGCAGCCATGACAATGTTGAGCTTATCTACACCTTCTACTTTTTTATCAATCTGGATATTATATGTTCTCACTACCGGGCTGTAGGCGTTGAAAATTCCATACCCCATTGTTGACACTAACAGTACCAGCGTAACGACTCCCGCCCATTTCTGTGTGTGATGTCTTGGAATACGGGTTAATCTCAGCAGCCACATCGTCAGGTGAACGACGGGCAGGATCAGCAATAACAACGAGAAGATTGCCAGCCAGTAAGAACCGATGATACCGAGGAACGAAATGCTTCCAAATACCCGTGCCAGAATGAAGGAAACGGCAAGAAATACAAGCCCTATAATATAAAACCATCGAAATCTGGCGGACACAACTGGTTTCATCCAACTCCAACCGCTCCAGCCTATGTAGAACACTAATAAACCGTATACGACCAAAAACAATATACCCGCTAATACAAACATGCCCGGTCTAACCTCCACGTCAATAAGTTGTATTCTGAATTTTCATCACGGACACAGGTCCGTCTGAACAAGTATAACGTAGTTGATGAGTCAGATCATCTGTTTGCCAAACCCAGATTCGTACATTTTATTACAATTTGATGATATTCAAATTCGAACCATTAACGAGAAAAAGCATTCCCGCAGCTTCCCTGAATAGCTAAATTCAAGGACAACTGCAGGAATGCTATATTTTCGGAATTAAAATTACTCGTTTGTGTCCATCCACTGGAAGTGGAATGAACCTTCTTTGTCCACACGTTTGAATGTGTGAGCACCGAAGTAGTCACGTTGAGCTTGCAGCAAGTTTGCTGGCAGACGCTCTGTACGGTAGCTGTCGTAGTATGACAGTGCGCTGGAGAATCCAGGTACCGGAATACCTTGTTTTACAGCAGCCGCTATAACTTCACGCCATGCACCTTGATAAGATTCAACGATGTTTTGGAAGTAAGGATCCAAGAGCAGGTTTTTGAGTTCTGCATCTTTGTCATATGCTTCTTTAATGTTTTGCAAGAACTGCGAACGGATGATGCAACCACCACGGAAGATCATGGCAATGTTACCGTATTTCAGATCCCAGCCGTATTCATCGGAAGCTGCACGCATTTGTGCAAATCCTTGTGCATAGGATACGATTTTACTTGCAAACAATGCTTTACGCACGTTCTCGATGAACGCTTTTTTGTCGCCGGAGAACGCTTCAATCGCTGGTCCATTAAGTATTTTGCTAGCTGCTACACGCTCGTCCTTCATCGCAGAGAGGAAACGGGAGAATACGGATTCCGTAATCATGGACAATGGAACGCCGAGATCCAGCGCACTTTGGCTTGTCCATTTACCTGTTCCTTTTTGTCCAGCCGCGTCCAGAATAACGTCAACCATTGGTTTACCCGTTTCTGGATCGTATTTGGAGAAGATATCTGCTGTGATTTCGATCAGGTAACTGTCCAGCTCCCCTTGATTCCACTCCGTGAAGATCTCATGCAACTCTTCAACGGAAACGTTCAATACGGATTGGAGCAAGTGATAAGCTTCACCAATCAACTGCATATCTCCGTACTCGATACCGTTATGCACCATTTTCACATAGTGTCCGGCACCATCTGGTCCGATATATGTGCTGCAAGCGTCATCGCCAACTTTGGCGGAGATCGCTGTCAGGATCGGTTCTACCAACCGATAAGCACTTTCCTGACCGCCTGGCATGATTGCCGGGCCTTTCAGTGCGCCTTCTTCACCACCGGATACACCTGCTCCGATGAAGCGGAAACCTTTTTCTTCCAGTTCTTTACTGCGACGTTGTGTATCAGGGAAGTAAGCATTACCTCCATCGATAATAATGTCGCCTTGATCCAGATGAGGAAGCAGCTGCTCGATCGTTGCATCTGTTGCTTTACCTGCTTGCACCATGATCAGAATTTTACGCGGGGACTCCAGGGATTCCACGAATTCTTCAATAGTGAACGCACCTGTCAGATTTTTACCTTCTGTTTCTTTCAGAAGATCATGGGTTTTCTCTGGGGAACGGTTAAATACCGATACCGAGAAACCTTTGCTCTCAATGTTCAAAGCCAGGTTTTTACCCATTACTGCCAATCCAATAACACCAATCTGTTGTTTACTCATTATGTCCTCCCAATACTCCATTATTTATATAGTAAGTTGAAACGAATAAACGGTTATAGTTTATTGTACTGTTTTATTCCAGTCCGCTGCAAATTTGTCCATACCTTGATCTGTCAGCGGGTGTTTGGAGATCTGTTCAATGACGGAGAATGGAACAGTAGCAATATGTGCTCCAGCCATGGCTACACGTGTAACGTGATCCGGATGTCTTACAGATGCCGCAATAATCTGTGCATCCAGGTTATGTGTACGGAACAATTCAGCAATTTTGGTAACCAATTGTACGCCATCCTCGGAGATATCATCGAGACGTCCCAAGAATGGGGATACATATGTGGCACCAGCACGCGCAGCCAGAAGCGCCTGATTCACTGTGAAGATCAACGTTACGTTGGTTTTCACACCTTTTTTGGTCAAGTAACGACAAGCTTCAAGTCCTGCAAGTGTCATTGGCAGTTTGATGGTAATGTTTTTGTCGCTGTTGTTAATTTTGATCAATTCTTCTGCTTGTGCAATCATCTCTTCAGCAGTAAGAGCATCTGGTGTAACTTCCGCAGATACGGACTCCACTTCAGGTACCAAACGCAAGATTTCTTCAATACGATCTTCGAATTTCACGCCCTCTTTGGCTACCAAAGATGGATTTGTTGTTACACCAGACAATACGCCGATTTTGTATGCTTTTTGGATATCTTCCACGTTAGCTGTATCGATAAAAAATTTCATGATTAAATTACCTCCAGATATATTTTGTATTTTGGTTTAGAGATTCGCATTAACCGCCAAGGGTATGCTATTTGTAACTACAGACTCCTGATCCGCCTGCTCATCAAACCACCAGTGGTGACCTTCTTCTTCAAGCATAACATCTGATTCAGCCGGTCCATAGCTACCCGCAGGATACAGATGAAGTGGCAACAGATTTTCCTGGAATGCATCCAGAATTGGCTGCACCCACGCCCATGACAATTCTACTTCATCCCAGTGGGCAAAGAATGTTGGATCACCCAGCAGAGCATCACGAATCAAATTCTCGTAAGCTTCCGCGAGGTCACCTTTATCCGGAGAAAGATCGATATGAACCGGTTTGAATTCACCTTTATTCTCAGGATCACTTGCATTCAGTTGCAATGTCATGCTCTGATCCGGACTCATCTCAATGACAAGCAGGTTTGGCTTGGAACCCTTGTTTTTCAGCACATTTGTCTGTCCTGAAGGTTCTTTGAATTCAATCACGATACGTGTTGATTTCTCCTTCATTCTTTTACCCGTACGAATGTAAAACGGAACACCACGCCAGAAGAAATCATCAATTTGCAATTTGGCAGCAATGAATGTGTCATTCATTGTATTCTCGGCTACACCCGGTTCAGCAGCATAAGCATTTACCGGCTGGCCTTGAATGTTGCCTGCTGCATACTGTCCACGGATGATGTTTGCGCCCACAGTTTGTTTTTGTAACGGCTGAATCGATTCCATGATGTGCTTTTTCTTCAATCCAACTTTTTCGGAAGTACTGTTGTATGGAAGTTGAATCGCCATCATCATGAGCAATTGCAACATATGATTCTGGAACATGTCTCGTACTGCACCAACATGATCATAATAGGATGCACGTTCTTCGACACCTACAGTCTCATTTGCCGTAATTTGCACATTGGAGATGTATCGGTTGTTCCATAACGCCTTCATGATTGGGTTACTCTGATGCAATGTCTCCAGACGCTGTACCATCGGTTTGCCCAAATAGTGGTCAATCCGATAAATCTCTTCCTCCGTGAACGATTCGCTTAATTTGCGATTAAGGTCTCTGGCGGACTGCAGATCGTGACCAAATGGCTTCTCGATGACGAAGCGTTTCCAGCCCTCTGTGGAACCCAGCCCACTTTCTTGAATATTCTCGGCAATCGGTTCGAAAAACTCCGGACCAACCGAGAGATAAAACAAGCGATTTGACGGAATGCCAAGCTCAGCTTCTCTTTGTTCAACTAATCCCAACAGCTTTATATAATCTTCCTTATGGCTTATATTCAATACACTGTAGCGGAAAGCTTTCACAAATGACTTCACAACTTCAGGATCAGCCTGGCGTCTGGAAAATTCATTTAATGATTTTTCCACTTGTGCCTGAAAGAATTCATCAGACCAATCTCTACGCCCCAGACCAATCAATGAGAAGGTTTCCGGAAGCTTCTGCTCAAGATATAGGTTATATAAGGCAGGATATATTTTTCTTTTGGCTAAATCGCCAGTAGCACCAAATAAAACAATGGTAGTTGGTTCCATCTCACCGTTCTCCTTCCAAGTAACTCTGGTTTCTTTGTTGTAGTTACACTATAATACGTTTTATAGCTATACAAGTAATTAATATATTTCACAGGAGCTATAGACCACATCTATGACAACAAATTACGAACTATATAAAGTCTTTTATTGGGCCGCCAAAACGGGAAGTTTGACACAGGCTGCGAAAGCACTGTATATCACTCAACCCAGCGTCAGTCATGCCATTAAGCAATTAGAAGAGAGCTTTGGTCTTATCTTGTTTTATCGAAATTCCAAGGGTGTAGCATTGACACAGGAAGGTGCCAGTCTGTACTCCTATATTGAACAATCCCAGATTCTGATCTCACTTGCGGAAGAAAAAATGGCCGCACTGAAGAATCTCGACAATGGTGAATTGAGAATTGGTGGCAGTGACTCCCTGTTCAAGCATTACATGCTGGCGTATCTAGAGGAATTCCACACCTTGTACCCTAACATCAAGCTACATCTGAGTCATGGAACCACGCCGGAAGTCATTACCTTTCTAAAAGAAGGCAAGATCGATCTTGGTGTTGTTCGGATGCCCATTGTTGATCCACAGCTTGAAGTCAGAGAAAGTATTCAGTTGAAAGACTGCTTTGTAGCTGGGGAACGATATGCTCAGTTGAAGGGTAAAGTCATGACACTTGAGATGCTTCTAGAGCATCAACTGATCCTCTTCTCCCGGAACAGCCGGGTTCGGATGGCTATAACCGAGTTGTTTAACAGCTATAATTACACGCTGAAGCCTGAGATTGAGGTGGGTAGCGTTGATCTGCTCATTGAATTTGCCCGTCGGGGATTGGGTATTTCCTATGTCACACGTGAATTTATATCCAAAGAGCTGGAAGAAGGTTCTCTCTTCGAAATTCAGCTTGATGTCCCACTCCCGCCTTCTCATGTGGGGATTATGACCAAACGTAATATGCCGATTTCTCTGGCAGCCAACCGATTTATGGATCTTATTTTCAAATCCTGAGTGGTCAAAAGGTACAATGAAGAGCCCCACCATCCAGGTATGGATGATGAGGCTCTTTGGCCTGCATAATACTTATTTACCGATTAAAGACTCACCAGATAGGACGCGTCCAATATAAGGGCAACCTTACCATTACCGAGGATCGTTGCGCCAGATAGATGGTTCATCGCACCCAGATACGTACCGAGTGTCTTGATCACCACTTCCTGATTTCCTATAATCTCATCTACTGCGTAAGCTGCAATTTTATCAACGGAACGCACGATCACAAGTGGAATAGTCTTGGATTTGCGGTCCGTTCGTGGATAGTTGAGCCTGTCGCACAGTCGGTGAAAAGGTACAATTCGTCCATGATTCAGAATGGCTTGTTGCCCCTGGATCATCTGAATATCTTCAGGTGAAATTCGAACAATCTCAGCAACATTATACATCGGCAAGATCAGCACACGGCCCGATACTTTAACTAACAGACCTTTAATAATCGCCAATGTGAGTGGTAGACGAATCGTAAATGTGGTGCCTACACCAACCTCCGTATCAATATCAATGATGCCGTTAAGCCGCCCGATCTGGCTACGCACGATGTCCATTCCAACACCGCGCCCCGATACTTCACTGACTGCAGAAGCTGTGGAAAAACCAGGCTCAAATATGAGATGGACAGCTTCCTGTGTTGTTAGACGTGCAGCCTGTTCCTCACTAATGATACCTTTGCCCAAGGCGGAAGCTTTAATCTGCTCACCATCGATACCTTTGCCATCATCCGAATAACAAATGACAACATGATTTTCTTCATGAAACGAAGTTAATGTAATACGTCCTTTGGACGGCTTACCGTTCTGCGCCCGAACCTCTACACTTTCAATGCCATGATCAGCACTGTTGCGGATGAGATGGATCAGCGGGTCACTCAATTCTTCAATGATCATTCGGTCCAGTTCAGTCTCTCCACCTTGAATAACCAGTTCCAGATCTTTACCCAGCTTCTGCGAAAGGTCACGAACCAATCTCGGAAAGCGACTGAATAGTTGATCAATGGGTAACATCCGTGTCTTCATTACACCTTCTTGAAGCTCTTTGATTACCCTGCCCATATGATCTGATACACCACTAATACTCTGAATGAGTGAAGATGGCTCTTTACGCACACCCGATCCACTAAGATCTGCAAGGGATGTCTGATCAATTAGCAGTTCACCGACCAAATTCATCAAATGATCCAGACGTTCAACACTCACACGAACTGTAGGTTGAGCAGCTTTCACTTTCTCACCCGGGCCAGACGTAGTCACGGTAGGCAAGCTTTGTTTTGTTTGCTCTGTTTCAGAGATTAATTCAAGTGGTGCAGAAGTCGCTGCAACCTCATTGGATTCCAGCAGATATGGATCAATCTCCAGCATATGAATATCCGAGTCTGAAGACAACTCTTCCTTAAGCTGCTGTGGGTCCTTCGACGTTGCCACGATGATGATGAACTGAGCATATTGATCATCTTCATTATCCGCACCCGGTTGGCTCTCCATGAGCGAAGTAGCGACAACCGTACCGCATATACCCTCAATGTGTTGTCGCAAAATATGATATCTTGCGGCTTTCATCATGCACTTCTGTTCCAGCACAATGTGAATGGACAATAGCTGTTTGCCTGATACAATAGCTACCTGTGCAACAATCGATTCTGCTGGTTGCAATTGAGGTGTTACAAGTTTCCCGACGACTGCCGGGGTTTGAATTAAATCCTTTATTTCTCGAACTACCGTTCGAAAGTCTGCATAGGCTTCCCCACGGATGTACTGATCACGAAGCACCTTCATGGCGTCCAAAGAGCGGAACAACGTATCAATTAGCTCCGATGTTATCTCCGGTTTCTTCTCCCGGACCCATTCAAGGGCATACTCCACTTCATGCGTGAGGTCGCTTAATTCACGGAAATCCATTGTGGATGCCGATCCCTTGATGGTATGGGCTGCCCGAAACAGCGTCTGAACCAGTTCTACAGAAGGTGTAAGCTCCAATGCCAACAAAGACTGATCCATACGTTCCAGTTGATCATTCAGTTCTTCGATAAAGATGTCACGGTAGGCAGACAAATCCATCATTCGTATATACCTCCCTAACCGCCCAATATTTCGTCCAGTTTCAAAATGCCTACAAGCTTGTCTTCCTGTTGACCCACACCATGGAAAAAGCCTTCACGGTTACGACCATATCCTCCGGTTGGCGGATGTATCTCCGAATATGTGGTTACCTTGTTCACACGATCCACGATCAAGCCAATATATTCATCCTGATGTCGAACTACGATAATACGAGTCGCTCTGGTGTCCGGTTCATCCGGCATACCCAGCAGGTTCCGCAGACTCATCACACATACAACCTTGCCACGCAGATTAACGACTCCTTTGATCTCTGGACGACTGAATGGGATATCTGTGATGCTCAGTATTTTAATAATTTCGTGAATTTCTTTGATTCGAATGGCGCAAGTCTCTGCACCTACAGACAGTTCAATATATTGTTCCTTCTGAAGTGAAGACATCGATTCACTCTCAATTCAATTGGTTTATTGGGTTTTGAAGACAGCTGCAGAATTCGCCAGCTCTTCCGCCAGATGTGCCAGAGATTGGCATGTTGCCGCCGTCTCTTCCGATGCAGCCGCGGATTCCTCACTGGAAGCCGAGATGGATTCAACAGAGCTCATCACCTCTGCCGCTTGAGCCGCTTCTTCCTCACATGCAGCTGCAATTTCGTTTACTTTCTGTGAGGAGTTATTGACCATATCAATGATCTGATCAAACGCCTGTCCAGTCATGGAAGACTGCTCAACACTGGCTGCTACGGCCTGTACACTTTGTCTCGTATTTTCCTGCATCGCTTTGATGATGGCTGTAATTTCTTTGGTCGCCTCGCCGCTTCGCTCGGCAAGCTTCCGGACTTCATCTGCTACTACGGCGAATCCTCGCCCTTGTTCTCCCGCACGTGCCGCTTCAATTGCAGCATTCAGCGCAAGCAGATTGGTCTGCTCAGCGATATCGTCAATCACTTCAATAATGTCACCGATTTTACGAGAATCATCTTCAAGCTTGGTCATTTTCGTATTAACAGCTTGCATGCCTACCAATGAATTCTGCACAACGAGTCCACCTTCACGCGCAGTCTTCACAGTATCATTGGACAATTCAGCCGCTTCTTCCGCACTTGCAGCGACAGAGTTAATGGCAAGTGAGAGCTCCTTGAACAATTCGGAGATGTTTCCTGCCTCGCTGGATTGACTTGTGCTGGTACTTGCAATTTCCTGTGTACTGGCTGAGATCTGTTCCGAAGAAGCGGCAACACTTTGGGAGTTCAACACAATATTGTTGATTAACTCTTTCAGATTATCAACCATCTGATTCAGTGCCACAGCGAGTTGACCCACTTCATCTTTGCTGGAGATGTCTGACTTGAGGGTCAGATTTCCTCCTGCAACTTCCTTAGCCAGACCAAGCATGGCCATGAGTGGCTTGGAAATGGAACGAGAGATGATATATCCAATGAGGATACTGAAGAGTACTGATGCCACAACCATGATGATTGTAACAGTGAAGGCTTTGGAGTAGGCTTCTTCAGACTTCGTGTTCGCTTGATCTGCCAACGTTACATTAAGGTTCACCAGATCCGCCAGCGTTTTTACAACCTCATCACCGGGAGGTTTCAATGTCGCTTTCAGGAATACTATAAAAGCTGTATCATCATCTGATAACGCTAGAGTGACACCTTGATCGTAAAATTTCATATAGCTGTCATACTGGGTATCTAATTTACGAAGTAATTCCGTTTCTTCCAGGGTAGTCGCAAGAGGGCGATACGACGCAAGTCGCTCCTCCATGGATTCACGAATCGTAGCAATATTCTCCGTAAGTCTGGTCTTTTCTGCTGCTTCAGTTTCGGAGTTCAAATCACGCACGTTAACCCGCAATCTCTGATATTCAACCTGAGCTGAGGACAGTTCTCTGACCGATACCAGATTGTTGTTATACATCTCTTGCATTCGTTCATTCGTACTTCTTAATGTTACTACAGAGTAGACGCCAAGCGCCGCAATGATTATCGACACAATTAAAAATGCTGAGATAATCTTTGTTGCTGTTTTTAAATTCCCAAACCACTTCATGTAATCTCCTCCTAGGCATCGTAGTGTCCAGTTATGTATATAACGCTTGGTAAACCCTTCTCTAGGGCACGCTCCAGACAACTTACGATCTATTTCGACATAAATATATTAAAACTGAATAGGAGATTTTTATTTCTATAATTTTGCACTATTATGAATTTTTATTTCAGATATAAAGAATCTTCTTTTTCATATAATTTATACTTTTTACCTATTAAATCGGTTTTTCTGCTTACATATATACGTATAATCAACATTCTGCATTGACTTACACATAGTTCTCCATACAAAATTTCATGTGACATGGTCTTCTTATATTTTTACATAAGATGTGTATAGTTCTTACGTCTAACAAATATCATTTTCCACGCAAAAAATTATGTATTTTGCTGTACACACTCAACATTTCAGGACTTAAGTCTAATAAATGTTTACTCAATACTGAGTCCATTTTCTCACAAAAAAACCAAACCCGAATCAACAAAGTTTGGTTTTGAAGCGAAAAAAACACACTTTAAATTAACATAAAACCCGTTTAAAACTAATTACTTATGTGTTATATAGCTGCTCCAGTTCAATTAAGCGGTCCTTAATCCTGTGCGGAATAATACCAAACAGTTCATCCCACGTCATGAACATCTCCGGCTTTAGTAAATATTGTTCGAACTCCATGGTAGGTACAAACGCTTTGGTCTGCAGATAACGCTCCACCTGAGCATCGATCTGTTCATTCGTTTCAAAATAACCTTGAAACAACTCATTCACAAGTAGCCCATCACATCCAGCTTCGGCACCTGCTGCACTATACAGGTTTGGCAATAACTCAAATACAACCGGAAGTGGTGAGAAAGCATGTTTGCCAGGCTGCGAGTACAGACATACATGATGTCCAACCACATTAACCCGTTCCTTCAACAATCCACGCAGCACCTTCCCGTGAAAGCTGGCTTCACAGTCTACTACCTCTCCGTCATGACCCACATAAACCCATACATGCTCCATTTCATACAGATGTCCAATCTCATAATCCCACCAGATTGCATATTCAATTACATATTGTACTGCCTCGGTCGGAAACTTAATGTCCCTCCTGAACGATGGTGAAGGCCCAGATTGATGCAACACAGAAATGCCAACAAAATCAGGATAAAAGGGTTCGTTTCTGTCAAACATCAGAATAGGTGCATAACTCATTGCAGTTTCAAGCGTTTTCATTTTTGACATGTTCATTAATGAGTCCTCCGTTTTTGTTGGATGTTCATACTATACTAACGATTATTACATCAACACGTCAAAAAACCTGTAACTGTTATTCTCCAGTTACAGGCTGTGTACTTTGATAATGAATAAGGAATCTTCAATTAAGACTTCTGTTTATTGGATAGTGACACAGACATCTTGGAAGGTGAAGTCGATTGATCAGAAACCTGCGTATCACACCCTATTGGAGGTCCCAGAATGGCATCATTTTTAATGGACGCAACGGCTCTGGCATATGCCTCTTCATCCAAACAGTACGCGCGGTGAGCCACCTCCGGCGGTGTAGCTGCCAAGAAATCCGCTCCAAACACAATATCAGGTGTTGGTTGATCAAAGATAGTTAATACATATACATCATCTGTCTCAGCGACAAACCAGTGAAACCAGCCTTTCGGAAATACCACAACCTGACCTGGTTTCAGACGATATGTCAATCGTTCACGTGTAAACGGATTGAATACTGACGCTGTAATTTCACCGGTGATGACCACAACCATCTCCGTAACATTGGTGTGCCAGTGCGGCTGCACAATGATTCCTTTACTTAAGTACACGTTGAAGAAACCATTCGCAATGGTTGGAAGCTGTTCTCCAAACAGCTGGGTTACATAGTTGCGTGAATCCCTCTGATAATTGACAACCGCATTGGAATCGGCTGCCAGCGGAACATTCGGGGCTTGCAAAATCGGATTCATCATACGATCATTTCTCCTCCTTGGCCATACACCTCATTGTTGTACTGTATGCCGGAGAATAGAAAGTAATACCGTTGACACATGTTATATATTGTTTTCAATCCTGAACTGTAGGTTTCTTGGAATCATGTACAAATGACCTGTCAGGAATCCCCGCCCCAATGGGCTGTAAGGAACCAAGCCCATGTTCAATTCATGCAGGACAGGCATAATCTCATCCTCAAGCTCTCGACTTCCTAATGAATATTCGGTCTGCAACGCTGTAATCGGATGAACAGCATGTGCACGCCGAATGATCTCTACTGGCGCTTCCGACAAACCAATAAATCGAATCTTCCAGAAAAGCTATAACTGTTGTTTCATCAACTTCATTAGATCCAAATATCATTGACTGCTGTTAATTCCGACTCGGTTCCGCCTGTATTTACTACTCCCCTAGGCTCTACCATCATGATATGACATTCCTGGTGTGCAAACGTTTTATGTTCAACTCCTCTTGGTACAATGAACATCTCTCCTTCGGAAATCTTTACTTGGCCATCGCGGAAATAAACAAACATCTCCCCTTTGATCACGATAAACACCTCATCGGTATCTTGATGATCGTGCCATACAAAATCCCCTTCGATTTTAACCAATTTAAACTGATAGTCATTCATTTCACCAATAACTTTCGGAGACCAATGTTCATTGAACTTAGATAATTTCTCATTAAAATTAATAGGCTGGTAACTCATATTAAACACTCCTTTTTATTGAGGCTTTAGGGCTAGACTATTGATTCAAAATAAGCATAAATAATTCATGGATAAGCAGCGGTTCATTATCTTCACCATTTTTACGTAAGAGTCATTCAGCTCTCCACTTATTCTGGGATTAAAATAATCATGGATTCTCATAAATTTATCTTGTATATTGATCTTTGAAATCATGAGATTCCCTCCTCATTATTCGATAACGAGATAATCAACCCGTTGGCAATGGTGTTAATCCCCCTGATTCATTAAGTTTACATCCTGTTATGCATCACGTAAAATTAAATAAAAGTATATAGATCATCATAATATGTGATGCAAAAGGAGAGGGCTGTTCTGGATATTAGGTCTTTGGAAGTATTTAAGGCAGTTGCCATTGAACAAAGCATCACCAAGGCTGCTGAGAAATTGAATTATGTACAGTCCAACGTTACTGCACGAATACAACGTCTTGAGCAAGAATTGGGTGTTCCTCTGTTATATCGATATCATAAGAAGGTATCCTTAACGCCTGCAGGACGTGAGCTGTTGCCGCATGTAAACAAGTTGCTTTATGATTTCGAGGAAGCGATTGAGGCAGTTAAACTTTCATCTGCCCCGCGGGGAACCTTGCGCATTGGAGCTATGGAGTCAACTGCTTCTACACGATTGCCATTGATCTTCACACAATATCACAAGAAATTTCCACAAGTAGAATTAAGCTTATATATGGCACCTACCGTAGATCAAGTAAGTACCCTTCTCGAATATAAGGTAGACGGTGCATTTGTGGATGGACCCATTCTTCATCCGGAGATTGTTGAATACCCTGTCTTTGAAGAATCTCTAGTTTTGATTACGAGTTTCTCTCCCGAGCCCTTTCAAGTAAAATCGATTTTACATGAACCACTGCTTTCGTCATTCGCACATTGCATCTATTTGGGACGTTGGCAACGATGGCTAGAGGATCATGGTTATGCTTCTATGAAGGTCATGGAATATGGCACACTAGAGGGTGTCCTGAAATGTGTCGAGAACGGGCTAGGAGTCACTGTTTTACCCGTGTCTATGGTTGAATCACGCATACAGCAGGGGAAAATTAGCTGTCATCCATTACCAGAATCGTATGAAAAAGTGCCCACGGTGTTTATAAGGCGACGTGACTCGTACATGACAAGTGCTCTCTCACAATTTATGGAGCTGGTGGGCATCACTAATCTCTGATTTATTTCCATATGCTCACTAGCCTGTTTGGCGTGAGCCTTTCTCTGTCAGAATTGCCGCAGCCGCACCTGCGGCCTCGCCCTTCTGTAACGTAAATTCCATAATCTAATCCATCTGCGACTTCATTATCAAGGGTAAACGCAAAAAACGGAACGAAACATGCTGATACCCTGCTTCGTTCCGCCCATCTTTTAATCTTCGTCCCATTTCGTTAGTGAACTTACTCTACTCTAAAGCAACCCTTTATTGAATGGAAAAAACTTCTTTTTTCAATAATTCTTCTGGTGTCTGCCCTATCACATCACTGTGAAAATAATCGCGTATAACGCCATCTTGAAGATAGTTGGCGATCGACACCATAATCATCCCTTGATCCAGTGCCAGATAAGCTTTTGCAAGTTCTCCCGTTTCAACATTGACTGAGTCATAGAACCCATATTTGCCAAACATTTTGAAGTTCTTTAAAGCTTTAATGTTCTTTCGAACAGCTTCAGGGGCATAATCCAAGGCCAGAAATGTTGCATGTGCTGTTACCGTTGCTCCATCTTTATAACCTGAGGTACCTAACGGCGTTGCTGCAAACTCACTGTAACCTGTCGGAGTTGCAGAAGGTGAAAAGCCCCATGCGGCATACCCTTTTTCTTTGGCATATTCGATCTGCAATTCAACATGACGCTGGTTGTTCAATCCCAAAGCTTGAGTACCCAACTCTTTTTCCTTTATGACCATACCGGGCATAAGAGCTTCAAACATACTACCTCCCCAGCTTGGCACGAACTTTTTATCCTTGTATACATAACTCCCTTCAAACACATCCACTCCATCGTACTTAACGGATTTACCTTGAGGAATCTGAGCTTGCCAATCCCATTCTTGTGGTAATGTGCGATACATCTTCCACCAATGATCTTGGGGAACGTCACCTTTCCCAATGGCAATATAACTGCCTACACGTGGTTCCGTATAAAACATCCCATAATGGTGGTCCGTCAGCGCGCCTTTAGACACATCATAACCTCCGCGGAATTGGCCGACTTCAGGATCATATAGCGGAGTATAATTCATATTTGTAACCAACTTGCTTGTTTCCCCATGAAGTTCTTCATAGGCTTGCCCAACAACAATTAAACCAGCGGATAACCAGCCATTATCGACTTGGGAAATAAATTGGCCCCAATCTTTCTTCACTGATCCGTCATCCGTGTTATACCAGTTATAAAATAGGCCGTTCCACTTTTCTAACTTTTCGAGGGAATGTATAGTCGTTTGCAGGCGTTGTACAGCTTCTTTCTTTGAAATAATGCCCAATTGTTGCGCTGAAACGGTACTCATCATATACATTGCAATGTTCGTGGGCGAGGTACGTTTAGCTTCTTCTGTCCCGTTTTCAGTGTGCCGTACTTCATCGTAAGTCAAGCCAGTGTTCTGATCTGTATAGTCCTCAAAAAACGTATAGGTCTTATATGCAATCGCTTTCAATTCTGCTCGAAATCCAATTAAATGGTTTGAGTCACCTGCTGAAGCCATAGGAGTTAAAGCTAGATTAGCTAACAGACAAAAAGTTAAAATAAAGCTGAATATTTTTACTTTTTTCATGATTTTCTCCCTTCAAATGGATTCGAAACGTTTCGTGTATATGTTATCATAATTTTCCCATTTCCGTAAACAATAAAATAAAACGCTTACAAAAACGGAATATAATGTGGCTTAATTATAAAGGTAAATTCGAAACGTTTCATTAAAGGAACTACTTTAAGGCAACTCACGTGGAATTATATGACGATTTGATCGTTCGGGGGACTTTTAGATTCAAAATTGAAGAGATAAAAAGCCTGACTCCATAGGAATCAGGCTTAACCCTTCACGTATCCATTCTGAACCTTTCTAATTTGCTACAACTGTTGTTCCGCAATACTCGCAGTCCGTTGATTGCTTAGGAAGCACTTTTGCCTTCGCCCCACACCCCGGGCAACTCACTGAAATAGGCCTTTGTGGCTCTTCAACTTTTTCTTCGGCTTTCTCTTCAGCGTTTTCCTTGTCTGAAAAATTGATCTCTGTATAGTTAATTGTATTATGACTACTGTAACTCACGGTGTTGCTATTGTAACTTGAATAAGTATGCGGATTCACATTTTCGCGATCAAGATGACCTCCATAGTCTCCTCCATAAAACTTTCGTTCCGGGACACGTTTTTTCCTAAGCAATTTAATACCAAAATATAAAAACAAAAATTCAACGATCATAAATCCAGCCATAGCAATGAGATTTTTAGTACCTCTGAAATTATTTGCATTAAACATGGCAATCGGGATCGCAATGGCATAAAATATAAAAAAGAGTCCAAATAACTTCCTTAACAACACGATTCCTCCTTAAAACATCACACTACACCTAGCTGTGTATATTACAAGTATCCGTAAAAGAAGTCATTGAGTCAGCTATGCAGTTTAAGAGATCCTCATTGTCGTTCCACAATACTCACAATCCGCAGACAAAGTAGGATATACCTTTACCTTGGCCCCACACCCTGAACAATTCACGGCTACAGATTCTTGAAGTTCATCTTTCTCTTCATATTTCTCATGATGCTGATCCTCGTAATTTTGCTTATCAATAGAATCGTAGTGATGATATTGATCAGTGTTAGAACGAGACTTAGGTCGACCACACATTTTAATGCCCGTAACAAGTACGATAACCCCAGGGATAAAAAGAATTATCGTACTGATAATGGCCGTTTCTGTTCCCTCGGATATTAATATTAAAGATAACAAGATCGTCAGAGACGAAAGGATAATGAATATAATTCCAAAAAATCTTTTCACCGCGTTTCCTCCTACAATTTATGATTTGCTTGTCATGATCTGTTGATTGCGCTCTTTCAAACGGAACTTTAACTGGGATAGTTGCGAAGCAAAACGTTCACTATTTATTAATTCCCCTGCTTCATACTGATTTGCAAGCTCACTGTTCATCAATTCAATATCCAGCAAGATCTGGCGGTCATTTTTCTCAAGGGAATCCGGTGTGATTGGGTCACTATACTTTACAAGTTCAATTAATGATTGAACGGTTTTGCGCTCCTCTTCCACAGTTAGGACGGGATGTTGCACCATGGTATGAAGCAATTGCTGTAAAGCTTTTTCGATTAATTGTAAGTTTGCGATTTTTGTCTGTTCATCTGTTTCATGACGGCGCACACTCTGAATATAGATCATAATGATTCCGCACAAAATAGTTGCGATCGCAATCGTTACCGTGTGTAACAATACGAACCAACGAAGCGCATGATCTGCTGAACCTGTTAACAACGTGTAGATCATCACACAAATTAGATAAATAACCAATACTACACCTAACGCTGTGTAACCTGGAACAAATCGTTTAAACCGATCCATATTTTGCATAATGAACCGTGCGTAGATCCAAATAGCCGTAATCGCTACATAAGAAGCAACGAGATTCATCCAAAAAGAAAACGATAGAAGCGCATGATTAAACACCGTAAAAGAAACGATTGACGATACTATCATGCATATTAAATAAACGACATCCAAAATCAGGAGATTGCTGCGTTTTACCACCACTATGCCTGTCCCCCTTCTTGCAGATTGTTTCCGCAATCAAGACAGAACTTCTGGCCGGGTTTTACTTCATGTTGGCACCGACTGCATTTCAAGCTTAAACTTGTGCCACAGTTGCCACAGAATTTTGTATGACCGGAATTCATATGGTTACAGTTAGGGCATGGGCTAGGCATCGGTTGATGACATTGAATACATTCCAATGCGTTCTCTGCATTATCCGCTCCACATGATGGACACGCATGGTATTTGTCACCACAGTTAGGACAGAATTTGGTTCCCTTTGGCAAAGCATGTCCACAATTGTTGCAATCTGTTGTTACTGCGGACTTTTCGGCTAGTGAATTGCCACATTTGCTGCAAAAAGAGCTGTTCTCCTGGTTCGGATGATTACACTGCTTACATATACTTACTGCAGGCGTTTCCTTAGTCGACATCACTTTAGACATCTGGGACATCTCGCTACTGAAAGAACCACCCAGACCAACCCCCATACCCATACCAAGTCCTGCGCCCATGATGTCTGACTGCATGCTTCCTTCATTCTTCGCTGCACCTTCAAGCGTATCAAACGAACGTTCTTGCTGATATGTGTACCCAATAATATCCATCTCAGCTTTGCGCGCCAACGCTTCTCTTAATCGAATGACGGAAGGATCTTCTTCGGGCAGATTGACGTTGTGAATATAGAGGTTGATCAACTCAATACCAAATTCTTCAAAAGTAGAAGCTATTGTGTCTGCGAAATGCTTTGAAATCTCGGCGATATAGGCATTGATCTCCAAAACACTAACTTTTCTATGTATTAGATAGGATGACAACATGGAGTTAATATTCATGATAATTAGCCCGCGGAAGTAATTAATCATATTAGCTTGGGTAAACTCAGGCAGTGTGCCCACAAGCTTGATCAAAAATTTCCGTGAATCCGAGATTTTAATTCCCATTTGTCCAAATGTTCTTACGGGAACAATAATATTATACTTGGGATCCTGGATCTGAATCGGATTCGCCGTTCCCCATTTAACGTCCAATGCGCTTACTTGATTGACATACCAGACTTCTGCTGCAAAAGGTGACTTTCCTCCGAACGGAAGGTTAACGAGTCGGTTCAAAATTGGGATATTCGCAGTACTCAGCGTATGCCTTCCGGGTCCAAACATATCAAGCGCTCTTCCGTCCTTGAAAAGAATTGCTTGTTGAGATTGATTCACAATCAACTGGGTCCATGTTCCCAACTCAGTCTCAGGATGTTTCCAAGCAAACACATCAGGTGAGCCATCATACTTAATTACGTCAATAATCGCCATGTTTAATTCCTCAATTCAGTATTAGATTACTATAATTTACTAAAAGGTTCTTTTGAAAAACACTGATTCTAGACCAATTCCTATATTAAAAATTTTTCAGAATCTTTCATAAACTTGTTTCCATGTTTAGGCATTGATATTTTACCATTTCTAACCTTAATGCGCACTAACATAGTTCATTTTTCATATGATATTTTTCCTATTTCGACATGTTTATAATAGTAAAAACCTCTTCCAAATGTTAAATAGGAAAGAGGTTAATAGAAAGTTCGTATACAATCTATCTAATTCAAGAAATCCTCTATAGCTGCAATAGGATCTCCCATGAACTCTTCAAATGTAGCTATCGTTCCATGTTCTTGATGTTCAATATCTGCATATCCAATCATTTTTTTACTCGGATTCCAAACAATCAGAATATGTGAGTATTGATCGATGTTTGAGGATATGCGCAGCAGCTTTTGCCTGCCCATTTTCATCTCCACCGTATCAATCAGATGAAAGAATTCTATATATCGGATGCCTGATTCATTATCTTGCAAGTCCATTCTTCTATGAGTGCTGGTTAGAAAATCAATGAGTTTTTGTGGCAGTTTATATGATTTCAATGCATGCAATTTGTTGCTCATATCCTGAAATTCTTGAGGTTCATGCCCCTTTAGATATTCCGCCATTTCTTCATTTTTCTGACTCACTGCAATCGTATACGCCCGCTCTCCATCCTTCTCCTGAATAGTCACATCTGCTCCTTGGTCCACCAGATATCGAACCATCTTCATGTTATTATGTCGTGCAGCTACCGTGAGAGGCGTAGCCTTGTACGGATATACCATATCCGGTTCATTGTAATTGACATCCACTCCTTGATCCAGCAAGTACTGGACTGTCATCATATCGTGATCAGCTACCGATTTCTGAATATCCAATCCCAGTTCATTCAGCACTGTTATATTCTTTTTGTTACCATAGTAGCCTTCATCATATGCACTAGATTTGACCCGATTAAGTCCATTTAACTTGGCACCGTGCTTGTACAGGTATCGCACCATTTCTTCTCCACAATATCTGACTGCCTTCAGGATCGCCGGATTATTTTTGGCATTCAGATTAACTCCATGCTCTACCAACAACTTAACCACTGCCGGTTGATTACAGATTAAGGCAAGGTCGAGTGGCGTTAATACTATGTATTTACTGAGCGTAATCTCTTCTTCGAGATCCATGCCCTGTTTAATGAATTGTTCTACAGCATCGGTATCTCCCTCGTATATTGCCCTGGCATGAGCAGGAAGCGTTTCAAACGATCCTTAATTTCCGATTTTGAACAAGAAAGTTCCCCCTATTCCTTTGTCTAAACCTCTTCTATATAACCACATGTTGTGAAAAATCAAAATATTAGCTTGAGTATCCACTCTCGATCATAATCAACGTCCCAATTTTGAATCCACTCGCAAAAGCCTCTTTTGAATGTATAGAGTGAACTTGATCCATCATATCAAACAATAACTGAAGTTGTTTAAATTCATCCTCCGAAAGCTCTCTCTTGAATTTTTCAATATAAGCTGTAATCTCCTTATTAATAGATCGATACGCCGAATCTTTAGGAACAATACTTTCCTCCGGTCTCAGGTTACCGTAATATAATTCTTCTATTATATTTCCCACATCACATCCCCCTTTCTCTAATAAATGCCTTGTGCTCTTCTCATGACAATTATATAAGATTGACAGACAATGCTGGAGATTTATGCAATATTCGCATGAGATTCTTATCGCTTTCATAGGATATCGCATTTTACAAGCTTGGTGTGACATAATAATGTAGCGCTTGTTGAGCCCTACCTCGGGAGTATGCTAAGATAATGGACACCTATTTCTACAAAATCCTATAACAAAACAATCGCACAGAAAGGACACTATGAATCCTTCATCACTGTCATCCAAATTACAACAGATTGTTCCACAGCTGGATCTGCGAAGCTGCCTCGTCAGCGTACGCGGTGAGATCATGTACGAACACTACCGCAACCAGGAGGCTGCGACCGATATTGCAAAAATTAATTCATGTACCAAGAGTGTGCTGTCCGCACTCATCTGTATAGCGATGGATAAAGGTTTGTTGCCAGAGGCTTCAACCCCAATCTCCACCTTTTTTCCACAGTTGACATCCGATCCTGACCCGCGCAAACCAGCGATCACACTGGAACAACTGCTCACCATGACAGCCGGATTCAACTGGGATGAGTTCGGTGGGCAGAATTCATTCCCTCGCATGACCCGCACCGATCATTGGGTGGATTTTGCATTGGAACAACGGTTAAGTCATGTACCGGGTACACATATGGAGTACAACTCAGGAGTATCACAGATCCTATCCGCCATCCTGATGCAAAATGCAGGTATGAACGTAGCCGAGTTCGCAGAACTTTATCTTTTTGGCCCGCTGGGAATTAAGCATTACGAATGGGAAAGTGATCCTCAAGGTGTACATACTGGCGGATTCGGCCTAAAGATGTTCCCCGTAGATCTGCTGAAATTCGGTCAGCTGTTTCTACAGCAAGGGATGTGGGAAGGGGAGTCTCTCATTTCCAGTCATCTCGTATCCCGTTCGACGCAGCCTTTCATTACAGTCACTCCACCGAATCACGGCAGTTATGCTTGGCATTGGTGGGTGGATGTCTATCCGAATGAAAGGTCTGCCGCCGAAGGTATTGCTGCTGAAGACGACCAACCCAATCTTCATTATTATTACGCGCGAGGATTTGGTGGTCAGTATGTATATATTGTCCCAGAGCTCGAACTTGTTACGGTGTTAACCAATGACAAACGAAAGAAAGAGAAACCTCCGTTGGATATTTTCCCTCGATTAATTGCCCCTGAGCTATGGAAAATGTTATAAACGCAGGCAGTCCTTCTCTCCTGTTCGACCAATAAACCCCCAACCTTATGTAGGCATAACCAGCCCATAGGTTGAGGGTTTATTCGTCATGCCAAAGCTTCTTCGATAGCAATTGTTATTGGATACGGACCAGACTCTTGATTAGAGACCACAACCAGTTGTAGATCATAGTCCGGATACACGGAAGACATGAACGAAACCCCTGGATCAAACCCCATGACATGAAATTTGAAAATGTCTTCCTCCTTGCGGTCAATCCAGATACCCTGCCCATAATACTCTTCATCCTCTTGATGAGCATGTGGTGTTAATAACTGCTGTGTCGTCTCTTCATTCAACAATTGGTGACCCAGCAAAGCCTCCCAGAATCGAATCATATCCGGCGCTGTAACATATGCCCCACCATCTGATCCACCTTTGACAGGAATAGAGAACATATTAGTATTCCAAGAGCCATCTTCATGATCGATATACCCTAAAGCTGTGTTACGCGGGAGCTGATCTGTTACGAAATAACCGGAGTCCTTCATGCCACACCTTTTGAAAATGTGCTCTTCCACATAATCTGTAAATGACAGTCCTGAATGTTGTTCCACGATAAGTCCCAGCACAATGAAACCCGCATTGTTGTAATGAAAACGTTCACCCGGAGCAGACTTCATTGGCAGATGCTGAAACATGGGCAGAAAGTCACTTAAACGCCGCATCGCGTAGACGGGTCTGTCTTTCCATAATTCTGAAAAGTCTTCCATCACTTCTTCATCGAAATAATCCGGAATGCCTGACGTGTGTGTTAACAACTGCTGGATGGTGATCCCTTCGTCCCACAGTGGGAACTCCACATCCAACACATCCGTAAACTTGGAATCCGCAGACAACTTGCCTGCTTCAATGAGTTGGCATATACTCACTGCCGTGAAGATCTTACATCCTGATGCAATTCCAAAGCGTGTGTCCACCTGATTGGCAAGCTCTTCACTGCGATTCGCATAACCACGTTTCATATTCAAAAGGGTTTTCCCGGCTTGCTGGAGTAATACAACACCCGAAAAATTCACGCGTTCCATGACTTCTTCTACTTTTGTTGTCAGCTCAACTGCATTTAACATTTTGTTGTTCACCTACTTGTCTATGTATTCATTACATTCTCATTCTTCGTTATATCCTACATACCTGCCAAATTTTCATAAAAAGAAGGATTACTCCCTTATAAAAGGAAATACCCTTCTTCAGACAACGTAAGATTAAGTTGGACAAAGCATGCTCAAATGCTGTTCAATCACTTGTTCCACTCGTTTTCCCGTAAGTCTATCTGGCTGCATGCCCCAAGACAACATGAGTTAGCGTAACGCTTGCAGGTCCGACTCGGGACTTTCTGCACTCTTCTTCGTTTCACCGAGAGACCTCGTATTGATCAGATAATACAATGCGGCATAGATTGAAGTGATAAACGTGCCAAAGAACAGGCAAAACGCAAGAGACGGGCGGCTTACACTTTCGTGCATCAGTTCAATCAGCGTCTCGCGATTTGTCAGTGCATCCCAGCTATTCAGTCGATATACACGTCCAAGCAATACCCCGTAACTTCCCAAAGCACTGCCAACCAGTACAAAGATCCAGGATGCCCAGCGTCCAATTCGGTGATAGATCACTTCCTGAAGCTGATACATCGACAGGAATCCAAGCAGGAGTCCAGTCCAGACAAACATTAATACAACACTCAAGTCGTACCAATACGTGTAGTCCACTCCGTTCCCACCATAATACCTGGAACTTCTCGCTGTCAGATGAACCAAATCCGTAACAATGTAAGAAGAGTTCGGGAAGAATAACAACCACAGCAGACCACTTGCGACTGCAAGCCATGCGGCACCTTTCCATTTCACATCACTTAGAAGATAGGCTGCATAAGAGAACACAAAAGGAATCCAGCCCAAGAACAGATTCCAGATCAGGAAGCGGAAATAACGCTGATCCAGCCAATCTGCGGCTACATAGTACAATCCAAGCGTTACTATTGTGACCACACTAAGGAAAATAAATATGCGAATATAATTCAGTTTTCTCAATGATTCTGACCTCACTTGATAAAATTCAAATTAATTTCGAAAATATCGGATGATTTCTTCCTTGTTCTTTTCAACACGTAAATTCAATCCACGTTTATCCTTTAATCCATACTGCTGTAGTTCATGGCCTGGATCAAGCACCAACGGTTTAGTCGCCACATCGACCAGCAAGTCCATCGTCAATTGATAGGTTTCCCGTAACTTGTCCATCGGCAGAGAAGATTCATACCGTTTAATGAGCTCAATCAGACGTTCAGCATACACGAGACGAACCATACTGTCCGCACTCTTCAATTGTCTTGAGGCAAATTCTGTAATTGCCTTAATTATATTGGGTTCTGTCCGATGTTTGGCAATCAACGCAAGTTCATCCACCGCATCCCAATTCATGATAGACAGCTCGGAACTTAATTGTTGAATTCGCTCCCCTATCCATTGTTCCTCTAACTCTTGGGGTACGTCCCATCGCTTATAGTTGGCATACACGCCTTCTCGATGCATCTGTATAGCGGTCCCGTAATGTTTGACGAACAAATCCTTTGCTACACCCCAATCGGTCTCTTCCATCTTTAACCACCACCATACCTGTTCCTAATTGTGCGTATATTCCTAACACATTACATAAGTTTACTACTCTCTAAGCATACTATAGAAGTTGAACTATACATTTGCACGAGAACGCAGAGGACAGAAAGAACCTGAAGAAGCAAAGCGTTCGCTAAAAGCTTTCTACAAGAAAGCTACTTCGGAAGCATAAGCTTATCACCGGATTTTCACCTTTGTAATATTAAATTAAAAATCTGGGGATAACAGCGATCGGAAGGTTGTTCTGTCATCGGAGTGGCAAGTGTAAATATTTTTTCGTTCAACTTATATAGAATCATACCATTTACCAAAGGAGAATCAAATTTACAATGAATCCAAATTCCATGAACCCTCAGAATGTAGTACAACCCACATTGAATGCTAATCCAAATGTCACCCCTAACATGAATCATGGCGGCCATGAGATGTTCGATGTGCATGAGATTCTGTCCTCCACCATTAACGTGCTGGATCAATACATGATCTTTCGTACATTTGTGCAGAGCCAGGAACTGATTGGTATTCTGGACCGGCAGTACAACTTCATATTATCCCAGTACAATCTGACAGCAGAGTGTTTTGCATCCGGACAGAAGCCTCATCAAGAGACGGCAACCTACATGATCCCCAACATCGTACCACCGGTATATGGCCTTAAGCCCTCAGCACCGAAAAAGCCAAACCAGAGCTTGGCCGATGTTAAGGATGCCGGGATTAGCGCTCATATGCTGGGACTGATCAAGTCACATGCGAGTCTGCTCGGCATGTCCTGCAGCGAGATCACAAATGGAACGGTTCGCCGAGTCATCGCTTCTCAGATCCAGCATTTTATCGAGATGGCCTATGAAATTTTCATGTTCCAGAATAAAAACGCCTATTATCAAGTCCCTCAACTCAATCCAAGTGATACACAACAGATGCTTCAGGCATATATTCCAGCAACCGGAGCACCTCAGATGCCTATTAACAGCAAACCACTTCATTAATTAGAAAATAAAGTCAGAATACCTAGAACAGTCTCTTTAACCCTTTCGGGTTTTAGGGGCTGTTCTTTAATTATTTGTAATCATTTCCCTACTGAAGACACTTGATTCGCTTACCAGAAACTGGTTTAATCAAAGACAGAACTTACATATTAAACATACGGATCATACATATAAAATGCGGTAAAATGCAGTTATAAGAAAATTCTAATGGCTTTTTCTTCATTACGGGGAGGTATACAAATGAGATGGAAGCAACCTGCTAAACTTGGTTTACTGGCTATGGCTCTCGGCTGTACTGCCATTGGCGCAATAATCACACCTTCAACAACACTGGCTGCACCTGTTCCCGCTTCCAAAGCGGTGTATCATCAGTTCCAAACCTATCGAACAGAGGCACTGAAGTCCACAGAAAGTCTGGTTAAAGCCCGTAAATACCTGATGAATCATATCAAAAAAGTCGGTCCTTGGCAGGCCACGCTAATGACGCTGCAACTGGAGAACATGCAGAACGTGAAATTGGCTAATATGGATCACCAAATGTATACGGAACAATTTCAACAGGCCATATCTCAAGCCCATGAACAACTTGGTTACGAACAGAAGCTTACATATAGTCGTCTGCTCAAAGAAATTAAAGATCCGACCGTGAAGAAGCTTCTGCAGGAAGCATCTGATCTCGGGTTCAAACTGGAAACCAGTGAAGGCTTGTATTACCCCATCATCAATTATGAGATATACCAAAAGTTCAAACCCTTTGTTAAGGCTGATATTGCTGCATACATTAATATTATGGCTACCGAATCCAACCAAATGACGACTTCAGATGGTGGCATTATCATCTCTTGGAACGAATTAATCCAGCGTGCATTGGAGAAAGAAGCCTTTTTGAACAAATTCCCGAATTCCAATCGCACATCAGCAGTGAAGCAAGGGTTATTTGTGGATTATCTCTTTTATGGAAGTGACAACACGCCTGCATATGATTGGTACACGGATGAAGAAATCCGCACCATGGACCCTGAGGTGAAAAAAGCTTACGAGAAAGCTTTGGCTAAGCGGGAGCCTAATACGGGGAGTGTTCTTCTCGATACCATGGAAAAGATTTTGCAGGTTCTGAATCAGAACAATGATGAGCTTACACCTGAAGTCCGAGCAATCATTGAGCCTGTTCAACAACAATTTTCCAGGGAATAATTGGATGCTAAATCGCAAAATGTGAATGCAAAAAAGCGGCAGTCCTCGAGAGAGAGGTTGCCGCTTTTTTGGCAATCATATTAAGTCCTTACATTTGGATCACAAAGTTGAAATGTCTATTGATGTAAGTTTGTTCGGATTAACGACGAGATACACGCCCTCAATCCGCTCTCCAGAAGCGTCCAACTCCAAACAGAGTACCTCGGACAATTGTCCGTCTTTCATCAACGCAAGTTGAAGCTCACCATTGATCCACATCGGTACCCATTCTCTCTCACGCAATCGCGTAAGGACTCGCCGTGAGGTCAGGAGTGCAAGCACACCTTTGTGCACGTTCATTGTTCTCATCACCGTATGCACAACGCCACCGCCATCTGCTGTAAATACAGGCTGATCCGCCAATAACTCGAGCATGGCAGAGACGTCATAACGAAGGAAAGCCGTTGTAAAACGGTTCAGCAATTCACCTTTGGCGATCATATCCGCATCACTCTGCTCGATCGGCGGAAGTCTTTCGGGCAGATTTCGTCTGGCACGGCTAAAGATTTGACGGCAGTTACTCTCCGTTTTGCCCAGCCAATCCGCAATTTCGGAATAATCATATCGGAATGCTTCACGAAGGACAAAAACAGCCCGTTCCATGGGCGATAGACGCTCCAACATGACCAGATAGGCGTAGGAGATCAGCTCTTTTTTCTCCATCGTTTCCTCTGGCATGTTCGCCTCTTCACTGTCACCCATCGGCTCTGGCAGCCACTCACCAACATAACTTTCCCGCTGATTACGGGCGGAATTTAGCAGATTCAAGCTTCGGTTCACAACCAGTCTGGCGATGTAGGACTTGGGATTACGAATATCCTGAGACGTGCTCTGAATCCCCGCAAAGCAATCCTGCACTATATCCTCAGCTTCTACCACACTGCCCAGCATGCGGTAAGCTATTGAAAATGCATATTTTTTATAACGAATATACAACTCACCAACATCCAGAGAAGACACTTCTGGCTCATTGGCGTGGAAATTAGAATTCATAAGAAGCCTCCTCTGGCATGGTGCGTGTATTTTTAGTTAAAGCAACCCGGATACATTCCAGTTGTGATCGCAATCCGGTTCCAGTTATTAATCGTGTTAATGGCCAAGATCAGATCCACCAGTTCGGATTCACTGAAATGTTCACGAACCTTATCGTACAACGCAAGGGGTACACCGTGCTCCGAGATTCGGGTCACCGCTTCAGCAAGCTCCAGCATAACACGTTCTTGATCCGTGAAGAAAGCCACTTCACGCCACACACTCAGCAGGAGAATATGATCCGCATAATCTCCCAGTTTCATCAGATCTTTGGCATGCATATCGAGACAAAAGGCACAGCCATTGATCTGGGACACGCGGATTTTCAACAACTCGTATAACACTTTATCCTCAAATTGCCCGGATATATATTGCTCCATCGCCATCATCGCTTTAAAAGCGCCTGGACTCACTGCTCTGTAGTTGGTTCTTAAATTCATTTCATTCGCCTCCGTCATTTGGTTTACATACTGTAGACAAACGACGGACGGGATCTGTGACATTCTTTGCGAAAATCTTTTTTATTCCCACACGAATGGTTGCTCAACTAACGAATATTCACACTGAGATTCTGATGACAGGACAACCTTCATGGAGTCCATAATCAGTAATAGAAAAACATACTGAAGGTTGTTCTCTTTTCTATAATTAACATCTGGCGTGAGAAAAATCCGGATTTTTCCGTATCCATGTACGGTTTTCACTAAGCTGTTTGTGATTTCAACCAAAAGTAGGTTGGATATATTGATACATTGACCAAAAGAGTAGTAACATACGGCTAATCAAGTAAACTTTTCTAACATCAATAAGAGAATCGTTTATTCATCTCGGCAAGGAGTGTTTAATATGATAACTTCCAACGCAAACCGTAATGTGACGTCCGAATTGCCTAGAGGCTGCACGTTCACCGCTGAAGACTGGCATGTATTATCCCAATATTGGTATCCGGTAGCCCAAGCAACCGAAGTAACAGACAAACCCCTGGCTGCTCAATTACTCGATGTGAAGCTGGTCCTTTATCGCAGTAATGATCAGATTGTCGTAGCCAAGGATCTTTGTTTTCACCGCGGGGCCCCGCTAAGCAAAGGCTGGGTAGAAAATGGCGAGATTGTCTGCCCTTATCACGGTTTTCGTTATAATTGTGAAGGAACATGTACCGCAGTTCCTGCGCACCCAAGTTCCAAGATCTCGCCTAAGCTCAAACTTATCGTGTATCCGGCAGTCGAACGTTATGGCTTAATATGGACCACTTTAGCGGGAACGGAAGAACAGATCCCCTCCTTCCCTGGATGGGATGATCCAGATTATATCAATATTTTGCCACCCAACTTTGACATTGCTGGTTCCTCTGGACGGCAAATGGAGGGATTCCTCGATGTATCCCATTTTGCCTATGTGCATACGGAAACGTTTGGTGACCGAAACAATACAGAAGTGCCCCAATACAAAGTGAAACGCGAGGGTAATGAGTTACTGGCCGAGTATTGGAGTACGGTGAGCAACTATGGCAAAGGGCAAGATCTGGTTGCTCCAGAAGGTTTCCAATGGTTGCGTGAGTTTCGGGTGTTCCCGCCTTTTGCGGCTTCTCTGACGGTACATTTCCCAGGAGACGACAAGCTGAATATTCTGAATTGTGCTTCGCCGATCTCTGCCCGTTATACACGTTTATTCTGTCCAATCACACGAAACTTTGACAAAGACGCTCCGATTGAAGACACAATCAAGTTCAACTTGCAGGTATTTGAAGAAGACCGCGAGATGGTCGAGTCCCAGAAACCGGAGGATCTGCCCCTGGATCTGCATGCCGAGGCCCATATTCCCGCTGACCGTACTTCAATTGCTTATCGTCAATTATTAACGGAGCTTGGCTTGGGACGAAATTACACATCGTAAATTTAAATCATATATAAGTTCAACTAATGAATATATTTACACTGGACGTCTATGATTCGTTAACACTCCATGCTCCGGACACGTTCAGGTATGGATCGGCTTTCAGCAGGTTTGAAGACACCTTTAATCAAAAAAGAAGCGTTCCTTTGCGGACGCTTCTTTGTCTATACCTAATTCAACTGAAGTACCACTGTGTATTAGATAAACCTTGCCTAATAAACCATCATTTTTCCACTTGATTATTCGTATTCACAGATAGCTCTCTATAATACGGACAGCCCGGCTCATGAATAATACGGGGATCTACCCAAGTACCCCAGTACGGAAGACGGTTTACGTAAGGTTGCATATTGGGCTGAATATTTGGTGGCATATTTGGTTGCGTGTTTGGTGGCATGTTGGGTTGTGTGTTTGGTTGCATGTTTGGCTGTACATTGGGTTGTACATTAGGCATTACGTAAGGCTGATGATTCACATTTGGAGCATTGTTAGAGGCAGGAGCAGTTGAAGGCTGGCAATCTGCCGGCGGGCCAATAATCACTGTTTTTTGGATGGGAGCCAGCGCATCTTGAACTTTTTTCTCATCCAGACAGTACGTATAAGCCAGAAGTTTTGCAGGTGTAAGTCGCAAGGTGTCTGAGCCAAATATCGCTTCAGGAACCGGAGCATCAAAGATTGCGAGTAAGTGTGTATGATCTGCAGTAGCCACTTCATAATGCCACCAGCCTTGAGGAACGTTAGCCACCTGCCCCGGAGTAATCGGGAAATGAAGCAGCTCGTTCGTAAACGGATTAATGAGGGAAACAACTGCCGAACCGCTGATGCAGTATACCAACTCGGTTGCATTCTGATGAATATGAGGTTCAACCACATTGCCAGTGTTGAGGAAAATATCCAGTAAAGAAGTATTGCCCAGTGTGTTTAACTGCCTGATGGAAAGAGAGTTAATATAGTTGTTCTCATCCTTCTTGAATAACGGATTCTTGCTCAAATCGTAAGTAAATTGGGTGGTTGGTAAAGTGTAATCCATGTATGAGGTTGCCAAAATAAAACGCCTGCCCTTCGCTCTCGGTTTAGGTCATAACTTATATGCCAGCTTATGCCCAGCGCCCAGATCCGTGAGCCCATTTCCTCCAAGTTATTAACGAGTAGCCAATGAGCCCTGAGTCAGACATCCCGAGCAGGGCTCATTTGATATTAAGATTTTGCTTCGTCGGGAATGTCCTCCCAACTAATCCCTAATGGAGTACTATTCAAATTTACACTCTGAAGCCAACTCATTCGCTTGACCATGTCTGGCATTCCCTCGATCAAACCATTAGTTACACTCAAATAACGTAGTTTCTTTAGTTTCTCTAGTTCAGGCGGAAGCTCACGAATACCAGAATACCCTATATCCAGAGTTACGAGTTCACTCAATTCACCAATCTCGGCTGGAATATGTTTCAGACCAAGATCCGACTTCTTCTTTGGCTTCCACCCGGTAGGAACATGATAAGAACTGCCGCAATAAATTCTAAGCTCTCGAAGTTGTTTCAATTTTCCAATGTCTTGGTGAATACCTTCCAAATCCGCCGTCATGATCTCCAATTCTTCCAATGATGTCAATTCAAAAAGGGCTGGAGGAAGCGTATAAACATCCTGCTCAAAAATTGTCAAACGTTTCAAGTGCTTTAATTCCCGAATACGTTCCGGAATCTCTTTCAAGTAATGTGAACTAATATTCAGCACATCCGTCTGATGCCTGATCGCATCGTCCAGTAAGCAATGAATGTCCTGATGCCGATCTAATCTAAAAAATAACCCAGTGATTCGCTCCATTAGCTCAATCGCTTCTTCTTCTGTAATATGCATGCCATACATATTCTCATGAGCAACAGTGTAGAAGTAGTCACTTCCATCCTCGTTCAAAAAACATAGATCATCTGGCATTGAGGGATATAACCAGTCATGAAAGCGGTTGGCTTCCTCCTTAAGGATCTGCCCTGATTCCGGCGTGCAACGATATATGTAATAAATCCCCTCTGAATACATGGCGCCACTTTTCATCATCATTTCTTCCATCGTACTGCTTTCAATCAGATACGGATCCAATCTCCGTAACACTGTGATAACTCTTTCGGGTGTAGCTTCCTCAGCATATTTTCTGTCAACCAGCATAAAACGATCTGTCTTCTCGATCAATTCGTCAATCAACAGTTCATAGGCATTTCCTCTTGGATCAGTGTGAAAAGCTACGGCTACCATACGTTCCCCCTCATGACTCTATATTCATTAATCTTCAATCTGCTGTATCATCTGAAACCACTGTGGCATAGGCTGATATCATCATTCCAGTTATTGGAGGCTTGTTACATGGCATACGGCCCTGGTTCAGCATCATCCCCGCAACCTGCGGGTTATCCTTACCCTTATTATCCACCACCACCGCCACCGTACCCTTACCCGTATCCTTATCCATACCCACCCATCGTTCCTGTTCCACTGCCATATCCGATCGGCGGACCTTTGTGGCATGGTGGATATCCCGGCGGTGGCTACCCCGGTGGACACCCTGGTCATTTTCCAGGAGGTGGCTATCCCGGTGGACCTCACGGAGGTGGATCTGGCGGTCCGGGTGGACACGGAGGACCTCCAGGGGGAGGATTTCACGGACATCGTTTCTTCCAGTGGTAATCTTTAGACTCATTCAAAGTACTGGTTCATATCAGATAAAGAAGTTGCTTCGGCAGCTTCTTTATTATTGAAGGAATTGTCTAATCGTTCAGGATTTAATACGTGATCTCATCCATCATCTTCAGATTATGGTTCGACATGCTGAGGAGATCCGTGAAGGTAGGCGTTAGATAATAGACAAAGTCCGGATCGTGCACGTACATAATAATCTGCCCATACGTGCCTTCCTCCGTTGGATCGAAATCGAGCATCGGATACAGTGAACCTCCCGCGATCGTTGCAAAAGGAATCCATGGTTTATGGAACAGGTATGGCTTGATCTCCGGGTCCAATTGGCTGATTTCTTCGGCAGAATAATACTCTTCGAGCTTCTCATCCACTTCACAGAAGTATTGTTTGGTCTCTCGAATCTCTTCCAATGACATCAGATAAAAGGGTGTACATCGGCCCGTCTCGGCATCACCCGGGTACAGCACATGCAACCCGTAACCACTGCCGTCTTTGCCTTGATAAAAGGTACGAAAATCGCCAGGCAACCGGACGCCATACTCCTTTTCGAATAAATCGAGACTTTCCTCGGATGCACCTTCCCGATGTTGATATTCTTCGAACAATTGCCGAATCTCTTGATCCTGTATTTTCTCATCTAACAAGCGATTTAGCTCGTCCATTAGCACGTTTAGTGATACATTCGGCTCCAATCTCACCACACCTCCCCTAACTCACTTCTTCCCTTCTTGCACATATTGATGATATCCCCAAAACGCTTCTTCCTCTCCGCCGCCTTCAATCAAAATCATGACTGCGTAGGATAACAATTAAGCCATTGTTCCATCAATGCCACCTGTTCGTCCGAGATGAGATTGTTTCTGCGGAGCATGCCCTCGGGTTCAACGGCCCAAGCACGGGCCATGTGAGTAATTCCCCATAAACATGCCATGACTTCCCGATCAAGTGAAGGCCGTGCAAATTCGGGTGCCAGAACCCGCAATACCTCCATCAACTCATGAAAATTCTCCTCAATCAAATGTCCACGGAAAGGCCGCAAACTTCCAATAAAACCGTTCTCCATCTTGGGTTGAGTCAGATCATCATAGGCAAAGGAGTGACATTTTAATAACGTTACAGCCTCTTCACGTTCCATTCCTTCACCCCTAACCAGGTCATAATGCTACCTCACCAGCGCAGAGGTTCCTCTCCACGCCACAACACATACCTCTCCAACTCACGAAGAGTGCCTGTACCGATCCCGTATTCATCCATCTCTTTCGAATGAAGATCGAGCACATGCAACATGCCACCATACGTACCTACTGCAAGTTTGGACCGCTCTGGTGATACGGCGAGAGAATAGATCGTACTGCCTACAAAATGACGCCATACTTCCTCACCCTTGTCATTCACACAATACAAATAACCGTATGCATCTCCAAGTACCATGCCCGCCTCTATTTCCACTGCTGCATACACACGTGCATTCTCATTCATCACTGGCCAATCTTCCTTTGTTTCGTTGCCTGCAATAGATTCCAGCGGGACCTGTATCGTGACCCCGTTATAGAAATGACATGCATTGAACCAGACGGTCTGGTTATCACTGGTGAATGCTGCATAATGAGGGTAGCTCGATTCTGGATAGAGAGAGTATGTTTTGTTCAGCTGGCGGTCCATCACCATATGATTGCTTCCTTGGCTACCATATCCAATCCATCGACCATCCCGTGATACAGCTGCATGTCCCATATCTATCTGTGTATCCTCTAGTTCATATTCTTCGATCTCTGAGAGATCGGGATGAAGCAAGGTCACCTGGGCTTGTGTGACAAGATATATCCCGTATCGTGAATGTATAAGTAGTGCTCTGCCTTCATCCATAGGTATAAGTCCTTCAAGTGTCCGTTCGGGATGCTCACAGTCCGCAAGCGATTCGATCCGAGGAAAGGAAGACTGTATCCGGGCTTGAATATCCTCCCAACGATATGTCGCCAACTCCTGTCCTTCCAACCTGCGATCAGGCTGCCGGATGACACGAATCCCATCCGGCCCTGCAAGCGCATAGTCCAATCCATCTGATGAGCACCCTGCAAAAGTATACGTAGAAATCAACTGCCATCCGTGCTGATCCATCGTATAGATCTGACCCTTCTCCGTGAAGATTCCCGTGTTACATACACACGTTTCTTCGTTCAGATAACCTGCAACTTTGACCGCTTGCATAGAAGTCTGAAACGCCTCATTCAGTGGCCACGTCGCTGCTGGCAGCTCACGTCGGAGCACCTCCAAGTCACCGTGGAGATTGGCCTGTCTCACCATATGGAACACTTCAGTACTCATTCTGCTTCTGGAGTCTCCCTCCACTCTAACCCTATTCATATGCCGTGCAATGATGTGCTTGCAAAAACAAACTGATTTCGTTATCCGTCGCCTCCTCCGCACCATTCTTTTCTTCATAGAACAGGGCAACCTCTCTCCCTGTTGCATAGTTAAATCGTAAATATCCTCCCATCGATACCATGAACATCTTGCACATGTACTCATTCTCCAACACAGCGTCCCACTTAAATTCTGTTTTGCATGTATCGGCGAGTTCCTTCATGGAGCTTCCCTGTTCCGTCCCTGAAAAATGGTAAAAGGTATGTTTCCGAAGCTCATTCCACGGTTCAAAGTATAGTGGCGTTATCGGTTTATCCTGATGGTAATACCCACAATAGATCCGGTCCAGCGTTTCGCCAAATTCAGTCTCTGAGCATGTCCATAAGGTGATATTCTCATCATGACGCGGTAGCCACAACAGTCCCTCAACTTCCGGATGAACAGCAAGGAAATCTCCATCTACAGAACTGCCGATGGAGATGCACTGCTCAAGTTGATGTTGACTTATAGGCGAATCATCCGTATGTATCCAAAAATTATATTCAACAAAAGGCTTCAGCACTTCAGGGTCCGGTCTCTGCACATTCATCCATCCCGTATATGTACCTTCCCCGTAGTGTTCAATCCAGGTACGGTATGACAAAGGTAGCGAGATGGCGTGCTGTTGTTCAAAGTGATCCAGTTCCTCTGCTGGAACTGGCTTAAGTACACGGGATACAATATACATTAGTCGACATCTCCCATCTCAGTTTGGTTCATTCGTGATCAGATCTAAGCCAGTTCTTCCTGTACAATTTCAGTCCATACCCCTTTACGATTCAGAATGCGAATGGCAAAGGCATCATATCCATTACGCTTGACCTGATCAAAATCCATGCGTTCTCCCGTGATCAGTTCATAGGCACCATTTTCATCTACATCTTCGCCAAACTCATCATCCCAAGGCACATTGTAGTAGGCCGTCAACTCTACCTCAAAGATATCCTCTCCTTCAACATCCAGATAAGGACGAAGGGGTCTGTCATGTAGTGCTTCTTCCGGATAGGTCTCACATAACATGGCATCATATCCATGCTTGGCAGCATCAATGAGCAGATAACGCTCACCCGTGACGGTATGCTCCGCATATACAAGAAGGGGTATCGAATCATGCCAGGCAATCAGATCATCTTCGGTTAAGTCACCATAATAAAAAATATGGAATTTATCATGTCCATCACTCGTTTGAAGTTTGCCTTTCCACTCCACTTCATCGGACGTTATGTCCTCTTGCTTCCAGGTTAATCCTTCCAGATAAACAGGTCCGTGTTGCACACCGTACTCATTCATCATCTTGCCTCCGATTTGTTCATTCGAATGGTAACCACTTTGTGTTCCTCATCCACTGTCAATTTCACATCAATGTTTAGTTTGTCGCGAAATAACGCCGTAATATTGATATAAGGATCGCGCACGGCTTCACCGCCACCCCCATTCGTAGAACGGCTCATTCCCTGATGAATAATGGATTCTACAAGCTGTTTATCCCCCTTGCCAGTGTTATCGTAGGTGTAGATCACCTGCCCATCCTGATCATACAGATTCAAAACCGTTGTGAAGTCATTCGCGTTCTCATACTGTCTCTCGGTCTGCACATAGTTGTGATCTGTACGTTGATAGTTTACAGTACCAGCTAGATACGGATTGTCCACGCCGGGCTTCACATCATACTCCTTATAGGCCAGATTAAACAGGTATTGGAGATGACTCATGTCGATCCGGTAATAAAACTGACGGTTCTCCTCTTGTTTATCCATCGCTGCAAAACTGTTAATCAGCGGCCAAGCTTCATAGGACTTGCCATTCACATCAACGGCGAGAGCATAGTCAGATAATACTGTCTCTTTTTGAAATACACCAAATGTCTGTAAAATAAAATAAGCCGGAATCATCAACATACCCAGAATGATTGCAAAAATGCTAAGTTTAACTCGTAGTTTCATGTCTTCTCTCCCTTGCAGCTTTAATGCTTCATCTTCGCTTACAGTCTCATCCAGTCTTATGCTGAAGCTTCGACAGTGTACGCACAACCATATCCCTGTTCTTCGCATCTTTAATATAAGCCGGAATACTATGTGAAGCTGTTCTTAAAGGCATATTTCCAGGTTTCTCACGCAGATCTGCGGAAACATAAGCAATGAGATAATTCAGGTGCTCCCGATTCACAGCCCATATTATTTTCCCTCTGAAATCATCCATGAAGTATAATTCCAACCCGAATACAGGATCTTTCCCTGCACAAATCTCGGAAAAATACCTTTGGTATGTCGGCTTGGCGTGTAATTCAACCTGATTTACAGAACTACAGTGCGGACATTCCACATGCGTCGATCGGTGAGAAGTCTTCTTCTCGTCTGTGACTTCCACGTTAAACCAACGTTCACATACAGCACAATTCCCCTTAGCTTTATATTGATATACTGGTTCTTCAAAAGCTTGAGCGTAACATTCGTAACACTTCCATCCCAGTTGACCATTCCGTTGATCAATCGAAGCGTGTCCACCGCATTTGGGACATTTCACATCAATCCGCTCTCCCCGTCGAAGAACCGAATAGAAACTATACTTATACGCACCTTCATCTTCGAAACGTTTCATCCTGCATTCACCCCTTTCCTGAAACTACAACACACCGCGTCATAATACTCAACATTTACCAATCCATCTCTCTAAAATTATATGAAACTCCGTTGCTCAGCACAACAATTGAAGACAGATTGTTGGAAATGCCTTAATACGACATACCCAAGTGTGTGCCTCATCACACCTGTCTCCACCTCAATAACGTAATCTATAACTAAATAACTACTGAAATGAAAGAAAACCTGCTTTTTAGATTGTGAAAAACATCACTTGAGTAAAGGTTGTGCAACTATGTTCTCCTTACTGAATGTATATAAATACTCTCTCGTCTTCGCCATCTTCACGGCCACTCTGTCTCATTGTAGTTCAACCGATACAGTTCCACCTGTTCACCAGGATGAAATCTCGCCTGCGCCCATCAGTCAAGCCCCGGTGGACCCGATCATCCGTAAAGAAGGCACAACAGTATATATTGAGATGACAGCTCAAGTTACAGATATCGAAATCTCCGAAGGCGTGATCTACAACGCTTGGACGTTTAATGGTACCGTTCCCGGACCCGTCCTGCGAGTGACCGAGGGAGATACCTTGGTGTTCACTCTAAAAAACAAAGATTCCAGCCTGCCTCACTCCATGGATTTTCACGCTGTACATGCCGCTCCCAGCAGCAAATTTATAGATGTTATGCCCGGCGAGGAAGGCACGTTCACCTACCCAACCTCATCACCCGGTGTATTCATGTATCACTGTGGAACCAAACCGGTTCTTGCCCATATCGCGAACGGTATGTGCGGCATGATTATTGTTGAACCCAAGGCAGGATACCCTTCCGATCATCTGGTTGATCGTGAGTATACCCTTGTTCAAAGTGAATGGTATAAAGAGCATGATTACGAAGCTTTTTTGAACGGGGAACCGGACTATGTCGTATTTAACGGCAATGATTATGGATTGACCAAGCATCCCCTGCTAGCCAAAGTAGGGGATACGGTGCGGATCTATGTCAGTAATGCCGGACCCAATGAAGTCTCTTCCTTCCACGTTGTGGGTACGATTATGGACCGTGTGTATACCGATGGGAACCCACGTAACATCCAGTATGGAATACAGACGGTTATGCTTCCCGCAAGTGGTGGAGCTGTCGTAGAGTTCACCGTGACCGAAGAAGGCGATTATGCGATTGTAACCCATCAGTTCAATCATGTAGCCAAAGGTGCTTCCGCCGTTCTCCGTGTAACCATGGATGGTACGGATCATGGTGGACCCGCAATGTCTCACTGAAACATGACAATGGCTATACCCATCCTGAACAATTCGAGGTGATTACACGATGATCTGTGCACATGAAGCGAAGGATGCCTGTTTCTCCAAAGTATCTCTGTTCCAGCATCTTGATCCAGCCGAAGCTGCATTGCTGACCTCCCTTTTGCATACCCGCAAATATAACAAAGGCGAAGTTGTCGTTCAGGAGGACGAACGCTCAGATACGCTTTACGTGGTTCATCAGGGATGTGTAAAGTTATCCAAATACAATGAAAATGGCAAGGAACATATTATCCGGTTTCTTTTTCCCGGTGATTTCTTTGGACAAGATTCCCTGTTACACCAAAAACCACATGCTGCGAACGCCGAAATTCTGGAGCCTTCAGCCATCTGCTCTATCAGCAAGCATGACTTTGACCAATTACTTGAACATGATCCGAAGCTTGCTTATCATTTCCTGCTTGCCATTTCTAAGCTGCTCCGTGAAACCGATGAATGGAACAGCTCGCTCAGTGCGATGACAACGGAACAGAAGATTGCCAAGTTGCTTTTGTATTTTCATACCCGAAATCATGCAAAGCATGAGATCCGCTTGCCTGTTTTCAAAAAAGATATGGCTCTGTTACTCGGGATCACACCCGAAACACTTAGTCGCAAACTCGCCATAATGCAGACCCAGGGACTGCTTCAGGTTACAGGGAACTGTATCCTTATTCTTCAACTGGAGCAGCTTAGGGAAATGGTTCCGTTCTGAACTAAAGATTATTTGCACTAACACCACGAGGGCAGAATGACCTTCCCATCAATGTTAACGTGTGAATGATTAGTTCAGCTTATATAGCTTTGGGACAAGTATTATATTTCACATTGGATGTGAGTATCGTCACAGTGAAGCTTAGCGTTACAGTATACAGTTAAGAAAAGATCTACAGGAGGTTTATACGATGAATACGGTTGTTAAATTGGACAAACAGATCATTATGCACAAAATGCAGGAGCTATGTTCACTGCTATTACAAGATGAAGGCTACAAAGAGATGCGAGACATGATTGATCAGTTTGCAGCAGATGAGCAAGCCACAACCCAGTATGAACAATTTATGGAGAAACATCAGGCACTGGAGGAGAAAGAACGACAGAACATTGAATTGCTTGCATCTGAAATCCAGGTGTATGAAGAGGAAGAACGTGCACTCTATGATCATCCCCTCATTCGTCGGTTCATCTATGCTCAGCGGGAATTCAGCCAGCTGCATCAGCAGATCAGTCACTACTTCACGAAATCCGTGGAATTGAACCGCCTGCCCGAAGCCAATGAACTAGGTAAGGAAGCTTGCGGGTGCGGAGGAAGCTGTTCCGGCAATCACTAGTCCTCTGAATACATATACAAGCAAAAAGAGTATCCGATCAGAAGTCACTCTGTTCGGATACTCTTTTTTTGCTTAATTCAATCTCTTGTTTACAGATCCAACAACAGCGATACGAGCAATCCCATGGATGCAATCAATCCCACAACAGGTCCGCCCTCTTCGAAAGCCTCCGGCATCATGGTAGAGCAGATCATAGCAATGATTCCGCCACCTGCAAATGCACCAATTGCTGCCCCCATCTCCTCTGGAAGCTGTTCCAGAAACAGATATCCACCCAAAGCCGCAAGCGCGGAGATCAATAGTACACTCAGCCACATTAATATGATTTTGCCACGGCTGTACTTGCCCTGTAGTCCAATCGTACTGGACAGACCTTCAGGGATGTTGCTGACAAAGATTGATACTACCAGGACCACACTAACACCGTTACCGGCTAGCAAGCTGGCACCAAGCATGATGGATTCCGGGATAGCATCCATTACCGTGCCTGCAAAGATTCCGAGTCCGCTCTGATTCGAATCTTCTGACTTTGCCGAACGTTTGCGCCCTGCCCCTCCCTTTGCAGAAACGAGCAGGTCAAACAGGGTATACACGACGGCACCCGCCGTAAATCCAATGGCTGTAGGTATAATCCCTCCATCATTCAGCGCATCTCCAAGAAGTTCAAATGTAGCTGCACCGATCAGTGTCCCTGTCCCAAAAGCCATAATCCAGCCTATGATTCGTTTCGGTATTTTCAGGAACAATGCGGTGAGTGCGCCAATGACAACCGCTGAGGCAGAGATGCCGCCCCACATGAATGCAGTCCACACCCGGACCGACCCCTCTCAAGTTCAATTATGTTCTATCATTCCATTAACCTTGGCTGACTAATTAAAAACAATGCTATAACGTTGTGATCTATATCACCTGTTGTGTTCAAAAATCACGCTATGATGAAATGATGCGGATTACAACAGAATAGACCAGAACAGGAATTGCACGGCTCCAATAATCTCGATCATACCAACCTTCATAGGGCGCAGTGTTCTGCCAGCATATATGAAGGTGCGCACAGTGGAATAGACATACGCCAAAGACATCCATGGGTATCCGATCATGATCGGTATGAGAATTAGAAGGATATGTACCAGACGAGTTAGCATCAGCCAACGCTTATTGGTTCGCTCTCGAAAGACCGATTTCACAAAGAACGTGCTTCCTGTAAAATGTAAGAAAGAAAACAAAACTACGATTGCCATTCCAGAATCCCAGTGCCCGCTCCCAATGAGATAAGCAGCTGCTCCCCCTAAAGAGAATACCAGCATGGCACACAGGTCATTGGTAAGCGAGCGTTCTACTTTGTGTCTCACATGCCAGATGTTCACAAGTAAGAGTCCACCCAGCACAGGGCCGAAGAATAACAGCGAGGTCTGACCCAGAACGGGTGGGATCAGACAGATTAGAGCCACTGTACCGTAGATTGCAGCCCACTTGTATAGGCGATGTCGGTTGGCATTTCTTTTCAAAGACTGCAGTAAGGGATACGCGGTTAGATATAGTCCAAGCCAGGCTACAAATAAGGGCACATGTAACCAGTGCGGACCACTTGCAATCACACCTACCAGAAAAGGTACACTAACCATGGCCCAGCCGCCATGTTCATGAGGGATAACGATTGTATTGGTTTTCACTTCACAGTTAACCTCCTAGGATTGAATGATGTCGAAGTTCAGAAATATGAACACAGAGAGGAAAGATTCTCATGAGCAGGGTAAACAAAGATACAGCAGCGGAGTTTCTACAACAGTTCCCCATCTTCCAGGACCTTAGCCCCGAGGAATTGAAGCAAGTCGAAGATATCGCCATTTCCAGAAGTATTCACAAGAAAACGGTCATTTTTAGCGAAGGTAGCGAAAAAGAAGCTGTCTTTTTCATTCGTACCGGCATTGTAAAAGCTTACAAAACCGATGAGAATGGACATGAACAGATTGTCTCTTTCCTCAAAACAGGAGATATGTTCCCGCATACCGGCTTTTTTAACGCGCACCCCTACCCGGCTACCGCTGAAGCGATTACGCCTACCGAACTACTGGCCATACCTGTCAGATTGTTCGAACGATTAATGCTGAGTACCCCATCGATTGCAATCAAAATTATGCGTGTACTCGGAGACAAAATACGTGAACTACAGGACAAATTGCAGGTGCTCTCTGGTCAGGATGTGCGCAACCGTGTGCTCTCTTTCCTTCTTATGCTCGCAGAGCAGCACGGACAGACGCATGAAGACCAAATTATCATTAACCTGCCCATGACACACCAGGAGTTCGCCAACTCTATCGGAACAACAAGGGAAACAGCGAATCGACTGTTAAACCAGCTCACCAAAGAACATCTGATTGAAGTCGATCGCAGTCGGATCATCATTCTTGACTTGCAAGCATTGAAGCAACAAAGGGATGCGTGACCATCCAGATCAACTGGTGTTTACCCCAAACCCTTACACCATTCCGGATGTGCAAAAAGAGACCTTAACGCCTGCAATCGATGTTAAGGTCTCTTGCTGTATACACAATTACTGATACATGTATCAGGCTATTGTGAGCTCTGGCCTGCCCATATCACTGAACATGGCCGCATAATATTTGACTTCGCCGGCTTCGTTACGGATTGCCGTAATACTCAGCCATTCCTGATAGATCTCTCCGTTTTTCTTCCGATTCCAAATCTCGCCCTGCCAATATCCTTTTTCACGTAATTCCATCCATAATTGGTCATAGAAGGGTTTATCCTGCTTGCCGGATTTCAGTAAGCTTGGCTTCTGTCCAACTGCTTCTTCGGCACTATAACCAGTGACCGCCGTAAAAGCCGGGTTCACGGAAGTAATAACACTGTTCGTATCGGTGATCAGAATCGCTTCAATGGTATTCTCCAGAATGCTGGCAGATAACTGAAGCTTCTCCTGGTAGAACATCCAGATCACGAGTACCAGACTGACCAACGCGATCTGGGATAACGCCATGAAACCAATCGCATAATGACCTGTAATGCTGTACAACAAAGTCAGCATCAGTGGAGGAAAGAATCCGCCTAGCCCCCCCATAGCCGAGATCATACCATTCGCTACACCTGGTTGTTTGACGAAATACATCGGCACTAATTTGAAAATAGTACCGTTACCAGTCCCTGCGCACAATGCAACAGTCAGGCACCCAATGGTGTAGATATAGAATGACGGCGCGAAAGATAATACAATAGCTGCAATCGTTAATCCGCCGAAAACAAACATTAATATTTTGAACGGATTAAATCGATCTCCAAGCCATCCTCCGATAGGCCGCATGATGGTAGCAACGAGAATAAATCCCGCTGTACGTATACCTGCATCGACTTTGTCCAACTGGAAGTTCGTAACCAGGAAGTTCGGCAAGTATACCGTAAATGCAACGAACGAGCCAAATGTCAGAAAATAAAACAGGCAGAGCAACCATAGTTTATTGTTGTGTGATATGGCCTTCAGTTGTTGCATGAGCGGAACATTAACACGAGTTTCCTTTTTGTCCCCCAAAGCAAAATTTAGCGCTGCCATCCCTAGTAGTAGAATACTGTAGAGCAGAACCGTCGTAGACCACCCCATACGATCAGCAATCAGCGGGGCTCCGAATGCAGACAGTGCTGTCCCCAGGTTACCAATTCCGTAGATCCCGTTAACAAATCCATGTTGCTCTTTCGGATAATATTTGGGCAGTGAAGTTACACCGACCGAGAAGACAGCTCCACCAATACCGAGGAACAGTCCACCAATCACCAGATCGCTGAACGACGTTGCACGGCTAATCCACCATACAGGGGCCAGCAGCAGGACAAAGCTGATCATGAAAATATTACGTGCTCCATATCGATTCGTCCAATAACCAATCGGAATACGGGCAATCGACCCGATCAATACGGGAATCGCTGTCGCCCATGCAAGCTGTGAAGACGTAAGCGCAATATCCTCTTTAATAAATGGCATCAGAGATGAGAGGATAACCCATACCATGAAACCAAGAACCAGACTTACAGTTTGCAAGGGCAGTTGAACCTTTCCTTTATGTTGCATTTACATCGCCCTTTCCTTTTTTTGTTCTTGATTCGGATACACAGATCCATCTCTTCTCCGATACAACACATAACTGCGTTTCAGATAACCCAGCGGCATACTAAGCATGTGAACCAGACGTGTAAATGGAAACACGCAGTACAGTACAAAGGTGAGCAGGATGTGTACTTTGAAGTTCATGGGTACCGTCTGCATCAGAACCGGATCAGGCTGGAATACGATCAGACCGCGCAACCACGGATTAATTGTTGTTCGATAGTCAAATCCACTGTGATTCACCGCATTGGCCGAGGTCGCCAGTATTCCGGTTACAATGACAATAATTAGCATGGCGAGTGCCAGCCAATCCCCGATGCTACTCGTTGCCCGTACTCTTCGAACAACATATCGGCGTACCAACAGAATGACTGCACCTGCAAATGCAATGATGCCTGCAGGCAGTCCTCCTGCAATAGCCATCAAGTGATATCCTCCATCACTTAGGCCAATCCAGCGATAGAATTCCACCGGTACAAGCAAACCGGCAATATGTCCACAGATTACAGCGAATATTCCGATGTGGAAGAGCAGGCTTCCCCATCTCAGCATACGTTTCTCCATCATCTCACTGGACTTGGACGTCCAGCTGAAGGGGTTCGTCAAATATCTCCAGATCGTCGCCGTAATACAGAAAACAATGACCATATAAGGGAGAGCGCCCCATAACAACAGTTCCAGTGTACTCACCGATTCCCCCTCCTCATCTGAGCTGCGATCTGCATAAGCTCTTCAGGTTGTTGTTGGTTAACTGCTTCCAATTGTTCTGGTATATCAGGGGCAGGAGGCTCAGGAATGACCTGTAACATCAGACTGAGCAATGGTCCATATGGGCTGTTCTTTCCCGTGATACTTTCGGTCATCGTGACCAGAGCCTTATGGCAGCTGGAGAGCACACCCAAGGCATCTTCCTCGGGAGCCTCAGCTACAAATTCAAGTACCATAGGCAGGTAATCTGGCAACTCACTTACTTCCATATAAAATCCCGCAGCTTCATATCTGCGTTTCAATTCAATCAGAGCCGGGCCCCGATCCCGCTCATCGCCATGAAGAGCATACGTGAGATAGAGGTTACACTTTTTATCAAAATCGAATGTGCGAACATAGGAGTCCTGCCACTCAATCGAGCTTACAGCCTGTACTTCTTCTACAAACATCAACAGGATCTGGTTCACCGTCTCATCGGAAATGGACCGTATAGCTTCCTGAACACCCGGCAGTCCCTCCCTCCACTCTGTATCGGGATATTGCAACAGATAAGAGATCAGCTTACAGACCATTCTTGCCTTATCCGTTCCATAAACCATAGGGTGTGTTCCTTCATTGGTATCGATCGTCATCGTTGTCGTTGTCTCCTCTCCCATCAGAATACCCCGCAAGAACCTGGACCACCTGCAAAATCAAGTCCGCAGCTGCCCTGTTCACTGAAGAGATCTTCTACTTCCTCGCGGTGGGCTGGCGGGATTACAAAACGATCATTGTATTTCGCAATGGCGAGCAGACGATACATGTCTTCCACTTCCTGAGCCTCCATGCCTACTCTTTCTAACAATGCCGACTCACTGGTCTTTCCAGTCTGCTGATTACGCATGTGAATGCGCATAACGGCCATTTTTCGCAGCACTTCACGGATTCGATCCGTATCTCCTGCCGTAAGCAGATTGGCCAGATATTCCACTGGAATACGCATGTTATCAATCGCCGGAAATATATCATTGGCTTCCAGCGAACTTCCCTGTCCCTCTACCCGGTTCGTGATCGGGCTAAGCGGCGGAATATACCATACCATTGGCATGGTGCGGTATTCAGGGTGAAGCGGGAGTGCAATTTTCCAGTCGATAACCATTTTGTAAATGGGCGACTGCTGCGCTGCAATAATCCAATCCTCAGGGATTCCTGCCTCGCGTGCTTCACGAATTACCTCAGGGTCATTTGGATCAAGGAAAATATCCATCTGGGATTCATAGAGATCCTGATCATTTTCAACCGAAGCTGCAGCTTCTACACGGTCTGCATCATACAGCATCAGGCCGATATAACGGATACGTCCCACACAAGTTTCGGAACAGATCGTTGGCAGCCCTGCTTCAATCCGCGGGAAGCAAAGGGTACACTTCTCGGCTTTGTTCGTCTGCCAGTTGAAGTAGACTTTTTTGTACGGGCAACTTGATACACAGAATCTCCATGCACGGCATGCATTTTGGTCGACCAGTACGATCCCGTCTTCTTCACGTTTGTACATCGCTCCAGAAGGACAGGAGGATACACAGGCCGGGTTAAGACAATGTTCACAGATCCGTGGCAGGTACATCATAAATACCTGTTCAAAATCCATTTTAATTGAATCTTCGACCCCCTTCATATTGGGATCTTCCATTCCGGTTATATGGGCACCTGCCAGATCATCTTCCCAGTTCGGACCCCACTCCAGATTCATATATTCACCCGTAATCTGGGATTTCGGTCTGGCTACAGGCTGATGTTTCTTCTCCGGACTGTTCGTCAGTTTCTCATACTCGTATGTCCATGGCTCATAATAATCATCAATCGTTGGTTGATCCGGGTTATGGAAAATGTTAAGCAAGCGTCTTGCCCGTGTGCCGGACTTCAATTCCAGTTTGCCATTCTTCATCTCCCAGCCACCGCGATAACGCTCCTGATCTTCCCACTGTTTTGGATAACCAATTCCTGGTTTAGTTTCTACATTATTCCAATACATATATTCTGCACCTGGACGGTTAGTCCAGGTGTTTTTGCACGTTACACTACATGTATGGCACCCTATGCATTTGTCCAGATTCATGACCATGCTGACTTGTGCTTTAATCTTCAAGCCAATCCACCTCCTGCAGTTTTCTAATGATGACGTTGAGGTCACGCTGGTTGCCTGTCGGGCCATAGTAGTTGAAGCCATAACTTAACTGGGCATAACCACCAATCATATGTGTCGGCTTCACATGAATACGTGTCGGACTGTTATGTGTACCCCCACGTGTCTGTGATATTTTGGTGCCCGGAACATTAATGTGACGGTCCTGAGCGTGATACATGAATGCCATGCCACGAGGAATACGGTGCGTTACGACTGCTCTCGCAACCACAACTCCGTTACGGTTGAAGCATTCGATCCAGTCATTATCGACCAGTCCAGCTTCTTCCGCATCCTCATGGTTCATCCAGATCGTTGGGCCACCCCGGAACAAGGTCAGCATCGGCAGTGCATCATAGTACATACTGTGGATCGACCACTTATTATGCGGTGTCAGATAGTTCAATACAATTTCCTTGCCGCCCTCAATCGGACGTTTGCTGTTTGGATGGAATGGCGTATGCTTCAGCACAGGTTTAAATGTCGCTAATGTCTCACCAAATTCGCGGAGCATCGCATGATCAATGTAGAACTGCTGTCTACCCGTCAATGTACGCCATGGAATCAGGCGTTCCACATTGGTGGTGAATGGCGAATATCGACGTCCACCTTTTTCCGATCCGCTGAATGCAGGCGAGGTAATGACCGTTTTCGGTCTCGAAGTAATCTCGTCAAACGTAAAACATTCCTCAGACCGTTCCTCGGCCAAATCTTTCAGATGCAACGCAGTTTTCTTCTCAAGTGCTTCCCATGCACGTACAGCCATCTTGCCGTTCGTTGTTGATGACAAAGTCAGAATAGCCTCCGCAACATTACGGTCTGTGCTCAGATCAGGACATCCTTGTCCAACACCATCTTTACGGTTCACGCCCAGAATATCCTTGAGTTTTTCATACTCTTCACTGGCAAACCATGATATGCCTTTGGTACCAATAGGTTTATCTCTTACAACAGGTCCAAGACTGATCATTTTGTTATATACGGCAGCATAGTCGCGTTCCACCACCTGAATATGCGGCATCGTTTTACCCGGAATTGCTTCACATTCTCCCGCACTCCAGTCTTTGATCTCTCCGTACGGTTGAGCAAGCTCATCCGGTGAATCATGCAACAGCGGTGTAGCTATGATCTCCTTCTGTGGACCATCGAATTGCTGCGCAGCCATCTCGGAGAATACACGTGCGATTTCCTTGAAGGTATCCCAGTCCGAACGAGATTCCCACTGCGTGGCTACCGCCGGGTTGAATGGATGAACGAACGGATGCATATCCGTACTGCTCAGATCGCTTTTCTCATACCAGGTTGCTGCTGGCAACACAATATCGGAATACATCGCTGTTCCTGCCATACGGAAATCCATATTGATCATCAGATCAAGCTTGCCTTCCGGTGCCTCATCAACCCACTCCACATGCTCCGGGCGCAGTCCATGATCGTCATCGTTCAGCAATCCGTTCGTTGCACCGAGCAAATGTTTCAGGAAATACTCATGTCCTTTGCCGGAACTTGAGATCAGATTTGCTCTCCAGACAAATAACACACGTGGGAAGTTCGCCGGATCATCCGGTTGCTCGATCGAGAACTTCAGATTTTTGTTCTGTAACTCGGAAGCAACATAAGCACTAATCTCTTCCTTCGTCGTTGCTCCGGCCTGCAATGCATCCTGATGCAGATCAATCGAGTTTCGATTGAATTGTGGATAGGATGGAAGCCAGCCCATACGTGCAGCCATGACATTATAATCAGCCACATGCTGGAACCGCGGTTCACCCTCAAGCGCTGAAGTCAACTCTCCTACTTGGGTCTCCTCGTATCTCCATTGATCTGTTGCAAAGTAGAAGAAGGATGTTCCGTTCTGCAGACGTGCAGGTCCGGTCCAGTCACGAGCAAAGGCAATCGTCTGCCAGCCTTCAGCTGGACGCAGTTTCTCCTGACCGACATAGTGGGCCCAGCCTCCGCCGTTCACACCCTGACAGCCTGTCATCAGTATTAGATTGATAATGGCGCGGTAGATGACATCGGAGTTGTACCAGTGATTAATACCGGCTCCCATAATGATCATGGACCGACCTTTGGTGTCGATCGCATTTTGTGCAAACTCACGTGCAATCTGTACGACAGTCTCTTGATCCACGCCAGTGATTTTCTCTTGCCACGCTGGAGTAAATGGTTTTACTTGTGGTTCATGCAAGATGTCGTTTCCACGGTTAACACGTACACTCAACTGCTCCGCACCAGTGACTACTTCTGCTGAATCCGCAGAACGTGTCATTTCACGTTCAATTCCGTATTTGGCAAGTACCAGATCGTATACGGCTGTTACTGTAATCCATCTGTCCCCCAGCCAGATCTGGCGTACAGGAATCTGCCGCTGCATGACATGTTTTCCCTCATCATCAAAGTACGGCAGTTGAATGGTTACGAGGTCATGATGAACACCAAGCATGGATAATCTTGGATCAATTGGCTCACCATTCTCCACCTGTTCCATTTTGAGATTCCATGTGCCTTCTTCACCCCAACGGAAGCCCAAACTTCCTTTTGGCATCGCATAGGTTCCACTGTTCTCATCGTATACCAGCGTTTTCCATGCCATGTTGTTGCCCGTGATACCCAGGTCTTCCCCAACGAGAAATCTGCCTGCTGTGTGTATGCCGTCCTTTTCTTCCACAATCAGCAGATTTGGAAAGTCCGTATACTGTTTGGCATATTGCATGAAATAGTCCGTAGGCTTTTCAATATAAAACTCTTTCAGGATGACATGGCCCATAGCCATCGCCAGAGCGCCGTCCGTCCCTTGTTTTACCGACATCCACGTATCTGCGAATTTCACATATTCCGCATAGTCCGGGCTGATTGACACCACTTTTGTTCCCCGATAACGTGCTTCAGCCAGGAAGTGGGCATCCGGTGTCCGCGTCATTGGCAGATTCGAGCCCCATACCAGAATGTATCCCGAGTTGTACCAGTCACTGCTCTCCGGCACATCCGTTTGATCGCCCCAGATCTGAGGTGAAGCCGGCGGCAGATCCGCATACCAGTCGTAGAAACTGAGCAATGGTGATCCCATTAAGGACAAGAACCGTGACCCTGTTGCATAACTGACCATCGACATGGCAGGAATCGGAGAGAAACCAATAATCCGGTCTGGTCCGTATTCTTTGATCGTATGAATCAGCGAAGCGGCAATAATCTGTGTCACTTCACCCCATGACGCGCGAATTAATCCACCTTTACCACGTACCGATTTGTATCTTTTCACTTTCGCAGGATCATCCGATATGCTCGACCACGCTTGTACCGGATCACCGTGTACCTGAAGTGCTTCACGCCACATATCCAGCAATGCACCACGTACGTAAGGATGTTTGACACGCAGCGGGCTGTACAGATACCATGAAAAGCTTGCTCCACGTGGACATCCACGTGGCTCAAATTCCGGCATATCCGGTCCGGTTGAAGGATAGTCGGTAGCCTGCGTTTCCCAGGTTACAATGCCGTCCTTTACATAGATCTGCCAACTACATGATCCCGTACAGTTAACACCATGTGTGGAACGCACCACTTTGTCATGCTGCCAGCGGCGGCGATAGACATCTTCCCAGTCCCGATTAACCGGGGACATTTCACTCCAGCCCTCCGCACTTTTTTCACGTTTGGCAAAATATTTGAGTTTGCCCATCCAGGGCATGCTTTTGTTACTCATTGTTGTCCTCCCACATATATGACCTTTGATGAAAGTCGAATCCTGAACTGCTGTTGCTAACCTCCGATTTGCGACATGTGTCGCAGCGTTGGCGTGCCGTCGATCTGTTGCCCGTTTAAGGCTTTTAACATGTCATGTGTTTCAGGTTTGGCTCCAAGCGCCTTATAAAATAAATCCTGCACCGCCTTGTCATCACCTACGAGTGGACGAACATTGAACTCATCCGACCAGTAGAGACAAGGTTTGATATTTCCGTCTGCCGTCAGCCTGAGCCGATTGCAATTTCCGCAGAAATGACTGCTGACCGGATGGATCAGACCAAAGGTTCCAGCAGCTCCCTTAATGCGGTAACTATCTGCGGGACCATTGCCGTATACTTCACCACAGCTTTCGTAGTTCCATGATGCTCCACAGGTTTCCAGCACATGTTCGAGTGGCATATATCCTGATCTCCAGCCATCACCACTCTCACCTATGGGCATGTACTCAATAAAACGAATATGAATGGGTTCATCCCGAGTCATCCGCAGGAAATCTTCCACCTCATCGTCGTTCACGCCTTTCATCAGCACCACGTTCAGCTTGATCGGATGAAATCCGGCCTTTTGGCTTGCCTTAATGCCTTCCAACACACGCTGCACCTTACCGCCTCGAGTAATGCTTGCGAATCGTTCTGGTTTCAAAGAATCCAGGCTTATGTTCACGCGGGTTAACCCGGCAGCCTTCAGCAGATCCGCATAAGCTGCTAAATAGATGCCATTGGTTGTCAATGCGATGTCCTCAATTCCGGGAATAGCGGATAAACTCGCAATTAGTTGATCCAGCCCCTTGCGAACAAGAGGCTCCCCTCCGGTCAAACGCAATTTCCGAATGCCCAATGGAGCAAGCGCCTTAACGATGGACGTGATTTCTTCATAGGACAGGATGCGTTCTGTCGGTTCAAACTGCATTCCTTCCTCCGGCATGCAATACACACAGCGGAGATTACAGCGATCCGTAACCGAGATTCTTAAATAATCATGCACTCTTCCAAACGGGTCCATTAATTTTGATTCCATACACGTACCTCCCTTCTCTAGGGTGCTGTCTTAACATCAGCCGAAGGAGGAACCTGCTCTTCCTCTCATCTAGTGTCATCTTGACGCTAAATATAAGGATGTCTCGATCAGCGAACTGTGCAAAATATCACAAGAAGTGAAACATAGCGCATAGTTGCACATCTATATATGCTCCGCAACCCTTTTCCAAACAGGATTCTGGTCTAAATAAGGCAAAATTATGGAAAAAGAAAATGTGTGAGCAGGCTCACACAGACCCCTCTTCACGTTTTCTATAATCAAATTGCAACACCACACTATCCCTATTTGGAGGAATGACACATGAACACATACGCAGCAACCATCAATGCCACGGAGTATCCACCGCATTTGAAACATAAAGTTATTTTCGAAACGTTTGATCAGTTGCAACCACAGGAATCCATGCTGCTTATTAACGATCACGATCCTAAGCCACTTCGATTCCAATTCCAGTCCACACATCCTGATGGCTTCAACTGGGAGTATATTGAGCAGGGTCCTACAACCTTTCAGGTCAAAATCAGCAAATTATAGATTGGAGCTGAACCGCTATGGCGCACGTTGAAATCATTGACGATACTACACTTCGCATCACGCTACGGCTGGAAGACGCCACAACCATGATTCAATTGGCACAGCGTGAGCAAGCGGAATATGCGCAAGAGATTATCACCATTTACGAAAAAATGCCTGTGTTCGAATATACTCATTTCTGTTTTTACGCCTATGACAGTGCAAGAGTTTTTGAGCGTGTGCTCGGCATGGACCCCAAAGCCTATCTGTCCTTCTCCCTCGATGCGCCGGAATCATTCTTCTATGCGCTGTACGGTGGGATGGCCGCCCTGTATGAATCATCTCTGCAGTTGGTACAGCAGGCGGGTGTAGCTAGTGCAGGATCGGATGTGAACGCACATGTCTCCATCTGATGTCCATATTGTTGAATTGGATGTGCGTCCTCATCTGAGTAAAAAGTTGGAGCCGTTTCAACTAATCATGGACACGGTCAAAGGCCTTCAACATGAAGATGTCTTTGTACTCCATGCTCCATTCAAACCAACGCCTCTGCTCGGTATTCTCAAGATGAAAGGGTACTCCAGCACATCGGAACGAAAGGGTTCAGATCACTGGGTTACCACGTTTGTGCACAAAAAAAATAAAACCGGTGCCAAAACATTATCTGCAATAGTTTTATCTGGATCGGAAGTCGATTCTGAGCCCGGTTCAGACGAAGAATCAGCTTCATGCAAAGGCCACCCAGAGGAGCAAGCTGTTGCGTTTGAAAACTTTGAATCCCTACAGGCGCCCACCATACTGGACAATCGCGGATTGGAACCGCCACAACCCATGATGCGAACACTTGCCGCACTGGAACGTTGCAAACCTGGGGAAGTCGTACTGATTCATAATGACCGTGTGCCAGTCTTCTTGGTTGAAGAGTTAAATAATCTCGGTTGCCCCTTCACGGTTGAGGATCAAGACGATGGTACGGCCAAAGTGAGAATCGAAAAAGGGTAAGGAGGCAAAAGCTATGTCCAGGTTGCCGTTTCTTTTTATCATCACGGGCATCTTTGGATTTGTAATGTATCACGCATTCTCCCTGCTCTCGCTGACAGGCTGGCTTGGTGATGAACTCAGAGGACCCGAAGGCTGGTTTCATGCTCATCTGTTTGTGCTCGGGTGGGCAACCATGCTGGCTATGGGTGCCGTTTATCAGTTGATACATGTTATTTTGCAATCCAATATTTACAGTCTGTTTCTTGGTTATTGTCATTATTTCTTGTTCAGTATCGGAATCGTGGGCATGTTATACGGCTTCATTCGTGCAGATGTCATCTGGATTGCCGGTTCTGCGACACTCGCGCTCTCTGGCATCCTGTTGTTCGGATGGAATATGGCTGTTACCCTCTTCCGTGCCTCACAATGGAATCCAGTAACGATTAGTGCAGCATGTTCGTGTCTTTATCTGATTCTTACCGGGCTATCCGGTATGCTGATGGGTCTGAATTTTGCCTTTGGTGATTGGAATGGTATGCATGAACGCTTATTCGGCGCACATATCTGGATGGGAACACTCGGCTGGTTTGGCATGTTAATTACCGGATTCAGTTACAAAATGCTGCCCATGTTCTACCTGTCCCACGATTATTCCATTCGACTGCAAAAAGTGGTCCTGGTTCTGTGGAATGCAGCTGTAGTTACAGGAGTTGTCGCATTTCTAACAGGTATTAAGGGAGGCCTGCTCTGGCTCGCGCTTTTACTTCTAACCTCAGCCCTGCTCTTTTATGTGTATCACTTGGAGCAAATTCAAGAGAAACGGCACAAAAGTAACCCAGGTCCGGGCATCCGCTGGTCTGTGTATGTAAGCCGTGCGTTTGCTGTATATGCTGTTGCCCTACTGATCTATTCCTCGCAAGGGACTGAACTGCTGCTCCATCCACGTGTTGTTCTGCTGTCTGGATGGGTATATCTCGGGGGTTGGGTGTCTCTCACCATACTTGGTTATGCCTCCAAAATCGTGCCTTTTCTATGGTGGACCCACAAATATGGCAAGCAGGCAGGCAGACCCGGAACACCGCTGATGGCAGGTATGCTGAGTGAACGGTATGTCAATTGGGGTATGCTCGCCATGGTGGCTGGAAGCCTTCTGCTTGTCAGTGGAATTCTGATTAATCTGGCAGAGGTCATGATGGTTGGTGGGACGATCTTGTCTCTTGTCTCCATCGTTTATATAACAAATATTGCTTTGGTATTCAGACGATAACATAAATAAGGTGGACTGGAGAGTGAACATGATGGAACAAACCACGCATTTGCTAGAATGTCTCAAGGAAGTGTATGACCCTGAATTAGGTGTCAATATCGTTGACCTGGGTCTGGTATATGAAGTAAGGGAAGAGACTGAACGGGTACATGTACGGATGACGCTGACTACACCAGGTTGCCCGCTGCACGATACAATTGTTGGTGCGGTGAAATGGGTTTTGCAGGAAAATACAAATAAGACCGATATTGATGTTCAAGTGGTGTGGGAGCCACAATGGTCTCCCCAGCTGATGTCGAATGAAGCCAAAGAAATGCTGGGATACTTCTAGGCAGAATGACTACAGACCGGATGAATGAACAAATTGCTGGCGGAATACGAAGAAGCGTACTTAAGATCTGATACTATCAGACCCAGGTATGCTTTTTGTTTTTCAATGGAAACATACATTTGATATACACCCCGGAGATTGCTAGAAGGACGAATGTTGCAGAAGAGTGTTCTTGAATAAAAATAAATAAGGAAACTCCAGAATAGAGTTTCCTTATTATTAGTGCCGAGCAGTGAATCATTTTATCGATTCCTTGATATTAGATCTTAGATGTCCTTTGCATACGATGCTGCTGGCACTTTGTTTAACACCACGAACAGACGAACCACCTGATCTCCTGTATTACGGAATGCGAACTCTACCTCACCACCGCAATGGATTACATCCTCTTGTTTCACCTCTTGTTCTTTTCCATCCAGTATAAGTGTACCCGTGCCTTCGACCACTAGCAAAATAACGTCTGTGCCCGGATGTTTATGAACGGGAAGCTGTTGGCCTGGCAGAAAATGAAGTACAAAGGTCACTCCTCCACCCTGTTGGAATAAAACACGTTTCGTAAAACGGTCCTCGCTGAATGCTTTGACTTCTTGCAATGACGTGATACTCATCATAATCGTCCTCCTCGATAATGTAAGCTGTGAATACATTCATCTTAACGCAAGAAAGCCCGCATTTCCTTGATTTGAATCAAGAAATGCGGGCAATGAACAGATCATGGTCGGTTCCTTATGATCGTTTGTTTCTAAATGGTTACACCATCATTTTGCGCAGAGAAGTGATATATCTCGAACGTATAACAATGAAATAAAACGTCTGTGCAAGTACAAAGGCACCAAATACAGTCAAGACCGGCATCGTATAATTGGTAATCCCGAATTCAGTCAGGAACGGCTTAACCACGACCAACGTTTCAATGATAGCTACTCCGATCGGTAAAAAGAACAGAATGGCAATCTGCACGGTGGATGATCGTTTCATCTCATGGAAACTGAGACCCATTTTCGAAAGAGAATGTACCATCTTTCCATCGGCTTCAAGATCGGTATGCAGTCTGAAATACAAAAAGCTTGCGGAAGAGATCGAGAAGATTAATCCGATAAATATACCCAGGAAGGTAAATAGTGCTGTCCCCTGTCGGAATCTTTCAAAATCACCGTACCGCGTACTCAGATATCCAGAGTGGTTATCGGTCGAAGCGTTGCTTCTTTGAATGGAATCCGCGGAGAATAGAAGCTGATCGCTAACCATAGCTTCCGAGGAGTGGCGGTCAGGTACCGCATGACCCCATGCAGGGATCTGATACAGATATTTACCAGATATCATATTCTCTTTGATCTGTTGGGCAATCTCTTCATACTTCTCATCCGGTAGGACAACTACACCTGTAGCATAGAGCAGTGTTCCAAACTGTGGATCGATATCTGTATCCGTAACCCGAGCTTCCAGTGGGCTAGCATCCAGACTCAACGTCAACTTGTCTCCCTTCGCATAATTACGAAATCTGTTGCGCTCGATCTGCCCCTTCTCATTACGTGTATCCACAAATAAGGCGGATCCGGTATCCAATTGGAACATCTTTCTCCCTTGTGTCAGATTGTATTGGTTGTAGTGACTAAGCGGCATAACCGAGACAGCACTCTGATCTGCATTAGACCAGAAATATTCAATATAGACTTGCTGATAATCCAAGCCTGCGGCTTCAAGTTTCGAATCAATAGCGCTCATATCCAATTGCTCTGTTGGTCTGAATACGTTGTATTGAATTGGGAAATCGTTGTTCGTAAACTGCTCCCGGTTCTCCTGATCCAGTGATAAAATTACAACTGCACTCATTGAAGCAATCGCAATCACCACGGTCACCATAAACAACATGCGGGCATTATCCTTCATTTTGTAACTCATCTCTGAGATCCATAACAGACGTGTACCTTGCCATACGGTTTTGCGGTTACGCTTCAGTAAGCGAATGATCAGCACAGAAAGTTGAGAGTAGAAAAAATACGTCCCCGCTATGCCTGTCACTGCTGCAAGCAAGATCGTCCCGCCATTCAACTCGCTGCGGAGTGCCACAAAACCGACTGTAAGTAATGCCAATCCCAGAAGTGAGAAGAGCCACGAAGCTTTGGGTTCTTTCTTAGGTTTGCTCGTACCCGTCAAGAGCTCTAACGTCCGCTTGTTCCCGATAAAGAGCAATGTGAAGAGTGAGATGCAGAAAAATAATAACAGAAAGGCCCCGATTGTAATCAGAATCGCTTTCACGGGAAAATAAAAGGGCAGATCATCCATCCCGATAAAACGAGTAGTTAACATCAGGAATAGCTTAGACAACAACATTCCCCCACCGATACCGGCAATAATGGACAGGCAGCCGATCAACATGTTTTCCAAAATAACCAATTTCCGAATCTGTGCGGGCTCTGCACCAAGTATGGTCAGAATGCCAAACTCCTTGTTCCGTGATTTGAGAAAAGCACTGATGGAATACATAACAAAGAAAAATGCAAACACATACACGATAAGCGAAGCGATCTGCATCCCCGTAGCGGTTGTGTCACCCATTGGCAACTCTGCCACATATGGATGATAGATAAATACCGCATAAGCGAAGAATATCATGACCATAAACACACTACTTAGAAAAAAAGCAATATACGCTCGCCCATTCCGGCGGATGTTATTAAACGCGAACTGAGGAAAGCTCATGTGAATTCCCTCCCCAGAAGGATAAAGTATCAATGATCCGCTGGAAAAACGTCTGTCGATTATCTCCGCGGTGTACCTCGGCTGCCAGTTTTCCGTCCTTGATGAACACGATGCGGTTGCAATAACTTGCCGCAAGCGGGTCATGTGTTACCAACATAATGGTCGTTTTCTCCTGCTGGTTAATCTGTTCAAGTGACTCCATGACCGCTTGGGATGACGCAGAATCCAGGGCACCGGTGGGTTCATCCGCCAAAACAATCGAAGGCATATTGATCATGGATCTCGCAATGGCTGTTCGTTGTCGCTGTCCACCCGAAATTTCGTAGACTCGTTTATCCAGAATGTGATCAATCCCGAGCTTGGCTGTAATGCGATGTAGTCTGCTCTCCATCTCCTTCAGTTTAACCTTGTCCAGTGTCAGTGGAAGTACAATATTCTCAGCAACATTCAGCGTGTCCAACAGATTGAAATCCTGAAAGACAAATCCGAGTTCCCGACGTCGGAACATGGCAAGTTCTTTCTTTTTCATATCAAACGGGTTCATGCCATTAATCAGCACCTTGCCTGAGCTGGGTTCATCAATGGTGGAGACCATGTTTAACAATGTGGTTTTGCCACTGCCCGACGGGCCCATAATACCCACAAACTCACCTTGCTTGATTGTCAGATGAATATCACTAAGGGCTTGAGTCTTCACTTTTCCCTGATATACTTTGTTCAGTCCCGATACCTGTAACATTTCCATGCGTAATTCCCTCCTGATCCATCATTCTTTATACATTAATTCTATTCTTATCCTAACTGACCTCCCGTAACGGTGTTATCGAATTACCTTAAACTTCCCTTACAGCACGTTTAAGGTTCTGTTCCCCTGCTTCTCTATCACACTTCTGTGCATTAAAAAAAGCACCTCGCCCATGGGCAAAGCGCTCTTCACTTCGGATATTTCGAATGAATCCAGCTGAATCTGACCAACGTCCCCTCATTCGGCTCCGAAAACAACTCGACACGGTTATCCAGGCGGACACTGATCTCACGAACCAGATATAATCCCATTCCCGTAGATTCGTGGTATTGTCTGCCCCGTTCACCTGTAAAATAGGGATTGAACACGCGGTGAATATCCTCGGACGAGATGCCGATTCCCTCATCCTGAATGTCCAGGATTGTACGATCTTCCTGTTTATAGCCTGTAATGATCACTTTTTTGCCTGATTTTCTATCGGAATAGTTCACGGCATTGGTCAAAATCTGGGTGAACATGAACCGCAGCCACTTGGAATCACTATATATCTGAAGGTCACCCTCCATCCGGATATCCGGCGTAATACCTCTGCGTATAAACAAACGTCGGTTCTCCGCTACACTGCTCCGAAGCACTTCTTGCAAAGACAACAGTTCCACACGAAAATCCCCTTCGAACTGTTCAAGCCGTGAAGAATGCAAGACCATTTCAAGTCCTTTGCGCAGCTTATCCAGCTCATCCTGAATACTGCCCGCCGTCTCATCGTCCACATCTTCCAATGTCAGTTGGATGATGGACAAGGGCGTCTTCATCTGATGAACCCAGCGATTCATGAATACCACCTGCTGTTCCTTGCTAGTACGTAACTCACCCATCTCGTTCTGCCGATTACGCTCCAGTTCATGTAACAATTCCTGGATGGCTTCCGCCACGACCGAATTTCCAAGCGCTTGAAAAGGCTCGTTTACCCGTTTACGTGGTTGTTGAAGCAGACGGTAATATGCTCGCAGCTGGAAGTAACGAGTGACCAGATAAACCAACAGCACAACAGTACTGATCAGCATGCCATAGAGGACAATCTTCATCGGACGGCCCTCACCAGAGAGCCAGTACACACACGGGACCAGCAGCATCTGTAACACATAAAATCCGACTAACATCAGGTGGTCTTTCAGGAAAAGTCTCATTTCCCTTTTCCCTGTGCGGTTGAATCCAGTTCCAATACGCGATAACCTGCTCCGCGAACCGTCTCCAAAATTTCTTCTGCACCCAGCTCCTTCAACTTCCGACGAACACGTGTAATATAGACATTCAACGTATTATCATCAATAAAATGCTGATCTTCCCACATCTGTTCAAGCAATTTTTCACGGCTGACCACTCGCCCTGCCTTTGCCATCAGTGCTTCCACCAGTATCGCTTCCTTCTGTGTCAGCTCTGTTGATCGTTCGTCATACTCCAGTACAAATCGCTCAGGATAGAGGATCATGGGACCATTCTTCACTGTCACTTCCTGCTGAACAGCAGCGTAAGAACCATAGGCTCGGCGTAGCTGACTACGGACTTTGGCAAGAACGACTTCATATTGAAAAGGTTTCGTAATATAATCATCCGCCCCATGTTCCAACGCCATAATCTGATCCATACCACTATCACGAGCCGATATGAATAAAATGGGACATATGGAATGTGTGCGTATCTGCCTGCACCAGTAGTATCCATCATATTGAGGCAAATTCACATCCATCAGCACAAGGTCCGGCTTCACTTCCACAAATTCATCCAATACATGACGAAAATCAACTGTCACCTGTACCTGGAATCCATTTCGGGTCAGATAAGCCGCCAGCAATCCTGCAAGCTTGGCATCATCTTCAACCAACAATATCGACTGCATCGTTAACCCTCTTTCCGTTTCCTGACGTCAGTGTAGCATATCTAGTTACCCATTCTAGTCGGAAACGGATTGAAAATAAAGGGTCAGACCACGAGACGCCCCCTCTTCTCTGCCAAACCAATGATGGCTTCCACCCCTGAATTAAACTCAAGAAAGTCCTGCTCGACCCCATCGCTGAAAATAACACCATCCTCTGGCATCTGGGATACAATGTGCAATGATTGCTTCGAATGAATCTGTCCAAACACGAGATTAGCCGCTGTCGTCCGGCTCGGGAACGGTTCACGTACTGAAAAATATAAGTACGGCGCATCCCAGTTAAAATGATTCAGCTCCTGCCTGCTTCCATGAATGGATGCCGATGCTGTAGCGACCTCTGCTTCGGAATTCATGTTCTGCCATGCAGCCGACCCTACAATTCCGGCGGCTCCGGCCAGCACACTTTTGAACCAGCCTGTCGATCCCATGCCTGTGGATACAATAATACCACTGGAAGATTGTTGTTCTGCGGATCTACCCAAACGCACTTCATAACGAGCCGATACATGTGTCTTTCGACCAATGAACAGATCATTCACACCATATAGATACTGTCCATCATTGAGTTCCACTTTGGCGAGAGTGACTTCTTTCAAGCTTCGTTGCTTTCGAATGACATCAGGAACAATGAAGCTCAGATCCTCCACGGTAAAAGGTAATAACACGCCATCCCACCGCATCGGGTCCGGATTCACACCAATGAGCGGCTGCTCGGTGACATATTTGAGGGTATTGGCTACAAGCCCATCCTGTCCAACCACAACCACGATATCCTGCTCTCCAAAGATAAAATTGGGCACATGTTCCCGATCAATCGTCTGGACGCGGCCCAATTGTCCCAGCTGCTGCTGCGCCTGCTGAACAGATAGCCGATAACGACGGTCTTCCTCCATATAATCACTGAAGTCTGCGCCCAGACGTTCAATATAGAACTGAGCTTGCTGCACCGTGTTATATCGAACCACCAGCTCTTCCAGTCTGGTCCGGCGCTTAACGAGAATCAGCTTGTGTTCGCTCATTCGTTCGTCCGTTGCAGCCTTCTGACGTACTGATTTTTCTGCCTGCTCTTTTCTTCCCAATCTCATCTCGCTCGACCTCCCTGATCTCTACTCGGCGCGGGAGACATCAATCCCTGCAACAGATCCGGCGAGATATTAAGCTGTCCAATCTTGCCTGCGTTTTCAGCCAGTTCCTGGAACGCAAGTGCGATCAGCTTATCAGAATTCATGCCCATGTTCGCCATCGCTTGCAGTACATTTGGCTGTACATTTTGTAACGAATTCATCACGGCAGCAATCTCATATGCTTTGGCATCTGCCTCGGCATTGTGATTGGCAATGGTTAACTCAATCAGTTGCTGCTTACGTTCCTCCATCGCTGTATTGAACTGAAGCTGCTCCTGCTCCATCTCGTTTTGTTTCTGTTTCACCGAGCGTTCTGTCTGCAATTGGGTCTCACGAATTTGCTGTTTCTTCGTCTCTACGGCAATTTCGGTGTTCAGTTCGTTCTCTTTCACTCGTCTTTCCTGTTCAATGGAGGCATTGCGACGCACATAGAGCGCTTCATCTGCTTGTCGCAAAATCTCTTCCCGCGCTTGTGCTTCCAATGCACGCATCGTTTCTTTATTAGGCAGAATGGCCAGTATCGATAGACTCATCAACTCAACGCCCAGTTTCTCCAACTCTTCACTTTGCACAACCTCGCGTTTCATGCTGCTTGCCAGCCGTTCACTGGATTGTATAGCTTCTTTCAGCGGCATTTGCTCCAGATGTTTCTTGGTTAGTACTTTGGCTGTGGTGATCACCCGTTGATCCAGCTTGCCGGGGTCGTCGGAGATATACCGATTTTTGCGCAAATTGTATGTGTAATTCAGGCTCTGCGTTATTTTCAAATAATCCACAATGCGATAGCTTAATTGCCCCTGCACAGTAACCGTCTGATAGTCACCTGTAATCTCTTCAAACATGAATGGTACATCCACCGAGGACACAGGTAGAACCACTACCGATGTAGTCGGCTCATAATAATAAAAGGACAATCCCACACCTTGACGCTGTACCTCACCATTTTTCACTTTCATGACATATTCACTGGGTTGAAACTTCACGAATCGGAATCCAAACATGGCTCATTCCTCATTTCTTAATATTGTCGTTTTGATATTATCGAAATGATAACAAATGGATTCGATATTGTCAATACGACATTAATAAATTGTTCATATGCCTATTTAGAGAAAGGGGTACAGTCTGATCTTCTTTTTTTCGCAAAAATAAAGAGACCGAATCACATGATCCGATCTCTTTACCTGCTTTGTTATTTTCTAATACAGTTGTTCCATCAGTCGGGCGACTGCAACTGCACCTTGTGCGCGATTCGCCGTTTCTTTCGGAGCAAACGTACCATCAGGCATGCCATTTAGCAATCCAAGTTTTTGCATCGAGGCTACAGCTTCTTTGGCGTATTCCGCGATCTCGGCGTTGTCTACAAACACCATATTTCCTTGTACAGAATGGGTCGCATCCTCACGCTGCACAACCTTCAGTGCTCTGTTCAGCATAACGGCCATATCTTCTCGTGAAATACGTTCATTGGCTCCAAAGCTTCCATCCGCCCGGCCTTGAATAATGTTCATTTCAATGCCAAGTCGTACTGAATCGGCATACCAGTGCCCCTCCTTCACATCCGTTGGTGTTGAAATAGATGGATCGGGCTGGCGTGTATCACCAATACCTTTAATAATCATTTGCAAAAATTGTGCTCTGGTTAGTTCACCTTGCGGGGCAAAACGAGTTGCACTCATCCCCGTAATAATCCCTTTACCGTAGAGGTTCTTCACCTCTTGGATTGCCCAATTGTGGTTTTGCAGATCATTTAATGGCACGTCAACTTCTGCAATGACATAACTGCCGGATTCCAGTGGTTTGAACGCCATCGTCTTCGTCTTGTCATCGTACTTGGAGTACGTAACAGGCTTCATTTCCCCACTTGGAGATATGGAATGTACAACCATAACTACATCATTCTTTTTAGGTTGCTCCACATTGGATAGAGCAACTTCAATCGCTCTGTTTGTCCATTGCAATGGCTTATTATTCATTAACAAATTCACATCAACAATTGCATGATTACCAATCGCTGCTTTTTGAGATGTGGACAGTGTATCTGTCGATCCTTTTGCCACTACGATGTCGAACGTTCCCGCAATCTCCGCAATGGTTAGCGGCAGTGATTTTAGAGGAACACGAACGGTAGTCTGTCCTACAACTACATCCAGGGATTGCACCTCCTCGGAACGAACCCATGCTGCCAGTTGACTTGCAGCCAACTGGAATGTGACTGTCTTGGCTGAGTCAGGCACATCTGCAATCAGCTTCAACGTACGATTTCCTGCGTCCATGGAATGAATTGCCTGTGTTAATTGGGATGCATCCGGACGAATCGAATACTTGTCATCCCCGGTTGCTGTTCCTTTTACCGTGATTGAACCCTTCGCTGGCGGATTACCAGGTTCAGCCGGTGAGGTTACAGCCGGATTCCCCGTCGAAGGAGCTGTTCCCGGGTTGGAAGGTTGTGAAGGTACACTTGGTTGTGATGGCTGGCCAGGGCCAGGTGTTACATCTTGACGTACAAGCTTACTCACAGCATCTTGTAACGCACGATCCGCATTACTCACATCTTCCGTTGAAGATTCAACATCCAGAATGAACGCCTTCGCTTCAGCAAGTGCCTTACTAAATACATTCCAGCTTGATGTCGTGTATTCGGTTTGTTTTAATTTCTCAGCGGCATCTACAGTAACTTGCAGTGCAGTTTTGTCTGCCGGGAACGTACCGTATGCTTCAAATTCCATGAATCCTACCCATGTGGGACCTGTTTTAATCGTTACCCGAATGTAACGTCCCTCCGTGCCTTCTGGAAGTACATGGCTAGGTGCGGTCGATACAACAACATCACTTGTGGTGTCCACTACTTTCACAAAATTTTTGTTATCATTGGACACTTCAATCGTATATTTGATGCCGCCACTCCACATCGACATTTCGATTTTGGAGAGGTTAGCAACCTGACCCAAATCCACTTGCCACCAGCTATCCTTACTCTGGTCTGTTCCCCATGAAGTGTTCGGATTGTTGTCAATCGCACCTTCAGGAGAGTTGGCTTGATTGCCTCCTGTCCCTGCACTACTTGAAGCCGTTGCCGTTTTCCCCGTTGTTAAAGCCTCCAGAGAGACCAGACTAGTAAAGGCTTGTTTCAACGTATTCAGTGCTGAATTCACCTCAGACTGAACAACAGCATTGTTATCTCGGACCTGAATCGCTGTCTGCAAAAATTGTTGCAATACAGACCAGCTCCGGCGTGTATAGGAAGATTCATTCTGCTGCTGCATTTGTTGAATGTACTGGTGCAGTTGTGTTTTGTCCACATTGGATAGACCTTGAATGGCATCATGCAAACGTTTAACCGCTGTATTCGCATCCGTCTGTGTTGCTCTTGGATCATTCAAGACCTGATCAGCGCTTTCCATCGCTTTGGTCAATACCGCCCAAGTGGCCGCAGACCAGTCAGCCTGCTGATACGAACGCGCTTCCGCTATTTTAGCTCTGAGCTCGTCAAGCTGCGGGGGGATAACCTGCATTTGCTGCATCACACGTTCCAATGCTGTTGTTGCTGCATCTGTATCTGCTTGAGTCACCCCACCCGGCGTGTATGCCTGTTGGTATACATCATTCGCTGCCGAGATTGCCGGAGCCAGAGTCACCCAGCTTTCTGGAGTAAAATCAGTCTGTACCAATGATTTGGCTCGTGTAAGTGCCGCATCCAGTTGCTGGCGGTCTGCGGGCAGAAGACCCAATCCACGTTTGTACACATCAAGGGACCATAACGCTCTGCCTTCATACGAATGCCCGCCGTTGGCCGGAAATTCATCGTAATCAAACATAGCTTGGTTCTCCCATGCATTCCCTTCAGATGCAATCCAGCCTACACCGGCCGGAATCCATGCTGGCTCCCAGTAGAAGAAACCTGCACCATGATTATTCGGCACGTCAGCAATCATGTCCATAATGCCGGCGATGGTATCATATTGACCTTGGACTGTTGCAGGGAATGTTGCTCCCCCAACATGCAGCGCTTCGTCCGACCCGATGATGTTCCCATGAGCGTCCCCGTTTTTATATGAAAAAGGATATGATGTCTCGGCAATAATCACGTCTTTTTTGAACTTGTCAGATACTTCATTCATGGTCTTCTGCACATCGGCAAATGTCCCATGCCAGAACGGATAATAGGAAAGTCCAATGATATCGTACTTCAGTTCGCGTTTCTCCAGCTCACTGAAATACCAGTCGAACGTATCCGCCTTGCCGCCTTCAGCCAGATGGATCATGATCTTCACCTTATCCGCGTTATTGGTGATCTCTCCTTCTACTGCACGTACAGCATCAATTCCGCTTTTCAGCAATGCAACATTTTGATTGAAATCCACATCGCTGCTCAAGCCGTTCAGAACACCACTGTTAATCTCGTTACCAATCTGCACCATATCAGGCATGGCGTCCTCTGCTTTCATCTCCCCCACAACTTCAACCGTATAATCGTATACAGCTTGCTTCAGCTCTTCAAACGAAAGACCTTCCCAAGCTTTTGGACGAAGCTGCTGACCCGGGTGCGCCCACTCATCCGAGTAGTGGAAATCCAGCAGGATCTTCATGCCTTTTTGCTTCACCCGCTTAGCCAGACGAATGACATCTTCCTTATCGTTGTAGCCCCCTGATTTCTGTGGATCATTCCATAGACGAAGACGCACATAATTGACACCGCGATCCTTGAGAATATCGAGCAAATCACGCTCTGTACCGTTGCTGTCCACGTATTTGCCACCTTTGTCCTCAATGGCAGTTAACGTGGAAATATCGACACCTCTAACATAATCCGTTCGATATCCCTCAACGATCACCTTAGCTTTAAGCTGAGGCTCTGGAGGCGCACCATATACGATCCCTGTTACCGTAAAATCGCCCGCAGAAGCGTATTCCAAAGGGTCGATAGTATCCCATGTCACAGGTACCATTCTCGATTTCCCCTTCGGGTAATGTGCTTTTACCTCGTTTGGCAGAATTGGCGCACTTCTTGTCACCGTTTTCACTTCGATTGGATCATATCCGGTAATGTTGGCAGGTTCAGTGCCTTCTGATTCTCCCCACACTTTGAACTCCAATATTTCCGGCCAAACTCCCTCACCCTTGTAAAAGGAGATGTTCAGTCTGATGTATCGTACATCATTCTGCTCAAACGTCAGATCAGCGATCTGTTTGGGATCGGCATTTTCACTTTGATCAACAACTTTGGTCCATTCCTGCTGGTCAGCAGACGTTTCTACCATATATTTCACAACCGTATTTTCTCTCCACGTTATTTCCGCTCCGGACAGATTGTACTCTTCACCCAGATCAATCATAGCCGATTGTGGCTGTTCCACCGTAGCTCCTGCGGTTGTACTCCAATGCGTATCACTTTTGCCATCAACCAAATGGTCTTTGTTACTACCCCACTCCAAATATTCTGTGCTTACCGTAACTGCCTTGTTAAGAGCCACGTTCACTTTTGCATCTTCTGCAGCCGCTGGACGAACCATCAGCCCCAGATCACAGAACAGCATCAGTAATACCAGACACCCGCTTATGTACCTCTTTTTCACTCTTGATCTCCCCCTTTTTGTGTTTGATTGTGCATGGATCAATGAATGTTATGAATCCTCCTCATTGTAAGCGCTTAATAGTGATGGGTAACACGGCATTATCCAAAGGAAACAGCAGTTATTTTAACAATATGATCCTGTAAAAGTTACATTTGTACGATAAGAATCACACTATTTGTAAGAAACAAAAAATCTGTCCGCCCACCGGAAGGCGGAAGCAGAACAGATTGTTAGGTATATGATCGTTGCTACACTTATTTGGAGAGTTTCAATTCAAGCTGTACCTGAATATCATTTTCAGTCGAGAGCACAACGGAGTGCGGATTTTCCATTCCGAAATCTTCGAAGGTTACCATCGATGTCGCCGACAACAATACTTCGTTATTCTCATAAGCAGCTTTTGCATCAAAAGTCACTTCTTTTTCAATACCTTTAACCGTAATGGTACCATTCATTTTGATATCAACCGTTTGACCGACAGGCCATTCCGCAGGTACCCCTTCAAAAGAAGTCGCTGTAAATGTAGCTTGTGGGTATGTCGCAATGTCGAAGAAATCGGCTTGCTTCACGTGACCATCACGCTGTCCATTCCCGGAATCAATTCCGTCCATTTCGATCTGTCCTTCTGCTTTCATCTGCGCAGCATCGTCTACATTAATCGTCCAATTGCCTGTTACCTGCTCGTCCACAAAATTAACTGTCTCCTGTGATGTGGTTACGGAGAAGTATACTTTGGAACCTTCGCTGATGCTCCAGTCTCCATTCAGTTGCTCTGCTCCCGCAGTTTCATTGGCTACAGGCGTTCCTGTGTTATCTACAGTTGTTGTGGAAGCCGCTGTGCTCGCAGGAAGCACCTGCTCAATCTCCACATTGTTCCCCAAGTAGCTATTAGTGAAGTAGTAACCACCGCCACCGATTACGGCAACCGCCGCTACACCTGTAATAAGCCATGCTTTTGCTTTCTTGTTCATCTCTATGTTTCCTCCAGTACATGATTGTTTAGGTTGCTTGTTGGAGTGAATCATATCAATTGAATGTGTCAGGAAGAAGTCAAGAGAAGATAAGTCCCATTATTTTTTTAAAACCGTAATACAAGATTGGCTTTACGCTCTGGCTCATGTAAAATCAGTACAAGTTTACAAAGCGAAAGGAGACCGCTTTTCTTGAAATCCATACTCATCGTTGAGGATGAGCAAGCTATTGCACGAGTACTGGCTGCTTATCTGAGAAAAGCAGAATTTGAAGTTCATCATGCTGCAGATGGACCGACTGCACTTACCCTTTTTGATACCGTAACGCCTTCCCTTGTATTACTTGATGTGATGCTGCCAGGAATGGACGGATGGGATCTGCTGCGGATTATTCGTGAAAAAAGTGCTTGTCCCGTGATCATGCTAACCGCACTGGATGACATTTCAGACCGTCTCAACGGACTGAATGCTGGTGCTGACGATTATATGAGCAAACCTTTTGTACCGGAAGAAGTGGTCGCCAGAGTTAATGCGGTGTTGCGCCGTAATCCACATTGGACCTCAGGTGGCGAAGAGAAGCGTTCCTTTGGAAATCTCGTCATTGATCTTGCGGCCAAGCAGGTGCTGCTGAACGGTGCAGAGGTTGCACTCACACCTCGTGACCTGTCGTTACTGTTCTTCCTGTCCGATTATCCGAATCGTACATTTACCAGAGATCATCTTATTGAACAGGTATGGGGGATGGACTATGATGGCAGTGACCGTGCTGTGGATTTATCGATTAAACGACTACGTCAAGCCCTCTCCCACTGGTCGCCAGAGACGGGAGAAATTCGGACGTTGCGAGGAATGGGGTATCAATTTTGGATCGCCAACTGAAACAGAAGAAACCCAAACGAACGATATCCATTCTGTCACACTGGACACTGCGATATTTTCTCATTTTGTGCATTGGTTTCACGATTATTGCGGCAGGGGCACTCTACTGGATTCGAACAACTTCCATTGAGAAAAGCCTCAAAACCGCAGAACTGCTTGGTCTGGAGATTGCAGATCGAGTAACCAGTGAAAATAATATGCTTCGGGTTCCGCCCGATCTTGACAGACTGGTAACCAAGCGAGAGAAACTATTTAATACAGATCATTATTTTTGTGTCATGATCTTGGACAATAACAATCAATTGATCTTTTCCCAGCCTAAAATGGAGCAAAAAGATGTGCATTATCGACTGTCAGACGACTATCTTGAACCGCGAAACAACAAATATGCAGGTGTAACGGTCAACATATCCGAGGGCGATCAAACCTTGGGTAAAGTGTGGGTTATGCAGTCCAAACAATCCATTACATTTGGTCCAGAGACCATATGGCTTGTCGCTCTAATTCTGGGAGGATTAATCCTCTGTGGATGGTTTACAATCTATCTCCTGTCCAATAAGTTATCCAGACCTATTCGTCAGGTAGCCTATGCCGCTGAACAGATTCGAGGTGGCAATTATGATGTCAGTCTTGACTTGAATACACGAGAGCGTGAGATCAATGAACTTGTCAATTCATTCCGCGATATGGCCACTCGTCTCCAACAACTCGAAGAATGGCGTACACTTTCGCTGGCAGGGGTGAGTCATGAACTCAAGACACCGGTAACTTCTATCAAAGGGCTTGTTATGGCAGTACGTGACGATGTCGTGAGTCCACAGGAAGGAAAAGAATTTTTGGATATCGCTTTGAAGGAATCTGAACGCATGGAGCGTATGGTCGCAGATTTGCTTGACTATAACGCCATGGTTGCAGGAAGTGTTGCCGTTCGCAAGGAACGGACGGATCTGAAGCTGTTGGTCGGTGAGATCATCTATCAGTGGAAGATTGCGTATGAGGACAAAATGCCAGAGGTTCAGCTACACTCCTCACCCGTTACGTTCTTTACCATGGGGGATGCTCTCCGCATTCAGCAGATCATTGTTAATTTGCTCAATAACGCACTTCATGCCACAGCTCCTGAACAAAAGGCTGTCTTCGATATTTATCTACACGCAGAAGAACAGATGCTGTACGTTGATGTCAAGGACAACGGCACAGGTATCGCGGCTGAAGACCAACCCAAAATCTTTGAACGCTTCTATCGTGGAGAGCTCAAGAAACGTCGTAACCGCGGCCTGGGTCTAGGATTAACATATAGCCGCCTACTCGCTCAGGAACAGGGTGGTGAACTGACACTTGTCTCCAGCAGCCCGGAAGGCAGCATGTTCAGATTAAGCCTGCCACGCTGGACTGCAACACAAGAAGCCATGAATACAGAAAAAGCATACGGAGCAGCCGTTAAAGTGTAACGAACCTCGCTAACATGACAACTAGCCCAGAACTCCATTCAGGAGACTGGGCTAGTTCAACGTGTTCCTTGTTGCTTTATCCAGAATGGAAGCAATCAACACTCTAATACACGTGGTCTGTATTCATCGTAAGCATCCGAGATCAGTTGCTTATGAAGCACACTACTGGTAATGATGGCTTTCCGCTTTGCTTTCAAAACGATCTGCTCTATATCCGCATAACTGCACCCTTCCAAGCGTTCACATATGTAATCTTCCAGCCGGGTCTCCTGTTCAAATGATCCCACCAACTTATGGATATACAATCTGCGACTTGAATCATCAGGCATTCCATAGGTCATCTTCGTATCAAAACGCCGCCAGATGGCATGATCCAGTTGGGTTTCCAGATTCGTCGCAGCCACCAGAATACTGTCCCCATCGAATTCGTCCAAACATTGTAACAACGTATTGACGACACGCGCCATCTCTTTTACTTCATCATTGCTCTCACGTGTCCGGCCTATAGCATCAAATTCATCCAGAAATAACACACAGGGATTCATTCTTGCATATTCGAATAACTTGCGTACGTTACTCCCCGTCTCCCCAAGATGGCTATGAATGATTGCATCTAATCTCACGAGAACCAGTGGAAGATCAAGTCGCTCCGCCAAATGTGATGCCGTTAATGTTTTTCCCGTACCGGGAGGCCCGAACATGACCATCTTGTTGGGGATTGATACATCATGCGCTCTGAACTTCTCTTTCATGCCCAGAATGGTGATAAATTCATTAATGATGCGTTCATTTTCAGCGGAAAATACAATATGCTGGGCTTTGCGCCTACACTCTTTCGGCGTGTAAAATGTAGCCATATCGATCCCTTTCGCGCGGGGAATCCGATTCATATGATTTATTTTGCTCATGTAAACACATGCTCCTTCATTTATGGTTTCGCTCATTAATCGTAATTATTACTATTAAATAATAACATACTACTTCCTTTTTGCAAAGATAACCACAGCACGTCCACTATTTTGCCACAGGAGGGGCATTTGGTTGCATGCTTCAATAAAATTTGCTATTCTAAATATGCATCGTTGTGTATAACGCAAAAAAGCCCTCCGAATTTCGCGAGAGCAAAAATTTCCCAGCTTCGCAAGCGGCAACTTGCTGTATCTGGATTCTTTATACCAACGAATGTAATCCAATTAAAGTGAGGTTAACAATCATGGCAAAAGACGTATTGTGTGAAGTTAATTCCTGTCGTCACTGGGCTCAAGAAAACAAATGTAACGCTTCTTCGATCTACATCGTGAGCCACAGTTCCAAAGAAGCAAGTCAGTCTGCTGAAACAGACTGTAAGACTTTTGAAGTAAAATAAGTAATCTCATGTGATTCACTTAAAGGAGCCCTTACCGGTTCCTTTTTTCTTTGTCTATTGTAACAAGAATGATAATTATTATCAAGCCTATTCTGTAAAAATCCTTCTCACCTCTTCAATGCACATTGGACAGATGACCTACGTACACTACGTAAGAAGTCAGTATGCCCATGAACGATTAGAACCAAGAGGTGAATAACAATGCCTGTTAAAAGTGGCACACAGTATCGCGAACGAATTGATGCACAGTCTGTCCCTTGCTGGTACAAAGGTAACCTTATTTCTGGAAAACGCTCTGAACATGTAGCATTTGCTGGTTTAATGGAGACTCAGATGTACATGTATGATCTGCAATCTGATCCTAAATTTGTAGAAACGATGACGTATGCCTCCCCGGCAGACGGCAAACCTGTGGGCATATCCTTCCTGCCTCCAACCAGTGCCGACGACCTCCGTAAACGACGGGAAGGGATGAATATCTGGGCAAATGTGCATCATGGCTTTCTTGGTCGCTCACCCGATTACATGAATACAGCCATAATGTCCTTTTACACAGGTGCCGATCTCCTGAACGAACTATCTCCCCTATATGCAGAAAATCTCAAGAATTATTATACGTACTGCCGTGATCATGATATCACGCTATCCCATGCCTTCATTCAGCCATATGCCAGCAAAATCTCAGGGCAATTGGATGCTACTGAGGATGCTATTGCCGCAAAGGTCGTGGATCGCACCGAGGAAGGCCTCATTATTAGCGGTGCATTCATGATGGCTACACAAGGTGCAACCTCGGATGAGATTTTTGTGTATCCGTCACCTTCTCCCGCCCCATTTGATGAAGAAAATCCATTTGCATTCTCTTTTGCTGTCCCCAATGATCTTCCAGGAATCAGTCTGGTATGCAGGGATACTTACGCAGCCGAATCTCACACTAATTATCCCCTGAGTTCCAGATATGAAGAAATGGACAATATCGTCATCTTTGACCGGGTGCTCGTTCCGCATGAACGAATATTTTTTGCAGGAAGTGAGAAAATGTCCTCACGTCTCTTCAGCGGTAGCAACTTTCATATTCACGCAGGTCATCAGGTATTGTGTCGTTATATTGCCAAGACGGAATTTGTTCTCGGTACAATCCAGCTTCTCACGGATACGCTGGATCTGAATACGGAAGCACATGTGATAGAGAAAACCGCACGTTTGTTCGCAGGTCTTGAATCGTTAAAAGCATTGGCCTTGGCCGCGGAGGCAGGTGCCATACCAGACGGAAGAGGATTTGTATTACCTGCACCCAAACCGTTGATGGCAGCCAATCTCCTTTTTCCGAAACTTTATCCTGAGATGATTGAAATTCTGCAGCTCTTGGGTTCGAGCGGGGTGATTATGATCCCTCAGGAAGAAGAGTTTCAATCCGATATCGCTCCTTCACTGAATATATATCTGAAAGGGAACGATATGGCTTCTCATGAACGCAACGCTCTGTTCCGCCTGATCTGGGAGCTTGGGGCTGGATCATTCGGGGGCAGACAGACCCAATTCGAACGATTCTTTTTTGGCAATGTCCTTACGTTATCCAATCGGTTGTTCTCCGTCTACAACAAAGATCAGACGAATCGTCAGCTCGTTCGTGATTTTCTATTCAGCACCAGCAAATAAGAGAACTAATGAATCATTTCTTTATACCAGATGGTCATAGACCGTCATCAGTTCAGAGGCTGGTCTGCTTGCATCCATATCCCGCAATGCTGGCTGGTCTCCGTAACCGATATGGAATACCCCCAGCACCTTCTCTTCATTTGTCAAACCCATCAAATTCATAAATACAGGATGTTGTTGATAATCATTGATCTTCCAGATCGCATTCAAACCCTGTTCCGCAGCCAGAATACTAAAACGTTTGCTCCAGGCTTTGGCCGGCAGAAGATCATCCTCACGGGCATTTCTCGGCGCCACGACAACCAGATGGGTAGGGATTGCTTCCGTGTATTGATATGTAGCCCAATCGCCGTAGCGATCTGCCAGATGGGGGGGATAGCTCTGTCTGACCGCTTCCAGATAAAGCTGTCGTCCTTCGCCTGCAAACAACATAAACCTCCAAGGTTCTGAACCCATTACATATAATGAAGGATCTGCTTCATCAAGCAACTTTCGTATAACCGACTGGGGTACTGGCAACGGACTGAATTCGCAAGTTCCTGCACGTCTCTTGCCGCTGCTTATATTTTGACTTAGATCGGTAGACATGGCGACTTCCCCTCCTTTATCTGCGTGATATATCGTTATCCTTCAACTGCCTTCACATCAACCATGTTTTCTTCGGTTCAACGGCTTCCGTTCTCCAGCGATCTACCTCTTCGTGTATGCGAGCTTTATCACGCGTCGTAAACTGTTCTGACTCCACCACTTCTGCTTGCGGCATGCTATCACGTACTAAGCGAATGTAGTCCATGGAACGTATCAAAGACTGGCGTCCAGGGATGTATCTAATTTTGCGTCCTTCCAACAAGCAGTATATCTCGATCATACCCGGTAATTTTCCGAAGGCTTCCCAGCAGAATGCACTGACCATATGCTGAAAGGCCTCAACTACGTTTGGATCATGGACAACTATATATTTCTGAATAAGCAACGAATCCCAGCCTTCTGGTTGCCAGGCCGTCTGAAATATCATCGACAAATGCATGGATAATGAAGGTAACTCCGTTCTCCACTGTTCAAAAAGAATGGCTGGATGCTTCAGATCATCGTTCATCGCAATCGCGAGTGACAATTCATCCGTAATCTTGTTCTTCACATCCCAGTAATGGAGAACAGATTCGAATCCATCCGTCTTTCTGGGCCACCACTTCTCAAGTAAATACTGTACGGGTACCTCTTTGCGAACATCGGGGTCGAGACTATAAAAGGCATTGACCGCATGGCTCACCGCATATTGTACACGGTGCCTCCATTGCAGTGGAGAACGCTGCTCAGACACTGGTTCAGGGCGGATGAATCGGTGTGGGCTGCGCAGCATTTCTTCCAATCTGTAATCTTCAAGCAGGCGTCCAGGAAGATCATTCCTTCCGACTGACATCGCTGCCTGAAAATTATGTCTTAACATGACCTTTAGGATACCTGTAATCCGGCAGCAGCGAAGCGTTTGCCAAAGTCACGGCATGTTTCTTTCTCCTGCTCAAGCGGACTATATTCAATTTTCAACATCTCTGGAGATACCTCCGCCCCACGCTCTTGCAACTTGGCAGCCGCGAGATCAACTGCACCGCAGAACTGCTCATATGAGGTGTCACCACTACCAAACACCGCAGCCCTCTTACCACTCAGGTCAAGCTCATCCAGCTCCTCATAGAAATCAAGGAATTCATCTGGCAACTCCCCGTCTCCCCAAGTGTAAACACCGATCATGAATCCGTCATAGTCCAATACATCAGATGCATTACAATCCGTTACGGATTTCAGGTCTGCCTCGTGGCCTCCCTGTGTAATTCCCTCCACAATCAGTTCTGCAATTTCTTCTGTATTTCCTGTCATGCTCGCATAAGCCACTAACAATTTAGCCATCTATTTTTCCCTCACTTTAATTTGATCATGTTATATTCTCTCTATGAAGAAAGAATGAATTTTGGATTAACAAAATCATATGTGATAATGATTATCATTGTCAAATTAAATTTTTGGTTATCTTTGTTTTTCAGTATATGGCGCACGTTGTATTTCAACACAGCTAAAATACTTCACCCTTTTAAGGTCAGATCCGCTCGGTTCCTTCAATCCCGCCCTTCCCCAACTGGCGTACAAGCCCTTTTTTGTTGTACAATAGTATCCAAATGACTTTTGAAGGATGGATAAATCATTATGTACGTAGCTAAGAATTGGAAGGACTATGAAGTAATCGATACAGGAGGCGGCGAGAAACTGGAGCGTTGGGGAGATGTGATTTTACGCAGACCCGATCCACAGATTATCTGGCCCCTTGAGCAAGAAACCAATGAATGGCGTCAGGTGCATGGTCACTATCATCGCAGCTCTTCCGGTGGCGGTAACTGGGATATGAAAAAGCCCATTCCCGAGCGCTGGACGATCGGATACGAAAACCTGAAATTCCACATTAAACCTACCAGCTTTAAGCACACGGGCCTGTTCCCTGAACAAGCCGCCAATTGGAGCTGGATGATGGATAAAATCTCCAATGCAGGACGCCCTATTTCCGTCTTGAACCTATTTGCATATACAGGTGGTGCAACGGTAGCTGCTGCTTATGCAGGCGCTTCTGTCGTGCATGTGGATGCAGCTAAAGGCATGGTTCAATGGGCCAAGGAAAATGTTCAATTATCCGGACTGGCTGATCGCCCTGTTCGTTTTATTACAGATGATGTATTCAAATTTGTACAACGGGAACAACGTCGCGGAAATCGTTACGACGCCATTATTATGGACCCTCCTTCTTATGGCCGAGGCCCTAATGGAGAGACATGGAAACTGGAAGAGAACCTATATCCTTTCTTGAAGTCGTGTATGACGATCTTGTCGGATAATCCATTATTCATGCTGGTTAACTCCTACACTACGGGCATTTCCTCTACGGTTCTGCGCAACATGTTGACCATGACGATGTCTGCTCAGTACGGTGGTGACATTACTGCAGGTGAAATTGGTCTGCCGATCACACGCAGTGGTCTAGATCTGCCTTGTGGTATTCTGGGCCGTTGGGAGTCTTAATCATGTCAGAACATCGGCATGACCACGATGCAATTCCAATTCTGTTCGAAGACAACCATCTGTTAGGTATTACGAAGCCGGTCAATGTACCTACCCAGGAAGATTCATCAGGTGATCTCGATTTGCTTACATTGCTGAAGCAGGATCTGAAAGAACGATACAACAAACCTGGCAATGTTTATCTCGGGTTAGTACACCGACTTGATCGCCCTGTTGGAGGGGCAATGATCTTTGCCAAGACATCCAAAGCCGCTTCGAGATTGTCCGAGACTGTACGCGGACGTCATTTCCGTAAAATATATGCGGCTGTTGTACATGGCAAGTTGCCTGCACAGCAGGGAACGTTAAAACACACGTTGCTGAAAGACGCGCGCACGAATACCGTTACTGTTGTGCCTAAGGGTACCGCTGGCGGTAAGGATGCCGTTCTGGATTACCGTGTTATCGGGGAAACAGACCGTTACAGCCTCGTCCATATCGAACTGCACACCGGCAGATCTCATCAGATTCGGGTGCAAATGAAAGAAATCGGTTGCCCTCTGTACGGGGATCAGAAGTACGGTGCAAGCGTGAATAAACCCGGACAACAGATTGCTCTATGGTCTGCAATTGCAGCTTTCCCCCATCCCGTTACCAAGGAAGAAGTTATTTTGCAATCTTTGCCTGCAAGAGAATTCCCTTGGGCAGAATGGCCCGCTGCCGTGTACCAAAAAGCTTTTGGACAACATCCATAAGTACGTGTTCAAAAAGACTGGTTTTCAGTACCGATAAGATGCGATCACAAGCGGTTTATCGAACAACCTCTTTAAATACACAGGATCAGGTTAGATCTGTCCATATCACGTGTCGTTCAGATTCTGTATCTGAACGACACGTTTTTTCATATTTTCAGCTATATACCTAAGATACAGAGAGGAGACATCATGATGACCCCTTTTACCAAACGAGTCGTTGCGATCATCGCGGCGATTCCCGAAGGTAAAGTGATGACTTACGGTCAAATTGCAGCACATGCCGGAAGTCCAAGAGCCGCGAGACAAGTCGTACGTATTCTGCACTCGATGAGCCGCAAGGAACGTCTGCCCTGGCACCGTGTCGTCAACGCAAAAGGCGAACTCTCCATACCAGATGAACACTCGCGCATGATGCAGGAAACAGAACTGATTAGCGAAGGTGTAGAGTTTCAACTGAATGGAACCATTAATCTCAAACAGTTCGGTTATGAGCCCGATCCTGTATTTCTTCTCGATCCAACGATCCAGCCCGAATAATAAGAGTACTCTCTTCATATCGCTCACACCAAAAAAAAAAAGAGATCTCAGGCAGTTAGGGTTACCCCTTTTCAACTGCTAGAGTTCTCTTTTTTGGTTTTTTATCTGATGTTCGTTACGCTGTAGCCGTCGCTTTTTCCTGTTCTACAGTAACAGGTTCAACAGCTGGTTTCGTTTTCCGAATAAAGAACGCCATGATCAAAGCAACCACGGTCATTCCGGTAGCCACGATGAATGCATAGTTAACACCGTAAATTGTTGCATCTGCTGTAGCAGCAATCATTGCTGTCTTATCATTTGGATTAACCTGACCCGCAGCCACTGCATCCGCCAGATGTGTTTTGAGCTTACTACTCATGATGGTAACCAGAATGGCTGTACCGATCGCACCGGCAACTGTACGCAATGTATTGGACATCGCTGTACCATGCGCGTTCAGACGCTGAGGCAGTTGGTTCAGACCTGCTGTCTGGATCGGCATCATCAGCATCGACATACCGAACATACGAGCCGTGTAGATAAACATCATGTAGCTGTAAGTGGTATCGATGGCCAGACGACTCAATCCAAAAGTTGTAATTGCCGTAATGGCAAGACCTGCAACCGAAAGCCAGCGTGCGCCCACTTTGTCAAATATGCGACCAGTAATAGGAGACATAATCCCCATCAATATCGCACCGGGCATCATCAGAAGTCCTGATTCAATCGGTGAGAATCCACGAATGTTTTGCAGGAAAATAGGGAGCAGAATCATACCTGCAAACATCGCCATTGTCACGAGCATATTGATAATCGTTGTTAATGTATACATGTTGTACTTGAAAATACGGAACTCAAGGAGCGGATGATCTGTTGTCAGTTGACGAATAACGAACAGAATCAGGGATATCGCACCTACAACGAGGCATCCAATGACAATTGCACTGCCCCATCCATCGGTACCCGCATCACTAAATCCGTAGAGCAAACTACCAAAACCTAGTGTAGATAAAATAACGCCTGGATAATCCAGTTTAGGTCTGGACTGACGTGTTACGTTTTTGACAAAAGCAATACCGATTGCCGTTGCAATAATAGAGAATGGCAAGATGATGTAGAACAACAATCTCCAGGAATAATGCTCAACCACATAACCTGAAAGTGTAGGCCCAATCGCAGGAGCCAGAATCATCGCAATCCCCATGGTTCCCATGGCCTGACCGCGTTTCTCAATCGGGAAGATGGTCAGGAATACAACGGTCATCAGAGGCATCAGGATACCTGCACCTGCCGCTTGAATGACACGACCTACCATCAGAATGGTGAAGGTTGGACTAAGACCACAGACTAATGTACCTATGGTAAATAGAGTCATGGCTGTAATGAAAATTTGACGCGTTGAAAATTTGGCAATCAGATATGCCGTAACCGGAATTAGTACACCGTTCACAAGCATGTAACCCGTAGTTAACCATTGGGCTTTGTTGGCATTGATCGCGAGGTCTTCCATGATTTTAGGAAGCGCTACGTTCATCAGGGTTTGGTTCAGGAATGCCACAAAGGCACCAATTAACAATGCCGCTACAATCGGGCCTTTCTTGATGTTGTCCATCGCGGAGGATGGAGCTGCAGCAGTAGTCGTACTCATATGTTGTTCATCTCTCTTCCTTCTAACTTTTCAATCATTTGACTATGAATTCTAAGTAGGTGCTCAAGGTCTTCCTTCGATATATCCAAAATAGGTGACACTCTTTCCATCCACAAATGGTGCGTTTCCTGTTGGGCCTGTTCCCCTTTGTCCGTAATCTGAAGCTTAACGGATCGGCGGTCAGCATCTGAACGTGTCCGAACGATATACTCGCCTTTGACCAGTCGCTCCACAACAGCGCTCATGGAACTGCTGCCCATATGGCATAGCTCAGCCACTTCATTGATGCCAATGGAAGGACGCTCCCTCAGAATGGATAACACCATAAACTGGATCGAAGTCAGCTCGATCTCCTTGTTTTCATTCCAAAATGCTCGAAAAAGCATTTGATTCACTTGGCGGAACGAATTAATAATATAGAATACTTCATACGTATCAGTCATTGATTCACCCTTTTACTTTTGGAATATAATATTTCGTACACGAAATATCAGGGGAACAATTATTTATTATAACAAAAATATTTACATAGTCAACTCTTTACATATTAAATTACAAAAATAATATTAGGACATACTAACTGTGTTACTTCCCTACCTTTACTCAACTAAACTAACTCGGACACAGTGTGTATCATATGTATTTTGTAAATAACATAACCATAGGGCTCCTGCATGAAACGAGCAGGCACTCCTATGGTTATTCAGAAGAATTAGCATGGTATCATACCGAAGTAGATAAGGCAGGCTCTTTGGTCTTAGGTGTTGTCATTTTGCCTAACAGATATACCAGCAATTGTTGATTGTGCATCGAAATGTTACTGAGAACAGAGTTCATGAATTCGTTACGGATGGTGATTCCCCGCTCTGTCTCCATTCTTCCTTTCTCTGACAGAGATACCCACACAATGCGTCGATCCTGATTATCCCGATTCCTGCGAATCAGATCATTCTTCTCCATCCGATCGAGCAGCATGGTTACGGCAGCTGGCGTAGTCGCCAGATAAGGAATCAGATCCGAAGGTTTCATCTTCTGATGATCTTCAAGCACCTCCAGAACAGCCAGCTGAGCCTCCGTTAATGAGGGTGCCAGCTCTTGATCCATATGCAATTTATAATCTTTGGTTAACCTGAACCAGCACTTGGCAAAATCGGAATTATACATCTTCCATCGCTCCTCTCTGCAACCGGTTATCACTTCACCTGCTTAAGTTTTCGCGCTCTAAAGCCGCATTCCTGCTGCCTTTTTTCAATTTCCTAGCGATCGACCGTAATCGACGAAGGTTGTTAAACTTCGCATGGATGACCTCTTCTAATCCGCCTTCGAACAACAAAAAAAGACTCTTCGCATGACAGGATTAGCTGCGCTGCGAAAAGTCTTGTTTGCTTTTTTTATGAACTTGTTTTTTTATGAAGATGCTGCTGGTTGATTCTCATTGAAGTCCCTCAGAAGTTCAACGATCTCGTCCTGTTTATCCACAGGAACGATCAGTTTGCCAATATGTTTGCGCTCAGTAATCGGAACACCTTCCGAAGAGATCGGATGCACTTGGCCTTCCTTGGTCATTACAGTGATGTTACGTTGCTCTTTGCAATAAAACGCTCCAACAATACGGCTGCCATTCGGTTTCACACGTTTGCCTTCTTTGAACTCAAATGTGGCAAGCCCCTTGCCTCCACGGCTCTGGACAGCATAATCCAGGAGTAATGAACGTTTACCATATCCAAGATCGGACAACACGGCAACTTCACCTACATCTCCTTCTACCCATAGGGCAGATACAACTTCATCTGTATCTTTCAACTGAATACCACGAACCCCACCGGATACACGTCCCATTGGATTAACCTCATCCTCTCGGAAACGAATCGCCATGGCTTCTTTTGTAATCAGCATAATATCTTGACTGCCTGTACTTAGATGTACAGATAACACTTCATCGTCCTTGCCCACTTTACAAGCCGCAACCGCACCGGAACGTTTGGTAATATAATCCTTCAGTTCCGTTCGTTTCACCTGTCCTCTTCGCGTAACGAAGACCAGACTGTGATTCGGTTCTTCAAAGGATTTCACAGCAAGCACACTTGCAATACGGTCATCTTTCGCAAGGGGAATCACGTTCACAATGGCTGTGCCTGGGTCTTTCCACTTGAATTCAGGTACCTGGTGAACAGGTAACAGGAAATACTGACCTTTCCTCGTAAAGACAAGCAGATTCTCAAGTGTATTTACTTCCAGAACCTGAGCGATATAATCGCCGTCTTTCACACCACTTCCACTCCGTTCACCACCAGAACGTGTAAAGGACTGCATTCCTGTACGTTTCACGTATCCTTCTTTGGATAACGTAACAAATACATCTTCCGCGTTCACAAGTACTTCGAGATTAACCTTGAGTTCTTCCACTTCACCCTGAATCGCAGAACGACGGTCTATGCCGTATTTCTCACGAATCTCCATCAATTCTTTGCGGATGACTCCAATGAGCTTGCGGTCACTATCCAGAATGGATCGTAGTTGTGCAATCTTTTTCATCAGTTCACCGAGTTCCTTTTCCAGAGAATTGATCTCCAGATTAGTCAAACGGTACAATTGCAAAGTAAGGATGGAATCCGCTTGGCGTTCTGTGAATCCAAACATCCACATCAGGTTATTTTGAGCATCTTGACGGTTCTTCGACGCTTTGATCGCTGCAATGACCTCGTCAAGGATGTTAAGAGCTTTAACCAAGCCCTCCAGCACATGTGCACGGTCTTCCGCTTTCTCCAGCTCAAACCGGGTACGGAATGTAACAACTTCCCGCTGATGGGCAATGTAAGCCTCCAGAATTGATTTCAATCCCAATTGTTGTGGTGCTTTATTCACAATCGCCACCATATTGAAGTTATAGGTGACCTGCAGGTCGGTTTTCTTCAGCAAATAAGCCAAAATACCTTGTGCGTCCGCTTCTTTTTTCAGCTCAACCACGATTCGCAGACCTTCACGTCCGCTCTCATCACGCACTTCGGCAATACCTTCAACCTTCTTCTCAAGTCGGATGTTCTCCATCGCTGTAACCAGGCGAGACTTCACAACTTGATAAGGGATCTCGGTAATGACGATTTGCTGTTTGCCACCACGCATGTTTTCAATATCGGTTTTGGACCGGATATAGATCCGTCCCTTACCTGTGCGATAGGCATCCAGAATGCCGTCACCGCCCATAATTAATCCGCCGGTTGGAAAGTCAGGACCCTTCATAAACATCATGATCTCGTCCAGCTCAATCGACGGTTTCTCCATCACAGCGATGGAAGCATCAATGACTTCACGCAAATTGTGTGGAGGAATCTCCGTTGCAAACCCTGAGGAGATACCGCTGACACCATTAACCAGCAAGTTCGGATAACGGGATGGCAATACAACCGGTTCTTTGGCCGTATTATCAAAATTATCCTTAAACAGCACCGTCCGTTTCTCGATATCGCGAAGCATCTCCATCGCGATGGGCGACAAACGGGCCTCCGTATACCGCATCGCCGCTGCCGGGTCATCATCCTGTGATCCCCAGTTACCATGACCGTCCACGAGCATATGGCCCATTTTCCAAGGCTGAGCCATCCGCACCATACCTTCATAGATGGAGGAGTCACCATGTGGATGATAATTACCCATTACGTCCCCAACGGTTTTGGCAGACTTGCGGTAAGTCTTGTCAGGCGTATTACCTGAATCGTACATGGCGTACAGAATACGCCGTTGTACTGGCTTCAACCCATCCCGGACATCCGGAATGGCTCGATCCTGAATAATATATTTGGAGTAGCGACCGAACCGGTCCCCTACGACCTCTTCGAGAAAGGCCGGCATAAATTGTTCTGATGGACTCATTCCAAGCACCTTCTATTCTTCGTACTCTGTAAAGTCGACGTTCTCTACAATCCAGCGTTTCCGCGGATCAACCTTATCACCCATGAGCGTAGATACACGACGCTCTGCTTTTGCTGCATCAACAATCTGTACCTTCAGCATCGCACGAGTTTCCGGATTCATTGTTGTCTCCCACAGTTGATCCGGATTCATCTCACCAAGACCTTTATAACGTTGAAGCTCAACATTATTACCGAATTCCTTCATATAATTCGCTAGTTCTTCATCCGTCCATGCATATCGAACACTCGCGAGCTTACCAGACTTACGAGTAAGTTTGTACAATGGCGGCTGAGCAATATATATTTTGCCTGCATCAATTAAAGGCTTCATATAACGATAAAAGAAGGTCAACAGCAGCACCTGAATATGTGCGCCATCCGTATCCGCATCGGTCATAATGATAATTTTGGAATAATTGCTGTCTTCAACTGCAAATTCGGTTCCTATGCCCGCCCCGATCGCCGCTGTAATAGCGCGGTATTCTTCATTTTTGAGAATGTCGGCCAGCTTCGATTTTTCCGGATTGAGGGGTTTTCCCTTGAGCGGCAGAATAGCCTGAATCTTCGAGTCACGTCCCTGTTTGGCAGAACCACCTGCGGAATCACCTTCAACAATAAATAACTCATTTCGGGTAAAATCCTTCGATTGCGCCGGCGTCAGTTTGCCGTTCAGGTTAGAACTTTCACTGCGTTTTTTGCCTGTACGCATATCATCACGTGCTTTGCGAGCTGCTTCTCTGGCTCTGGAGGCTTGAACCGCTTTGCGAATTAACGTTTGCGCTACCTGCGGGTTTTCTTCCAGGAACCTTTGAATATTTTCGGACACGACCGAATCCACTGCACTTCGAGCGGAAGCGCTGCCGAGCTGATCCTTGGTCTGACCTACGAACTCAACATCTGACATTTTGACACTGATGACGGCCATCATACCTTCACGCAGGTCATTACCTTCGAGGTTTTTATCTTTTTCCTTAATCATGCTGGTACGCCGTGCGTAATCATTCATTACACGGGTATACGCAGCCCTGAATCCAGTCTCATGAGTACCGCCGCCCCGAGTAGGGATCGAGTTCACGAACGAAGCCAGTGTTTCCGTATAACCCGCGTTATACTGGATTGCCACTTCGACTTCAATGTCATCCTTCTCCGCATAGAAGTGAATAACATCATGCAGCACATCTTTATTTTCGTTAAGAAAAGCAACAAACTGGCTTGCTCCGCCTTCATACATGTATTCATCCTGATTGCCCGAACGTTCGTCCTTGAGCACAATTTTCAGACCCGAATTCAGAAAAGCAATCTCCTGAAGACGTTCTGCCAATGTATCATAATTAAATTGAATGCCGCTCTGGAACACCCGAATATCCGGTTTAAATGTAACTTTTGTACCTGTCCGATTGGTATTGCCCAACACTTCGAGACCGGAGACCGGTTCACCGACATGTTCAATCCCTTTTTTGTCCTTCCAGTACTCGAATCGCTGACGATGAATCTTGCCATCACGGAAAATCTCGACTTCAAGCCACTCGGACAATGCGTTTGTAACTGACGCACCTACACCGTGCAAACCGCCTGATTTTTTGTATCCTGATCCACCGAACTTTCCGCCTGCGTGCAAAATCGTAAACACGACCTGGGGAGTAGGAATCCCTGTTTTATGTATACCTGTCGGAATTCCCCTTCCGTTATCCTGAACCGTAATAGAACCGTCCTTATGCAGCGTGATATCGATTTTGGAGCAGAATTTGGCGAGATGTTCGTCGACAGCGTTGTCGACAATTTCCCATACCAAATGATGTAGACCCGAAGTGCTGGTGCTGCCGATGTACATCCCCGGCCGTTTCCGTACCGCTACCAACCCTTCAAGTACTTGAATGTCGTCCGCGTCGTAGCCTGAAGACCCCTGTCCTCCGCCTGTCGAACCTGCCGACATATCGATTTGCTCGACCATTCATGCTCCCCCTTCTTAACTTGCAACTAAAAAAATGCCTAAAATGCAAACAGATGTTTTCTTATCCTTGTCCATTTTAATTCAAGATATCCCGTTTCGTAAAGACAAGGAATGACACAATGAGTGAAGCAATGCCCCAAACACTAAGCACAATAAGGGAAAAACCTAAATTCATACCCTCGATTGGTGGTAATCCGCCAGACAAATAATTCGGAAGTTCGAGGTTAACCATGAACAGATACTTCGCTGTCTGCCAGGATGCAGCCATACTGGTCAAGATTGTTCCTGCAATCAGCGCGGCCATCATGATAACGATACTTGCAGCAGTACTTCGCACAAGCACGGATACCATAAATGCAAGCATAGCCACAATTACACTCACAAACCAGATCAGTCCTGCCTGCATAAGCATATACAACCACTGGTCTACAGCATGCACTGCCGACATATCGACATCTGTTCCCACAACCTTGAATCCTGTGAAGATTGGCATGTTGAAGCCTTTATAACCAAAGACCGCACCCGATATGACATAACATATAATGTAGGCTGATACCACTATGATCGATACAAACATAATCAGCGTAATTAATTTGCTCAGAAGCACTTTCCAGCGTCTAACCGGACGTGTTAAAAGCATTTTAATCGTACCTGTCGTACGTTCACCGGAAACAAGATCTGAAGCAATAGCCATGATTAACAGTGGAATAAACAATCCAACCGCGTTGTTCATGAACTCCCGCGTAAAGGTAACACCACCCGGTTCTTTGGGATTGATGTCATTTTCAAGATAGTACTGCATCTGCTGGATATACACTGTTCTATATTTCTTGTACTCTTCAGGTACCCGATCACTACCGAGCGAGTTTTGATTGTCTGTGATGGCCTGTTGCAGTTCAAGACGCCAATCGCCGCCAAACTTGTCGCGATTATTCTCCGCAGATTTCATCTGGGCATACGTAAACATCGGTACGAGGACCGCAAGTACAATAAATATAATATAAAGCCGTTTTTTCTTCACCATCTTAATCGTTTCATTGCGAATCAGCGGCATGATATTATTCAATGGATTCACCTTCTGTCATTTTTAAGAATAGTTGTTCAAGCGTAGGCTGAATCCGCTGTACCCCTTCAACCTGTATACCAGCTTGAACCATCTGCTGCACCAGATCAGGGATTCGATCTTCATGCATCTCGGCAACCACAGCGTTGGGACCAAGGCCCGCAACAATGGTATCATCCATAACATCCGCAGGTCGACTTACCAGAGTAATGCCTGCATCCAGTAACATCTTTTTGCCTTGCTCCAGTGGTGAAACGTGCCATATAGCCAGCTTGGAATGATCTTCAATCAGTTCGCTTACACCTCCAACGGCAAGCACACGCCCAGCACTGATAATAGCTACTCTGTCACAGAGAAGCTGGATCTCACTTAACAAGTGACTGCTGACAAATACAGCCATACCTTCACTGGCAAGTTGCTTAATAAAGACACGAAGTTCCTTAATTCCTTTTGGATCAAGGCCATTCGTCGGTTCATCCAGAATGAGCAGACGCGGTCGACCAAGCAGCGCTTGTGCAATACCGAGCCGTTGACGCATACCGAGTGAGTATGTTCTGACTTTATCGTGAATCCGCTGATCCAGACGCACAATATCCACAACTTCCTGAATGCGCTCGTTGTCCACACCTGGTTGCATGCGGGCAAAATGCTCCAGGTTCTCCCACCCTGTCAGATATGTATATACCTCCGGATTTTCAACAATGGAGCCTACATACTTCAAAGCACGCTCAGGGTCCCGATTCACATCATAACCACAGACTTTGATTTTCCCTTCCGTCGGTTTGATCAGATCCACCAGCATCCGTATCGTTGTTGTTTTCCCGGCACCGTTGGGACCGAGAAAGCCAAAGATTTCACCAGGTTTTACGTCAAATGTAACGTCCTTAATGATCCACTTGCGTCCGATCCGCTTCTTCAGATGCTGTACAGACAAGACGGAATCATACTGCAGCTCTGCCATTTATTTTCCGCTCCCTTCTGCCGATGTATCTGCCTGGAATTCCTGTGCGATCCGAACTGCAATTTGCTCATAACCTTGTCCGTTGGGATGGAAATGATCTGACGAGAGATACTCCCCCAGATGATTTTCAAATAAATCGAATGTAGGGACCAGTGTCATCTTGTCCTCATTGTTCAAAATAGCCAGTGCAGCATCGTTCCAAGCAGCAACCACTGCATTACCCGGCTTCTCCAGTTCCTTCACATCGCCAAATGGATTGTACAGTCCTATGTACGCAATCTGTGCATCGGGATTAATTTCTTTGACTTTCTTCAAAATCTCTTGAAGGCGCTTCGACGTTTCCGGCAAAGCCGCTGCCAGCTGCTCTGCTGTTGGCGGATCTTCCCCCTGTAGAACTTGTCCTCCCTGAAACAAATCATTTGCGCCGATCGAGAGCAAAATAAAATTGGACTGTTGCAGGACGTAACGCACACCTTGCTCATCGAGTTTCTCCAATAAAGCATCTGTTCTCAAACCGTTTACACCCAGATTATTAAGAACCTGAACGTCATATCCTTTATCTTTAAGCAGGTTTCCTGCACGTCTCACAAAACCGAGTCCTTCATCATCTCCCGTGCCTCTTGCCAGGGAATCACCGATGACGGCCATCCGAATCTTGCCATCTTCCACGACTGCTGGCTCCCCCTCGTTATCCTTAGATGGAGCAGTTGTCTCCTGGCCTGTAGTTAACGCAGAGTCTCCCTCGGGGAAAATCACGTCTTTTATGGCATATCCAAATCCAAATAACAACAACAAAGTTGCCAAGATGGATACTGTACTGACAGTTCTCCAGATCCATGGTGCTGAATCAAGGCTTTTTTTCTTTTTCATCATCACATCTCCACTCATGTACACCAGTCCGGGTGCTTAATAATTTATAATGACTTTACATTAAGGCGTGTCTGAAAACTCCGAAGGAAGCGGATTTTCAGACACGCCCTGATGATGCTATTCCTAAATAACATAAATGTTCTGTCGTCAATTTGCAAATTTTGACGCCATATTCGCAGAATTCATTTTCCTTATGTCATTTTACGGAAAAAAGGTTATACCATACACAGATTTGAACTGTGTGCTGGCATAACCTTGTGGAAAAGAAATCCATACTCTCTTCATTATAAATCGATTACTTACCGATAAACTCTTGTGCCCAGTATCCGTTGTAGTAGCCTACACCGATATGCGTAAAGTTTTTGCTCAGGATATTGGCACGGTGACCTTCACTATTCATCCAGGCTGTAACAACTTCTTGAGGTGTTTTTTGTCCTTTGGCAATGTTCTCACCTGCATAGCTGTAAGTTACTCCGAATTGTTTCATCATATCAAACGGAGAACCATACGTAGGTGACTGGTGATCAAAATAGTTATTGTTACTCATATCTTTTACTTTAGCAACAGCTACTTTGTCCAGAAGTGCATCTGAAGTCAGAGCGTTCAGACCTGCTTTAGCACGCTCAGCGTTCACAAGTTTTACAACTTGAGTAGCAAAGTCGGATTGTGTGCTTTCGCTACCATTATTACTTGTATTGTTACCTGTATTACCTGTGTTACCTGTGTTTGAAGGATCTTTTGCTGGTGTAGTTGCCGGTTTTTCTTCTTGAGCTGGTTGTGCTGGTTTAGTCGGTTGCTCAGGCTTTGCAGTTGGTTGAGCAGGTTTAGCAGTTTCAGGTTTAGCAGTTTCAGGTTTAGTAGCAGGCTTTGTAGTTTCTGGCTGCTCAACAGGCTTCACTACTATTTGTCCCTCGGATACGGTGTATCCGTTTTGCTTCAGCCATTTCTCAATGTAAGCCTTCAGGCTGTCTGTGCTCGTAATCTTGTACGTCGTTGTAGTCTTATATGTTGTATCTGCAGCAGATGCGGAGGCAGGGAGCATGATCCCTACGGCCAGTACAGCTGTCAGACTGCTTGTTACGACTGTTTTCATCCATTTCTTCTTCAAATTTATTCATCTCCTTATGAATTAGTTATTACAACTTTGTAATGAATACTCTAGCAGTATATCAATTCAACAGAAGATTGTGAACCTATAAAATATGGAAAAGTAACTTTTTTGTCATTTTTTAGCCATAAAAAAAGACATTCGGACAAAAAATTCTTGTCGAATGCCACTTCATCATCTATTTATCATTCACCACAACAGAACGTGAAGATCACGATATAATGAGAATCGTTTAATTACAAGAGAACTTTACTGAAACGATAGCCTTTCTTCTGGAAGCCAATATGCTCATAGAAAGAACATGTTTTGGAAGTAATTTCACGGTTCGCACCCATGAAAAACAGTTGCTTACCGCCTTTTTTTCTACCCCACTCTTCAGCACGAGCCATCAGTCGGCGACCAATTCCGCCTCTACGATATTCCTGACCTACAATGAGGGAAGTAATTTGTGCTGCTGGTTCTGGATAGGCATGACTTTGTACACATTGCAAGCCAATCACACCAATAATTTGTTCGTCCACTTCGGCAACAAGCATACAAGCGTTTGGATTAGTCTCCAAATATTTAATGCGCTCTTTCATGACATTGGCTGTTGTCGGGTAGCTGACCTCTCGCATCAGTCCCGTTACCGCTTCAGCATCTCGCAGCTCACACTCTCGGATCATCAGTACAGGGGCCAGGGCATTATTGGACATGATTTACCTCCACTTTCAGCATATTAGCGGCTTGTACCGCTGTTTTACGAGCTTCTTCCACATCTTGGCCAGCACTTAAGGCTACAGCCATTCGGCGTCCTACTTTGGTCTCAGGTTTGCCAAATACACGAATCTGAGTACGAGGAAGAGCCAGTGCTTCTTCAATCCCGCCTACAGTAAAGTCAGATGTTGCATCATTAGCCTTCAGCGTTGCTGAAGCTCCCGGTGTCAACAGATGTACACCTGTGACCGGAAAACCAAGAATTGCACGTACATGCAGCGCAAACTCGGAACTGTCTTGCGTCACCATTGTAACCATACCTGTGTCATGCGGACGAGGAGATACCTCGCTGAACACAACACCATCCGAGGTGAGGAATAATTCCACTCCAAACAGTCCATATCCGCCAAGTTCATCCGTAACGGATTTGGCAATATGACAAGCCTTCTGCCATTGCTCAGGAGTCATTGCATGAGGTTGCCAGGATTCGACATAATCCCCATCCTTCTGAATATGACCAATCGGAGGACAAAATACGGTGCCTGATACAGACTTAACGGTGAGTAATGTAATCTCACTGTCAAATTGCACAAAGCTCTCCACGATAACACGAACGGATTTGCCACGAGCCCCCGAAAGAGCAATGTTCCAGCAATCCTCCACGTCGCCCGGTGTGCGGCATACACTCTGCCCTTTGCCGGAAGAACTCATCAATGGTTTAATCACACAAGGTGTGCCAAGCTCACGTACGGCTTCCTGAAGTTGTTCCAGGTTGTCCGCAAAAAGGTAGTCAGCTGTCGGAAGTTTCAATTGTTCAGCTGCAAGCCGACGGATGCCTTCGCGATCCATCGTTAGACGTGCAGCTCGGGCAGTAGGTACTACACAAAACCCCTCTTCCTCAAGCTCCAGTAATGCTTCTGTTGCAATAGCTTCAATCTCAGGTACGATGTAATGAGGTTTTTCTTTACGGATCAATTGTTTCAAAGCTTCGGCATCCAGCATGTCGATGCAGTAAGACCGGTGCGCGACCTGCATTGCAGGTGCGTTCTCATAACGATCAACAGCGATCGTCTCTACTCCCAGTCGTTGGGCCTCAATAACGACCTCTTTTCCCAATTCTCCACTGCCTAGTAGCAGCATTTTTTTGGCTTGAGCCGTAAAAGGAGCACCCCACATGTTCTTTCCAATCCTCCCAAAGAGAAATCTTCTATATCTGTCTCTCTATTTTCGGGGTTTTGGTTAAAGATTGCAAGAGTGCTCCCTATTTTTCTTGTGAATTTTACAAGATTTTTTGTGTTTTTTCGATCAAATTTTACAATTACCGCTCACAGATTCGATACTCTTTCCATTCCTCCCAAAATTAAGGAAATGTTAAAAGAGCAGACTTTGATAGTCCAACGAATCGGAATGGGCAAACAAATCCCAAGTTTAAAGACTTGGAATTTGTCGATTTTTTTCTCGGAAGATTTCATTATGGGAGGAAACGTAAGCCATCTGGGGTGCGTCTGGCGTCATATATTGTTTGGCACTATTAACTGCCACGATCGCATCATTGAAGGCTCCTGCAATGAGTCTAACTTTGCTCTCGTGGGTCGCACAGTCCCCTGCTGCAAAAATACCCGGAAGACTCGTCTGTGCATGGTGGCTCATTAGAACCATTCCATCGTCCATTTCTAAGCCACAGCTGGCAAGATCACTTAAATTGCTTTTATATCCATGACTAATAACGACTTCATCCACTTCCAGCACCACATTGGCCTGAGTTTTCATATGCGTGATCACAACCTGCTGGATTCGCTTGCCATTATTATGAAGCTGCGTGATGCTGTATGGTGTTCTCACATCCGTTATGCTGTTCATCTCACTTACATTTCGTTCCATCGCGCGAAACTCATTATTCCGGTGGATTACGACTACGCTACGAGCAAGTTGAGCAAGTTCAATTGCCCAATCTACTGCACTGTTGCCTCCACCTGAAATAAGCACACGCTTCCCAGAGAAATGTTCTGGATTTTGCACGGTGTAATGAAGATTTTCATACTCACATTCAATCGGCTCTTGCAGCTCCAATTTCTGAATTTCTGCGATACCCCGGCCTACTGCAACAATCATCGTACGCGTATAATGTATCTCGCCTCCAGTGGTAGACATACTCCATATTTCGTTATCCAGTCGATTGAACCTTTCCACTTTGCAATTCAATACAACCGTTGGATTAAATGTATTGGCCTGCTGAACAAGCCACTCGATCAACTTCAAACATTTCATAGGCGGCAGACCGCCTACATCCCAAATTGTTTTTTCCGCATAGGTGTGCAGAAATCCACCAAGCTGGTCTTTACCTTCGATGATTTTAACTTTCATATCGCGCATCCCTGCATAAAAAGCCGCATACATGCCGGCAGGGCCGCCTCCAATGATGGTTACATCATAGATATCTTCTTCATTCATTTTAAACACACCCTGTTAATTTAGTTATGAATTCGAGATACATGTAACTTTAGCAGTTTGCTTTATTTGTTTTTTGCTTCAAAAGCAGTAACAATATCGTCAATGACATATTCATCAGCAAGCGGGGACATTCCCAGATTAAACCATTCTTTGCCACCCACCATGTAAACATGGTCCTGTTTAACAGCTTTCAGATTTTTCCATAACGATGTCGATAACATATCTTCAAATTTCTTTTTAATTTCCGGATTTGTCTCATCATCCAACTGAACAATCAGATGATCTGCATCGTATTCAGGCAATACTTCCAAGGATACGGACATGGCAGTTTGATCTTTCGGGAAATTCGGAAGTGGCTTCATGCCCAATCGTTTGTGAATGAAGTTTCCTCGGTCAAGGTTCTCCCCATGAAGTACGATTTCTTTTTCCATCACTCTAATGTAGAGAACAGTCTCCTCACCAATCAGCTTATCCAATTTGTCAGCAGCTACCTTCTCCTTTGCTACCAAATCCTGAATAACCTTTTCTGCCTGCTCTTCTTTGTCCAGAATTTTGGCCATATCCCGCATTTCATCGCGCCAATCATCACGCTGTGGCAAAAGTACGGTAGGTGCAATCAGAGTAAGCTGATCATAATCCTTTTTGGACCACCAGTCAGGAGCGATAATTAAATCTGGAGCTGCCTCCATGAGGGCTTCAAAGTTAGGCGTTCTTCCTATACCCATTTTCATCGTGTTTGCGAATGGCTCTTGCAAGTAAGAAGGAAAATCCTCATGGTAGTTCTGTACAGCAATGGGTACGATGCCAAGTGAATATAAAAATTCTGGATATACAACGGACAGACCAACTATTTTTTGTGGGTTTACCGGGATTTCAACTTCTCCCATTTCCGTGTTCACTGTTTTCACCTGACTTGCTTCTGTTGTTGACGAATTGGTGGTGCCCGCTTCTTGTCCCTCGCTTGTGGACGTTTCTTTGCCTGCTGCACCACAAGCCGAAATAACAAGCATCAAGATCATTGTGCATATGACGGTTAACCATCTGAATCTCATTTCTGTATGTACCCCCTATAGGTCATTAATATATGACAATGTCTAATCAATAATAATTATCATTATCACTACGATATAGGAGTAGTATAATAAAATATGTTCAGGCATGATATTGACTATTCAGACTTTTTGCTATGGACGATCTTGCCATAACTTTAATATTTCGTCCAACATAAGCTCATGGGTAAACGCAGTGTAGTCCAGCAGAACGCTCGACAACAGGATATCCATTCTGCCATTCTGTACCGCTAACAATGCAAGCCATTCTTCAGACTTACACACAGCAGACCATGTCTGCCTGGATGTCTCATCATCCCCCACAATCAGTAATATTCTTTCCACGTTGAGAACAGATAACTCCTTAATGGTCACTGTGCCCCGTTCCCAATAAGTCTCAACTCCTTCGGGACCCTCCATTTGCATGTCAACGTAAAAAACGGAAGCAATGCTCCTTGGGCCTAACATCTGCAACGCTTCACCATGAACTTTGAGTACAATGAGCCTGTCTTTTCGTATGAAATCTGTAAGCTGATTCTTAATGCTTTTTGCCTTCTGTTCATATCTTTGAAGCCACACCTCTGCAATATCAGATCTGTCCAAAAAGCTTGCAACATATCTCAAATGTTCTCTCCAATCGCCTTTTTCCCACGGGAGGTCACACACAGGAGCAATGGATTGAAGCTGACTTTGCAGAGCCTCAGACTCTGTCCCAATCGTAATAATATAATCAGGTTTAACTAATCGAAGCTGTTCCAGCCAGGTGGTCTCACTCTCTGCAAGTGGCATAACTTTGTCCGTTTCATATTTACGTCTATAATAGTATGTCCATGGATGACTTGCCCGCGCGGCACATGGAATGATCTGCAATGCAAGCAGTATACCAATGCTCAGAGAATGAACTGCAGCAATTTTTTGTTTACTATTACGTATAAATGCTGCTGGTGGAATGCCAGAGATTTGCTTGAATTTACGCCGGAAATACGTTTCATCCTGATAACCCACGTACGATGCCACATCCTTGAGTCGATAACTGTGATCATTTCTCATTAAGATCTGGGCTTGTTTAATTCGGTATAGCGTTAAATAGTCCACTGGACTATAACCATACCTTTTCTTGAATAAACGCATGAAGTGTCGAGGGCTCATTCGTGCCACATTTGATAATTCCTCAATGGTTAATCTCTTCGAATAATTCTGCTCCATGTAGCCTTTTACATGTTCAATTGGTGAAGCCATATCCGTCTTTTCGGCACAGGCCACGTCGTAAAACATGGTATACAACAGTTCCTGAAAACGAATCTGACCATAGTACCTTTGCAAGCCATCCTTCTTCAATGTGTGGTGGTAAATCATCTGACAGATCACACCAACAGCAACGGGTGAAGATGAGCTGACCTCGCCATTCACGTCATTACGTAAAAGTTGTTTCATCATCTCAAGGGCTGTTCCACCCTCCTGCTCCAGTGCGTACATGACATCAAAACTCATGTGATACACGCCTCGTTCATCCAACGAATGCACATTGGCCTCAACCAGTTGCCCCGGGAAGCCTACATACAGTCCGCCCGCCTTCAATTCAATGAAACTGCCATCTATCTTTAACCACCCTTGTCCACTGGCTACAAATAATAACATGTATGTTTCAATGAAGTGTTTCCTCAGAAGCCACTCCGTCGCAGGATCACTCATATAATTCACGTGAAGGAGCCTAAAATTCATATGATCCAGGTGATCCAAATGCTTTGAATTTATTTCGTTATTGTCCATCTGCATTGATCTCCCTCCAGCCATGAACGATTGTATTGATTTCATTCTTCAAAAATATAACATACCACACTAACGAATAAAAAAAACACTCCGGCTATCCTCTAACCTGTCTTCAATGAATAAGATGCACTTATTATTGAAGGATCAGGCTATAGAACGCCAGAGTATTATAAGTTCATATCTATTCAGACGCTTCACAGGCGTCCAAGGAGTTCATCACAAAAATCTGTATTGAGCTTCTATTAATCCATTATAAACGCCTTGTTTTTGGATAAGCTGCTCATGGTTGCCCTCTTCTTTGATTTCACCATGATCCAGGACGATAATGTTATCTGCATTCCGAATGGTTGAGAGACGGTGAGCGACCATAAAGGACGTTCTTCCCTGCAACAGCACCTTTAACGCTTCCTGGATCTTAAGCTCTGTCTCCGTATCAATGCTGGCTGTAGCTTCATCCAGAATCAGTATGCGTGGATCAGCAAGCAGCGCACGGGCAAAGGATAACAGTTGTCGCTGTCCCATGGATAATACGTTCCCGCGTTCCTCTACTTCGGTATCATATCCGCCAGGCAGCTTCATGATGAACTCATGTGCATTGACTGCTTTGGCTGCGTCCTCCACCTCTTCATTCGTTGCATCCAGTCGTCCAAATCGAATATTGTCACGAATCGTCCCCGAGAAGATGAAGGTATCCTGTAATACAATGCTGATCTGGCTGCGTAAACTCTCTACCGTTACATCCCGCACATCCTGTCCGTCAATGGTGAGACGTCCGCCGGATATATCATAGAAACGACTGATCAGATTGATGATCGTACTTTTACCTGAGCCCGTATGACCAACAAGTGCAATCGATTGTCCCGCAGCCGCCGAGAAGCTGATCCCTTTCAGCGCCTGTCTGCCCTTCTCGTATTCAAACACAACATTTTCGAATGCGATATCTCCTTTAATAGAAGGAAGTGGCTTGGCACCTGGTTTATCCGCAATACTTGGTTTTTCATCCATGAATTCGAAGATACGCTCCGATGATGCCATCGCAACCAGCAACTGATTGTACATCTGTCCCAGACGGTTGATTGGGTCCCAGAAGTTGCCGACATAGTTGGCAAAGGCAACAAGTAATCCCACAGTCAATTGACCTTCCTGAATCAGATAAGCACCAAACCAGAAGAGGATTAATGTACCGAATCCGCCGGTAATCTCAATCAGCGGTCCGAAGCCCTGGTTCATCGCTGATGCTCTATCCCATGACTTTTTGCTGGACAGATTCATGTTGTCAAAATACTTCATGTTCTCTTTTTCCTGTGTGTAAGCCTGAGTCACTCGAATCCCCTGAATGGATTCATTTAAGTGGGAGTTAATCCGAGAGTTCTTCATGCGCACATCCTGCCAAGCCCGACGGATCAGCACCCGCAGTTTGGTCGAGATGATAAACATGATTGGCACCGTAATAATCACGGCAAGACCCAGTTTCCAGTTAATCAACAGCAAGATTACAATGATCCCGAGCAGCTGTACACAGTCGATCATGACGTTAACGGCACCGTTGGTAAACAGATCCTGAAGGGAGTTAATATCATTCGTAACACGCACCAGTACCGAACCAGCCGGTCTTTTGTCAAAAAAGTTAAAGGACAGCTTCTGGATATGCTTGAACAAATCCGAGCGAAGATCATAAATAACGCGCTGTCCGATAATGTTTGTCAGTTTGATCCGATACGTATTCGCAGCCCATTGAATCAGATACAACACAAATATGGAGCCTGCGATAAGATAAAGCATAGTCAAGCTTGGTAACCCTGTTGCAGGTGCGATGGCCCGGTCAATTGCCAGACTGATCAGAAACGGTACGGACAATTTCGTAATGGTGCCCAAGATCATCATTAGAATAACGAGTGGTAACAGTTGTTTTGCATAAGGTTTCATGTATGCAAACAAACGTCCGAATTCTTTCCAGTTAAACGGTTTTTCAATAATTTCATCATCCTGATACACAAATCGTTCATTCAGTTTCTTCTCAGAGGCCTCTTTTGCCTCGCGCCTGTCTGCTATCGTTTCGGCACTCATGAATTCACCTGCTCCCCAGCCTCCCGCTTACCGCGGGCAATATAATCTGCATATTGAATTTTATAAACATCCTGATATGGTCCAGGCACCTCAATGAGTTCGGTATGTTTGCCACGTTGTACCACGCGGCCTTCATCGAGCACCAGAATCTCATCTGCATGTCTCAGTGAAGATATCCGGTGTGCAATAATAAATGTCGTTCTGCCGCGCATGACTTCCTGGAAACCAGATTGAATCTCATGTTCCGTCTCCATGTCCACGGCGCTTGTCGCATCATCAAGTACCAAAATTTTCGGATTTTTCAGCAAAGCCCTTGCGATCGCAATCCGCTGTTTCTGTCCACCCGATAAACCCATGCCGCGTTCACCAACCACCGTGTCGTATCCGTCCGGGAACTCCATAATGAAGTCATGAGCCTTGGCCAGCTTGGCTGCACGGATGATCTCATCCATGGTGACATTCTTAAGTCCGTAGGAAATATTATTGCGAATACTGGATGAGAACAGGAATGTTTCCTGGAAAACAGAAGCGATCTGACTCCGCAAACTGCGAATACCTATATCTTTGATGTTTTTGCCATCCAGCTTGATCGTTCCCGAGTTCACGTTATATGCCCGCATCAGAAGCTGAATGATAGTCGATTTACCTGACCCTGTTCCCCCGAGGAAACCGATTACAGAACCGGGTGCAGCATCAAAGTTAATATCGGTTACCGCTGGCATTTTATTGCCGTAGGCAAAGGTAACGGATTCAAATGTTACATGGCCGTTGACCTGGTCTGCCTCCACAATGACCGGATCTTGCGTTTCTTCCACATCCACTGGCGTATTCAGCAGTTCGAGCACCCGTTCACCTGAAGCTTTGGATTGCGTATAGTTGTTGATATGAAACCCAAGGTTCCACATTGGACCGATTATGTACCAGATCAAACTGAAAAAGGCAACGAGTTCACCGAGTGTCAGCGTCTTCTGTATAACCATTCTTCCACCGATTATCAGCAACAGCACGATACTCACCGAAGCAAGAATCTCCATGATTGGAAAATAGCGACTCCACAATGTTGCGGCATGAATCTGATTTGTCTTGTAACGCTCATTACGTATGGAAAATTTCTCCACTTCATAAGGCTCACGTGCAAAGGATTTTACCGTACGTACGCCAGTGATATTCTCCTGTACCGCTGTTGTCAGTGAACTGAGTGCCAGCCGCATCTCCTGAAATGCAGGGTGAATTTTGGATTCGAATCTCAGCGCAACAAAGGCAAGTAATGGGATACATATGAGCGTGAACAGCGTCAGCTGCCAACTCATGGTGATCATCATGATTGCGCCAAATACGACCATGAAAACCATGTTGAGAATCTGGGCGAAACCAAATCCAATAAAGTTACGGATGGCTTCCAAATCTCCCGTGAGGCGGGACATCAGATCACCTGTCTTGGCCGTATCATAATAACGGAAGGATAAAAATTGAAGCTTTTCGTAACATGCGTTACGAAGTCTGTACGCCAGGAAGTTACCCAAGCGTCCTCCAAAAAAGCCATGTAAAAACTGCATTCCCGCTTTCAAAATAACTACACCTAACACAGTCAAAGCAATTATGGGAACGTCTTCAAAAGTGCGCGGAACAATGATGTCATCAATCAGTATCCTCAGCATGTACGGATACACCAACCCTAGTGCGGTCGCTATGGCGAGGAACAAGATTGATACAAATAAATACGTTCGCTTTTCCCAAAAAAAGGTTTGCAGTTGCCTAAGAACATCCATGTTTCTCCTCCTCTTATATCGTTCAAAAATACGATGAACATTTATGAAGTTTATCACCGTACCCCATTCGCGGCAAAGCGAATAACAGACCATATTCTGCCTGCTTTCAGCTTATTGACGCATTAACGAAGGTAAATACCCACCTTTCAATCAAATGTTTGAATATTCTCTTTATTTCAGGTTGTTCGTACCAAAAAAAGGCTCCCTATATGCCTTTTCGGCAGGGGCCTTTTTGGGTTGATTTTCACAACATTTTCAATGTGTTGCTGTATCATTCATTTTGTTTTACAAAGACTTCCAGAGAATACGCGTTATGCCGTGATTTTAACTGCGTTCAATCTGTTCCAGTTGGTTAGACAAGCTGGTCCATTGCTCCGCCGGAATTCCGCTCTCCAGTGTATCTTGAATTCCGCTCACCGCCTCGTCCAGACGTTCTTCCAACTGACGGGATTGGTGTTGCAAGGATTGACAGAGCTGGTTGTCATAAAACTGAATCAGCTTGTCTTGTGCAGCAGGAAGCACTTCAATGATCATCTGTTTGAGGACAGGATCCAGTGCCTCCTGTAACCGCTGACGCCCATCCCCTTCGAAGAACTGTTTCGGATTGCGGAAATAATTCAAATAGCTTTTCCATCCAGATGGTTCATCCAGACGAATTTCTTCAAGCACAGGGGTACTCCAGCGTTCGTTCAGTGGCAGTGACACATCCACGCCCCCTGATAACTGTCTCACCTCATCTATACAATCCGTAACTTGCTTCATCAGCCAGGTCTGACCCGCCTGTTCAAGTCTGAGGGTGGTAGCGAGCAGTTCCTGCTCCAGTTCAATGGCAATCATACGCAACAGTTCACGTCCACAGGCTGCAAAAGCCATCTTCAGATTGCCCCGATCCTCCCGAAGTACGGATGGATGGAATGCTTCTGCCATGAATAGGCCAAGGCGATAAGCAAGTCGCTGCCGCACATGGAAGAGCAGTTCTGCTGTTTCCTGTGACAGTTCTTCCTTCATGGATCGTGCTGCAAGTTGCTGTATGCGCTGGCGTGACTGTCCCTGAATGGTCTCCAGTTCATCCCGACGCTGCTGCAAGGCTTCCTCACCCTGAGCTGCATCCTCCGCGCGTTTCTTCAAACGCTGAATGACACGTGCCATCTCTTCGGAAGCGCCACCGACGGCAAGATCAGCTAATTCTCTGCCCGCAAATTGGTTGAACTCTTCCTCAAACCGGATAAATCCGGATTGCTCCAGCAGCTTCGAATCTCCGGCCATCTTGCCTTCCATCGCCAGGATGCTGGATACCGGGAAGAGTCGTGGTGCCCGAATTCCATTACTGCGCAGTTGGGTGCTCACATGATCGAGAACCTGCTCCAGTTCTTCCTCAGAGGAAGACAGGTCACTGGCATTCACAACAAAGAACATCTGATCCATGGCAGAACTATCCTTAACACGTCCCAACTGATTCAGGAACTGGCGATCTCCTTGGGAGAAAGCATGGTTGTAATACGTTACAAAAATGAGGGCATCCGCATTCTTCATATAATTGAAGGTTACACCCGTATGACGAGCATTCACGGAGTCCGCTCCTGGTGTGTCGACCAATACAATGCCTTGTTCAGTTACATCGCAACTGTAATACAGATCGATACTGTCTACAAAACAGGACTTTTTCTCGTTTGCCACAAAGTGACGATAACCGTCCAGATCCACCAGCACATCCTGACCTAACTGGTCCGCTGTTTCTTCCCAGCCGGCTGCCGCTGCCTGCAAAAAGCTGTAATGCGGGCGCCCCGCGGGGTGTACATCCTGTGGTGAGAGAGAGCGTACTCGCTTCTGCCACTCCGCTCCAGGCTCACCCAGTCCGAGCAGACGGAAGGAATAGCCGAGGTCTTCCTGGAAGGCCTCCCGGGTCTTCATGCGGACCCGGGCTGTTCCATGCTCCGCGCCCCCGGCAGGAGCCATGATCCGGTTAATCGCCGCTGTCGTTGGATGCGGCGAGACGGGTAATACAGCTTCGCCCAGCAACGCGTTGGCGAAGGAGGATTTGCCGGCGCTGAATGCTCCGAACAGCGCCAGAGTGAACGTGCCGCCCGCAAGCGAAGCCGCGCGTGCACGCAGATCCCGTACCGCCGACCCCATGGCGGGGTACGGCTCCACCAGCGCAGCAGCGGCTTCGAGCCGTGCCGCTGCTGCGTCCAGGCGTTGGCGGCGCTGCGCACCAGCCGCCGACGATGGCCCAGGCACCGCCGCTGCTACGACTGCGCGCTGCGCTGGCGGCGGTGCCGCTGGCGTCTGTGGCTGCACAGCCACAGACGCTGATGTGCCCGCATGCGGACCGGGAGCTTCGCCCGGTCCAGGCACCGCGGGCACGTGCGGGCCCTTCACCTCCGGCAATAGCCCGGAGGGAAGTGGGCCCGCATCGGGCAGCAGGCTGCGCAGCCCTGCTGCCTCTGCGGCGGCGCTGCGCTGGAGCGCCGTGTAGCGCGCCGCCGCCGCGGATTGCGCCAGCAGCGCTGCGCGGCTGGCGTCCAGCGCCTGGAGCGCGGCTTCGCCTCGCGCGCCCAGCGCTTCCAGCATGCGGTCGGCCAGCATCATGGCCGACCTGCGATAGCGGGCCTCAATCTCGCCCCGCACATCTTTACTGAACTGAATCACATACTCGGGAGATACCTCTGCACTGGCACTGCGTTTCATCTCCAGCAGTGCTTCATCTACAGCAGGCAGCTCTGTATTAAGCGCCTGCTCCCACTCCGCTCCCCATAGCTGATGGGATTCACCCAGCTGTCTAAGCATCGTACGAATATGTACCTCGACTTGTCCGGAAGCCTGATCCTGTAACAGTCTGACCAGCTCAGAAGCACGGCGTTGTTTCTCCTGCTCGGTTTTGCCACCAGAGAACAATAAGCCTACCCTGAAACCTGGTTTGCGGCTCTCCAAATAGGCGGCAGCCGACGCACGAATATCCGCAGGTGTAAGATTTGCATTTGCCAGAAGAGGTTCCAGCTCTGCCCGGAATTTCTCGCGCACTCGCGAAGGCCCGGTACGAATGTCTGCTGCTTGTTGATCAAGAAGCTCCAGCTCTCGTTCCAAGCGTTCAATTCCTTCCTTGCCACCAATCTCATCCAGCAGGGAATTCTCTTCGTCTTCACGTTTCTCCGCTTCTCTCGTCAGATGTTGCTCCGTTACATGACTGGCCGAACTTGCCAAACTGTGCGTAATTAACGCTTCCTTCTCTTGCATCATGTGACCAATGAGTTCCGGAAGCACATCCCACTGGTTGTAGCGATGCTGCTTGTCGCGGAGGGAAGTAAACAACAGTCCGTCATATCTGACTTCCCAGGCCGCAAATATAGCTTCGACACCTTCGGTATATTGGTCAAAAGAGAGCTCACGCTCCCGATGCTTGTCGATCTGGTTCACGATCAGAAACAGCGGCTTGCCCCAATCCGACAGACTCTTGGCAAATGAAAGGTTTGTCTCGGACTGAACATGGTTATAGTCCATGACATAGAAGACCACATCCGCCAGATGAAGCGCGGAATGGGTTGCGAGACTATGTCCGCGATCTGTTGAATCCACACCTGGTGTATCCAGCAGGACAGCATCATCTTTCAGCAGAGGAATATCATCCCATACCTCAATTGAGCTATAAGCTCCACCATTTTTGCAATACGCCTCCAATTCCTCTGGAGAAACTTCAAGTGCTCCTGCTCCATTGTCAGCGCTTACGTTTGGAGTAGTATAAATAAGCGCTCTTGGCTTACCATTACGTATGGATACCACATTTGCACTTGTTGGAACGGGACTTGAAGGCAGCACCCGCTTACCGCATAAACTGTTGATGAGACTCGATTTGCCTGCAGAGAAATGACCACAGAACGCAATCGTCAGATGTTTCATTTCCGCCTTGCTGATTAAATCCGTTATAGCCTGTACAGCCGTATGGTCCCCTGTCTGCTCCATCGCTTCACGCAGCGGAAGCAGAGGTTTGGCCATTTTTTTTGGGTAATCTGTTCTGGACATGACTGGCCTTCCCCCTGGCTCCTCTAATTTGACATCCATTTCGACGTCTATCTCTTTTACAACATTTATTTTAACATTATCAAGTTTGAATTTGAACGGTTGGAATTGAATATACATAAATGAACGTATAAGTTCTATAAATCTAAAAAAAATAAAACCGAACAAGTCGGTTTTATCTGTAATACGTTTTATACTCGGTATTTAGCAAAATTAATACAACAGAACCAATAGTGTAATCACTTCTTATGAAACTGCGTTCTCCATGGAAGGCAGCAAGATTTCAAATACTTGTCCATGTTGCAGAATTGTAATGTCTCTGCCTTTGTCTCTCATAACCACAACTTCTGGTTTAACGGACATACGCTCCAGATAATGTTCAGGCACGTCGCCAGAGTGGCTTACTGTGATGCCTTCTACTTCTTTTTCTTCATTTTCAGCCATTTCCTGTTCAACGATTTGTTCAAAGATATCGGAGAAGGCCTCAAAATTGTCAGTGTACACGGAAATGCATTTCATGATTATTCATCCTTTTCTGCTCATTAATTTATTTTTCGTTTTCGGGTGGTGACACGTTCCTTATCTTTCCTGATTTGGGACGTTTTCATACGTTTTTTCCCTTCCCTGCATATGTCCAGCAATGGACAGATATGACACGCAGGGTTCTGTGCCTTGCAATGGTAGCGTCCAAAAAATATAAACCGGTGGTGAGTTAAAGTCCACTCGTCCCGGGGTACGCGCTTCATTAGTTTCTTTTCGACTTCAAGTACGGAGTCATCCCAACCTGCAAGCGCCAGCCGCTTGGATACACGTTCAACATGCGTATCTACCGCAATTGCCGGTACTCCAAACGCATTGGAAACAACTACATTCGCGGTTTTCCGCCCGACACCTGGTAGCGTCACAAGCTGATCATGTTCCTGCGGTACATCACCGCCATACTGCTCTATTAAAATTCGGCACATGTTCTGAATATGCTTGGCCTTGTTCCGGTACAAACCGATTCGCCGAATATCCTGTTCCAACTCTTCGAGAGGAACCGCCAGATAATCTGCTGGGCTTCTGTACTTCTGGAACAAATCTGCGGTGACCTTGTTAACCGTTTCATCGGTGCACTGGGCAGACAAAAGGACAGCTACCGTCAATTCAAATGCATTGCTGTGATTTAATTCGCAATGTGCATCAGGAAACATTGCTTCCATAGTTTCGAGTATATGTCTAACCGTCGCTGCGTTCATGAAGAGCTACCTCCCACAAAATGACTCCACTCTGCGGAGCCTTACTTCGAAGCTTCATCCGAGTACTTTGCGGGGACCTCAAAAAGCTTGCAAAAAAAACGTCTTGATGCGGGAAAGATCCCGTATCAAGACGGTCATTCTTTTGATCCTCGAAAAGAAACGATTACTGTTTTTGAATCTCCAGAATAACATTGTTCAGGAGATACAATACAATATTATCATTATCTCTGAGAGATTGCACGCTTAAAGTATTGTCACCCTGGTGAACAAATACACTTGATCCGAGTGCAAAACGATAGTTCGTGTCTGCTGTCGTTTCCCGTTTAACCAAAATCTGGTTACCCACGCCATCATAAGACCAGAATTGTTTGCTCATGACAGTCAGTACTCTGAAACGTGTGGAATTATCCGTATCTTTTGTCATTTCCACACGATCTCCGACCGTAAGACTCGTCAATGAAGTTAATGTGGAGCCAGATTTTACGACTTTAACCGAACCGCTAACAGGCACGGTTTCAATCTGACCGTTAAACTGTTTGAGCGTTACAGATGAAGCATCCACCGCAGTAACTTCAGCTAGCGTACGCTTCACGACTTGAACCGCTTTTGGCGTAGCTCCTTCAAACGTTACATTAATCAGGTTGCCTGCTGTCAGTTGTGAAGTCGTGATCGTCTGACCACTCTCTCCTGTCAGTACTGCTTGATCCACGTAGAACTGACTAGTCAACAGATCGGATTTTACTCGAATACGACTATTTGCTTCCAAGGCAACCACTTCGAATTGAGCCACAGTGTTCAGCGCAACCTTCTGCACTACATCCTGATTTGCTCCAAGCGTTACGGTCACTTTGTCACCAATCTTCAAATCTCCCAGACTTGCGCCCGATTTGTTATAGATCTCAACCGTAGGTGCTGTAGTATAAGGCACTGTAATCGTCTGATTACCAGACAACACACTGATTTTTCTGCCCGTTGTGTCAATGTTGCTGATCGTACCTTCATACTTGTAAATCACTTTAACGGACAATGCACGTGTTCCCACATAGGTCAGATCCAATTTGCGGCCATCATTTAAAATCGACTCCAGACCAGCGAGTGTAGGTTTGGTCGTATTGTAGTCCAGTTTGGTTTTTTCGTCCAATGTAAATACAAACGGTTTTTTGTTGTTGTCCAGTACGGTAAGTACCTTTGTTTTGCTGTTGTAAGATACAACCGTTACTCCGTTCATAGGTTCCATTTGACGTCCAATCACCTGAATACGCGTTACCTGATCGTCAGCGTTTAATGACAACTCCACCTGATCCCCGTTCGTTGCATCTGTGATGAGATCATTTAGCGTCGCATCCTGAATACCATTAATAATAACTTCCGGCTTTTCAGTCAGCAGTTTCGCCTCAAGGGAGCCCCCTTCACGTTTGAACGTTAACGTGGACTGGTTGCCACCGATCTCAACCAATGTTCCGCGCACAGATTGCTCCACACCTTGAGACAATGTGATAGTTTGCAAAACACTGTCATTTACGGTGTATTTCACGGCACTGCCGGCTTTGAGATCAGCCACTGACATGATACGGTTTTGATATGTGATAAGAAGATTGTCATTGTATGCAAACTGCTCTGTTGCACCCGCTGCATTGACAAGTTTGATCGTTTTGCCAGAAGTGGATACTTCAGCAACTACGCCATTGTCACTCTTGTTAACAATGCCGGATTTCACACGAATAGCGACTGTTTTTTTGTCAGTCGAGAACGTCTCACGCTGTACTTCGATGATGCTATCTGCCGTAATATCGGACAGTTTGATTGCATTACCATTCTGATCGATGAATGCAGTTGCCTCATCATAACTGTACGTTTCGTAATTCTCGCCCACAAAGATACCAATCTTATTACCAGACAATGAACGTGCAAATGTACCTTCAACACTTTCCACCTGTGGTGTAGCATCCACAACTTCCACATAGGAAGCCCCACCTGCCGAACCTATAACCATAACTTTCGTATATAGTTTCACATCTGTGGCGGAAGCACGAGTTTCACTGTCTTTCGTAAAGTAAGGCGTACTGCTGTTCACTGCGAAGTTAACGGCTTTACCGTCCACAACCAGCGTGATCTGCCCATCTTTTAATCCAGTCACATAACCCGTGGATGTGTTCGGGTACTTAGTATCCGTTAACGATTCACCACGACTGAAGAAGGTAGCCAGTTGAGCACGGGTTACGGAACCGGTTGGATTGAATTTGTTACCTTCCACACCTTTGGCCAGATCCAGGCTAACAGCCAGATTGACATAACCTTTACCACTTTCGGAAATACTTGCATTATCAGCAAATCCGGTAGATTGATTGTTTTGTGCCTTGGCTTCAGCATCTTTGTCCAGTGAACGGATTAACAATTTCGTAATCCATTCCCGTGAAGCCGGCTTTTGACCCCAGGATGTCTTGGATACATCCACCGTTGATTCTTCCGTCTTGTCAATCAGTCCCAGTTGAAGTGCCAGCGCGACATATGGCTTGAAATAATTTCCCACTTCCATGTTTGTCGGTAATGCCGCAGCCGTATCGGTATTCAACTGGCCCTCTTGATTCATAAAACGGATTGCCATCGTTACAGCTTCTTGCTGTGTTACCGCGTCTCCTGGACGGAACAGGCCGTTGTTACCGAGAAGAATGCCTTGATATGCCAGTTTGTACACATGTTTTTCAGCCCAATATCCGACCTTGATGTCACTGAACAAACTAGTTGGTGCAGCCGTATTTGTTATTGCAGCAGTCTGACCCTGCCCCGTTTCAGTTGATTCTGCTGCCATGGCAGCTCCGCCGGCGCTAAGAGCCATCATGCCTGCAAGCACGGCTGATACTACTTTTTTAGAGTGTGATGAATTGTTATATTTAAAAGTCACCTATGATTCCCCTCTCTCATGTAAAACGACCCATATTCCGTGGATTAACGGTACAACAGCATGCTGTTTAGCCTATTCGGATCTTGTCATTGGATGTTCAAGATCCACATGGCCCATCAGACTCTCAGTCTGCTGACCATCCACCAGTAACTCAAGTGATTTCACTTCGTCAAACTGGAAGAACGTTTGTTTTAGGGCATCCAGCGCATAAGATTCCCCACCTGCTCCAAGACGTGCCGTATCTGGCATATGAATATCCAGCGTAAGAGCTCCATCCTTGAACTGTACAGATTTCAATTCAATTTCTTTAGCCCACAGTGGAACTAATTTGTCGTCTTTGCTCTGTTGCAATGATTCAAAGGCAGCTTTGTATTTTGCATCCTCCGATGCATATGAAATCTCTACCGAAGCTTTGTGCAACTCCAGTTCTTCTTCATCTGTATAGATTACAGTGATCGTTTTCTTTTCATTACCTTCGGAAGTTGCTGGCGTCTCCGTGGACGTTCCGCTAGGCGGAGTAGTCGTCTCTTCTGAGCTGCCTTCCGTGGATTCTGTAGATGTTGTGTTCTCTTCAGGTTCAGCGGTTACCGGTTCAGTAATTGTTTCGCCTTCAACCTCGGTTACATTGGTCTCGGTTCCTGCGCCTTGCGTCTGATTCGGAGCGGCTGTTGGCTTGCTTCCACATCCAGCAGCAACTGCCATAACCGTAACCAGCAAGGCTGCAATCCATATTTTCTTGTTCATTCTAACTCCGCCTCCTCAACATAAGGGCTTGTCCCTTATTTAATTCCCAGATACTCCTTGATTCCTGCAACAATCCCTTTGGCAACACTGTTCTGGAAACTCTCGGTGAACAGGGCAGCTTCGTCGCTCTTATTGCTAAGGAATCCACCTTCCAGCAGAACTGCTGGCATTGTCGTTTCACGGGTTACATGGAGACTTGCCGTTTTTACTCCACGATCTTTCAGTCCGGAAGACTGCAAAAGATACTTGTGCATTACAGTGGCAAGTGCTTTGCTGTTGGAGCGTGTATAGAATGTCTCTACACCGTTCGCAGCAACTGGGCCACTGTTAGCATGAATGGAGATAAAGATATCCGCTTTTATATCTTGTGCAATCTTCACACGTTCTTTTAATGCCAAAAATGTATCATCGCTGCGCGTTAACACAACGTCAATTTTGGATTCTTTTTTCAACAAGGCTTCCACTTTCAGAGCCATTGCCAGATTGAAGTCTTTTTCACGTTTACCAGTTACACCAATTGCCCCAGGATCCTGATCTCCGTGACCTGCATCAATAACAACAACTTTTTTGCCATTATTACCAACTGGAGGAGCAGGAGTACCACTTTGATTGTCGAGGTTAATCATGATTAGTCCAGAATCATTTTGCACACTGTACCCTTTCGAACTGGACAGATCGATCACAAAACGAAGTGTGGACGGACTGTTGCTGTATAACGAGTAACGAATCTTAGACACATCCGGATAGCCGCTAACGACGAGTTGTCCATTCTGGTTGCTGTCTAGAGCCTGTCCTTCACTGAATGAATCAGCAAATGCGGTATTCGGCAAGTCTATAACGATCCGATCTGGTCCTGTCATCGTGAAGACGTTCGGCTTCGTACTTCCGCTTGTTGCTATCATGAGGCGGTTGTCGCTGAAGCTGATGCCGTTCACCAGTACAAGACCTTCCTGATTCGATCCCCCGCCATTATTGCCAGAGTTCGGAGGAGTGATTGTCCCGTTTCCGGAACCTGAATTCTGGGTAACTAATGTTACCGTCTTCGTGGTATTGTTCCAACCCACCTTAAGACCCATTTCCTCACCAATAAATCGGAGAGGCACGAGTGTAGTACCGTTTTTCACGAGTGGCGGGGCATCCAGGGTTACGTTACTGCCGTTCACCGTTGCCGTCTTCTGTCCAACAATCATCTGCATGGCAGTGTTGTCTTTGCTGATAGTCACCGTTTGCGTTTGCTGCTTCCACTCCACGCTATACCCAAGATTTTCGGACACAACCCGGATCGGAACCATCACCTTGCTGTTGATAATTTCCGCTTTTGTATCCGATGGCTGCACGATTTCTTTTCCGTCCAGGATAATTTTCGTGTCTGTTGCTGCGTGACTATAGCCCGGTAATACGAGCCCAAAGACAAATAACAGTACCAAAAAACCGAACTTCTTCATCCTTCACCCCTACCATTCTCATATTTTTTCGCCGCATGTTGTCATTTTCCAACTCCGACTGACCGCTTGGGCATTACCAGACACCTATTAGACGCCCCACGCTCTCAAAAGTTGCGAATATATTCCAACATAACAGAAAAAAAACGTTGTCAGATCAAGCTTTTTTTACATTTTAATGTCTTCTTTTTACCTTATTTATCAAGTATACATCTCTAAACAACGTACTATCCTAACCTTCATATTTGCGCATAATTCAATTTACAGTCCCAAAAACTCAACGATTCCGTCCACAATCGCCTGTGCACATTTGTCCTGGTATTCTTCCGTGAGCATGACTGCTTCATCTGTAGGGTTACTTAAAAAACCAAGTTCAAGTAACACAGCAGGCATGGTTGTTTCACGCGTCACATGCAGACTAGCCGTTTTAACCCCACGATCCTTGAGTCCTGTTACCGGTAACACATATTTGTGAAGAGTGTCAGCCAAAGCCTTGCTTTCTTTACGACTGTAGAGCGTTTCAATGCCGTTTGGTACCGGTGTAGTGAATTTGTTTCCATGAATGGATACAAAAACATCTGCCTGATTCAATTCAGCAATATCCACACGCTGTTTGAGCGAAAGTTCTGTATCATCCTGGCGTGTAATGACCGTTTGAATATTTTGGTATTGTTGCAGGATTGCCTGTACCTTCAGCCCTACAGCCAGATTGAAATCCTTCTCATAAGCTCCTGACAGACTCACTGCACCCGATTGACGACCACCATGTCCCGGATCAATGACCACAATCGTTTTACCATCATTCGTAGGTACTGCCGGTTGGCTTGTCGGTTCTCCACTCGTGGCTGTCAGGTCAACGAGCAAGACATTGTTATCTCCAACAGACCATTTGGCTGTAGCCGTCTGATTCAGATCCAGAACGACACGAACGGTAGAAGGCGATTTACTGAACATGGCATACCGGACTTTGGAAACGATTGATGAATCCGTAACGAGAATCTGTCCACTGCCATCCGGATTAGATGCTTGTCCCTGAATGAATTCCTGAGAGAATGTAGCTGAAGGCAGATCAACAATAATTCGGTCTGGCCCACCAATACTGGATACTTTGGGGCTAATATTACCGTTTGTTGCTACAATCAACCGATCTCCGCTGAAGCTGATCCCTTGAAGTTCTGTCAGACCATCCGGGACAGGTGCCACGGCGGGGTCACTGTCACCTTCCGTTCCAACTACGGGAGGAATACTAAATAGGCTTACTGTCTTGGTTCCATTGTCCCAGCCAACACGCAGACCCATGCCTTCTCCAACAAAGCGTAATGGAACAAGCGTAGTTCCCTGTTTGATCAGTGGGGGCGAATCCAAGTTCACCACGTTTCCATTCACTGTAGCTGCATCTTTGCCAGCGGTCATTTGAATGGTGCTGCTTCCTTTTTGAACCTGGACTGACTGAGTTTCCTTCTCCCACTTCACCTTATAACCCAGGTTCTCGGATACAATTCGAATTGGAACCATGACCGTTTTTCCGATATTCTCTGCAGGTGCACCCGTCTTCTGGTTAATGGTTACACCGTCGAGTACAATCGAGGGAGTGGTGTCTGCATGGGCCATGACTGGGAATAAACATAGGAACAGAAGAAAAACGACTGCTACCGACCATTTTTTCATACCTCATCCACCATTCTTTTTGTCTTTTGAACATCCGACCTGATTCTCTGCAGCGTAACATCAATGACACTATGTAACCTTCCATAATCTACTAATCAGTTTATCAGATATTGTCTAATCATCCGGTTACAACGTTGTCATATTTAGTCGGAAACAAGATAATAAAGCAGATCACATTTAAGAATATAATCTCTTTTACACGAATGTGTATCGATCTCGTGTCAAGCAAGCTTCTGAAATTACAAAAAAGCTTCTGTCTCACCGATGGGAACAAGGTCCCTTGGGCGAGGCAGAAGCTTTCTGCTATGCAATACTTTAATGATTAACCGAACAGTTTTGCCGCGTGGCGTTGTTCGTAAGCAGCGATCTCATCATCATGTTGAAGAGTGAGACCGATATCGTCCAGTCCTTGCAACAGGAATTGACGACGGTGCTCATCCAGATCAAAATCGATATGCAGTCCGTATGCATCGGTGATCGTTTTATTTTCCAGACTTACATTCATCTCATAGCCTTCATATGTCGCTGTACGTTGGAATAAGTCTTCAACTTGCTCTTCTGACAACTTGATTGGCAAAATTCCGTTCTTGAAACAGTTATTATAGAAGATATCTGCAAATGATGGTGCAATCACGCAGCGGAATCCATAGTCCATAATCGCCCATGGCGCATGCTCACGAGAAGATCCACAGCCAAAGTTGGCGCGAGAAATCAGGATGGATGCTCCTTCGTAACGAGGTTTATTCATTTCGAAGGAAGGATTGTTGTTCCCCTCCTCATCAAAACGCCATTCATAGAACAAAAATTGTCCAAATCCCGTCCGTTCAATGCGTTTCAAAAATTGTTTAGGAATGATTGCATCTGTATCTACATTGACCCGGTCTACCGGTGCAACGATGCCTTGCAGTGTTTTGAATTCTTCCATATGATCCGTTCTCCCTTCTATCCGTTATTGGTTAGATAACCGCTTCTGTTTTGAAATTCCAGTCACGTACATCTACGAAGTGACCTTTAACTGCCGCTGCTGCTGCCATTGCCGGAGATACCAGATGTGTACGTCCTCCGCGCCCTTGGCGCCCTTCAAAGTTACGGTTGGAAGTCGAAGCACAACGTTGACCTGGCTGCAATACATCCGGGTTCATTGCCAGACACATGCTGCATCCTGCATCGCGCCATTCAAATCCAGCTTCCGTAAAGATTTTATCCAAGCCTTCTTTTTCCGCCTGGATTTTAACTCGTCCCGAGCCTGGGACAACGATTGCTGTAACATTACTGGATACCGTGTGACCTTTGGCTACTTGTGCAGCAGCACGCAGATCCTCGATCCGTCCATTGGTGCAAGAACCGATAAATACGTAGTCAATTGGAATTTCGGAAATTGGAGTTCCAGGTTCAAGCCCCATATATTCAAGCGCCTTTTCAGCCGCTTTACGTTCATTTTCTGTTGGCAGTTCAGCTGGAACAGGAACTTTAGAAGAAATGTCGGTTCCCATGCCAGGGCTTGTTCCCCAAGTTACTTGCGGAATCAATGTTTCCACATCGATTTCAACCACATGGTCAAATTCAGCACCCTCATCTGTTACAAGCTGTTTCCAACCTGCTACAGCTTCATCAAACTTGGCACCCGCAGGTACGTACTCACGTCCACGCAGATATTCGAATGTCGTTTCATCTGGAGCGATCAAACCAGCTCTTGCTCCACCTTCAATGGACATGTTGCAGACCGTCATACGCTCTTCCATGCTCAGCTCACGAATGGATTCGCCTGTATACTCGATAACATAACCTGTTGCAAAGTCTGTACCGTATTTTGCAATAACTGCGAGGATCATGTCCTTCGCTGTTACACCCGGATTACGTTTGCCGACAAAACGAACTTCCATCGTTTTGGCTTTGGCTTGCTGCAAACATTGGGTTGCCATAACATGCTCTACTTCACTCGTTCCGATCCCGAATGCCAGTGCGCCAAACGCACCGTGGGTGGATGTATGGCTGTCGCCACAGACAATCGTTTTGCCTGGATGAGTCAGACCCAATTCAGGTCCCATAACGTGCACAACACCCTGGTCAAGGGAATCCAGATCATACAATTTCACACCGAAGTCACGGCAGTTTTGCGAAAGTGTATCGATTTGTTGTTTCGAAATCGGATCAGTGATGTTGAAACGATCCTTGGTTGGAACGTTGTGGTCCATTGTTGCAAATGTAAGCTCAGGGCGACGGACTTTACGTCCGCTCAGACGAAGACCTTCAAATGCCTGTGGAGAAGTTACTTCGTGCACCAGATGCAGATCGATATACAGAATGCTTGGTTTGCCTTCTTCTTGATGAATCACGTGATTTTCCCAAATTTTCTCAAACATCGTTTTTTTACTCATCATTTTCACCTCATTATAAGTTCGGTCCTTGGAAGAGCCTCGTGTTTCCTTTAAAAAGTGAAGCTCTTGAATGACATAAATATATCACCCTGTCCTTCATTGTTCCAAGATATAATATCTATAGATGTAATAGGTTTAACCTATAATGCGAAAAAGGCAAATAAACCACTGCTCTAGGCAGAGGTTTCAATTGATAACAATTATCATTATCAGATAATTCTTATACTACGTTTCCGCTGCTTCGCTGTCAATGCTTTTTATCTAGAACATAAAAAAACAGCCCTGAATCCAGAGCTGCTTTGCTAGTTTCTGTTATAAAATGAAAATGATCATATCAACGCCCACTATGAGAGTACTTGTCCTACTACTGTATTACAAACCGTTATTCGCAATCAGATCTTTGTACCAATAGAAACTCTTTTTGCGTTTTCTCTCGAGTGTTCCATTGCCGTCATTATCCTGATCTACATAAATAAAGCCATATCTTTTCTCCATCTCTGAAGAAGAATAACTGATCAGATCAATCACTCCCCAACTGGTATAGCCCAACAGTTCAACACCGTCCAGAATCGCCTCATGCATCTGTTCAATGTGAGAGCGGAAATAATCAATACGATAATCATCCTGAATGCTACCATCAGCTTCAATCGTATCTACGGCTCCAATCCCATTCTCAACGATAAACAAAGGCACCTCGTAACGGCTGTACAGTTCATTCAGTGAGATGCGCAGACCTACCGGGTCAATCTGCCAGCCCCAATCATTCGTTTGGAGATAAGGGTTCTTCACCCCTCCAGTTGTATTGCCACTCACCTGCTCCAATCGGTCGCCATCCACACTTGATACGAGGGACATATAATAACTGAATGAGATAAAGTCCACAGTGTGTACTTTCAGAATCTCCTCATCCCCCTCAAGCATATCGAGGTTAATCCCTTTTTCGGCAAAAAATCTCTTCGTAAAGTATGGATACGCTCCTCTCACCTGTACGTCCGTAAACATAAGATTGAATTGATTATCCCGGGAAGCAACGAGTACGTCTTCGGGATTACATGTATGAGCATACGTCGTCAGTTTGGTAAGCATACATCCGATCTGGGAACCGGGAATGATCTCATGACAGTATTTCACTGCGAGCGCACTCGCTACAAATTGATGGTGCAACCCCTGATATACGGCCTGCTCCACATTTTCGAAACGCTCTGGAACAATACCACCGCTCGTAAACGGATGACGAACAATGCTGTCAATTTCATTAAATGTAATCCAATACTTCACTTTGTTCTTATAACGGGTGAACACGGTTTTGCAAAAGTGAACAAAATAATCGACGACTTTCCGATCCGTCCATCCACCGTGGTGATTCACCAGATACATCGGCATCTCGTAATGTGACAACGTAATCAATGGTTCAATCCCTTGTTTCAGCATGGCATTAATAACACGGTCATAGAACTGCAAACCGGCTTCATTCGGCTCTGTTTCGTTGCCATTCGGGAAAATTCGGGTCCAAGCAATAGATAAGCGCAACGTTTTGAGACCCATCTCCCCAAACAGGGCTATATCCTCCTCGTAACGGTGGTAGAAATCAATGCCTCTGCGTTTCGGATATTCTCTATCCGAGGTAGATTCCATCCCAGCCTTGATCTGTTCTTCTGTGATCACATTATGTTTCTTATACTCACTCTTGGCCACACCTTTTCGATAGATAGCAATGTCGGCTGTAGATAGACCTTTGCCGTCCACATTCCAGGCCCCTTCCGCCTGATTGGCAGCTATTGCCCCTCCCCATAGAAAATCTTCTGGAAACCTTCTTGTTGTAGTGGTCATTGTGTATTCCTCCCTCGATTAACTCTGTGACTCTTTCTTTCTTGCTTAATTACGACTCATGACTCGATTGATATGAATAATCAAATACATCATCTCCTCATTGGAGATCGTATGTTCAAACCGGGCTTCAATATAATCCTTGATCAGAAGTACGCAGGCTTCTTCCTGCGGATATTTACTCGCGATCTGCTCAAAAAGCTCATGATCCTGCGTGTTTAACGTTTTATGCTCAAAAAGCCTTTGAATAAAAAACTGCAAATGGGTCAAAAAGCGTGAATAGTTGATGCTGTGTGTATCCAGCTCCACGTGAGAGTGAATTTTGATAATATTGAGTACATCCTTGACGGTGTTGGTCATCAGCATGACCTGATTCATATTGTCATCATTCTGCTGGGCATTAACGAGATGAAAGGCGATATTGGCCGCTTCCTCTTCAGGCAGGGAGAGACCAAGCTGTTTTTGAATGAGAGACAGGCCGTGCAACCCGATACTGAACTCCTGCGGATAGAACTTTTTCACTTCCCACAACATTCGGTTCTGGATCGTCATATTGTCCTTGAATCGCTTCATGGCCATATACAGGTGATCCGTTAATGCGACATAAAGATGATCACTCAGATGGCGGGACAATGTATGTTTGGCATGGGAGATGATTTCATCAGCCAGAATCAGATATTCTTTTGGCGTTTCCTTCATCAGGGCAGTGAGATCCGAAGAGATCGTTTCATTTTCAAGAACATAGATCTTCTCGATCTCCTCCTCGCTCACGACATCTCCCGGTTTGCTCCTGTAGCCAACGCCCTTTCCCATCACAATAACTTCCTTGTCATCCTCACCACGTCTGGCGAGAACAATGCTCGAATTCAGTATTTTTATGACTTCCATATCAGGCTGCCTGCCTTTCATTCATATTTCAGCGGGTTATAACACCGTAATTAATGGTTTCCCCGGTCCCGTCATCGCCGCAGATTCATTGCCCAGTACCTCCAGATAATCCGAGGAATTGGTCACAATTACAGGGGTCGTGGTGTCATAACCTGCGGCTTGTATGGCTTCAAGATCAAATTCGATCAGGAGCTGACCATGGGAGATCTGTTCTCCCTCGTTCACTTTTACATCAAAATGCTGGCCTTTCAGTTTCACCGTATCCAGTCCTACATGAATCAGAAGTTCTACCCCCTCTACCGATCTCAGACCGATGGAATGTTTGGTACGGAACACCGTCTCAACGGTACCATCAAACGGGGCAAACACCTTGCCAACACTTGGCTGAATAGCCATCCCTTGTCCCATGGCTTCTTGCGAGAATGCCTCGTCCTTCACTTCTCTTAATGGCAGAACTTTACCTTCCAATGGAGAAAAAACGATCTTTTTCGATTTGATCCCTGTGGATGGCTGGATTTCAGATTCGCCTCCCGCTTTGGCTGCGGAGCTCCCCGCCATCGGCACTGCTGTTGGAACAACATCCTGAAATCCAATGACATATACTGCGACAAATGCGACAATGGCAGAGATCAGCATGGTAATGATCGCATAGATAATATTCATATGATCTTCACTGATAAACATGGGCATGGATGCAATCCCCGGACCCACGGCAGCATATGCCTTGAGATTCACAATACCTGCGAACAACCCAGCAACTCCGGCGCCGATCATGCAGGCAAACAGCGTTTTCTTAAGCCTTAAATGTACACCGTATAAAGCGGGTTCCGTGATACCGAATACACCTGAAATTCCTGCAGACAAAGCGACTTGTTTCAGCTTGATGTCTTTGGTTTTGAATGACACCGCCAGTGCGCCTGCTCCCTGTGCCATATTGGATGCCAGCATCGCGACCAGGACCAGAGTCTCGTAACCCGGTGAAGCCAGTGCTGCGAAAATAATGGGGTAAAACACTTTGTGCATGCCAAACATAACAATTAAAGGCATCAGTATTGCCATAATAACTACGGTCAACCATCCAATTTTGTCCTGAATCCAATAGATCAGGTTGGACATTCCCGTTCCGAGATACATCCCCAGAGGTCCAAGTACAATCAGGGCAACTGGAGCAACAATGAGAATAACAATTAATGGTTTAAGGAAAATCTTAACCGGTCCTGGTGAGATCTTGTCCGCGAACCTTTCAATATAAGACATGAACCAGACCGTTAAAATAATCGGTACCACGGATGTCGCATATTGGACGGAAGCAACAGGTATTCCAATAAAGGACACCGGATCTTCACCGCCAAGCAGACCAATCATATTGGGGTGTAACATGATGCCACCGAACAGAACGGCAACAAAGGGATTGGTTTTAAATCTATTTGCACTGGAATAGGCCAGTAGAATCGGCAGAAAATAAAAGGCAGCATCCGACATGACACTCAAAACGGTATAGGTCTGGCTCTCTTTGGACATCAGGCCGGTCACGGTCGTCAGTAACAACAGTGCCTTAAGCATGCCTGAGGCAGCAATAGCCGGGATAATAGGTTGGAAAATGCCTGCAATGACGCTGGCAAAGGTATTAAACAGACCTTTGGGGCTGTAATCTGCTTTTTGCTTTTCTTGAACCTCGCCTGATTGCTGCGTATCCACCATCTTGGCAAGTTCATTGTAGACGTATCCGACGTCATTGCCGATAATCACCTGGTATTGCCCGCCGCTGTTCACTGCGCCAATGACACCATCCAGGCTCTTAATTTCGCTGGTTTTCGCCATGTCCGGATTTTTAAGGGTAAGTCTTAGCCTGGTTGAGCAATGAATTACCGTATTGATATTATCATTGCCACCCACCAGTTCCATTATCGATTGAGCTAATTGTTTGTGATTCATGGTGCACCTCCGCCATTTCTTCTTGATGGGAACAAAAAAAGACCTAAAAAGGGTAGGAAAAAGAAACTCTTCCCACCCAATCTAGGTCTTGCCTGCCGAACAGTAACACGCCATCGTTGGATGAATTGTTATTCAATTATATAAACGAAAAAGAATATGAACATTTGAAGTGGTTCCGTGCTTAAGCTGGCACATACGAAAACGTTGATTTTGTTTTACCCGGGTAAGTGGTTCTCTTAAGCGTTTTCAAAATTAGTATATCAACTCTTCTTATGTAGTGCAAGCGGTTAAGCGAAATTAATGATTTCTTCATCTGTAGTGATATAATGGTGGCATAACGAAAGGAATGACCAATGACGATGGAATTCAGACAACTTCAATATACGCTGCAGATTGCGGCTGAACGCAATTTCTCACGGGCAGCAGAGAAGCTGCATATTGCCCAACCTTCATTAAGCCAGCAATTATCCAAATTGGAAAAAGAATTGGGAGTACTGTTGTTTCAGCGTAATACGAGTTCCGTAGAGTTAACCCATGCCGGTGTGACATTTGTCGAGCAAGCCCAGAAGATCGTAGATGCCGTGGAGCTATTGCGTCAGGAAATGTTAGACATCTCCCAGCTTCGCAAAGGCAAAGTCGTTGTGGGCAGCATGCCCATCACGGGTTCACACTTGCTCCCACACGTGCTTCCAGCGTTCCAACAAGCTTATCCCGAGATTGAGGTTACCTTATTGGAAGACTCCGGGCTTACGCTTGAGAAATTGACAGCAAGCGGCAAAGCAGATCTCAGTCTGTTATCTCTTCCTTTACAAGAGCCTAGTCTCGCCTACGTTGCCATTGGAGAGGAACGGATTGATCTGGCAGTTCCCCCGAATCACCCTCTGGCACGCAGGGCAGATCCGGAAAATCCGCTTCCTGTGCGAATTGAAGAGCTTCGGGATGAACCCTTTGTTGTATTGAAAAAAGGACAGGGTTTCCGCAAGCTTACATTTGATCTCTGTGAGCAGGCCGGTTTTGATCCGCAAGTTGTATTCGAGAGCACAAATATTGAAACCGTTCAGTCCCTGGTCGCCACAGGTATGGGCATTACACTGGTTCCACGCTTTATTGCCCGTGCGCCGCGCAGTGAATTCGTACCTGTGTACCTCCCGCTTGCTGAGCCTACTCCTAGCAGAACACTTGTTGTGGCTTATCGTCAAGGCAGAGTGCTGTCGAAGGCAGCCGAAGCATTCATCCATACGTTTCAACAAACGGTGGCCGAATTGTCAAAGGGAGACTAAGGAATTCCTCCTGGGTGCATGGGAACATTTCATACTGAACCAAAACAAAGGCTTGACCCTTATGGGCCAAGCCTTTGTCATATACTCGTTTCCCGCATCCGCAGGATAAAGTTCTTACTTTGCAATCACAGTAACTGGTTCCAGTACAATGTTGCTTGTTAAATTTTTAGCTTCAAATTTATAATGTTAACGTAGGAACGTACATAAGAAAACTTCATGTTTGGCGGTTTATTTACGCAAATTACGATCGCTTGTCAGCCTGTTTTGCTGATTCATTACACGGCCTTCGTCCTGAACAGTTGAATCAGGGGGTGATAGCCCTCCTGCTCCATTCTCTAAGAATGCCTTTAAGTGATCTTCCCTTGTGTTATCCTGTTCCAGTCTCCTGAGCGTATCTTTCACATGGTTGTCCATTGATTGATCATCCTCCTTGGTGACGGGATAGTTATCATTACCCGCGTCCTGGAAGAATAAACACTTTTTCTGAAGAATTTTATTTCAGTTTTTTATTTTTCGTCAAAATAAACGCCAGGTCGACGGTCTTCAAATACGGGAATACGTCCGCGAACCTCATCCACCAGGGAAGGGCGAATAATTCCGGTCACGATCTCTTCCTCTTCGCCACCTTCAGCCACAATCTCCCCCCAAGGATCAATGATGAGTGAATGTCCGAAAAATTCAGTATCTCCCCCTTTACCTACACGATTACAGGCGATCACATACATCTGATTCTCAATCGCTCGTGCCGTAAGCAACGTACGCCAATGGTGCAGACGAGGGTTCGGCCATTCAGCCGGAACAATCAATGCCTTGGCACCATTTAAAGCAAGGGTGCGGGCAAGTTCCGGGAACCGGATGTCATAACAGATCGAAGCACCCGCTGTAAGACCGTTCTGCAATTCAAAAATTTCAGGTTCCGCACCAGGCTGTAAATATTTCTCCTCGTCCATCAGACGGAACAAATGTAATTTATCGTATCGTGTTACCTGTTTTCCTTCCCGATCATAAGCGTACATTGTATTGTATATTTGACCATCCCGTTTCTCGGCAATTGAACCGCCAACGATGGAAATTTGATGTTTTTGAGCAAAAGCAGATAGCCATTCCCGAGATTTCTGGCCTTCCGGGTCAGCGAGTTCATGAATTTGAGTCAAAGCGTATCCGGTATTCCACATCTCAGGTAACACTGCCAGCCCCAGGTCCGGATATTGTTCTACCGCACGTTCAAGCAACGTCTGCATATGTTTATGATTGGCCTCAGGGTCTCCGAGTTGAATATCGCCCTGAATCAGGGCTACACGCATTTCTCCCTGTTGTTTTTCTGTCATGACAAGCACTCCTCTGAACCGTAATACCTGCTATCATAGCTTGATCCTCTTAAGGACTGCAACCCTGTTTCCGTTAGAAAAATCAATATAACAACACAGGGAGCAGGGTCAACAATCGATCGCTCGTGAGCGCGTCACCTATATTCCAGGTTGACTCCCTCACAGGGTACACCCGTCTATTCTTCACAGCTCTGCCCGCCGCAAGTGTTTCTTTAGCATAATGGACGTCCACTTACTGAATCGTTCTGTGTAGTCTTGCTCCATGTACTGTATATTCAAGTGTATTTCCCTCTATACAGCTCGGGATTGGCGTGATAAATTAATGAGAACTATTTAACATTTTTAATAACCGGAGTGATGAATATAATGACCCATTCAGCCCATATAACTGCTCGTTCAGCCTTTAAGATACCAACTTCTGATGTGATCGCACAGCTGCCAACGCAATTTTTTGCTACCCTTGTTCAAAATGTAAATCGTGAAATCGCAAGTGGACATGACGTGATCAATCTGGGTCAGGGGAACCCGGATACACCTACACCACCTCATATTGTGAAAACACTTCAAGAGTCTGCTGAGAATCCCCTCTACCACAAATACTCCCCTTTTAGAGGGTACTCTTTCCTGAAAGAAGCTGTCACCAAACGTTATAAGGAAGATTACAATGTTGATCTGGATCCCGAGACTGAAGTAGCCATTCTGTTCGGAGGCAAAACCGGATTGGTTCAGTTACCTCAGGTCCTGCTTAACCCCGGCGACACCGTTCTCGTTCCCGATCCGGGCTACCCGGATTACTGGTCTGGTGTTGCACTCGCAAAAGCAAACATGTCATTTATGCCTTTGCTGGAGTCCAACGCATTCCTGCCGGATTACGAAGCTGTTACAGCCGAAGATCGGGAGAAGGCCAAGCTGATGTTCCTGAACTATCCCAACAACCCGACGTCAGCGACGGCTCCACTTTCGTTCTACGAAGATACGGTTGAATTTGCCATTCAAAATCAAATCGTCATTGCCAGCGACTTTGCTTACGGTGCAATTGGATTCGACGGACATCGTCCAGTCAGTTTCCTGCAAGCCCCTGGTGCCAAAGAAGTGGGCATCGAGTTCTATACGTTATCCAAAACATACAATATGGCTGGATGGCGTGTTGGATTCGCACTTGGCAACGCAGAGATTGTCTCTAAAATTAATCTGCTTCAGGATCATATCTATGTCAGTCTCTTCGGTGGAATTCAGTCTGCGGCAACGGAAGCACTGACTGGCTCCCAGGAATGTGTGACCTCGCTGGTTTCACGTTACGAATCGCGTCGCAATACATTTTATGAAGCTCTATCCTCCATTGGCTGGCAAGCTTCGAAACCCGCAGGTTCATTCTTCAGCTGGTTGCCTGTACCTGCAGGTTATACCTCCGCTTCATTTGCAGACTTGTTACTGCGAGAAGCCAAGGTGGCCGTAGCACCAGGTATTGGTTTTGGTTCGCATGGTGAAGGCTATGTGCGCGCAGGACTGCTAAGTGATGAAAACCGATTACGCGAAGCTGTAGAGCGGATTGGCAAGCTGAATTTATTCAAGTAATTTACAGGACCATAACCCCTTTGCATATGCCAAGTTTCCATGGTATGTTATAAGAAATATTGAACGAAACGTGATGACGGGACCAGTAAGAGAATATCAGTCGCGCCCAGAGAGTAAATTCCACCCTGCTGAAAGAATTTACCGCGGCTCTTCTCTGAAACCTACCCCTGAGCGGCCTGTTAAGTACAGGACAGTGCCTTCTGTTACAGGGCATGAAGCCGGATGATCTAATCATCAATAAAGGTGGTACCGCGGAAGTAACGAACTTTCGTCCTTTTTAACTAAAGGGCGGGAGTTTTTTTTGTACCCGCAAAAGCCTGCTCCAGAAGCACTTATTAATCATGTTTAAGGAAGTGAAATCATGACTTCACGTATTGTAGTTAAGATTGGAAGCAGCTCGCTTACAACAGAAGAAGGTGGTCTGGATCGCAGTTCGATCACTTTTTTTGCCGGAGAAATTGCAGCATTGGCTGATCAGGGCCATGAAGTACTTCTGGTCACCTCAGGAGCAGTAGCGGCCGGATTCCGGGAGATCGGTTACCCTCAGCGCCCTAAACTGCTGCATGAGAAACAAGCTGCAGCGGCCGTTGGGCAGGCATTACTGATGCAGGCATATCAACAGGCTTTTGCAGCGCACCGCGTTACTACGGCGCAAATTCTGTTAACTCGTACAGACTTTCACAGTCGTAAACGCATGGGTAATGCAGGCATGACCGTAGAAGAGCTGCTCAAACAGCGAGTGATTCCGATTTTCAATGAGAATGATACGGTATCGGTGGACGAATTGAAGTTTGGTGATAACGATCTGTTGTCCGCATTGGTTGCAAACCTGGTGAAGGCACAGCATCTGATCATCCTTACCGATACCAACGGCCTGTACACCGCAGATCCGCGTAAAGATCCTTCTGCCGTGCGTTACGACCGGATCCCCGAGATAACGGCTGAGATCTACGCTTTTGCAGGTGGTTCAGGATCGTCGGTTGGCACTGGCGGAATGCGATCCAAAGTCGATGCAGCCAAGGTTGCTACGCGTGGAGGCGTACCTGTATTTGTGGGAAGTGTGAAAGAACCCGGAGATATGCAGAAGGCAGTTGATGGCACGGGCAAAGGAACTTACTTTGAGACACGACTCGCTTCGTTATCCCGTAAAAAGCAGTGGCTTGGCTTCATGTCTACTCCGCTGGGTACAGTCGTTGTGGATGATGGTGCTGAAGAAGCACTTGTCCATGGGGGCCACAGTCTTCTGCCTGTAGGGGTCAAGCGAGTACTGGGAACATTCCATGCCGGAGACGTCGTAGAGGTCATTGGTTTGGATGAAACCTTGCTCGGTCGCGGTATTGTCAATTATGATGATGACCAGCTTCGACTCATTGCCGGACTTCCCAGTGGCGAAGTGATGAAACAACTCGCTAGCATCCACAGACTTGAGGTTATTCATAGAGACGAGTGGATTACGTTAAAATAACTATGAAGCTATATAGTAGTTGGAATACTCAACTATATATATGAGGAGGAATTAAGATGAGTGAAGTCAGAGAAAAAGCCAGCAAAGCCCAAGCCACGGTTCCACAGCTGAACCGATTGAATACAGAACAGAAAAATACGGCCCTGCGTGTCATGGCAGATGCTTTGATTACAGAGACGGATTCCATCATTACAGCAAACGCTGAAGATCTGGAACGCGGCAGAGAACAAGGTACGCCGGAATCCATGCTGGATCGACTCGCACTTAATAAGGAGCGCATTGCTGGAATCGCTGAAGGATTACGTCAGATTGCAGATCTGCCTGATCCAGTTGGCGAAGTGTTAGAGACATTCACCCGTCCAAACGGATTGCATGTTGAAAAATTAAGAGTGCCGATTGGCCTGATTGGCATCATCTATGAAGCTCGTCCTAATGTAACTGTAGACGCAGCCGGATTATGTCTCAAAACAGGTAATGCAGTGCTTCTGCGCGGCGGCTCCTCTGCTCTGTCTTCCAACCGCAAAATTGTGGAGGTGCTGCATCAGGCACTGACCACGACAGCCATGCCTGCTGATGCGCTGCAACTGGTTGAGGATGCGGATCGTGCTTCCGTCGATGAGATGCTCAAGTTGAACGGCCTACTGGACGTTATCATTCCACGCGGCGGGGCCTCCCTCATTCGTAATGTGGTTGCCAACGCAACCGTACCTGTTATCGAAACTGGGGCAGGCATCTGCCATACCTATGTGGATGAATCAGCCGATCCGGTCATGGCAGCCGAAATTGCCATCAATGCCAAGGCACAACGTCCATCCGTATGTAACTCCATGGAAACGTTGCTGCTGCATGCCGCATATGCGGAAGAGCATCTGCCTGCTCTTGCCGAGCAATTCCGTGAGGCCAATGTGGTCTTGAAAGGTTGTGACACGGTGCGCCGTCTTGTTCCTTCTGCCCTTGAGGCAACCGAGGAAGACTATGCGACCGAGTACAACGATTATATTTTGAATATCCGTGTAGTTGAGAACCTGGACGAAGCGATGCAGCACATCGCACATTACGGAACCAAACATTCCGAGTGTATCGTAACCCGGGATACAGCCCATGCAGAGCGCTTCATGCATGATGTGGATGCAGCAGCCGTCTATCACAATGCGTCTACGCGTTTCACTGACGGATTTGAATTTGGCTATGGAGCCGAGATCGGAATAAGTACCCAGAAATTGCATGCACGTGGACCGATGGGACTGCCAGCACTGACGTCAACCAAATATCGTGTTACAGGCAATGGACAGATTCGTCAATAACATCCCAGCACCAGTTATATAGGAGGAACGATAAATATGAGTCAAGAGCAACAGACGTTACTACAACAGAAGATTACTTTCCACGGAGCAGGCGCGATGGCTGAAGCCATCGTGCGCGGACTGATCTCCCGCCTCGTCGTTCGTCCTCAGGATATAACGATGCTGAACCGCAGCAACCAGAAACGTCAGGAGGAGCTCAGCACCCGTTATGCTGTACATACCGGAACGGCCTCACAATCTCTGGATCATCTTGCCTCCACTCCGGTCATTGTACTCTGTATGAAACCGAAAGATGCTGCCGCAGCGCTGCGCGAACTCGGTCCATTGTTATCACCGGATCAACTGATCGTGTCTGTCATTGCCGGTTTATCAATTCGTACGATGCAATCCTTGCTTGGTCGTAAACAGCCGATTGCCAGAACCATGCCAAACACATCCAGTACCATTGGACTTGGTGCAACCGGCCTTGCCTTCTCTGCGGAGATAACGGATGAGCAGCGCAGTACAGTAATGACCATGTTTGAAGCTGTTGGTATCGTGACCATCGTGCCTGAAGATAAACTCGAAGTGCTCACAGGGATTTCCGGAAGCGGCCCTGCTTATGTATACTATTTAATGGAGGCCATGATTGCCGCAGGTATTCGCGGTGGCTTATCCAGCCAGCAATCTCGTGATCTCACTGTTCAGACGGTGCTGGGCGCGTCACGTATGGTACAACAAACCGGTTTGGAGCCGATGAAGCTGCGTAGTGATGTGACCTCCCCTGGAGGAGCAACCCAGGCAGCATTGAAGACGCTGGACGAAGGAGATTTCTTTGAAAATGTAATCGCAGCCGTCAACCGCTGTGCAGAGCGCTCACGGGAGATGGGAGCTGCTTTGGAAGGGGATTTAAAATGAATAACATGTGCACAGCCACATATCGTCTGCATGATGATCATGCAGACTTTCGCAAGAAGGCTCAATCCATCGCGATCGGCATGACCGTGGGTAGCTGGACTGAGTTGCCACAGGCCCAGCGTGAAGCGATGCAAAAGCATCTCGGTGAAGTCATAAGTGTAGAAGTCCATGAAGCTGATGGCATGGCTACAGGTGAGCGTTACGCCGACATTACCATTGGATATCCCGATATCAACTTCAGCCGAGATATCCCTGCCCTGCTCGTGACGGTCTTTGGCAAAATCTCAATGGATGGCCGGATCAAATTAACAAAGCTTGGTTTCTCGGATGGCTTCCTCAGTGCATTCCCGGGACCCAAATTTGGACTGAATGGTGTTCGTGATCTGCTTGGTGTGCATGATCGTCCACTGTTAATGAGTATCTTCAAGTCAGTTATTGGGCTAAATGCAGATGAACTGCGTGAACAATTTATTCGTCAGGCTCTTGGTGGCGTTGATCTGATCAAGGACGATGAAATTCTGTTCGAGAATAAATTGACACCCATTGAAAAAAGAGTCGAGGTCTGTATGAAAGCTGCCGAACAGGCACGCCGGGAGACAGGCAAGAAACTTCTGTATGCAACCAATCTCACTGGACCTACATCACGTCTGAAAGAGCAAGCTGAACGTGCCATTGGCGCTGGCGCGAATGCATTATTGTTCAACGTATTGTCATACGGATATGATGTGCTGCATGAACTCAGCAGTGATCCTGATATCCATGTGCCAATTATGGCTCACCCTGCACTTGCAGGCGCACTATATCCTTCACCATATTACGGCATGTCTGCTTCGGTTGTACTAGGCCAGTTGATGCGTCTTGCGGGTGCCGATCTGGTGCTGTTCCCTTCTCCTTATGGATCAGTTACGATGCCGAAGGAAGAAAATATGGCGATCACGGAACAATTACTGACAGCTGATCTGCCTGTACGAACCAGTATGCCAGTGCCTTCAGCCGGTATCCATCCAGGCCTTGTACCGCTTATTTTGCGCGACTTCGGCACAGATGTCATCGTTAATGCTGGTGGCGGTATTCATGGACATCCTATGGGCACTGAGGCAGGCGGACGTGCATTCCTGCAAGCGATTGAGGCAGCCCAGCGCTCCATTCCACTCGCGCAATATGCAACTGATCATCCGGAACTGAAAAGCGCACTGGATCTGTGGGGTGGCGAACGATGAGAAGTGATAAAAAAACAGTCATTTTCTGTGACTTTGACGGTACGATTACCCTCTCGGACAATATCGTAGCGATCATGAAACATTTCAAGCCTGAGGGCATTGAAGCGATTATGAAAGATACGATTGAGCAAAAAATCTCGCTGCGTGAAGGTGTTGGAGCCATGTTTGCTCTGTTGCCTGCATCCCAGAAAGATGAAATTGTGGAATTTGTGCTTGGACAAGCGGGGATCCGTGAAGGATTTAGCGAGTATCTTGACTATGTTCGCAGCGAAGGGATCGAATTCAATGTAACGAGCGGCGGCATGGACTTTTTTATCGAACCCTTACTCGCACCGTTCCATATCCCACGGGATCATATCTATTGCAATGGAGCTGATTTCTCGGGTGAAACCATTCAGATTGAATGGCCGAATCCCTGCCAGCCTCCTTGTGAGAACGGCTGCGGCATGTGTAAAACAACCGTAATTCGTACCTTCCCGGAAGATCAATATAATCGAATTCTCATTGGAGACAGTCTGACAGATTTTGAAGGTGCCAAAATTGCTGATCTCGTCTACTCCCGCTCCATTTTGACGGACAAATGTATTGAGCTTGGTGTGGACCATGTGCCATTCACAACTTTTTACGATATCATCGAAGATATGAAACAGAAGCAAACACAAGGAGTGCTGTAAACGATGGGTTTTGAAAAGATTACATTGGAACACAAACGTCAGGTCCTTGAAGAACTGGCTGATATTAAAGCATTGTTCGCCAGTCGTAACTGGTTCCCCGGAACAAGTGGCAACCTGTCGATGCGTGTAGGAGATTTTGACCCAGAGCAATTTTATTTTGCGGTTACCGCCTCTGGCAAAGACAAATCTCTTCGCACTCCGGAAGACTTCCTTTTTGTAGACAAGCATGGCAAAGCGATCGAAACAACAACGTTGAAACCGAGTGCCGAGACGTTGATTCACTGTGAAATCTATCGTTTGACTGGCTGCGGTGCTGTATTCCACGTGCATACCGTGTTTAACAACCTGATTAGCGAATTTTTTGGAGGAGATGGACATGTACCGATTCAAGGAATCGAATTGATCAAGGCTTTCAACATTTGGGAAGAAAATGCGGAGATTCGTGTACCCGTCCTGCCTAACTTTGCAGATATTCCATCTATCGCTGAGTTGGTACCGGATGTTCTGGATGCCAAAGTTCCGGGAATCTTGCTTCGTAATCACGGCATATATGCGTGGGGTAAAGATGCTTTTGAAGCGAAACGTCATCTGGAAGCGTTCGAGTTCCTGTTCGAAGTGATGTACCGTCAACTTCTGCTGAAGGGTGCTACGAAATAGCATTCATTTATTCAAAATCAAAGCTGCAAAACCAAAAACACGCCAGAGGCTGGCATACATAGCCCTTGGCGTGTTTTTATGTTGTGGGATAACAGCGATTGGAAGGTTGCTCTGTCATCGTAGTGTCAGTGTAAATAATCTTTAATTCAACTTGGATCGTAAATTACAGTCGATCATCCCGATCCTTGAATAAAAAGAGACTGTCTGCTCCCTCATCATTTCGATGAGCAGCACTATGGATCCCCGCCCCCCTCTGCTTGCCAAACAGCAGCTTCAAGCCGCCAAAAATGAGCAACAAGGATACAATGACGGTGTTCAAATAGGAACGGATCTCGTATGTCATAAATGCATTAGGGAAGAGCTCATTAAGCTGTGGAATGACAAGTCGGATCGTCAGGTAATATAGACCCAGCGCGGCAATTCCGAATCCAATCAGACGCTGATGGCGAGCCCAGTCCTTGAAGATCGGTTGATCAACCAAAGGCTCGCGTCCATAGCGACTGGAGTACTGTAGCCCGTCAAAGAAGCTGTAGAACCAGATCAGCGGAATCATGAACAGAAACACCGATAAGTGAAGCAGGTCCAGAACATAGATACTGCCCAGGAACAGGAACATCAATTGCATGCCTCTTTTTTGCAATCCCAGATAGAGATGACCCGCACCTGGAAAAGCGGATAGCAGCGTTGCAAGCACTTTACTTCGTCGTCCGGCTACTCTGCCCATCTCCAATTCTTCGAATAATGTCCGATCCTGCAATATCTCACCAGCCTGCTTACGGTGGACATGCTGCACCGCATCAAACATGCAATATACCCATATTACTGGCAGAATGAGTAAAAACATCAGAAATACTGATTCATTGGTGATCGAGGCCACAAAAACCATCATGGCAAATGAACCAAAGAACGCCATCAAGAACGACAAACCGCGATGCAACAATCCCAGATGAAGGTGGCCCAATCCCGGAACAAATGAGAGCAAAATGGTGAAGAACCTTTCACCCTCACTGCCTTTTCGGTACATGGGTTGACCATAGGGACCCTCATGATGACCATATTCACCACCAGGATGCTGATGCAGCTCCTCTTCATTCATCTGCTCCATAGGCCCTTGCTGCCCCATGTATGCTCCCTGGTAGGCCACTCCTGCATGTTGTGGTCCGTAATGTGCTCCGTATCCCTTGTAATGAGCATCTCGGGCAGAAGGCGCACGGAGGAGCACAATGACGATGTCCAGCATGCTGATTCCCCAGAAAAACATGGCACCAAGTGCACCAATAATCATTAAATCCTGGTCATTCACGACCATCGCGAGCATAAAGGAACCAATCGCTGTACCAAAGAACAACAAAGGATAGATCACAGCCTTTGCGGTTCGACCCCAATACAGAAAACCAAGACCGGGTATCAGGTTTAGTAGAAATGCAAGTAATTTATTACGATCTGAGTGCACAGTCGTCATCCTTTCTTTTCAGGCAATGCGAAACTATTTATGGTTTAGGCTTGAAGTTATCCAGCCATGATGTGGCTGCCTCCGTCCATTTCTCCGTAAAAGACCCTCTGTGGTCGCCTTCCTGGAACTTGTGATATGGTGCTACCTTGTCAAAAAGTCCAGACGAGAGGAAGATCAATGTCAAACAGGCTGCTACCGCGTAATGGAACACTTTATGTTCAAGCCAGCGCCGGTTTCGTCCAGCACGGGATTTGCGTTGTACCTTGGATGATTGAATGTCCTCAATCCGATGCATGACTGAATCCGCAAACCCTGTTGGGTCATGTAGCGGAGGCAGTTCCCCATGGATACCGAGTGCTTTCAAATAACTGTCCATCGCATCCGGGTCTTCCATCAGAAGCTGTTCCATTTGGTTCGCTTGAGTTTCACTCATATGGCCTTCAATATAATCAGTCCATTGCGCGGTGGTATACTTCTCCTGTTTACTCACGCCATTCATCCTCCTTCCAATGTTTTCGAATCCACTGCCGGGCACGATACAAGCGAGATTCCACGGTCTTGACAGCCACCTGTGCATCACTGGCAATCTGCTCATAATTTTTTTCGCTTAGATAATACGCAGTGATAATGTCACGATGCTGAGCAGGCAACTGATTAATTCGTTCGCGAAGTTTATCCTGACGTTCTTCACGAACGAGACGGGTAAGAACGTCTTCATCCCGTCCGGGCATATTGATTATTTTTTCTTCTCCACCCAGATCCTCAACAGTTCGTCTGCCCAACTTGCGTTTGGCATCAATCGCTTTGTGAAAGGCAATTCGGGTTAACCACGTTTTGAAACCTTCAGAACGGTAGTCGGGGAGAGACTTATACATCTGTATGAACGCCTCCTGAGCTGCATCCTGTGCTTCCTGATCGTTCCTGAGTACAGAATAGGCCACATGGTATACATGCTGGCTATACTTATCAATCAGAGTACGCATCTGGGATGTATCTCCTTGACGGATTTGTTCGATTACGCGCGCTTCATCAATAACTCTCCCCTCCTCTCCAATACAATAGACGACAGCTTGTGAGTTAACCCCTGCGTGATCCATCAAATTTTTGTGAAACAAAGTGAAATCATTGCCTGAAAGGTTGATGTTGCTGATCACTCATCCAATCTATAATCCAAAAAAAACAGGCACAGAATGACTTCTGGCCTGTTTTTTGTCCCTGTCTACACTTGAATTAACGTCCACCATTACGAAACCGCTGCGTGTACGCCTTCGCGTCTTGAACGGTCTTGACACGATTGCGACTCCACTCAAGCAGTATTCGATCGATATACCGGAAATGTACTTTGCCTGCAAAAACCGCTTCCTTCAGAGCCATTAGAATCAATTCCTCTTGGTAACGGTCCTGATCCAACCAGCCGGATATTGTCTCACACTCCATTGGAGAGAGAGGACGTCCGAATTCTTTTTCAAAGATCGAGAACATATTCCGTTCTTCCTCTTCTTTTTGAACACTGTTCGAATCTTGACGTGCTGTATTGCTGCTCAGCTGCTCCGCACGGTATGCGGCTACTTCTTCAGCAGTACACGCTGCAAGCTTGGCATATAATCCATGTAAATCATATCGCTCGTACTGGATGTCACGTTCTTCGTCACGGTGCTCGTCAATAGCAATATACCCATCCCTCATCAGACGTTGCAACATTCTGGCAATGCCTTCGGGTGCAAGTCCCATGCGCGCCGCAAGCTCTTCAAGCGTGGGAAACTCATTGAACTCCGCCTGACGGAACCCTAGCAATTGAATCAGAAGAAGCACTTCTGCATCTGATAGGCCAAGCTGGTGATAATAACGTAACAAGGCATACGGCAGATGGGCTGTACCCGAAGTCATGCCATAAGCTGCTCCATCCAACCAAGCTTTGGATGTGGTGTCTTCCATAGACGCTCCTCGGTTAAGCATTAAGGGTACAGACGATAGAGCATACGTGGGAATGCGATAGTTTCACGTACATGATCCAATCCACAGATCCATGCTACCGTCCGCTCCAATCCCAGACCGAAACCGGAGTGAGGAACCGATCCGTATTTACGCAAATCCAGATACCATTGGTAAGCTTCATCCGAGAGATTGTGCTCCTCAAAACGTTGTTGCATCAATTCCGGATCATCGATACGCTGCGAACCGCCAATAATCTCTCCGTAGCCTTCTGGTGCAATCATATCAGCACAGAGGACAACTTCAGGACGATTCGGATCTGGTTTCATATAGAATGCCTTGATTCCAGCAGGGTAATGTGTGATAAAGACGGGTGTATTGTACTTCTCAGCAATTGCTGTTTCGTGCGGTGCACCAAAGTCTTCTCCCCAAGGAATATCAAAGCCTTGTCCATGCAGGAATTCAATCGCTTCATCATACGTAATTCGTGGGAATGGCGCTACAATGCCTTCGAGCTTGGATACGTCACGACCGATAGATTCCAGTTCTGCACGGCAGTTTTTCACCACGGATTGAACGACATGAGCGATAAATTTCTCTTGTACACGCAGACTTTCCTCGTGATCTACAAATGCCATTTCCGGCTCAATCATCCAGAACTCAATCAAGTGACGACGTGTTTTGGACTTCTCAGCTCGGAATGTTGGACCAAAGGAATATACCTTGCCCAGCGCCATGGCTGCGGCTTCCATATACAATTGACCACTTTGTGTCAGATAAGCATCTTCATCAAAGTATTTGATGTGGAACAGGTTCGTTGTTCCCTCCGCAGACGATGGTGTCAAAATCGGAGGATCAACTTGTGTGAATCCGTTACCATCAAAGAACTGCTGAACAGCGCGAATAATCTCTGCACGAATCACCATAACAGCACGTTGCTTCGTAGAACGAAGCCACAGATGACGATGGTCCATCAAGAAATCAACACCATGCTCTTTAGGCGTTATTGGATAGTTTTCAGTCAGGTGAATGATCTCAACCCCTGTAACAGTCATCTCGTAACCGGACGCACTGCGAGGTTCTTCACGAATCATACCTGTAACATACAAAGAGCTTTCTTGTGTCAAGCTTTTAGCATTGTTCCAGATCTCTTCACTAACTTCACTTTTTACAACAACCCCTTGGATATATCCGGTTCCATCACGCAGTTGCAAAAACTGAATTTTACCGCTGGAACGTTTGTTGTTAATCCAGGCACCGATTGTTACGGTTTCGCCCACATGCTCGTTCACATTACGAATTACACAATTCGTATTCATGCCCATATCTCCCCTTGGTTCCTGAATTTGAAAATGCAGCGGGCAGGCTTATGCCTGTCCTCTGCACTTCCTTGTCATTCTATATTTACTTTACAGTTAGATTACTGAGAATTCAATACGATTCGGTGAGTATCACGTGCAATTACCAATTCTTCGTTTGTTGGCACAACGAGAACTTCCACTTTGGAATTCGCTGTTGTGATCCGGCGCGGTTCGCCGGAACGAATGGCATTCAACGCTTCATCCAGTTCAACACCCAGATAAGTGAGCTGCTCACATACTTTTTGGCGAAGAACAACGGAGTTCTCACCTACACCAGCCGTAAAGACGATCACATCTACACCGTTCATTGCAGCTGCATATGAACCGATGTATTTACGCAGACGGTATTCGTACATTTCAAAAGCCAGCGTGGAGTTGGCATCACCATTCTCCATACCTTCCGTAATCTCACGCATGTCACTGCTGATTCCGGAGATCGCTAGCAATCCGCTGTGTTTGTTCAACATGGAGTTCACTTCACTTACGCTCAGTTCTTCCTTGTTCATTACATAAGGTACGATGGCTGGGTCAAGGTCACCAGAACGCGTTCCCATCATAAGTCCCTCTAGTGGAGTCATACCCATCGAAGTATCAACGGATACGCCTCCTTTAACTGCTGTTACACTGCCGCCGTTACCAACGTGACAAGTGATGATTTTCAGATCTTCCAATGGACGATCCAGATACTCAGCAGCAGCCTTGCTTACGAAATCATGGGAAGTACCATGTGCGCCGTAGCGACGTACTTTATATTTTTTGTAAAGTACACGCGGAATGGCATACAGATAAGCTTTTTCAGGCATCGTCTGATGGAACGCTGTATCAAAGACCATAACCTGTGGCACACCAGGCATATTGGCTTCAGCCGCACGAATACCCATCATTGCTGCAGGGTTATGAAGTGGAGCCAGGTCGAACAAACGACGAATTTCAGCTTTGGCAGCATCATCTACCAATGCAGATTCTTTAAATGCTTCACCACCGTGAACAACACGATGTCCAACAGCTTGAATTTCACTTACAGAATCCAGTACACCATTTTCTTTGTGAGTCAAAATATCAATGACTTTACGGATCGCTGTTGTGTGTTCCAAAATTTCACTAACTTCTGTAACATCCTCACGGCCTGTCGGTTTGTGTGTCAGAATGGAGGAATCCATTCCGATACGCTCTACCAAACCTTTAGCCAGTACAGATTCGTCAGTCATATTATACAGTTGATATTTGAGCGAGGAACTCCCCGCATTAATTACGAGTACTTTCACAGTCGGTCACCATCCTTGTCGTACTTGAAGAATCCTTCGCCTGTTTTGACACCCAGGTGTCCTGCACGCACCATTTTCTTCAGGACCGTAGAAGGACGATATTTCAATTCTCCGAATTCACGGAACATTCTTTCGAGTGCAGCTTCAACAGAATCCAATCCGAAACGGTCAGCCATTTCGAGTGGTCCATGTTGGAAGTTGTATCCGATACGCATTGCATCATCGATATCTTCAGCAGATGCAACACCTTCTTGCAATACATGCAACGCTTCGTTAATCAGCAGGCAGATCAAGCGGGAAGTTACGAATCCAGGTGATTCATAGATCATTACTCCTTTTTTGTCCGCTACTTCTTCAACAAAACGTCTGGTCTCTTCGAATGTTGTATCCGAAGTTTTCAGTCCACGAATAATCTCTACAAGATCAACCCGGGATACCGGGTGAATAAAGTGCATACCAATAACACGCTCCGGGTATTTGGTCGAGCTTGCAAGCTCGGTCAAACTCAGCGTGGATGTATTACTTGCCAGAATGACATTGCTTGGGCAAACTTGGTCCAGTTGGCTGAATACTGCTTTTTTCGCATCCAGATCCTCTGAAATCGTCTCAATGACCATGTCGCAAGTTCCAAGTTCAGCTAAATGAGCTACCTTGGTAATACGGGAAAGAATCAATTTCTTCTCCGCTTTTGTAATCGCCCATTTCTCCAGTTGTTTATCCAGATTGGTTTCGATCATGTCATATGCATGATCCAGCTTTTGTGTTGTATGCTCCACGAGAAGCACATCAAGTCCTTTGGCTGCGAGCATCTGGGAAATACCTTGCCCCATCGTACCGCCGCCGACAACTCCTATTTTTTTGAAAAACATGGTTCTGCTCCATCCTTTCGGTTCTCTATTTCTCTATTGTACCCTGTTCGCCGAAAATTACAAATTTCGACCCAACATATAATAATATCTTAGCACGAGTGAAATGTAAAAAAAAATAACCAGCATAAATAAATTATGCTGGTAGAAGGGCACTGTCACGAAATTGACAACGAAATTGTTCGCCAGACAATACTTCCTCACGAATCAAGATGTCGAGCGAATTGTCGAAAATTGTCCGTTGTTCTTCAAGCAACTGCTTTGTCTGTTCCATCAGTTCTTGCAGAATTAATTTGTTCTCTCGCATCAGTTCCTCAGTTGTTACCATATCCATGTTCACAATCCCAAGTGAAGTCAACCCCGAAGCCATCATGGTCTGTACGACATTGGTTGCCTGATCAAAGTCATTGCGTGAACCTGTGGAACGACCACCGTAGTACATTTCCTCCGCAGCTGCTCCTCCGAGTGCAATCATAATCTGCTCTTCCAGGAAAAGCTTCGTATAGAGGAACTGTTCCTGTTGCGGGTTATGACGTACATATCCCAGCGCCTGACCGCGTGGACTAAGTGCTACCTGGCTTACACTGCCTGGACGCACAAGTTCAGCCATAATGGCATGTCCCAACTCATGAATGGCGACCCTTTTCTTCTCTTCCACACTGGATTCACGGTCTGTCTTCTCACCCATCATGACTTTATCAATAGCCAGGGACAAGTGCCGCTGTTCAATGTTTAACAGCCCGTCCCGCATGGCGTATATAGCTGCTTCGTTCATCACACTTTCGAGCTGTGCACCGGAGAAACCATATGATTCTTCTGCTGTCTTCTCCAGATTAACTTCCTTCATCAGAGGTTTGTTCACCGCATGCAGTTCCAAAATATGCTTTCTGCCCTTCTTGTCAGGCAAGTCCACTTGAATGTGGCGGTCAAAACGTCCCGGGCGCGTCAGGGCGCTATCCAGCATCTCTTTGCGGTTTGTTGCAGCGATGACAAGAATTCTCGGTGTATCGGAAGAATAGATTCCATCCATTTCGGTCAAAAGCTGATTCAGGGTTTGATCATATTCACGCTGTTGACCGCCCTCACGTTTCCCCCCGATGACATCGATTTCATCGATAAATATAATAGCGTTTTCCTTATTTTCCTTGGTGGCACGGGTTCTCGCGTCCTTGAACAAATCCCGAATTCTGCTGGCACCCACACCAACATACATTTCCACGAACTCACTACCCGATGCTGCTACAAAAACAGAATCGGTGTAATGGGCAGCAGCCTTGGCCATCAACGTTTTCCCTGTCCCTGGAGGGCCCGTCAGCAGGATGCCTTTTAACGGGCGAATCCCGAACTTCCGGATTTCTTCATGTTTGATGAGAAAGTCAAGTGCTTCACGCAATTCCTGCTTGGCACTGTCCTGTCCTCCAATTTCTTCAAAAGTAAGCTTGGAAGGTCCTTTTTTCTTCCGTTTACGTTCCTCGGCAGCGCCTACTGTAATCCCGCCACGCATTTGCATCATGAACAGCAAAGCTCCGACAAACACCGCTGCAATCAGAATCGGAACAATATTAACACCAGTAAAAGCAAGGAAAATAATCAATACGGGAAAAAATCCGATGGCAACTTCTTTTGTCCACTTAGGCATTAGGCCACACTCCTATCTGACCGGGCACACGCGGCAGAATAATAAACTTGCTGGCATCTCCGTCTCTGAGACTGACATACACATTGTTGTCATCCATCGCTGTATTTACCTTTATTCCATTCGTCGCCATCTTCGACAATGTCGGTGTAATCTCGGTATACTGCTTGTTCTCCATCGCCTGAGCTACAGTAAACATCGCATCACCCCACCAGCTCTCCAGTGCTTCACTGGAATGATCCACAACATCCAACTTTAGTGAGCGTGTTCCAATTAACGTCTGTCCTTCTTTGTGAATATATTGTACCAGTCTGCCTAAATCAACATCGGGTTGCAGATCCAGTTTCAATTGTACGTCATTGCGGTTAATAGTTAATTGAACGTCATTGACTCCATCGTACTGGGTAACCATCTTTTCAATCGGATTCTGCACGGCCACCTGACGATACACAAACCAACCTCCAAACAACAGGGCGGCTGAAATGACGGCAGTTAAAACAATAGGCAATACTTTTAGCTTCAAGTGAATTACCCCTCCCAGATTTTGGCCTAACCTACTGGCTTATTGGTATATACGAATATGTGCACATTGACTCCTGCGATATTTTCGACAGGTTTATTTGTTTTGAATGTTACTTTGAGTACATATCTGAGTATATCACATCGTATATACAATTTCGAAGGCGAAAATATGAATAAATTATTAATTTTAACTATTTAAATCAAAACTGTTTACAGACAACACAAAGAACCGGTTCAGTCGGATATCCGTCTGCCGGTTCTTTCAATTGTTTAATTCTCTAGATACGTTACTCTATTCGTTCTAGCTGTTCGGGAGTGTGTAGACCAAGTCCACCTGTTCTCCATTGCTAAAACGATAAAAGCGATAGTGGTTATGCGTACCGTCTTTATAATACACTTGCCACACATATATTCCATTCACAACTCCGGGCATGATTCGCTTAATCTCACCGGCAGGAACTTCAGAACTAAAGCGATTGCGGATCTGCGCTTCGGACATGCCATTCTGCAGCAACTCGCTGTGTACAGCGTTTGCACCCGTAGCAGGTTGATTGTTTGCATCGAATTTGACCCAGACCATAACATCCTGGTTATCTTTATTTTTGCCGATCAGTGTCCAGTAGATGTTGTCAGAGCCTTCTTTGTCTCCCCAGATGTACTTACGCAATTCATCATAAGATGTAATGCCCAGTTGCTCCTGTGCTACTTGTATGGCGAGCGCTTCTTCCTTGCGCTGGTCCTGCGTGACATAGACGTAATAACGCTGAAGTCCAAACAGAATCAGAACCAGTGCAAGCAGCGAAATCCATATCCACTTCTTTTTTTTCTTCAATGCCGAACTTCCTTTCCCTATGATGCTCTGTCCTGCAATTAACGAGCAAGCAGACCATCAAATGCCAATTGAGACTCACGCAAAATGCGCTCTTCATCCAGAGTCAGACATTCGCCATGTTTAACCACTTGTTTTCCATCCACCCATACGTGCTCTACATCTTTGGCAGAAGACGAGTAGACCGCATGTGAGATCAAGTCGGTATGTGGATAGAAATGTGCCTGTTCAATGTCAAGGGCGATAAAATCAGCCTTCATTCCGACCTGTAGTGCTCCGGTATTGTTCAAAAAGATAGATTTGGCGCCATATGACGTTCCGAGTAGTAACGCTTCGCCTGCTGGCACTGCCGTCGGGTCACCAGATACACCTTTGTGGATCAATGCAGCCAGTCTCATTTCCTCGAACATATCCAGGTTGTTGTTGCTTGCCGGTCCGTCTGTTCCGAGTGACACGGTAACTCCTGCTTTCAGCAACGCTGGTACCCGCGCAACACCGGAAGCGAGTTTCAGGTTGCTTCCCGGGTTATGGGATACAGCCACATCATGACGGGCCAGAATCTCAATCTCTTCGTCATTCAGATGCACCGCATGTGCAACCAGGGATGGACGGGAGAAAAAGCCCAGTTTCTCCAGATGTGCCACAGGACGCAGTCCATAATCAGCCACGTTCTGCTCGACTTCACGAAGCGTTTCAGACATATGTGTATGGAGAGGAAGGTTCAGGTCATTCGCGACCTGTACAAGCTTCTCTATGTAGTCAGGAGGGCATGTATATGGTGCGTGTGGCGAGATTACGGTTGTAATGCGACCATCTGCCTGTCCATTCCACTCACGTGCAAACGCTGCCGACTCCTCCAGCTTCCGCAGTTGCTCTTCTTCCGAGCACAACCCGATTACACCACGTGCCAGTGCTGCTCTAACGCCGGATTGCTCCACAACTTTGGCAACTTGATCCATGTGATCATACATGTCCAGGAAAGCTGTAGTTCCGCCTTTCAACATTTCAAGCACCGATAGCGAAGTTCCCCAATATACGTCTTCTGAGGTCATTTTCGCTTCCATCGGCCACATTTTTTCCTGCAACCATACTTGCAACGCAAGATCGTCTCCGTGCCCTCTGAGCAGCGACATTGCTGCATGACCATGCGTATTGATCAGACCCGGCAGGAAGAACAGTCCTTTTCCATCCACTTTGGTACAATTTTTGTCTCCATCCGGCAATGTCTCACCAATATGCACAATCTTGTCATTCTCAACAACCATGTATCCTTGAACCACGTTCCATGTTGTGCCGCCTTCATTAACGGCAAATTTGCCGTTGTGGATTACCCATCTATTTGTTGTCATCTTCCTCGTCGTCCTTTCCAGTCTCCAAGTAATAAGCCAAACTAAGCAGATCCGTTGTAAAGTCAGCATGGTGAATGCGGATATGCGGCGGTGTTTTTAGAATTGTTGGTGCAAAATTAAGGATCGCTTCGATCCCGGATTCAATAAGCTGATCGGCTACATTTTGAGCTTCCGTATCCGGAACCGTGATAATTCCGATGCGGATGTTTTCCGTTTTAACCGCTTCCGTCAATTCATCCATTGGTTTTACCGTCAAACTGTTGATTTGACTGCCAATCTTCGGTCCATATGCATCAAATACAGCAACAATCTTCATGTTGTCTTTCAGATATGCGTTGTAGTTGGACAAGGCTTGACCTAGATTACCCGCTCCTACCAGAGCTACATTAATTTGCTGATCGATTTTGAGAATGTGACGAATTTTCTCAATCAAATAGGATACATCATACCCGATCCCTTTACGACCAAAATCACCGAAGTAAGCCAGGTCTTTACGAATTTGGGCTGGATTCAGATCCAGCCTCTGTCCAAGCTCTTGAGAAGAAACAGTGGCCACCTCACGCTGATGCAACTCGTTCAAATAACGCAAGTATACAGGCAGACGTCGTACCACCGCTTCCGAAATTTTATCCGATTTCATTCTTGCTCCCCCTTACCAAGGTCACGATAAAATAATAGATGAAAAGATGAGCATCCTGTATAAACTCAAAGATAAACGTGACATTTTATACAAAATGCTCCTTGTAATTTAGGTTATAAGTTCTTACGTGCAACTGCTTTTAATCGGATACGGAAATATCTAATAAAAGTTTAACGCCAAACGATAGGGTCATGCAATGATATAACGAACAAAACAACCATTATTTTTGTTCATTAGCAGGTTTTTCCAACCACTCGGTAATTCGTGGAACCATCTGCTCCGTGAGCATATGCTCCATTTTGGGACCAGGTAATGAATATAAAAAGAATTTACCATAATATGCTTCTATCACCCGTGTATCATAAACAATGACAATTCCTCTGTCCTTTGCTGTACGCACCAATCGGCCAAATCCCTGCTTGAAACGAATGACCGCTTGCGGCACGGACAGTTTCATGAACGGATTTTTCTTCTGTTCCTGAAGCAGCTCACTCTTGGCTTCCACCAACGGATGATTCGGTGGCTGGAACGGCAATCGTACAATAGCGAGGCAGGTCAGCGCATCTCCCGGGATATCTACCCCCTCCCAGAAGCTGCTTGTGCCCAGAAGTACCGTTGCTTTGGCATCCTGGAATCTGCGAGTCAACTTGGAACGGCTTCCACTGTCAACGCCTTGCCCAAGCAACGAGATGTCGTTACCAGACAGTGCCTCCTTCAGCGGATCATAGACCTGTCGCAGCATCTTGTATGAAGTAAACAGAACCATCATGCGTCCACGCGTGGCAATTGCCGTCTCTGCGAGGGATTGCACCAGCATATTGACAAAGTGCGCATCCCCCACACTTCCCTTCACACTCGGGAAATCACGTGGAATCACCAGAAGTGCCTGATCACGATAGTTGAACGGTGATGGCAGCATCGACGTTAACAGCCGATTATTCTCGGAAGCTTCCTGCAAGCCAAGCTGCTCAATCATGAACTGGAATGACTTATCTACCGAGAGCGTGGCCGATGTAAGCACAACACTTTTCTTTTTGTCAAAAAATAAATCCTTAAGTTGTGTACTCACATCTACAGGTACGGCATACAGCTGGAGAGATTTACTGCGGAACTGGCCGCTGGCTTCCATCCAGTACACCGTTTTGGCATCATCCATACGCATGAAGAAACGTAGATTCTCCTTCAATGTGGTCAGATCTTTCAGCAATCCTGTAATATCCGTGATCAGACTATCCGATTGATAATCATCCTGATCCTCTTTCACCTCAAGCAGCAATTTGTCCCCTTTGCGAACCAAATCGCCCAGAGTGACATAGATCTGGTTCTCCAGATCCTGCAACTCCTGCCATTTGGCAGGTTGCTGAGATGCCTTCAGACGCAGGGAAAATTGCCCTGTTTCTCCTGGTGAAGCATCACTTCGTTCAGGCAACAGACCGAACAAGGCATCGCTCATTCGATCCCACAGTTCCTTGACCTCAACAGCGAGCGGGAACATCTGATCCACCATGGTGCCCCATTGCACCGAATTTTCATGCCCGGATAACTGCGAACGAAGCATAGGCAGCTGTCCATTACGACTGTCTTTAAACAGACGGGTCAGTGTATGAACCAAGGTGAAATATTTCATATGCATTCCAAGATGTTTACCAGCTACATCTTCCAGATGATGGGCCTCATCGATCACAAGACTCTCATAGGCTGGCAGCAGCTGATGCGCTGCTTTTACATCCGTAAATAATTTGGAGTGATTCGTAATTACGATATCAGACAACCCGGCCTCATGTTTGGCACGATGATAGAAACATTTGCGGAACCATGGACAGGATCTTCCCAGACAGGACTCAGATTCGCTCTGTACCGTCTCCCAGAAGTCCCCTCCGCGTCCGCTAAGGTTAAGCTCCTCATCATCTCCGGTTTCGGTCTGCGTAAGCCAGACAATCATCTGAGCAGCTGTGAAATAATCCTCTTTGGGTGTGGCGAATTCACGTTTATTGATTTTGTGTTCGAATTTGCGCAGGCACAGGTAATGTCCACGTCCTTTGAAGACAGCGGCCTTAAACGGGAATGGAACCACTTGGGTCAGCATCGGAATATCCCGCTCTCTCAATTGCTCCTGCAGGTTGATCGTATGCGTGCTGACCATAACTTTCTGTTCTTGTTTCACACTTTCGTAAATAGCAGGCAACAGATACCCTAGAGATTTACCGGTACCCGTTCCAGCTTCGATCAAGAGATGTTTCTCTTCATCCAGGGCTTGCCTTACACTGCTGAACATCTGCGTCTGCGCTTCACGCTCTTCGTAATGATCCAGCGTATCCTTCAGGTTCTCCCGAATCTGGTCCATAAACTGTTCAAAGCTTACAGCCTCGAGGGGGTTACCCTCCCGCTCATCGCGTGGTGCACCAATATCGGTCCAATCACTTACATTAAGAGCAAGCTGACGATAATAGGTATGTCCGTCCAGATCCTGAATCGGCTCTGCTTCCTTCTCACTGCGCATTCCGTCCATGAACCAGCCCAAGTCACTGTCTTCTGGTGCAAACAGGTCACTGAGGCGCTGAATCGTTATGAGCGGTAATTCCTTTAACTCATCCAGACATTTGAGCAGCACATAGGCTGTCGCCAGTGCATCACTGTCTGCCTGGTGAGGGCGATCATGTTGAAATCCAAATTCGGAAGAAACATAACCGAGTTGATAAGAACTCAGTGATGGGAATGTAATCTTCAGAAAATCAATTGTGTCCAGAATGCGACCAGTGAACGGCAAATAACCGCAACGGTCGAGAGCATTCTGCAAAAAGTGAAAATCAAAAGCGACGTTGTGTCCAACAAGCACCACATCATTAAGCAACGGAACCATCTCCATCATCATCTCTTCGAGTGAAGGAGCGTCCGCCACATCTTCATCGGTAATACCCGTCAACCCCGAAATAAACGGGGGAATCGGTACACCAGGGTTCACATAAGAACTATATATTTGAGTTATGCTGTAGTCATGATCTATGATGGCAAGCCCGGCCTGTATAATCTCACCGTCGGACTGCGTGCCGGTTGTTTCGAAATCCAATACGGCAAATTTCATTGCAATGTACGGTCCCTTCCATTCCAGTCTATGTTACAGCATAGCAAAAAAAAGGAGATTTGAAAATTAACTGACAAAAAAGCGGTGTCCCCGCCGCTATGCCAAAGGAGGGAACACCGTTTTTTGTCGCCGAATTCCCGCTTAATGAAGGGTCGTCAGCTGATTAGCATATTGCAATTTTCCCCTGTTCAACCTGCAAGCTTCCATGTTGTACAGTGGTTCGGTCAATGTCGGGTCATACTGAAGGGCCTGTGCAAAGAGTGAACATGCAGCTTCCGGATTCGCAAGCTTGGCTTGAATACAGCCCAAGGCGTTACACACAAGCCCTTTTAAGCGAGGTGAACCCTTAAGGTACATAATCTGCTGCAAATGTGTTCCGGCTTCAGCCATTTGTTCCAGATTCAGATACGCGAGCGCCAGGTAAAAACGAGTCAATGCACTCTCCGGATGGTCGTTCACAACCCGGGAGAACTGCATGATCGCCTGCGGATACATCTGTAATTTGAAATAGCCCTGACCTCGACTGAAACATTCCAGATGGAGTTCAGGCAGAGCGGTAACAGCTTCCTGTTCCGGTTCAAGGGAAGCAGGCTTATCCATCTCCCGCTCCCTCACCTGGCTCATCTTTTCTTCAAACAGCAGCCATTCATCCAGCATTCCGTCACTCATCCGCTTAAGCAAGTTCCACTTTTGCAGCAATTCTTGTTTGTTCAGGCCTTCAGCGGAAGGATAGCTCTTGATAATTTCATCTAACATGTCGTTCATTTCTGCGAAAACATGCTGGAACATCGATGCATCCCCACCCTTGAAAAAATGGATTAGTGCAGTGACCTGTACTCATTTTTTGCTTCAAGGGCCGATTTCATTCTCCTTACCAGTCGATTACATAATTGTTGCGTGGACTTCCTGTTTCATCGTTTGTACAGGTTTATTCTGTCCATCTACAAATACCACGGTTGGTTTGTGAGTATTTGCCTCTTCTTGCGACATCATGGCGTAAGAAATGATAATGACGTTATCTCCAGGCTGCACCAGACGTGCAGCTGCGCCGTTAAGACATATGACCCCGCTTCCGCGCGGTCCTGGAATCACATAAGTTTCCAGACGGGCACCATTGTTGTTGTTCACAATTTGCACTTTCTCGTTTTCCATCAAGTCGGATGTTTCCATCAAGTCTTCATCTATGGTAATACTACCCACATAGTTCAAGTTGGCTTCCGTTACCGTAGCCCGGTGAATTTTGGATTTCATCAGTGTTCTAAACATGGGACAGTACCTCCGATTTTTGCAACCTTATATTGTCAATCAATCTTGTTTTTCCGATTTTCACCGCAAGTGCAATGAGCAGATCTTCACGTCCTTGAACTTCTTCCTGATCTGTGAGTGGCTCCAGACTTGGAAAAGCCTGAATCTCAGCGTAGTCAATAACGGCAAGCGGTGAGCTTGCAATCTGCTCGCGCAGAATACGACGTATATCTGCGGCGTTTATAGCTATACCTGTATCTGCGGCTTCCTGAGCTGCGCGCAGTGCCTTCGACAGAACTAACGCCTGTGTACGCTGTTCAGCGCTAAGATAGACATTACGTGAACTGAGGGCAAGACCGTCCTCTTCACGAACAATCGGACAGGGTACAATTTCTACAGGCATATTCAAATCACTCACCATCTGTTGAATGACCGCAACCTGCTGAGCGTCTTTCATTCCAAAAAATGCACGCTGTGGCTGTACGATGTTGAAGAGCTTGGAGACTACAGTTGTTACTCCGTCAAAATGTCCTGGACGGGAAGCGCCACATAGGCGCTCTGTCAGTTTTGAGACAGATACCGTTGTTTGCGTTGCCTGTGGATACATCTCTTCAACAGAGGGAATAAATACGATATCCACTCCTTGTGAGCGTGCTGTTTCCAGATCTCTGGCCTCATCCCGCGGATAGCTGTCAAAATCTTCATTAGGACCAAATTGAATCGGATTAACAAATATGCTTAATACCACGATATCGCTCTGTTGTCTGGCTGCCTGCATCAAGCTGGCATGACCTTGATGAAGATAACCCATTGTCGGTACGAGACCTACAACGGACGCATTGGACCGAATCGCTTGACGCTTCAAGCTTAGTTCCTGTCTTAACTCTGCGATTGTCCGTAATACTTTCATGAGTTATTCCCCACCTTTTCCTTGCGTTGTCCGCCGTACAGTTGATCCAGTACACCATCCGCAGCATTGAATACATGCTCTTCGGCCGGGAACGAGCGATCTTTAACTTCTTTCACGTAAGCTTCGATGCTGGTTCTGATTAATGTACCCACATCTCCATAGGTTTTGACAAATCGTTTGGGCGTATACGGGGAAGCGTATTGAACCACATCGTGGAATACCAGTACCTGACCATCACAGCCTCGTCCTGCACCAATTCCGATGGTAGGGATGGACAGTTCCTCCGAGATCGCCCGTGCAACTTCTTCCGTAACCAGTTCAAGCACAATGCCAAACGCGCCTGCAGCTTCCAAGGCCTTGGCTTCGTCCATCAGACGTTTCGCATCCGCTGCATCCTTGCCCTGAATGCGGTAACCACCAATCTGATTAACCGATTGAGGTGTCAGTCCGATATGTCCAAGAACAGGCACGCCTGCTTGCACGACTGCTCTGACGGTGTCCGCTATTTCGACTCCGCCTTCCATTTTAACCGCATGGGCATGCCCCTCTTGCATCAGCCGACGTACACCCTTAAGCGTCTCATCCACGCTGCCATGATAGGTCATAAAAGGCATATCAGCCACTATAAACGTCTTCTCGGCTCCGCGCACTACGGAACGTGTGTGGTACACCATGTCCTCAATGGTCACCGGAAGCGTCGAGTTATAACCCAGTACTACATTGCCGAGTGAATCGCCAACCAGGATCAGATCGATACCCGCTTCCTCTGCGAGGAGTGCAGTTGGATAATCGTAAGCCGTGATCATGGTAAGCGGCACGCCATCCTGCTTGTATTTTTTCATTTTCACAATATTCAACGCTTGTTTGTTGGCCATTTTTTTCATGGCTCCTTTCTTCTTTTCAAATAAACGCAACAAAAAAACCTTTTAGTTTTCCACTAAAAAGTCCCGAAAAGTCAAAAAAGAGTCACTTGCGATCGTCCCTTCTGTCTCGGTCCTCTTCGGCTCAGAGCAGAATCCAACAACTCACTTCAACGTATTTCATTCTTGCACTGCGGTCTGCTTGTATAAAACACATCAAAGCAGAACAAAGGTTACTGCCTGCGGGAGTGCAATTCGGACTGCATTAGCCGATATCGCCTCACGAACACAGTATACCAAAGTTCTGCTCAAACTTCACGTCTTATGTTCATTTTACCAGTAAAATTCGACATATTGTTTACGACTTCCAGGAAATCTCACCAGAGATGATTAGTGTATGTTCTCCATCGTGTTTCTCAACAAGGAGTGCTCCTGAGGAGTCCAATCCGATTGCCTTCCCTTCAATGACACCATGAGGATTAGTCACTGTAATCTCTCGATTCATCGATACGGACAGGGCCTCCCATAGAGCTGAGATCACACCAAATCCTTCTTTTTGATACAAAAAATACAACTGTTCAAGCTCCGTCAAAATGGCAGCCGTTAGTTTGGTGCGATCAACGGACTGCCCCGTCTCCATCTTGAGCGAAGTAGCGATTGTGGTCAGATCTTCCGGATAATCCTCGGGATCAAAGTTCACGTCAACACCTATACCTGCAATGCAGTATCTGACTTCATGATCTTCCACCGTGGATTCAAGCAATATGCCACATACCTTGCGTCCGTCAATCAACACATCATTTGGCCATTTGATGCCTGCATCAGCTCCAGAACAAGCTCGAACGGCACGACATACAGCCACTCCTGTTAATAAAGTTAGCTGCGGCGTGTGCTGAAGTGGTAGATCAGGGCGTAACAGAATACTCATCCAGATTCCTTTACCTGGAGGAGAGAACCACTGTCGACCAAAACGTCCTCTTCCTCCTGTTTGTTCTTCCGCAATGACCACAGCACCTTCTGCCTGCCCTTGCTCAGCTAACTTTAGAACATCCCCTTGCGTAGACAAGGTCGAGGTCAGCAGAACAGCCTTACGGCCAAATACGGTTGTATCCAGTGCCAATTGGAGAGCGGTAGCATCAATACTTTCCGGCTTCGTTACCAGACGGTAACCTTTGCGGGATACAGCTTCAAACTCATAACCCATGTCTCGCAACTTGTTCACATGTTTCCACACAGCAGTCCGACTGATGGACAGATTACGACTGATCTCTTCACCTGATACGAATCGTCCTTCTGCATTTAATAACATATGTAACAGATCTTCATGCTTGGTCATCTTGAATCACCCGCTTCACTTCTGCACTTAGCACTTCATGCTGATTCGCTATCGTTCCAATCGCCGTTTGTCGTAACAAATGTTTCATCAGTTGACCCAGCCAAGGCCCACCTTTGCGCTGCACCATTTGTAACACTTGTTCCCCTGTGATATCCAGCTCTTTCAAGTGATGCACAGGGATCGTTTGACTCCATTCGCCTGCAAGTTCCTGTACCAAAACAGCCTGCATTTCTTCCTGTTCAGACTGATTCCTCCACCTTGCTGGCAGGACAGACTGTATTCGAAGCCAATCATCCGCCGCCTGAACGCCACAATCCAGAACAGTAACAATCCAATCGGAACGGAGACTGACCGTATCCTTCTGCTCCTGAACGGAAGTATGAATCAACTGCTCCACCTGAAGGACCCCTGTTATTCGAGAACGATGTTCATTGGAGAATGTCCACTGACGTAATAATACGTCTGCTTCGTCCTTGCTATAACCACCAGCAATCAGAATGAGTGACCAGCGGAGCAACACATGCTCACCTGACAATTGTTCCAGATTGGATAACAACGTCTTGTTAAAACGCGCCGAGCTAACCGGCGCTTTGATGTGCGCAAGGGAATCACTTCTGTATATCAGCTCCAACCCTCTTAGAGGATGCGGTCCCGACATCATTTTTACCATCTCGGTGCGTACCCGTTCCATTGCTATATGTTGAAGCAGGTCTTTCTGCCTTACAAGACCCTTCCAAGTATTATGGGCAATTTTGAAATCAAATACGGAAGCAAACCGGACACAGCGGAGCATCCGCAGTGCATCTTCACCAAATCGTTCCATCGCAGAACCCACACATCTGACTCGCTCTTTCTTGATATCTGCCTGTCCACCGAATGGGTCAACGATTGTCCCAGTGATGTCCATAGCAAGAGCGTTCATTGTGAAGTCACGCCGTTGTAAGTCTTCCTTGATATCCTGAACAAATTGAACCGCAGCAGGTCTGCGGTTATCCTGATATTCGGATTCTGTTCGAAATGTGGTCACTTCAAAGTAATAACCGCCTGAACGAACGGTAACCGTACCGTGCTGCAAACCTGTTGGAATACAATCATCAAAAAGTTCCATGACTTGCTGGGGAGAAGCGGATGTCGTGATATCCATATCGTCTACAACTCGTTCCAGCAATTCGTCACGAACACAGCCACCTACCCAATATGCCTTGTAGCCATGTTTGTTTAATGTTGTGAGTACATTCTCACTTTGCCTTGCCATTTCACGATCTACCTGTGTCCATTGAACCACCACATATCACCTCTTCTCTTGCCTGTTGTGGTATCCACAGTATAATTTCGTCAAAGAATGATTAACCGCATACTGGCTTCAAGTTCGGAACTTCCCTTCCCAACACCCGGTAATAAATCTGTTCATATTCTCGTCGAATTTTATCATTGCAAAAATCATGATGAGCGCGCTGTAGACACGCCTCCCTGAACTCAGCAGCCAAACGATCATCCGTCAACAAACGGATGGTGTTCTCGGCCATGGATTGTGTATCCCCAATCGCGGATAAATAACCCGTCTTACCATGTAAGACCAGTTCCGGAATTCCTCCGGCCTGTGAACCGATCGTGGGTACACCACAAGCCATTGCTTCGAGCGCCACAAGTCCGAAACTTTCCTTCTCCGATGGAAGCATCAATACGTCTGCCATGGAAATAACCTGAGCAATGTCATCCTGTTTGCCAAGGAAATGAACCTTATCATTCAAGCCGAGATCATTAATTTTCCACTGCATCTTCGGCAAATCAGGCCCTTCACCAACAAATAACAATTTGGCAGGAACCTGCTCCTGTACCTGACGGAAGACCTCCACCACATCCTGAGTTCTCTTCACCGGTCGGAAATTAGAGATGTGCATTAATATTTTTTCGTCGGGCGCAGCGAAGTCTCTTCGCAGACTGGCAGCATCCCGCGGATAATAAATTCGTTTGTCAATAAAATTATAGGTTAGATCGATTGGACGCTGAATATCCAGCAATTCGACCGTTTCCCGAATCAAATCTTGGGATACGGCAGTAACCGCGTCACTTTCATTAATGGCTAGACGGATCAGATCCTTCAAAGATTCATCCTGAGCCAGAACCGTAATATCCGTTCCATGTAACGTGGTAACTACTTTCAGGCCGTCCCCTACCATTTGTTTCGCGAGAAAGGCACATACAGCGTGTGGCACGGCATAGTGAACATGCAGCAGATCGAGCTGCTGTGACTTAGCCACCTGAGCCATCTTTGTTGCCAGTGACAGGTCATACGGAGGGTAACGGAAAACATAATAATCATTTACTTCAACTTCATGATAAAAAATATTCTTCTGGAACGTACCCAGTCTGAACGGGATACTGTTGGCAATAAAATGAACCTGATGCCCCTGTTCGGCAAGTAATTTGCCCAGCTCTGTTGCGACAACGCCAGACCCGCCGAGGGACGGATAACAGGTGATGCCGATTTTTAGCTTTTGATCCATCCTGTGGACGCTCCTTTGATCTCCCGCTTTTATGCAGGTTGATATAATGCAACGGAATAATGAAACCCTTCGTTTCATTAAACGTTAAATGTGAAATTGTTTATTGGGCACCCAAGCCAAATTGATGAACCACGTAAGGAGTAATTGTAGCAAAACCTTCTGCAAACGGGATGAGACTGCGTTGTCCGAGCAAGGAATCACGGGCTCTTACACGTTCAATATACCCTTGATTCAGTGGTGTCGAGACCGCTCCGTCTCCCAGTTCGAATTGGGAACGATAAGAGAGCAATGATGCTTCTTTTTGCTCATAGTGTTCCGTAATATCTACAATCAAATCCGTAGGCCCGATGTCATTAATAAAGTAAAAATAAAGTTCCTTCACCTGCACGGCAGGCATGTCCGGCATGTAGTTGCGAAGCTTGGCGTTAAATACAGCCTCCTGCACAAGTTTACTGCAATTGACATGATCCGGATGACGATCTTCCCAATAGGGAGCAAACACCATCCGAGGTGCATGACGACGTATCTCAGCCGTCACCGCCTGTACATGTTCAGGCGTAAGATACAAGCCACGATCAGGAAGTCCCAGGTTCGTTCGACACGAAAGACCGAGGACGCGGGAGGCTTGCTCCGCTTCCTCGGTTCTGCGCTCTACTGTTCCGTTGGAAGACATCTCAGCACGAGTCAGATCACACACGCCTACTTTCAAGCCAGTAGCGGTATGTTTGGCAATCGTACCACCCATACCAATCTCCGCATCGTCTGCATGTGCTCCAAAGATGAGAATATCCAGACTCATTCGGAATCACCCGAATTTAATCCAGCCTCCGGCTTGTATTTATGTACCAGCTCTCTCCAGGCAAAATCGCCACGATCCAGAGCCTTAACCAGAATCTCAGCGGTTGCGATATTGGTGGCAAGTGGAATTCCCTGCACATCACAAAGACGCAGCAACGCATTAATATCTGGCTCGTGAGGTTGTGCCATCAGTGGATCACGCAGAAAAATAATCAGATCCATCTCATTTTGCGCAACCAAAGCTCCAATCTGCTGATCTCCACCCAGTGGGCCTGATTCGAATCGATGAATCTTCAGAGACGTGCCTTCCATAATACGAAGGCCTGTTGTTCCTGTAGAATACAATTGATGGTCCGTAAAAACAGGCTCATATGCCGTCACGAAATTAACCATCTCTTCTTTTTTACGGTCATGGGCGATAAATGCTATTTTCAACATGACAATCTCCTTTAGTCAATAAAGTGGTCAAATCCGTAGATCATTCCTGTATATTCCATAACCTTCTGCACACCAATCTTAACACCAGGCATATAACCTGCGCGCTCGTAGGAGTCATGGCGAATTTTGAGTGACTGTCCATAGTCTCCGAAAACAACTTCCTGCTGCGCGAATACACCAGGCAATCGTACACTGTGAATTCGGAAGCCGTTGTAATAACCGCCGCGTGAGCCTTCAATGGTTTCTTCCTCATTTGGATTACCCTGACGAAGTTCTTCCCGATTGGCAGCAATCAGTTCGGCAGTTTTGATCGCTGTTCCGGAAGGAGCATCCAGCTTCTGGTCCCCGTGATATTCGATAATCTCCACATTCGGCATATGTTTGGCAGCCTGTGCTGCGAATCGCATCATCAGAATGGCACCGATCGAGAAGTTAGGGGCAATAAGCCCTCCAATTCCTTTGTCCTGACATTGCTTGTCCAACTGTTCAATTTGCTCCGGCGTAAAGCCGGTAACACCCATGACAGGTCTGACTCCATGACGGATCGCGATCTCGGTATGTGTAAAAGCATATTGCGGCACTGTAAAATCCACCATAACCTGAGGTTTTGTTTCGGCAAAAGCCATTTCGATATCATCAGTCACCAGCACCCCACACTCCGGCAAACCAACAAGGGTTCCTGCATCCGTGCCTGCTCCGGAGCGGTTGACAGCCGCTGCAAGCTCCAATTCCGGGTCCTGAAGTACCAATTTCACAACTTCACGGCCCATACGGCCAGCCGCTCCGATCACGGCAACTCTGATTACTTCACTCATATTGACTGCATCTCCTCGCTATGTTAGATCATATCGTTGAATCCATATCAACTCGAAAGAAATCTTTGCAAAATGAATTCTTATTGAATGGATTTCATACGTTGCTTGATTTCCTGTAACATCTGATGCAGTTGCCCATTCTGCGGGTCCAGCAAAATTGCCTCACGCAGCGCCTGAATTGCATAGTTAAATTCATTCAAATCACTGTAAGCCAGCGCAAGCATAACATGAGCTTCCACTGAAAGCGGATCAAGTTTGACCGCTTCTTGCAGAAGCGTAGACGCTTGCACATAGCGCTCCTGTGTTGCAATACCTGTCTGCTCCAACAGCAACTTCGCTCTGGAGGTCAATTGTTTTGCTTCCAACGTCTGCAGATGTAAAATATACTCTTCTGTTCCTGGCGACAATCCAACTGCCTTACGCGCATATTCAAGCGCTGGAACCAGATGCTTGCTGCGCGCGTGTGTAATGGAACAGCGATAATATAACTCCGCATGTTTTGGATGAGCGTGAATGGCTGACTCAAACCAACGAATCGCCTGCTCAAAATCATTTTGCAATATACAGCGGTAAGCCTGCTGCATGTATTCTTCCGGTTTCATCATTAAGCTGACCCTCCCCGATCGGGTGATGGTACAGCATATGTAATCTATGCCTAATCGGTGTTTTTGGGAGTCCACCGATTGGCATCGCGGGTGTTAAATTTATGCAAGACTTTATCGTGCGCCTCAGCCAGATCAATTCCCAGTGAGTTCGCAAAACAAATCGTGATAAATAAAATATCTCCAAGCTCAAGTTCAATGGAATTGGCTGCTTCGGAAGACTTCTTCGGCTTCTCGCCGAACTCATGATTCACTTCCCTGGCAAGCTCCCCAACCTCTTCAGACATCCGGGCCAACATAGCCAGAGGACTGAAATACCCCTCCTTGAACTGGGAGATATATTGATCAACCTCACGCTGCATTTCTGCGATGCTTTTCTCCATGAGAACGGATTCTCCTTTTGAAATGATGTCGTATTTGTCCCTAATAATATCAGTTATTTAGATTCACTTCCACCATCATCAGCGACAAATCATTTTTAAAGAATCAATAAACAGGTATACTAGATGAGAATGATAACTTCTTCATTCTAAATTTACTACAGCGAGGGATCTTATGAGCACTTCCAAAACCTGGGTTCAAGTTAAACTGGTTCTGCCCATCCTGCTGGGTACAGCCTTATATGCCTTTGGGCTCCTCTATTTCATTATCCCCAACCAGCTTATGGAAGGCGGCCTCACCGGGGTTACGGTGCTGATCAATTACGCTTTTGGCATCTCACCTTCACTTACAACCTTGATTCTGAATGTTCCCCTCTTTTTGATCGGGCTCAAAATCTTGGGCGGCAGACAGATGATCTATACGGGTATTGGAATCGGGGCACTGACCGTTTTTCTATGGTTGTTTGAGAAGTTGATTCATCTGGGCTGGATTGAACCATTACATACCGAGAATGACTTACTGTTAGCAGCACTATATGCAGGTGTCACCCTTGGAGCCGGTCTTGGCATCGTATTTCGTTGGGGTGGAACGACGGGCGGTTCAGACATCATTGCTCGTATTCTCAACCGCAAGTATGGGTGGAGTATGGGACGAGTATTACTGGGCATCGACTTCATCATTATCGGGCTCTCTCTCATCTACATCCCCAAAGAAAAAATCCTGTATACGCTCGTAGCTGTATTCATCGCCTCCAAAGTCATCGACTTTATTCAGGAAGGTGCATATTCTGCCCGGGCATTTATGATCATTAGTGACCATGCACCCGAGATTGCGGACCAGATCACACGGGATATGGATCGTGGTGTTACCCTTATTCCAGCCATTGGAGCGTACTCTAAACAGGCCAAACACATGGCCTACTGCGTGATCTCCAGGCAAGAGTTCAGACGACTGCAGACCATTGTACGTTCCATTGACCCCAGAGCTTTTGTCATCATCAGCGATGTTCACGATGTACATGGAGAAGGTTTCAAAGAAAGTTAATGCACTATACAGAAACTACAAGAAAACCTCTTTTCACATGAAGAGCCGTTACCGGGGCTGTTCATGCTGGAAAGAGGTCTTTTTTTTATATACCACGATCAACTTCATATCCAACTAGCGCCGAAAAGGAAAAATCCCCTGCTGCTGCGCACGATATTTACGATATCCGGCGTAACTTAACGTCGCCACAATAACCGAACTAATGAGCAGCCCGGCTGCCCTGCGATCAGGACCCTGTACAAACGGTACAAAGGCACTCTCGTCTTTCTCGCGACCAAATAACTGGTTCACCAGCTCCTCCCCATGGCCTACCATACTCTTTAACTGAGCCAGATCAGGCTGCTTGGCTGTGGTAAGCCCTTTGGTATGAGATAACCAGGCGTCCATCTGGGCGATCTCATACGGTTCACGGCGAATCAGTGCGGCAGGACGAATCGTCTCATAATGCTCCTCCAGAATGGCGTAGCGGTTTGCCAGTACAGCCGCAGTTTGCCCTTGATTTGTAGCAGCGGATAAAGCGTCCAGATCGTTTTTCACGATTTTATAATACTGCAACCATAAAGGCTTGGTTGGATTCGCGAGACTATCTGCTGCAAGTCTGAGTTTGGCAGAGGACTGCTGAAGAGAAGCATCGTCATTTTTCACCTTCACAACGGCTTGTTTCACTTCAACTATGGTTTCGGACAAGGCGTGAATGCCCTCAACTGTTGTTTGTCCCTCAAAGGAGATATGCTCCAGACTTTTACTGATACGCAAAATGCTTCCACGCACTTCTTCAATATTATTCTCGAGCGCCTGACGATACAATACGGCTGCTTCCTCATTAAGTTGTGCAATTGAATTGCTCGTGGACACTTGCTCATCTGAATTCGAATTCAATGCTTCACTTTGCGCGGATACACGATATGCTAAATTCGTCCAAAGCAGCAGAGCCATGAACGATACCACCAGTAAGCCCGTTTTGATCCCAAACGTTCTCTTCATGGACATCCCTCCCACCACCAATGTATGGCGAGGGACAGTTCGTTAGAACAAGCAGAGGACGATTCCTTACCTACTCGACTTGTGACCCTTCATCTAGAAAACGATACCTAAACCTGTTACATTATTTCCGATTTTTTGAATGGAATAGTTCATACTCTGCCCATCGTAAAATTCGATCCTGACCTTCATTCTGCCATCCGCAACCAAGCCGTCAAATGCATCTTTCAAGAGGGTGAATGTTCCATCCGTATAGTCAGCTGTAAAATCACTGCCAAACTTCATATATGGAAACCAGGCATTGCCGCCAATTCGGTTACCAGATTCATCGAGAAGTGAGGCACGTCTTACGTTGGTCCCGTTATATTGGACCGGAATGACGATTCCCTCTGTTATTGTGCCTGCTGTCGTTCCAAACACAGGTGTTGAATGTTTGATAATAAGCTGATGCCATTCTGCGCCTTTTGAGAATTCAAAAACCATATCAGCAATGGTGCCGTTTGAAGCCTGATTGAATTTCTCGTTTATAAATTCTTTAGAGATCGTAAGTGTTGAGGTAGCTTTATCAAATGAGTAATATTTTTTGGGGACTTCTTTAATGTGCTTAAAGCTATTTCCATTCAGAGTAAGCGGAATTTGAATATCGTTTGCAGCTTGCTGATTCACATAGATTTCATTCAAACCTGTGGAATAGGAAGAACGCTGTTTCATATTGGCTACTTGAATGGTAGTTCCATATTCATCATGCCAGTCAAAAGGTGGAACTCGCCAAAACGCACCTGGCCATATCATTGAGCTAACTCCATATTGGGATGCCTTGTAGTTCAGATATTCAAGATATTTCCGTTTTTCACCTGACTGCATTTTCGCCGCGCCATCATCAGGGGATAACCAGCCATATTCACCAATGACAACTCCAATCCCCTTGGAAATTAAGGCATGATTTAATGTGTTAAACATCTGGTCTATATTACTTCTTGGCGTATCTTGAATTCCATCGTAAAGCTTTTCATCAAAGCCCGTTCTCCCCAAGTTGCCGCTGAAGACCCAGTCGCTATAAAAATGCACAGTGGCGATTAAGTTTGGATCGTTCAGCCCCGTGATAAAATGATAGGCTGCATCGGCTTTATCCATATCTGCGCTCGTAGAATACGTTGGAATAACAATCATTCTTGTTGCATTATTTCCACCAGAGCTGCGGATAACATCATATGCAGCCTGATTGATCATATCCAATTTATCCTGTTTGGTGACGGTTCCGGTATCATTTTCGAAATAAGGTTCATTCATGGTCTCAAACATGACCCGCTCAGGTTCATTCTTAAAATGATTAGCAAGCTGCGTCCAGAGATCTACATATCTGATATATTCCTCTGACGCCTTATTTCCATCCCAATTGGAAAGCCATGTCCAGGAATCATGATGAAGGTTGATCATCACATACAGGTCTGCATCAACGGCCCAATCAACCACTTGCTCATATTTGGCCAACCATTCGGAATGGATTACATAGTGTCCATCTGCACCAAGTGTATACCTTGTATAGGCAGTCATTGGAATCCGAATACTATCAAAGCCTTTTGCTTTCGCTGATAATATTAATTCTTGGGTTACTTTTGGTTGCCCCCAGGAGGTTTCGTCAGACAGGGAGAGATCGTCGGTTCTAAAACTGTCATAGGTGTTGAATACGTTCCAGCCTTTACCCATTTTCTGCACATATGCCTGAGATGGAGTTTGTGGAGTGGCATTGGCTTGAGAATTCCCATCATCAACTTGATATGAAATTGATAACGCTATCAAAAATACAGTTAATAGTTTTACTATTCTTGTTCTTTTCGTCATACATGTCACCATCCCTCTCCGGATTATCTGACAAAGCAGATCACTCGTCACCTCTTTCAATATTGAGTAATTATGGAAAATAATTAAAAAAATCCAGTTTCAATTTTATTATAAGGTGCAGAACGGAGATATCCTTGATTTTCAAGCCATGAACTAGCACAATATGGACACAAAAAAAGCCGCTAAAATAGCGACTTTTCATGAGACGTGTTATTCTCTCTCCAAAGTATGAGGTCAAGATCAGGTACGTCTTGCCTGTCTTAAGGCCAGCCACGCGCACAGAATGCTCACCAGTGTCAGTCCGAATGTGAAATTACGCACACCATCTACATGATCATAGAGAGAAGCGGGTAACCAAGGGTAAATATCATATGTATAATCCATCGTATCGTTCCACAGCGTCCAGAGACCTGCAACGACAAGGGCAGCCCAACGGAAGCCGAAAAAACGTACATAAATAAGAGCTTCAATTGCCATCGCACTATGCGAAGCAATCAACATCCAGTCTTGCCAGTGCTGTGTACCGCCTTGCATCCAGCCAGCGAAAATAATGGCTACGGCCCACACGCCATATTTCACAGATGTGACCACGGCAAGCGCCTGAATCACATGTCCGATCCGTTTGATAATGATGGACCGTGGTGGGTACAAGACCCATAGCAACGCTAAAGTAAAAAACAAACTCGCTGTTGGGCTATCCGGCACAAATACGATCTGCCACACCGGCTGCTCAGCCAGCGTCAATTTCATTTGCTCTCCGTACCAGATGTATCCGTATACCGTTCCTACCGCATTACACCAAAATAATAGCCACAGGAAATAACGATTGGTTAGAAATTCCCTACTCCAGAAATACGATAAAGCCACATTCCCTGCCCCTTCCTTCTTCACATGTTGTGCACGTTACAGTGCTGACCAAAAAACACTTCAAAAAAACCTGACCGCATAAACGATCAGGTTTCATTGGTTATTTCGATTTTACTGTTCTGCTTTCTGTTTCGCAAGCCATTCGGTCAGATGAGTGATCTCTTCATCCGTAACACCTTGAGCAATAGCATTATTGTACTGAGGCTGCATCTCGTTGTAGCCTTCTTTGATAATGGTCAGAATCTCTTCCTGGCTATGCTTGTCACCCACACCCCGAAGTGAAGGTCCACTTGCGCCCTTCATATCAGCCGCATGACAACCAATACATCCAGCCTTTTTGTACGTTTCCATTGCAGGATCATCCTGTTCCACGATCGCAACTTCTTCTTGCTGTCCGGGTGCGTTGGAAACTGGTGCGAGCCCCTGTTCACGCCTCTCCAGCGCTTCTTCTTCACGTTGAATATGTTCAGGCTTCTGTCCATTTGCTTCCAACTCATGCTCGTAGTGAGTCCACGCTACATTTGTCAGGTAAAATACAGAAATGACCGACAAAATCATCAGTGATGAAGCAATTGGGCGTTTATAGAAACGCCGCTCCTTGCCTGTGTCCAGAAATGGTGCCAGCAGCAAAGCTCCAAAAGCGACTCCGCTGACCCCCAGTACCCCGAGCAAAACGTAATCGCCCGATGCGTATGGATACTTCAAGTACTGATATAGAAAAAGGAAGTACCAGTCCGGCATAGGAATTACGGATGCGCTTGGATTGGCCGGATAGCCCAAAGGTGCAGGTTCTGAGATCGTTAGTACCAGAATCCCCACCAATACAACGACACCAACCATCCATTCTTTCAGCAGGAAGTTGGGAATAAAGGCTTCGGATTTGCCAGGATACGCCGTGTAATCAGGAGGGGTAATAAATCCCGCCCCTTTACGGACCCGTGAATCACCGACAAAGATAACCTTTTCCTCATCATCCTTCTTATGTCCGTGAGCCATTGCGATTCCTCCCTTCTATCGTTTATAGTGGTCCCGAAATGCCCTGTCTGCGGATCATGATAAAGTGTCCGACCAGAAGCACCAGAAGCACAGCGGGGAGGAAGAATACATGCAGGGCAAAGAATCGGGTTAGTGTCTGTGCACCGACAATCGTACCGCCTTGCAGGAATTCTTTGATAATTGGTCCCAGCCAAGGAACCGTATTGGCAATCTCCAGGGTTACTTTTGTTGCAAAATAGGCTTTGTTATCCCATGGCAACAAGTAACCTGTCAGCCCCAGACCTAACATGACGAAAAAGATCAGCATGCCGACAACCCAGTTCATTTCACGCGGTGCCTTGTAAGAGCCTGTAAAGAACACACGCATCGTATGTAAGAACATCATTACGATAACCAGACTGGCTCCCCAGTGGTGCATGCCGCGAACAATTTGGCCGAAGGCTACTTTGGTCTGCAGGTACTCCACACTTGCGTAGGCATTGATAATATCAGGTACATAATACATGGTCAGGAACATGCCTGACAGAATCTGAATAACAGTAATAAAGAACGTCAATCCACCAAAGCAGTACACGAATGCGGAAAAGTGATGAGCCGGATTTACATGCTCTGGAACTTCATGATCCGCAACGTCCCGCCAGATTGGCGTGATGTCAAGACGCTCGTCAATCCAGTCATAGACATTTTTAAACATCTGCGTTCACGCCTCCTAATTCACTCGGGTGTTCGGAACAATGTCGCCCAGATATACCCAACCCTGCTCTTCCTTGACTACGTACTCATCCAGCGGTTTGGGGGCTACGGCAAGATTCTTCCCTTCCTTGTCATAGTGCGCGCCATGGCAGGGGCAATGATACTCGTCAGGGTACTGCTTGTCACTATTCCAGCCTACTGTACATCCCAGATGTTTACAGATAGGTGAGAGTGCATAAATTTTGCCCTGCTCGTCTTTGCGAATCCACGCCACTAACGATGCATTACTCAGATACCATCCATCCTGTTGTTTAAGTTCAAAGGTGAATTCTTGAGGCTCATTCGTAATTTTGCTGATTTCAGCTACTTTGACAGAGGTGCCTTCTCCCTTATGTTGCAAAATCGGGTCCACCGCAAAACGAACCATAGGAAGAATTGCACCGGCGGCCATGTAGGCTGTAGCTCCACCAAGCGTGTACGTCAAAAACTGCCTGCGTGACATCTCCATGCGGCTTGGCAATTTCAATGAAGCTTCGTGGTGGTCATGCTCACTGCTCATACTGTCTCCAACCCCCTTTTTCAGCCAACTCTCTCAAACGTTTTCATTTTCATAAATTCCACGACTTACTAGAACATACATAATCATATAGTAGCCCTAGAACACCGTCAAGAATTTGTCACACATTTTTAAGGTTCAATTGTAAGCGTTATTAAAAAAATGTTGGTAAATTGTCACATTTGTCGTCAAAAACTATTTTTTCCACAACTCTCGTATCTTTTCTCCTACAAATCTCGCAATCCCCTCTTCTCCGACCTCTTGAGTTAACACGGACCGACTCAAAACCAGATCAGCAGATGGAATTTCCACTTCATTTAAATGACCATCTGATGACATAATAACCACATATTTGAATCCTGAAGATTTAAGCTGACCGGACAAGGAATTTAATGTCATTGACAATTCCGAATTAGCATAATGAAAGGCTGGATAAGTCATGATTCTCCCTTTGAAAGGAATTTCGACCAGATCCAGAAAATCTCTCAGCCGCTCCAATGCCTCGGTAGCTTCTACTGGCGACTGCTCACCGCTAAGAGCTGTGTATGGAATAAGGCATGTATCCAGATAGAGTTGCAGTTCAGCCCAGCTGTCTTGAGTCATCTCACTGAATTTCAATTCCCTATATCCCCTCTCTATCCATTTTATTCCCATATTATATATGACCATACCTTATAAATCCAGACATTCATTTCGGAATTACACATATCAAAAAGGAAATACGCATCTGCGCATTCCCTTTTATCTCAGAAAGGATATATTTTGCCCATCAGTTTATGGTCCTCAGTTCATCCGTCAGACTCCGGAAAGCTACTTCGTCTCCGGTAGCTAACGCTTTATCGATTTCCAAATAGAGCTTCTCGCTGCGCTGTTTGCGAAGCGCTTCGTCCCACACCATCTCAGCTGCCAGCCCCAACATGACTTCGTACGTAACTTTCATTTTATCCAATAGGATGCACCTCCAAAACGGATTTAAGAGCTCCTATATTCTTTTCCTTTGGTAACATAACCCAGTGAAGTTCTGGACATCCGCTCCAGATCGGCATCAGTCAGCTCACGTATCACTTTGGCAGGTGTCCCCAAAGCAAGAGTATAGGGCGGAATTTTACTATTCTCAGTAACAACAGAACCGGCTCCAATCAGCGTATATGCGCCAATATCGGCTCCATTCAGCAGAATGGCTCCCATGCCGATTAATGATCCTGTTCCAATACAACAACCATGAATGATCGCTGTATGTCCTACTGAAACATCATCTCCCACAATCAAAGGTTGATCAGTATTGACATGCCCGACAACGTTATCTTGAATATTACAGCGCTTTCCAATGATAATAGGAGCCAAATCAGCCCGCAGGACTGCATTGAACCAGACGGAAGACTCTTCTCCCATTCTCAAATCACCGACCAGTTTTGCACCTTCAGCCATATATACCGAAGGGTGTAACTGAGGTTGTAGACCTTTGTATGGAACTATCATTATTATCACTCCTTAATTTGGGAGTGATTTTAGCAACTTGTCCTTCACTTGTCAAACATAATAGGTGTAATGTCTCCTGAGATGGAGCGACAGGATGCAGCAAGACGTGTGCCCCAGGCTGTCATTTGTATCGTCCGGCCTTCCTCATGTTCCCCAATACGGACCATGCCAAGATGCAACATCATTTTAACAATTCTGTTATCATAGATGGCCTCGGCCGTATCATAATAGAATGGCTGAATGAATGGACCGATCTGACGAAACAGCGACTCGGCGGTTGACCATTCTTGGGCACATTCGCCTGTCCAGTACACAATAGAGGACAGATTGGGAATAGCACCTTTATACAATCTTAACCAAAACCTAAATAGCTGTATCATTTCGGCTGTTTTCTCAGCCCCCAGCCTGTCTTCTCCAGCTGGTGATAACTTCAGCGTGCCTTGCTCCTCACGAACCAGCCGATGGTGAAATGCATAGTCGTAGAGCAGTGCGAAACGATCCGGGTAATCCTTGAAGGAACGGCCATATCCGAATCTCCATCCACCTTTGCCCACCAATTCCTCACTAATGTGCAGATGCTCCATAATTTGCTGTTGAGAGCGACGGTACATCATGCCTTCAGCGTTAAGGGCAATTTCGTGCTGCTGGACAAACTGCAGGAACAACTTGAGATCATCCGCTAAAAGATGATATTCATCCCGATACATGGGTGGTTCCGTTGTTTTGGTAATCCCTGCTCGCAGATGTGTGGATAACACATCCCTGAATCTTAATTTCAGATCCTGGGGTACCTGATACAAATACCTGGTCTGCTGCGTTGTCCCATTGAACAACCATCCACTCTTATTAAAGCGAACGATGAGATCACGTGGACTGGCGCCAGCCTCACTCTCCTTTTTGTCCATCGATTGACGGGCTATGGCAATGAGTTCTTCCATACCATAGTACTGGCGAGGATCAAACAACAAGTTGTTCAAAAAGCGCTGATCTGCTTGATTCAGTTGACGTACCTGCTGCTCAAAAAAGGGTCTGCTGCCCAATGTAGTGAGAATACTCTGGATGAGTTCATGTTTGGAATTGGGCTTGCATTCACATTGGTAATAGTCTGCTATTCGATTAAGCTGGCCAATATCGGCAAAAGTAAGCATATCCGCTAGATTCATGGGTCCATCGCCTCGCCCGTTAACTACTTCGACTGCTGATTCGAAGCCTGAAATAGTTTGGTTTTGTAAACATCGTTGACGGAATTCCCATAATCTAAACCTCTTTTTGGAAATCTTTTATGTTTGAATCAATTTCATAATATCTTTAGTGAATTATGAAATTAATTCGTTAATCATACTATGCCCGAAGTTGGTTAATCAGAAGAAAAATGAGAGGTTTGAAATCATATAAAGTCTTTATTTCCCCATAAAACGCAAAAAAAACAACCCAAGTTAGATTACTCAGGTTGTTTCGCTGTGTCCAAAGACAGATGTCGTGTGCAATTATATAACAGCGGACTCCAGTCATCACGTTCCTTTTCCAGGATCGTCAGTGACAGGTTTCCAATCCGTTCTGTATACCGATCTTTAAACAAGGCTGATAACAGGTTGGCTAAGAAAGCTCCGTGAGTGACAATGAGCACGTTTTGGTCCGGATAGGCAGACCATAGATCTTCCAGAAACGCCAGTGCACGAATCTGGATATCCGCAATCTGCTCCTGTCCCAAGTCCAATGTCTCCCAGGATTTGCCCCAACGGGCAACCCGTTCTTCTGAAGTCAGACCTTCAATCTGACCAAAAGCCCTTTCTTTCAACCGTGCGTCCGGCTCAAGCAAAGGTACATTCAACAGTTTAGAGATAATCTCCCCTGTTTCCTGTGCCCGCGATAATCCACTTGTGATGATATAGTCCCACTGGTATTCTTCCGTCAATAGACGTCTTCCCAGTCGTTCTGCCTGTTCACGACCTTCCACATTCAGAGGTATATCCGTCTGCCCCTGTATACGGCCTGCCGCATTCCAGTCTGTAAGACCGTGACGAATAAGCCCGATTCGCACTTACATCCCTCATTTCTCCACACGGCGAACGAAAGGTTATTACCTATGCACTCGCACCTTGTTTACGTTTATTCGTTGTTCGATGCATACGACCAAGAGAAAATAACGCCATTCCTATTGCAAGTAAAGAGAGGGCCATCCAATACTGCGGATAAGCAGGTCCCATGCTCACAACAAAAGGTTCTATGATACTTCCTCTGTCCGCTCCAGTCATGTTGTACTGATACATTCCAGAGGACGATGGTCCGCTTCCGGCAACCCCTGTCTCCAGGATACCCGTAGCAACAACGTTGGTTTGCTCAGCTTCTGATACGTCTGGCTTAAACATTGCCATATACAGAAAGCTGCATAAAAAAATAGCCAGGAACGCGGCAATCCACAAAGACATATGCTTGCGGATCACAGCAGAGAAACGATTAACCTTTGCCTCTTCCGGCAGTAGCCATGGAGACTCCGCGTAGATCCGGTCCATAACGTTACGGTTCACTCTCTGTGCTTGTTGTTCTGTCACTGGAACCGGAATGCTGTGCAGCAAGATCTGAGCTTCTTCCCAGACCTCAAACTGTTCGGAGCACTCTTCACAACCAGCGAGATGAGCATGAAATGCAATCCGCTGAGGATGAGTTTCCGGCAAGTCCCAGACCAGTGCAAACAGTTCCTGGGCTTCATTGCAATTCATCGGTTCTTCATCCCTTCATATGGCTCGTACACCGGTTCGAAGAAATAAGGTTCCAATTGAGTTTTTACGCTTGATCTTGCTCTGAATAATAACGATTTCACAGAACTGACGCTCTGCCCAAGAATATTCGCAATCTCTTGGTAGTCTAGTTGATCATACTCGCGGAGTATAATCGCAGAACGCTGCTTCTCCGGCAAATTGTTAATCGCATCCCTAACCAGCATCACTCGCTCACTGCGCAATACAGCATACTCTGGCGCATTCTCGGACGGAGCAACAGGTACAAAACCGCTCTCTTCGAGTGGAATATTCCCGCTGCGCTGTTTGCGAAGCTCACTCAATACCGTATTTCTCGCAATGGTATACAACCAGGTTGAGAATGAGGCATCCACCTCGCGGAATGAGTGTAGACTGCGGTACGCTTTATAGAAAGTCTCAGAACAGAGATCTTCCGCAAGCAGCTCCATATTGGAACTTTTCAACATATGATATACGAAAGCCAGTATTTTACGCTGATAACGACTCATCAGCTCGGAATATAACTCCAGGTTACCTTCCTTGATCTCTCGAATCAACTGGGAATCCGTCATTTGAGTGCGACCCCTCCTCGCCCATCCATGTGCTTCTCCCCGTTCGACTCTATCCATGTATTACCGAACAGGCACAAAAAAGTTGCGGTTCTCACCGCATATAAACAGCGTTCAGCGCCATAACTGGCCTTCCCGCCAAATTCCCCTATGTAATGGCAATTTCCCCAACGTTTCTACATTAACAGTATTTATTGTACAACGGTCTGCATCATCCTGGCAAATCCATTGCGATCGCCAGAACCCGACCTGTCATTCATATGCAGTCATTTTCACGTTCATGACTTCATTTTGAGCCTTTTTGGTAGGCCTTGCTTATATAGACGGACGAGATCCCGAAAAGGTTACAAAAATGTGATATTTTTTTGATCTAAGGTATCCCTAAAAAAAGGAGTTATTATCCTGAATTACCGAAAGATATAATTAATTCAAACAAATTCACTTAAAGTGTTGACAAAATGAAAACGTATACATATAATAAGGGTACAGTATGGTTTCTCTCCACTCCTATCCAATAACTGTATTGCTCCACGTGAGCAATGGCCGCTTTTGTAAGCGGTCTTTTTTTTGTCTTTAAAAAGATATCTATATGTTAATATTTATATAAACCCTCTTTGATCTGTGACTGAAAATCAAATAACAACTCCAATATAACCTCACAAAAAAGAGGGCTTTCGCCCTCTTTCTCGTCTTATATCCACACTTGATAGCCTAAGGAATCCAATAACGTCTTCGCTCGTTCCATATCCTCTTCCTGACGGAAAGACAGACGCATAATGCCCGGCACATCCACCCGGTTTTCGATAATCTCCAAGTTGCTCAGGTTGATATCATTCGCCCCAAGCTCAGTTGCGATCTTACCGATCATACCCGGTGCATCCTGTACATCGGTGTACAGATCAAATAACGAGGAAATCATGCCTTTGCGTCGTTCGGGCAATACACTGCGGAACTCACGGGCCTGACGAAATGCTTCTTCTATGCCTTCACCGTTCTTATGCTCCAGCATATCCGTAAAGGCCGTCATCTGGCTATTCCAGTCCTTAAGCAAGCCTAGCAGTACATCACGGTTGCTAAGCAAGATATCTCTCCACACAATCGCATCACTGGACGCAATCCGGGTAATATCCCGGAAACCACCTGCAGCCAGCATTTTATATAGCGGGTTCGACTCATTATATTCACGCACCTGATTCACCAGCGCAACAGCAATGACATGTGGCAGATGACTAATCGCCCCCACGATGTCATCGTGCAGCAGGGGCTCAACACGCACGATCTGTGCCCGCGTATACGCAAGCAGCTCAGACAGCCTGCTGTAGGCTTCCTCAGGTACATATTCTGAAGGAGTTAAGACATAGTATGCATTCTCGAACAACACGGCTGAGGCCGCATCTACGCCTGCACGCTCCGACCCTGCCATAGGATGACCACCAATGAAGTAAGCGTCAGTCAGCCGCACATGCTCGGCACAGGCGGCAATGGAAGCTTTAGTGCTTCCTACGTCCGTGATGATACATCCTTTTTTCAATGGCAGCTTGGAGAGCTTTTCGAAATAGGATTCAAGCAAACCTACGGGAACGCACAAAAAAATAAAGTCGGCATCCTCTACCGCTTCTTCCAGAGAGAGCGTAGCCTCATCCACTACACCGCTCGCTATGTACTTGTCCTTCAGTTCATCCAAGTGGGCGTAACCCATCACGGTTACACCTGGCTTGCCTTTGAAGCAGAGCGCCAGTGAACCGCCAATGAGTCCTACACCGATCATTGCAATTTTTAGTTTCATGGGTCCTCACTCTTTCATCGCCAGTATTAAGGGCGTGCTACCGCCTTCTCAGCCAGCGTGTTCTCCAGTGCCGTGACAAATGCACGGTTCTGTTCTGATGTTCCGACGGACACACGAATGTAAGTTGGATATACGTGAAATCCTGGGCGAACGATAATGCCTTGTTTGAGCAAGGATTGGAACGCAATTGCCGAAGGCATATTCAGATCAACCATAATGAAATTACCCTGTGAAGGGAAATACGACAATCCGAGCCGTGTAAATTCATTTTGCAGGAAATCCCGATCCGTTGCATTCCGCTTCGAGCACTCTTGAACAAAATCCTGATCCAGCAGTGCAGCCGTCGCCGCAACCTGTCCAAAACGGGAGGTGTTAAATGGCTCACGTACTCGGTTAATCAAATCAATAATTTCGGGACGTGCAATACCATACCCGATCCGGAGCGAAGCCAAACCGTAAATTTTGGAGAATGTCCGCAGAATGACCAAGTTCGGATACCGTTCGATCAATGGTACGCTTTGCGGGTATGCTTCATCGGTTACGAATTCATAATAAGCTTCGTCCAGTATGACCATCACATGAGCAGGCACACGGTCCATAAAGGCTGTAAGTTCCTGCTCGGAGATAATCGTACCTGTCGGATTATTTGGATTACACACCCATACTGCTTTGGTCTTGTCGTTAATTTGTGCGAGCATCGCGCTCAGATCATGCGTGCCATCTTTCAGAGGCACTTCGATGGTCACGGCACCCTCAATATCTGCATTGCTTTTATATACAGAAAATGTCTGATCTGCCATGATGGTCTCGTCACCCGGCAAGAAGAAAGCTCTCGTGATCAAAGCAATAATCTCATCGGAACCACAACCAAATATTAAGTTGTTCCGTTCAACGCCAAGATGCTTGGCAAGAACTCCCGTCAGCTCAACCGAGCTACCGTCTGGGTATATGCTTATATTAGTCATTTCTCTCGTAATGGCTTCCAGGGCGGCAGGAGAACTGCCGTACGGGTTTTCGTTGGAGGCCAGCTTGATGACTTGTTCAAGCCCCAGCTCACGTTTCACTTCTTCAATCGGTTTGCCCGGCTGGTACACAGGCAGATTGACAATCTGGGATTTCGGTTTCAACCCGACCGCCTCCTGTTATTGAAATAATGTCAGACACGAATCAGCGTGCACCTCACGTGTCCAAAAGATGTCCTTTCAGGACATCCCTATCCCTTTAATTGTGCCACAAAGTTACGAATTTGCAACAGTCCCGCTGCACGCGTATCCGGATTTTCAAGCAGAGGAATCGCATCTTCCACCTGACGAACAATGGCACTACCTACAACAACACCATCGCAGATGCGGGAGAAATGTGCCACCTGCTCATGACTGGAGATACCAAAACCTACCGCAACAGGGAGGTCTGTCAGACTTTTCACCGTCTCAATGAAGCTCTCTACGCCATCAAAGAAAGAAGCTCTCTCTCCGGTTACCCCAAGGGAAGATACACAGTAGATAAAGCCACTCGCTCCCGTTACAATCCGCTCAATCCGAGCATTAGATGTAGGTGCAACAAGCGGCACCAGATGCACACCAGCACGATTTGCACGTTGTCGCATCTCTTCCGCTTCCTCAATTGGCAGGTCCGGAATGATCATGCCACTAATATCGTGTTTGACCAATTCATCAAAGAATACATCCAGTCCTGTCTGCAATACCGGATTATAATAGGTGAACAGTACAAACGGCAGTTTCACACCTGCCTTACGAGCTTTTGCTGCGGTTTCCATAACAGTACGAATGGTAATCTGGCTTTTGAGCGCACGTTCGGAAGCACGCTGAATGACTGGGCCATCTGCAAGCGGATCCGAATAGGGAACACCCAGTTCCAAAATATCCGCTCCAGCCTGTTCAAGCTCCTTGATGATATCAATCGTTGTATCCACATCCGGGTCTCCCACGGTTAAGAATGGAATAAGTGCCGTGCGATTCTGTTGCTTCAATTGCTGGAAGGTCTGGTCCATCAGATTCATCCCAAGTCGCCTCCCGTGTATTTCATAATCGATTCAACGTCCTTGTCTCCACGTCCCGACAGACAAATAACTACAATATCATCTGCTGTGAGTTCAGGCGCCAGTTTGACAACTTGGGCAACCGCATGTGCAGACTCCAGAGCAGGAATGATTCCTTCTGTCCGACATAGCAATTGCAGGGCATCCAGTGCTTCCTGATCCGTGATCGGTACATATTTTGCCCGTTCAATATCCTTGAGATAGGAATGCTCCGGACCAACACCCGGATAATCAAGTCCGGCCGAGATGGAATGCGCTGGCTGAACCTGTCCATACTCATCCTGCAACAGGTAACTCATAGATCCCTGGAATACACCATGCGTACCTTTGGTCATCGTCGCCGCATGATACTCGGTATCGACCCCTTTGCCTGCGGCTTCAACACCAACAAGCTTCACATCCTGATCACCGATAAATGGATAGAACATCCCGATCGCATTACTTCCTCCACCAACAGCTGCTACAATTACATCCGGCAAACGCCCTTCGATCTCCTGAATCTGACGACGGGTCTCATCACCGATTACACGTTGGAAATTCCGCACCATCATCGGATATGGATGAGGACCAACCACTGATCCGAGCACATAAAACGTATCCTCCACATTGCTGACCCAGTAACGAAGCGCTTCATTACCAGCATCCTTCAGTGTCCGTGTTCCGGACGTCACCGGAATTACTTCTGCTCCGAGCAGCTTCATCCGAAATACGTTTAACTGCTGACGCTCTGTATCTTCTTCGCCCATAAATACTTTGCATTCCAGTCCAAGCAATGCGGCTACTGTTGCCGTTGCAACGCCATGTTGACCTGCACCTGTTTCGGCAATAACTTTCTTTTTGCCCATCCGTTTGGCAAGCAAACCTTGTCCAATGGCGTTATTAATTTTGTGCGCACCTGTATGATTGAGATCTTCACGTTTCAGATAAATTTTCGGTCCGCCCAATCGGCGTGACAATTGCTCTGCATGATACAATGGCGTTTCACGTCCAGAGTACTCACTCAGCAGATAGTTCAGTTCCTTGTTGAATTCCTCATCTTCAGAGAAGTGGCTATATGCCTCCTCCAACTCAATAAGTGCGTTCATTAATGTCTCAGGTACAAAGCGGCCTCCGAAGTGACCGAAACGCCCGTGTTGATCCGGCAATTGATGTGTCATGCCTGCTTCACCCTTTCTACGAATGCTGTAATTTTGGCAATATCCTTCACACCTTCAGTCTCAACGCCGCTGGATACATCGACGCCGAAAGGTGCATATGTCTGTATTAGTTCTTGTACATTGTCCGGCTGCAAACCTCCTGCAACAAACAGGGCAATTTCGCGACTTTTCGCCCATTCAGCATAGACAGGAATTCGCTCCCAGGCAAACGTTTTCCCAGAGCCCCCTCCATATAGAGGATCATGGGTATCAAGCAATATCGCATCCACGAATTTATCGTAAGTATCAAGAGCCCTTATGGCTGCATCATCAGCTTCCGGTCCCGTTTCATCTTTGGGAAAAGAAAAAACTTTGAACACTTTAGCATTCCACCTCTGCTTCACCTGCTGGCAAAATTCCGCAGTCTCCTGTCCATGCAGTTGAATAACATCCAGTTGAGCTAACATCATAATATGCTCCAGCTCTTCCAGCGTAGGATTCACAAATACACCCGCAAGCTTCGGTCGATCATAGGCCGACCATTCGAACAACACCGTTCTTAATGCAGCAGCCCGCTCGGGTTCGATTCGGCGGCGTGATTTGGCAAAAACAACACCAATGTAATCCACAGGCAAGTTTATCATCGATTTTAGCACTTCAACGTCCTGAAGTCCACATATTTTTACGGCCGCTGGCAGCGGGTTTCTCAGTTCTGACATACTGTCGCCTGTGCCATCGTGTATGGAAGTATTCATCATTTGGTTCCCATCAGATCATATACAGCCGCCTCGACATCATCCTTGCGCATGAGATGCTCACCTACGAGAATACCATGAACACCGGCCTGGATCAGAGGTACTATTGATTCTGGCCCGTCAATACCACTTTCGCTAATCAAGGTAACGCCACTTGGAATCAATTCCATCAAATCCAGTGTCGTGTTCAGACTGGTTTCGAATGTTTTCAAATTACGATTATTGATGCCCACTAGTGTTGCCTGCGGGATCTCCAATACTTGCTCCAGTTCTGTTCGATCGTGGACTTCAATCAAGGCATCCAGCCCCAAACTTTTGGCGAATTCCAGATATTGACGAATCTGTTCAGGTGTCAGAATGCTGGCAATCAGCAGTATCGCATCCGCACCCAGTAATCTTGCCTCGGCAATTTGTCGTTCATCTATAATAAAATCCTTGCGTAATAGCGGAATGTTCACCGCCCTATGGATCGCCTGCAAGTACTCGTTGCTCCCTTGAAAATACGATACATCCGTTAATACAGAGATGCAATCTGCACCCGCTCGCTCATAAGCAGCAGCAATCTCTACCGGATGAAAATCAGGACGGATCAATCCTTTAGATGGCGAAGCCTTCTTCACTTCAGCAATAAGGCCGAGTTTGCGATTGCGTCCGCTCGATAGTGCTTGTTCAAACCCACGTGTTGCGGGTAGTTGTTCGATTTGTTGGATAGCTTCATCCATGTTAAATGTTTGTGCCAGAACTTCAACTTCTTTATGTTTGGTTGCAACGATTCGATCAAGATACATGACTGTACGCCTCCGTTGTATGAATTAACTGTTCAAGTTTCCCGGCAGCTTTGCCCGAATCTACCGCTTCTGCGGCAAGTGTTACCCCTTCAGCAATGCTATCCGCAAGACCGGATACATAGATGCACGCTCCGGCGTTCAACAGAACGACATCACGGTAGGCACTCTGCTCACCCTGGAAGATCCTCTTAATAATTTCGGCATTCTGTGCTGCATCTCCTCCAAGCACCGCTTCGAGCGGATGCAGAGACAAGCCCATATCACGTGGATCAATATCATAGGTGTGCACTTCACCATTGCGAAGTTCAGATACCTGAGTTGGTGCCGAGATACTGATTTCATCCAGACCATCATAGCTGGCCACAACCAACGCTCTTTTGAGACCAAGACGATTCAATACTTCAGCAATCATCGGCGTCCGGGAACGATCATACAGACCAAGCAATTGGCGATCTGCTCCCGCAGGATTGGTTAATGGTCCCAGCATATTGAAAATGGTCCGAACACCCAGCTCCTTTCTTGGTCCTGCCGCATGTCGCATGGAAGGGTGATATACCTGGGCAAAACAGAAGCAGATTCCGATATCATCCAGACATTGTCTAGCCTGCTCCCCGTTCAGATGGATATTTACACCGAGGGCCTCTAATACATCTGCACTTCCCGCTCTGCCTGAAGCTGAACGGTTGCCATGTTTGGCAACCCGAACCGAGACGGCCGAAGCAATGATCGCGGATGCTGTGGAAATGTTGAATTTGTGAATACCCGATCCACCTGTTCCACACGTGTCCAGCAAGCCGCTGCCATCCGTTAGAATCCGTCCGCCCTGACCACGCATGGCTTCCGCAAAACCGGTGATCTCATCCACTGTTTCCCCCTTCATCCGCAGCGCCATCAGCAAACCTCCGATTTGAGCCGGCGTTGCCTCACCTCTCATAATCGAGTACATCAAATCTCGTGCTTCGGCTTGCTCCAGATGGCTGCCCTCCAAAATCTTTGCCAAACCATTCTTCATGCCATCCTCGCGATTAATCTCAGCAATCGGGGTTACAGGGTTCTCATTTATTATCGGGTTTATGTTCATCTCCTGTCTCTCCTCTCTCAGTTCTTAGCGGCCGCTGGTGTGACAAAGTAGTCTGCATTCGCCAGTCTCAACGTGCTGTCCTTTTCTTTGGCAGGAAACATCGCTTCTGCTGTTCGAATCGCCTTGAGCAATGCTTTAGCTTTGTTAACCGTTTCCTCATATTCATTCTCAGGCACAGAATCCCATACGATTCCCGCTCCGGCCTGTACATATGCTTTTCCTTTTTTGAAAATAATCGTACGAATTGTAATACAGGAGTCCATGTTACCCGAGAAACCAAGGTATCCGATTGCTCCTGCATAGGCACCACGTGCCTCTTTCTCCAGTTCCGCGATAATCTCCATTGCACGCAGTTTCGGTGCACCGGATACGGTACCTGCTGGCAAGCACGAGAGGAACGCATCGAAGAAATCCTTGTCTTCTCTAAGCTCGCCTGTAACGTTGGATACCATGTGCATCACGTGAGAATACCGTTCAATCTCCATGAACATGTCACACTTCACACTGCCAAAGCTGGATACCCGGCCCAGATCGTTACGGCCCAGATCAACCAGCATCAGATGCTCCGCGCGTTCCTTCTCATCCTGGAGCAGATCAGCAGCGAGTGCACGATCTTCCGCTTCAGTAGCTCCCCTTGGACGTGTGCCTGCAATCGGACGTGTCTCCACACGATTCCCGTCCACCTTGACCAGCGCTTCAGGCGAAGTACCCACGATAATCTCATCATCCATTTTGAGGTAGTACATATAAGGCGATGGATTCAGAGTCCGAAGCACACGATACACGTGAAGCGGAGAAACCTCCGTATCAATGTGGAAACGCTGGGATAATACCACTTGAAAAATATCACCTGCGCGAATATAATCTTTCGCTTGCTCCACATTGCCGATAAATTGCTCCTTCGTGAGGTTGGAGCGAATATCCCCCAGTTCCACGTCTCCCGGAATAGAACGCGGATTCAGGTTCTCCCCTGGTCCTTGCTGCTGCAAACGTTCTGCGGCCTGCTCCAGCTTCTCCGAAGTCACTGCATACGCTTGCCGTATCTCGTCATCCGTTGCACCGTCCTTGACGTGTACATTCCCGACGAGCAGCATCTGCTGCTTCACATGGTCAAACACGATAATCTGGTCACAGAACATAAAGCGAATGTCATCCATGTTCAGGTCATCCAGCGCATGGGCTGGAAGCTTCTCATAATAGGACAGCAGATCATATCCGAAGAAACCAATTGCCCCACCTGTGAATGGTGGCAGTTCATCATCTTTTGGGCTGCGATACTTACGCAGCAGTGCTTTCAGTTCTTCAATCGGTTTGCCTGGCAATTCACGAGTTTTCCCTGCTTCTTCTACAACGATCCGGCCCTTCTTCGCCGAAATCATCAGGAACGGATCTGTACCGATGAACGAGTATCTCGCCCATTGGATCCCCCCCTCTACACTTTCCAGCAGGAATGCCCGGTCGTTGTCAGCATAACGGCGGAATATTCGAATCGGTGTCTCCATATCTGCCAGAATCCGTTTGACTACCGGAATCAGATTATACTCATTCGACATTTTCAGTACTTGATTAACGTTTGGCGTTATCATCAGATCACGTCCTTTCAGATTTAGGTAGAAGAAAAGGGTATATGTACAAAAAAACCTCTACCATCAGGTAGAGGTTTGGTTATAAGCTGTATTTAACAGGGTGATGTTTCATAAATAACAAGTCCCTATACTTCGCTCTCGGATTATTCACAGGTCGCTGAATTGATGCATCTCACATCATCCAATTCGGGAAAATAGTTCAGTTATAACACTTCAACTACTCACTCCAATATTTCGTAAAATATAGGAGGGTGCATTGATTGTGTTTGTACCAAAATATATCAAAACAAGATGTCCTATGACACGTTTGTTTTCCCTGTTCCTGTTACGTATTCCGTAGCACGACGTACCGTGAATCAGTTGACCGGTTTCTGTTGCCCCGGTTACCACCCACTGGACTCTGCTATATACTCCACTAGCTCAGCTGCTCTCAGCTCAATCTCTACTCTACTCAACTGGTTCTCACTATACATCATTATGATCGGTTTGACAACCCACCACTTAAGAGCCGGAAGGTGCTGCCAAATCCGGACGTAATGCCTGTGCACCGTTCAGATACACATGGTTGATTTCATTCTGAGCTTTATTCGTATTGACATGCACCATGAAACGAATGCACTGTGCCAAGGCACCTTTAACAGGAACCTCCAGTGCACACATAAGTGGTACAAGTTCCCAGCCATCCAGTTGGCGAATAGCTTTTGCCGGGAAAGCAGCATCCAGATCCCCAGTTAACGTTATCCACACACTGCAGATATCTTCCGGTTGGATCTCATTGCGATCCACGATCTCCTGCAACAATACAGCCGTTTCCTTCAAAATCTGTTCTTCGTTGTTCTGCGTAACTGTTGTAGCTCCGCGAATTCCCCGTGTGACCATTGCCTGTTATTCTCCCTTCCTGAGCATTTCAATGACGTCCCGAACTGCCGACACAGGTACGTCCTTCACAATTCTTGCAGCCCCAATCCGATCAGGAATGATGAACACCATATGACCTTCACGGAACTTTTTGTCATGCATCATCGCTTCCATTAATGCATCCGTGTCCAGATGCGCAGGCATCGTTGTTGGAAGGCGAAGTGAACGCAACATGCGGACCGTATCTTCATAGAGCCCTGCTGGCGCACCAAGCTTCTCACCAAGCAATGCTGATCCAGCCATACCGATCGAGATCGCTTCTCCGTGCAGGAATTCTCCATAACCAGCAATCGCTTCAATGGCATGACCAATTGTATGTCCAAGGTTCAACAACGCACGTTCTCCATTTTCCCGTTCGTCTCTGGATACAATCTCTGCCTTAATACCACACCCGCGCTCCAAGCCGTATCCCAATGCTTCCGGATTAAGCGCAAGCAACTCTTCCGCATGCTCCTCACACCAATGTGCAAAAGCCTCATCACGGATCAGTCCGTGCTTCAGCATCTCTGACAACCCTGCCGAAACATCTCGTGGCGGTAAGGATTGAAGTGTGTCCACATCGTAGAGTACAAGTTCGGGCTGGTGGAATGCACCAATCATATTTTTAGCCAGCGGATGATTGACAGCCACCTTGCCGCCTACACTGCTGTCATGCGCCAAAATCGTTGTAGGTACTTGAACAAACTTGATTCCTCGCATATATGTAGCGGCAACAAAACCAGCCAGATCACCTACGACACCACCACCTAGGGCCAGAATCGCAGAACTACGATCCAGTTTACCTTCGATCGCAACGGTCATCATATCCTGGTACACCGAAAGGGATTTCGATGTTTCACCAGAGGGCACAACCGCCGATACGACGGTATAACCAGCCGTACGCAGCGTTTGCTCCAAACCTGACAAGTATTTGGGAGCCACATTTTCATCTGTAATGATGAGTAGCGGACTTTTTTTGGTCAAGCCATATTGCTCAAAATATTGAGGGGCTTGTGCCAATAGGCCGCTACCAATCAGAATCGGATATGAGCGTTCCTCCAACTGTACCGTCAGCTGACGCATATTAGTAACTCTCCAGTTGAGCGTTATAACTAGCAACATTGGCACGGATCTCTTCCATGGAATCCCCGCCGAATTTCTCCAGGAATGCTTTGGCAATTTCCCACGCTACAACATGCTCCATAACCACACTCGCTGCGGGTACAGCACAAGCGTCCGAGCGCTCCACCTGAGCTGTAAATGCTTCTTTTGTATCAATATCAACACTTTGCAGTGGCTTATACAACGTTGGGATCGGCTTCATTACACCACGTACAACTACTGGCATACCGTTTGTCATACCACCCTCGAATCCACCCAGACGGTTGGTTGCCCGGTGGTAGCCGCGCTCATCCGTATGCATGATTTCATCATGCACCTGTGATCCCCGAATGACTCCTGCTTCGAATCCGATACCAATCTCTACGCCTTTGAATGCATTAATGGACATTACGCCTTGAGCGATTCGTGCATCCAGCTTGCGATCGTATTGAACATAACTACCAAGACCAATAGGTACGCCTTCAACGATACATTCCACGATTCCTCCGATGGAATCGCCTTCTTGTTTAATCTGGTCGATGTAGGCTTCCATCTTCTTCTCTGTCTCAGCATCCGTGACACGTACAGAGGAAGCTTCTGTCACTGCGATCAGTTCATCAATCGGAAGGTCCTGATACGGAGCTTCGATCTCTCCAATACGAAGTACACGTCCAGCTACCTTGATTCCGAATTCAGCCAGGAATTGACGTGCAATGGCACCACATGCCACACGTACCGTTGTCTCACGTGCACTGGAGCGCTCCAGTACGTTACGCAAGTCTTTAAGATTATACTTGAGTCCACCGTTCAGATCAGCGTGTCCGGGACGTGGACGATGAACGCGACGTTTCTCTTCGTCGCTGCCTTCAATCGGCTCAATATTCATAATATTCTGCCAATGTTTCCAGTCGTTATTTTGAACAACCAGCGCTACCGGAGCACCTGTTGTATATCCGTGACGGATACCACCAACGAAATTCGCCTGATCCTTCTCGATCTGCATCCGGCGTCCACGACCATATCCCTTTTGGCGGCGGTGAAGCTGGAAATTCAGTTCTTCAAAATCAATTGTCAAATTACTTGGCAATCCTTCAATAATAGCGGTCAATTGGGGTCCGTGCGTCTCCCCTGCGGTTAAATAGCGTAAACTCATAATACGTTCCCCCTTTAAACTGTTAAACTTCACATTGCTAAAATCCCATAATTTCTTTGCTTATTATAGTATAGCTGACCGGCTTTGACAAGAAAGTCGGCTCTTTCTTGTGCTTGGTATACAAATAACCGCCTGATCACATGTACATGTGCATCAGACGGCTCAACAACCATTATCATTATTTTTTCCGATAGAAGAATGTCTCTGCTGTCTCCAGACCATATTGTCCCGGGGAGAAGATCTGCTCCGTACTACCCACAAACAAAATACCGCCTGGACGCAAACTTGCTGCAAATTTGTGATACAACAGGTTTTTGGCTTCCTCGGTAAAGTAGATCATGACATTCCGGCACACAATCAGATCGTACCCATCGTCAAAACGGTCTAACAGTAGATTTTGTTTCATGAATTTGATCGAATTTTTCAGCTTATCATCAATACGATAAACCAAGCCATCCTGTTTAAAGTAACGACTTGCCGTTTCTTTGGGTACATCCTTAAGCGAGCGTTCCATATAACGCCCTTCCTTGGCTTTGGCCAATGCACCTTCATCCAGATCACTTGCCGTAATGGAGCTGTCCTTCAAAATGCCCATCGTGTCCAGAATCATGGCGAGTGTATAAGGCTCTTCACCTGTTGAACAGGCTGCACTCCAGACTTTGACACGACGCTTGGACCCCAGCAGCTCAGGCAGGATCTCATCCCGCAGCACTTCCCAACGATTGGGATTACGCCAGAATTCCGATACGTTAATCGTCATACGATCAAGGAATTCGTAGAACAATGATTTATCCTTCTGCATAGCATCAAAAAAGTTAGAAAATGTATGAAACCCGTTTTTGTTGCGAAGTGTGGTCAGCCTTCTTTTCATCTGGCCTTCCTTGTATTGAGCAAGATCAATGCCTGTGCTCTCTTTGATTTTACGAATGAATCCGGTGTAATCCGGGTCTAGTAGTTGTTCTTGCTCCAGCATCGTGTATCACCCTTTTGGCTAATAATTACAACCAGGCTGCGATGCTCTTGTCGTATACCACCAGTTCATCTGAAGCAAAGAAATTTGCTGCTTCACGGGAAGCACTTTCCGGTGAATCTGCCCCATGAATCAGATTATGTGGTGTGTGGCTGGCGAAGTCTCCGCGAATGGTACCCGGAGCTGCTTCTTTCACATTGGTTTTTCCGATGACGATGCGCGCAAGCGCCACAATATCGTCCCCTTCCCACACCATGGCAAATACAGGCCCAGATGTGATAAAACGAACCAAATCATCGAAAAACGGTTTGCCCTCATGTTCAGCATAATGGCGTTTTGCCTGATCCTCAGACATCTGCACCAATTTGCCTGCCACCAACTTAAATCCTTTGTCTTCCAGACGGCTAATAATTCGACCGATCAATCCACGCTGCACACCATCCGGCTTCACCATCAAAAATGTACGATCCATCAGCTCACTCCTCACTCACGGTTCAAAGTTAATCACTATGTAAACGCAATCCCTCTGATTGTAACATACATGTCCAAATCCTCCCAATGAGGAATCTCACAGTTCTGTTCATCTTTGGGCATGAGCAATCCGAGAGTCGAAGGTCATACAAAGTTTAATGCGTACGTTTAACCACAAAATGAGCGATATCACGCAGGTTTTTGGTCGTCTTGATGTTAGGTAGCTGATCGAGAGCATCGAGCGCTTTCTTCATATATCGGTCAGCAAGGGCTTCTGCTTTAGCAATTCCTTGACTTTGGCGAATCATTCCAATTGCATCCGATGCACTTGCCCGTCCTTCTTCATGCTGGACACGGGAGATCTCCTTAAGCAAAGGTTCCCGCAGATCGGATTCTTCTAAGGCATAAAGTACTGGAAGAGTGATATTCCCTTGCTTCATATCACTGCCAGGTGGCTTGCCAAGTTGTTTCTCGGTACCTACCAGATCAAGTACATCATCTTGAATCTGGAAAGCCATCCCTACATTGTATCCGTACGTATACAGCAGAGAAGACACATGCTCAGGCGCACGTGTAGCCAATGCCCCTAACTGACAGCTAACCGCAATCAGAAGTGCTGTTTTGCGGCGAATTCGCAGCAGATAGTTACGAACACTTTGTCCCGTATTGAAAAAGTCGCGAATTTGCTCCATCTCACCAATGGACATCTGTACCATAGCTTTGGCAAGGATACGATGAATAGCTGGATCGGATAATCCGGCAGTCATTTCAAGTGCCTTACCGTAGATATAGTCTCCAGTATACATGGCAATCCGATTATCCCATTTTGACTTCACCGTGGGTTTGCCTCGGCGCGTCTCCGCATTATCAATAACATCATCGTGAACGAGGGATGCCGAATGGATGAGTTCCAGCGGAACCGCAACCAGCTTCAGACGTTCAATGTCGTATGTACCAAATTTCCCACCAAGTAACACAAAAACGGGCCGCAACCGTTTTCCTCCTGCTTTGAGCAAATGAAGTGACGTTTCACTCAGCAGCTTCTGTTCACCTCGAACACTGCGATACAACTCTTTCTCAATGTAATCCATGTCCTTTTTTAACAACCCGAAAATATCCAATAGTTTCATTCGTTCACCCGTATCAGCGTATTGTCAGTCCATAAATTCATGCTTACCTTCCCCTCCAGCAAGTCGGGCCTGCAGGCATTACGAAAAACCCGGCTTACCGTTCTTGCTTGTGTTTTTCTATAAGGTAATCTAACGTATTTTTCTTCTCCGAATGTCATAGCCGACACCCGGAAATTAAACGCAGCGACTTGTTCTGAAACAAAATACAGAAGTTGCCGGAGCATGGGTCAAGACTGTGGTTCATGAAGACTCACCATCAGCACTCACCAATACCCCGGGATTCGGGGGACAAATAAACCGAGCAACACTTTGGCAAAAAACAGCCTTGTATCGAACTCAGTCGTTATCCCCGTTCATCCGGTTCTCCCCATCTTGTAAACAGTTGATGTGGGATGCGCAAGCTATCCAGCACTTTCCCCACCAAAAACAGAATCAACTCATCCATAGTCTGAGGTTTGTAATAAAAAGCAGGCATAGCCGGTATCATTCGTACACCAAGACGAGAAAGCTTCAGCATGTTCTCCAGATGGATTGCATGAAGAGGCGTCTCACGTGGTACGAGGATCAATGTTCTTCCCTCTTTCATCATGACATCGGCTGCGCGGGACATCAGATTATCCGACGATCCCTGCGCGATGGACGAAAGAGTTCCCATAGAACATGGCATGATAATCATGCCGTCGGCCAGATAAGAACCACTTGCGATGGAGGCCCCTATATCACTCACAGGATGATAGATCAGAGAACCGGATCGGTTGCCAAATTTTTCTTCCAGCACCGCGTCCCGATTCGTCACATCCCAGTCCAATTCTTCTTTCAGTACACGCCACCCTGCATTAGATATGACCAGATGAACGTTATATTCCAAATCAAGCAGCGTTTCAATTAATCGAATGCCATATATGCTGCCACTCGCTCCGGTAATTCCGACAACCAGTCGTTTATTGTCCGGCTGCTGCACCATTTATTTCACCGCCAGATCAATCAGAGTGAACGTAAATACGATTAAACTAAGCAAACTGTTCATGGTAAAAAACGCCGTTTGAACACGGCTCATATCATTAGGCGATACAATATAGTGTTGATAGAACAGAATTCCATACGTCACCAACATACCTGCGCCATACCACCAGCTCAGATCTGTCATCAACAATAACGCAAGAAAACCAATTGCAGTAATCACATGGAAGAACTTAGCGATCTGCAATGATTTGACCAGACCAAAACGGGAAGGTATGGAGTGAAGACCCTCTCCCTGATCGAATTCCAGATCCTGACATGCATAGATAATATCAAAGCCTGCTGTCCAGAAAACAATCGTAACGTACAGCACAATCGCTGTCCAATCCATCGTTCCTGTTACAGCTACCCAGCCACCAAGTGGTGCCAAACCAATCGTCATTCCGAGAACGACGTGACATAACCATGTGAATCGTTTGGTGTACGAATACAGTACCAACATAAACACAGCAATAGGCAACAGTTGCATGGATAATACATTAAGATTGGATGAGGCCCAGAATAACAATATAAATGAGATAATGACAAATATAACAACTTCCCCATTTTTCAACAGTCCTGCCGGGATAGCTCTCATCGCGGTACGCGGGTTTTTGCCATCAATCGCTTGGTCAATAATTCGGTTCAAACCAAAAGCCGCACTACGTGCGCCGACCATCGCAAGCAATACCCACATGATCTGCATCCAGCTTGGGAAGGTATCATTCACTACCATGGAGCCCAGGATGGCCCCCATAAATGCAAAAGGTAAAGCAAAAAGCGTGTGTTCAATCTTGATCATTTCTAAAAAGATGCGAATTTTCCTAAACATGCTGATTCTCCTTGGTTCCAATATGCAGTGCCGCGATACCTCCGGTCAGAGGGTAGGCCTGCACTTGTTGTAATCCAGTTTCTGCAAAAATGTCTGCCAGTTCCTGCCTTCCCGGAAAAATGGCCAGTGAGTCCGGCAGCCATTTGTACTGCTCAAAACTTTTTGCAAACACTTTGGCAAGATTCGGTAAAACCTTCTCAAAATAAAAATAATAAATACCTTTGAACGGCTGCCATGTTGGCTTGGACAATTCCAGGCACACAACCATACCGCCCGGTTTGACCACACGTTTCATTTCAGACAACACTTGTCTGAGATCAGGTACATTACGCAGCCCGAACCCGATCGTCACATAATCAAATGAATTGTCTTCAAAAGGAAGTGACATGGCATTTCCCTGTGTCAGGGTAATCTGCTTTTGACGTTGCACCGCATTGATCTTTGTCTGGCCGACCTCCAGCATGTTGCTACTGAAATCAAGTCCGTGCATGTGCCCCGTTTCACTTGCCTCTGCCATAGCAAGCGTCCAGTCACATGTGCCGCAGCACAAATCTAGACCAGTATCGCCTTTGGACATGTTCATCTTTTTCATGGTGAATTTACGCCAAGCCTTATGCCTGCGGAAACTTAGAATATCATTCATAACATCATATTTTCCGGCTATACTCTGAAAAACCGAATGGACATATTCTTCTTTCGGTTTGGTCTCTCCGCTCCCCATTCGTCTGTCTCCCCCTCAATCTTCCCTTACTGCCGCATGTGAAGGCTGCAAATATGCCAAGTAAGGCTCTAGAATTGCATGTATCTCATGCAAGCCCATCCGCCCTTCCTCGTCTTGCAACAACAGTTGAATGCGGTGTGTACACTCGCGAAGCTTGTCCAGCAAAACCTCGCCAACCCTATGCTTCAGCACCATAGCGTTCCATGCACGTGTATCCGGTTCAGACTGACGCAGCACACTGCGCTCATCGTCATTACCATGCTCGTATATATGCCAGTATGCATAGCTGTGAAGATATTGTTTTGCGTCATTCATCCGCTTCAGTTCTTCCACGATCGTTTCGCAGGAGCTGAATTCGGTCAACAGGCTGTTCCATAATGACTCTTCATTATGTTGAATCATGCCTGTAAATGAAAGAAACAGCTGCATCCTCAGCTGTACCGTTTCACGCAAGTATTCGTCAGCCGAAACGAGAAGCTTCTTCATCCGTTCATACAGCGTCATCTTGCGTGCGTTCACTCCGGATACAGCACCACTGAGTTTGCCAATCATTTCAATTCTGCCCGCTTGGGCAAGCAATTGATAAAAGCGGCTACTTAAATAATCCCCGGCGAGTACATTCAACTGGCGTGAACGCATCTCCTGCTCTCTCCGCTCACCGGAAACGGTATCGATTCGATCATGCGTATCCATGGCCAACTGAACGAGCGAAGTTGCTAGAGCATATAACTCTTGATGCACCTTTTCGTCTGTGCGGCCCACAAATACCTGCAACAGACGTGCCCGGCTATCCGGAAATGATGGGATTTCCGTATGTTGTCGAATCATGTCGTAATCCGTATATTTCTTTGCTAGTTGGGGTACGCGATATGAATTCATTCTCAGCCTCCGAGCCTTAACATTGTTAAACCATTTATGCACTACAATCTTATATATTATAGCATATGTTGAACGGGCACGCACTGAATCCTGCTATTCTATTACCCCTTACTTGTCATTTCGAATTGCTTCTTCCAGAGTTCGGTCTCCATCAAATGAAACCAGTCCTTCAATTCATCTGAAAAGGCCGCACTTTTCCAGTTCCGTAATGTTTCAATCGCATACAGAGGCCACTCTCCACGCCGAATATCAGCAGCAAGTAACAGATGTCGTTTATGCATCCATTCATCTTCTGCCATCACACGTAGCAGCACCTGATCCACGTTATCCAGGCTCCGAAAGCCCAGATCCGCCACAGCTGCCATGTTCTCATAGATTTCAGTGTAACTTGTACCCGTTCCTTTAACTTTGAGGTCCAGTGTCAAAATGGACTGTTTCCATTCCACTCTTGCAATGGGAGTTGATAGTTGCATGGAGCTTAACACATCAACCAGATTGTCATCCGTCAGCTGAACTGGATGATGTGATGCAGAGGCAGGCAGTACGTTGGCCCCGCCCCATGTACGCATATGTAAGGTTTGTATCGCAACAAGCAGAAAGACCGCCGCAACCGTAGCCAGCATTGAAGCAGTAACAATCATCCGCGGTTTCATATACGCCTCCCTGCCTTTACCTGTTAGTGTAGTCTGTCCGGTAAAGGCTCATACCTCATTGTACAATGAAAAAAAGCAGGCTATGCCTGCAATCTTCATTTGAATGTATTCAATCTGTCCATTACTCCGATTCAATCTGTCCATGCTTGGTAATCAGCGTGGCTTTGCCCCGAATTTTAATAGCTGAAGTATGGGTAGTAAATTGGGCAAACATCACTTCACCCTTGTCCAATTTCTCGGTGTGGTGAAAGCGTGTATCCTGACCTCGGGTTAATCCGATCACCTGGACACCATTTTCCTCTGCCTTAATTACAATATAATCATTGCCGGTTGGATGATCCATCACGCATGTCCCCTTCTTTCGTTCGATAGCGTTAATGATGATTAAGATTGTTTCATTTGTCAACCTGCGCCTTCTACGAATGAACCGCAAGAATCATCGTTAAAAGGCAAAAGAAAAGGCCGTGAACAAGTCACGGTCTTTTTGTCGACATATGGAATATGTAGAAATCTTATTTAATTCCGTCTTTGAGCGCTTTACCTGGTTTGAATGCAGGAATTTTGCTCGCAGGAATTTCGATTTCTTCACCTGTTTGCGGGTTGCGTCCTTTACGTGCAGAGCGCTCGCGAACTTCGAAGTTCCCAAAACCAACCAATTGTACTTTATCTCCGCTTTGAAGAGCCTCAGAGATTGCTTCGAATACGGCATCAACCGCTTTCGTTACATCTTTCTTGGACAATTCAGTCGCTTCAGATACGTGTGTAATCAAGTCTGATTTGTTCATTTGTTTTTCACCTCCTGTATCAATGTCCTGAATGTTATACTGTGTTTCCGTTTTATAGCGAAATATACGTTCATACGCAAAAAATCTACGTACATCTTGAGCGCTGAACACAAATCTCCGCCTGCGGTCAACAGTCATTTTCGGCAGAATGTCGTCTGAAACCACTGGCATTTCAGACGCCGAACAAATTTCATACTAATACAGACAGCCCACAATTTCAAGTCCGGTTGCGGTTTAAGACGTAAAATGTAACCGCCAGGGCAAGCACGAGAACCCCACCTTTTACAATATCATGTGTGAAATACTGTACGTTCATCATCGTTAAACCGTTCACAAGAACACCAATCAGAACCGAACCAATGAAGGTTCCAATGACATTTGGTTTACCCGCGCCAAACACAGAGAAACCGACAAATACTGCAGCTACGGATTCCATTAACAACGGTGATCCCGCATCAATTTGTCCAGATCCTACTTTGGAAGCATAGATGATACCACCGATTGCTGCAAACACTCCAGCGGCTACATAAGCGAGTGTACGCACCTTTTTCACCTTGATTCCAGACAACCGTGCAGCTTCCTCATTACCGCCTGTAATGTACATCTGGCGACCATATTTCGTATACGTCAAAAAGATATGCACACCTATTACTGCAATAAGTAGCATGATAACCGATATCGGCATACCAAGCCATTTACCCTGCCCTATAAGCAGGAATGTTGAGTCCATCTCTCCCGCAGCTTTACTCCCGTCAGGGAACTGCATGTGATTGTAAATGGTATATCCCTGTGCATACGTTTTGTGAATACCTCCGATGATGTACATCGTGGCAAGGGTTGCGAGCAAATCCGGAATACGCAATTTTACAATGAGCAAAGCGTTCAGTAAACCAATAACAGCGCCAATGATTAGTGGCACAATAATTACAATTGCCAGAGGTTGTTGATACCAAATCATTAACGAAGCAGTAACGACGGTAGTTAATGAGACCGTCGCCCCAACCGAGAGATCAAATCCATCAACAATGAGAGATAACGTAACACCGATCGCTACAAACGTAACGATAGAGATCGAGCCCAAAATATCGGTCAAGTTACTGTACGTAAAGAAATAAGGCAATTTAATGCCGAAAAATGCGATAACACCTATGATGACTATAATCGCCCCGTAACGGAACGCAAAATCCAGTGATTTATCCTTCATGATTGCACCTCTTGTCCACCGCTTGCATAGTATAGCAGCTGTTCTTGGTTAGTCTCGCCTCGTTTGAACTCTTTTACGATAACACCCTCGCACATGACAGCGATTCGGTCACCAATTCCCATGCCTTCATCCAGTTCACAGGTGAAATAGATTACACCCTTGCCCGCCAAAGCCAGTTCATTGATGATGCGGAAAATGTCACTTTTTGCCCCAATATCCACGCCTTTGGTTGGCTCATCAAATATAAATACATCCGCATCCGCATTAAGCCATTTACCAATGGCTACCTTCTGCTGATTACCACCGCTTAGATATTTCACTTCCTGTTTCACGGACGATGTTTTGATTCCAAGCTGTTTCACCAATGACTCCGCATTCAGACGTTCCCGTTTGCGGCTTACGAAACCTAATGTACTGAGACGGCTTAACAAAGGCAGACTTAAATTCCGTTCCACGTTCTCCTGAATCAGGATTCCTTGTTTACGTCGCTCCTCCGGTACAGAAACAATCCCCAGAGCCGCCGCATCCGCAGGCTGAGACAGACGGAGGTTACGGTTGTTAAGCCGGATCTCGCCTCCCTCCAGACGATCTGCACCAATCAGCAAACGAGAGCTTTCCGTTTTACCCGCGCCTACCAGACCCACCACAGCAAGGACTTCACCTCGGCGTACAGAGAGGTCAACACCTTTGACCTTCACTCCACGACGAAGCCCACGTGCCTCTAACAGCAGCTCCCCCACGGGCGCTTCCGTCTTTGGAAACTCTTCTTCAAATGGTTTGCCTAACATCTGAGTAACCAAATCATTGATCGTCAGTCCATTTGCTTCACCGGTAAATACATGTTGCCCATCTCTCATAACCGTAACGCGATCACAGTGACCCGTCACTTCCGCAAGACGATGGGTAATGAAAATACAGGCTACTCCCCGTTCCTTCAGCAGATGAACAATCCGGAAAAATGCATCCGTTTCTTCCTGACTCAGCGGGGCAGTAGGTTCGTCAAAAATGATGACCTTGGCATCCTGAATTAAAATCCGTGCCAGCAGTATCATCTGTTTTTCTGCAAGTGTCAGATCGGCCACTTTTTGGTGAACGGATATGTCCGCCCCTAATTGTTTCAACGCCTCAACCGCACGCTGTTGCAGCTTCCGCGGACTTTTCCACCAACCCCCGGCAGATGAAGCCAGCTGATCCAACATGATGTTCTCCGCAGCCGTCAGCTGAGGCACCAGTGCCGCATCCACTTCCTGATAGACACAGTGAATCCCGCTTGCCTTCGCGTCTCCCGGAGAACTTAAATGAAGCGCTTGTCCACTCAACTGAATCGTACCCTGGTCCAATGGATAGGCACCCGACAGAATTTTCATTAACGTGCTCTTACCGGCACCATTGGCACCCAGCAGCGCATGAATCTCCCCGCCTTTTACAGAGAAATCCACATCCTTCAGTGCAGGAATACCTGAAAACTGCTTGTGGATATGTTCCATTTGAAGCAGTATCGGTGCAGTGCTCATGATGTTAACCTCCAATCGTTCCCTTCCGGGAGCATCCCTTTTTTCATCCAGACCCACATGTCTTCATTTATGTTTGAAAAAGCGCGCCTTGCGGCGCGCTTCCCATACGCTGCTTATTTAGCAGTAACTCCGTATTCGCTCATCCAGCCCTTGATTCCTTGTGTACTGCCTCCCCAACCCTCAACGAATTCTGACAGCTCCGAAGTGGAGATTTGTTTATCTGGCAGAGCTTCACGTTGAACATAGACCGGGTTAAGAACAACTGCATCTTCCGTCTCGTCTCCGTTCAGCTTCTGATAAGCATAACGTACCTGGACGCGACCAATATCCGTTGGATCAACAGCAGCTGAAGCTACCCAAGGATTTTTCGGGTCCTGAATCATTTGCAGGTCCTCGTCACTCATATCAATACCATACACTTTGATCTCGTCACGTCCAGCTTGCTGAATGGCACGTGCCGCACCTTTGGCGAACTCATCCCAAGCAGTCCATACGGCTGTAATTTCGCCTTTTGGATACTGTTTGAGGATGGCCTCCATTTTGGCCTGCGTATCCAGTGCCGGGTTCTGTGCAGAACCGAATGTAGCTATTTCCTTGATGTCCGGATTTGCTTTCATGAATTCACCGTATGCGATCTGACGGCGTTCCATCGGTGCAAAACCAGCTACCCATACTTTGACGATGTTACCTTGTCCATTGATATCTTTTTTCATTTGCTCCAGCGTCAGCTCAGCCATCTTCTGGTCATCCTGCGACAGGACTGTAGCTCCCGGAACACTAATAGCTGCGTCGAACACAACCACTGGAATGTTCTGTTCTACTGCCTTCTTCACACCTGGCTCCAGCAGGGAGTCCCCGTGATCCGTGAGAATGGCATCGAATTTCTGATTAATTGCGCTATCAAGCAAGGATACCATCTTTGCTTTGTCATTATCGGCAACAAACGTTGTCAGTTCTCCACCGAATTTTTCGATTTCTTCTTTTACACCCTGTACATATTGCTGCGAGAAAGTACCTGTATTAAACTCCATAATAAGTGCAATCCGCTTGCCACTTAGAGGGCCTGTAACTGCTTCCGTTTTTGGTGTATCATTTGATGCACCCGAGGCGGAAGTGGCAGCCGGTTCTTTTTTGATTCCGCAAGCGGACAGCGCCAATGTAAATACTAATAACACACTCAACCATACCCATTTTGTCTCTTTTCTTTTCATCTCTGTCTCCCCCTGTCCACTCTCTGTGATCTCGATCACAATAGTTGAATATTAATATAACGGCTAATCCCTAGTATGTAAATGGGTTTTAGCAATTTAAAGCTAAAACTCGCTAAGTTTTTTCGAAAGTACTATTCTTCCTATCCATTTCATCCAAAATAAAGAAATCGCATAAAAAAGACCGCGAGGGGATGCCCCCTTACGGTCTTTTGGTGTCTTACAGGATGATAGCGATCAAGCCACCTGAACCTTCATTAATGATTCTTCCCAGCGTCTCTTGCAATTTGTATCTTGCATTATCCGGCATCATGGCAATTTTGCCCTGAATACCTTCTCGCACAATGGAGTGCAGCGAACGACCGAACATGTCTGAATCCCATACCTTGATCGGATCGTTCTCGAAGTCCTGCATCAGGTATCTCACCAGTTCCTCACTTTGTTTCTCCGTACCGATGATTGGAGCGAACTCCGATTCCACATCAACCCGGATCATGTGAATGGACGGTGCCGTTGCTTTCAGACGTACGCCAAATTTGGTGCCCTGACGAATGAGCTCAGGTTCATCCAGAGCCATCTCGGCGAGAGATGGAGCAGCAATGCCGTATCCGGTCGTTTTGACCATCTCCAGCGCTTCTGCGAAGCGGTCATATTCTCTCTTCGCATGCGAGAATTCCTGCATCAATTGCAGCAGATGATCCTTACCGCGAATCTCGATGCCAACCACTTCCACGAGAATCTGATCATACAGTTCATCCGGCGCGTACAGGTCAATTTCGGCTACACCCTGCCCCATATTCATGCCACTCAGACCTGCGCGATCAATGAATTCATATTCCATGAACTGAGCGACTACCCGATCCACGTCACGAAGTCTGCGAATATCCTTGACGGTGTCACGTACGGAATTTTCGTAGTTGTTCCGCAGCCAGTGAGTCTCGCTCAGCACCATAACCCAGCTCGGCAAGTTTACATTCACTTCATGCACAGGGAACTCATAGAGCACTTCACGAAGTACACCCGTCACATCATCTTCCGTCATGGTCGCTGCACTGAGTGTCATCACCGGAATGTCGTATTTGGCAGCAAGCTCACTACGCAATTGCAGGGTTTCTTCACTGCGAGGACGAGTGGAGTTGATGACCAGGACAAACGGTTTACCCACTTCTTTCAATTCTGCAATGACCCTTTCTTCAGATTCCACATAGGAACTGCGGGCAATTTCGGCGATTGTGCCGTCTGTTGTTACCACAACACCCAGTGTAGAATGCTCCTGAATGACTTTGCGAGTACCAATCTCGGCGGCTTCCTGGAATGGAATTGGTTCCTCGAACCAAGGCGTGGAGATCATGCGTGGACCATTCTCATCCTCGTATCCCTTGGCTCCTTCCACCGCATAACCTACACAATCCACAAGTCGCACATTGACATCGAGTCCTTCTGCCACCTTGATCTGGACTGCGTTATTTGGTACGAATTTCGGTTCAGTAGTCATGATGGTCTTACCTGCTGCACTCTGTGGAAGTTCATCCACCGCTCGACCACGGTCAGCCTCGTTAGTGATGTTTGGCAACACAATGGTTTCCATGAATCGTTTAATAAATGTTGATTTTCCCGTCCGGACTGCGCCGACAACCCCGAGATAAATATCCCCTCCGGTCCGCTCAGCTATGTCCTTAAAAATGTCCACTTTCTCCAATGAAATCCCCTCCCTAAATTACTCCGAAGGAAAAATGCTAAAGAGCATCCGCTTCGTTTTTTCAATCAGAAGACTGAAATCCCTGCAACGGTAGAGCCGCCTTTGTGAGTGCCCGGAAGTCGTCCGCCGCCGAACGTTGCATTCTGATGAAACCGGCGAGAGCGGCGTTAACTCGTACATGCAATTGGACTAGTATCATCTTATGTATCCGTATGCGGCAATATGACGCGTATTTTTGTTTTTTTATCTTAAGGTGATGACATTAGGAGAATCCCCCGATCTCGGACTGCGCGTCTTTATTTCAATCTACTTTATGTGATCCGTGAAGCTTTTATGACGGTTATTGCTCATACTGACAAAAGAAAAAAGAGATATCCCTTATTTGGAATATCTCTTTTTGAACCATTAGAGCCATGGTGGTCATACAGCTAGAACATTTTGCAACCATGCTTATTTTATCGGCTGGGCAACTGGCGCATTATTTTGCCAAGCGTAGAAAATGGATTTTACAGGTACGAAGTAGGAGTGTTCCACCAGCAAATCCCGAACATCTTCAGTCTCTGCTGGAGACACGTCAGACTTTTCCACTGCCTGCATAATATCAAAAGCATAATCTACATAGACCTTGCCTTCGTCATCCATCATAAAAGGTAAGGCCTGACCTGAATATACACTATTCAATGTTATGGAAGGTGTACCCGCCTGTGAAGCCTGCTCCATATCCACAGCATATAACCCCGGATACAGTTCTTCCCCAGTTGGCAGCTTATTGTTATGTACGGACTTATATTGATTAACCATTCGCTGTACATCATTCACTTTCTGTACGGTCAGAAGATCCATCACTTTAACGGTGGGATTCACTTCTTCATCCTGGATCAGGAAGTAAGCGCTACCACCACTTTCAAAAGCGGTTCCCGGTATTTCATCCAGATACCCCAGTTGCTTCAACTTGGGCAGATCCACTCTGAACTTTTCATATTTTGGCGTTTCCATGTCTGCATTGATGATTGGTAAAATCCCCTCATCTTGCTGGAATGCCTCGACCGCACTCTGAATACGGTTTACGCTTTCTCGATAGGCGATCTTAGGGTCCGAATTGCTCTGCGATGGATACATACAACCACTTGCTGTAAAAGCAAACAACAGGAATAACAGCAGACCGCCCATCTGATACATAAGACGCTGCCGTCTGCTTCCTTCAACACATTTTGGCTTGTTCCTAATCATTCGTGTCCTCCTTGAATAACTCATTAGAGAATCAATTTCATAACGCTCAGAACCAGTCGTCTTCCTGTTGCTGACGTTCCAGTTGTTTGCGAATGGCTGCCTTCAGCGGGTCCTCTGGAACATGAACCGATAGAGATCCACACACCTTGGCCTGACAGGACAGTCGCGTACCTGCTTCCAACAGTGAACCCAGCTTGCGCTTTTCTGCATCTGTTGGTGGATACAGTTCCGCCCGATGTTCTTCGTCCACGTTCACCTTACACATCAGGCAAGCCGCTTTACCATCACATCGGGTCGTAATCTTAACTCCGGCACGTCGTGCTGCATGCAGAAGTGTTGCTCCTGGTTTGAGCGCTATCGATTTGTTCATAGGCAAAAAAGTAACTTTATAGTCCATTATTTTCCTCCCTCAACCTACTGGGGCCATGCAAAGCCAACAAGTTCTTCCACTTCGGCTCTAAAGCGGCTTGTCCATACATTCTGTTGACTTAACAGCATCATTATAGGTTGATGTGCATGTGGTTGCTGACGCATCTGTGACGCAATGGGTAGATAACGATCTTCACGACCTCGCAGCAGATTAAACAACAGCTCATGCGCAAGCGGCATAAGTCGCAGGGTATATGGACCCACTTGTGCTACTGGTGCATGCGGAGCAAGTACATGTTCAATCTCGATACGGTACCAACTTTTGCGAGCCCATATTTCGAAACCACCAACCAGTTCCAACGCACATTCACCCACCTGATAGTGGCTCAGCAGAGAAGCATACGGTCCTGTCTTGTCCACTGTAGGCTCGTCAAGCATTTCCCCCGGAGCGCTACGGTGAAGTCCTTTAGCAGCAGCAACATCCGCATAGATATCAATATCTCTCGGAGCCTGTTGCAACTCCACCCCTTGAAGCAGCAACCCACAACTTCCTCCAAGTAACCATGTCTGCGGCTGTGTGTTCCAGGCTTTGGCCGTTTCCAGCAAAGCCGCGTGTAATTCCGGATAACGCCCTGTCCGACCCTGCGTATCATGCGGCCCCATAGGCTCACACTCCCCTCATCCGTGTTCATTGTGTCAGTTCTTATGATGTGCTTATGCGGATGTTATCCTTCAGGCATAGGAAATCAGGTCAGAGAAGCGATTCCACCAAAAAAACCAATCAGCATAATCAAAAATGCAATCAGAGAAAGAAGCCCCCGTACAATACCTTTTGTTTTGGCACGAGCAAACGTAATCAGGAATACAGATAGTCCCATAATAAGGATGGCGACCAATGACAGCCACATCTTGTCCATTGCGCTCATAATCCAGCAGTCTCCCCTTTAGTCCGATATTCATCACTGACACTGTGACAATTGCAACCATTATAACACGAAATTCAGCTCAATTTTCCAAAAAAAAGACAAAAAAGCAAGCCGACAGGAGCCGACTCGTCTTTTTGTCTTACTGGATCACCTGCACAAGCAGGTGTGATCTATTATTTTTTCATCATCATTTTCATTAACGATTCCATACTGCTCGGATTCAATCCGCTTTTCTTGACCGCACTCACAATATCCTTAACCGTATCCTCAGATACCGGAACTTTCGCCATGGCGGATACTTGTTTGATCAATTGGCGCAACTGAGCTTCATTCTGAATCGTCGTTGGTTTCACCGTACTTGCCAATTTTTTGACGGCACCTTCTGTTATCGTTTTACCCGTTTTCTTGTTGATTGCATTCAGTGCATCTTTGGAAATGTTGTTACCCATTCGTCTCCCCTCCTCCGGCAATACTCATGTGTATAGTATGAGTCTGCTACAGAAAAGGTGAATAAGCTTCTTATTTCACAAGGTACATTTAGGCTCATTACAATCAGGAATGCCACTGCTCCCAGGTTTCAAGCTTCATGACTTCCATTTCAGTCTTCGGGTCACGTCCCATCAAGGCTTCAACCGCATCACGCGGCTGTCTCTCCTGGAATAAAACGTGATATAACTGATCCGCAATTGGCATTTGCACACCGTATTTTTGTGAGATGAAATAGGCAGCTTGCGTAGTTCGAATGCCTTCTACCACCATGCCCATGGACTTCAGAACATCATCCAACTTCTGTCCCTGGCCCAACATGGAACCTGCTCTCCAGTTCCGACTGTGCTGACTTGTAGCCGTTACAACCAGATCCCCGATTCCAGCAAGTCCCGAAAACGTTAGCGGATTCGCTCCCATCTCAACACCAATACGTGTGATCTCTGCCAGACCTCGTGTTAGCAAAGCGGCTTTGGCATTATCACCAAATTGAAGACCATCGGACATGCCAGCACCAAGAGCAATGATATTTTTGAATGCGCCCGCAAGCTCAACACCGATCATGTCCCGATTCGTGTAAACCCTGAAATAGGCATTCATAAACAAAGCTTGGGCAGACTCGGCAGATGCCTTATCCAGTGAAGCTACAACAACCGTCGTTGGACAACGCTTCACCACTTCTTCCGCATGGCTTGGGCCAGAAAGAACAACCACACGTCCTTCTTCAAATTCAAGCTCTTCTGAAATGACTGTGGACATCCGTTTCAGGCTTTCTGTCTCAAAACCTTTGGTTGCATGAATGACTAACATCTCAGGCTTGTAATAAGCCTTAAGCTGGTTCGTAACTGCACGCATGGCTGATGAAGGCGCAACAATTAACACAGCTATAGCGCCTTCCACCGCAGCTTCCATATCAGTTGTTGCTTGTATCCGTGTTGAAAGCTCCGCATCTGGAAGATAGCGAGTATTGGTGTGCTTGCTATTGATTTCGTTTGCCTGGTCTTCACCACGTGTCCACATCATCACATCCAACTGATTGGCGGCGAGTACACTGGCCAGAGCTGTCCCCCAGCTTCCAGCGACCAGAACAGCAACTTTTTTAGACAACTCGTTTACCCCCTCCAGGGTTTTTCGATCCCAATTTATTTTCCTGTCCTTTGGCGAGCTTCGCAATGTTGGTGCGATGTCTCCAGAACGCAAACAGACAAATAATCAGACTCCCCCAGAAGATATTCATTGAATATCCGGGTAATACCAAGATAAAGATGGGTGTAAATGCTACAAAAATCAGAGACCCCAATGAAACATAGCGTGTCAATACAATAGACAGAATGGCGATCACCCCAGCACATAACGCAGGTATGAAAGCAAGACTCACCAGAACACCAATGGCTGTGGCAATGCCTTTTCCTCCACGAAAATGGAAGTAAAGCGGCCAGTTATGTCCTGCGATGGCTGCTATACCACTGAGTGCAGGAATCCAGGCAGAACCGTCACTCAGCCAGATTCCAATCCATACAGCTGCAATACCCTTAAGTACATCAAGTAACAGAACAGCAACTGCCGGTCCTTTACCCAAAATACGTAATGTATTGGTAGCTCCCGCGTTTCCGCTTCCGTGCTGACGAATATCGATCCCCCGTATTGCTTTGGCAAGGAGGACACTAAAGCTGATCGAACCGAGCAGATAACTCAGTACAATCGCTGCGATTTGTAAAATCACACACTTCTCCCCTAACTTTCGTCGGACTTCTTCCGAGTAAATATGCGAATTGGTGTTCCTTCGAAATCAAACGCTGCACGAATTTTATTCTCCAAATAGCGCTCATATGAGAAGTGCATCAACTCAGGGTCGTTCACAAAAATAACCATGGTCGGCGGTTTAACTGCAACCTGAGTCACATAGTTAATTCTCATTCTCCGTCCTTTATCTGTTGGCGGAGGATTAATCGCAACCGCATCAGACACCACATCGTTAAGCAGATGTGTCTGCACACGTAACGAGTGTTGTTCTGCTACACGTTGCACAACCGGCAACAGTTTTTGTAAGCGTTGTTTTGTGAGGGCTGACAAGAATACAACCGGAGCATAAGTCATAAACAGGAAGTGATCCCGTATTTTTCGCTCAAACTCTTTCATCGTTTTGTCATGCTTCTCTACCACGTCCCATTTGTTCACAACAAACAATGACGCTTTACCAGCTTCGAAGGCATATCCTGCAATATGCTTGTCCTGTTCAATAATGCCTTCTTCACCATTAATGACAATCAGAACAACATCTGCACGCTCAATCGCACGCATCGCACGCATTACACTGTATTTCTCAGTTGTTTCATATACCTTACCACGCTTACGCATACCTGCTGTATCAATCAGCACGTAACGTTGGCCGTCTTTTTCAAAAGGTGTATCAATCGCATCCCGGGTCGTTCCAGCCACGTCACTTACAATGACACGCTCTTCACCCAGAATCGCGTTCACTAGTGAAGATTTACCCACATTAGGACGTCCGATCAGAGCTACACGAATGACATCTTCATCGTATGTCTCTTCCTCAAGTTCTGGCAACTTCTCCACAATTGCATCAAGCAAATCACCTACACCTGTGCCGTGACTTCCGGATACGCCGATGGGATCACCGAAACCAAATCCATAAAACTCATAAATGAGCTCACTTCGTCCGATATTATCCACTTTGTTAACGGCTACAACAATAGGCTTGCCTGAGCGGTAGAGCATCTCTGCTACCTCTTCGTCCGATTGCGTAATACCTGCTTTTGCATCACACATGAATACAATAACATCCGCTTCTTCAATAGCAAGCTCTGCTTGCATCCGAATCGATTTTAAAATTACATCTTCACCATCAATTTCGATACCACCTGTATCAATAATACTAAATGGTTTACCGTTCCATTCACCGATTCCATATATGCGGTCACGGGTAATGCCCGGCTTATCTTCCACAATGGCCAGTCTGTCGCCGATGATCCGATTGAAAATGGTGGATTTACCCACGTTCGGTCGTCCGACAATTGCCACAACGGGTCTTGCCATACATTCCACTCCTCCTGTCCATACTTACGATACTCATCATAGCAAAAAAGATATGTCTTGGCTAACGTTTCATGCCAAATTACTCGCAATAAAAACAATCGGCGAACCCGCCTTGGGCTCGCCGATCTTGCTTTTGATATTCAGCAAAATATGCAGTATATAACTAAGAACCATGCATTGTTAACTTATTTGAATTTGCTGAGTTTGTCTCCAAACAGTTCGCCGAGCGTAGTGCTCATACCTTGATTGTTCAAGGAAACGTTTGGATTGTTGATTTCTTCACGCGGAGCGTTGTTTCTTGAAGGTCTTTCTGATTTTTGTGGTTGAGCTGGAGCTTCTTCTGTTTCTTTGATGCTCAAGCTTACACGTTGCTCAGAAGGGTTCATGTCCAAGATTTTAACTTGAACTTCTTGTCCTTCTTTCAACACTTCATGAGGAGTGCCGATGTGTTTGTGGGAGATTTGCGAGATATGCACAAGTCCCTCAACACCAGGAGCGATTTCAACAAATGCACCGAAGTCGACCAGACGTTTTACAACACCTGTTACGATATCGCTGGAATTAAATTTTTCGCTTGCTGTTTCCCAAGGACCTGGTTGAACAGCTTTCATGCTCAGGCTGATTTTGCCTTTTTCAGGGTCAACTTTCAGCACTTTCACACTAACTTTATCACCTTCAGACAGTACGTCGGATGGTTTTTCAACGTGTGTCCAAGCCAGCTCGGATACGTGAACCAAACCGTCAACTCCGCCCACATCAACGAATGCACCGAATTGAGTCAAGCGTTGTACTGTACCTTCGATCACTTGACCTTCTTGCAAACCAGCCATTACTGTAGCTTTGTTTGCTTCGAATTCTTGCTCCAGTACGTCTTTTTGGGAAAGGATCACTTTGTTGTTCTCACGGTCGATCTCTTTCACTTTAACACGCAGTGTGCGTCCTTTGTAGTCGCTGAAGTCTTCAACGAAATGGCGCTCAACCATGGAAGCCGGGATAAATCCACGTACCCCCACGTCTGCTACCAGTCCGCCTTTAACAACATCACCTACAACAACCTCGAATACGTCTTGGTCTTCAAAATGCTTTTGCAATTGATCCCATGCGTTTTCGCTGTCGATTGCACGTTTGGACAGAACGAGTTTTTCTTTCTCGTCGTCGATGCTAAGAACTTTAGCTTCAACTTCTTGTCCAACTTCTACTGCGTCAGACGCGCTGTCAACATGTAATGAAGACAGTTCACGAATTGGAATGACACCGTCATATTTATATCCAATGCTCACATAGGCTTGGTTATCTTCCAATTTGACGATGGTTCCTTTTACGGTATCTCCTTTTTTCAAGGAAACGAATTGATCCAACTCATCTTGGGTTGCTTCTTGATTTTTCATTTCTTCCGACATGTCAAATACCCTCCTCAATTCAAAAACCCCATTATATTCAAACCTGCCTGTAGCAGAGTTCAAAACACTTTCATCACTGAGTGCTCAAGCTTAGTCTCCCTCAAAAATATGGAAACATGCACTCAGTTAACGACGATGCCACTACTTGCTTGGCACGCCCGTTTGCACCATTTCGTTTATCTTGGACATAATTTTTTCAGTCGCCTTCTCCAGAGCTTCTCCAGATGGGTCTTCCTTGAACTCGTCCAAACTTACTGGTGCTCCATATACAACTTTCATCTTACGAAAAACTTTGTAGTTACCGATAATAGCAGTAGGAATAACTGTAGCGCCACTGCGGAGAGCAAAACTCGCTGCCCCTTTTTTGCCGATACCTCCATCATTGTGACGGCTTCCCGAGGGGAAGATTCCAAGCACTTGACCATCACGCAAAATATTGAGTGAGGTTTTGATGGATTCCTTGCTGACACCTCCACGTTTAACGGGGAAAGCGCCCACGGCTTTAATAATTCGGCCGAGTACCGGAATTTCAAACAATTCGCTTTTGGCCATGAAACGCACCTTACGGCGAATTTTGATACCAACGGTTGGAGGATCGAAGTTACTAATATGATTGGAACATAAAAGTACGCCGCCTTCTTTCGGAATATTCTCCCGTCCAACGGCCTCCAGGCGGAAAAGAATGGTGTAAATGATCCGCAGTAATGTGCTGCAAAATGTGTAAATCATAGACCGATCTCTCCTCTGACCATTGTGCAATAAGATACGATTTTGTCAACCACTTCATGAATGTTCATCTCCGTTGTATCAAGGACGATAGCATCCTCAGCACAACGTAGTGGGGAAATTTCCCGATTCTCATCCAATCTGTCACGGGTGGCAATGTCTCGCTCCAGCTGTTGCAACGTCAGTCCTTCAGAGGGGTCCAGTTCTTTGAAGCGGCGAAGTGCACGCTCTTCGACACTGGCAGTCATGAAGATTTTCACTTCCGCATCGGGCAATACTGTCGTTCCGATATCGCGTCCATCCATGACGACGCCCTTGCGCAAAGCCATTTGCCGCTGAGTATCCACTAATTGCGTACGCAGCCCCTCGATTTGCGCATATCGGGACACGATTCCCGTCACTTCACGGGAGCGGATTTCCGAGGTTACTTCTTCCCCATTACAGAACACTTTCTGTCCGTCGGGATCCGGTTGTAAATCAATGACCAGCTTTTGGGCTTCCTGAAGTACCTGTGTCACTTCTTCCGGCGCAATATCTTTCCGAAGCATGTGCAAGGTTACCGCACGGTACATTGCGCCTGTGTCGACGTATACATACGCGAGCGCCTCTGCAACCAATCGGGCCACCGTGCTTTTCCCGGCACCGGCAGGTCCGTCAATTGCAACGTTCATTTTCCCGTTCTCTGATGTGTTCTGGCTTGCCAACGGGGCATTCCTCCTCAAACGATAAACCTCAATAAAAAAACAGGCATTGCCTGCATCGTGAAAATTATACCACACTCTACACATGGATGCAAAAACAGACAAATCACGGATGTTGATAATCATTTAAAGACTGCACTTGAATGGGTGTGCCTTCCAGACGGTCAATGGTGGTCAAATTCTTTTTGAAACCTGGTACCAACAGCAGTAATTGATACACCACAAGCAGGATTATAAGGGCTGTAATCAGAATCGTAACCTTTCGTTCCATTCGCCTGGAGAAAACATAATAAAGTCGTTCATATCTGCGGGTTGCATGACGATAATTCAAGGGAATACCTCCATTTTTTCATTACGGTACCCGCAGTTCACTCTCTTTATGCCACAACATTCCTATTTCGTGCGATAGTCCAGTTGCCGTTCGAAACAAAACTTGATAATTTTCTGGCGCTCCGAATCTGAAATCTGCACAAATTTCAGCATGCATAGCTGTCTGCCGGTTTCCAGGGTTTTAATACGCACAACTTCAGCTTCAAAATTCACATGTTCGATGGTTGAGTTCCGGTAGGGAACCAGTAACCAGCATTTCAGTTTTTGACCTTCAGCTATTGAAAACCCTGTTTCGCCGTAGATGGACAATCCACCGCCACCAATATCTTCAGTCAATCCGATGGCACGGGTCAGATCTTCACTCTGGATGGCTAATTCGAGGTTTGCATGAACGCGAAGAAAGCTGCGACGTTGTATTTTGGATATATCGCTCGGAAGAGGTTTGTGGATACGAACAAGACGGACCACATCTTCTTCAAATCCCGTAACATAAGTATTAAAATAATGCCGGACCCCATCCTCCGTAATATATGAAATAGACAATTCCTCTCCGAAAAAGAGCCTTTTCAGACGACTGCTTCCTTGTTGCATCGGTACCTCAATCAGAAAACTGCTATCATCCATATCTGCAATGCGTGATTTGTACTCTTTGTGTTCCTCTTTTTCATCTGCAGAAGCAATCTGGATGTATAAAATTTCATTTATTTTAGGAAACAAGCTATTCACCGCCACTTTATGTATTTATCTTCGTATGTACAAGGACTATTATACCATGACCTTTCTCACATTGAACAAGAAAAAACAGACCACATCGTGGTCTGCCGCAGTTATTCGCTCAACTTCAAATTTAAATTATCCATCTTTTTATGAGGTTGCATTGACCGGTTTGATCTCTTCAACCGCTTCTTCTATTCCTGTATTCGCATTAATGTATATCCGGTAACGGGAACCGTTAATTTTCCCTCCGAATTCATAACACAATACTTCTTTGCTGTAATCATTCTCAATCAAGGATTTGCGAACATAATGTTCTTCAAACTCCGAATTAAGCTTTTTGCGCACTTGTTGCTCCGTAAGAGTTGCTTTCGGAATTTTGCGCTTGTCATTATGTTCGTAGACAAAGTCACTCGCCTGGAAGCCGGTTACTTCGCCTGTATCCAAACCTACACGAACTGACATTTTCTCGGGATAGATCAAGGTGTCTCCTTGCTTACGCACATAAGTAAGGTTACCCAGATTACCATATTCATCGTAGTTTACAGCCTTCATATCCTTATAGCCTTTGTTCATTAGAAATTGATCTGCTTTAGCCATGGCATTCTGACGAGACACTTTTTTGGTACCGATTGGACGCGTATTACTGTAAGAGATCAGCATTCCGCCATTACGGGTGAAATCCATCATCAGTTTACCATTGTTGGCATGGTCAATCGTGGCAGTGTAGGACTCCCAGTCTGTTCCTTTGCCGTTCTCCTGCACTTGGATTTTGCTACTGTCCACATTAGAGAATTTTGCAGCCTTGCTCTGAATCTGTTCTTTGGTCACTGGCAAGCCGTCCAGTTTCTTCACTGATCGTTTAGCATAGATATTAGATACGGAAGGACCCCAATCAAGCTCCGGGTATTCCTGTACCTTTTTGTTCACAGTACGAAAACCATCAACAATCGTGTTGTCCATAGTTTGCTCTTGCGTTGCCATGGCAGTCTCTGCATCCATCCAGCGCAATCGGTCCGTCAGGACTTTCTCCTGCACATCCTGCAGATTCTTGGTAATCTCGGATGAATTCTGATACAGCTTTTTCAGGTTGCCCATTTCCTTCTCACTTAGCGGTTCGTTTGTTAGATCACGCATCGACGCCCGATAGGCAAAGTTGGAAATACGCGAGAGAAACTCCTCCGTCTCGTTAAATGGCAGCATGGTGAGTGGCAGTTGGTTGATCTCATTCTGCGCTTCACTGGTGAGTCGCCAAACATTCATCAAACCTTTGCGATGCATCCCCTGTGATGTAGAGTGAACCGCCAAGGTGTTACCAATCTCCGAATGCAATTTGTCCATATGAAAAGATAAATCGTGAAAGGCACGCTGATATTGATTCTCTGCCTTGATCAGAATTGCATTCTTCTCCTGATTCTCCTGATAGCCCCACACGAGCGCACCGACCAGCAGAACCGCAAATATCGGAAACATAACTGAACTTAAACGTTTATACATCGGTAGAGTCTCCTTTCTTCTAAACCACTACCTCTATTGTGGATCGAAGAAAGATCTCTTATGCATGCGATTTCCAGTCCTTACACAAGCAGGCTGCTAAAGTACCGTTTGGGTCCTCCTTTTAATTCAGCTGAATCCCAGTTGCCATGCCCTCTTCTTCAATTTCGAACTGGTCTCTGTTATCACAGAGGCACTGCTTGAATCCCGTCTCAATCCGGCCCCGTTCTTTCTTGCCTCGTAATGTAAATCGTTCACCGCATTGTTTACATCTGATTTTAATTTTAATTCTCATCACAACGATCTCCGTTTCTGTTGTTCATTCCCCGGGAGTTTAGCTATAAAAATAAAAACACACCGGAGCCATAGGCGCAATATGCGCTTTATGTCCACCAGTGTGTCCGTATTTTTATAATTTAACCTCTTCCTCCCGCTTCACAAAACGAAAAGGAGAACGGTTATTAGCTCGTGTGATTTTACCCATTGCCCCATACCACAGGCCCGCCATTAGCGGCGCTATAAACCACAACCAATGATTCACCATGGTGTTCATGATGACATCGTACAATGCATGCCAGAAAAAAGGTAAAACCAGAGACAGCACCAGATACCACCGCTTTTTCTTACCACCGATAAACTTGGCTTTACCCATGTAATAACCCATGATTACTGCGAACATAGCGTGCCCTGACACAGGGAGCAGTGCCCGAAGGAACATGGCTGAGACGGATGCATTCCCCGCAAAGGCATACAACACATTCTCAACAGTGGCAAATCCAAGTGAAACAGCGACTGCATATAAGATCCCGTCATACGGCTCATCAAATTCGGTGTGATTATAGATGATATGATAAAGTACGAACCATTTAACGAATTCCTCCACACCACCTGAGATCAGAATAGCCTCAAGATAAGGATTATCCCCGAGCCACATCATCATGCCACGCTGAATAATCATCACAGGCAGTACCATCAGAATCCCCATGAGGAAAACCCGCAATACCATATGAAGTGGCTCATAATCATAACGGTCTTTCAGGTAAAAGTATGTTAACAAGGCGAGACCCGGAGCAACTGCTGCCGCTAAGACCGAAAACAAAAGCACCGAAATTCCCTCCTCTGACTAAAGACGCGATTACAACTAGAGATTAATCCTGGCGTTTGAAGTGGGTGCAGATAACATCAATCGCTTGTGCAGGAATAACAACCTTACCATACTCTTCCATAACTGCCGGAGTAACTGAGGAGCCTTCACCAAATTCAGCAAGCAAGGCAATCAATGCCGCATGTTTGATGGAATCTACCTCATCAGGCTCCAAATGCAAGAACCACTTGTCTTTATAAGAATAAAGTCTCCCAGCATCCGTAACATGCTGACGCAACATATGTGCAGCTTCAATGAGCACTTCAAAGTCCTTGAATGCATAAACGATGGAATCGCTTTGCTCGAGTGTAACTTCCATTTCATATACTTCTTCAGGAAGATCATCTTCATGACCTAAACCATATTGTTGCGGATCATATTTTCCACGTGTGACAATGACAACCATCCCTTGAGCGGGAAGTGCGAATACTTCGACAGCGAGTGGACCTGTGGCATCAAATCCAAGTTCGGAATAGGCCTGATCCATCATTTCAGTGAACAGTTCATGAACCTTAGGTATTTCCTGCCACATATCTTCTTTTTGTATTCCGCGCTCGCTCAGATCGTCAAAGGTCAGGAAAATCCGTATCTTATCGTGACTTAGTCGTTCTATTTTCATACAGGATCTCCCCTTTATAAGCAAGTCTTATAACAGATTATGAAGCACAAAACAATATGTGCTGAAAATAAATCTATGTAGTTATGTTATCATTTTATACCTCTAAATGCACGAAGTAAAATCGACAAAAAAAGAATCATTCCACAGCCAATCCAGACTGTGGATGATTCTAATTGGAGGTTTTGGTTTATAAACCCGGTACTGTTGTGTTTGTTTGACTTAAAATTTGCTCTACTTCATGCTTCACATCGGGATTGGTGCGAATAAAATCTTTGAGCATGCTCATATTCGCTTCTTTTTCCTGTGGTGTGATTGCTCTTGCGGTCTTTGCTGCAGGATTTTTGTGGGATTCACCATGTTGATTTTGCTTGCTTGTGAACCCGTCCATACCCGGGAAAGTCATTTCCATCATCTTATGTTTTGCCTGATCCATCATATTTCGTGATGAACCCGATGACATCATGGGCAATTTGCCTTTGGACAGCCATGAACTGGCTGCAACACCAATAACAATGCCCCAAAAAAAGGATGACGTCTTCATTACACCAACCTCCTTCAAGTGTTAAAATCATATTTAGTGTTTGCGGTAATGAGCGATCTCATTCCGTATAAATACAGGAAAGCGAGTTGAAATCATGTTCAGACATACCGCCGCATTGATCATTGCTGCAAGTTTGCTGCTGTCAGCTTGTGGGACAGCGGAAGAAAAAACATCTGATAATTCCGCACCAGCAGGCGAATCAACTACCACGGTTCATGAAGAGCAAGGTAACTCTAACCCAACTGAAACAGGAGAATCCGGAACTGGTGTGCCCGAGCCATCAACCGAAGATTCAACTGCGACAGAAGAAGAACCTGAATCTTCGGAGAAGGTTTCTACAGAAGAGAAAGTGGAAAAGACGTATCATATGAATGAAAATTATTATATTAAACCAAACGATGAAGCGAGCCCAAACAAAGTGGTCTTGTTAACTTTCGATGATGGACCCAAAGAAGAAAAAATGATTACTTCTCTGATCGACACTTTAGATAAACATAATGCTAAAGCGATATTTTTCGTCAATGGATATCGGGTGAAAAGCCATCCGGAATTGCTCAAACTCATACATGAACGGGGTCAGATTGTAGGCAATCATGCCTGGGATCATGAGGATCTCAAAAAAATGTCAACCGCTGAGGCGGCAAAACAGGTTACAGATGTCCAAAAAATAGTGAAGGATACCATTGGTGAGGAACCGCAATTCTTCCGTCCACCTTTTGGGTCGGGAAATGATGCACTGAAGGCTGCTGTGAAGAAAAATGGCATGTTATATATGACTTGGTCTAATGGTTCGCTCGATTGGGATAAAAGCACCAAAGACAAACCGGAAAAAGTCATCCAAAATGTACTGGACCAGTTAAATCCCGGAAGCAATATTTTGATGCATGAGTTGCCATGGACGGTTGAAGCATTGGATGAGTTGCTGACCAAGCTTGAAAAGAAAGGCTATTCCTTTGTTGATCCGCGTGCAATAGAATTGGAAGCTCGTTAAATTGTAGTTTTGCGCATAAAATGAAACAGCCTTGATCCGATGGATCAAGGCTGTTTCTCTGTGAGTGCTTTTTCCGCGGGCACTCTTAACGTGATGATATGCATCTCCGCAGGACAACCTAGTCGGAGAGGAAGATGATTTGTACCGTATCCTCTGCTAACAAGCATTTTGCCTTCTTGATGAACGTCCTCGGCATTGCGCTTCAGGGAGTACCACCCATTAGATACGGGACGATACGCTTTGCTCAGGAACACAGGTCCGAAAAATGGTAAAACTAATTGTCCGCCATGTGTATGACCGCTTAAAATAAGATCTGCATTTTCTTCCAAGCGAAGGGCCTGCAAAGGATCATGAACGATAGCAATTTTGCAGAAACGGTTACCAATCTGCTGTAGTAATACATCGCCCTGTTTGGAACGATAGTCTATACCGATCAGGCTCAATCTGTCGTTGCCCCTTTGCAGATATTCCACATTATCCTGCAGGAGCTTAACGCCCGATTCCCGAAGAATTCGCGCAAGTTGAGCGGTACCAGCCCGCTTGTCATGGTTGCCATACACTGTAAAAGAAGGAGCAATGTTTGATAAAATTTTCATGTTATGTCTAACCAAAGACCATGAGATTCCTTTTTCCGCAACATCCCCACCGATGAGAACCCAGTCCACCTTGTTTTTAAATTTTTCCAGATCCTTCTGCTTCAGCTTGCGCTTGTGAGTGTCGGATACATACAAAATCATAGCCCCGTCAAAGGATGTTGGCAGATGAGGCACTTCAACCTCTTCTTCAATCATTTGATGAAGATGGGCTTCACGCCACATATGAAAAAGTACTAAAACTCCTATCAAAATGATTAAACATTCGAGTAAAAGCATTACCACGGCAAGGGAAGGAACGTATTCAGAGCGGGTGCCCCTTCAACCCCCCACCAAACCAGACTAATCGTTAACATGACAAAAATAAAAATGAGTGAATTGACAAACCTTTTGCTCAATTTTAGCCGACGTGAAGGATGTAATTCTGTTCGTGTAGGAAGCGAACCCGCTTCGGGGATCGATTCTTCCGTTGATTTTGGCGTTTTTTTGGAGCGTGATGGTGCCCTTTGAGGAAGTACTGGACTTTCCAGCTTTTCTGTATAGGGCTTCCGCTGTGATCTAGGTAAAGTAACGGAAGTAACTGGTGTGATTCCGCCAACCTCAGCAGCTGCTGCCGTTTCAGCAACGATGCTTACTTGAGAAACCACCTGACGCTCGGATGTCTCTTTTTTATCCGATTGACGATGGCGCTGACTGCCATATGTCTTCATTCTACTTAATGGCTGATTCATGATCCCCTCCGAAAACGTATCGCTAATCCGGACACCAAATCAATAATAAAGTGACATAATATAGGCGCCCATAATGTGCCGGATTGCATGTAAATCCAACCCAATCCATAACTTGAGACAAACACCCAGCCTGTTGGAATCCAGTGGCGCAAATAACGAATATGGATAACTGCAAATAAAATACTTGTCCAGTAAGGACCAATGGCGTGTTGGATGGCTCCACGGAATAATAATTCCTCACACACAGCAACAATGGCTGCTATACATACAATGTGCCAGATCGGACGCCCACGGAAAAGCATCTCGTTAATTCCACCGTCATCCATGCTTTCCTGAGGTATAACATACGACAGTACCAAGTCCATAACAAGCATAATACCTGCAAGACCAAAACCCCACCAGATAAATTGGTAATTGTCAGGCCATGCGAGTACATCTAACAAGTTTCGTTTCTGCAACAAGATCCACACAACTCCGATAATCAGTGTCAGACCTTGTGTAAAGTATAGATTGATCAAAAGCAAACGCTCGGTAAGCTGCTGTGGCTCAGCCTTCTGAATCTTGAACTTGGGAAACTTGAATTTTTTCATCGGATGCGTCTGTCCTCTTGAGTTAAATTTGATGGATAACAATTACGTTGTCCAATCGGATAGTATACTAAATGATAGCCAAAAAACCAAATAGGTTCAAGACCTGCCCCAAGTCCTGGTTTTATGTCCGTGCCATTACTTCATTAAAGCAGTAAAATCCAGTTCACCAAACAGCTTACTTTCCATCTTCTTGTGGTAGTTATATTCACTATTGTATTACTTATGGTGACTCTGTTTATGTATGAATCTAAAGACACCTGCAAAACAATTTAAAACATTTAAGCCTATTGACATGCTCATGTCAGCCATGATACATTATGAAAAAATTAGTCACGTTAAACACGATGATGGAAAAAAGACGTTGCTTCGTCTTACAGAGAGCCGATGGTAGGTGTGAATCGGTGGCAGGCAAATGGTCTTGAGCGCTCCTGAGTTATTGCATTGAAATTGGAGTAGGTGCAATCGGTTTAGACCCGTTATCCTCTTCGGTCTTCATTGACCGCTAAGACTGTCGTTGCGAAACGGCGGTGAATTAGGGTGGTACCACGACAACTCTCGTCCCTTATTGCGCAAGCAGTATGTGGATTGAGAGTTTTTTGATTTATTTTAAAGGATATCTGTGGGATCACTCTATTTGTTTCACCTTCCCCCTCTGCTGCGACACCGCGTTGTTGGGAGGAAGAAACAACCTGGTTTTAAGGAACACCTCTTCGCTGAGGTCAGACCTTGACGATATAGATACACATACCTAAGGAGGAAGAAACCATGTACAAAGTGTTAGTGTCGGACCCAATCAGTGATCTGGGTATCCAGCAACTGGTGGATGCAAATGATGTTGTTGTTGAGAAGAAAACCGGTCTTAGTGAAGATGAACTTGTTGCCATTATTGGTGATTATGATGCCCTCTTGGTTCGCAGTCAGACTCGTGTTACAGATCGTATTATGACGGCTGGTACCAACCTTAAGGTGATCGGACGTGCAGGTGTTGGTGTGGATAACATTGATCTGGAAGCTGCTACACAGCGCGGTATCATCGTTATTAATGCACCTGATGGCAATACCATTACAACCTGTGAGCACACGTTTGCCATGATGATGGCATTGGCACGACACATTCCTCAGGCATACGCCAAGACAATTCAGGGTACGTGGGATCGTAAAACCTTCCTGGGCGTGGAATTAAGAAATAAAACGCTCGGTGTACTGGGTATGGGACGGATCGGTAGTGAAGTTGCCAAGCGCGCCAAAGCATTCGGAATGGACATTCTCGCTTACGACCCATTCCTCACGGAGGAGCGTGCCGAGAAGCTGCAAGTGAAGCTGGCTAGTGTAGATGATATCATTCGCAATGCGGACTTCATGACCGTTCACACGCCATTAACTCCGGAAACACGGCATATGATTTCACGTCCACAATTCGAAGTGATGAAAAAAGGCATGCGTATCATCAACTGTGCTCGTGGTGGAGTTGTAGATGAGATGGCACTTGTCGAAGCCATTGATCAAAATATTGTTGCTGGTGCAGCATTTGACGTATTCGAAAGCGAGCCGCCAGCCGCTGATCACCCGTTCCTGAATCACCCTAGCATCATTGTCACACCTCACCTTGGTGCATCCACTGTAGAGGCACAAGAAAACGTAGCGATTGACGTATCCGAACAAGTTCTTCATATTCTGCGCAATGAACCGTTCAAGAACGCAGTTAACATGCCGGCTGTTGCACCAACCGTGATGAATAAATTGCAGCCGTATTTCAAACTGGGTGAAACGTTGGGTAGTTTTGCAGCACAGATTACACAAAATGCAGTGCAGGAGATTCGGATCGACTATGCTGGTGAACTTTCTGAGGTAGATACATCTCCTCTCACTCGCTACATTGTGAAAGGGATTCTCGCCAGACATTTGGGTGGAGAAGCCAACATCGTCAACTCCATGCATCTGGCCAAAATCCGTGATCTGAATGTCGTTGTAAGCCAAACCTCAGCAACTAAAGGATTCACTAACCTGATTACCGTAACATTGGTTACGACTCAGGATGCTGAGGAACGCCGTGTAGCAGGTACGTTGCTTGCAGGTTATGGAGAACGTATTGTTCGTCTGGACAAATTCCCGGTAGATATCGCTCCGGAAAGTCATCAAATCTTGATCTCCCATAACGATAAACCAGGTATTATCGGACGTGTAGGAACCCTTCTTGGACAAAACGATGTCAACATTGCATCCATGCAGGTTGGACGTAAAATTATTGGTGGTGCAGCGATCATGATTCTGACTGTAGATAAAGCTGTTCCAAAAGATGTGCTTGTGCAGCTTGCTGCGCTGCCTGAAATCAATACTGCTGTTGAAATTGTTCTGGAATAATCAAACTTATTTTTATAATGTATAAGGAGAGACGGACCCTCGTGGTTCCCGTCTCTTTTTGTTGTGTACCCGCTGAAATATCGGTGATGAAGCTTGCAAACAAAATTTAACTTAACTGAATAATGTTTAGTGTAGCTCCCGGAGGAGAAAGAACGGCTGCGCCAACAAGCCCGAATAATTGTAACTGTATTGTTGAACCAGCGGTAACGGTGACCATAAAGTCAGACTGCAGCTGACTGAGAGAAAGTACTGGAGATACTACACTCGCTGGAATAGCTGTACCGTTAAGTAAAACCCGAGATTGGATAGCAAGTGCAGCTGTCAGACTTATTTTGTATGAGATATAGTAACGACCTGCATTGGTCAGCGTGAAGGTGTCATTAGCCCCATTGACGGTTATACCTGTGCCAATATTTTGGTTATTCGGTAATGGAACGAGTGTACCACCCAATATTACAACAATCGTACCATTAGTGTTCTCAGCAAAATCCGAGTTAGATGTTACAGATGTTCCTGTTGCTCCTGTTGCTCCGGTAACGCCGACTCCCGTGGCTCCCGTTATACCTGTGGCTCCGGTTTCCCCAGTGATACCAGTTGCTCCGGTAATTCCCGTTACACCGACTCCCGTGGCTCCCGTTATACCTGTCGCTCCGGTTTCCCCAGTGACACCAGTAACTCCGGTAATTCCCGTTACACCGACTCCCGTGGCTCCGGTTATACCTGTAGCACCAGTTGCTCCGGTTTCCCCCGTAACACCGGTTGCTCCGGTACTTCCCGTTGTACCGACTCCCGTGGCTCCCGTTATACCTGTCGCTCCGGTTTCCCCAGTCGCACCAGTTGCTCCGGTACTTCCCGTTACGCCAACTCCCGTGGCTCCGGTTTCACCTGTCGCTCCTGTTTCACCAGTGACACCAGTTGACCCGGTACTTCCCGTTACGCCGACTCCCGTTGCACCTGTTATACCTGTTTCTCCGGTTGTACCTGTGACTCCAGTACTACCTGTTACACTTACTCCTGTGGCTCCTGTGATCCCCGTCGCCCCAGTCAACCCTGCAACACCAGTCGCTCCTGTTTCACCAGTACTTCCTGTCACTCCAACGCCAGTTGCCCCCGTCACACCCGTTGCTCCCGCACCAGCAAGCAACGTGTAATCCGGCGATGTGCCCGGCGTTCCGGTTGGTGATGCCACATTCGCAATATACGTACTGCCATTAAACGTTACTACCTGACCCGCTGGATACGTTGGGGCTACGGCTGGATCGAATGGTACTAGCCCTGTCAATCCCGCCCCTGTTGTTCCCGTTACACCTGATGCACCTGTGGCTCCTGTAGGTCCTGCACCAGCAAGCAATGTATAAGTCTGGCGAAGTACCTGGCGTACCCGTAGGAGAAGCCACAGTCGTTATATACGTACTGCCATTAAAGGTAACGACCTGACCGGCTGGGTACGTTGGAGCTACTGCAGGGTCAAACGGAACTGCACCATTGAGACCGATGCCCGTAGCTCCGGTCGCACCTGTAACTCCCGCTCCTGCTAACAACGTATAATCTGGCGAACTTCCTGGCGTACCCGTTGGCGAAGCGACATTTGTAATGTAAGTACTGCCACCAAACGTGACGATCTGTCCAGCTGGATATGTTGGTGCTAATGCGGGATCGAATGGCACGATGCCACTTAATCCTGCACCTGTGGCTCCAGTTGCACCAGTCGCCCCCGCAGCAGCGATTAATGTGTAATTCGATGAAGATCCTGGTGTTCCTAGAGGACCAGCTACACTCGTAATGTAAGTACTACCGTTATACGTAATTACTTGACCTGCTGGATAACTCGGGGCGAGCACTGGATTAAATGCCACGGCTCCTGTCAAACCAGCTCCGGTTGCTCCCGTTGCTCCAGTCGTTCCACCCGACAGCAAAAGCGTGTAGTCTGGAGAACTTCCGGGTGAACCCAAGGGACCGTTTACATTGGCAACATAAAGACTACCCTCGTAGCTTACTACTTGACCTTGAGCATAAGTTGGTCCCAGTGCAGGATCATATGCAGTAATATTGTTCAAGCCAACACCAGGTGCTCCTGCCGGACCCTGTGCTCCCTGTGGACCAACTGGGCCAACCGGGCCTACTGGGCCTACTGGTCCAATTCCTCCCGGTGTGCCATTAGCCCCTTTCACCCCCGGGACTCCTGGCACTCCCTGTGGGCCAGCTGGTCCGGTAATCCCTCCAGTTCCAAGAGTTGTCGTCGCCCGGCTTAGCGATATCGAGATCGATCGAATTAATCCCACAAGTTTATCTTTTTCTGCAGGTGGTGCTTCCAGAAGCAGCGTCACACTTAACAAGTCATCCAGTAAGTTTTGCAGGTTACCTGCGAGATTAATAAGAGGAACAGGGACAACCTCTGAACCTGCAATCGTTAATTCCAATACGGCTTGTAATTCAGCCTTTACCCCGGCACGAAATCCGGATTGATTTACAAAAGTAAGTAACTGACGTAATCCGTTCTGCAATGACAGTATATTGGCAGAAGTCGGCTGACTGATTGCAGCAGGAATAGCTACAGCCAAAGAACGCAGTATGGATTCAAACTGCTCCAGTTCACTTGTGGTTATTGGAATAAACGTAAGAGCCCGCTCTAAAAGATCTGCCTTCCAAGAATGCTTTAATATTGACCCTTTTTCGATCATCGGACATGCTTAACTCAATCCTCCTCTATCTTGCTTGCTTTTCAAGCTTATGTCATATAGGAAGAAAAATTATCTTGGACACTCTTTTTAGTCAAAAAAAGACCATTCATGTTCCACGTTGAACAAGATTAAACGGTAGTCTTCAACAAAAAAACACCCTGCATAAGAGGGTGTTTCCGCACTTTTTGTATGAAATTCAGCCTATTTCGATGAATCCAAAGGAAATTGCAAAATAAACTCTGTTCCTTCGCCAAGCACACTATTAACGGTAATCATGCCTTGATGCGCATCAACAATATTTTTCACAATCGCTAAACCAAGCCCCGTACCTACACTTTCTCCCCGAACACGAGCCTTGTCTGCTTTGTAGAATCGTTCGAAAATAAATGGCAAGTCAGATGAAGGGATACCTACACCCTGATCCTTCACAGAAACTCTGACAAATGGAGCACGAAGATAAGTGACCCGCTCGGCTGAGATCATTACATTTTTGCCAGTAGGCGTATGTCTAAACGCATTATCTAGCAAATTCGTAAATACTTGCTCAAGTCGATCCTCATCTGCTTGTTGAAGTGCAATGGTTGGCTGTTCGAACTTAAAGCGCAGTTGAATTCCCTGTTCTTTTGAACGGACCGAGAACTTCCGATATACACGCTCAAGTAGTTCTCCGAGGTCAACTTCCTTCATCACCATGTCCGTGTGTCCAGCTTCCATCCTCGCAAGGTCAAGCAAGTCTTTAACCAGTCTGCCCATCCGCAGGGACTCATCATGAATGACCTGGATCAGTTCTTCGCTCTCTTCCGGTGAGGTTGCCATACCGTCCAATAGGGCTTCACTGTAGCCTTGCATCATGGATAGCGGAGTTCGTATCTCATGAGATACGTTAGCCACGAAATCACGCCGCATTTTCTCCAGACGCACTTCTTCTGTTACATCTCTTAAGACAGCCACAGCCCCTCTGACAACACTGTCAGCATACAACGGTGCCATCTGAACAGACCAGACACCTTGCTGCACGTGAACATTGGAGTTCTGGTCCCTACCTTGCTCCATCACCATTCTGAACAAAGGAAGAAGGGGCTCAGGTACATCACGCGAAGTCTTGTCAGACTGCTCGGAATCTTGTCCTTCGTCCATTTTTGCCCAATCGAGATCATACCATGCCTGCATGATCTTCTCTCCTGGCGGATTCGTCAGAATAACTTTTCCTTCACCATCAAATGTAACCACCGCATCGGTCATGCTGCGAAGCACACTCGCCAAATGTTCTTTCTCATGGTTAAGGTTTCGAATATTATCTTCCAGTTGGGCAGCCATATGATTAAATGTGTTGGCAAGTTCACCAATCTCATCACTCGTTACCAGAGAGAGACGTGTTCCGTAGTTCCCTTTGCGAATCGCATTGGCTGCCTGAATCAATTGCTGCATGGGCTGCGTTATTTTGGTGAATAGAAACAATGCAAAAAACGTGGTTAAACTGAATCCGATAATACAGATATAGGTGAACAACCGCTTAATATCTCTGGATTCGGATTCTGCAAAGTTCGTATCAATGTAGGGCAGCAAAAATAGACCCAGCGCTATAAGTACACAACCCACAAGGCAGATAATAGTGATCCATAACTTCCCGACCAGTGATCTCCAGAAACTAAAACTACTTCGGTACTTCCAGTTTATAACCCACACCCCACACCGTCGTAATCATGGCCGCCGACTCAGGCGATACCTTGTTAAGTTTCTCGCGAAGACGCTTCACATGCGTATCCACGGTACGAAGATCGCCAAAGAATTCGTAATTCCATACATCTTTGAGCAATTCTTCTCTGGAGAAAACTTTGTCGGGAGATGTTGCCAGGTAGTGCAGCAATTCATATTCTTTTGGTGTAAGACTAATCTCTTCACCACCAGCGGTTACCCGGTGGGCATCATGCTCAATAACCAGATGCGGGAACACGATGTTGTTACTCGAATTGCTCTCCTTGGAGAGATAAGCTGTCGCGGAAGATCGACGCAAAATCGCTTTGACGCGATAAATCACTTCACGCGGGCTGAATGGTTTAACAACATAGTCATCAGCGCCAACTTCGAAGCCTTGAACCCGGTTAATCTCTTCACCTTTTGCAGTGAGCATCAAAACCGGCGTTGATTTCACCTGACGAAGACGGGTACACACTTCAACTCCATCCATACCCGGCAACATCACATCAAGCAAAATCAGCCCGTAGTCCCCTGCTGTTGCTTTACGCAGCGCAGTTTCCCCATCCTCCGCTTCATCGATTTCATAACCTTCTTTTTCAAGATACATTTTTAAAAGCCTGCGGATTCTCTCTTCGTCATCCACGACCAGTATTCGATTCTCATGTTCAACCATGCCTCTCCAGCCCCTTTGCAATAACTCCTCATCACTTCTATTATGTTCGATCTGGCGAACAATATTTGAATACCCTTCAATAAAAAGGTACGTTTGTGTTTCCCGCTTCTAAACTCAACCTTTGCAATACGAGTCTGTCCTTAGTCAGCTCCAGCATAAGAATGTAATCCGGCAATGATCAGATTCACTCCAACCAGCGTAAACATGACCACCAGGAAGCCAAGAACTGCAAGCCATGCAGACTTTTGACCTTGCCAACCTCTGGATAAACGCAAATGCAGATACACACTATAATATAGCCATGTAATTAATGCCCACACCTCTTTGGGGTCCCAACCCCAAAAGCGACTCCAGGCAATCTGAGCCCAGATCATGGCAAAAATTAATGCGCCCAGCGTAAATATCGGAAAACCGATGGCAATCGCACGATAACTTATCTCATCCAGATCATCGGCATCGATTCCATCCATCATTGGCTGCAACGCTTGTCCAAGTGGTCTGCGCACAAGAAGTCGTACAATTCCATACAGGATCAGACCTACAATAAGTGACCAAACCACCGTATTCAGCTTGCGTCCGGCATTTACCCCGTTCATCCAGGAAGGCGTCTCAAGTAAAGGTTTTTTCATGCCAAGAAACGGTGTCATGCTCTCCACTTCGCTATTATATGGTGCAAAAATCGGAGGCATGCGATAAATCACTTTCTCTATTGTACTATTTTCCTGTACCTCTGTGTCAATGCTGACCGTTTTCTGTACAAAAACCGCCTCATAGCCAGCTGCACGAAAGGCAAATACCGTTCCGATAAATCCGATGACTACAACGATCGTAACCAGGGTGAATTCAACCCATCCTCGTTGACGTCTTGAAGATTTGTCTTTACCACTGAAATCAACAGTACGGAGCAAATACATGAACCCTGCGGCAAAACCCACGGCGAAGAATGCTTCACCAAGCGCGGCCAGCGTCACGTGAATTTTCAGCCAAATGGACTGAAGCGCCGGGATTAATGGTTGTACCTCCTGAGGAAATACAGCGGCGTACGCCATAATAATAATGGTAAGTGGTAACGCAAACAAACCCAGTAATGACTTGCGGTATATGGCATATACAACAATAAATGCAACCATGATCATCATGGACAGAAAAGACATGAACTCATACATGTTACTAACCGGGATATGACCTGCCCCAGCCCATCGGGTTACAAAAAATACGATATGTGCCGCCAAGGCGACAGTCGAAGCGATAAAAGCTCTTTTACCCCAGCGATTCATATGGTCCAGAGGATCACGATTACTCCATTTTTTGCCCATGACCGCGACAGCATATAACAAGAATGCAGCACAATAGAGAAAGAAAGATACGATAAATGCATCGCTGCTGAAATCCAATAATCTCATGCCTGGTTCCCCCCGTTATCCAACGACTTCTCTTCCACTTCCAGATTCATCTGTTTCAAGACGGCCGCAACTTCACGCCTGAAGCCAAACCAGTTTTTGTTGGTATGTCCACCCAAAGTGAGCTGTTTATCATCAAAACGAATCCAGATACGGCGATGATGCCAATAAAAACCCATGACCAGACCCAACATAACAATCCCGGCTCCTACCCACACAAAAGGCATTGCCTTATCCACTCTTATATTGAGATAACTTACGGACTGAATAATATCGACCTTGTCCATGCTGTCTACTTCCAGCTGTAAAGGAATCTCAGCTCCAATCAACTGTTGGTTAATCTCATCTTGTTGAAACCGTTGTTTATCAATCTGCTTTGCAAAGTACAGATATTGTATCCCCTCTTCGGGCAGATCCGGTCCCTTGATGAGAAAGAGAAAAGCAGGTGCATTAGGTGAAGGCGATTTGGATTTGGGCTGACCATTCTCATCTAATCCAAAGTCCATAAACTTTTCTTTTACCGTGAGCTTATAAGGACCAGCTTCAAATGTTCTTTGGGTATCTACCATATCGATCTTAATTGCCCCGTATACTTCACCCGTCTTTGTATTGACCAGATCAGGCGTTACGGACCGAATAGTTGGAGTTAGATCATAATCAAACTGATATGCTTTCAGACCGTTATAATTCAATGGATGATTCACGCGTACATCATGTCTGGCCACCTCAGCTAACTGAGGTTTCTTCGAGAGATCCGAACAATCTGCTGTACATTCATACAAAACAACTTTTGTTTCGAACAGTTTTGGAACGGTCTTATTCAGGTTACGGAATTGCTCAGGTACTTCTTCCTCACTGTAGAATTCAACATTAAACTGTTCATTTTGCAGATACATCGACGTGTTTGGGATCTTTTTGATCTCACCTTCAGGAAAAGCGACATGCTCGTCCAGATTCAGACCTGGAAGCCCTCGTGCGAGCACCGCCAGCAAAAATATAATGAGTCCAATATGGATGACATATGGGCCCCATCGACTAAATCGCTGTTTCTCGGCGAGTAATGCATCCCCTTGGGTGTGCACGCGGTATCCTTTCTTTTTCAGCGGCGTAACCGCTTTCTTAACCCAGTCTTCTGGTGCCTCTTCGATGGTACCTTGGTACACCAGACGCTGTCTTGTCAAAAATTGCGTATGTTTACGTATTCTCTGTTTATTCAGTGCTTTGTAGAGCGGTAGGACGCGATCCAGACTGCATATCACCAATGATGCCCCAATCAGCACCAACAGTAGAATAAACCACCAGGATTCGTATGTATGGGATAACCCCAACAGATAATAGATATGACCCAATTGACCGTATGTTTCTTTGTAATACACGGAAGGATCAATATTCAAGAATGTACTTTCTTGCGGATAGATTGTACCAAGCATAGAACCTACAAGCGTAAAAACAATCATATAGACAGCAATTTTGACGGATGAAAAAAAGTTCCATATGCGGTCAATGATGTTGGGATTACTGCGCTGTGAACGGCGCGCCATGCCATCATAACGCATTTCCAGCACTTCATCCGATTTAGCTTCAGACTCCAGCAGCGGTTTCCCACATGCTTCACATAGTACAGTGCCTACCGGATTCTGGTGTCCGCACTCACATTTGGTATTTTGGAACACGAATAGACCTCCTGTCAGGGCTGCTTCGCCAGTTGCGAAATTTGAGCGTCAAGTGTGTCCAAATCAAGTTGCCCGATATGAATGGTAGAGATTTTGCCCGTGTCGGATACAAAAAATGTCGTTGGCATCGGAGAGATCCCAAAATCACGAACCGAGTTTTTCTCCCGGTCAAGCATGATTGGAAATGTAACCCCAACCTGCCGTACAAAATTATCCACGGTCATCTGATCTTCTCCAACATTAATTCCGACAAATTGTACTCCCTGGTCCTTCCATTTGTCAGCTTGTGCCTGAAGTGCGGGCATTTCTTTAACACAAGGTTCACACCATGTGCCCCAGAAATTGATCACCATCGCTTTTCCTTTGTACTCATCAGACGTATGAACTTGACCATCCAGGCCCAGCAGTTCAAAAGAAGGAGACTTGTCCCCTTCCTTTGGCTTGCCATTCGAGCCGGATACCGATGTCGTAATCGCATATCCGCCCAACACCAGGATCAATAACAAAATAACGATTTGCACCGTTCTTCTTGATTTCCCCATGTGCTGCTCCCCTTTTAAGTGACTGTAGCATTCGCATTTTATTGGTCTAAGACAACTGTGAACATCCTATGAACAATTATAGCGAATTTCGTCACAAAACTGCGGCGGTTTTATGAAAATTATGTGTCCTCACATTACCTTTTTTTCATTTTTTTGGCTGGTTCTGATTGTGCGAGGGTAATCAGGTTGTTGACTTCCTCTTTGGTCAGATGACGTGTCAGACCACGTTTCAGGTTTTGTAGCAAAATACCCCCAAACGAAATCCGTTTCAGACGGGTTACCGGATGGTTGATTGCCTCGAACATACGTCTAACCTGACGGTTACGTCCTTCATAGATCGTAATGGAAATGACCGACTCATTGGCCGCTGTATCCACATCTTTGTACTCTACCTCTGCAGGAGCAGTCATGCCGTCATCCAGCATAATGCCTGTCTTTAATTTCTCCAGAGCTGTACCATGCGGCACACCTTTAACTGTTGCATGATACGTTTTGGGTACGTGATGCTTCGGATGCGTCAGCAAATGTGCAAACTCACCATCATTGGTAAGGATTAATAAGCCCTCTGTGTCATAATCCAGACGACCTACAGGATATACGCGTTCCTTGACACCTTTCAGGTAGTCGGATACAATTTTCCGACCTTCCGGGTCAGATGCACTTGTGATTACGCCTTTTGGCTTGTTCAACATCAAGTACACTTTTTTCTCACTGCGGATTGGTTTTCCATTAACCGTAATCATATCCTCTTCGGGGTTCGCTTTTGTACCCAGTTCGGTTACGACCTCCCCGTTAACTTCTACTTTGCCGGACAGGATTAGTTCCTCGCTCTTGCGGCGGGATGCAATGCCTGCCTGTGCGATAATTTTTTGTAATCTTTCCATGTTTGTCATGTCACCTCACACTAATGATACCCATCACGCAAGGAAATCACAAGGATAATCCAAGGATTTTGTAAACTGGCGACACGAATATGCATTTTAGACTACATTCCCCATTGAGATTGACAAAAGAAAAAGCCTGCCTTTACACGACCTGTTGAACACAGATGGCGTAAAGATAAGCCTTTTTCTCAACTCATTTAATTGGAAACTTTGCCGGCAACTGCAACCTGTTTTTTGGCAGGTTTGGTACTCTCTTTAATGAAAGTCTGCACTGTTTTGGAAGTAATATAATAGGTACGTCCACCGTACACAAATGTCATCATACCAATGACCCGGTTGTTCTGATCCAGAACAGGGCCACCTGAATTACCTTGGGCCATGGATTTCACAATACTGCCGATTCCCTTTTTACCTGGAACGTCCGAAGCTTGGGAACTGAACACTCTGCTCTTGGCTACCGTATTGTAGGTTGAAGGAAATTCTTCATCCAGGATGACAAGATCACCAGCAGGATTTTTGGGGAATCCAATCGTATAGACAACCTGGTTATCCCTTGCGTTTGCAAACGTGACCGGTTGGGCGTCTATTTCCTTATCCAACTTCAGCAGTGCCATGTCTGTGACCGGGTCTGTCTTAATAATCTTCGCCTTTACAGGCTTGCTAAGGGAACCCGGACTTGCAACAGTCAGTGTACCTTCATCGCCATCAGACAGTTCAGCAAAACTCTGAACGACATGGTAATTCGTGAGCACTTCATCCTTCGAGATCAATATCGAGGTACCAACATCATAATATACCATATCGGGTTCATCCTGCTTGACCAAACGTACATTCACGACTGGAAAAGAATCAGCCGTAACTGCCATTTGTGCACGCAGCTGCTTGTCGAAGTAACCTGTAAAATGTATCGTCTGAACGGCTTGAGCTGCCGCCAGCCCCGTTGAACCTGCGAGCATTGCAATAGCAAGCACGCCTGTCATTCCGACACGGAGCATTCGTTTCCAACTCTTCTGCATGTCTCACTCTCCTCCGCTATTATTCTAGCATATCTAATATATCGGAAGGAAAGGAGATATCTTTTAACCAAAAACGAGCAAACAAATGGCGAGGGCAGCAATAAAACCAACAACATCGGAAAACAACCCTACTTTGAGTGCATATCGACCGTTCCGTATGCCTACAGCCCCAAAATAAACAGTCAGCACATATAACGTGGTGTCTGTACTCCCCTGAATCGTAGATGCCATACGTCCAATCATGGAGTCAGGGCCATGGGTTTTGATTAGATCGGTTGTAAACGCCAGAGAGCCTGTCCCCGTTAAAGGACGGAGTATTCCGAGTGGCAATACTTCGCCCGGAACACCCATCCAGGACACCAGCGGAGCGAACAGACTAATCACAAAATCCAGTGCACCCGAGGCACGAAATACGCTGATTGCGACCATCATGCCCACGAGATGTGGAATAATACTGATTGCAGTAGAGAATCCATCCTTGGCCCCATCAACAAAGGATTCGTAAACCGGGACCTTTTTGGTAAACGCATATAATGGAACAAACGCGATAATAACCGGGATGGCCCAGACGGAGATCCAGTTGATGAAGGTTAACAAAGGTGCTCATCCTTTCATGCCGGGATTGCCACTTTTCTGTATGCGCGGCGGTTTGTGTAAAGCCCTGTTTCGATACCAGCGATCGGCGATGATAGCAGCAAGTGTAGCGATAATGGTAGCCATCAATGTTGTTCCCACAATCTCTGTAGCATTTGCAGAATGATAGTTTAGCCGGATGGCAATAAGGGTTGTCGGAATGATGGTAATACTGGCCGTATTCAGAGCCAGTAAGGTGCACATGGCAGGAGAAGCGGTTTGTTTGTCCGGATTAAGCTCCTGCAGCTGTTGCATGGCTTTGATTCCCATGGGAGTAGCTGCATTTCCTAGCCCCAGCAGATTGGCACTCATATTGGAGAGAATATAACCCATCGCCGGATGATTTTTGGGCACATCGGGGAACAGGAAACCCACAACCGGACCGAGCAGCTTGGCAATACGGGCCAGGAGACCCGCATCTTCAGCCATTTTCATCATGCCCATCCAGAACACAAGCACACTAATAAGTCCAAAACAGACCGTGACTCCCGTTGCCGCCCCATCAAAAGCAGCTTGCGTGACCACTTCGATATTGCCGCTCACGGCTGCAAAAGCAAATCCGATTAAAATCATGAGCAGCCAAATTAGATTAATCATGGATTATATCCTCCCTTCAATGGCGATTTAGCTAAGGAGACAACAGGTGGCTTAACACGGCACGCCATGCAGCTGCCCAGGAAGAGACATCACCGATTCCACCCAACGTTGCATCTTCTGTCTTCGGTTCAGGAGGAATATAACTGCCTTTGCGATACACCGGAATTGAGCCAACAAGTTTGCCGTCAAGCTGCATATCAATGCGACCTGCCAATCCGAACGAAGGATCTGTCGATTGTTCCTTGCCTTCCGTTTCCGACTGTCCTCTATTTTCGTGTAGGATCAACTTCTTGGTCAATGAGCCTTCTTCACTTTTAGCCAGTGGGTACCAGAATCCCCGGCCCGTAACGACATCTGTATTTTGCACAGGCTGTTCTTGCTTGGCGACCTCTACTAACGGGAAGTACTCAAACCCGAAATCAAGCATCCGAGCATGATCGTTCCAATCGTTTCCGTCGTTCAGCGTTACTGCGGCGAGCTGCTGTCCGTTACGTGTAGCCGAGCTGACCAAACATCTGAAAGCTTTCTTTGTGTAGCCGGTTTTCACTCCATCCGCACCTTCATACATCCGGAGCATTTTATTTTTGTTATGCCAGGAGTACTCCCAGCTTTCATTGGGATTCGGTGCGGATTTGTCTTCCGTGGCTACGATGCGTTTGAACACCGGATTGTGCAATGCATATGCCGTTAATCGTGCCAAGTCGTTAGCTGTTGAATAGTGACCTTCTGCATCCAGTCCATGAGGGTTCATAAAATGAGAATGCGTCAGACCGATTTGCTCCGCCTTTTTGTTCATTAACAGGACAAAGCCTTCTTCCGATCCACCGACATGTTCTGCGATCGCAGAGGCCGCGTCATTGCCTGAACGGAGCATGAGCCCGTACAACATGTTTTCAAGCGTCATCTCTTCACCTAACTTGAGATAGAGAGAAGATCCTTCTTTGGCAAAAGCTGAGGGAGACACTTTCACTTTCTCATCCAGCTTGCTGTGTTCGATCGCTACGATCGCTGTCATGATTTTGGTCAAGCTGGCAATTCGCAGTTCTTTATCCCCATCCTTGCTGTATAAGATCCGGCCTGATGTGACATCAATGAGAGCAGCGCTTTGCGCATGTGTAGACGGACCTTGAATCGTTGCCTGGGCTTGAGTAACCCCTAATGAAGACAGCAAGAAGACAGGGATAAGCATGCATGCAAGTACTTTCGTTATTTTTCGCATCAATTCATTCCTCCGGGTCACTTGGAATCTTGTACTATCTTATGTCCGGACAACTTGGAGTATGTCCCATAGGGCAAAAACAGCAAAAATCCCTCACGCTTAAATGCGGGAGGGACGTTATGTATGAGACGTTATATAAGATATGAAGGGTTGAGACGACGATCATGCCTGATCCTTTTTATTCAGCATTTTAGCTACTTTTCGCATAATTCTAGAGACTCTCATCTGGCTAATGTCTTCCATATCTGCGGTCTGAGTTTGATTAAATCCTTCTACACGATACTTCAGTACAGTCATTTCTTTCTCACTAAGCTTGCGCTTGACCGAATCAATAACCGCATCAACGTATAACTTGTCCAGAATACCTTCTTCAATGTTCTCCCCACTATAGATGGTATCCATCAATGTCACGGATTGAGTTTGTTGATCATCAGCACCTACAGGCTCATCCAGGTACTTCACCCCTTTACCCACTTGGAGTGCTTTGTTGATCTTCTCTTCTTCCTCATCCAGTAACAATGCGATTTCATGTGGTGGTGGCAGGTAGCCCATATCGTGTTCAAGTCGATTGATTCGGTTGATTAATTCCGTAGCTGTGCGAGTTGGACGAATAATGCTTGCACTATCTCTTAGAAAACATCGGATTTCTCTGACAATCGCAGTGACAGCAAACGAACTAAATTTCACGCCACGTCCCATATCAAATGCCCTAATCGCTTTAATGAATCCCAGACGGCCCAGTTGGAGAATATCATCCTTCTCTACACAATGATTCTTAATAATCATTTCGGGCTTTCCAATGTACTTATGAACGGAATGCCAAATCAGGTTCTCATTGACCAGAATACAATCCCCGAGGAAATGTTCATCGAGCTTACAACGTTCAATATTTTCTAGGTCATCCATTGTGTAATGCTTCTTATCTACCTGCAAATTCGTACTAATATGTTCTGGAAATTTTCCCATTTGGATCTCCCTATGTAAAATTGATAAACGATATTGTAGTATTAAAAATCTATTGTTAACTGATGTTTATTGACCTTTTTTGATTATTCCAAGCATCTTGTTATGATGTTCCTTCACTTGATTGTAGTACCATGGACGAGCCTTTCCCTTAGCTACATTGCCTTCTCCCTGATTGTACGCAATGGTTGCTGTACGAAGATTTCCATCGTACTTATCCATAAGATATTTCAAGTATATAATGCTTGTCCTGATATTTGTTTCAGGCTGATGTAGCTCCTGTTTGCTAACTCCCAACGATTTCGCTGTGCTTGGAAGAATCTGAAGTAAACCAATCGCTCCATGGGATGATACACTTTCCTCTAACATCCGGCTCTCTTGCCACATCATAGCCAGAATCCAGACGGAATCGATATCCGTATCCTTCGTATATTGGCCTACCCACTTCACATACTTCAGCAGTTTTGCCCGGCTCACTGTTTTCTCATGATGGAGCTCTATATACTGCTCAAGCATATCCGTCATTTGTATGTGCGCAGCAGCAACAGATTTAACTTGTTTCTGTTGTTTCTGTTGTTTCTCTTGTTTTTCTTGCTTCGTTGGCTTTACTTGCTGTATCCGCTCTTCTTGTGTTACTTCCTTCAATATCTTCGAGTCAAGCGCTTCTTCGTCAACGCGTTTGTAATTTCCTGATGCCGATAGACTCCCGTATTGCGAAGCTAATACCACCACCGCAATAATAATACCTATTACTCTTTCTAAAATGAGCAACAGATTCGCCCACCTCCTTACTGAAAGCCTCTATATTATAGAAGGAATAATCTCATACATAAGTTAGGATTGGTCTTGTTCACTTGGCTGATATACGATGATTGCTGCAAATTCCAACGTGCTGCTGGATGGATCAACGGTGGAGGTAAACTCCAGTCCGGTAACGAACGTGTGTGGTTTGGATAACATCCATGCGTTGATTAATTCTTCCACACCTGCAGCGCTAGCTGACACAAACGTTTTTACAGCTAAATCAGAGGCGTAGTTTAACACCTTCATTGCTCTTCACCAGATGAGTCTTGTTCCTCTTCCTTTTTCTCTTCAATGAGTTGATTAAACTCCTCTTCGGTCAGTTCATGAATCTCCAATTCGTAAGCACTTGTCAGAATGTATCCCATACCATCCGTTAAATGAACGTTATAAAATGTTTGTAGTTCTTCATGAAAGGTACCCTCTTCGTAGTTGAATCCAATAACGGCTTTTTCGTAACCAGCTACACTACCAGCAAACCAAACGTTGGCTTTCGTTGTTGCGCCGGTTGGCGTCTGGATTTCATGCATATTGGTCGGCGCGTGGATATACTTTCCAATCATACTGGCTACGATTTCTTCCGTTAATTTATCATCTTTTGCTTTGATCATATGTGTCATCGAATTATTCCTCCATTAGTTAAAGTCTAGCGAATATTGTTACCCTTACATTCTCTATACGTATTATCGGAGCGGCAGTTAAATTGGAGCCGCAGATGAAGTATTGGTACCGCTGCTTAGGATCATATAGTTCGTCCGCATATGGTGTACAGCCACGCTCAGATCAGCCACTCGTTTGGAGACAAAGTCTTCGATGACAGGCTCCAATGGCCTGAAACCCACACCCAAGATCGGTTTTTTTTGTATATAAGCATGATGCATGATCACAATATCAGTAGATGTCAAATGATCCATATCCAGATTAACCAAGACAGCATCAGCCTGTACCACTACTTTCTCAATGATCAAGGCATACTCCCTGTTGCTTAAATCAGAAGCTGTCGAAGAATCATGACTTGCCCAAGCGATATCCGAATACCCCTCTAGACGTTCCACAGAAAATCCTAAAACCACCACACTAAGCATCCTTGTTCCGCCTTTCTTTCTGTACTAATCTCTCTATACGACATAAAAAAGCACCCAGTTAAGGGTGCTCTCTCTGTTCTATGTAGGTTACTGATCTATCTTCATCAAACTTAGGCTATTAATTGCCACTTATGACTACAATGCTTCGTATTTCTCACGAATCGCTTTCCATAACTGGGATATACGTGCCTTGGATACACCTAGCATTCCTGCAATCTCTACAAATTCATACCCCGAAGTCCGAAGCTTAAAGATTTGTTTCTCACGTTCGTTCAGCCTCATATTTTCCATAATATCTGTTACAAACTCAAAATTCTCATAAGCAAACCCAGCATGACCAAGCGCTAAGGCGATATCTGAGCCTTCCGATTCATCCCCACCACCCTGATCCGTACACATGATCTGTACAGCGTTAACCACACTGAGATTTTTCTCAGACATGCACTTGCGGTACATGTCCTTGATTTTATTTTCGATAAGATGATCAACAAACGTCGACATTTTGGCTTTTTCTGCATCATACTTATCCAGGGAGTTAACTAATTTGATCATAATCTCCTGGGTCACATCTTCTTTCTCCATCCCGGCAAACGTTTTACCTCTAAGCTTGTGACGACACTTCTCCTGAGCTTTATTCAGGAACATGTCTATATCCCCAATCTCAAATAAATCATCAAAACCCATAGCAGTTGTAGCAGACATTATACATTTCCCCCATTAACTATTTAATTATTAGTAGTTCGTATTCTTTCTTCACAATCTAGTCGCTATCCAGCATGATCTTACTCTATATTCCCGCTATTGCTCCCGAAATCTCATATACCTTATGTAGTCTTATTTACACAGAATTGAAGCTAATAAGCCTAATTACATACAAACGATCAAGAAATCTCCCTTTGATCCGCCTCCCCATTCCCATCCTATTACATTCAGAATAACAAATACGAACTAATGTTCGCAACATTTATTTATTTCGTTCGCTTATATGCCTTTTACTGACTATATACGAAGTATACGGTGAAAGGTAAAGCAGCATTTTTACAAACAAAAAGACCAACACAGAGCGCACCACTGGAAAATACCAAAATGGTGGAATGTGTCGGTCTTGGTCTGACATCTATTTCGTCCCAATTACCGAAGATATGGCCTTCAAGTTCTTTAACAAGGTTATAGGCTTCGTCAAGATTATTACTCTATTCAATCGCCATAAGGGTAGTATAAGGAAATATGTAGGATATTGTCAACAAAAAAATCAGTTCCTAAGAACCAGTCCAGTATTCAAACGTTATTTCATAGGCCTTAAGGCATGTTTATCTCATCATTTTTCAGCAGCACTTCAACATCCTTGTTCATCTTGAAGACTGTAATCTGCTCTGCAAAATCATGACCAAAAAATGTTGTTTCGATGTCTTCGATCTTCAGACCCATGTTAATATAGGAGAAAACGGGGTTGAAATCTTCTCTCATCCTATGTGCTAGCTTCATCTTGTATTCGGCGAAAATTTGACTTGAGTGTGATTGCATATGTTCCAGCATGAATGCTTCAGGCTTGGTGAATTTTGCTGTAAACTTTAAGATGATAAAATGATTCATGATAGAGACTCTGGTATCTACCGGCCCGCGTTCAGTAAAATCTTTTCTTATTCTAGATGCCAACTTTGCGAGCTCTCTTTCCAAGTCTTTTATCTCAATGTCCCATCCCTCCTTGCCAATCATCCTGACCCCTTCTACTGCCCCTGAACATATGAATTCAACCTAGTTTAATCAAAACTGCTTGTACAAGACAAGTTTCAATGGATGCATTAAATCAAGTCACTATCAACTTTTCATGAAAAAGGAATAGACCCCAGAACTAGGCTTGGGGTATATCACTTTATTAACTATATTTTATAATTATTCAAATAAATTAGCAGTTAGTGCTGAAAAGCTAACATTAGTTAGCTTAAACGCTTAATTTATCATTTCATTGGTGAGCTCTATTTTGAGCATGCTAAACGCAACCAGGTTCAAAACGACATTAGCACCATAGTCTCTTTCGATCAAATCGAACGCTTCTTCCGTTGCTCCAACCAGATCCTCCTTATCGGAGGTCATCTCGGTAGTGACAATTTCCTCATCATTCAGTGCAAAGGTCAGCCTGTACAGCATCTGCATTCCCCTCCTTAGAGGTCAATTCAATATTTCGCACATCGGTAAGATCAATGATATGAACCACATCGTCTGTATCTTCCAACGTGATTGATTTCCCCTCGTTCTTGTGTTTGGTGAAAAGTCGGCGATATTCTTGCTTAACCTCATCCGCAGTTAACGGGATCTCACGTACGACCTTATCCGAATCTTTCTCTTTCTGTTGTAATCTAGGATTATCTTCCATCCAGTTCACCGTCTTTTTCTTCCCACTTCCCTTGAAATAGAAATGAGCAGTAAGTTCAATATTCATCGTACACTACCTCCCGGAATAATTACGTTCTCATACTACTTTCTCTATACGCCTTGATCAGCTAATTGTTAATGCAGATGTAGGATACACAAACTATTTCGTTGTTAAAAGAAAAAAAAGGACAGCATATGCTATCCTTCCGTATTAGTATTTCTTAACCGCTATACGATTGCCGTATGAGTCATGTATATATTGGAAGTTAGTTTGAACAGGTGTTGTTCCCAACCTGGTGATGGACTTGGCCACCAATCTTCCCTCATCATCATACTGATAGATGACATCAACCAAAGTAGGAAGCTGCACGAAGTCCAGACCATCATATCGATATATCTCACCAATCGAAATGACCAAGAAGGAATCATCCTGTGCATAACCTTCTGGAGAAGCCGGCATGGTAAGTACAGGTTCTCTAACCAGCTGCTCGGTGTAGTTGTCTGTAACGACTTGTCGAATAACTCTTCCCTGCATGTCAAAAGCAAAATATGTAACTACATCCGTATAATCTACCAAATCACTGATCGATTCCCACGGATCAATGACATTCAGGCGTTTTCGTTCACCCCAGGTCATGCTCACATGTGTTTCTCCATCGCTGATCATATCGGCACTGTGTGTGTCAGGATGTGTGTAATGATTGGCCTCAAGCTCGATGTTGGACAACTTTTCACGTTCGTTCAGAGTCATGATAACGTTATGACTTCCATCTGTTAACATATCAGCACTGTGTGTATCCGGATGGCTATAGATCACCGTTTTGGTACCATTAAGATTAATCGTTCCATTCTCAGGATGGTTCGAAACTCGATCACCACCCACCTTTACATATTTCCCACCGCTGTATGTATAGGTCGTTGATTCATTTTGATTGCTTGAGTCTTGGCGTACCAGATATAATCTTCCTGCTTCACCTACGGTTGGAAGTTCTGTTTTCAGTCTGACCGAGACCACGTTTCCTACTGACACTGCGTCCAGTCTGCCATCAAGGGAGGCATAAGAATCCCTGGCTTGTTTAACTTCACGTTCTACTTTGGCAGCTTTGCTGTATGAAACAATATCCATGTGGTGGTCCTCCTTTCACCTTGTAGTCAAACCAACGACCTCAATATCGAAGTTGGCCACATCTGTACCCAGATTTTTTAACGACAAGTGAAGTGTTGAAGTCCCATCTACGTCCTCATATGGCAAATCGATCATATCGTAAATCCCTTCCATAAAATTTCCCGTCGAGTATTGGGCATTGTTGAAATAGAGAACCTCTGGATGTGGACCTGCACTGTTCAAAACATGAACTTCCACATTCGTCTCTCTGGACGGAATGACCCTAATCGTTTTGATCATGAATCGAGGATGTTCCATGGGAATATCAATCATTGCCTTCGCCCCACCGCCAACATACTCTACTCTTTGGGCAAACGATACCGGCAATAGCACTTTTCTCATCTCCTCCATCAGTTTCCATGTCCTGTTCAAGAGCCTTCCCTCCTTCTAGGAATATGTGTATCCGGATACCGTCGTGGACGAAGATGACTGTCAGATGTGTTGCCACTTCCGGTGTAGGACCAATCCCCCCACGTTTTCCCCACTAACCCAGCCTGTTGGACAGGAATCTTGACCTTAATACACCAATCGAGCCCCGCATAATTTTGTTTCACTTTGAGGCCTCTTATGGTATCACGAATTAAACCTACTCCACTGGACTGGGTCAAAAATTTATGCTTTAGTATCATATTTTTTTCATCAGGAACTCCCACTCTGGTTCGTGGCCCATAAATATATTTATCCGTAACGTATCCAATCAATTGATCATTATGGTTGTCCAGCATCCTCCATGTACCCCAACGGTAGATGTCAATTAATTCAGCCGTAGTGGATAACGTTCCTAATGAATAGACTATTTCCTTACCTTCAATGGTTACTGGAACAACATCAAGATCGTATCCAATGCCATGGAGAACTGCCGCCTTACTCTGGGTATAGAGAGAACCGCTCTCGGCGGTCCCTACAACTTTCCCTTGATGTATAGCCATGTCCATCACCACCTTAATTCATCAGGACAGCAACCGTAGCTCCTGATAAGAAGCTCTGTCCACCAATTGACAGCGAGTATACCTTATATGTTTTAGTGCCCACTTTGATCTCATCTCCATGGGAAACTCCGGCAGAAGGTACCGCATAGATATCAATAAGCTCGCCTCTAGGACCTTCCACACCATTACACATAATAACCGGAGCAAGATGATAAAGAGACCCCCACCCTGGATTAACAGGAAGCATGGCAGAGTAGGCATCATAAATGTTATTCACCATCTGTTTATCTTTATCACGCAACGTCCGGATACCATTATCCCCATTGTAGCTGAGGCCAACACTCAAACTCGAGGAATCTGTCTCTGTGGCATACCTGTTCAGAATTCCGAAGTAACCCAAATTGGATATACCGGTAACCGAGTTCACATCCCCCTGCAAATACATAATAATCCGGTTTGGTTGTACTGAAACTTGGTAATCGATTAATAGATTCGTATCAACGGCACTCGTATGACATAGAAAGTCCTTTTTCACTTCGGCTCTGCCCAAAGGAATACTACCATCAGTTGCCATCACATCTTCAGCCACACTCACGGTCAATTTGTTTCCCGTAGTTTCCTTCGTGTTTCCAACCTCAAGTCTGAAAAACAGTTTATCTGAACCCGTTGTGCCCACCGATTTCAGCACGATCACACTCGCTGTCTCGTAAAAAATGGACCAGGGAGATCCCGCAATCGTTTTAAAACCTTGAACAATATTCGCGAATAATTCATTCATCTTAACTTTGCCTGTGAAATTAGCCATCCCTCATAAACACCTCCTATATTTGGAAAAGTAACGCTCTTTGCCCGCCACCAAGCAGTCTGGCACCATGGAAGAACTTCGGTCTTGAATACACAGGAGCCAGGTTCGAATTGTGGTAATAACGTCCATAGTCTGTATTCGGATAATCCTGATCTACCACATGAAACACGTAATACTTGCCATCATTGCCAAGATCCAGGATCGATCCATCGGGGTGCTGCGCACTGTTTTTAAAAACAATGGAACGCATACCCTTGAATTCACCCCTAGCTCCTTCAGATGGATGATAGACCATGAAAGGCGTAACATAGTATCTGGAACCCACACCTGGAGAAGGAATCGACTCAGTTCCAAAATTGTACAGTGCATACTCCGTTCCATTCCGTGAAGTCATCACGACACCTCTCGGTGTATCATATTGATCTGATGTGTTGTTATCCGAAGCGGATAAAGGCATATGTGGGAAAACCCCATAAAATTTATTGGCAATCGCCGGGTCTTCTTGCTCTAATGGCTGGCATTTACCAAGGAATATTCGTACCGGGTAAGCTCTTTCCGGATAGTTCAGACTCTCTCCGTGGATAAACAGGATATCCTCATTCGTAATTACAGACCATTTATAGTTCACATTGTACTGTCCGTTATGACACAAAAAGGGAGTTTCCAACATGAATTTATCCGTGTCTACTGGCGGATTGACGAATAGATCTGGTGATGCCACATTGCTTCCGAGGTTCTTCAGCCCCCAACGAATGTTGACTCCTCTTGCATGCGCCCATACACACATGGTAAAACGCATGGATGTATTTTTTTTATTGGTAAGCAGCGCATTTCCCCAGTTGGCATAGGTTGTTTCGGTCGTATGTATGGTATCCCAGTAAGGATCGAGTGCATCCTTCAAGGTGTTAACAAGCGTTGAAGTAAATAAGCTTAGCGTACTGGTAAACTCGTGTCTGCGAATCATAGTCACGCCCTACACCTCCTTCTCAATTTCGAAAAGCAACACCCGCTGTCCACCACCGAGGAGTAACGGTGAATCGAAGAAGTAGGGTTGACCTGCATACGCGGTACCGTTTGTTGCATAAAACTGCTGATTCGTAGCAGGATGAGCTTGGTCGAATGCATGGAAGACATAATATCTTTCATCGCCCAAATCTAAGATTGATCCATCGGGATACTTACTGGCATCCTTGAGTACCGCAGTTCTTATACCTTGAAATTCACCTCTGGCACCTTCTGTTTCATGCCAGACGTAAAATGGTGAGATGAAAAATCTCCCGCCTAAACCGGGTGAAGGTACTTGTGAACTCGTTGCAAAGTGATATAATGCATTTGGCGTTCCATTACGTGAAGAACGCATGTAACCGCGCCCTGTTCGATATTTAAGTTCATCATCGTTATCGATTAAACCGTGCGGAAAATGAGAGAAAATACCGACATTATCGTTAGCAATCAATGGATCCTCTTCTTCGAATGGTTTTACTCTTCCAAGATACATACGGAAAGGATATGCTAGATTTAAGTTTGTCTGAGGTTCACCAAAGAGAAATATATAGTTCTCTGTGATAAATAGACTCCACTTCCAGTAGATATTAACTGCGGTGTTTACACTACTATGAGAATAATTATAAACAGAAGCAGCATCCATCGTATGAAATGGAATTTCTGAAATAGATCCCAAGGTGGTATAAAGATCAGCTACTACGCTCGAACCATTATTTTTAAGACCCGTCCTTAGAACATAGTTCTTGGACATGGCTCCATAACTATTATTGTTATCATAGTTATATGAGGAAGAATTCATGCAAATTGTAAAGAACATACTTGGATCTTTTACATTCATGGCAGTAATTGTACCCATATTGGCTACCCCAATCTTGCCTGTGTTCCAAGACTTAGGTTGAGCATACGTATTAGTGTTACTATAAGACCACTCCCAGTGGACATCGCCATACAAATCCTGTGTTACTGTGTCGTACAGGGTCTTAATAAACGTTGAACAGTACGAGTAAAACTCATACCGACGCAGGGCACCTAATAAAATATTTTCAGCCAACTACCTCACCTCCTTAGGCACCAAATCGGATTTTCATTTCGTGAAAGATGTTCTCTTTAAGTACGGTTAACAGAATTGATTTCACCATGTCGCTTCTCTCTGTTATGAGATTCTCTTGATAAGACTGCTCTTTATCCTCAGCTCCATCCTCTGATTCCACACCACTACTAGCAGCCTCATAAATTTCAGGTAGCCCTCTGAGTGAAGGCAGAAACTTATGAGCCACATTATCAAACAGGATATTGCTTTCAAAAGCAAAGATCAGGATTTCAATTTCCTCTGTACTGAATGGCTCTAAGTGATTGCCCACTAATTTATCCATAATGGTATGTAGTGCAAACTTCACATCCTGCACGGTCCTCGTCACGTCAAATCACAACCTTTCTAATTTTCACTTGTTTGATGTTACCGCTAGCATCGTATTCAAATGCCTTCTGAACTCCCTGGCCGTCATAGATCAAGGTCTCAGTCTTAACGGTACCATCTACATTGTAAGTAAACGATGTTTTCTTCAATAGCTGTGGGGTCAAATCTACTGAGAACACTTCTTCTGACTCAATGTCACCATTTGAGAAGTAGTTATACACGACATCCAGCTCAAGTGTACTTCCTTCAAGAAAGACAAGTCTCCTCCGGATGTCCGTGTCATCGAAGGTAGCACCTCCTTGAAGCACATAATACTCTGCACCATTGTTGATTTCGCGCAGTACTTTACCCGTAATGTCACGCTGATACTCAATGGACTTGATCTGTCCGTTACTCTCGGTAACCTCCTGTCGTTCCAGATTTCCATCCGGGCTATAGAAGTGCTCAATGGTGCGGTTAATCCCTCCATCAATCTTCTCCGTATGTACTTTTCCATCTGGATAATAGGTATATTCGGTTACCGAAGTGGTGTTAATAATAGACCCACGACCAATGACCGTTACCCGAGCTTCCTTGGGCACATCAAAAGTAAACCGTATAAGCGTATCATTATATTCAATGTAATCGTCTCCTGCATCCATGCGTATTCCATCCAGAAATACCTCTGCGGAATTTGAACCGATCACATATCTGGGCACTTGAAAATCTCTAGTCGTCGACAACCTGTTGTTAGGAGCAGATGTGAAATGAAATACGGATTGATGCTCCATAGTTCCTCGACTCTCAGCGAGTTCAAGACGGCTCTGCATGTTGTCGAGTCTGTCTTTGAGAGCATCATAGACGACTCCGTTTTTATCTTCTCTTGAAACCACAAGTTCTTCAGCAGTTGCTTCCAATTGGGCTTCCATCGCTTTGATCGCCGCATGATGTGTAGCAATTGTTGTGGTTTGCTCACCAACGTTTTTTTCCAGATCATCTACACGAATTCCCAATGCAGACATATCATTTTCAATAGAACCCTTTGTTAAGAAATACCTGAAATCTAAAGCCGTGAGTGAAGTTGTTGGAGAAACTCCGACATCGAGTCCACCAATGAGCATGGCATCCTTGGGCTCTTTTTGATCTGAACTGTAAGAGTACTGCCCATTTTCATGAAGGAAAATATAATATGTCGTATTGGCTTCAATGTCTGGAATGCTGAATGTCTGGGTAAATTGATCCACAATAACCTTGTTGATACTGGCTCGTCCTGCATTAATCGTAACTTGAACACTGTTATTAGTATCTAGGTACGTGGGGTTGGTAACACTGAGATCCTGAATGGGTTGCTTCGCTACAACTTCAAGCGCTCTCTCCAACGTGTCAAATCGATGATCTATGGATGCCTCTGCTCCACGTGCTTCTTTCATTTCCGTCTCAGCCAGGCTCAATCTCTTCTCGTGGTCATCCTGACTTTTGGAAAGGGTGTTGACATCTGCTCTTGCCGTCAGAATATCCTGCTGAACATCATCCAATCGTGAGCTGTTTGAAGTAACCTTAGTCTCGACATCGCCTAGTCTCTGCTCATGATCTTTTACTGCATCTCGGCTATCGTGTGCAGATTCTTCTACGAGTGTGATTCGATCACCTAGACTAAGCGCAGTCCCTCTGGCTTCATCCAACTCTGCAAGATAGGAATCAATCTCATCATGCGTAAGGACCCCAGTATCACTTAATTCCTTATGACTCTTGGTGGATGATCTATGAGACTGGTTAATTCTTACTGACATTTGACCACCTCCATTCATGCCTTACATGATTTATACGTAATTACTCCAATATTATTAAGTCATATGTATGTCGAATACATCTGTAGCGAAAATTTGACTTGGGAAGCATACCTGTCTTGAGATTCTTCCCTATCCATTCGCAGCCAGAATGGATAGGACGCTCCTGGCAAAATAGTAAACGCGGTGATGGAGAAGCTGAAGGACCCAGGAATGCCTTCAACATCTGGCGCAATCTGCACTTTATCCGTCCCGCTTGTGAGCGCAAAGGTTACATTTTTAAAGTCTCCTGATATCATGGGGTTCTTGGCAAACATTCGAACTTCTTGTGCAGCAGAACCACCTGCGGTTAAATAGCCTAGAAACCTATCCGTGTTGGGATAAAGAAGCACATCGAAATCTTCTCCAGTTTCAGGATTCGATTCTTTGTAATATAAATCTGGTGTAACCTCAAAATACATGAGGTCTCCCTTGTATACCTTTATAGAATCCATCGCCTGAAACCGATTTCCATCCGGAAGCCTAATCCCGAAATTACCCTCAAACGGATATGGATATGGATCCATGTTAAAATGTACTACCGTTTCTTCAGATCGGCATACCCTGGACTCAAGCACAACACCATTCTGATCGATTAGATCAACCACAGTTCCTTTGGTTAGATTGTCTACGGCAATAGATGTTCCTTTGTTAATTCGAATATACTGAACATGCATGGGGTGATCCCCTTCACCCTTCAGATAGAGACCAATTTTAGGAGCTCCCACCAGTTCTACAGAACCAATAATGTTCCAAATCACCCCATCATCTGACCAATACGCCGTATAATAGTTGTAATCTCGAATCAAACGTATCCACGGGTATGTCTTCAGCAAAGGCGTTGGCAAGGACATATCCAAAAACTCTTCAATCTCCATGTAGTTATGTTCGTCTACAAACACGATAACTCCACCGTAACATCCCTCTGTATCGGGATTGTAACTGTTCTTCACATCCATGACGAATTGCTTCATATCTGTCAGAGGTTTATAGAACATATACAGCGGATCTTGACCATGTTTGAGTACCAGGCTGCCACTACCCGCTTCATAGCGAGTAGCATCGTTAGGGAGTACTTCCCATTTGGAATCCAGGTTGGAGCTTACGAACGCATCCTCATAAATCCTGCCTGACTCTTTCAACCTCACAACACCCATACAGAACCTCCTTTCTTTACGTGAATAGCCAGATGCGTTTACCGATCAAACACATCTTGGGCCTTGCTTTCCAAACTTCCAGCAAACATTTAATAAGTGCTTCAACACACTTATCTCCACCACCACCTTCGCAGTAAGGAATGATATAGACATCATCACATATCCAGTTGGTCAGCTCCATCCAGTCCAGATTAGCATATTCGTAACTACGCGTACCCACTTCCTGAAGTGAGGTGAACACCCATTTGAACTCATGTTTGCCTTTGGGCACTGGATGTGAAAATGTATAGTATCCACCCTCTTGGGTGAATGTTTTGATAAGCTCATCGTCAATGAAGAAGTCCAGTTGACAATCAAACGGCTCAGGCACCCATACCCATCGTTCGTAGGCTTTGAAGTCGTGCACCCGGAAGGTGGTCAGATATCGTTTTCCTGTCCAATCGCTGATTTGCCCCTTCTGATCTGTTGTAATCTCCACCTTATACTTGCTATATGGCTTGGGAGCCAGATCATTCAGTTCGAAGCCACGATACCCATCCCCGTAATACTTTTCATCCCATAACACTTTTCCGTCCTCACGTGTAATTTTTACGCGCATATTACTGTTATCGCAGCCGCCCATCCAGATCGGTTTATTATTCCAAACTTCAAAGTGAGTCACCTCAGCCCAGGATGGATCAACTTTGATAATATCATCAATATTCAGTTTCCCTCCCCAGATCATCGCTCCATCTCCCGGGCATCCTCTCTCGAATCGAACGCGAACCTCGTAATTTTTTTTCTGATTTGAGGTATTCTCGACTTCAACTGAAATGATTTGGTCATCTTCATTTGTTACTTCTTTTATTGGAAGTATTAATTGGCCATCCTCAAAAATTTCAATGACAATCTTTGTGCCAGAACACGCTCTGTTGTTATTCTTGTATAGACGAATAACATCTAGCCAAGCATGACTCCCACCATCTGGTGTTGTCGTGTCTGGTGGATTCGATGGCTCTTGGCCTGGGTGAGGAGAATTGCCTTCAGGGAACATGTTTCCACTTGCATCAATACAGTAGTTAGGCCATCTCTCGGAAAAACTACCTTCACTTAATGTAAATCCACCTGCATCAAGACCTGTCGCGTGGGTTGAGGTTTTATCTTTAATAAGTGTGTAAACCACTTTATATTTGTGCCCGGGTATTAATGAGTAAGGGCTGTTAATGTGATCGCTAACTTTTTGACCATTTTCAACGGATATTTTAATCGGATTAAATTTGTTTTTTTCGTCTGTTAAATCAAACCACTGCACATTCACATAAGTTGTTCGATCCACTAAGACTGGATTTAACAGTTTATTTTGATTCACACCATCAGGATCATCCGTGCGAACCACAAGGTCTTTTATGGCTGCATAATAGTAATTACCTTCTTTTCCTCTTTCACGCCCATTATAAGTATCAGTAAGACCTATAATTAATGTATATTTTCCAGGTTTCTCAACTGTAATTGGAATAGAAAACTTTTCTGCTTTTTTCCATTTTGTTTCATCAATACTTTTGCTATTATATCCTTTTTGATCTCCATAATTATCGTTACAATCAAGAATTGTTACCGCTTGACTTGCTTTATCTTTAGGATAATAAGCAACCCTAAGTCGCCCGGCTTGAATTGAATCTTGCAACAGGTAACACAAATATTTAAATTTAATATCAAATGATTCAACACAATAGAATTCAAAAGTTATCTTCTTGGTATCTGGACCAAATAAACTATATTCAGGACTTTGAGGGTTGTTTCCAGAAACATCCAATGAGTAATAGTCCACTGTACCATTTGATTTGTTAATAGTCTCAGCACGATCATATTGAGCACTCTTATTATTTAGTTCTCTTTTCACAAAGACTCTTCTCTTTGTTACTGGATAGACTGTCAACAATTCAGAGTAATTGAAACTTCCAATCTTAGGGGCAGTAAACGTACGAACAATTGTCGAATTTTGTTTAGTAACACCCAATGCGTACGCTTGACCAGAGGATGAGTAAACTTCACCTCTATTGATTGCATCAAACTTAGCAGCACGTGGCGAATGCCCTCCATATGATTTTTGTGCGTACTGGATGTTATTCGTTTTTGAATCTCCTGTGTAACACTTCACTCCATATGGATCTTTCGTTGTATCGCCTTGCTGATCAGTTCCCGTACCTGGTCCAGTAGAATCTTCCGAAACACCTTCTCCGTTACCTGGCGTATATTTTTTACCGTCACGGTATCTCCATCGGAATTGATGATTCCCCGAAGGTAGAGGATACATACAATTGGTCCCTTCTCTGTCATTCGACTGACTCCCTGTCCATACAGAGATACCATCAATTTGTAGTTCCAATTTTTCTCCCGGATCAAATTGCCCTCCATACTGCCAACAGATGTAACCAGCATTATCTAAATGAGCTTCAAAATCACATATAAAATCCTGATCATGCCCCTGTGCCCACATGACCCCATCACCGTTCACAATTTTTTTCCACACCCAATTTCCAGAGAACCTCAATGCTTCATGATACTTGCCTTCCTCATTAAACAATTCTTCAAAAACGTTAAAATCTCTTGTTACCCCCTTGTCTGGATCGTATGACGAGTCCATTGCTGGATAGATACGCATATGCTCTTGAATGCTAAACTTAGCTCCAGGATTTAACTCTGCATTATATCGAATGGTATCACCATTTTTTTCAGTTCTAGCACCTGCATCTGTTACATCCCATCCACGTGTCACATCAACGTACGAACCTAAATCAGTTACAGTTCGATATGTATTGCCAGTATTGTTCCCGTACGTGAATAATTTTTCTATGTTATCGATGAAAGGCTGCTCAGTGTAATAATCTCGAATACAGAATTGGATAATATTTAAACCTTCCTCTAGCGGAATTCGTATCTGCTCCCCCTGGCTATGCATCGTTGAATAGTATTCAAGCATGCCATTTACAGTCACCTCGAACGATTCCGTAGCTCGTAATTGATGAGAATAACTAAACAAAAACCAACCCTCTTCTTGCAAGTTCACTTCGGTTTGAGCAATCATATCCCCTTCTATAGGTTCATCCAGTCTTAATACATTTCCTGATCTTACCCATGGTGGGTTGCCCGACATCTGCCACTGATAATTTCTAATGCTTTGGCTATGGAGCGATGGTTCCCAATGATCAATTTCATACGTTGGACATATAACTTCAACTACACCTCTTAAATCTACAGTCGCCTCAGGACCTGTTATAATTTCGTATTCAATTTTGGCTTGATTAGCTGTTGTTTCGGAAAATTCCTCATTGAGATTCCACTCCATACCGTGTACAGATTGAGCGTGACTACCATGCCTGCTTTCTCCATGCTGAGTTCTGGATTCAAAAGTGTCATCAAAAAACAATTCATAATCTTTAGTTGGATAAGATTCTTTGTCTACTCCCATGTAGTAAGCAAAAGAAACTGTACCATCACATTCATTATCCAAATTCATTTTCATCGTCTTACTTCGCTCTTCATCTGTAATGAACTGAGCTTGAAAGTGGGCTTGTGCAATGCTTTGTGATGACTTTACATACCAATCACTATCACTTTGTTCCCCATCCAGATCAATATCCAGAGGCGCAGGCGGCTTGCGTGTATCCACAATCTCAACGACTTCAACATCCTTGATATAAATACCATTGTTCTGCCATACTTCGGGTCTCATTTTGCGGATTAACCAGTCGAACTTGTACATCTGTCCTGGTTGCAACGTAAATGCAGCTTCTTGCCATCCGCTATTCTCGCTCCATTCGCCCCCAACTTGCTGCCCATTAATATAGAACAGCATGCCATTACCGCGCTTGGCACTAGCCAGGTACTTGAACCTGATCTGTCCATAACGCTTCACACGCCAGTTAAATGTAATTTTGGATGAGTTGCCAATCTCCAGAAGCCCTAAATCCAGTTTTAAGATCATCTCTGATCCAGATTGTTCATTTCGGCCTACGGAGTGGACAGCTACCCATTCCTGATCCTCCGTCGATGATACATATCTGAAGAAATCAGGGAATTTATTCGAGAACGGGACGTCCTTTTTCATTGAAAAGAGCGGAATCTCATATACGGTTGCATCAAAATGATTAAAGTAATTCCCACTAAAATGATGGTAGTAGGGTGCCGGACAAACGGGCAATGATACACCATGATGACTACCGCCAGGCTTCTGAGCATTTTCAAGAATCTTGTGAATACAATCTTTAATCATCTGCAGTACTCGCTGATATTGTGTTTTATCTGGAGGCTGCTGTTGTTCTACCCACCATTCAATCCTGCGATACATATTCCACAGTGCTTCACGGCAGCGTACACTCGCATACCACGACTTATCTTTCAGATATTGCTCAATGATTTGATCAATACTATTTTCCAGTGCATCCAATTGAACCGTCTGCCATCGTCCTATCTGACCGTAGCCTGGATCACCCAGAATAGGATTATTTTCTTCGCCATGCCGGTCCGTTTCACTCCTCGGTGCATTGGGACTCTGCGGTAAATACGCAGGGTTATTGGGGTTGCCGTAACTTTCGTCCGCAATCTTCGCTCTCATATTCGCGAACAATACACCTTTCTGTGACTTGGAGAACAAACCAAATGTATGACCCATACCAATCACCTCCCAATCTCTCTATACGACAAAAAGAGCACCGAGTTAATCGGTGCCCGTCAGATCATATTGCAATTTCGAATCTGTGTAGATCTGGAGTTTATTTTTCATGACCGACACGGACAATGTATACCATTTTTCCTTCTCCCATTTAAAGGGTTGCATCGGAGAACCCACTGCAGTTGGATTGCCAGCAACGATTTTATATAGCTGCATCGGCGTTCTCATATCCAGACTGTTATCGCTATCTCCTCCGTGAACCATAAACATCCAATAATTATTTTCATCGAAGTATTTGAAAATAATTCCTGCGCCATTCCCATCCGTACTTGTATCCACCTTGAAATCAATGGAGAACTTATACGTCTCAGCCAGGAAATTATTGCGGTACCATCCACTGATGTCCTTTGTATCTGCCTTGGAATAAAACTTTCCAAGCAATGGATCCCGATCCCAATCGCCTTGACCGAATTTAGTCCAATCGTCTGACTGGGATAATTCCAGCGCATCCATATCCTTTGAATACGGATAGTACACATTAAACGGATCATTCGGATCATAGTCCTCTGGAACACCCAATCCCCCTTCCCAATCTTCAGGATCCATCCCTCGATCGAGCAGATCTTCCGAGTAATCGAATATGAGACCCTGTGCCATGGTATCCATCATTGGAATGTAAGCATCAGCGGATTCACGTTCAGCCACCGGATGATCATTCAGTGTGAAACTCTCACGCGGTTCCATCTTAGCTTCGTGATACATTTCCATAAGATGAGCTGTTCTCTCGGGAAGGAACGCGTGCAACTGTTCCAGATACTCTGCTCGTTTCTCAGGTCTTTCAGCGAAAATAAAACCTGTGATGACTTGAGAACAGCGTTCTTCAAATGAAGCCATGAGAGAATCAGGATCCTCAATTTCAGACAATCTGGCGTTCGCTATACCAGTCGGCAACTCTCTTGCTATACTGGATTCACGTTCCACAGTTATCCCTTCAAAATCATCTTCACTAAGATAACCCGGGTCTATTAACTTACTGCCAAAGCTCTCGCTGTCATTAACAATGTAACTTGTGTATGGAAGACTATTTCCGTAACTTAACTCCTCACTGGAGAAAGCAAACCTCTGGAGTGTGGTACCATATATCCCATCAAAATGCTCACCAGCTCGCTCACCCCCAACGCCACTTTCCATTTCATGTGAATGACCATATCGATCTATTTTCTCCGCTGCGAATTGCTCCCAATCCAGAGTCGTGCTTCTTAACAAGTTCATTCCAGAATCCAATTGATGGTTATAAGCGTCATAAGAACTTCTGGAGCTCATGAACGAATTATCTTCAATATGAACGTCTCTCGTTTTAAGGTAAGCATATTCGCTTTGGATCAGGTCTTGCTGTTTATATTGGAAGCCAACCAGTTCCATGTCCAAAATGGATTCATTAAATTCCTTGTTTCCGTAGAACATGTCCTGATCCAGCGATCCATTTCGCAGTTTCACTACATCATTGATCGTCTCATGGGTATGCGCCCATCTTTCAGCTTTTACCCCCAAAAGGTTGTCATGCAGGAATGCTGACCTATCCTCTTTATTTAACTCAAGCGTTTGGATCAAATCAGCTTCATTACCGTTTTTAAACGCATGAATTTGCTCATCAATAGTGGAATCTTTGGCATTTTTCAGACCATACATGTTCTCTTCCAAATATCCATATTGCGGTTTGTCAGCGAGAAGATTCTCTTCCATATTACCGTACTGGGGTTTGTCCGCTGAAAGTACAATCTCTGTTGCTCCATACTTCAAGTTTGTTCCACCAACAATCTCAACTGGAACATCACCGTATTTCAGATTCGTTCCGCCAACAATCTCTACAGGTATATCTCCATAACTGAGCCCCGTCCCACCCACGGATTCCACTGGAACATCAGCATATTTCAGATTTGTACCTCCTAGTGGTAGCGTGAGGTCAAGGTAACCATATTGCGGTTTATCCGCTATCAGTTGTTCTTCAAGTTTAGCAATCTTTTCAATCGTGCTATCAGTTGTCTCATGATGGTAAGCATCATGAATATGCTTGTAGCCAAGGATCACATCATGATCCAGTGCTGAATCCTTTTTACTCTTTATCGAATCATAGATCAGTTCGACCAAGTCAGTATCTCTGATAACTTTACCACCGTACCAACCCTCACCATGCAATTCACTCAAGCGTACCTTGACAACTTCACTCTCAATCTCATGGACTGATGCCTCTTTCACGATTCTTGTAGAATGGTTATCTTCAAGCATGAGAGATAATCTGTTCATGTTATCCGAAATGATTTCAACGTTCAATTGTCCTTTGCGCATGATTGAATGAGCCGTCAACATATCGTCAAGATTCGCAGATTTCATTACAGTAGTGGCTAGAGATATCTCATCTTGCACCGATCCATATCGATCTACCCTAATCGCTTCAGGTGTAATATTTACCAACGTGGATTCCCAAGCTTGCCGCATACCTTCGTTAAACTCAATATCCATCGCACCTTCTCTTGCCCACGATGAACCAAGCGTATATCCAATCTCAGCTACTCCATCTCGATATTTCGAGCTGCTTATGGAATAATCCTCGCTGAGCAGCGCAGATCTCCATTCCAAAGTCGCCAGTGAGTAATCTATATCAATAGCTGCCTGACGTGGTTCAATCATGCCAATAGAATAGCTCTCATTCAAATACAACTGTCTGATCTTGGCTGTTCCTATGGAGTACTCACCACTGATTAAACCTTCTCTTATTGGATTAGTAGCCATAAGTTGTTGTTCATACGAGTATCCCACACGAGTCTTTGACGTTCCAATAGCATATTCGCTGTTCAAAAGCATCTGGCGCAAGTTCGTGCCACCCATGGTGTATTCATCATCAATTATTCCATATCGATACCGGGAAACCCCGCCCATATTAAATTCGGTATGAATCACACTCTCACGGTTCATGTTGGAACTCACGATATGATGGTCGAGAGCCATTCCGTCCCGTTTATATTTTGCGCCTATCCCGTACTCATCAAAGGTTTGTCCTCTGCGTTCAACTTGACTTCCTTCATACGCTGGGTCATCCGGGAATAATCCCCCTCCAGGATTCAGGTAACCTAATGAATCTTCAAACTCAATAATAGCCGGTCTTGCATTAAAATCTGCGCCGTAAATGACTTCCGTAATTTCGCCATGCTGATCTTCCTTTACTTTCACTCCCTCGAAAACGTCTGTCTCTAGAGTAGAATTACGTCTGTTCAGTTCAGCCGATCGAGATTCATCCTCAAGTACTGTTATGCTCAAATCTTTGGATGCTTCTGCGAGTTCCGTCCCTATATCACCAAGCTGAGATTCCTTCGCACCTTCGAAATTGAAGGAAATGATGCCTGATCTACTTCCTTCTTTGTCAGCTGCTAAGATCCCACAATCGATTAACGCATCTACCCGCTCTCTAACCCCAGCCAAAAACGGTTCATCAAAATAAACCGAAGCGTCTGCATTATTCACAGCTTCCATCATCATTTCCAGAATGACTGCCGGGCTGTTCTCCAAGATCTCCCCTACGATAAATTCCTCGTCCAGATATCCAGGGTAGGCTTTATTCCCCAACCATCCTCCACCAACCAATTTGTCCAAAAGCTCATCCCGAATCATGGTTGGGCGACTACGATCTCGGATGGATTGAAGGATCGTTTCCAGATGTAGCTTTTTACGATCTCTATGTGATACAAGTGGTTTCTCAGTCAGATGTACATGCTTCTGTTCGTCGTTCTTTCCATACGAATTTAGCTTTTCGAGCATGGTAGAACGTAATAATTCTTTGTCAGCCAAATGGTCCTCAGACTCAGGTAACCACAAATCATGAGCCAAGGCTCTTTCTGCCGTTGTTGAACCAGCCGTATAACTTTCAAAGGATGCTTTTCTTTCTGCACCTTCTTCGCTGTTCGGGATGAACAAATTCCTTTTTTCTGTTTTTGCAGTATGGAACTTGTCCTCAATATAGCTATCGAACTTGCTTTCCCTTTCACCAAGTGAATGCTTGTTGAGTATTTCAAGAGCCTCTGCAGTCACTCGTTTGCCTAACCTACTTTCCCTCTCCACATACCCAGGAACCTTACTGATTCTTCTGCTCTCCTGCAAATCTCTGAAAACAAAACCGTGCTCCGAACTTTCACGATAAGCCTGTTCTGCATGACGGTCCACCTCACTATGAACCACATAAATCCGTTGTGCCTTAGGACGCTCATGCTCAATATACATTTTCTCCAAATAAACTCTTTGCCCCGTAGTCAGATCACCCATGACGTTCATATCTTCCGCTTGATCCCGAACAGCCCAAGGAAATTGCCTTTCCACATCCGTAATAGTCCCTATATCTCTGGATGCCAAAATGATACCGGATGCTGTAGTTGCTGGATGTTTGTCTATAATTCTGTGAGCTTGGAGCGGATGCCACAGGGTATCACTCGGACGAAAGACTAACGCATTTCGATGTTGGTCACGGCTGCTTTGACTGAGATCATCATGAAAGTAAAGTTGCTTGTTGACTTCTCGCGTACTTCTCATTTCGGTATGTAGAACAGTCGGATACTGACGAACCTTCAGTTTGGCAAGTACATTCTCGTGAGTTGTCATTTCATTCTTAATAACCCTCGTAGCATGATTCAGTTGTGAAAGAAACATATTCTCTTCGTTGTCTCTCATTGCTTGAACAATTTTGCCTGTAGTCGTTCCACCAAACGTTGTTGCTCGCACAGCTGTTCCCAGTGTATGCATGAGTGTCAATTGTGAAATGTTATCCACTCTTTGGGCTAACGGCAACGTCCGATCAAGGTGCATATACTTTATTTCCTGAAATCTACGAATATAAGCAGTCGACATATCAGAGAAAATGGATAATTGCTGATGATTATCTACCCTTTTCCCAATCATGGTAGCTTGTTCAGCAAATGTTTCTTTATGATCATCACGTAAACCTAACAGGTCCTGATATAGAATTTCCACATCTTGTTTGCTTACTTTCCGGGAATGGAGACTTCTCTCAAGTTCTGTACTTCTGAAGTGGTCTTGAATAGCTTCTAACAAAAATTCATTTTGTGTGGATCGTCCAATGATCTTCTCCACATTCTCGAAAACTTCTGCCACGTCCATATCTGGTTTATCGTTTCGAACAGAGTGTATCAATTGTTTAATCACCAGTTCAGAACTGCTATCTTGCTCTGCACTATCTGCATAATCCGCAATCATCCCAAATTCACTAACCCTGAAACTGATTTTTCCAGGCTCCAGCTTATCCAAGTTCTTCACAAAGTTACGAGTTAGACCCAAATTACGGACAATCTTCAGCTCTTTGTCGTTATCTACGCGCCAGCCCTCTGACACATCTTCATGAATGAATGAATCCTTTAATCCTCCGGGCCTGTGGCCTTCATCATGATGATCCATCTCCAAAGCTTCAATTAAAGCAGACCGCTGCATTTCAAACGAAAATTCCATGACATCACCTTGCTTGGTAGCTGAGCTCGATCCTTCCATGGAACTGTGTAAAAGTCCTTCTTTATCCTGTTCAGCATCACTTAGAACAATAAATCGTTCTTCTCCTTCCAGATCCTTGCGAATCGCTTCCACAAGTTGATGATTAAATCCATGAGAGATCGATCTTGCCATGTAAAAATCAAGCATCAGGACACTTGGATACCGGCTGTAAGGCATATATATAAATCGATAATCCTCAGGCCTGCTTCCTGTAGTTCCGACTGTAAACAGGTAACCGTACTGAGTTGTCGTGTAATCTATAACGGTGAAATCAAACTTATTGACTACTTGACTCACGTCACTGCCCCCTTCCAACTAAAAAAAGGGAACCCCTGAGTGGAGTCTCAGAAAGTTCCCTCTCACTGAATCTATACGACTCAGCTTTGATTCAGTTTAACTTACGCCGTATAACGGACTTCCTTCAGAATAGCCACACCCATGCGTTGGTTGGCAGACAGATTCATGAAATTCTGTGTCGTATCGGTATCAAAGTAACGATACACCTCTTGGTCCCAAGACTTGCCTTCCACATCAATAATTAACTCATCTAGATGAAGGATATTATGCTTCGTAACCGCGATGCAGTTATCGAATTGACCGCGGTAGCCCTCGTAAGGGTGAACCACGTAGATCGGAGACAAGTGATATTTGGATGTCCATTTGGACGCTTGAAAGCCTTGAGGCTCCAGTTCCAACCCCGTATCCCCCAACTCCGGATCTTGATAAGCTTTCCCCTTCGGTGGAGCTTGAGTAATAAAGGAAGGATAGTGCTGCTGGAATTCAATACCTGATTTGGTTTTCAACATCTGAAGTGTGTTGTTACCTGCAGAAGTATATTGACCGTAGTAATACGTTCCTGTTGTTGCAATCTGAGAGATATCTGGTTCTTCGATTACTGCTCCAGCTGTCAGCATTACGTTTCCGTCTACGTCATTCAGGTTGTATTTGAACGGTTTCAATGCACCTGCATACAGGAAGGATTTTTTGTAATCAAGGAAGTTTACTGCTGGGTCCGCAACGAGAACCATCGCCAAACGATTGTTCATGACATTTACATACATGTATACAGGTTTTTCTTTATTCCGATCCGTTGGTGTGTAGTTTTCCAGTGCCCATTGGTAGAGTACCGGATGTCCTGTTAGCTTGAATGTAGGGCGAGTGGTAACTGGTAGTGTAGTTGGTTCGCTGCCTTCGAATCCTTCAAGCAACTGAACAGTCAACGTACTATGCTCCTCATAGGCTGGAACAGGTGCAACGACGCGCGGTACCAGAGCGTGATTGATGAAACTTACATAGAACTGTTTAGTAATCGGTGTTGCTTGTGTTCCAATGGTCATGATCCCGCGAAGAATAAGTTCCTGAATACGGTCATTACTGTCCTTTTCTTCGTAAAATACTTCCCACAGATTTTGTTCCTGAGACTCGCCTGCAGTGGATTCAAATGGGAAACTCTTAAACCCTGTTACTTCCTCTTTCAGTTTTGTCAACACGTCCTGTGAAGTGGTGATTGTTTCTACATATTTAAAATTTGCCATTATGTAATCCTCCTTATTTTATCTCTTTCAAAAATGCAATCGTAATTACATCTGGTGATGGGGAATGCTTGAATAGATTCAACGGACTCTTGATACTAAAAAACTTGTAAACCTCTGTCCATGTACCCAACGCAGGTTTGGAAGGATCTTTCAGAATTTCTGTATCTACGATTAATTCATCGCGATTGACCAAATTATGGTCGTATATCGCAACTACACCGTCCATATAACCCCGATATCCTTCTGCCTGATGCACAAGGTAGATTGGGCTTGCGTGATACTTTCCTGTCCAGAGAGATTTCTGGAACCCGTCCGTATCTACAATCAATTTCGAGAGGCCCGGGGGAAGTTTACCCACAGAAGGATAGTTCGGAAGATGCGAAATAAATGCCGGGTAATACCGCTGGAACAAGACATTACTGCGTGTCTTCAACATGGACATGGAGTCCATACCATTTGAAGTGTACTCACCGTATTTGGCATAGATATCCGGATTAAGATCCGTGAGAATATCATTTTTCGTATAACCTGTCATATCTGTTCGCAGATCACCCATGCCAACAGTAACACCAAAGTTTCCTCCATGGTCGTAATCATTGAACGGAACGATCTTGCCTATGTATCCAAAACTGCGATAATAGCTATGAATATTCGGTGAAGGATCACCTTCCAGAACAAGAACTACTCGATCATTGTTTACCGATAAAGTGTAAGCTACCAGGTAATCCGGTCTGCGTTTTTTGTTAGGCAACCATGACGTGGTAGAATGTCTGCCGTGGAAAAAGCGAGCTGCCGGACTTACGATCTCTGTCTTGCCATCATAGTCCAGCTTCCACTTCGTGGACGGTGGGATGAATGTTTTGACAATCGTATCTGTGTTCCACATCTCGTAAATGGCTTGTGCCTTGGCTTGATCTATAACTGTAGGCGTTAACCCCGGTTTAACCGTAGCTGGATCACAAGCTCCTCTGTATGTGGTCGTTGAATCTCCACTTGTGTTTGTACCTTCAAATTCTTCACCATAATAAATATTAATATAGTTCCAATCATTAGTTGGTTGCTCCAACATTACAGAGTACTCTCGCACAGGAATTCCTGTTGGTACAGTTGGTGCAGTCTTAATCACTACTCTAGAAGGCACATCGTGAACGGGATCCGCAGTATAATAACGCTCAGTAAACGTGTATTTTGATTTACCGGGTTCCACAATACTAGATTTCAAAGAAGTCCAATCTCCGTAACGGTCAAAATATCTTACATACTCCCACTGATATGCCGTCTTAAGACCGTAGTTCCAGTCATCAGGAAGCTCCGTAACTAACTCAAACTCATTCCAGTCGTCCAAGTAAACTACGTCACCCGTACTAAGCGTTTGCTTCTGCTTTACAATGTAGGCAGTAACACCATCAGGTTTAGTGAGGTCTGTAACCAAAATAGCAAGTTGATTAGGAACGTCTACAAATATATTAGCCCCTGTCTTATCCGTATAAGAAAACTGGACAACTTGAATCTTTCTGCCGGTCTTGTAATTACCGTAATCCTTTTCTCTAACTGTGGGACGACTATCACCTTCGACAATCTGATCCCAATATACCGAACTCACTTCATGAAGATAACCATCATCTTCAACAGCTGGTGTTCCATCTTTAAACTTAAGTTTACTGTAGTCAGGAATTTTAACCACGTCATACAAGTTACCATCCGTATGAAGGTACTTCCCTTGGATATTAGGCCGAGTTTTAGGGGTGTAGGTTACCCAGTAATCTTGCTCAGCCTCGTAGACTTTCTCCCAGCGATTGGCGTCAATCCCGCCCTCTACTCTGGGAATATCAGCACCTACGATTTCATCGGCCAGCGTGTTGATCAATTTTTGTGCTTCCGACTCTCCGTCAATATAAGCGGCAAAGTTCGTCTGCGGTTTTTGCAGTGCCATCGTCACCCTCCTTATCTCAAAAATTTGATGTTGTACCAGACCGACTTGGCTTCAGCCACCGCGTTAAAAAAGTCAAACGTGATAGTCGTTCCAGCCGGAATCGGGTAGACAATTCCGAAACTGTTACCCATGGAAACCGACTCGGGAAGTTCCTTCGTATAAATGGTATGACATACCTTCTCCGTCCCGATCGTCAGTTCCCAGTAATCGCCGACACAGTAGTGGCTCGCAGCAAACGCAATGCTCAGAAACTCTGTGTCATACGCCAAGGTGAACGTATCAGACTTGGTGGTCTTCGCCGCCGGAATGTCCAACATCTGTCCCCGAATGAACGGGATCGTCTTTTTACTGAAGTGTGGGTACGGCAGCTCGCGCACTTTGTCGATGACGCCACCCGCGATGTAAGATACATTAAATGCCATGGAACCACCTCCTACATGTTATATACGACTTACGCTCGTTCCAGTTAAGCGTCCTTCGTCATCATAATTTAGACCAATATTGTAAGTGAACATCGACTCTCCACTCGGATCATATGTACGGGCCGTCACCTGCGTTAGCCTGAAATACTTGTAATAATCATAATCCGGGTGGGAATAGCCCACCCCGGAAGGAAAGTCTTCCTCATCCTCTGAGCCAAACTTCATCCAGATCGAAACCTTCCATGCCGATTCATACAAGAGGTCTGCTCCAGTCACCCGGTCCGGGTCCTGCATGTGCTCCCGATATAATGTAACGGAAGGTTCACCTTCAAGGGGAGAAACATTCGAATTGGAGATACTGCTATATTTGCGAAGCTCTCGGTGGATTAGATCCAGCACGGGAAATACAATATTTTCATTCACAATGCCGGCCATTACACCATCACTCCCTTTCTTGCCCACATCATATCAATGACCTGTAACATGCCACGGTCAACCGAATAACTGGTTTTAATACTTTTAATCGTATATACAGCTCGTGTGGTGGTCGTTTTATCCGTCACAATGACGTTGTCGAGCAGATCAAGCGCAGGATTCGCAGGAATGGACACCTGTAGCGTACGGCACATCCGTTTCATATCAAAAAAAGCTCGTTCTGCCACCTGTCTCTTGGCTTCAACCGTCTTCGCCCAAGGAACGGCCAGCACCATGGTTCGGATTTCTCCTTTGAGTTCGAGTAAAATCTCCTTGTCTACGAAACTGCTCTGACTATCATTCGAGTCAATAACAACAATGTGGCTTCTTCCTCTGGACCAATCCGTGGATTTGGTAATGGAGATCAGATTGTCATTCTCGGAAAACTCTGCAACGACAGGTTTGTCATAATTCAGGCGCTCAAGTCGGTATGTACCATAACGGTCACAGTAGCTTCGATACGGAATTTCCGAGATCACCTCCTGAACAGCTTCCGTAACTTTGGCAGACCATTGCTCAAACGTCCTGCCATATTCCTCGACAAATGGATTAAGCCATCCATTCGGTGTCAGCACTGTACTTGCATCCTTAACTTCAAACTCACCTTCTTGACCCGGTACGGGGACAATGACCCTACCCGTCTTCTGATTTACCTCAATCAGATAGGTCTCGTCAATCACGTAGTCAGGATAAGAGCGATCCTCACTGGTAGCCCGCCAACCCACCATACCTGCATGTTTAACGAGATCTAGTACTACCGTAGATTTGACCCAGGCCGGCTTTTCAAGCTCCACAGGCTGAGCTGGTGTTGGTGTAACTGCGGGAGTGGAGGTTGCTGTAATGGTCCAGCTTGCAGGGTCAGCAAGCATCTCCTGATAATAGGTCCATACCTTGTCCACCCAATTCTCCCGATCTTGACTCCAGGTCATGGGAGCAATGTCTCCACCATTATGGAAATAAAGTACATCCGCCTTGGAACTCACTTTTTTCCCTCTGGAAGCCAGCGCCTTGGACATCCGTTCTGCTCCGCGCTTCATCTGCTCCTGAATACCCTTGTAAAGGGGATTGCACGCACTTTTACTAGGACAGCCATATCCAAGTATAAAGCTGCCGTTTTCTTTTTTGCCCTTCCCCTGTGTTCCCAAAACAGTCTCGTGCCTGCATATTGCAAGCAAAAACTTATGATCAGGTACACCATACGCCGCAGCTTGGGCCTGTGCAGCCTGAATAATGGATGATGTCCGGTCCGTGCCAACTGCTGCAGGCGGCACCGGATCTGGCACATTATCAATCTCTTCTACCTCTGGATAGGCTTTTTTCTCGGAAATGACTTTCTCGATAATACGCTTGTACATATCTCGGGCCGTGATTTCCAGCGTGGAGCCTTCGCCATTGATATCCACCTTGTCAATAAGTCCGGTAAATACCCGCATCATGTGCTGACCATATCCCATATATATGCGTATTGGTGTATTTTCACTCAGAACCCCGATATGGAATCCGTTTGCGAAATAAGACCATGGAGACGTCACACCACCAAGTTCAGGAAAATGAGCAGGATTATAATCCGGAGAGAAGAAGCCTCTCGGATTGGAGATGGTCAGTCGTGCTTCCCTGGCTTCAGAATCAAACTGATCATCGATTTCGGCACTAATGATATTGGGAAGAACCTGTGTGTCCATATAGACAAAAGACCCGACCTGTATAACATCCGACTCTATCCTTCTATTATTAATAAAATCTGAGTAGCTGTTCGTTTGATAATATCCTTTAGACGGATCCAGCCCTTCCTCACTCTTTTGATTCTTCAACGGAGCAGGCAACAACTCTTGTATGCGAATATAATCAATGGCGAATTTTTTATACTTCTTACTCGAAGCAGGAACAGACCCGGTTGGGACAGTGGGGTTTTGTTTGCCCCCATAGGTCACCTTAATCTTGATACTCTTGGCTTTTGCAGGGATCACAATATTATTCAATTCCGTGAGTTTGGTCAGATCATATGCCCCGTTAAACTTATTGACATAGGCATACGTTTTACCATCAATCACAACAGCGAAAGAATCCCCTTCCGCATCACTAAAATTAGTCCCCATTCCAATACTAAGCAGCCCTTGCGTGGGCATACTCAGTTTCGTCACGTTAATCTCAAATTCAACTACGGCAGCTTTGCCTTCAAAGGTGTATAGCAACTTGCCTCCTGAATCAAACATAGTCCAGCCCGATTCAATCTTGGCATAATCCGAAAATTTCAATCCGGTTGTATAAACGTTTTTCTCATACCAGTTTCGCTTGTCGAACTTCTCATTCAGTTTGATCTCTCCGGGATATCCCTCGACCTGAACCGGCTTTACATCAGTAAATGTTGTTTTCGCATTTCCATGCAGTTTGCGCTGTCCGCTCAGATATAATCTAGGATCAACTGGCTTGCCACCCTCTCCAGTTCTCGTTGTTGGATTAACTCCTTCCCAAATTTCAAAATGCAAATGTTTTCCCTTGCCCGCCGCACGTTCAGCCGCGGACACCTTATGACCACCAGTATATACGCCACCCGTATTGCCTAGCGTTCCAATGACAGCCCCTTGAGCTACTTCATCATCCACCGAACAGAGAATTTCTTTCAGATGAAAATATTTAGTGATAACACCATTATCATGTCTTATATTTACGGCATTACCGGCACCTTCTGTTTTATTTAAGGATGTTCGGACTACTTTTCCGGCCCATGCAGCCAAAATTGGCGTTCCGATCTTCTCCGACAAATCGATGCCACGGTGAATTTTTGACGCACTATTACGAGGAGCACCAAATTCATCTGTAACAGGAGTAGTAATCAGTGTTTTACCCTTGATCGGAAAACAAATCTCCTGAGCATTCGCTTGAGTCGAACCGTTATATATACCATTACTCGACTCATCCACCCAAACGGATTCTGTACTGATGATGGGTACCTGCTCGTTTACGATATGCCTGAACTCTTCTGTCCGTCCCGGGATAAATGCTAACCGATCTACTTCGACCCGGATATTGGGAAGCGCTCCTTCCCCCAGCTTCAGACGCTGGGACAGCACGTTCATAACCTCATCCGAAATTGGAATCATATTGTAATCTCCCCCTTACTTGAATCGCTCGATGGTCCACTTCATGAATCGGTCCAGGAAAGCTACAGCTTCAGCCCGGGTCATAGCTGAATTCCCAAGGAACCATACCTCTGCCTGTTCTGTGCCATTTGTAGGTCTCCCCATATCTGTTACTATCGCTGCACCATCCAGCTTATTATTGATCGGAATGCCAGCAATTAGTGGATCATTGTTTGCAAATGTTTCGTCTTCCATTTCCGAGACGGCTATTTTCCAGAAGGCATCCTTGTTCTGTACAACTCGCTCCTTTTTGTCCCGATAATAAATGGCCGAATCTTTGCCGACGTCTGCGAACCTCTCGCTCACATCTTTGAGATAATAGAACGTCACTTCGTCGCCTTCTGAGAAAGGTTGATTGAAGACAACCGTATGGTTGTCAATTTCCGAATAAGCCGGTGTTTCTTGGACTTTATCTTTTTTTTCGTCTTTGAATTTCACTGTAATTTTAAGTTTCTTTTTACCTGCAGGATAATTGCCGTTAAGTCTAAAAACCCGTTGTCCCTGAAATGCCGTAATAGGCTGATTAATCCCCGTCGTTGGTGCTTTCATGTCCGTAAATCTGGCATAGAACACCTTGCGTAACTTGTTAATCAGATGAAAAGCTTCTCCCCGCTGTATAATGGCATTAGGAAAGAAACAATTGTTGTATGCTGGTTTGAGGGTTGTCGCTTTGATATCTTCACTCATGAACTTGTTATTCTTTGTCCAATAATTGAACTTGCAGGTGACACCGTTCAGATTAAAAGGAAGAAACACCGAGCCCCCTGGGCTGACACAATATACATCCGTTCGGTAACCAATAGCCTTTGTTGCAATTTTGGTTACCGCCTCTGCATCTCCCATGGTGTCTGCCCATACTTCGGAAGGAATACTGAGTCTGCGAAGCGGTTGGCCTGCTGCATACAAATATTCCTGATGATTACGACTGAATGGATCGTAGAAATAGGTCGTCGCTGCACTAAGTACAGCTCTGGGCAGATCTCCAGTCCAGGATACGGGTGGCCTTTTCCAAGCACTGTCTAGCAACGGTTCACCATAACTACAGAAGGACACCACCTGTCCTGCTTTTACACCGGTATACAACTCCACATCGGTTAATCCCTTACTATTGGTTTCAGCCGTTTGGTAGATTGTTTGAACACCGTCAATAAACACATACAGTGGATTGTCATCTGTTGGTTTAATCAGCACAGGCAGACTAAATGAGGTTTGCCCCGCTTTCCCCTTGATTTCTTCATATACAAAAGGCTTGCCTTCCTCAAACTTGTTATAGTTGATCCCGGCAACAAAGACTTCACCATCTTCCAAAACCATATTCGTGGCTTCCATAACATCGTTATAGAACCAGTCCCCTTCGTTTACATCAACCCATTTTCGTATGATAAACACCTCCTATCTTTAGAATAGACAGAAAAGAGAGTAGGTCACCCTACTCTCGAATTGTTCGTTCCAGCAGACGCTTAGTACGCATCAGGAAAGTAACAAACTCTGCTCTGGTTATAAAGTTTTCCGGTCTGAAATATAGAATAGGGGTGCCATCCAGTTGTGTTACAACCGTCAGCCCCAAGTCAGCCAAACGTTCAATGGAATCTCTTGCCCAGTGGTCCTTCCCTTCTGTCGTCTGTAAATCCTGAAACTGTATTGCACTCTTACGGTCATATCCATCTTTTTTGATCAGGGTCATGGTCAATTCGACCTTGTAGCCCTTCTGATCTTTATCCATCGTATCCTGATGGTAGAAAATAGGGTCAACTTTGATGGACTCTACAACACCAACATAAATATTGCCCTTCTCATCATAAAATTTGTGTGTCCAGCCTACGTACATGGCGTAATCGTGATAGGATTGTTTATCTTTAAACAAGATGTTAATGATGGCCTTGTACGAAGATACGCCCATCTGATGAAAATGCGAGGGAGCATTAATCATTTTAATTTCCCTTACTTGCGGATTGGGCGAAGGTGAAGAGTACGGATCAATGATTCTTCCGTTCACTGGCTCAAACTTCATGCCTGTATCTACATACAGCTTTCTTTTATACCGGTCATTTACTAAGCCAAACGGGTCTTGCTGAGTCATATCAGAACTCCTCCTTATCTACTATATTTAGAGATATGATTACTTCCCATTCCCGCACCTACATTGCTGGCCATATAGTTCACCATACCCGGGTTGTTCTGCCGCAGTGTCTTGTCCAACGTAGATGTCAGTCTCTCCACATCTTTTGTGCTGCCAGTCATATTATCGATGTTCACATGAACCGTGACATCACCTGAGCCAACCATCACACTTTTATGTGTATTGTTCGTCGTCATGTAATCAAAGTAATCCATGACCTTAAGACCTGCTGGAATGTTGAATGAAGATATCGGTTTATCCATTTTTTTGCTAATTTCAAACAAATTTTTAGACTGTTCTACACCTAATGACTGGATTTGTTTTAAAATCTCCATATATTCATTTGACCCTGGTTTAAACACACCACTATTCAGCAGATTCTTCCAATCTTGCTTGATCGAACTTATTTGTGAGTTCATTTCTGATGCACGGGATTTGTTCAATGCAATTAATTCTGGTGCATCTTCCTTACCCCCATTAGCCGCCAGGAGATCATACATTCGTTTATCATAATCCAACTGCGTCAACTCAAACTGATCATTCATCTTGCGTCTAAGCTCATCAATTTGGCTGTTTTTGACACCATTCAGTTCAAGCTCTGATTGTGCCTTCTGCTGTTTCTTCTCATTGATCTCCAGGCCCAGTTCATCTTTCTCCTTACCTTCAGCCATCTTGTCGTACGTCTTCTGTAAACTTGCAATGGCCTTATCGAAGAACTTGATATTCTCTTGCAAATATTTCTCCATTAGCGCGCGCATCTGACCAGAATCTTCGCGAACACCACTAATCAACAGACGGGATCGAGTGACTTGGTAATTGGTTTCGTTATCACTTGTCGATTTGTTAAGCTGCCGATTAATCTTGGCGATCATTTCATCAATACCGTTGCTTTGCGGCTGAGGCCTATAACCGTTAGCAATAGTTCCTATTCCGCCTGCAGCAGGAATATACTGCATTTGAGGTTGAATGTATTGTATCTGCGGTTGTTGTTTTTTGCTGTCCGCAGGCGGCTTTCCAGACTCTTTATCCAATTGAATCTGGGCTTCTTTTTTCTCCTGCTTGTAGTTGTATTCCTTGCCCAGTTTCTTCTCAACTGCATCTCCGCCGTCTTCGCTCCATACCGCCTTAAATCCCTTCCAGTAGTCCCCGAACTTATTATTGGTAGCATTGTTTCCGAATAGGCTGCTGATTCCTCCCTTAACAACTGCATCCATTCCAAGGTTAAGGCCTTTCCACACTTTACCTACAACTGAAGACTGCTCCATATCTTTAAAATCCTTGGCCAGTTCCTCTTTATTTGTTGCACGAATACTTTGCTTCTCCGCTTCTGACTTCCCCATATTACTCAGCGGATCAACTACACCGGATACTACATCCACAGCAGTCATGGCAGCACCAAGATAAGGAACGGCTTTTAGGGGTTTTAGTATCGACTTACCGAACTTGCCGAGCTTTGCTAATTTCCCTGGAATGTCTCCTTTTTTCTTACGCTCGCTTGTAATATCACGTTGGGTAAGGATATCTCCAGGGGTTCCATCAGGTTTATCCGGACCTCTTAGTACGTTCCCGTCCTTGTCACGAATAGGTGCATGACCGTTAAAAAATGCTTTTTTACTACCGACTTCTTTCATATCTTCGAATCTCTGTTTTATCCCTCGTCGCTTCGGCTTGTCCTTTTTCTTCTTGTCTGAACCAAAATCCATAACTTCCTCAATCTTTGATTTAGCCATATCCTTAATTACGTCATTGATAAAATCTTGATGTCTCTCTAAAAAAGGTTTGTTTGCTGAATCTCCCTTGTCATCCTTAACAGGTGATCCACCACTTCCTGCACCTGGAACAACTAACAATCCTCCTGGACCACTCATCATGCTCGCGAGCTGAACCTGTTCAAGTTCCTTCAGTTTGGATATGTATGCTGTAGCATCGATCATGCCTTGTCTAAAAGAAGCATTTAACTCATTGACTTCGATTCTCAGTGTGGAGAGAACATCATTCAATAGCGTTGACTGTTTACGCAGCTTCTGGATCTCGGATTCGTAGCGCTGAACATCGGTTGAACCGTATGTAAACTCAGCATTAAGGAAATACAACTTGTTTCGTAGTTCAACTGCATCCAGGTCCATATCATCCATGGCCATCATCAAAACTCTAGCTTGGTGTTCAAATTGCATCATTGCTCTACTCGTGTCATCCAGCTCTCGCCCTAGAAACTCAAGACTTCGCTTCGTCTTTGCAATCTGAATATCGAGAGAATGCATTTCTTCTCGCAACAGAAGAAGTTCTCGACTATACGTTTTGACTCGCTTCTCCGCTTCGTCACGTTCTTCTCCATGAATGGAAGAAGCCGCTGTATCCCCATCTTCTATAGCCTGATTGTACATTTTATCTTGATGATCTCGGTTAGTCCGAGCCTGAAGTACATCATCTTGCTTGGAGGCCGCCCTACTTTGAATTTCTGTTCTGCGATGATCCAGCGTCTGCAGACGACTCTGCTGTCTGCCCATTTCCTGCGCTACACCAGCACGTTGCACATCCGTGACTCGAAGTGGTTCGGGAACATCGCTCCCCGTATTTTCGACTTTCCCTGGATCCGCATTCGTAGCACTGTATCGCTTCTGATCGCCTTCATTCATCACTTCACCGAACTTATCCCACGCAACCTGAACTCCGACTTCATCCATAATTCGGTTAAGCAATTCCATCTGATCAACAATGCCACCCGTACGATCTCCAATTAACCGCATGACTGCGATAAGATAATCGCCCAGCTCGGCAAATTCCTCTTTCAACCCTTGCATCGCCTCATGTGTTGCAATCTGAAATGCGATTTCGATCTCTCGTTGTCGGAATTGAAGGTTGTCTCTACTGCCAGTGCGCTGATGGATCGACGCGTTTGCATCCGTAGCCTTCAATTGTTCAGCAAGAAGATCGAATCTAACTCGATTCGATGCAAAGCCCTGCTGAGGATGATCTCCTTTTGACTGAACCAACAATCCAGCCTTACTAATCCAGTTGGCTAATACATCCTCTTGTGCAAGCGTTCCATCAGGGTTACCAACTATTGGAAGGGTCTGACGCATCCTATCCATCAAGTCCAGAATGCCAACATCCAACATCGTTGAAGCTCTAATCATCATGTCTGTGACTTGAGACAGATCAAAGCTACTGCTTCCCCATGCCGAAGTAACAGCTTCCAGACCTGTTGCCGTCTGTTCTACATCCATATTGCCCACTGAATTCAGCTTGGCTACTTCTTCAGCAAACGCGACAGCTTCAGATGAATAATCATAATTACGAGAACCAATGCGATAGGCAAGACCTACATCTTCCTGATCCATACCATGCTGCAGTGCAATTCGTTGCAGATTTTTGACCGTTCCGGTTTGTGTGAATTGCCCACTGTCATTTGTTGTCCCAGACGATCTAAGCTCCAAATTTTGGTCGGCCCGGCTTATCTGTTGATCCATCTGCTGCGACGAGTCAAGGGATTTCTTGAGTAATGTTGATGAATACCCCTTGGTTTCACCTGCTGAAATATATTTCATCGTATTCATCACGGAGTCTATCAACCCCTGTGAGCCAGCTGCAGACACATCCTTCATTTCACTGAACGCTCCACGATAAAAGTGCTCCAAATCGGTAGTCAGTGTTTCAATCATTTGCGACTGCATATCACTTCTGATTGTCTCTACACGTCTAACCAATGTGTTAACACCCGAAAGGTAGCTTTCTTTCAGCGCTGTATTTTGTCCAGTTAATTGATCCTTATCCGTTAATATTTCTTGTGTTAAGGAATGTTTGTCTCCTTGTCCTTCTGTTTCAGTCAAAAGAATCACCGCCTTTATGCATAAATCCCGTTCTACCTTCATTTAGGCAAAACGGGATGTCTCTCTCTTATCCTCCGAGCGCTTGTGCAAGCATACCGATATCATCTTCTGATATCTCCGTGTAATCCTCGTCATTGAAGGTTCTTTGACGTCTGACGGTCCCATCTTCTTCAACTTCCTCGCCCCCACCGCCACCGAACATGCGAAGAGGTGCTGTCATAAGTTCAACCTCAAATTGAATATATTTCTCGGCTGACTTGCACAGCTCCGCAACCTGAGGGAGTGTGTACTCCCAAATCTCCCACTTGTTCAGCCCACAGTGTTTATGGAGGGTGAAGAAGATTTCTCCCCAGTGAACGGGTTCCTGTGTTTCCGTATCACGGATTTCGGTTCCCTCCAAAGACTCCCCCTCGGTGCGTTCTACTTTTTTAAACCATTGAGTCCAATGAGCATATCAATGACTTTGCGAGCTGTGTTCAGATCAAGGTACTCATCCAGATACTCTCGATTGATGATATACTCACCACGCTCATCTTTGGTCACGATATGTGGATAGTTTTTGAATGCCATTGCCAATACATCAAATAAATCCTGCTGACGCTTTTCGTCCAGTTCATCATTCTCAGTCGGAATGAAATTAAGAATAATGGCATCGATATTCACCGTTTTCAGCAACTTCATCAGACGGCGGGCATCCTTCAGGTTACATGGCGGAATACGATATTTCCGTCGATCCCGCAGCGTAATAATCTCATCATCTTCGAAGAATGCACGCTCAGCAGCCTCCACTTCCTCCGGAGTCACCCGTTTGTTTTCCGGATCATCTTTGATTCGTTTCGCCGCTTCCTCATTCAGCTTTTCCGCAAGCTCACGCTCGGCTTTTTCTTGTTCTGTTTCCATGAATTTAAAGACCTCCCCAGGACATTCTCCCCCATATAATAAAAAACCTGGCAAGGCAAGGCTCTGTGAAGGGGAGGACACAAATGCCGTTTGATACCTTGCCAGGAGCAATCAACCTTATTTAGATATTAGATCTTGCTTGGTGCGCTGAAGCGTTTGATACTGCCGATTTTTCCGTCAGCACGTTCAGGATCAAGAATCTGCAAGGAGATTGCAGATGCAGAAGCGGCAGCACGCTGGGCATTGATGCTGAATGTTCCTTTTGCACGGCACATGTACAACTCGGTTTCAACACCTGCATACGAACCATCTTTTTGCTGGAAAGTACCGTGATGAACGACAGAGATCGGGAATGGTACTTCGTCAACCAACAGATCAACCATGTCTACAATTTGATCTCGCTTGTAGTTCAGCACAATGTCTTTACCGATATGGACAGCATTCAGGATGACTACACCATTTGCTTCGTCGTAGAAGAATGCATTTGGTTCCACAGCCGTTCCTTTGGAAGTGAGTTGCTTCAGCAATGTGTTGGAATCTTTGAGACGAACCGTGATGCCACCGTTGCTTCCATAGATTTCACTTGCATGCTTCGGTTTAGCTTCAGCAAATCCGGAATTGGATACGCCTGCAGCCACTGTAGACTGCTCATTCAGCACCCACACATAAGACTTCACTTGTTCTTGTACCGTTGAACCCATCATCAGCTGGATTGCATCCAGATCGAATTTGGCATCTGTTGCCGACACTTCAATCGATTTGGACTTCACCAGTACATCAATGGCGAACAGACCGTCACCACCAAAGATATCCTCAAGCTCCACGTTAAGGTCAATTTTCAGATCTTGCAAGGTACCCAGGGTAACTACCTCAATTTCGCCCATCGGATCTTTTGGAAGGCGTTTAGCCATAAACGTACCTACACCTTTGATAATCATTTTTTTAGCCATTGAACAGTCCACTCCTTAGAATAATATGTAATTTTAGCTACCGAGACTTGCTTAAGCCGGATCAGGTTAAATGACTTGATGATCGGGAGATCCATTTCGTTTAACCCGTCTGACTGTTCGCCGTCTCTGCTTTTTATAGTGTAGAACGCTATCTTCAATCCCTAACGATAATGTAAATGTAAACGAAATATATTGAAGCAGGATTAGCCCCGTCATCTTTGCAAAAGTAAAAGGCCTATATACGATCAAAGAAAAGACCCCTACATTAGAGGGGCCGTTCTGTTTGGCAAAGAATCAATAATTTGCGCTACCTGTTCCGCACGTTCCTTGATATCAAATTCATCGGCAGTAACCAGATGAACATGTGAGCAATATTTGCCATGCTCATAGATTCTCTCAGGTGTAATGAAGACAACGTCAGCAACAGCTTCCATCTTGTGTTTGTGCTTTTCGTACTGATCCGGATCGGTCAACGAATCAAATACGACCAGATCAGGATAGGCTGTCTCGACAGAACTTGCCAGCCGGCTATCGTTCACCCAATAGATTACGCGATCACCTTGAAACAGCGTACGGACATTATGGCCCACACGGGCTACGACAAAGTTTGGAAGCTCTGGATGGGGATACTCCAAGGCATCTACCTGATAGAACTCATCACTGGAGTTGATATATATTACATTGTAGCCTACTTCCGCGAGTGCTTTTAACAGCCGTTGTGGTCGACGCCCGAATCGTGCACTATGGAAATCGATCGCAGGTAGATATACAATCGTTGTATCCGTGTTTGGGGTGTATGTCGTAACATTGAACTCCGTCGCGTCAATCTCTATTTCTTCAAGCTCAATTGTCGGTGTAGTCGATTGGCTACCAAACATTCTTTTAAATATCTTTCTCATTTCTCATACCTCCTATGACCTGATTAATCATCTTCACGGCATCCATTGCCCTGCCATCCCAGCTATTAGACATAGCCACCCTTACTCTTGCCGCAATTTTGGAAGCACTATTCTCACGAATCGCTTTCTCCAACATCAATCCACAATTATGCTGATTCATAAAGTAAGTTACATCACTGTACTTATGAACAATTTCCTCCATACGCGTTGTCAACACAGGTTTGCCCGCAGACAAATATTCATAATACTTGATTGGATCGCAGCCCCGGATCATCTCTGTCAGCTTGAATGGCACGATACAGACATCGAATTGAGCAATGTAGGCGGGAAGCACCTTATAATCTTTGTGCGGAAGACAAGTCACATTAGGATGCACAATATTTTTTTGATAGAGGGCATTGTTTCCAATCAAAACAACACGATAACCTTTATCCGCAATAGCGGTAATCAGCGAATAATCCACCCACGATGCCATTGCACCGTGGAAACCCACAATCTTTTGCCCATCATGAACATCGGGGAAATCCGCCGGTTTGGGCAGAATTGCCCGCGCTTTCTCAAAATGTTGGTAATCTGCCCCGTTAGGGCACATAAAGATCGGTTTGCCGTCATGTTTATGGGCCTCATACATCACCTTGGCAGTCGTCGCAATAAGATCTGCACGGTCAAAACATTTCGGGATGTAGGATTTCCACACAGCAAATTCGTCAGCCGAATTATCAAGGTAATCAAATACGGTAAAATCAAACTTTCGTCCATCCGAATAATTGTACTGACCTGGATTCGAGAACCAGAGTACCTTCTTTCCTTTGACCAAGTGATCGTAATTCACACCTTTTTGTACAAGGAACAGATCCTCATTTAACTTTTCAATCGGTCGGCTCTGCTTTCTGTACGTTTCTTCATTGATAAAGATAGCCCGTATACCTGGAATATTGGAGAAGGCGGTCATCAATTGCTGAGGACGCTGGAACAAGAGGTTCCAGTCAAGTGCGGGCGGGTAAACAATGGTCATTGCTATACTTTCAAAAACCGGATTTTCTCGTTGTTTTCTACGAAGCAGCCAATTGAGCAATCAACTCCACCCCTTCCGCATAGGCATGAACGGGACGCAACCGACTATCTACAAACAGTTCAAACCCCAGTCTTCGTGCTTGCTCACAGAATGGTGCATCTTCACCTGTTGGATGCGAAGCATATCGAACGCCTGCTTCAATCACTTCACGCTTAATCAAATATACGGCACCTGTCAGATCTACCGGGAACAAACCTGCTTTGAATTCAGGGATATGTTTTCCGCCGATCATGGCATTATGAGCCTTCAACTTTGGATGATTGCGTATAAGCATGGAACATACATCCTTGTCATTATCCATTAACTGCCGTAGGCTACCCTCAGGAATGATGATATCCGTATCAATCGAGAACAGATAATCACAGTCCGATTTCAGAAACTCATCCAGAAGCTTATTTCTGAGCAACGCCAGGTTGTGATAGGAATATTGTCCACGCATATGACCATATGTTCTCCCCAGATGATGAGTCAGATAAGGAATCCGATGACAATTAAGGATATGCTCCGTCTGATCTTCACTATCATTCAGAATGTACATATAATGCTTCTGCACTGCTTGCTGCTCAAGTGATTGCAAGTGCCGTTCCATAATCCAAGCCCGATTTCGCACAGGACTACCTATAAATACGTTTTTCACAGTCCATCCCCTCTCCCTTTTTATATAGTCTAGACTGTTCCTCAATAACCTTCGCACGTAGAACAAAAAAGGAGTGATTCCTCAAAAGAAGAGAGAGAACGAAGCATTTTTCCTATTCTAGTACAGAAGGAGTTGATGAATATGTATACCAAAGAAACCATTATTCACACATGGGAAGAAGGTGACATGCATGCTGGGGAGTGTAGAATTAATCCGCAACTGGTTCCAAATGGCCTCTGATGGAGAAGCCCATGCTTCTGTTCGATTTGGGGATGCTTCCAACACCATTCTGGCCCACGATACCGTTCTGACTATGGATTTCATCAAGTCTCATTACGGCTGGTTGAACGATCCTACCTATTGCGGGATAACCTTACCCAACGCGAGTGCGAGAGAAATTATTGTACACTGCCTGCGAAAAGCGGATTACGTCGGACATCTGATCCAGACAGATCACTGGTATTTCAAACCGTTATTCGATATGTGCCTTGCATATTACAAAGTTGAACCCAGGGAGACCTTCTATGCTTTTGAGAATAATTACATCGCCCGATTCAAGTTATTCTATGAAACTTTCAAGGCCATGCCTATTCTGATCTGCGGAGCCAAGGCCGAGCAATATCGAGAAGTTCTGGAGCGGAGATACGGGTGGACAAGCATCGTAGGAACGGTGGACTGCCCCTCGTGGTCTCATGTGAGCACAGCATCCAAACAAATGGAACATATCTACCAACAGACACCGTGGAAGCTTGCTCTGGTGTGTGCAGGTGCACCCGGCAAGGTACTGGTTATTAAGGCCAAAGAACTGCAAACCGTAGGTGTTGACTTTGGTTCCGGAGCAGATGTCGCCATTCAGGCCGACAGCGAAAATCTGGACGCCTGGGATTACAACGGATTCCCTGATTATTGGGAAGGCAGACCAAAAAAATGACTCTCTCCGGGTCTTTTTTACTGGATAAAACGGTGATTCCAATCCGATTTTATTGACTTAGTGGCTGTTGATAAATTAAACTATCTGCCTTATTATTGTTAAGATAACTCCTAATCTAACCTGGTTTAAACTTGCATGAAGAGGAGCTCTGCTAAGATATTCGAACCGTTGGAGGGAAATGTAATGGCGTACTCGCAGTCAAAGACCGAAATAGTAGCAACTCATTTACGAACAAGATTTATGGAAGGTAACGTGGAGGGACATGAGATCGTAGTTGCCTTGATTAGTATGGTCAAAGCTGAGAAGATTAATTTAGATGAGGTTGCCCCTATTCTCTCTACAGTCTTTTTTGAACAACCGCAAGGTATTCTGTTGGCACTCGAAAAAGCTAGCACTCTGATTGATGATGAATTAATTGATTCCATTATTCACGAAGTAAACGAAAAAGCTTAATCTTACATACAAGGGGAGAGCTTAGCATCAGATTTTAATTTACATCAACCAATTATTCTCTCCACACTTTTAGATTGAATAGATTCATCACTGAGAAATTGGACTTTCTCGTTATTTTCCGTCCTCCTCCGCTTATTCTAGTAGTATTACGAAGGAGGGGACACCAATCGAGACAGTGAATAAAGCCATTTTATTTTTAGCAGTTATTGAAACCATGCTTGAAGCGCTCCACCATACAGAAGTAGATCAGACAGAACTTGTGGATTCGCTTGTCATGTTAGGCTTTGATCCCATTGAGATGTTGTACGAGACAAATACGATTAGATCTTTCCAAAAGATATGCAGGGCTTTTGCAGAACTCCATCTTACAGATGAGGCCCTGGACACGTTCTCAAAAGAGTAGTTACATAAGCAGAACCCCACATCACATTCGACGTGGGGTTCTGCTTTTCTATATTTATGAATTTTGAACCCTTTTTGAACCGGATCAGCTTAACCTTCCCCATCCTGCCTCGTATAGGTCATCTAGGGACTATGGACATCTCCATCGCCCCTGTTGACTCTGACTTAATAAACGAAAGGATGGTTGTATGAGCTCACCCACACCAACACATGTGATCGAAACAAATCAACTCGCTGTTATTGGAGTCGTCGATGAATCCTCGATCCAGACCCAATATGAACTTGAGTATCCTGACTATATCGTGATTATACAACATTTTTATTTTTTGAAAGATCCGGCACACTTTAACTCCTGGTTAACCAGCAGACAGGAATAACCCCTATATGAGATGTACTTTGGGTCAGGACTTTTTACGTCTGCGCTCATCAATTAAAACCTTCAGTAACAGCAACTCTCCATAGGTTAACTTCTTCTTGCGCACCTTCTCTACCCATGACCAATCTTCAATCACCTTGTCGTTGTAGGCATCTCCAATGTACTGATCAAGTTCATTCCAGGCCCATTGTGCATAATCAAGAACCGTATTCATATCATCATCCTCCGTGACTGCTATTGGTTGCAGCGGGTTTAATTTTATATGTACTGCTTGCTTAAATCTTTCATATTCAGCTGGTTGTTTAATCCATGGCAGTGGGCATTCCTTCCATCCTACGACTTCTTTATGTGTGAAGAAGACGGGTGGAAAGCCCCGTTCCCTGATTAGGTATACCGCGAGGTCTACAACGTTATTAAATGTATCTTCATGGATACTGCCATCCTTTTCAATGCACATCTCAATGCCCACTGTACTATTGTTCGGATATGTCCCAAGTTTGGCTAGAGCTTCCTTCGTGTATGTTGCACTCCCACAGTGATAGGCTAGTTCATCATCCGGGAGACTGTTATATATCGAAGTACGATCTACCGAGAAATGTGCACTTGCATAACGGCTTTTGACTGCTTTATTGGAATCTTGCTGTGCCAGACTTGCAAAGTACTTGCTAATGTTCTTGGCGGGCGCCCCGGGAGAAGCCGTATAATGCATCACAATCCCACGTTTTGCTTTTAATTTCAGTCCAGCTCGGCTGTATTTATTCACAGGTATGTAATCCTTCATGATCTGTAACATTACATCTTCCCCTCGTCTTCAACTTGATCTTCATTGCCTCTAAGCTTAAAGAGAGCTGAAGTGATAAACTTAGGTACAGGCAGGCCCAGTTTCCCCAGATTCTCCAGTATACTGATTCCTTCCGTACCGATAATAAACATTAACATTGCATCTCTCATAAAATCATTTGAATTGCCTGCAACCATATCCAGTTGATGTGCAATAATGACAAAAATAAATGTCAATGACTTACGAACAAGCCCCCACCATCCTACCCTGCTGGATAACTCCTTCCTATACCATGCAGACAGCACCCCTGTGATGTAATCCAGCCCCACAAAGATGGTCACTGCAATAAACAGGTGATCAATTCCTCCTACCAAATACACGACTGCCGATAGCACCCAGCCAAACAAAACCATAAAAACGGTGTCTCTGTGCATTAACGTTCCCCCTTCAATAACCTATTTCATGTCTAGGTTAGGCGGATCACAGACATAAGTCTCATGCAATACGGAAACCTCCGAAAAAACACTCACCATTCGCTATACAAACAGCAAAAATCCCTCACGCTTGGATGCGGGAGGGATCATGACGAAATGATTCAGCTATACGTTGATGGATCTGGTGTAACTGGTACACCTGTTGTATTCGTTGGTGTTGTATTACGTTGGAACATGCCTTGAATTCGGTCCAAAACATAAGGGGTAGAGTCAATGAGTTTCTCAAACAGATGTGTGGAGTTATCGAGTGGTACAATGTGTACCCCCTGTTTACCTACCACCAGGAACGCAATAGGACGTATGGATACACCGCCGCCACTACCGCCACCAAACGGAGAAGCAACTTTAGCTGAACTCGCATGTTCAGCGGAGGTACCCGTAGCACCACTTTTGCCACTACTTTCTCCATTGACGTGAAAATCACTACCACCGGCAGCAAATCCGAATCCCACCTTACTGATTGGCAGAATCACGGTACCATCTGGTGTTTCGACTGCATCGCCAACAATTGTATTGACATCCACCATGGCCTTGATATTTTCCATTGCGGTTTCCATTAAGCCTTGAATTGGATGATCTGACATCTAAATTCCCTCCAGTTTCAATGTAAGCTAGGTTTGATCTAACCATATCATCCCCAAACTTGAAGGGACTTATGTAAATAAGCATTTTAAGTACACTCACCAAAACCCCAACCTCATATTTCCAAAACAGCCCGGTTATGATGAGCATCTACAGAGATGTTCCACTAAGCTTCTTCTTTTGCTTCTCCTTATGCCTGCGGCGCTGTTCCTGAAAAAGCTTGAACCACATCCGCCATCCGCCATCGACTTGAAGCACACGGGTGAGTAGTGTAACTCCAGCGATCAATAAGGCTGCAATCCGAATTTTCACTCTGCAATCAAGCTCCGTTCTGAATTCCATTTCATCGGACCATACCGGCATAACCTGAAGCACAGGTGCCTTATCAAAGCGGAGCTGATATGTGAGAAAACCAATAATAATGGACTTGATACTCCACACCCAGCCCGTCAGCACCGCTGTATATGCCGCATCACCAACGCCGATGTGGGTAACCCAGGACAGTTGAGTCATATGTACGCGTGTGAGTGTTTGCTTAACCCACAGCTTGAGCGCATCCGTCGCCCTGAGCATAATTTTCACATCTTTAGCCCACTTCTTGACTTTGCGTTTGTTGACACGCTCGCTTCCCTGGGCCTCCCCTCTCGAATGATTCATGGATTGTTCGGTCTTGACCAGAAAACCTTCCTTCATATTACGAAAAACAATACTCGGGATTTCATAGTTAATCCGCACAATTCCATAGAGAAAACGAACATTAATATTGGCGTAATCATCACTTTTATGTTTACTGAATGTAAAATGTACATGAACATTTGAGATGAGGACTGCGGCAATCAGCAATGCGAACAACAAACCGATTCCTCCAAGCCAAATCCACACAGGCCTTACCTCCAAGCCCTCAATTCTTTTCTCGTCTAGTATGGCACTCTGGATAGGAAAAAATTCACGTCTGACCTAAAAATCCCATCTCATATTTGTTACACAAAAAAAACCGACTCCACTGATGGGTGTCGGTTAGTATGAGCTTGCAAATTAGAGTGAAGAATCCGTATCATCATGTTCGTTGTCGATATGACTTCAATCATCCGCCGGATCAGCACTTCCCGGTTCCAGTTGTTGCAAATCCAATTTGTTGAATAACAGTTGTGTCTCTTCCTCCAGGTTCTCCGAATCTTCGAACAAGCCTGGTTCCGGAAGGTCCTTAATTGAAGCCAGTCCGAAATAATCCAGGAATGACTTGGTCGTTCCGTACAGAATTGGTCGTCCGATCGCCTCGGCTCGTCCCACTTCAATAATCAGATCCTTATTCACAAGCGTATGGATGGCCCGCTCCGATTTCACACCGCGGATTTCCTCGATCTCTACCCGTGTAATTGGCTGCCGGTACGCTACAATGGCCAGCGTCTCCAGAGCCGCCTGGGATAAGGAGGTGCGTGCCGGAGAGTATGCCAGTTTCTCGAAATATACAGCGTGGTCAGGCAAGGTGCCCAACTGAACTACACCAGCGATCTTGAGAATCTGTACACCTCGTCCCTGCTGTGAAAATTCATGAATCATCTCCTCAATCGCATCCGTTACAAGCTCCACTCGCTGGTCGACGATCTCGGCGATTTGTTTGATACTCAGACCCTCTTCTCCGGACAAAAACAGCAGGCCTTCAATAATCGATTTCAATTTCGGAAAATCCATGATTCTTTGTTTCCCCTCTCCACTCCATAACGATATCCTCAAACATCCGTTCCTGATAACAGACAATCTGCTTCATCTTCATCAGTTCCAGCACCGCCAGAAAAGTGACAACAATCTCATGGCGATAGATATGCTCATCCATCAACTTGGAAAATAACAGTCTGCCTCCCGGCCCCATACTTTCCAAAGCGCCGATGACATCCCGTATCCGGTCCTTAACCGATATTTCATCCCGCTTGATTCGGGTTACAGTTGTACGCTTCTCAGCCTTGCGTATAGCCTTCTGAAATGCTGCAATCAGGTCCGAGGTGTGTAAACCCTCAACCGGGTTCGATTGGGCTTCTACGGGCATATAGGGGCGCAGATCCTCGGGCTCTTTGGAAAATATAAGGCTGCGTTCCCACTCCCGTGCATGAAGATGACGCGCAATTCCCTTGTACTTGCGATATTCTATCAGACGTGCAATCAGCTCTGCACGTGGATCATAATCTTCTTCTTCCATATAATCATAATCCTCGAAATCCTCAATGACCGGTGGTTTAGGCAGTAAAAGTTTGCTCTTGATCGCCAGCAATGTTGCTGCCATGACCAGAAATTCACTCGTAATATCCAGTTCCAGTTCCTGCATCGAATGCAGGTACGCCATGTATTGATCGGTAATATCGCTGATGGGAATATCCTGGATATGAATCTCAGCCTTATCAATCAGATGAAGCAGCAGATCCAAAGGCCCTTCAAAAGTCTCCAGTTTGTATGTAACTACCGTCACTAGACGAATCCTCCCGCCAGAAAAATACAAAACCCTGCCAAGCCGTCCGAATCCGGTTTCCCGTGTTCGTCTGCGCAAAGCAGGGCACTACTATTAAATAAGCACTATTTTAGCTGTTTCGTCAAGTTTGCCATCTCAATTGCCGCCGTAGCTGCATCCCAACCTTTGTTACCCGCCTTGGTTCCGGCACGTTCAATCGCTTGTTCAATATTTTCTGTTGTAACCAGTCCAAAGATTGTAGGCACGCCAGTTTTCAGGTTGATTGCTGCTACCCCTTTAGCCATCTCGTTGCACACATAATCGTAATGCGTAGTGGATCCACGAATGACTGTACCCAGGGTAATTACCGCATCATATTTGCCGCTCTCCGCCATTTTCTGCGCAATCAGAGGGATTTCGAACGCTCCTGGAACCCAGGCTACATCCACTTCATCATCCTGCACACCGTGACGTTTGAATGCATCGAGCGCTGCGCTAAGCAATTTACTGGTAATGAATTCGTTGAAACGTCCAACGACAACTCCATATCGTGATCCTTCTGATACTAAATGTCCTTCAAAAAATTGTGGCATTCAATTCATCTCCCTAACGGTATAATGTAACGTAAGTAACGAAAACCTCTATTTAATCTCTTCCATAAATTACATAGTGAACGTTATTCATCTAAAATATATTTACTGTTCGTTCTGCTCGATATCATCGAACTTGAGCATATGCCCCAGCTTGGCTTGTTTGGTATGAAGATAAACCGTATTGTCCTCGTTCTCCTCCATCTGGATCGCGACACGCTCTACGACTTCAAGTCCATATCCTTCAAGACCTCTAATTTTACGAGGGTTGTTAGTTAGCAGTCTGATCTGACGAACCCCAAGGTCTTTCAGAATTTGAGCGCCAATTCCGTAATCACGCAAGTCGGCAGCAAAGCCCAAACTCAGGTTTGCATCAACAGTATCCATACCTTCCTCTTGCAGCTTATAGGCTTTTAGTTTGTTGATTAGGCCAATACCCCGACCTTCCTGTCTCATATAAAGCAGTACACCATTGCCTTCCTCGTGAATCTGTTTGAGTGCAGCATCAAACTGCGGACCACAGTCACAACGATGCGAATGGAATACATCACCTGTCAAACATTCAGAGTGCACACGTACAAGTACAGGTTTCGAACCATCAATTTCTCCTTTGACCAAAGCCACATGTTCCTTATTGTCCACTGCGTTTGTATAAGCCACCGCTTGAAATTCACCAAAGTCCGTTGGCATACGCACAGCCACTTCACGTTGAACCAGCTGCTCTTTTTCGTTACGGTAACGAATCATGTCCTGAATACTGATCAGCTTCAGATCATGTTTGCGGGCAATCTCCTGCAGATCCGGAAGTCTGGCCATCGTGCCATCTTCCTTAATCACTTCACAGATAACGCCGGCAGGATAGGAACCACACATGATAGCGAGATCTACAGCCGCTTCCGTATGTCCGGCACGCCGAAGTACACCGCCGTCTTTTGCAATCAGGGGGAACATGTGACCAGGCTTACGGAAGTCCCCGGCTTTCGCCTCAGGATCGATCAGACCTTTCACGGTAATAGAGCGTTCATGTGCCGAAATACCTGTTGTTGTGTCTTTGTGGTCCACAGAAACGGTGAAGGCTGTTCCATGGAAATCCGTATTTTGTTGAACCATCGGTTTCAAGTTAAGTTCGTCCGCACGTTGTTGTGTAATCGGAACACAGACCAGACCTCTACCTTCAGTAATCATGAAATTAATGACTTCAGGTGTCGCCTTTTCGGCCAAAGCGATAAAATCGCCTTCATTCTCCCGATCTTCATCATCCACAACAATGACGGGTTTGCCACGCATGAGATCATATATGGCTTCTTCTATTGTATCCAAAATGGATTGTTCTGACATTAGTCCACCTCCAGTTTATTTCTGTTCTCTATTTATGCGAATCCGTGATTGGCGAGAAAATCTTCACTGATACTGCGCGGCTTGCCAGCACCCGTCTCCCGATGTCCTCTCCCATACTGGAGCAGATGATCCACATATTTGCCCAAAATATCGCATTCGATATTAATGGTATCCCCTGTCTTTTTCACATTTAGTACAGTTTCACCAATGGTATGCGGGATAATGGAAACCGTGAATGCGGTATCCGATGTATGGACAACGGTCAAGCTAATGCCGTCCAGTGTAACCGATCCTTTGGGGATCAGATATTTGAACAACTGGTGATCATCAGGCTTGATCTCAAACACAATTGCATTCTGATCACGTGTTATACTACCAATGATTCCAGTACCATCAACATGGCCTTGAACGATATGTCCGCCAAAACGACCGCCGGATTGCATGGCCCGCTCCAGATTAACTTTACTGCCAGATTGCAGCTGACTGAGATTGGTATGGCGATAGGTTTCAGGCATTACATCGGCGGTAAAACCTCCACCTTCGAGCGTTGTCGCAGTTAAGCACACGCCGTTCACTGCTACACTATCACCAATCTTCAGATCGTCCATGATGGCGGAAGCTCCGATATTCAGGACCATCGCTTCGCCTTTCCGACCAATACGCCGGATCTGACCGACTTCTTCCACCAAACCGGTAAACATGCTGCCGCCTCCCTTTTTCAAGTTATACAGAACCTGACTTACTTTTTTTCGAATCCATTTATTTATTCAGGCCACACCGGAATACCGCCAATACTGATATTATCTCCAACTTGTTCGATCTCCAACTGATTCAATTGAATCGCCTGATTCATATGTTCCACACCCTCGAAGCGGAAGCTTCCAGGTGTATCATAACCGCCTACAATCTTCGGAGCGATGAACATCAGCAATCGATCGACCAACCGTGCCTCCAGCATGGCTCCATTTAAGGTGCCTCCACCTTCAAGCAAAATTGAACCAATCTCACGCTCACCCAACTTGCTAAGTCCGTTTAACAGATCTACACGTGGTCCAGGACCACAGCGTATAATTTCGACGCCGTAGGCTTCCAAACGCTCAGCAGCTTCAGGTCTTGCTTCGTCTGTTGTCAGCACCCATGTTGGAGCAAGACCATCCTTAACCATTTTGGCACCTACAGGAAGACGTAACTTGGAATCCACCACAATGCGCACTGGACTAATGCCTTCCACTTGCATGCGGGTTGTAAGCTCCGGATTATCTGCGATCACCGTATCGACGCCAACCATGATTCCCTGGTGACGATGACGAAGGGCATGCACAATCTCACGAGCAGGCTCGTTGGAGATCCACTTGCTGTCTCCGCTGCGAGTAGCAATTTTCCCATCCAGAGTAGTAGCCGTCTTCAGTGTCACAAAAGGTAGGCCCGTTGTAATAAACTTAATGAATTTTTCATTCATGCGTCTACCACGATCACGCAGTACGCCAACTTCAACTTCAATGCCTTGTTGACGAAGCATGCTTATGCCTCTGCCGGATACTTGCGGATTTGGATCTTCACAACATACCACAACACGTTTTACCTTTTCATGAATCAGGCGTTCACTACAAGGTGGCGTCTTGCCATAATGACTACAAGGCTCAAGTGTAACGTATACCGTACTTCCTTCTGCATCACTGCCTGCCATGTTAAGTGCATGCACTTCTGCATGACCGGTTCCACGTTTCAGATGGCTCCCCAGGCCTACAATACGACCCTCTTTCACAACTACACATCCAACGACCGGATTAATCCCCGTCTGTCCCTGTGCTCGTTCCGCCATATCCAATGCCAGTGCCATATAAAATTCATCATTGATCATTTCCAAATCCGTTCACCCCGCGGTTTAAAGTCTTGTTTATAAAAAAATCCCCGTCGAACAATCAGTTCGATGGGGATGATGAGAGACAATTGTCACCAGCAGGAGTGAAATGGATACAGCACGCCAACACTTCGCCCAAAACTTCATTTCGAGCAAGTGAAAATAGACACATACCTTAATGAACATCAATTACAGGTAAAGAGCTTTTATAGTGCGGCATATGTATGGAACTGTCCGGCGTAAGCGGATCTTCCCTGCACAGTGCAAGACATCACAAATCGTGACTGTGCAGCAATACTCCTGCTGAATGCAAACCTGTTAGGTCTGCACCTCTCCTTCTCCCATCCAGACTATACTGTCGGTTCTGGAATTACACCAGATCAGCCATCTGCCAATGGCAGACAGCTCACGGACTTTGCATCAAGTGCTGGACATATGCCTAACACTTCCTGCATCACCGCCGGTAGGGAATTGCACCCTGCCCTGAAGGATTGCTTTCGTTATTACTTGGATGTTAGCACTTTAATGCCAAAAAATCAATTGTTTTTTGTTCCTTTTTGTCACATACTAACTTTTAATAAGCTAAGAAACAACAAAAAACCGCTGCCTCTCAAGGAGGCACGCTTTTTGCTTGGAGGCACATTTCACATCCATCGTATCATTCTACATATCAGGAAAACACCAACTCGCCATATGTTTTAATTCTTTGGCATTATGGAATGGAGTGCGGTCAGGTTCTTGCAGGGGCGAAGTCGGAAGCGGGAAATCTCTTGCCACCCTTCTGACCCAACTTGTGGAATCGATCGCAATAGCCGAGCATTTCCAGCGTCCATTCGCTCGCGGTCGAAACGTCCCATGCAAATCTGCTTTTCCCGGCATGTTTGGAAAGACACCCTCCAGATATTCGACGATGACGCGCTTGTCTCTGACTTCATGACAATACACTGTGACCCATACACCTTCCCGGACCCGAACAGCATACACATCTCCAGATTGTACCTCCCCGGTACCTGCATCAGGAGATGCCTTTGGTACTTTTCCGCGAACACTTCTCTTCTTCTCCAATCCCCCTAAGATCGTGTCCTGTAAAACTGGACTCTCTTCAGGCTTATCCGCAAGAGATATATTATTCAGATCAAAATCATGAAATATCTTGTTCAGGTTGTTCTCATTAATTCCGACAGATGAGTCCCACCACGCCAGAGGGGCCTGCACTTCAACCCGCACATTGGGGCGTGCGTCACGCTGCATGTAAGATGTGAATTCTGTGATCATTCCAGGATGTTCCGGCGTATCCAGTATGCCAATCAGAGCTAATGTCTCAAGCAAATCACGGTAGGCATATTCCTTCTGTATAGGCAAAAGACGTTCCTTCTTGAGCGCTACTGCTGCCTTGCTGTAGCGTGTTTTGGGAGGTAATTCGCGCAGCACCGTTAATACCGCACGGAATGTCCAGCGGTCGTATTCATTGGGTATTGGAAGCTCCTGCGCGGCAGCCAACTCTCGAAGTGCCAACACATATCCAAAAGGATCACCGTCCAACGGGGTTCCATTGGTCATCCGCCAATACCATTGCAGCGTCGTGTCGGTTGCTTGATCTACACTTAATCCGCAGATCTTACAAGTGTTCGAATATGGATATGGCGTATGTTCATGACTTGGCATGCTGCTTGCAATAAGCTTTCCCGTAAGCAACGAGCGCCAGATCATGGGTGCTGACCACAAAGAGGATACAAATGCCTGCGCTGCATCATTTATCGTCCATTGATTCGCAACTTTTTTCAGCTCAGTAATCGTTTCATCATGTTGCGGACGTACAAATCGATTCGGTTCACGCCCCGCTGCCTCAAGAGCTTCTCGCTCCTTTACGGATAGACTATCCGGAACGACATGCCGGGATGCCCGCAGTTCTTCATCCCACAACGTGCGCTCACTATAAATCTGTTTTAACAAGCTTAGCTGAGTAACCATATCCAAGGTTTTATTCATCCTTTCCAATCATCGATTTCGAATACGTGACATCTGAAAAGAAAAAAAGTGCTTCTATAAAAGAAGCACTTCATGTTTGGATCCAGTTAAGGTGAAGGTATTAAGCTTCTACAACTTCAACAGTTTCCATTTTGTCTTTACCTTCTAAAGCGTCCACGAACTCCATACCTTTAGTTACTTTACCAAATACCGTATGTTGTCCATCCAAATGTGGTTGCGGTTGGTAGCAGATGTAGAACTGGCTTCCACCTGTGTTACGGCCAGCATGTGCCATAGCAAGTGTTCCGCGCTCATGTTTGTTCGGGTTAATCTCACAGTTGATCGTGTAACCTGGACCACCTGCACCGCTACCGTTAGGGCATCCACCTTGAGCTACAAAGCCCGGGATAACGCGGTGAAATGTAAGACCATTGTAGAAACCGGAGTTAGCCAGTTTCTCAAAATTTGCTACTGTGTTTGGAGCTTCTTGATCGAACAGATCGATCAGAACTTCTCCGCCGTTTGCCAATTTAATTTTCGCTTGTTTCGCCATATGTAAATGACTCCTTTCGTATTGACCATCGTTAATGGTACCAAAATGCATGACCCTGGGCCAAGCATTACAGCACTTTTATTAGTGTACACCGAAAATGTCTGGATCGCAAAAAAAACGACAACTTTTTTCATAATTTAGTCCAAATACACAAAAAGCAGACGAAAAAGGAAGTTCCCTTTTCATCTGCTTCAACTGTAAAATCCCTATATCTTGAATAATGCAGAAACGCATTATCTTTGACGATTAGCGAGTAACTGGCTGTTTGCCAATACGCGCAGGTACCAGGTCATTCTGGATGATATCTTGATACGTCTCACGGCGTACTACGACATCTCCTTGACCGTCTTTGACAAAGACTACTGCCGGACGACGAATCCGGTTGTAGTTGCTTGCCATGGAGTAGTTGTATGCACCTGTACAAGCTACAGCGAGCAGATCGCCACTTTCCACTTTTGGCAGGTCCAGATCCCAGATCAACATATCGCCACTCTCGCAGCATTTACCCGCAACAGATACTGTTTCCTGAGCAGCCTCATTCGCACGGTTGGCAAGTACAGCTTCGTACTTGGATTCATACAAAGCAGGACGTGGGTTATCGGTCATACCACCATCAACGGCAACGTATTTACGCACGCCTGGAATGTCTTTGCTTGTTCCAACGGTATACAGTGTTGTTCCCGCTTCACCCACGATGCTGCGGCCTGGTTCAACCCAGATCTCAGGTACGGCATAGCCGATTTGAGCAAAATGATTTTTAACGGCGTCTGTAATAGCCTTCACATATTGCGCAACTTCAAGCGGCGTATCTCCATCGATATAACGGATTCCGAATCCACCACCAAGGTTAACCACTTTGAAAGCAACATGAAGACGCTCATATACACTTGCTGCAAATTCAGCAACACGTTGAACAGCCATCTGGAAGCCTTCAACTTCGAAGATCTGGGAACCGATGTGGGAATGCACACCGAGCAATACCAGGTTAGACTGCTTGGAAGCCAAGTCAATCGCTTCAAATGCTGTACCATTGCCGATATCGAATCCAAATTTAGAATCCGTCTGACCTGTGGAAATATATTCATGCGTATGAGCCTCAACACCAGGCGTCACACGAAGCAAAATGTTTACTTTACGATTTTTGTCCGCTGCTACAGCCTGCAACAGATGCAATTCATTGAAGTTATCAACAACAAAGCATCCGATCTCTGCATCCAGAGCCATTTCGATCTCTTCCAGCGTTTTGTTGTTACCGTGGAAGTGAATACGCTCAGCCGGGAAGCCTGCTTGCAGTGCAGTAAACAGTTCACCATCAGATACAACATCCAGGGAAAGTCCTTCTTCAGCTGCAAGGGCACACATCGCCATTACACAGAATGCTTTACTTGCATAAGCAACCTGGAAGCCCAGTCCGGAAGCACGGAATGCTTCCATGTACTCTCTGCAACGCTCGCGAACCAATTGCTCGTCCACAACGTACAGGGGAGTTCCAAATTGTTCTTTCAGATCTGTTGCATCCACTCCGCCAATCTCCAGATGCCCTTGCGCATTTATTTTACTTGTACCATGTAAATACATAATCTGCATTCCTCACTTTTTTATATACTGGAACAATTGCTATTCCAATGATTTTACACCAGTATATCAAATTAGGCAGCGAGATGAATGGATTTTTCGGAAGATCATTTGTGTTTTTTACTTTTTCGCAGTTCCCCGTCCGGATCGTCGGACATTTTGGTGTTGTCACGTGTTTTGTTAAATGATGGACGTTTTTTATTTTCCAGCAGCGGAAGCCTGAATAAAAAGTTGCCCAGGGCCTTTGCATTAAACGGTATAAAAGGCCAGAGATACGAAGAATTGTACGACCGATGAATGGTGAGTGCCACTATGAGTAATGTACTGCCTACGACCAATCCCGGAACCTTGAATATTGCAACAGTGACTAACAGAATCAGCCTGACCAGCCTATTGGCGAGTCCCAACTCGTAACTTGGCGTGGCAAACATACCGATTGCTGCGATGGCCATGTACAGCACGACTTCGTTAACAAAGTATCCTGTTTTCACAGCCATATCCCCGATCAGAATGGCTGCGATCAATCCCATGGCTGAAGCCAACGGTGTAGGGGTATGAACCGCCGCCATCCGCAGCAAATCCACGCCAAGCTCAATCAGGAGGAATTGCAGAATGAGCGGCAGTTTTGCATTTTCCTGTGGACCGATAAATTCCAGCCCCATCGGTTTGATTGAAGGGTCGATCACCATTAGAAGCCAGAGTGGCAGCAAAAACAATGAAATCAAAATCCCTGCAAAACGCACCCAGCGTAAATACGTTCCCATCAAGGCCGTCTGTCTGTTTTCTTCCGCATGCTCACACAGGTCGAAGAAGGTCGTAGGCAGAATCATTACACTGGGGGACGTATCTACGAAAATGACAACTCGTCCTTCCAGCAAATGGGAGGCAGTAACATCTGGTCGCTCGGAATACCGAACGAGTGGAAACGGGTTCCAACCCTTGTTGATAATCGCTTCTTCCAGCTGTTTATCGGCAGAGGGAATACCATCAATATCCACTCGCTGAATTTTTTCACGGACCGAATCCACCTGTACTTTATCCACAATATCGTCAATGTACACCACGCAGACATCGGTTTGTGTTCTCCGCCCCACCTGCATAATCTCAAATTTCAGTCCAGGGTCGCGTATTCTACGGCGCACCAAAGTCACATTGGTGAGGAGCGTTTCGGTAAAACCGTCTCTCGAACCACGGACTACCCTTTCCAATGAAGGTTCTTCGGGTGAACGTACCGGATAACTCCGGGTATCCATAATTAAGACAGAACGGTCTCCTTCAACGAACATTGCACTCATGCCGGTAAGAACCTTGTTGATGACGGCACTCATCTTTTCCACTCTTTCTACCTGAATATGGGGAATGTAACATTCAAAATAGGATTTGAGTGCATGTCCAGACACGTCATCCGGCGTGAGATAGGTCAGTCTTTTCAACACTTCAAGCAAAATTTCATCCTTCGCAAAACCGGTGATCATCAGCAATCCAACGTGCTTGCCACCCAGAACCATTTCCCTCATATTTACGTCGAACGATTCTCCAAGCCCGAGCACCTGTTGCAACGTATATCTATTCTCACTCATACGTGGGGAGATATCATCGTTTTCCTGCCAATATTGTACGGATTCCTCAACGCTGTCGGACATCTCATTTTGTTTTTTCTTGTTGTACGCTTTCTCCTCTTCTTCCTTCTGAATCTCATAAGCAGACTTCTGTAACATCTCTTCCGTTATACCTTCACTTTTTTCCTGGCCTGTGTGCTCCGTTCGTTCATCCATCTTCCATCCTCCTATGGCCACGAGTTACCGCTGATATATAAAAAAATCAAACAGGGAACCTGTCATTTTGCCCAAAATCATAGCGAGCAGTAATCCAAACAAATAAGGTTTCATGCCCAATCGTTTGGCTAGCACGGGCAGTACATTAAGCACCTCGGTGAGCGCTGCGGCGAGCAGACCGATGAACACGCCACAGAACAAACCAACAATCGGGCTGAGCAGCAGCACCCCATGCATTTTCCAGTGCCAGAAATCCGCCACCGTCCCGAGCAGTGAACCACCTATTAGCGCCCCTTCGTACCAGTGAGTTTTGTCATACGATTGCGTAAGTTGAGCCAACCGGGGAATCATATCGAGCACCAGAATGAGCGCAATTACGCCGCTTCCTACGGCAATTCCCCCTGCAATACCCAATACAATGCTGATTGCTCCATTAAGAACGCTCATCCGCATTCATCTCCCCGCGTTCCTGCTCATGCATCCGTTCGCTTTCTTCAATCACCACATATTTATCTACATTTTGCTGGTATAGGAACATCTCCACTTCCAGCGGGGTAGGCTCCTCATTCCACTTTTTCTTGAACAAATGATTAAAAAACACTGCCATTCCGAATCCAATGCCAATGGAATACGCCACTTGGAACAGATAGGGATGTTCGTCCCGATGCCCAGTGAGCATCTCCACTATGCGAATCTGTACTTCCTGCATGTTCACATCGGCATGAAAATTCATAATGGTTAAGGCTGATCCAAAGAACAACAGCAGCCAAACCAGAATGAACAAGGACTTGGAAGGTTGACCATTTCCCGCAATGACTTCAACCAACGTATGACCTGATCCCATCAGTTCCACACTTACCTCCGGCAAGATGTGCCGAATTCGGGGAATAATCTGCAATATATCAATGAGGATCAGATTGCCATCCTCCGGTCCAGGGCGCAAAAGTTCAAGCTCCAATAGACTTCCCTCCTGGTCTTCAGAAGAGGTCAGTACATGTGCAATGTCTCCAAGCTTGACTGCTCTGCCCCTCTGGATGCGAATACGGCTGCGCAGACGAATATAGACCATTGGAGTGGGTGTCTGGGACATCCATAGCACTCCTTTACTGCGTAATTTAGGTTAGTATTTGAAGAATGTGCAAATTTATTACAAACTAGTTGGAAAAAGATCGGGAGGTGGTGTGGACGCTACGGAATGGATCGGTCATTGGTCGCTGTTGCTCGGGGGAGGATACACGCAGACACTCCGACGGCAGACCAACCTTCTGATCGCTGTTGTCTCCAAATTCTTATGATTGATTTCTAAGTGTTAGAAATTTGGAGACAAAGGCGAACGCTTCGCTTCTTCAGGTCTAATCTGCCGCCTGCGTTGCTTATGTATCCTTAGGTGAGCCCTCACGCTTCGCTCCTTTTGACCTATTCCATCCCTCCGCTCCACCTCGTCCTCCCGTTTCCAAACGTTTGAAATAAATATGCTGGGGAGTAGGCAGGAAGGGAAATGAAAGATGAGCTTTTCAGGGTTATTTTGCTTAAAATTCAATGACTTGTGAAGGTAGCTTCTGGATATTAATTTTAAGCAATTTTGGGTGTTTTAGGCGCAACTGAGTGCGGAGCATTTTGTTACATATCAAAAAAGTCGCCGTATGGGCGACTCTTCGGTATTGGTAGATAGGTTCACGGATCATGTACAAGAACTCAACAATTATGTTCTTTTTCTCTTTTGTTCAAATCCCTTCTAAATCGTAAAGGGGTTGCATTCATTGTTTTGCGGAATTGGTTAATGTAATAACTCGTGCTGTTAAAACCGACCTCATAGGCAATTTCGGTGATGTTACGCTTGGAGGATTGCAATAGTTCAATGCTTCTTTGGATGCGGTACTCTATCACATATTGCATGGGTGTGGTTTTCAGGATTTGCTTGAAATAACGGCATGTCTCCGAACGACTTAACTGTCCGGCCTTCGCAATATCTTCCAGCTTAATTGGATCGGCATAATTGAGATTAATCCATTGTAACATGTCTTTCATTCGGTTGTTTCTGCTCATCTCTGATGGATCATGTTCTAGAGAATACCCGTTCATAATCAGCAGTTTCCACATATTAAGCACCGCCGAAGCAACATTCACTTCGTAAAACGGAACTTGGTACACTAGCTCCTTTCTAATCCGTGCAATAGCATCCAAGATCTGTTCTCCCCAAGCGTTAGCTCTTTCGATATACAGAAAAGGTAAATTAGTTGCTGTTACATATGGATGTACGTACTTTATATACAAATCCGAAGGTATGATAACGTGTGGGGACAAATTCAGACATAAATAAATGCAGTTCTCGCTCACACCTTGATCTTCGGCCATATGCATTATTCCACTGTTGATAAAAATCCCGTCACCTTTGGACAAAATCATCTTTTGATCGTTGATATGGAACAACGCCGTACCCTGAAGAACGGTAACAAACTGCAATTCATCATGCCAGTGGAGAGGAATATGTCCGTGAACATTTTGAACAATAGTTGTCTCATAACAGGCTATAGATAATGTATCGGTACGGTGTTGCGTCATTTCTTTCAAATGTTGATCAATGGTAAATTCGATCTTCTGCATGGCCCTCATCTCAATATAGTTATATTTTTAAGTGTAATATTGATATAAATGTATCGCATTTCTCCTTAATATAACACTATTCTTATATTTAAGGTGAGGCGAACAAGAATGACAACTACTGCAAAATCCAAAATTTCAGGCATCGTACTCGTTCTGACGGGAGCCATCTGCTTGGGCATTGGGGGGACCGTATCTCAAAAACTGTTTCAACTGGATGGAATTGAGGTCAATTGGTATGTCACTGTACGATTGTTGATTGCTGGGTTACTATTACTGGTTATTCAATCGTTTACCAATGGACGATTTCAGATTTTTGATGTGTGGAGAAATAAAAAAACGGCTGGGCAGATGATCATTTTCGGATTGGTGGGCATGCTTGCCGTTCAGTATACGTACATGGCATCCATTAAACACGGCAATTCAGCGGTGGCTACACTCCTGCAGTACCTGTCCCCTGTCATGATCATGATTTACATCGCACTCCGTAAGCAGTCTGTCCTCACACTTAATGACCTTGCATGCGCCGTTCTGGCTCTGAGTGGGTGTTTTCTCCTGCTGACGAATGGCTCGTTTACGCAGTTATCTGTCTCCTCGCTTGCCGTGATATGGGGGCTGTTATCTGGGGTTTCAGCTGCATTTTATACGCTGTATGCCGTGCAACTGATTAAAAAGTTCGATTCACTTGTTGTGGTCGGCTGGGCTATGATCATCGGTGGTTTGGGAATGAGTTATATTCACCCACCCTGGAAAATGAATTTTGCTAACATCACGCTCGAAACCTACGGTTATTTGATATTTACGATCCTTTTTGGAACCATGATTGCTTTTTGGTTTTATATTGCGAGTCTCAAAAGTCTTACACCCAAGGAAACTAGCCTGCTCGGGAGTGCAGAGCCGCTTGCTGCTGTTGGAACAACCGTCATATGGCTCCATGAACCTTTTGGCTTCTATCAATGGATTGGTATGGCATGTATTCTTGGCATGATGCTGGTCATGCAGTCCAATCGTTCGAGATCTCCCCGTATTAACAACAAATAACCTTCCTCGCCATAATGCGCGATAGAAGGTTGTTAGTTGTCGTATATTGGTGCATATGCGCCAATATTGTTGTTGCACTCCACAAAATCACTGCGCGATCTGATCGCGGATGGATTGCAGTATTTTTTTCTCCAGACGTGATACCTGCACCTGAGATATTCCCAGCCTACTGGCAACCTCAGACTGGGTCTGATCCCGGTAATACCGAAGATAAACGATCAACCGCTCCCGCTCACTGAGACCACCGATGGCTTCGTTTAGCGCCAGTTTGTCAAACCAACGTTCCTGAGACTCGTCGGCAATCTGGTCCATTAACGTAATGGGATCACCGTCATTCTCGAATACCGTCTCATGGATGGAGGTCGGTGGTTTGTTCGCTTCCTGGGCAAATACGACTTCCTCCGGGGTCACTCCCAGCTCTGCAGCAACTTCCTTAATCGTTGGCAGACGATCCAGATGTTTGGACAGTTCGTCCCTTTTTTTGCGGACTTTATTCGCCATCTCTTTTAGTGAACGACTGACCTTCAGGGTACCGTCATCCCGCAGGAAGCGCTGGATTTCTCCGATGATCATCGGTACCGCGTAGGTTGAGAACTTCACGTCATAACTGAGATCGAATTTGTCTACTGACTTGAGCAGACCGATACAACCAATCTGGAACAGATCTTCCGGATCATATCCCCTGTTCATAAAACGCTGTACGACGGACCAGACGAGTCTGATGTTGCAGTTCACCAGCGTATCCCGTGAAACATGGTCACCCGACTGACTGAGCGCAATCAGCCGTTTGACCTCGGCATCGTCCAAATAGGTCTGTGAAGATGGTTTCACTTCAGCATCCATAAGAACACCAACCCCTAATTATACAATGCTTTCTTGGATTCAATCCTTTTTTTCATCTTGATGGAGGTGCCTCTGCCGGGCTCACTGCTGACTTCGAATTCATCCATAAAGTTTTCCATAATGGTGAAGCCCATGCCCGACCGCTCAAGTTCGGGTTTGGACGTATATAGCGGCTGCTTGGCCAGTTCAAGATCTTCGATTCCTTCACCACGGTCTTCCACAATAATCGTAATCATGTCTTCCCGAATCTCGGCCTGGATGGACACAACACCTTCGGAGTTGTTGTTGTATCCGTGGATGATGCTGTTAGTCACAGCTTCCGAAATGACCGTCTTCAGGTCACTGAGCTCGTCCATCGTTGGATCAAGCTGGGAGATAAACGCAGCAACGGTTACCCGTGCAAACGATTCATTCTCTGACTTGGCCGCGAATTGCAGATTCATGAAATTTGTCCCTGTTCCTTCATTCATGAGACGACCTCCAGACCTGAGAGAGCAGTTCCCTCATTTTCGTATATCGGCATAATCTTGAACAGACCCGACATTTCCAGCAAACGGTACACCGGCGAATTAACGTCACAGACCACCATCTTGCCACCTTTATTCTTAATGAGCTTGTATCTTCCCAAAATGACACCCAGACCCGAACTGTCCATAAATTGCAGATCTTTCAGGCTGAGTACGAGATGCTCGCTTTGTCTCCGCTGGATGGCTTCATCCATTTGCATCCGTACCATGTCAGCTGTATGGTGATCCAGCTCCCCGGATAATCGTACAATCAGAATCCCGCGATGGTGTTCCATTTCCACATGCAAGTTCACGTTTGCTCACTCTCCTCCCTGTCTTAGAACAAGGATTTCTACGCTTCCGAAGGCTTTTCCTGCCCCCCGACAAAACTAGAAGAAAACCCCTATTTAACTACAAAATATGTTTGAAGGATACGTGCAACTCGCAGAAATCGCCGTTTTAGTCAAACAGGTTGGACGTTGTCCGCTTGAACAACTTCCACCAGCCAGCCTTATTCACATCCTGCGGAGCCTGAATATCAAACTCCTTGATCACGTCATTACCCTGATAAACCACCAGTTTTCCTATACTTTGCCCTGCTTTGATCGGGGCTTTCAATTCTTTGGCAACCAGCAATTCATGACGGATGTCATTGGATTTCGCTCCTTTGCGCATCAGCACACTATAATTTTGCGTGGCATTCAGAGGCAATTCAGCAACTTCACCTTTTTCGATCTTCAGACTGCCCAGCAGATCCCCTGCCTTGTAGAGAGCCTTCATCGTATATTGACTAAACGCATAGTCAAACATCGAAGACACCTCACTGTTCCGTGTTTTGGTATTTGGTTCACCGAGTACCACGGAAACGACACGCAGTCCATCTTTGGACGCTGTTGCGGACAAGCAGAATTTCGCTTCGGATGTGTAACCTGTTTTCAAACCGTCTGCCCCTTCATAAAAACGAACCAGCTTGTTTGTGTTCACCAGCCAGAATGGCTTTTCCGTATCTTTGCGAAGGTAATCCTGATATGCACCGGTGTACTTCGTAATTCCGGAATGCTTCAACAGTTCACGGCTCATGACGGCAATATCGTGGGCGGAAGAATAATGATTATCGACAGGCAGACCGTTACAGTTGGCAAAATGAGTATCCTTCATGCCAAGCTCCTTCGCACGCTCATTCATCAGTTGTACAAAAGCTTCTTCGGAACCAGCGATCTTCTCAGCCATCGCTACCGAGGCATCATTGCCTGATGCCATCGCAATCCCTTTTAACATATCATCAACCGTCATTTCTTCCCCGGCCTCCAGAAAGATCTGCGAACCGCCCATCGAAGCGGCATATTCACTCGTTCTTACCTTATCCGTCAGCTTCAGCTTGCCCGAGTCGATTGCTTCGATCGTGAGCAGCATCGTCATAATCTTAGTGATGCTTGCCGGAGGCAGCTGATCATGACTGTTTTTCTCATAAATGACCGTTCCCGTGTCTGCATCCATTAAAATCGCGGAGCGAGCCGACGGGGCCAGATCAGTTCCTCCCGCTGCCTTCGGTTTCTCTTCAGCCAATGCCGTTGATGCCATAAGGGACAGCAGGATACAAAGGGTCATGAACGATGCCATTATTCTTTTCTTCACAAGGTTACCTCCTCAAATGACTTGCTTACTGCATGTTCCATGCATGTACTGCTAATCATTGTCGGCCCGTTTCCAGTAAATTATTCCATGTAAAGCATGATTTCCCGAACTTTTATTGAAAATGTGGTCAAAGCAAAAAAAACGTACTGCACTCAACGAATGAGTAACCGTACGTTCAACACAGCTAAAAAAGGTTACCCCCGATGATTTCTCATCCAAAGAGGTAACCTTCTTAACTCAAATCTTGCTTACATTTGTGGAATAACAGCCAATACCAGCGCCAGGAACGACTCACGCACACGTTCCGTCGTTTCCATCACCTCATCATGTGACAGCGGCTGGTCCAGAATTCCGGCAGCCATGTTGCTGATACAGGAAATACCGAGTACTTCCAGGCCTGTGTGGCGTGCCACGATCACTTCAGATACAGTGGACATACCCACTGCGTCTGCGCCCAATGTACGCAGCATTCTGATCTCTGCCGGTGTCTCATAGTTCGGACCAAGCATACCTGCGTATACCCCTTCACGTACGTTAAAACCTTGTGATGCGGCCGTATCCTTCGCCAGCGCACGCAAACGGCGGCTATATGCTTCGGACAGATCCGGGAAACGCACGCCCAGTGCAGCGTCATTTGGTCCGATCAGTGGATTTTTGCCTGTGAGATTCAAGTGATCAGAGATCAGCATCAAGTCTCCAGCTTCATACGACGTATTCACGCCGCCCGCAGCATTGGTTACAAGCAGGCTACTTACACCCAGTTCTTTCATAACACGTACGGGGAAAGCTGTCAATTCCGGACCATATCCTTCGTACATGTGGAAGCGGCCTTTCATCATCACGACTGGACGACCTTTGATGGTTCCGACCAATAGTTCACCTTCATGCCCTTCTACTGTGGACACCGGAAAATGTGGAATATCCTGATAAGCGATACTTACGCCATCTTCAATCAGTTCTGCCAGTACGCCAAGACCCGAACCCAAAATCAAACCGACCTCCGGCTTAATGGAGCTTTTGCTTTGAATATAAGATGCTGCTTCCGAAATCATTTGTTGGTTTAATGCTGTCATGCGATGTATGTTCCTCCTTGAGTTGAAACGATCCGTCTTATGTATAACGGCGTTTGGATGTATTCAATTTATTTTATCCTAAATCGGCCCAATGTTCCGCATTTATTTGTGAATGCCATGCGTCAAAATCTATCTTGCCCTCGGATGATGGGTTTCATAGATTTCTTTCATGGTTTTGCGACCATGATTGCCATATTGTTGTCCAGGCTGCTCCACGTGACCCAGCATGTCTTGAACCGCACGTGTATCCGCCCCATTGGCAATCAGGTGTGCAGCAAAGGAATGACGAAGCGTATGCGGCGTAATTTCTTCCGAGATTCCCGCATCCACCGCCGCTTTTTTGAGCAGCTTCCAGAAACCCTGCCGGGTTAAACGCCTGCCAGACACATTCACGAATAGTGCCTGCTCGTCCGAATCGGTTTTGAGCAACTTGTTGCGAAACTCCTCCACATATACACTTGCCCAATGTGCAGCTGGCGCACCAATGGGAAGGATACGTTCCTTGCCCGCCCCACCGCATCGTATGAAACGCATGCCTGTCTGTACATCCCGAATGTCAAGGGCAATCAGTTCCGAGACCCGAATGCCTGTAGCATATAACAGTTCAAGCATCGCTCGATCCCTCACACCCTGCGGTGAACGAATATCAGGCGCTGTCAGCAGTTGTTCGATCTCCTGGATACTTAACACCTGTGGTGGCGTCTTGTCCGCCTTGGGAGCTTCCACATCAAACGTAGGGTCCTGTATAATATCACCCCGCCGCAGCAAAAAATGAAAGTAGGAGCGCAGAGATACGATGCTGCGGGCAATGGTTGCATTGGCACGTCCTGCCTGTTTGAGCTGACCTGCAAACAGGACGATATGTGTCCGTCTGACCTGATCGGCTTCGCGTATGCCATATTCCTTATCCGCAAATTCAATGAACTTGTCCACGTCTCGGAGATACGATTCAAGCGTGCTGCTCGACATCCCTTTATCATCTTCCAAGTATAAGGCATAGGCGTGTATCGTCTGTTTCATGTACAACGCTCCTCAACTGACAGATCTGCCGCTCTGGCAGACTGCTCCCGTATTTGCATCCCTGGCTGTTCCAAGCTACTCCCCGTACCAATAGAACAAACGGAGACGCTCTGCCATCGTAGGACGTCCTTCTCCATTACCCGGCCAATCCGTTTCCTGAAATACTTTGATTGCATTGCCAGTCGGCATCTGATACTGATCCACAGGTGAGATCCAGCCATTAAACAGATCCAGAACATGATAGAACAGATAAACTAATGCAGCAAAAAATAGTATAAATCGAATAAAACGGAGCCCTCTCCGCACTGATATAATCATGGGCGCGTCCCCTCCTGATTCGAATCCGGTATTGTCCTTGAATCAGGGTATGTCCATAAACACAGGTTTATGCCATTCGGGGGAAACTCCAGATCATATCCGGTGCCAAAAAAGCTCTCCCGTCAAAACCGCCGGTGAGAGCTTGAAGATATGCTATGTTATTCTTCATCTTTGGGTTTCTGTTCATTTTTAGCTTTGCAACGATAACAAATTCCATGAAAGTCCAGTCGGTGATCTACTACCGAAAAGTTGAATTCCCGCTCCAAACGCTCTTCAAGCGGTCCAAGCCAGTCTTCACGTATTTCATCCATACTTCCGCATTGAACACAGATTAAGTGATGATGGTGATGCTTGGATGTATCTCCGCGCAGATCATAACGCGCTACACCGTCGCCGAAGTTGATTTTCTCTACAACATGCAGCTCACTCAGCAGTTCGAGGGTACGGTACACGGTTGCCAGACCGATTTCGGGAGCCTTTTCTTTAACGAGCATGAATACGTCTTCTGCGCTCAGATGATCTTCTTCATTCTCAAGAAGTACTCTTAAGGTGGCTTCCCGCTGGGGCGTTAATTTATATCCTTGGGACTGTAGTTGCTGCTTAATTTTATCAATCCGTGCTTCCATTTTCTCCCTCCCCCTAGGAAATCACTGCACACTGCAACTTAACCCACTCTTTTCATTATAGGGGGAGTGCGTAATTAAAGTCAACATTTTACACTATACGATGAACGTTAGGCCGGTAGTAACATTGGCGTGACCCAACGCATCATCGCAGGTGTAACCCATGTTTCAAAAGACGCCACGCCGAGCAGCAATGCAGCCATAACCAAAGTTAAAACTATATATGAAGCAAAAGGCCTTTGTCGACCCGGTGTTCGCTGCATCAAAACACGATTGCGAATGATGTATAACGAGAACGTCATCGCCGCCACACTGCAGACCAGAAGGATCGGAATGACGAACAAATTATGCGGTGCCACGGACACCAGTGCAAACAGCAGCCCTTTCCAGGAATACTGTCCAACAAGGTACCCCACTGTGAATCCAATGAGCACACCTTTCAGAAAATCCAGAACCAGTATACCGGGTAGTCCAACAACGGATAAACCCAGAATAAAGATCAGACCCACCCATTTCAGATGGAGCATGGCAATGTCCCAATATGCCCCGGTCTCTGTTACCTGTGCACTGTGCTGCACGGTCATGAAGAAATTGCCGAGATAACCCTCCAGATCCTGACGTTGCTCAAGAGACAATGCGTTGACCATGAGCGCGCCAAAAATGACGCCGACCAGAAACAAGACGGCCACGAATACATATAACGAAGTCTGACCTTTAAATGTAAAGTAGGAAGAGCGCATACAGGTACGAGTCCCCTTTCCGGTATCATGCTGCAAGGATTCTCAGTTACATCCTCATAGTCATTCTTATGAAATGGAATGCACCTGTATGACTTCTTGTCCAGATTGGACCTCTGTAAAGCGAAAGCTATATGACTTGAACCTCAGAATATTACTACAGAATATTCACACGAGTCACTCCGAGACTCTTTCCTGAACAGCAACTTTACCGTACGTGCCTCCACCTCCAGAGGACAACTCCAGTTGTCCATTCCGTGCAGCCACAATCAAGCCAGCCAGTACAGGTCCAACAACCGCAGCAAGCTCTTCCTCATGCGTGCGATGAAGTACGTTCATTTCTGTACCAAAATGGTCCAGTAGCTGACGCAGTTTGGCTTTGCCAAGTCCGGGGATGAACTCCAGTGGTACCTGATAATGATAAGCTGGTCTGTTTGCAGGAACATGAGGACTCTCCCGATCAGAGATCGCCAGAATGCGGTCCAGCACCCCCTGAACCAGCTTCAGACTGCCACAGTGAGGGCAACGCTCTGCTGACATCGCCTGCTCGTCCATAATACTGCCACATGCTGCACAATAAGTACGGTGATACTTGCCCAGCCTTGGATTCAGTCCATAATTGGCAGCAATTTTCCTGCCGGCTTCTCCTTGAAGTGCCATACGGAATTCATCAAAAGAAGGGGCAGCAACTTGCAGTTCGTTATACTCCCGTCCAATCTTACCGAGTGAATGAGCATCCGAATTGGTCAGAAACGGTACATGATCCAATTCCCGAATATAACTGGCCATGGATGAATCAGAGCTTAACCCCAGCTCGACAGCGTCCACGAGACGGGTATCCAGTACATCGCCCATACGGGGCGCAGTACTGCCATAGATGCCTTTATGCGGTGTAAATACATGTGCAGGCACAATAAGCCCACCACGTGCCTTAATCTCGGCTTGCATCTCTAGAGCGGGCACGTAGACACGCTGAGAACTGAGGTTCACATTTTTCATATAACGTTTCATCCAGTCCGTGAAGGACTTCATCGTTTTCAGATCACGGAAGTACGCCAGCATATGGAACTCACGCATTTCAGGCTCGCGCAGCTCAATCTCTGTACCCAGCAGAATGGTGGTGTCCTGGTAGGCAATGCCGCCGCCCTCAATCTCGGACATGGTACCCCTCTCCAACAATTGCTCAATATCCATCTGTACAACCGGAGAATGACAATCGATAACACCAAGCAAATGAATTCCTTTGCGATCCGATGCTTCCCGAGCAATATTCTCAAATGTAAGATCACGACTGCCACTGATTTTCACGGCCTCACCGCGAGAGGTTCGTCCGATGTGGATATGCAGGTCCGTATAACAAGGCTCCCACGTCGTAGACGTTGCCAGTTGGTCTTGCATGCCTAGAACCGTCCTGTCGTTCTGTAAAGGTCCCACGCGTACACGGCCATCATCGTTTTGGCATCGCTAATCCGGTTATCGTCCATGAGTGCGTAAGCTTCCTCCAGAGTTATTTCGGCAACTTCAAGGAATTCATCTTCATCCAGCGCCATATCTCCGGCTTCCAACTCTTCAGCGATGTAGAGATGAATGATCTCATCTGCGAACCCCGGTGACGTGTAGAACGAACGCAAATGACGCAGAGACTTGGCCACATATCCCGTCTCTTCTCGCAATTCACGTGCTGCGGCAACTTCCGGCTCTTCTCCCGGGTCCAGTTTTCCCGCAGGAATCTCCACTTCGGTGCGTCCCATTGCCTGACGATACTGATCCACTACAAGCATGCGATCCCCATTCAGAGCAAGTACAGCTACCGCTCCAGGGTGCCGAATAATTTCACGTGTAGCCGTCTGACCGTTCGGAAGTTTAACGGTGTCGACCTGAAGTGAAATCACTTTGCCCTCGAAGATTGGCTTGGTGGATACAGTCACTTCATCCAGTTTTGAATTGGCAGGTTGAGCTGCATGGATGGATTGGGCAGATTGGTTTGGTTTCATTGGTTCTTCAACTCCATATCGTCGGATTATATATTCAGTTAATGTATAAATCTCTGATTTTGGGCATATGGTGAGCGTATAGAAATCTCACAGCAAATATAAACGAATCAGGGGGACTTTCGATGAACAGATATATGACGCCTCAATCCGTACACGTGGTAGGACAAGCCCGGCAAGTACAGCTCATACTCAAGCAATGGTTGCGCGAGTGGGGCCCGGATGCCAAGTTAATCGATCTGCTCGCTGGACGCAAATGAATAGGTCATTAATCCATTCACCCATTGACTCAATTTGACCCTAAATTAACGAGTATTCTCTCCTGAAATATAACATGAATTCACAAAAAGTCCGAATCCGTACAAACCGGGTTCGGACTTTTGTCTAACAACATGTGAGGTAACATGTGCTCTATATTATTTCTTGTCAGCTGCTGTTTCCTGAATAATAGCCACGACTACCTGGGATAACTTCACAATGTCTTCGGCACGAATGCGTTCTTTGGTTGTATGAATATCCTCGTACCCTACCGCCAGATTCACTGTCGGAATGTCGAATCCGTTAAAGATATTGGCATCACTGCCACCACCGGAAGCAAACGTACTTGTCTCCAGCCCAATACTGCGGATGGCACGCTGTGCAAGCTGTACAACTTCGTGTTCATCATGGAAACCAAATGCAGGATACAGAATCTCGCTTCTGAATTCAGCTGTTGCACCGTATTTGCGACATGTTGTTTCGAGCGCGTCACGCATCTGTGCAACCTGCAATTCAACTTTCTCCTGCACAATACTGCGGGCTTCCGCTTCAAGCTGTACAAAGTCACATACCACGTTGAGTGGTGATCCACCCTGGAATTTCCCAATGTTCGCTGTTGTCTCATCATCAATTCTGCCCAGTGTCATCGCTGCAATTGCTTTGGCTGCAACCTGAATGGCGCTGATCCCGTCTTCCGGGTTCACGCCCGCATGTGCGGACTTACCATAGATGCTCATTTGAATTTCAGCTCTGGCCGGTGCAGCTACACAGATCGTACCTACAGCTCCGTTGGAATCCAGCGCATAACCGAACTCGGCATCGATATCCTTCGGATTCATCGCACGTGCGCCGACCAAGCCAGACTCTTCGCCAACTGTAATGATAAATTGAATTTTACCATGAGGAATTTTGTTTTCCTGGATCACACGAATCGCTTCGAACAATGCCGCAATCCCTGCTTTGTCATCTGCTCCCAGGATCGTTGTTCCATCACTGCGAATCCAGCCATCTTCACCCAGTTCAGGCTTGATTGCCTGTCCCGGCGTCACGGTGTCCATATGACATGTGAAAAAGATCGGTGCAACCCCTTCAGTTCCTTCGGCTTCCCAGGTAATGACAAGGTTTCCCGCGCCATGTCCAGTTTGTTCCATGGTATCATCCTCATAGACATGAAGACCGAGATCTGCAAACTGCTCTTTAAGCACCTTTGAGATATTCTGTTCATTTTTCGTTTCACTATCAATCTGCACCAGTTCCATGAACTGATCGATAACACGTTGTTGTTTAATCATAGGACTTTCCTCCCTCTCGTGGATACGGTACAATACAATTACTATGGCTTGTTTACTTTATGTTGAAAGGAGTTCTCTCATCATGCAAAAAAAGAAATGGTTCAAAATCATCATCTATCTCATGCTGATTGCCATGATCGGGTCCACCCTTTTCATAGCTCTCGAACCATTGCTGTTCGGATAGCAACCTAAAGCCTTTCGACGAACTGTTTACAGACGTTGAAGGGCTTCTTTTTCGCTAATCCAATTGATTTGATATGGAAAAATGCGACTAAAGTACGGAACAATCTCGCGTGCTACCTGCTCCACTGTATAAGACTTGCCCGTTATATCCTCCAGTGAAGTAACACCATACTGCTCAATCCCACAAGGAACAATCCCCTGAAAACCTGCATGTTGAATGCCTGAGCTGATGTTAAAAGCAAACCCGTGACTGGTCACAAAACCGCGGCGGTGTTTGCAACGATTAAACTTGATGCCGATTGCAGCGATCTTCATATCGCCAATCCACACACCCGTGTAACCCTCTTTGCGTCCAGCTTCGATGCCCTGGTCTGCGAGATAATCCATAAGTACCTGCTCAAGTTTCCGTAAATAGCCGTGTAGATCCAGATCTTCATCCCGACCAAGAATCAATAACGGGTAACCTACCAACTGGCCCGGGCCATGATAAGTAATATCACCGCCGCGGTCAATTTGAAACAAAGAAATCCCTTGCTCACGCAACTCTTCCGGACTGAGCAGCAGATGCTCCGGATGATTTTGTGAACCGATCGTATACGTTGGCGGGTGCTGTAAAAGCAGCATCTGCTCCGCTCCCTCGCCCTCGTCCAAACGCTGCACAATCGCTTTCTGGCGGTTCCAAGCCTCTTCATAATCAAGCATTGGTATGTATGCAACATCCAGCGGCTTGCTCATGATTCCCCACACCCTTCTGCTTCAGGTTCAGTGTACAATGGAGCACCTGTCCGTAGACAGCAGGAAAAGTGCACGGCCTCCGGCACATACACTTTCCCATCAACTTTTTACTTAATACACCTTGGTTTCCATGGTATATCCTTCAAGGTTTTCTTTGACACGTTGCAAGAAACGTCCGCTGATTACGCCATCCAGGATTCGATGATCCAGAGACAGACAGAGATTAGCCATCGAACGAACGGCGATCATATCATTAATAACCACCGGCTTTTTGACAATCGACTCAAATGTAAGAATCGCTGCCTGCGGATAGTTAATGATTGGCTGGGACAGGATCGAACCAAATGAACCTGTGTTATTCACCGTAAACGTACCACCTAGCATATGGTCCAGCTTCAACGTGCCTTCACGTGTTTTACGAGCCAGCTCATCTACTTCACGAGCCAGACCTGCGATATTTCGCTGATCGGCATGTTTGATTACGGGTGTAAGTACGGAATCTTCGGTTCCTACCGCCATGGACAGGTTAATGTCCCGTTTGACGATAATTTTGTCCACTGCCCATACCGAGTTCATGATCGGGTAGTCTTTAATCGCGTTAACGACTCCCTTCATCATGAAGGACAGATATGTCAGATTGATGCCTTCCTTACGCTTGAACTCATCCTTAAGTTTATTGCGCAGCATCACAAGATTTGTTACGTCCACTTCGATCATTGTCCATGCATGCGGGATTTCCGATACGCTTTGACGCATATTCCGGGCAATGGCATTACGCACAGGGGTAACATCGATGAAATACTCCGATCTTCCCTGGCCGCCACCTTCCACTTCGATCTGTGGAATTTTTGGGCTTTCGGTTAGATGAATACCTGAATGTCTCACAGGAACTCCTGCATCGGACGCTGAGATCGCTTCTCCAGCGGTTAAACCCATTTCACCATTTCCACGATTCACTCCGCTGAATGGAGAAGCAGACGGCACACCAGAAGGTGTATGCTGAGCTGCTGCAGATGATGCTTGTGCAGATGATCCAGCCGCGTTACCTCCCTGTGCAACAAATGCCAGCACATCTTTGCGGGTAATACGACCACCGGCCCCAGTTCCCTTGATGCTTTGCAGGTTCAAGCCATGCTCTGCTGCCAAGGATTGCACTGCCGGGGAATACCGATTGCGCATCGGCTGGTTGGGGTCATGTGCTGCTGTATTTGAGGCGGCAACAGGAGTGCGGCTCGCATTTTGCTGCACTTGCTCCTGGTGCTGCGATACTTGTGTTACTTGCTCGGTCGCTTCTTCGCCCGAAGCAGCGACCTGCATGCGACAGATTGCTTCACCAACAGCAATCGTTGTGCCCTCTTCCACCAAAAGATCACCCATAATGCCATCCACAGTGGATGGAATCTCGGCATTGACTTTATCCGTGATTACTTCACAGATCGGCTCGTACTGTTCCACACGGTCGCCCGGTTTTTTCAACCATTTGCCTATGGTAGCCGAGACCAGCGATTCCGCCAATTGCGGCATAATGACCTCGATCCATTTCATACGTTCAGCCATTTGATTATCACTCCAAACTTTACTTTTAAACGATCCAAAAAAGGAAATTAAAACTCGGCAAGTGTACGCATTGCTGCTTTGGCTTTGTCCTTGCTCAGCATGTAGAATTTCTCCAATGTTGGGCTAATTGGCATGGCCGGCACGTCAGGTCCGCAGAGACGCTGAATCGGTGCATCCAGTTCAAACAGACATTCCTCGCTAATAATCGCGGCAACTTCGGCCCCTACACCACCCGTTTTGTTATCTTCGTGTACAATCAGCACCTTACCTGTCAGACGAGCGGAAGCAATAATCGCTTCACGATCCAACGGTTGCAATGTGCGCAGATCGAGAACGTGTGCTGTAATGCCTTCTTCACGCTCCAGCTCCTCAGCAGCCTGCATCACAAAATGCAGCGGCTGACTGTAACCGATCACCGTAATATCCGCACCCTCACGAAGTACGTTGGCTTTACCAATCGGAACGATGTAATCATCTTCAGGCACATCTTCTTTGATCAACTTGTAGCATTTTTTATTTTCAAAAAAGAGTACCGGGTCCGGGTCTCGAATGGCCGCCTTGAGCAGTCCCTTGGCATCGTATGCCGAGTAGGGAGCTATAATTTTCAGACCTGGTGTACCAAAGAAAATCGACTCCGGACATTGGGAGTGATACAACCCACCGAAGATCCCGCCACCAATCGGCGCACGGATAACAATCGGACAGCTCCAGTCATTGTTGGAACGATAGCGGATCTTGGCCGCTTCACTAATGATCTGGTTGGTTGCCGGCAGCATGAAGTCCGAATATTGCATTTCGGCAATCGGCTTCATGCCATACATCGCTGCACCAATGGCAACACCTGCAATAGCGGATTCAGACAAAGGTGTGTCCATCACTCGCATTTCGCCGAACTGATCTTGCAGTCCTTTAGTTGTGGTAAACACACCACCTTTGAGACCTACGTCTTCACCAAGGATAAAAACATTCTCATCCCGTTCCATCTCTTCTTTCATCGCGAGACGGATTGCATCAATATATTCCATCACTGCCATACTTACCGTCCCCCTTCTTCGCTGTCCGCATAAACGTGCGTCAGAGTGTCCTCAGGTTTAGGATATGGCGCATTGTCTGCATATTCAGTTGCTTCTTTCATTTCCATCGCAAGCTGGGAAGCCAGATCCGCATCCCGGGCTTCGTCCCAGATGCCGCAATCGATCAAGTAGTTCTTCATGCGAGGAACGCCATCCTTCTTCCAGTTCTCCTCGACTTCCTCTTTGGTCCGGTAAGCCAGATCATTATCGGAGGTGGAATGAGGTGACAACCGATACATCATCGCTTCAATCAGTGTCGGGCCTTCCCCGGCTATGGCACGGCGACGCGCTTCCTTCACTGCAGCGTATACTTCCAATGCATCGTTACCATCTACACGCAGTCCGGGGAATCCGTATCCTTGTGCTCGATCGGATATTTTGCCGCTCAACTGTTTGTGAATCGGTACCGAAATTGCATATTGATTGTTCTCACACATAATAATGACAGGCAATTTATGCACACCTGCAAAGTTGGCTCCCTCATGGAAGTCACCCTGATTGCTTGATCCTTCGCCAAACGTAACAAAAGAAACAAATTCTTGCTTTTTCATTTTGGCAGCCAGTGCAAATCCAACAGCGTGCGGAACCTGTGTTGTAACCGGGCTGGAACCCGTCACAATCCGCAGCTTTTTGTGACCGAAGTGACCCGGCATTTGCCGACCGCCACTATTCGGATCTTCTGCCTTCGCAAAAGCAGACAACATCAACTCACGCGGAGTCATGCCTACCGCCAGTACAAAGCCGTAATCGCGGTAGTAAGGTAAATAATAATCGTGATCCCGATCCAGACCAAAAGCAGCGCCTACTTGCGCAGCTTCCTGTCCTACACCGGATACGTGAAAGTTAATTTTGCCAGCCCGTTGCAAGAGCAAGCAACGCTCGTCAAACTTGCGCGCGAGCAGCATGTATTTGTACATATCCAATACTTCACCATCGCTAAGTCCCAGCTGTTGATGCCGGTGGACCGCGTCTGCAGTACCTTGTGAACTCATATGAGGTACCTCCTTTTAATCAGAGCCTGTGCCACTCTTACTACCCGATCTTATAACCTGGTACTAAGACTTGGCTTAACCTTATTATAATCCCTTTTACCCAAAAAAGGAAAGGACCTTTCTCATAAGCTTGTTTGACTTACATTCCAATGGCCTTTCCATCGACCGCCAGCATGGCTTCACCCATGATTTCCGACAGAGAAGGGTGCGGATGAATGGTTTGTCCGACTTCCCAGGGTGTGGCATCCAGCATCTGAGCCAGCGAGGCCTCAGCGATTAATTCCGTCACATGGGTGCCAATCATATGTACCCCCAATATATCATTCGTCTTGGCATCTGCGATCACCTTCACAAATCCATCACGACTTCCATGAATGAGCGATTTGCCAATGGCCTGGAACGGGAATTTGCCTGTTTTAATATCATAGCCACGTTCTTTGGCTTCACGCTCGGTGAATCCGATGCTTGCTGCTTCCGGACGTGTATACACACAGCGCGGAATAAGGTGGGATTCTACGGCATGTACCGTTTCGCCCGCCAGATGATTGACAGCGAGAATACCTTCATGACTTGCGGCATGGGCAAGCTGTAAACCACCGATGCAATCACCAATGGCATAGATGTGACCTTCACCCGTTTGTAGCTGCTTGTTCACAGCGATGAAGCCACGCTCCAGTTTGATATCTGTATTTTCGAGTCCGATATTTTCAACATTGGCCTGACGTCCAACCGACACGAGCATTTTCTCCGCTCTCAGCGTTTCCTGCTTATCTTCACCAAGCAGCACATCAATCTGGATGCCCTCTTGATCCGTACTATATGTTTCCGTTTGAACGGTGGCACCTGTCAGGAAACGAACACCTCGTTTGCCGAGCAATCGCTGCATTTCTCTGGCAACATCCTCATCCTCGGCAGGCAACACGTGAGCAGCTGCTTCTACTACTGTGATGTCTACGCCAAAGTCATTCAGCATCGATGCCCACTCCAGTCCAATCACACCCCCACCCACAATGATGAGTGATGCAGGAAGTTCATCCATACGCAGGGCTTCGTCGCTGCTCATTATGAATTTTCCATCCGGTTCCAGGCCCGGCAGCACACGAGGACGCGAACCAGTGGCAATGATGAGATTGGTTGGAACTACCGTATCCATCTCTCCATCTTCAAACTCCACAGCGACTGCTCCGCTCTGCGGTGAGAAGATGGAAGGTCCGATGACGCGACCTTTCGCGTGTACAACCTGGATTTTATTTTTTTTCATCAAATATTGAACGCCCTGATGGAGCTGTTCGACAATTGCATCCTTGCGCGCCTGTACTTTGGGAAATACAAGTGTAGCCCCAGCGGTCTCGATACCATACGTCTCGCTCTCCTGGATCTCGGCGTATACTTCCGCACTTTTCAGCAAAGCTTTGCTCGGAATACAACCACGATGCAGACAGGTACCGCCTAGCTTGTCCTTCTCAATGATAACGACCTGTTTTCCCAGCTGTGCAGCCCGGATCGCGGCTACATATCCACCAGTTCCTCCTCCAAGAATTGCAACATCACATGTAATTGGCATCTCTCATGCTCTCCTCTATGAATCAAATTTCAATATCATTTATGATGGCTTGAATCATGGTTTGACTTATACCCTCTATATGCCATTGTACTCTCCTTGAGCGGTCAACTCAAAGTTTGAAACAATCACACATGGACAGCCTATGCATTCCAAGCTATGATGGAATCAGGTATGATCTGTAAGCGTAACCTTTATTTAATGTCGACTTTGGCAGAAAGGGTATAATGCTCATGAATACAAGATTGGTCTTTGCGCGATTTTTGGCAATTGTTGTTCTGGTCATCCCCGGGTTAATGGCAATGAAGGGTTTTCTGATGATGAAAGATGCCCTGTTCCTATATTATGCCGAGCACGGGAACGAACTGATTTCACCAGGGTTCCAATGGCTCTCCTTTGGCGGTGGACTTGTCCTTTTTGCCGCAGGTATGAGTTTTCTGGGAGGCTGGATCCTGTTCCGTGACCGCAAGCGTAATTATGTAGGTCCCCGTTTCCGGTCCAAAAGTGTACCCGAAAAAGCAGAGACGCCCGGAAGGACTCCATGAGTCCGGGCTTTTTGTGTGTTTATACAACACACCGCCTACTTTACATAGACAGGATGGATCATCATGGTATCATTTCTAATCACGTTACAACGATTGCTAAAAGGCATTTTCCATGCGTTCAAAGACCCCAAGTTTCTGGCTTTGTTTGCATTAACGGCAGCAACGTTGCTGTCAGGCACTTTGTTTTACACTCGTGTTGAAGGTCTGCACTGGATCGATGCTTTATACTTCTGTGCGGTTACTCTGACTACGGTGGGACATCCTGAATTTGTGCCAACCACCGGATTCAGCAAAGCCTTTACCGTAATCTACATGTTTGCAGGCATTGGTCTCACCTTTGCCATGATTGCCAGAATTACAGCAGGTATTCTATTCCCTCGCAAATTAAAGACAGAAGAGGACCCGGAGTAATCTCCGGGTCATTCGTATAAGGCATCCCGCAGTTTGGTAGACATACGTGATTCTTTGGAAGAAGACTTCAAGATCGTTCTACGCAAGGTAAGGTTACTTGCCTGCAGTCTCTCCGCTTCTGCGAACAGTTCTGCAAATAACGCCTGCGCTGCTTCATCTAGAGATCCCTGTTCTTTCAGGCTTTCATATCGCTCTTGAAGTGATGTTAATGCTTCACTCATACTAAACACCTCTTTTCACAACTCCTGTTAATTAGCTGCCGTAACCAATACCTTAACAATCCATATAGTAACACAAAGCTGAGCAGATTAGTTCTGGCTCTTTCCAAAGATTTTGTGGTACTCTGTAAAGGTCGCTTTTTTTGTTGAATCCCGTATGTGAGAGGAGTAGCAGCACCGTGCAAACAGGACGTATTACCGTAATTACTGGACCCATGTTCAGTGAAAAATCCGGTGAACTCATTCGCCGTTGTCAGAAATTAATACAATTTGGCCGTAAAAAGGTTGTGGCCTACAAACCAGCCGAGGATAATCGGTTTGCCCAGGACGAGATCGTAAGCCGTATTGGTTATCGACTCCCTGCCCATTCCATTCCCCGGCAATTAACCCCGGAATCCGTAGAAATGATCTTGAACCAAACCATAGATGCTGATGTTGTTGCATTTGATGAAGTACAATTTTTCAGCAGTGCCATTATGGAGCTTGTCTCGGAGTTAGCGTATTGTGGCAAACATGTCATTGTGGACGGACTTAATATGGATTACCGTGGTAAGGAATTCGGATATGTCGGTGGTTTGCTTGCCATGGCAGACGACATTGAGAAACTCTCGGCTTTCTGTGCGGTATGTGGCAGCCCGGATGCAGCCTTTACGCAACGTATCGTCAATGGGGAGCCTGTTACCTTGGGTCCTGTTGTCATGATTGGCGATTCAGAAGCTTACGAGCCACGCTGCCGTTGCTGCTTCATTCCTCCTCACAAAGTTGAATGCTCATCATAATTCCTAAAAGATCTTAGATATCTTCCAAAAAGGCCCCTTGGGGCTTTTTTTGTTATAGAGCAAACACTCGCACAAAAAAGCACCGCTTCGCAGCGATGCTTCCAGAGTCACTTCCCGCTAGTCCCGGGAAACAAAATATTTGTTGGTCATGTAGTAAGCGTCACCACGCGACGTTTCTACCATTCCTTTTTTGGCATCCAAAAATACAATTTCTTTACACTTCGTGCAGTACCATTTTGTACGCTTATATGGAGATTCCGTCACATAAGCTGTGCCACATTTACAATCAATCTTCATTAATAACTCGGTTGATTTATAAGCACTGGACAAGCGTTCCAGGTTATCCTGCTGCTGTGTAGGCATAATGGTCTGCTGATAATCCGATAAATGATTTTGAACCTTGAAGTCTGCTACCAATCCTGCATTCAATCCAAAAAACTCCTTGCCAATTTCGGTCACGAAGCGCTTCTCATTTCTGTAGCAATCCAGCCACTCAATAATCTGCTTATTAGACAGTGGAACCGTACCCTTGATACCGCTGTTTAAGGTGTAGGTCATGATGTATAAAGTATCGTCTTGTCTACCTGAGTACATTAGAATCCTCCTTCGAATACATTTGCTAATGTACTACAAAAACGCGCATAAATCAAAAAATTCTTATTTCCTGAGCGCATCTCTTCTTATTAAATGGGAAACATTCCTCGTTCATCCGCCAAAGACTTACAAGAACTGCATACACCTGAAACATTTCCCTGTGGAGCCGCATAATGCACGACCGATTTAACGTTTTTCTTGCATATGGAACAGTAGTGCCTCCTTTCCTTTTTTGGGATATAGTCCGATAGCTTAACCACATTTTTGTTCGGTCGGAATCGTTGTAAGAAGCCCGGCCATTTCATCTCGCTTCACTCTTTCTTGTTCGTCTACTTTGTAGTCATTTTTTGCTCTGGGCTAAAAATCATCTTGCCTTTTTTTATGTATACGATTCCAAGTTGTGTGTGCCTATCTCATAATCTATTCGACGTTTTGGGCGTTTTTCCTGTTTTTAATCTCTACACATACAAAAAAAACCGACAGAACCTGCTCTCCTTATTTTCAGATGAACAGTATTTTAGTCGGTTCAAGCCTTATTTATAAAAAGTTCCCAGAACATCCAGCTCTGATGAGCGCTCAATTCGAAATGGATAGATATAACCCTGATTCATTCGGGTAAATTTGCGGCTCCACAGATCCAGTCCCGATGTGAACTGATAGGCCTGATATATAAACTTGGAGCAGTAATTGCGCTCAATGCTGCGCAGATTGGTCTGCAAACGGTAGAATTTTACCTGCTTGTAATGGTCATGTACCCACCCAGCGGCCTTCATCCCTGCCTCATTCAGTCTGGAACGGAATACAATGAAGCGATCTCCTTCATAAAACCGCGTGAGATACCACTCTAATGAATCAGCAAACACAGGGCCATAAGGATGCACATGATACACTTTGCCGTCGAGACCGATGATGCCCATATGTCCGGCGTAATATGTTGATTCCGAGCTTGGCGTGTACACGATATCCCCTGGCTCCAGCTTCATCTCTCCCAATGCGTTAATAGGCAAGTCCTGATGCAGCCGTTTGGCGGCTGAACGTTCACGACGACCTTCAACTAACAAGCGATGAAGCGCACCAGCCAGTGCGAGATACATTTCAGACCATTTGATCTTTTTTTTATCAGATCGTTTGAACCACCGCTGGATGAAGGTGAAACCTCGTTGTGGCCGTGATCCCTTTTTCATAAGCTGCACTCCACTCTGATCTAGATATTGTATCTTGAAGTTATTCTACAGTTTCTCAGGCTTATTATAGACATTTGGTAGTGTATATTCAATTCGGCTACCATTGTATCTGTTGAAATTATGCCTTCTTATTACCCATTTTATGCAAAAAAAGATGACTTCGGGATTAATTATTAACCCGAAGTCATCTTGCTCGTATCCAAATGTATACATTTATTCTTCTACAACACCAAGAGCTTTATTTTTCTCCTTAAAGCGACTGTTATGGGAAGAAACATAAGCCACTTTTTCCGCTTCAGGGTCCATGTAAAGCTTCGCACTGTTTACCGCTAGGGCTGCATCAGTGAAAGTACCCGCAATCAGGTACAGTTTGCTACCATAATCTACAAAATCACCTGCGGCAAAAACACCAGGAATATTGGTTTGTAATCTCTCTGTCGTAGTTACATGCCATTCGCCAAGATCAAGTCCCCAATCCCGGATTGGACCAAAGTCACTCTTCATGCCGTGGTTTACAATGACAGCATCGACTTCAAGCAGTTCAGTTTCACCAGTGTCCACGTGTGAGATGGTTACCTGTTCAATCACATCACCACTCATACTATGCAGTGTCTCTACCGCATAAGGTGTACGGACATCTACAGAGGATTCTCTCATACGCAGTACATTACGCTCCAACCCGCCAAAGCGGTCACGACGATGCACAACCGTAACTTGCTCTGCCAATGCTTCCAGTTCATTCGCCCAGTCCACAGCAGAGTCGCCTCCACCCGAGATCAGCACACGTTTACCACGGAATGGCTCTAATTCCTGCACAGTATAGTGCAGATTGCTAACCTCGTAACGGTCTGCACCTTCAAGCTCCAGCTTGGCCATTTTATATATACCATATCCGATTGCCAAAATGACGGTACGTGTCCAGTGTTGTTCACCTGTTGCAGAAGTTAACAGAATCGTGCCATCAGGTTGACGCTCGAATCCTTCGATCTGTTGTTCAAAAACGAGGGTTGGCTCAAAAGTCCTTGCCTGTTCTTCCAATTGTTTAATCAGATCTTCACACAGAATTGGTGTCACACCCCCGACATCCCAGATCATTTTCTCCGGATAAAAGAGCATGCGACCTCCCAATCTGTCACGCGCCTCAATCAACTTGGTCTTCATATCTCGCATGCCGCTATAAAAGGCAGAGTACATGCCCGCAGGGCCACCGCCGATAATGGTTACATCATAGAGTTCCAACTGCTTATTCATATTAAAAATACCTCCGTTAATTCGATCCAGAACATCGAGTATTTGATATCGATTCTCATTATCACTTAAAGCCTAGTGTAATGGTAATCTTATCAAAATACAATGGCTAAAAAACAAACATTTCTTGTACAAAAATTTCACGAACACATCTGCTCTTTACTATTGCGCTCTTGGAGCCGCCAACAGCTTTTCAACAACAAAATCAAGCTGTTTATTAATTGAATAGATATCCGAATAATAGAAGAAATCGAAATCAATCTCAATCAGACGACCTTCTTTAATCGCAGGGATGCTGCTCCATATTGGATTATCTGTCAAGTTATCTGCCCCTTCATATACCGAGCGAAACACATAGTCTCCGATATATTCAGGCAGTACTTCCATGGATAAATTAGAGCCTCCCGCTTCCGAAACCACGTCGATTTTTTTCTGTACGACTTCAGGTGCTTTCATTCCCAAGTACTCATATAACGCCTGAGATCCTCGGCCATATTGCTTGCTCTCTACAACGACCATACCTTTCAAACCGCCCTCCACAATGGAAACCGTTTTGTCCAATATGCCTGCATCTGCTAGTGTTTGCTTACTCTCTTCGACTTTGCTATTGAGATTATTGATTAATGTCTCAGCCTCCTGTTCTTTTCCAAAAATACTCGCTATACTCTGGAGTCTTTCTTCTGTTGTCATTTTCTCGTATGGAATATATACCGTAGGTGCGATATCCTTCAACAACGTATACGTCTCTTCTGAAGGAACAATGATTAGATCCGGATCAAGGTCAATGACAGCTTCAGGATTTGGTTCGAACCAGGTGCCTAGTGAATTTACACCTTCAAGCTCACTCTTGTAGGCAGCCCCGTTGAATACTTCAGATGTAGCAATTGGCTTAATTCCAAGCGCAACGACGTCTCCCTGGAGATACAATACAACAACCCGTTTCGGATTCGCTGGAACAACGACGTCACCCTTAACCGTCGAGACCGTACGTGTTTCATTGTCTTTGTTCGTCTGGCTTCCTGTGTCTGATGATACTGCCGTACTACTGTTATTGGAACTGGCACCCGTTCCTTCGCCAGCTGCTGGTGTTGTTGCTGTACCTGAAGAGCAGGCTGCGAGGAGCATCGTTATGCTCAATAATGCAACCATAATCATACTGGAACTTGTTTTTCTTCTTTTCATTGGTGTAAACCCTCCGTCTATATATTGATAATGATTCTCATAATCAATATATCCCGACTTCCATCTTCGGCCAATGGACGATTCAGAGATTACCAATGGACGATCCTCTGTTCTCGCTTCTTCTCTTATCTTTCGTTGATATTGAATCGGAGAGATCCCCACATGTTTTTTGAAGATACGACTAAAATAATACACATCCGCATAACCCACTTCTGCTGCAATTTCACTCAGCGTTGCATCAGATCGTACAAGCAGATTCCGAGCCTTGGCGATTCGGGTCTGAATTAGATAATCAATGGGACTGTAACCCGTCTGTCGTTTGAATTGCATGGATAAATGCCGGGAGCTGTAGTTGAATTGTTCAGCCAGAAAATCAAGCGTGACCTGTTCCCTATAATGGTTCTGTATATAACGAAGTGTTTGTTTCACCGGGTCAGCAAGCTCTGTTTTGATCTCCTGATCTGCCAACTGAACCATCATTTCATGAATGAATTGGTAAAATAAACTTTTTGTATGAAGCAGATCCAGACTGCCAGATTGAATCCATGCACCCTCAAGCCCATCAAGGTAACGTAACAACTCCAGCGGACTACTCGGTGCAAATCCATATTGCAAGGAGAACGGTGCAACTTCCGGCTGTGCCAATAACCACTTTTTACGATAACTAGGAAAGGCAAGGAATGCTCTGTAATAGAGCAGAATATATTCGAAATCTTCGTTGGTTTGGATATCCAGCGAAGATCCTTTCGCCCCATGAAGCATGTAAAATCGCTCTGCATTGTAGGTTTGTCCATCCAATTGAAGTTGAGCCGATCCTCGAATCGTATATATATAACCATTTGCCGGAAGTGTGTAGGAACTCAGTTGTTCCCCTGCCTCCATAACGATTCGGCGTATATCCAGAACCTTAACAGCGGCATGATTCCAGCATTTCATCTGTTCGTCTAATTGCATCGAATACTCTCCAATCCTAGCCTCACCCGGAACAAAGGCCTTACAAGGTCATCATTCTGTCACACATCCGATAACATATGTGTAGCAGAGGTTCACTAATATACCTTTATTATAAATGATAATAATTTTCATTATCAACTGAAATTTAAAGTGGAATTGGATTTCATCTTTTCATATGCCTCTAATTCTATGTAACGAATATCTGTTATACTCACCGCAGCATAGTTCCAGAGGATATAATAATCATTCCACATTTTGCTAACCCATCTCCGTCTACATAGATTGTGTCTGAACTTCCGCTCATTTATTGATAACCATTATCAATTATTATGATGAAGTACGCAATAAAACAGAGCAAATGAATCCATTCAGACGAAAAAAAAGCTATTCAAATCCTTCTCTTAACATCTGATATATGTAAATAGAACCATGATAAAGAGTAGAAGGAGAACAGAGGATATGAATTCAATCTCATCTGCAACCAAGAGCAGTTTCACTCCCGGGAATATAGTCTCCAGTCGGGATAAAGAAATTCAGGGACTCATGCAGCAGAAGATCCGGCTCAATGAAGAAATGCAAGGGGTAAAAACCAATGACGAGTTGGATACCAAAACCAAAGCTCAGCGAATTAAATCCTTAACAAGCTCCATATCCCAGATCGACAGCCAAATTGCCCAAATTAAAGCAGAGGAATTACAGGAAAAGAACAAATTAAGACAGCCCGAAAAGAGTCAACAGCAACAACCCAAATCAACTGACGAGACACAAGCCCCTTCACTGGATCACCTAATCAAGCATAGTCAGACTTATGATCAATTGGGTAAGCTGGTCGGTTTGCGTGATCGCATGCAGGGCTCCATTCAGACCACCGAAGGAGAAACCCGCTTCGACCGACTTGTTCTGGAGATCAATCCTCCCACAAATGATCTCGATCTCGGCAAATCAATGATGCTGGAAAACTCAGAACGTACCGTCTTTCAGGCAAAACGAGAGGTTGTTCAGGACATCAATTCTCAGCTCAGCAAGGTCAATCAAAAGATTGGAGATCTGGTGAAAGAGATCCATCAGCCCGCACCTGAAAACGGTGTACAACCACTTATCTCTGCAACACCTGGAGAAGAAGATCAGGAAATTAATGACGGAAAGAAACCAGGAAATAAGGAGCACCCGTCAGATGGCGGAACCACAGATCAGGAATCAGGAAACAGTCCGCAAACTCCGACTTCTGCATCTCCTTCTTCATATCCATCCGTCGATATTCGAATCTGAGTACCCTTTCCCCGAAAATATTTACATAGATAATGAGATTGAAGTGTTTTCACCTGAAAACCTTTGACCCGGATCACATAATAGATAAACCGCTATTACCAGGTGACTAGCTCCTGATAAGTAGCGGTTTTTCTTGTATCTTTAACGTTAGTAGTTGTAGCTACTATGAGTATTTCTAGCACGGAGTACTGGCGGTATCATTTGCACAGATGATACTGCCAGCAATCGCTTCACAACCTTTTTTGATGCGTGTGGCCTCATCAATAATCTGATCTATGTTTTCATATTTTCGCTTGCTATTGGTTACAACGGCGATGGATACCGACACGAGAGGAATGGGCCGATTTAGCCCGGAACGTCCTTCCCCCAGAACATATTGATGATGCCAATCATGTTCGTTGTAGAATGTCTTTTTCATTTCCTCAAAACCTGAGATGACTTCCTCACTAATATATTTGTAATCATGGTGATTCAGGATTGTAATAAAATCATCACCACCGATATGTCCAAGAAAAGCTTCAGGGGGAACAAATAGCTTGCGAAGCAAGTTAGCTGTCGCTTGAATAAGCTGATCCCCCATTTTGAAGCTGTAGCTATCATTGTAGGATTTGAATTGATCGAGATCAACGTACAGTACGCTAAATTGGTCCATCTGAAGAGCCTGAGACAGCCTTTCATCTATAATATGATTACCTGGAAGACCAGTCAGCGGGTTCATAAAAATCGCCATTTCAGCCCGTACATCAGCAACAGCAAGTAGCAAACGTCGAATACTCACAGCTCCAAAGAAACTTTCCCCTGACGTGACCAACACAAGATCATATATTTCACCTTCATCCCGGTCCATGGCTAGAACACTGACATCTGTAATCTGTTCCGAATAATCCACGACCAGTGCCTGCGTGTTCATTACCAGTTCTACAGGACGTCCCATGTACAGATTATAGCCATACTGGGTACCAATCTGCACATCGTACCACTTTCTACTTGAAAAAGCGTTAACTGAAGGTAAAAGTTTATGAAATAAAATTTTTATCACCATGATCTGTGTTATTTCGTTATGCAAAAATACCGTCAATTACTGGATTAAAGATATCCAATAATTGACGGTATTCGTTGGCATATATTACAGAAGTTTATCGGCATGAAATGAACGAATTCAGATATAGGCCGCCAAAAATCCATTTGGCTAGAATCAAATTTGAATCCAAACTATACTTGCCAGCTCACTACTCCTGACCCTTTCAGCTTACCTTATGCTCAATTCTTAGTTTGTCAGCCACCATCGCGATGAACTCTGAATTTGTCGGCTTCGACTTGCTGATGTTGATCGTGTAACCAAACAAGTGGCTGATGCTGTCGATGTTACCACGAGTCCATGCCACTTCAATGGCATGACGGATGGCACGTTCGACGCGGGACGGCGTCGTTTTGAATTTTTCGGCAATGGCTGGATACAGTGTTTTGGTGATTGCGCCCAAAATTTCGATATTGTTATAAACCATCGTAATCGCTTCGCGTAAATACTGATATCCTTTAATATGCGCAGGAACGCCGATTTCATGTATGATGGACGTAATGTTTGCATCCAAATTTTTGTGTTTGCCCATCGGCACCACATTGGATTTGTTCATAAACATGGATGATCCACTGTTGGTAGACATCGCAGTTTGATTTCCAACTAGCTGACGCACACGATTCGCGAGCACTTCCATGTCAAACGGCTTGAGAATATAATAAGAAGCTCCGAGTTGCACGGCACGCTGTGTGATATTCTCTTGTCCGAATGCCGTAAGCATAATGACTTTAGGCTGTGGAGACAGGTTCAGGTCGCGCAAGCGCTCAAGCACACCCAGTCCGTCCAGGTGAGGCATGATAATATCCAGAATCAATACATCCGGCACATCCCGAGTTTGCTCCAGCAGTTGCAGTACTTCTTCTCCATTGTATGCAATACCGGTTACTTCCATATCTTCCTGTTCAGATATATATTCGGCAAGCAAATTCGTAAATTCACGATTATCATCGGCCAGCAATACCTCAATTTTTTGCAAAACGGTATCCTCCTTTAAATTAAACATCGTTTCGTACATTTCCTTACACGTTAAATTTTCGACACAGCAAGTTAAATTCCTCCTGTCGAAAATTATTTTTCTTTATTTTTTTTTCTTGATCCTATATAATAAATAATTCATTTCATTATCCGATATATTATGTTTGCTTTCGACAAAAAAGAACCTCCGGGCTGTTTAACCAGCCTTGAGGTTCTTATCGTTTTCCTTTTTCATCATAACGCCAGCATCTTGTAACATCCATTCAATGAAGCAACCATAACCCGATTTTGGATCATTCACGAATACATGAGTAACTGCACCGATCAACTTACCATTTTGTACAATGGGGCTGCCACTCATTCCTTGAACGATGCCTCCGGTCTTATCCAACAGCTTCGGATCCGTGATTCGAAGTACCAGACCTTTCGTTGCTGGCTCGGTTTGATCTGCTACATGAACAATGTCAATGGAGAAGCGTTCAACTTGTTGACCGTCAACCACGGTAAGTATTTCGGCCGGTCCTTCTTTGACTTCATGAGAGAAAGCGACGGGAATACCTTTCGAATACAAACTGTGCTCAGGATTTCCGGACATTTTACCAAAGATGCCAAAAGCCGTATTACGTTCAATATTGCCCAAAATTTTGCTTTCCTTGAGGAAATGAGCACGTTTTTCACCCGGATCACCGGTCTCACTTTTAGAAATGGACGTCACATTGGACTGAACGATCTGACCACTACCTACAACAATAGATGTTTGTGTGTTCATATCTGTAATGACATGGCCCAGTGCGCCGTATACGCCCTGATCGGGAGCATAGAAGGTAAGTGTGCCAACACCGGCTGCGGAATCACGAATGTATAAACCAAGCCTCCAGGCTTGATCCTCGGAGTCATACGCCGGAGTTAATCGTGTCTTAACCGTTTCCTTACCACGTTTCAACACAACATCAATACCTTTTTTACTTTTACCTGCAAGTTCAACGGCTTCAGAGACACCTGCCACGCCATCAAGACGTTTACCATCCATATGCGTAATCAGATCTCCGAGCTTAATGCCAGCCGCTTCTCCTGGCGATACACGCTCATCCTGCCCAGAATGGACCAGATGATGACCAACCACCAGAATGCCTGCCGATTTAACTTTGACGCCAATCGTTTGACCCCCGGGTACAATACGCAAATCCGGTATCACATTCACATGGACTGTTTTGACGGGAATTTTACCCCACAACTTCAACGTTAATTTGGCATGTCCCGTCTGTTGAGGGTGAAGATGCAAAGGTTGTTGCCTGGTAACATGCATCGCTGCCTGATCATCCAAACCAACGATATCAGGACGATCTACAACGGCGCTTGAAACAGCAGGTACAGCGAGCCGGACATCAGCTTGCCTGCCAGCAAACACTTGCAATTCATCCGGCAGTGAAGCATAACTTTGCACAGGCTGAATGGCCTGGCTAATCACACAAAGAAAGAAGGCAAATAAAAGACCTAGCAATTTCTTCCTGAGGGGGGAATTCAATGGCTGTCACACTCCCTTTGCTTCTTTCGCTTGACGAAAGGTGGTCGCCAATTGCGTACCTATAAGATAACCTCGCCCCCAGGCTTTTATTACTGTCAATCATTACGCCAGCCGTCCGTTTCACCCTTTTTTGGCTTCCGCCAAATTCAGCATTTCCTGTGCGTGATGCAGCGTTTTTTCTGTAATTTCCACGCCGCCCAGCATACGTGCCAATTCCTTCACTCTGCCTTCGTCTGACAGCGATTCCACCTGCGTCATCGTCCGTCCATCGTAAACATGTTTCTCAATGAGATACTGATGATCTGCCATACAAGCCACTTGTGGTAAGTGAGTTATTGAGAAAACCTGACAAGTCGAAGACAAGCGGAACAGTTTTTCCGCAATGGATTGAGCTGCTCTACCGCTAACTCCAGTATCAACTTCATCAAAAATCAACACAGGTATCCGGTCATGTCGCGCAAAGATACTCTTCATCGCCAGCATCATTCTAGACAACTCACCACCTGAAGCAATTTTGCCAAGTGGTCGTAATGGCTCGCCCGGGTTCGGTGAGATCAGGAATTCCGCATTGTCCGCACCATGACGATTCAGACGAATACGACGTCCATTCCATTCAATGCCCTTCGGATCTTCAAAAGGAGTAATCTGAACACGCAGTGTAGTCCGCTCCATTTGCAGATCCTTGAGCTCGCTTTCCACCTGTGCAGCAAGTTCCTCGGCGCATTGTTTGCGAACCTTGCTGAGTTCTTCAGCAGACTCCATCACAAGGTTAAGCATTTTGTCACGTTCAGCTCGCAATTTCTCAAGCCGTTCGTCCTTGTTCTCCAGTTGGTCTGTTTCATGGCTAATCTGATCATAATAACTCAGAATAAGTTCAACACTGTCCCCGTATTTCCGTCTGAGGCCAGAAATCAGATTCAGCCTTTGCTCCACTTCTTCCAGCCTTGCCGGATTAAATTCAATCTTCTCCCGGTAATCCCTTAACTGAAATGTCGCATCTTCCAATTGATAAAATGCAGATTGCAGCTGCTCTACAATCGGTTGCAGTCCTTTGTTATCATATCCAGAAATGTCTTCAATTCTAGAAAGAGCAATGCTTACAGCTTCAAGCCCGCGTTGACCACTGAGCAGATCATATGCACCAGCAACACTGTCCATCATTTTCTCACTATGGGATAGTTTGACCCGTTCTTCCCCGAGTAATTCATCCTCGCCTCGTGTAAGGCTTGCCGCCGCGATCTCCTCAAGCTGAAAGCGATACATGTCCAAGAGTTGATATGCCCGCTGACTGGACTCCTGAAGCGCACGCAGTTCTTTTTCCGCCGTGATAAACTTGCTGTAACGCTCCTGGTACTTCGCTTTGACAGGTCCGATGACTTCCGAGCCATAGGTATCGAGAAGCCCCAGATGGCTCTCTGCACGCAGCAGACTCTGATGTTCATGTTGTCCATGGATATTGATCAGCTTCTCGCCTACTTCCCGCAGCATGGTCAGATTGACCAATTGCCCGTTAATGCGGGACGTACTCTTCCCCTGAGTATTCAGCTCACGCCGAATAACCAAATGCTCTTCAGGCTCACAATGAATACCCAGCTTCTCTAATGTCAGCCAGACCGGATGACTTGGTTCCATCTCAAAAAGGGCTTCCATCTCTGCCTTCTCACATCCGTACCGGATCAGATCAGCTGAACTTCGTCCACCCGCAATTAAGCCAAGTGCATCTATAATAATCGACTTCCCGGCACCCGTTTCCCCAGAAAGTACATGGAATCCCGGATGGAATACAACGTCGACTTCTTCCACCACAGCCAGATTGCGAATCGATAACGTAACTAACATCTGCAAAAACACCTCCGGATGACTAATTCAGATATTATGTTTTTGAACCATTGATTCAAGAGGTTGTTCCAAAAGTCCGCTTTTGATTACGAAGGATGCCTGGTGGCATCATCAACATCGAATATGGAATTCAGCCGAAAAAAGTGGAATGCTTACGAAGTATGTTTCCTTCGGAAACATTGCAGTTGCTCACGTAGTTTCCCTACGCTCCGCTACTCCATTCTAGCTTCATCCCATCTTCTCGGTACTGAAAACCAATCTTTTTGAACACGCACTTTAAGCAATGTAACCCATGATCCGCTCAATAACGGTCACGCTGTTACCTTCAGTCCGGCAGATAATCAGAATGGTATCATCGCCACAGATCGTGCCCATGACTTCATTCCACTCAATATTATCAAGTAAAGCAGCAATGGAATTGGCTGTTCCTGGCAAACATTTCATCACAACCAGGTTGTTTGTGTGATCAATGTGCAAGAAGTTGTCAACAAGTGCACGCTTCAACTTTTGAATCGGATTATATCGTTGATCTGTTGGCAAAGAGTACTTGTATCTTCCGTCGTCCATCGGAATCTTGATTAACAGAAGTTCCTTGATATCCCGGGATACCGTTGCCTGAGTCACCTGGAAACCTGATTTGCGCAGTGCTTCAACCAGATCATCCTGAGTCTCAATTTCATTTTGACTAATGATTTCACGAATCTTGATGTGCCTTTGTCCTTTCATACATGCCTCCAGTTAAATGTATTGCATTAAAGCAGCAATTGTAATTCGCCGCAGACTTTGCCCTGCAATGTTCATTCTCTTATGTTAGTCCAGATCATCCCCATCATACACATCTTCCTGATAGTCCATGAGCCTGATTAACTTAATATCGGAATCCTCCAAGTCAACATACAGCAATCCTTCACAGCCAGGATATAACAACAGATAATTGAGGAAGCGATCCCTTAGCGCAGGGCCAGTCATTTCTAACGGCTGTCTGCGACGGGACGTTTTCACCAGGTATCTGAGATCCTCACGTGCTGCAACATAATCAATGAATAATCTGCTGTAATAAACGGATTCATTGGCCTCAAAAGCCAGAGGGACTTTCATTTTGCCACCGATGACTTCGTAACCCTGTGCTTCAAGCAAATCCAAGGCTGGGGAATCCTGAATCTTCACGTTCAGTTGCATTCCTGACAAGCTGACCGGCATCGGTCGGTTCACCCAATCACGCAGGCCAAAGAACAGCCACAAGATCAAACAGACAGCAAGTACACCTATAAAGATTGTGTCATATTGACCATCCATTATCGCTCACCTCGAAGACATATTCGAGGTTCAGTAACGATTTCCCTTTACATCAATCACCTTTTCAGCGAAAAGAAACCCATCTTATGATGAGTTTCCCGTAAATGTATGAGCTGCTTCCTTCGCAACTTGGTCCGCAAGTGCGTCAAGTGAAGCTGGATCGATCTCTGGTTGTGTTGCCTCTGGTGCTTCCAGACGCCAATGTGCGAGAAATTCGATATTACCTTCTCCACCCGTTATCGGTGAAAAAGTTAAACTCTGCAGATGCAAACCAAGTTGACTGGCAAAATGAAGCATCGTCTGCAACACATCCTTGTGTACCTTCGTATCACGAACCACACCGGACTTGCCTACTTTTTCACGCCCTGCCTCAAATTGAGGTTTAATCAATGCAACGATATCTGCAGGTTGTTGCAAAAAAGCCAGAAGTGGCGGCAATATGATTCGCAGTGAAATGAACGACACATCAATGCTCGCAAAATTCGGCACTGGTCCCGTCAGATCTTCGGGAGTCACATAGCGGAAATTAGTTCGTTCCATAACAGTAACCCGCTCATCATTACGCAAAGACCAGTCGAGCTGATTATAACCCACATCAATAGCGTAGACGTGAGACGCACCATGCTGTAGTGCACAATCCGTAAACCCACCAGTGGATGAACCAATGTCGAGCATGACAAGTCCATTCATATCAAGACCGAAATGACGGATCGCTTTTTCAAGCTTCAATCCGCCTCTGCCGACGTAGGGATGTACCGAGCCTTTAACTTTCAGCTCGGCTTCCCTTGGAATTTTCATGCCAGCCTTTTCGATCGGCTCATTATTGGCATACACCAGTCCAGCCATGATTGCAGCTTTTGCCTTCTCACGACTTTCATAATAGCCCTGCTCAACCAGCAGAACATCAATTCGTTCTTTCGGGAGTGACATGTCTGTCTCCTATCATGTAAATTTACGAAGGAAAACGTGTTTTGGGTATGCCGTAAGATGATTGAACAGCCATTTTGCGCAGTTCAGCACATACATTTTCAACGGTAAGACCCACTTCCTCACGTTGTTCCTTAATACTGCCATGCTCGATGAAGCGATCCGGAATCCCCATCAATTGTACATGAACATCATGCAGTCCCTGTTCTGCATAAAACTCCAGCACTGCACTACCCATGCTGCCTGCTTGGGATGTTTCTTCAAGTACAATCAATTTGGTGCCTCGAACAGCCAGATCACGCAACATTTGCTCGTCAAGAGGTTTCAGGAAGCGAGCGTTGATTACGCCTGCTGTGATACCTTCCCGCTTCACCATCTCCGCTGCTTCTTCTGCAAGCTGCACCATCGACCCTGAAGCGATGACAGCATATCCGTCCGATGGACGCAGTTGCTCCCATGATCCGATTGGAATCGAAACAAGTACATCATCCAGAGGTACACCAACTACATTGTTTCGTGGATAACGGTAAGCAATTGGACCTTCATTATAATCAAGCGCCGTTTTCATCATATGACGCAATTCATTTTCGTCTTTTGGCATCATCAGAACGATATTTGGAATATGGCGCATGAATGCCACATCGTATACCCCTTGATGTGTTTCCCCATCTGGTCCAACAAATCCGGCACGGTCAATGGCAAACATCACGTTAGCGTTATGTCGACAAATATCGTGTACAATCTGATCATATGCACGTTGCATAAATGTGGAATACACCGCAAAGACCGGCTTCAAGCCTTCCATAGCGAGTGCAGCACACATGGTTGCCGCATGCTGTTCTGCAATCCCCACGTCAATCATACGATCCGGAAATTCCTTACTAAAAGGAATCAGACCTGATCCTGTAGGCATTGCTGGCGTTACCGCTACGATCCGCTTATCCTGCTTCGCAAGATCAATCAGCGTTTGACCGAACACTTCCGTGTACATCGGTTTCCCGACTGCCTTCAGGACTTGACCAGATTCAATTTTGTACGGAGAAATCCCGTGCCACTTGTGTGAATCCGCTTCTGCTGGCTGATAGCCTTTTCCTTTGGTTGTCAGCACATGAACGAGCACAGGACCATCCACGTTATCCGCCTGTTTAAAGGTTTCAATCAATTTGGGAATATCATGCCCATCGATTGGCCCCAAATACGTGAAACCCAGTTCTTCGAAAAGAACACCTGGTACCATCATATATTTGACACTATCTTTGATCCAGCTGGCTGATTTGGCCAAACGATCTCCAATAGCAGGAATTTTTTTAAGTATCCCTTCGACATCATCTTTCGCTTTCAGATAATGACGATCCGAACGAATTTTGCTCAAATATTTATGCATGGCCCCAACATTTGGAGCAATGGACATTTCATTATCATTTAGAATAACCATCAGTTTTCTCTGCTCATGACCAATATGATTGAGGGCTTCAAATGCCATACCACCTGTAAGCGCTCCATCACCAATCATCGCGATGACTTGATTATCTTCACCCTTCAGATCACGTGCAAGGGCCATCCCCATCGCAGCGGACAATGAAGTACTGCTGTGGCCAGCTTCCCATACATCATGTTCACTTTCGTTACGTTTAACAAATCCGCAGAGTCCATTGTGTTGACGCAATGTATCAAAGCGATCCATACGCCCTGTCAGGACTTTATGCACATAAGCCTGATGCCCTACATCAAAAATCATTTTGTCTGCTGGACTGTTATAGCAGTAATGCAGGGCTACCGTGAGCTCAACCACGCCTAAATTGGGTGCGAGATGCCCACCTGTAACAGACAGTTTCTCAATCAGAAACTGCCGGATCTCTGCCGACAAAAGGGCAAGATCATCCTGAGACATCGACTTTAGATCACTGGGTTGTTTAATTTGTGGAAGCAGCACGAGAATCTCCCCGCTTTCCTAGATTGTTTAGTTATTGTTGTAAATCAATATATACATTATGAATCAAATGACATTAAAACATTATAACATAAAAGAACAAGAATCATAATTTACTGCTCTATACTCCCGATAACGAGCATTCTCACCAGCAAGTTATTTAGAATTCTTCTCCATATGTATTCCCGCATCCACCCGGACAGACTTTTCCCATCCACTCGGAAAAAGGACATTACATTCATTACACGGTTATACAGGTTTTGAAACAGCGTGTTTTATCAGAATCTAATGGTCTCGACTCATCAGGTAATCTGCAATTTCCAGCAATCTGGATGCATCAGGTAACTCGGCTCTTTCAAGTGCATCTTTTGCAGATTGGGTAAGGGATTTCACTTCATCTACAGAAGCCTCCATACCAATAAAATAAGGATAGGTTACCTTCTGCTGATTCACATCGCTCTGTGTTTTTTTGCCCATCTTCTGCTCGTCGCCCGTCAGGTCGAGAATATCATCTTGAATCTGGAACGCCAAGCCAAGATCACGGCCAAACACACGCAAGGCTTCCAATTGTCCTTCCGTTGCTCCACCGATTCGTGCTCCGGCAATGAGAGAGAACACAATCAGATCACCCGTTTTGTGCAAATGAATATATTGAAGCTGTGCAAGATCAGTCATGCCTTGTTCGCCTTCCATATCCGCAACTTGGCCGCCGACCATGCCTCTTGCTCCAGCAAGTTCAGACATGTCCTCTACGATGGACAGCAACGCATCTGCCGCCACACCACTACGGCGTCCAGCTTGAACAATGCTATAAAAAGCATGGGTTAACAGCGCATCGCCTGCCAATATGGCTGTTGCCTCACCATATACCTTATGATTTGTTAATTTTCCCCTGCGGTAATCATCATTATCCATAGCAGGCAGGTCATCGTGGATCAGTGAATACGTATGAACCATCTCCACGGCGCAGGCTACCGGCATTGCAGCTGTACGCTGTGCACCGAAGGCTTCCGCCGCAGCAACGACCAGAAGAGGACGAAGGCGTTTGCCTCCGGCCATGAGTGAGTACTGCATCGCATCCGTCAGCGATCGGGGTACATCCCAGTGATCGGGAAGCGTATGTTTCAACGCTTCTGTCACTTCAGCTGTGACCTCTTCGAGGTATGCTTGAAACGAAGGACGATTACTCATGGACTTCACCGCTCTCATCGTCAGCAGTTCCGAAAGGCTTCTTGCGAAGCTCTCCATCTTCTTCTACGATCATCTCGATCTTGCGTTCCACTTGTTCCAGCTTCAGACCGCACAGTTGCGAAAGTTTCATTCCGCGTTGGAACAGATCGATGGCCTGCTCCAACGGAACATCACCATGTTCCAGCTGACCTACGATGTCTTCCAATGCCGCCATTGCCTCTTCAAAATTCAATTCCGGTTCATTCGCCATGGGTATTGTCGTCCTCCTTCATTCCCCAAACCTGACAGTCCAGCTGTCCGTCTGTTAATTTAATCTTAATTGAATCTCCAGGCTGTACATCCTTCGTTGACTTGATCAAACGCTGTTCTTGCTCGTCATAGACAAGGCTGTATCCTCGTGACATGACTTTAAGCGGGCTAAGCGCATCCAGATGCCGCACAGATGATTTCCACTGTTGCTGCTTCGATCTGGTTATAGACCTGATTGCAAGTTCAAGTTGTCTGCGTGCTGCCGCATTCTCACGGCGTGCTGCATTGACCTGCTCACGAGGATTGAATCGTTGCAGTGCTGCCCGCAGACGCTCCTGCTTCTCTCCTGTCCATTTCATACGCGTATCCACTGTCCTCAAAAGCCGTTGGTGCATCATATCCAGCCGTTCCGTATGCTGCATCAAGGTACGTCTTGGATGAACCAGCACTGGCGAACGCTGTAATCTTGCGAGCCGTTCACGATTATGTACAGCACGCTGACGCAAGCTATGCTGTAACTGGCGCTGCCGTTGTCCGATCTGATCAAGCAACTCAGCCCGATTAGGTACAGCTAATTCAGCAGCTGCTGTAGGTGTAGCCGCACGCAAATCGGCTGCAAAATCAGCAATAGTGAAGTCCGTTTCGTGCCCAACCGCAGAAATGACAGGAATATCCGAAGCGACTATCGCTCTTGCCACAATCTCCTCATTGAACGCCCACAATTCCTCCAGTGAACCGCCTCCGCGTCCAACGATAAGTACATCGGCTTCTCCCATCCGGTTCAGGTTGCCAATCGCTTTGACAATGGAAGGTGCTGCACCTTTGCCTTGAACCAGAACCGGATACAAAACAACTTTGGCAGAAGGATATCTGCGCTGGAGAGTAATCATGATGTCTCGCACCGCCGCTCCCGTCGGTGAAGTTACAACCCCGATGGTCTGTGGATAACGTGGGATCTGTCTTTTTCGTGAAGGTGAAAATAACCCTTCATCCTCGAGCTTTTTCTTCAGCTGTTCGTAAGCCAGATACAGACTTCCAATCCCGTCCGGCTGCATATGGGTAGCGTAGAATTGATACTGCCCATCCCGTTCATACACCGAGACATTACCACGGGCAATAACCCTTGCACCCTCTTTCGGTACAAAGGGTAATCGCTGGTTATGGGACGCAAACATAATCGACTTAATCCGGCTGTCCTTGTCCTTCAATGTAAAATACATATGGCCGCTGGAGTGATGTGTGAAATTTGAAATCTCCCCGCGTAGCCAGACGTCCGACAGGACCTGATCCGATTCCAGTTTCATCCGGATGTATCGGTTCAGGTCTTTGATGGAGTAGATCTTTTGATCTGCCACAGACAAAACCCTAGGCCAATCCGTGAGCGCGCTTGGCAGCGATCAATGTATTTTGCATCAGCATTGTGATTGTCATCGGACCAACACCACCAGGAACAGGTGTAATTGGACCAGAAACTTCTTTCACACTATCGAAATCAACGTCTCCTGCCAGTTTGCCATTCTCCAAACGGTTCATGCCGACATCAATAACAACTGCACCCGGTTTCACAAAATCAGCATCCACAAAGTTTGCACGACCGATGGCTACAACCAAAATATCCGCCTGACGTGTAATTTCTTTCATGTTTGCTGTACGGGAATGACACATCGTTACCGTCGCATTCTCACGTTGCAGCAACAGGGATACCGGTTTGCCAACGATGTTGCTTCTTCCGATGACTACTGCATGTTTACCGGATATTTCCAGTCCAGTACGTTTGATCAGTTCAATTACACCCGCTGGGGTACATGGAAGCAGACTATCGTCTCCAATGACGAGATTACCAACATTGACTGGATGGAATCCGTCTACGTCCTTATCCACGGCAATCGCATCAATGACCGCTTTTTCTTCGATATGTTTCGGCAGTGGGAGTTGAACTAAAATTCCGTTAATGGATTGTTGATTGTTCAGCTTGTCCACCAGCGCAAGCAGATCTTCTTGGGATGTATCTGCATCCAAGCGATGCACTTCGGAGTAGAAACCGAGGTCGTGACATGCTTTTTCTTTATTACGCACATAGACTTGGGATGCCGGATCTTCCCCGACGAGCACAACAGCCAGACCAGGTACTACCCCCTGTTCGCTAAGCTGTTTTACTTCTGTTGTCATGCTTGCGCGGATCTCTTGGGATACTTCTTTACCGTTAATAATAGATGCTGTCATTGTACTCTCTCTCCCTTATGTGAATATAATTAAATAACTAGCGAACTAAGAAGACAATTTTGCTTTAATGGCATCTACTTCCTGAATCATGCGTCCAAGTACGCCATTGACAAACTTGCCGGATTCTTCTGTGCCAAAATATTTGGACAGTTCGATTGCTTCATTGACAGATACTTTTGCCGGAATATCATCACGGAACACCATTTCATACGTTGACAGTCGTAGAATCTGGCGATCTACACGTGACAGACGGCTGATCTGCCAACCTTTCAAATAATCCACAAGCAGCCCATCAATTGCTTCCTTATTGTTCCAGGCTCCTTGTACCATCTCAGTAACATAAGTACGCATTACATCTGCATCGCGGATAACCACTTCGGTTTCGTTATCCTCAGCGGCCTCATTGATCAACATGTTTACAGCTTCTGCTGCACCCACCTCATTCATTTCCATCTGATACAGACTTTGTACTGCAATTTCCCTTGCCAAACGTCTTTTCATGTCCTGCCTCCTGCAGCGCTCCGTCTGGAGCGTCATCATGCTTATTTTATAATCCATCCAACCATCTCATCAAATCCTTTAATAGATTGATCGATGGCTTCCACGGTATAGTTATTGTTATCCCTTTTCACAAAAAAAACCTGCAATACGTTTCCTCCAAAAAACGGGCAACCTAAACTACAGCTCTATTTTCGGAAGAAACATATTGCAGGGTTCAGGTAGGTCACTTAAACGGACGCCAGCGATCGCCCAGCCATTGTCCCCACTCCCTCCAGGGAATGGACGAACCCAGCTTCGAATCGCTTCGTCTGCCTAACGTATAACCGATGAACACCAAGAGTGCAAAGAACAACATATCCCAAAACCCGATCCATACATAAAGAAATCCAAAAAAGATGCCGCCGATAATTCCGGTAATTCGGCCTCTGTGACTATCCCAAATCTCTTTCCACAGCATCAGTGAAAATCACCTCATTCCACTCGACTCTTGTAGTTAGGCGACTGGGTTACATTAGCGATATACACCGTGACAAAAGAAACCGGTATGCCCGTAATCTCTTGTACATGATCATGTATCGCCTTTTGCAGATCAGAAGTCAGCGCAGGAATAGGTGTCTCGCCATCCACTACCGCACGGATCATAATCTCCAGTCCTGACTCAACCACGCGTATGCGTGCCTTGACATCACGTACTCCCCGGAAACGGGAAGTTGCCTTCAAACAGAGATTCTCAATGGTCTCCATCGAAATCTGTACATCACCAAACTCAGTACGTTGATCTACAGACGGCAACGATGCACGCTCACGCCGAACCGAGATGTAGAAAAACCGTAAACTCAGGATAAACAAAATCGCTGCTGCAATAACCGACGCAACAATAACATTTTGTTCCTGCTGGTAATTCAATTCGTAAGGCAGCACACCGCTGATCAGAAGAATGACGGCTGCCGATATTGCTCCAACGCTTATGCTGTATATAAACAACAGAAGCCGATCCAGTATTTTAGCCACGAACTGCACAGCCTCCCTTGCTCACTAACATGACTTAACCTGTTCACTAGCAAAAAATCAGATCCTCATCTAGCTTTCGCTATCATGAAGACCTGTCCAAGACGGGGATAACCCCCGGCAGAAGATGCCGGGGGAATCTGTCTTCTTTTATTTTACGCGCTGACTGTTCAGGTCGATCTCTTCCACTTTCTCGGTGCTCTTGAACTGAACGTCATGAATGTGCACATTCACTTCATTCACATTCAATCCTGTCATGTTCTCGATGGAACGTTTCACGTTCTGTTGAATCTCCGTAGCTACTTGTGGCAGACGGTATCCGTACTCGATAATTACAGAAACATCAACTGCAGCTTCACGTTGGCCCACTTCAACTTTAACGCCTTTGGAAAGGTTTTTGCGACCAAGCAACTCAGCAAATCCGCCAGCGAATCCGCCACTCATGCCTGCAACACCTTTCACTTCAAGGGTTGCCAATCCAGCAATCACTTCAATAACTTCAGGTGCGATCTGGATTTCACCGATATCCGTTCGTTCAAATTCAGTCGGTAGTGTACTCATAACTGTTCAACACACCTTTCGCGAGATAAGTTTGCGGCCATCCGTCAGGGCGCTGGACTCAGGTCATTCAACCTACAGAACCCTTCCGGTCCGGCTTTACCGGAACTCCTGCAAACATCCGCGAGGTGCGGGCTTATCCTTTGCAGGAGACATGCGCTCTTATTATTACATACTATATCATTTGGGCTACATTATGACAAACAAGCCCAATATACCTTTTAAATCTCGTTTTCTTCAAGAAATTTGATATCAAAGTCACCACGAATAAACGTTGGGTGCTCCAGCAATTTCTGATGGAAAGGGATGGTTGTGGATATGCCTTCAATCGCAAATTCTCCAAGCGCACGCTTCATCTTGGCAATCGCCTCTTCCCGATTCGCTCCCCACACGATCAACTTGGCAATCATGGAGTCATAAAAGGGAGAGATGGTGTAGCCGGGATAAGCTGCACTATCTACACGTACACCTGGTCCTCCCGGTGCAAGATAGAATCCGATTTTGCCTGGTGATGGCATAAAGTTACGTTCCGGATCTTCTGCATTGATACGACATTCAATGGACCACCCGTTGATAACCACGTCTTCCTGACGGAATGAAAGCGGGTTGCCTTCAGCTACCGAGATCATCTCACGGATCAGATCCACGCCAGTAACCATCTCGGTTACCGGATGCTCTACCTGAATACGCGTATTCATCTCCATGAAATAGAATTCGCCATTCGGGCTGAGCAGGAACTCCAATGTGCCCGCTCCCGAGTAATCGACGGCAAGAGCTGCCCGTACCGCTGCTGCGCCCATTTGAGTACGCACCTCTTCGGAGATTATCGGACATGGAGCTTCTTCTACCAATTTCTGGCGACGACGCTGAACAGAACAATCACGTTCTCCCAAATGTGCAGCATTACCGTGTTTATCAGCAATGATCTGAATTTCCACGTGTTTCATACCTGTCAAGAATTTCTCCAGATACACACCAGCGTTGCCAAAAGCCTTTTGAGCTTCCTGCTGAGCAGCTGTAATCTGCTTAATCAGCGTTTCTTCATCTTCGGCAATACGAATTCCCTTACCACCGCCACCAGCAGTAGCTTTGATAATGATAGGATATCCGATGTCTCTAGCAATCATGATTGCTTCTTCCATCGTTTCAACGAGACCGTCTGATCCAGGAATAACAGGCACTCCCGCATCCTTCATCGTTTGTTTGGCAACAGCCTTGTCTCCCATTTTGGTAATGGCTTCAGGGGAAGGACCGATAAACGTAATATTGCAAGATTCGCAAATTTCCGCAAAATCGGCGTTCTCCGCCAGGAATCCGTAACCCGGATGGATAGCATCACAATCCGTCAGCGTGGCTACACTCATCAAGTTGGTAAAGTTCAGGTAACTGTCCTTGGACGGTGTTGGTCCGATACAGTAAGCCTCATCTGCAAGACGAACATGCAGAGAATCCTTATCCGCTTCCGAATAGACGGCTACCGTTGAGATGCCAATTTCACGGCAGGCACGAATAATACGTACCGCAATCTCTCCACGGTTCGCAATCAGTATTTTTTGAAATTTCATTTCGTTTTGTCCTCCTTCGAAGCTCATGCGGTTAGCTGTTAACCAGCTATAACGGTTATTCCGGTTTCACCAGGAAAAGGGGCTGCCCATACTCGACCAGCTGTCCGTTCTCAACCAGCACTTCAACGATTTCTCCCTTGATGTCCGCATCAAGCTCGTTCATCAGCTTCATCGCTTCGATGATACATACCGTTGTTTTCTCAACAACTTTATCACCAGCGCTTACAAAAGGACCCGCTTCCGGCGAGGAAGCTCTGTAAAAAGTACCTACCATCGGAGATACAATTTTATGTAAATGACTTGTAGTATCGACCTGCGGTGCAGCTTCACTTACCACTGCTGACGGCTGTACTTGCGGAGCAGCAATCATTTGCGGTTGCACAGCAGCTGCTTGAACATACTCCGTTTTGCCTGGTTTACGGATCGATAACCGTGATCCTTCATTTTCAATTTCCAACTCTTGAACGGAACTTTCATCTACCAATTTGATCAATTCTTTGATCTCACTCAATTTAAACATTTCCATTATTCACTCCTTCGGCATCATGCCAGTCTCACTAGGACGGTCATATGGCTTTATGTATTATATCATAATCGTTAAAAATGGAAAGAGCCCGAGAGTACAACCAGCTCCCGGGACTTCATTTTCATGATTTGGATTACTGTTCTGTAACGTATTGCACGCTGATTTTGTTTTGGGATACAGCCAATTCTTTCATGACCAGATCCACAATAGATACCGCCTGTTTTACATCCAGTTTGTCACTGAGGACCACAACTTTATACTTGTCGGCATCTTCTTGAACAATCGCATTAGCGAATTGTTGAGAGAGCGTCTCCTCAATGCCAGTGATTTTAGCTTCTTTTTCTTCCAGTGTACGGAGTTGCTCCGTTGCTTTGGCATTCTCCTCTGGTGTTTTACTCAAGTCACCCGCCACGGTCATCAGTTCCTCATACTTGCGATTGTTGCTTTCCTCACGTTGCCACTGGTAGTTCTGGAACTGGCTGCTCGCAGATGCTGTCGTATTCTGCTCTTCCATTTCCTTGAGGACTTCCTCATCTGTCTTGGTTGCAGTGCCGCCTGCCTCACCGTCTGTCTCCGGTGTAGTTGTTGCCCCTTTGTCGGTCTCTTTGTTGGTTTCTTTGCCTGCCTCACCCTTATTCTCGCCTGGTTCTACAGCAGGTGTTTTCTCTGTATTCCCAGCTTCTTCACCTTCCGTAGCCGCAGGTTCTTCCACAGCCCCAGCCGCATTTGGATCACTTTCAACTTCGCCGCTATTCACCACTTCATTTACAACCAAACCTTCTGTAGGATTAAGAATGCCTGCTGTTTCCGTCGCTTCCGCTTGCTTGATTCCATCCACTTGCTGACTGTCAGCCACCGGCGGATTCACTGGGCCAGAATCCTCAGTGAACAGATAATACGCGGACAAAATGACCATCAGACTCAGCATGGAAACGAGCCATACCGTTTGACGTTTGTTATTCATTAGATCTTCCTCCTCAAATTGGCTTCACTCTTATGAGAATTGAATCTTGCGATTCATCACACCAGATTAGTCTTGTTTGCGCGGTACAACCGAGATCCGGTAGGCGGCCACATTCAGTCCTTTTTCCACAGCATCGGTTATCAGTTCCTTCACAACCTTGTTCTCTGCCCCCCTCGCAACCACAAGCACACCACGGATCTGCGGTTTGAGCTTTTTGGTTACTATCGGTGTCTGATCCCCTGCTGTTTCGTACGTAATAATTTCGCCATCGCGGGTATATTGCGTCATATGTCGCTTGCCCCCGTTAGCATCGGTTTCTTCGGTCAGTTGCTGAGAATCCTTCACGTTCCGCTGTACGACCAGTTCTTCTGTGGAATCCACGGTAACCATCACATCAACCGTCCCCACACCCACAATGTTTTCCAGCACACCTTTGATTTTGTCTTCAAATGCAATTTCAATCGCCTGAAAAGGATTCTGTTCTGACGGATCACTCTGTATGGATGCCATGGATGTTGCCGGGTCCGGTGGTTCCCGACCGATATTTTCGGAATCAATTTTTTTGACATTGACAAAAGAATTGAACAGCATGATTCCCACCCCGATCAAACCCAGGATAATCAGCCAGCGGAAGGTTTGATTCCGCCTTGCCCCACCCTCTCCGCCACCCATCCAGGTTTCCATCTTTTTGAACCATTGTTTCATCGGACACCCTCCTTCTCAGAGCACTTCAGCACTTTTCGGCTCTTTCACCTGGACTTTGTTCGCATCAACATCCCACTTTTCAGTCAACAATGTAATAATTTTTACCGCATGTTCTGAACGTGAAGATGTCTCGCTTGGGGTCTTGGTTTCATCTGCCTGGTCACGGATAACAGGCTCAGAAGAAACTTCATTTCCATGATGCTGACTTTCACTCACATCAACCTGTACTTCAGGCACCTCTACCTGACCAATCTGGATGGGTTGCCGGATTTGCTGTGATTCATCCTTATCTGACTCTGTATCTGTGCCGAATATAGGTTGTGTATTTTGAGCGACTTCTTGCTGCGTTGAATTTACTGCTCCTCCTGCATCCTCTCCTGCCATCTCGACCAATACACGCTGGATCACAGGCAATTCGACTGATGAGGCAGCTTCCATCTCGGTTTCATATTTACTCATTGCCAGTTGTACCTCTACGGACCGCACCTTCGCTCCTGTTGTTTCTTCAATCTGACCTTTCATCACATTAGCCAGTTCTTTCGCTGTCCATTGCAGGGATTGCTCCTGTTCATTGGATTGCAGCCGCTTGCCCTGAGCCAAAATCTGTTCGAGTGTTGCATTCCCATCCGATGGAGCATCCATTGCCGACATTGCCCGTTTCAGATCGCCAACCGGATCACTTTTGAGGAGCTTGGTTATGGGTGATAAAAGGGTCAGCAGGATGAGAAGGCTCAGCACAAGCTTGACATAACGTTCCATAGATCGATTGGGCAACAGCATATCCACGAAGGTCGCCAGCAGAACGATCATAATCAATTCCTGGAGCCAGTTGCTCAGCCACCCCATCCTTTCCAACTCCTTTCTTCCCAACCCACACTCAGCGCATCATGACAGTCAGATTGCCCGCGGTCAGCAGGATGGTAATGGCCAGGAAAAACATCAGCCCGACGGCTGCGAGCGCCGCAAATACGTAGATCATGCTCTTGCCGATGGCCTGCAGGCATCCAACAATCGGGGTGTCTCCTAGTGGTTGCATAATGGCACCGGTTACGTTGTATATCAAGGCAAGAGCCAGGATCTTGAGTGCCGGAAAGGCACATAGAAACAAAATGATGATCACTCCGGTGAGTCCAATTGCATTTTTGACAAGTAAAGAAGCTGTAATTACCGTATCCGTCGCATCTGCAAATGTTCTGCCCACGACAGGAACAAAGTTGCCTGCGATGTATTTGGCGGCCTTCAGGCTGACTCCATCCGCTACCGATCCCGATGCTCCCTGAACCGAGATTACACCCAGAAACATCGTCAGCAGGATACCCAGCAGTGCCACACTAATATTGCGCAGGAGGTCTGCCAGCTGTGTCAGCTTGTACTTGTCAGACAATGAACTGACGAGATGCAGAACAGCTGAGAAGAAGAGTAACGGGAATACCAGCAAGTGAATCAAAGTACTCACCAGATGAATCATGAAAATGATGAGTGGATGGGTCACGGAGACGGTGATGACGTTACCCATGGACGCGAGCAGTGTGAATAACAACGGAACCATCGCCATCATGAAGTTAATCATGCCGGTTATGGCATCCTTGGCGTATCCAATCGCCACACTGAAGCTGTTGATTGCAATAATGATGATGACCATATAACAGATGGAATAGGCGATTTTGCTAATATTATTTTTCTCAAATGCGGTCTGAAGAGTCTCCAGAATCATGCTGAGTACACTTAACATCACAATCGTGACCAGAAGTTTGCCGTTATATAAAATTTCATGCAGCATGAAGGTTCCGATCGCTACAAACACCGATTTCATGCTGAAACCTTCATTGCCGGGGACTAACATATCCATGAAGGAAGGGGTTTTCCCATCCGGGAAGAAACCACCGTATTGTTGCATCAGTTGATCCCAGTATTTCTCCACCTGATCCTTGGGAAGCTGATCGGCCTGCTGCGCCATCCACTCACCGGAAGGTGAGCTTGCAGTGACCTGCCCCAGGATACCAAACAGAAAACAGAGCATCAGCACAACCGTAAGGCGCCACTGCGGCTTATGATGCATTGATTTCATATGAAGTCCGCACGCCCCTTCTACACCGGCATCAGCTTCATGACGGTTTCGATAATAATGCTGATGATCGGTATAGCAAGTACAAGGATCAGTACCTTACCAGCCAGTTCAATCTTGGACGCAATGCTTTCCTGGCCTGCGTCCCTGACAATCTGTGCCCCAAATTCAGCGATGTACGCTATGCCAATAATTTTCAGCACCGTTTTCAGATAAATACTTTCCATGCCTGAATTCTCGGCAAGTCGCTTCAACACTTCGATAACTGCACCGATTTTGCCAATCAACAACATGAAGATGACAATGCCGGTCGCGGCAGCAATCAGAAAAGCAAACATCGGCTTCTGTTCCTTAATGACCAGAATAAGCACTGTTGCGATGAGCGCCAAACCTACAACTTGGATAATTTCCACAGGTCACCACCATCCGGCTTCATGACCGTTTTTCATTGAAAAAGAAATATCGATTTGATCTCTTGTAGCAGGCTGTCCAGCATACGGACCACCATGAACAATACAACGACAAATCCGATTACGGTCACCCAGTGAGCCATATCTTCCTTTCCCATTTGTTTCAGTACCGTGTGAATCATGGCGATGATGATTCCGATACCCGCAATTTGAAAGATTGCGTTCACTTCTAGATTCATGACCTTGGCACCTCACTATCCCGGCTATTTCAGAAGATCAGAATGACGATTAACGCTCCGACAAGCATCCCGAGGCTTCGGCTCATTCGTTCATATTTCATTTGATCGGCCTGGGCACGGGATTCCTCATGCATTAGTTGTTGAATGGCTAACGATATATGTTTGGTCTGATCCTGACGGTCACTTGTGCCAAGGCTGAAGCTTAATTGCAGCATCACTTCCTTCTCGTCAGCCTTCATGGCCGATCTTCCCCACGCCAGATCCACGCCTGACTGCAGACTTTCCCGGGCAGTGAGTCCATGAGGAGGTTCCATCTGTGTGGCTGCATGAAGGAACAGCGTCTTTACAGGTTCTTTGGTCTGGGCTCCCATCTTGCCCATGGCATCGGGAAGTGGAGTGAGCCCATAGTTAATCTCCGTCATCAGTCGCTGGAGGGCTGCTATAAGTTCTCGCAACTGTCTCGGTCTTAATGCATACTGTCTTGCCTTGTAAAAACCAGCGAGGGTGCTGGCTAACAGAATAATTACTGCACCGAGCATGTTAACCAAAGGCTTCACCTCCTGCCCCGGTCTGCTGCAACCCACGCATTTTGCCATCCGCCAGCCGAAAGGTCATGCCCCGGCTCGTCCGTTGCAGCTGGACATAACGTTGAAACATCTGCTCCGTAATTAAGGTTCTGAGGGCTGGTCTGGCCGACAGTTCCGACAGATCACGGCCATGCGCAGTCGCGATCACAGAGACTCCTGCATGCAGGGCTTCCATCACCGCCTCGGCATCCTCCGGACGACCGATCTCGTCCACAATCAGGACATCGGGCGACATGGAGCGAAGCATCATCATCATGCCCTCAGCCTTCGGACAACCATCCATCACATCTGTTCGGGGACCTACGTCGAATCCAGGTACTCCTTTGTAGCTACCAGCGATTTCGGACCTTTCATCCACAATGCCCACTTTCAGACGCGGACGTATTCCCTGAACCAGTTCATTGCCCCCTGTAAGCTTTGTACCACTGCTAATTTGTCTCGCCAGATCTCGCAGCAACGTTGTTTTTCCTTGTTGAGGCGGTGAAAGGATCAGCGTGTGCAGGACCTGTCCGCTCTTCATATCGAGAAGATAAGGAAGGATACGATCAGCCACTCCATGTACCTCACGAGCTACCCGAACATTAAACCCGTTGATGTCACGCAGGTATTCGACACGCCCACCGCTTAGTACCGTTCGTCCAGCAAGCCCGATTCGATGTCCCCCAGGTATGGTGATGAACCCTTTGCGCAGTTCCTCTTCCAATGTATAAAGTGAATGGTTACTGATCAGGTCCAGCAGCCTGTGCGTCACTTCTTTCTGAGGAACATACGCTTCTTCAGGATTCCCGGTCGGACAACCTTGAGGTGTCAGAAAGTGGTATGTGTTGCTTGCATTAATCTCCAGGGGTCTGCCTTCACGAATACGTACTTCCTCCACTTGTTCCAATAGAGCGGGTGGCATTCTTCCAAGAATGGTTCGGATCGGTTCCGGAAAAAGTTCCCTCCAGTTCACCTTCATGAGCAGGCTCCTCCAACCTTGAGATCATTTGGTTCACACTTCTGGCGCTTGTTCATATCTCAAGTTTATGCCTGTACATTTAATTTATGACGCTGAAATCTATCAATTCTTCAGAATACGGATGAGAGTTGAAACCATAGATCCCCCTTCTGTTCTAGGCACCCGTCTAGATGTGCATGCATATAGTAATTGCAGATAGGTAAGTTCCATTCAGGTTCAAAACAGAACTACCGATCCCCAGATACAGAAAGGAGTTGTGGGGAGTGCGAGTTGATGTCGTTGGCAATGTGAATGAAGTACGTACCATTGATATTGCAGGGCGAAGTGCAGTTGTCATTGATGTATTGTGTACGACCAGTACGATTATTACGGCTCTGGCGTATGACGCTTCCGCTGTGATTGCCGTAGAGACCGTTCCACAAGCCAAACAAATGGAAGTGAAAGATTGCATTCGAGGCGGGGAACGTTTTGACAAAAGAATCACCGGATTCGAGGTGGGTAATTCCCCCTATGAATATATGACTGCAGGCATTGCAGATAAAACAATCATTCTAACCACAACCGATGGAACCCGAGCCTTGATCAAGGCTTCCAAGGGGAAACATGTATTCGCTGGTTCATTTCTCAATGTGCAGGCTGTTGCAGCAGTTCTATGTGAACTTCAACGAGATGTATTGCTGTTATGTGCGGGGAACCAGGATGAATTTGCTCTGGAGGACAGCTTGTGTGCTGGATGTATCATCGACGAAATGCACCGTCAATCCTGTTCTCCCCTCCAACTAAACGATCTCGGCATAGTGCTTCATCAGGCGGTATCCCACTGTCAGGAGAGCATTCCTGATCTGGTGCAGAGATCTGTTAGCGGTCGGAGGCTTGAAAAGTTGGGCAGAGTTCATGATATTTCGTATTGTTCTCAATTAAACCTGCTGGATTGTGTTCCCGAGATGGGGGAGGGGAACCGCATGCAACCTTATAGAGGTAGAGGCATACGCGGAGGAAAGATGTTCAAGTTGATGTGAGAATTGCCATGAGAAAAACAAAAAAAGGTGTACTGCTTGCCCGTTGGCAACAGTACACCTTTGCTAATTTACATACACAGAAAATACTTATCTGCGATCTTGAGGTCCACCGATAACGGCTTGCTCGGCAGTGTCGAGATCATATGCTGTATGCAATGCCTTAATGACGTCATGCAGCTTATCACCGTCAATAACACAAGATACTTTGATCTCGGAAGTGCTCACCATCTTGATACTCACGCCTTCAGCGGAAATGACTTTGAACATCTTCGCAGCTACACCCGGGTGACTGACCATCCCTGCGCCAACAATGGAGATTTTAACGAGGTTCTCCTCAGATGTGACTTCACGGTAAGGCAAACGGCTGTGAAGGCCTTCAATGACACGTAATGCGTTCTCACGATCAGACAGCGCCACAGAGAACGAGAAATCCGCTTTGCCATCCATCACTCCGCTCTGAACGATAATGTCCACATCCAGCTGATTGGATGCAAGTGCACCAAATACTTCGGCCAGAACTCCTGGTACATCCGGCACACCCAGAATACTGATGCGAGCCACATTTTTGTCATAGGCAATACCACTAACCACTACGCCTTGTTCCATTGCTGCTTCCTCCTTCACAACCGTTCCTTCATTATGGTTAAAGCTGGATCTTACAATTAAAGGTACACCGGAATGCTTCGCATACTCTACTGCACGCGGATGCAGCACCGCTGCTCCCAAATTAGCGAGTTCCAGCATTTCGTCATACGATATTTCCTTCAGCTTGCGCGCAACCTTAACGATCCGCGGATCCGTAGAATAGATTCCGTCTACATCTGTATAGATCTCACACGCATCTGCCTTAATTGCTGCGGCCAGCGCTACAGCTGTTGTATCCGAACCACCACGACCTAGCGTTGTGATCTCGCCGTCTTCCGTCATGCCCTGGAAGCCTGCAACAATCACAATGTTGCCCTCAGCAAGTGCTGCATTCACACGGTCAGGTTGAATATCATGAATACGTGCTTTTCCGTGAACCGACTCTGTGCGGAATCCCGCTTGCCAGCCCGTCAACGATACTGCCTTACGTCCAAGCGCTTGAATAGCCATCGATAACAAAGAAATCGAAATCTGTTCTCCTGTCGTTAAGAGCATATCCATCTCACGAGCAGGCAGATCACTATTGAGTTGTTTTGCCTGATCAATCAAATCATCTGTTGTATCCCCCATGGCCGAAACCACGACTACACACCGATGTCCTTCATCCGCTTTTTCTACAACACGTCCGGCTACACGCTTCATGCGTTCTGTATCTCCGACCGAGCTGCCCCCAAATTTCATGACGTACAATGACAACGCAAATCCACTCCCTACCTTGTGCAGTATGCATAATTAATGTCCATCGTCATTATTCTCTACGAGAAATGACTTTAACCCAGTATATTACGAAAGCGTCTGATAGGCTAATCTTTTTTCGAAAAAACCCTCTGCCATCGGAATGGCAAAGGGTTATCATTAGCGTTTATTTCGCTTACAGCTTGTGAAAGTTACGCACGGGAGGAATATTTACCTTCACGTGTATCAATCAGGAGAACGTCACCTTCGTTAATGAACAAAGGAACCTGTACGTTCAAACCGGTTTCCACTTTTGCATTTTTGGTAGCACCTTGTGCAGTGTTCCCTTTAACGCTTGGCTCTGTTTCGATCACTTTCAACTCTACGCTTGTAGGCAAATCAATTCCGAGGATTTCACCTTGGTAGCTGATGATCTTTACGTTCATGTTTTCTTTCAGGAAGTTCAATTCCCATTCCAGTTGATCACTAGTCAATGTGAACTGATCATATGTTTCGTTATCCATAAACGTGTGCTCTGTACCGCTTGCATACAGGTAGGATACGCCACGGTTTTCAATGATGGCACGACCAATCGTTTCGCCTGCACGGAATGTTTTTTCAACGGTGTTACCATTGCGCAGGTTTTTCAATTTGGAACGTACGAAGGCAGCGCCTTTACCTGGTTTAACGTGTTGGAAATCAAGCACGGTATAGATATCGTTATCCACTTGCACGGTCAAGCCTGTTTTAAAATCGTTTACTGAAATCACAAAAAATCCCTCCTGGTATGGTTAAAAAGTAGGTGATATAAGGCGACGGGTTAATGTAAAGGTGGGTTTATTCTGAATTGATGACCATGTGCGATGTGACCGTTACGGGTTAGGATCGTTCCTCCGATCGCTGTTGTCTCCTCATTTTCCCGACTAGATTTTAATAAGGTTTAAAATGAGGAGACAAAGGCGAGCGCTTCGCTTCTTCAGAATCGATTCCGCTCCCTTCACTACTTTTGCTATGGTCCATAACAATCAGCAATAACCTGTACCTTTATATTAAAAATCGTCTTATATCCCTGGTGGCTGTAATTTAGCCGATTACGGTGAACTTCTTGTCCGACTTCGTGAGAATATGAATACCCGTCTCGGTAATCACTACGTCATCCTCGATACGCACGCCGCCAAGCCCGTCAATATATATACCCGGTTCAACGGTAACGACCATACCCGGTTTCAATACATCATCGCTAAGCTTGGACAAGCGAGGAGCTTCGTGAACTTCCATACCCAGACCGTGGCCTGTGCTGTGTCCGAATTGATCTCCATATCCGTGACCTGCAATGATATCACGAGCCAATGCATCTGCTTCCCGTCCGGTCATGCCCGGTTTCAGGTTCTCCAGCGTATGTAACTGAGCTTCCAGTACAATGTCATAAATTTTGCGCAGTTCAGGTACAGGTGTGCCTGTTGCAATGGTGCGTGTCAGATCTGAACAGTATCCGTCCAAAAGTGCACCAAAGTCAAATGTAATTAACTCATTCTGACCAATGACCTTGCTGCTTGCTACACCATGAGGCATAGCAGAACGTTCACCCGAAGCTACAATGGTGTCAAACGAAGAGGACGTTGCTCCATGTTTGCGCATGAAAAACTCCATCTCCAGATCCACTTCACGCTCCGTCATACCTGGTTTTGCAAACTGCAGAACGTGGCTGAACGTGGCATCCGCCAGATCTGCTGCTCTCTGCATGACCGCGATCTCGTCTTCATCCTTGAACATACGAAGTTGTTCCACGATCCCGGATACAGCTTTCAGTTCGATAGATTGAAGTGCTTCAGCATAAGCGGAGTGCGTGCCAAATGTAACACTATCCTGCTCGAAGCCAACTGCTTTGATATTTGCAGATGCCAGAAGTTCGCGCACCGTATCCATCGGCTTGGCTCCATGCTCCACAACGGTGAATCCTTTGGCTTGCTGAGGCGCTTGTGACATGTAACGGAAATCAGTCAGCAAAAATGCATCCTGTTCCGTAATCAGCACATATCCCGCCGAGCCTGTAAAGCCCGTCATATAACGACGGTTAATCGGGTTTGTAATCAGCATTGCAGTGAGTTCATGCTCACGCATGGCTTCACGCAACTTATTTACTCGTTTGTTTTCCATCGGTAACCCTTCTTTCTCTCACATTCCCGGGTTCCCGGCTCAGGTTTGTTTGTCCAGATGACGCACAAGAGCCAGCAATCCCAGTTCATAGCTTACTTCGCCAAATCCGGCAATCTGCCCGATTGTTTCCGCTGCAATCACTGAATGATGTCTGAACGCTTCGCGTGCATGAATGTTGGATAGATGTACTTCCACTGTAGGGACTTTTACAGCATTGATTGCATCACGTATAGCATAGCTATAATGGGTAAATGCTCCGGCATTCAGTATGATTCCGTCTGCCTCACCCATCGCTGCATGAATGCGGTCAATGATGTCCCCTTCATGGTTCGATTGATAAAAAGCGATGGAGACGCCAAGTTCATCAGCCTGTCTGCGAATTTTGTCTTCAATATCCTTCAGACTAAGCGTTCCATAGATGCCCGGTTCACGTACACCAAGCATGTTCAGGTTCGGACCATTGATCACAATAATTCGTTTCATCGCTGCTCCACCCTCTCTGCAAATAACCATCTGCTATTTTAACACAGGCATTGCCGGATTGAGAAGCTTTTTTGCGCTATGCTCCCGCTTGCTCTGGCTCGCGTTTGCGTTCGTCCGTGTACTCCATGGCTACCGTGTAACCAATGAACAGCCCCCATAACAAAAAGAAACAGAGTTCCGTGATGATCGAATCCCATGTTAAACCGTTCAAAGGTTTCATCATACCCAGTTTTGGTCCGACCAGTACAAAGAGAATCAGCCACCAGACAATTCCATACAAAATACCGGGTAACGGCCCTTTCAGTTTTCTAATCGTGAACGTATAAAGTAAGGAAGCCAAGATGGAAAAGACGATAAAAAACAACCAGCCTGTCAAATGTCCAGCTGCGGTATATATATATTTATGTTTAAAAAAAGGCTCGGCCAGAAATCCGACAGGTACAATCGTAAAATGCAGCAGATAGAATAGCCAATGTAGCCCACCCCAGATAAAACCGGCAAAAAAGCCAAGCTCTAACGCAAAGGAAAATGGCTTGGTGTAGTAGTGTGCTTGACCTTGCCTCTGGGTAGGGCGCCTGCCCCTGTCTTTTTGCTGCCTTTCTTTTGGACGTTGACCTTCATCGTGAGATGTATCTTCATGCTTACGTTCTGTCATCGATATTCTCCTTCATTTAGTTGATAATCCCGCATTATGCCTCGAATTTCCGCTCCGATTCTACGAGGTAGTATGTTCAAAACAGGTCAATCTTAACAACATCCTTCAAGGTTTGACTCACAAACTAGAAATTGGTCTCAAAATTCGATACAATAGGGTTATTAAACTGCCTTTGATCGCGAAGGCCTAGAACAGAATAGGAAGGTGAATAATTTGCCTCAACAATCCAAGCCTGTCAGCTATGGGGGGCAAGCTGTCATTGAAGGCGTAATGTTCGGTGGGAAACATGTCAACGTTACAGCTGTTCGTAGAAAAGACGGCGAAATTACGTATCTGGAAGTTCCCAAGCAAGACAAGTCCTGGGTCACGAAATTGCGGCGGATTCCTTTATTACGCGGAATTGTCAGCATTATAGATTCAAGTGTCAAAGGTAGCAGACATCTCAATTATTCTGCTGACGCCTATGCTGATGATGAACTGGAACCGGAAGAGAAAGCCAAGCAAAAAGACAAAGAAGGTTCGGGCTGGAGCCTAAGCATGATCATTGGTGTGACCGCCGTCGCCATCCTTTCATTCCTTTTTGGTAAAGTTGTGCTCACTTTGCTTCCTGTTGTTATCGAGAATTTTCTATTCAAAAATGCATTCGACAATCAGTTTTTGCATAATTTACTGGAAGGCGGCATTAAGCTGATCCTGTTACTCGCCTATCTGTGGTTAATCTCACAGACGCCGATGATTAAACGTCTCTTCCAGTATCATGGGGCGGAGCACAAAGTAATCAGTGCACATGAAGCTGGTGAAGAACTGACACCGGAGAACGTGCAAAAGTACAGCCGGTTACACTACCGCTGCGGAAGCAGCTTCATTATGTTGACTGTCATTATTGGAGTGTTTCTATACTCTCTCTTCACGTACGATAACCTCTGGGAGCGTATGGGTCAGCGTCTGTTGTTATTGCCAGTTGTGCTAGGCATTTCTTTTGAACTGTTAAAGCTTACGAACTCCGTACGTGATATTCCTGTACTGCGTTATCTCGGATACCCGGGATTGTGGCTGCAATTGCTGACAACAAAAGAACCGACCAACGAACAGGTAGAAGTATCCATTGCTTCGTTTAACCGTATGCGCGAGTTGGATGCCAAGCTTGCCAATGTCTCTGCTACGTCAGAAGTACCTGTTGCAACACTCGATCCTGTGAAAGGGTGAATGATATGAACAAGCAGGCAATCTTATTTTGGACGTTCATCGCACTAGCTGCTGTTGGAGTCTTGACTTGGCTGGGGAACGCTAGTCCATCCAGGATCATTATTCCTCTGGTCGTGTTCGGAGCCGTATTCCTGCTGTACAAATATCCACCTCGTCGCTGGGCAAGCAAAGCCAAAACACCAAAGATTAAGCCATCTGCACGAACCATGGCGAAAGTCAATGCACAGTCCAGTGCCAGAAAGAGCAGCGGCTCTTCAAAGAAACGTAAGGATTATCCTTTCCAAGTGATTCAGGGACAAAAAGGAAAAAGCGATGAAGATATACCGAAATTTCACTAAATAGTTATTGAACAACCAAAAAAGCAGTTCTCCCAACATGCGGAGAATTGCTTTTTTCACGTTTATACAGGAATCAGAGGCGGAGCTTCTGCTTGTTTCTTGCGCAGTTCTTTTCTTTGTTTGTCCAGCTGTTCACCATACATTTTTGTATTCCACCCATGGAAAAATTCGCTCCCTGCGGTTGCGCCTGATCGATATAAGGCTGTGCTGTCCTGTAACGATAAATGAAATTGCGTCGGTTTAATCCCAAGCGTTGGTATCTTCACTGTACGAAACCGGTTAATCTGTTCGATGTAGCGTTCATCATGTGCTGTGAGCATCGTCTCCACAAGGGCCTGAAGCATGCTTAGCGGTCCTTTAATCCGGGCAGGTTCCACTTCTGTCTTCCCCACCATTTTGAATCCAACAACCGGAATAACGTCTCCTCCTCGTGCCGAGCGATCACCATCGAAGAGCCACAACGGAAAATTGCTAAGCAATCCACCATCCACGACATACACAAACTGATCTTGAAAAGGAAGGCCTTTGGAGAATACTGGTGATTTGCGTATGACTACCGGATCGAAAAAATACGGGATACTGCAACTCATACGTACCGCCTTTGCAACATCCAGCTTCGCAGGGTCAATGCCGAACCGCCGAATATCGTCCGGCAGCACCAGTATGGTCCCATTGGATATATCGGATGCGGTAATAAGCAACTTACCTTGTGGCAAGTCAGCGAATGTGCGAATCCCTTTCTGCTCCAGCATCTTGCGAATCCATGATTCCAGCGCTTCTCCCGAATACAGTCCTTTCTTCAAGAACAGCCTTGCCGCGGGTCCGATCCATCGGGTATTAAATATGGGGGAACGACGCAGCAATGAAACGAAGGGGGTATTCTCAATAATGACTTTCATCTCTTCGGCCCTGTAACCCGCCGCTAGTAGAGCAGCTACAATGGAGCCCGATGACGTCCCAGCCACCCGATTAAACTGAATGCCGCAGTCTTGAGCACCCTGCACAGCTCCCGCAAGCGATATTCCCTTGACGCCTCCACCTTCAAATACCGCGTTAATTAACATAACAAAAAACCCCCGTTCTCCAGGCAGCCACATTTCTACTGCCACTCTATGAGAACAAGGGTTTGTCTTATCACTGTATTGTTAAAATGTCTTATAGCCCATAATAAGCTTTTAATTTGGCAATCAAGCCAAGAGGGTTCTTCGTCAGGTACTGTGAACTAAAGAAAATATCTCCTTTGACCGAACCATACTTCTTGTTGTAATTCAGCTGATCGATAATCTCCTGTGATGTCTGCCAGCCAATTTCCGGCGTACCTAACTTATAAGGAGAGTGGCCGATATACAATTTCACATTTGTATTAGCCACTTCATTTGCCCACCAGTCCACGACTTTGTCATATCGGGCTACGTTCAGTGTCATACTCCAATACACCTGCGGAGCGACATAGTCGATCCACTCCTGGTTAATCCATGTCCGCACATCTGCATTCATGCTGTCATACGCGGTTACTCCTGCTCTGGTATCAGAACCTGTCAGATCAACGGATTTGTTACGCCATACACCAAATGGACTAATTCCATATTCAACGTTAGCTTTCACGCTGTGAATGCTCTGCCCGAGTTGCTTGACAAACTGATTGATATTGTCACGACGCCATTCAGCACGGTCTTTGGTATTTAATGTGTTATAGGTTTTGAAGGCTGCATCATCATTAAAAGTCACATTGGTTGGATAGAAATAATCATCCAGATGTACACCATCAATATCATACTGATTGACCACTTCCATGATCGTATCGATGATATGCTGTCTGGCTTCCGGGATACCCGGGTTAATGTACATTTTGCCGGATGCATTCACAATCCAGTCGGGATGAAGCTTGGAGATGTGGTTTGCAGCCAAGTTCGATGCATTCGCTGAGTTCGTTGCTCTAAACGGATTAAACCAAGCGTGGAACTCCAGCCCCCGTTTGTGTGCTTCCTCGACCATAAACGCGAGGGGATCATAACCAGGATCTTTACCTTGTGTTCCTGTTAATACGCTGTTCCAAGGTACCAGACCTGAAGGATAGATGGCATCCCCATTGGCTCTCACTTGGACAAATACGGCATTAATGCCCATACCTTGCAAAGTATCTAGCTGTTTCGTATACTCCTGTTTTTGCTTCTCTACATTTCCCTTGGCTCCGGATGAAGGCCAGTCTCCATTCACAGTGGAGATCCATGCTCCTCGCATCTCTTCAGAAGCTGGTACAGTGCCCGTGCCTCCAGGCTCCGCTGGGGTTGCCGGGGTTGGTTCAGGAGTTGGGACTGATTCGTCTCCTGTGTACAGATCAATGGTCTGGGCTGTCTGATTCCAGTTCACTCGAATGCCCAGGTTCTCACTGACGAATCGAATGGGTACCATCACCCGACCTTGTTTCAATTCGACCGATGCATCCAGACCAACTACAGCGTTATCCACGGTCGCCTGCTGGCGCCCGCTCGTCATAGAGATGACCGAATCGGATTTCTGAATGGTCACGGTACGAGTAGCTTGAGACCATAAAACAGACGCACCCAGTCCTTCGCTAATAACACGCAGAGGTACCATCGTTACATTTACTTTGGGCAAGATGTAGGGTGATACATCCGATTCCAAACGGTTGCCGTCTAGAAAAATAGCGATTTCCTTCTGCCCGGCTGCTTGTGCCGTCATGCCTGCTGTCTGTAATCCAAGTACAAAAATGAGCAGCAGCATCAATCCTTTACGAACGTTCATTAGTGCAGTCCTCCAAAATCAATATAAATTTGCGGTAAATTCTACTAGTTTAATAGACGCTTCTACCGTTCGTTTAGTTGCGAAAATCACCAAATTATGGTGTGATTGCACAAAAAAAAATGCTTCTTGCCATTGAAACGGCAAGAAGCATCCTTTGATCACAGGATACAATTCATTGTATATCACCATGTGTATTCCGCTGCTGAAACTTAAGACTCCGTATTACTCATGACGTCCTGAAGGTTTTTGAGGTCACGCAACCGGCTCTCATCCTGACGGAAGTATTCAACCAAGGACTCAATGCATGTAATGGAGTCCCAGCTCAGATGATGTTCAATGCCTTCAACATCATTGTAAATATTTTCTTCCTGAACACCAATCGTTGTCAAAAATTGTTCAAGCAGATGATGGCGCTCCATCAAACGTTTGCCCATCTTTTTGCCTTTTGGCGTAAGCACCAGTCCGCGGTACTTCTCATAGATCAGGTACTCGTCTTTGTCCAGCTTTTGGATCATCTTCGTCACCGATGAAGGATGTACTTCCAGTCCTTCAGCTATATCAGACACACGAGCATAGCCCTTTTCATCAATTAATTTGTATATACGCTCCAAATAATCTTCCATACTGGGCGTTGGCATCTGCTTCCCTCTTTTCTCTCTGACCGGCCCCTATTCGTGCCTGGTCCCTATCTTATAATGATACATGTTATCAATACGCATTGGCAAGTCCTGCACAGTTCGCAGGAGCTGTTACACAAGTAATTGGCAGGCGTGACTTCTCCCCAATCGAGGCAAACTAATCAAAGTTCCGCATCGAAAGGAGTGATTTCGTGAGTACAAGTGTAGCCTCACCACCAGTTCGTAAAGCAAAAGGCACTAAACCCTTTATTCCCGATTTGGTGTATTTTGAACCCGGTGCGTTGGAATATGATAAAGGTAAACGAATTATGGAGTGGGTGACATCCAAAAACATCCCTTATCAGATGACCACATCCCATAACCGAATCACAAACCTGCCCGGTGAAACCGAACAGGAAAAGTACCGGATGGCAAAGCGTACTCTGGTCGTTGGTGTACGTAAAACACTCAAGTTTGACCAGTCGAAACCTTCAGCGGAATATGCCATTCCCATCTCAACTGGCTGTATGGGGCACTGCCATTATTGTTATCTTCAAACGACGCTTGGTGCAAAACCTTATGTCCGTGTCTATGTTAATACCGAGGAGATCATTCAGGCTGCAAAAGGATACATTGAAGAACGCGCGCCTGAAATCACACGATTTGAAGCTGCCTGTACGTCTGATCCCGTAGGACTCGAGCATATCACGGAGAATTTAAGTGACCTGATCCGTTTTATGGCGGAAGAAGAATATGGACGCTTGCGGTTTGTAACCAAATATCATCACGTTGATCCGTTGCTGAACATTAAGCATAACGGCCACACCCGTATCCGGTTTAGTGTCAATTCGGATTATGTCATCAAAAACTTTGAACCGGCTACCTCCAGATTTGAGGAACGCATTGAAGCTGCTGGCAAAATTGCACACGCCGGTTATCCCCTGGGATTCATTATCGCTCCTATTATGTGGTATGAAGGCTGGGAAGAAGGATACTCGGATCTGTTGCAGAAGCTGGCAGATACACTTCCAGAGGAAGCAACCAAGGATCTTACCTTTGAGATGATCCAGCACCGTTTTACCAAAACGGCCAAAGCAACCATTGAGAAACGTTATCCCAAGACCAAGCTGGAGATGGATATTGAGAAACGCAAGATGAAATGGGGCCGCTGGGGCCAGTACAAGTATGTGTATAAGGATGACCAGCAGGATGCGCTCCGCGAATTCATTACGGAACGGATCTTTGAACATTTTCCACTAGCCAATATTGATTACTTCACCTAAACGAAAAACAGAACTGTCCATAATGATATGCTGGTATAAGCATTCCTAACAAACGATTAAAAAGCAGGTTACATGACCCAGAATATCTCTGGTAACTCATGTAGCCTGCTATGCCATACATAATAATACTCGAATGCAGTCATCCGTTTAAATAATCATCCAGTCTGGTGTGATCTGCTGCAACCAGATGGTAATCTTCGTCATCTGATCTGTAAAAAGCAATACCCCAAGAAACAACATCAATGCTCCTCCGACTTTCATCATGACATTGGAATACCGTAAGATCCAGCGTGTCGAACCGATGAAAAAAGCCAGAATGAAAAACGGGATTGCAAACCCTGCTGTATAACCTGTAATCAGCGCCAGCCAGGTTGTGGGCTCACTTGCAGCCATAGCAATGATCGCTGTTAGAATGGGACCAATACAAGGCGACCACCCTGCTGAGAAACCAATACCAAATATAAAAGAGCCTAGATATCCTGCTGGCTTCCATTTCATATCCAGCTTGCGTTCCTTCATCAGAAACTGCGGCTTGAACACCCCAAGCAAAAATAACCCCATAAGCATAATCAAAATCGCAGACAATTGACGAATCAATTCACGGTTATCATTGAAAAATTGGCCAAACAGTCCGGCACCAAGACCAAGCGAATAAAATACAGCCGAGAAGCCTAAAATAAACGCCAGCGTATGCGTCATGGTCTTAAATCGCACTTCGCGCTGATTGCGGTCATCCTTTAATTGTTGCACCGTCATTCCTGTAATGTAAGAGAGGTATGATGGATACAGCGGAAGACAACATGGTGATATAAATGAGACTAAACCTGCTACAAAAGCCATCCATACATTAACATCAGGCATGAAGCGGATGTCTCCCTTCCCCGGGCTCACGTGCTTGCTCGTTCAGTCGTCAGGCTCGGAACCCTTTTTTTCCAATCATCGTCAGAATCAGCATCATGATCAGCAATAATACAATTGTTGCACCAGGAGCGAGGTTCCAGATGCCTGCTACGACCAGTCCAAGGACTACGGCAATTTCGCCGATAATCACAGACAAAATAATGGCGGATTTGAAACTTCGGGCCATCAACAGGCTGACCGCTACCGGAATGGTCAATAGCGCTGACACCAGAAGCGCACCAACAATCTTGATCGCCGTGCTAATGACAAGTGCTGTCATTACCGTGATTAACATGTTCAGAATTCTCACAGGCAACCCCGTAACCGCTGCCGCATCTTCCTCAAAGCTCAGCAGGAAAAATTCCTTATGTAACAATGCCACTACAATCACCACGATCAGCGTAACCACACCTACGAGCTTCAGATCCGTAGCGTCTAATGTATATATACTGCCGAACAGATAACTCATGACATCTGCATTATATCCTTTGCCCAGCGTGAAGAACAAGGAAGCAAGAGCCACGCCACCGGACATGATAATGGCAATTGATAATTCGGCGTAACTCTTGTACGCTTTGCGCAATTTCTCTATTGCAAATGAAGCAAGCACGGCAAATATCAAGCCCACCGCAATCGGATACACTTCAATCAGAAATCCAAGTGCAACGCCGGCAATGGTCACATGAGACAAGGTGTCTCCGATCATGGATAACCGCCGTAAGACCAGGAACAGTCCGATTAACGGAGCGGTAATACCAATTAGCAACCCACCCGCCAGCGCACGCTGGAAAAAATCACTCATTAATATTTCCAAAACAAACACGACTCCTTCGGCCTTACTCTAATCTATTGGGCCATAAATACAGCTAGCGTACCTGTGCAGTGGTATGTTGCAGATTGGTCTCAGCACAATCCTGTACCTCATGCGAATGACGGACATGAAAATTAATTTTGCCATTCGTTACCACAGCTTCAGAACCCAGATAACTCTCCATCCGATCCATATCATGCGACACCATTAGAAAAGTCATGCGATGATGTTCATGCATATGAGTAATCAGTTCAAAGAAACTGGCCTGTGATTCAGCATCAATACCTACGGTAGGTTCATCCAGAATCAACAGATCCGGGTGATTGATAAGCGCTCGTGCCAAAAATACACGTTGCTGCTGTCCGCCGGACAATTGACCAATACGTTTGTTCGCCAGATCCTCGATCCGCATGACCTGCATCGCATCCGTGCACTGTTGCTGGCATTTGCGAGACATACGACGGAACATGTTTTTGTTATTATACAAGCCTGACATGACCACTTCACGAACGGTCGCAGGGAACAACGGGTTAAATGCATTCTTTTGCGGCACATAACCGATTCGGTCCCAGTCCTTGAACCTGCGGATCGACTGTCCAAATAGTTTGATATCTCCCTGCGCAGGAGGAAGAAGTCCTACCAGCATGCGCAGCAATGTCGTTTTACCCGCCCCATTGGAACCGATAATCCCGACAAAGTCCCGTTCCTGAGCCATAAAATCGAGATTCTCAATCACTCGTTGGTCCCCATAGGAAAATGATAGTTTCTCGATCTCTATAATTGGATCATGACATAGTGGCATGATTTGCTGCATGGCAAAGCCGCCCTTCATTATATATAAGGATCTTCATAGCGTCATAAAAGCCTTCACCGTGAACGGTAAAGACTCTTCGATCTGAATCCTTCATTCTATCTTATTTTAATGCGATCAGCAGATTTTGCAAATTTTTCTCCATGAGGGTGAAATAATCATCCCCGTTTGTTGCCTGCTCCTTGGTCAATCCCTCAACCGGATTAAGGACCATGGTCTCCACGCCTGCTTCATTTGCCAGTGTTTTCGCCAATTTGTCAGATACCAGCTCTTCGAAGAAAATGTACTTAATGCCTTCATCTTTAACCAATTTCGCAAGCTTCACAATATCCTGTCCTGTCGGTTCAGCATCCGGGGAAAGTCCCATAATGGCATGCTGAGTTAATCCATAATCACGTGCAAGGTAACCAAACGCTTGGTGCGAGACTACAATTTCGTTGTTCGGTACGTTGGCCAATTCATTTGTAAAACGCTGATCCAGCGTCTCAAGCTTCGTACGAAGCTCTTCATAACGTTGTTCGTAACCTGCTTTGTGATCAGGATCTGCCTCGACCAGACTATTTTTGATGTTTTCAGCCATGATCATGGCCGATTTCGGACTAACCCACGTATGTGGATCAATATGATGATCAGCGACATCTTCACTGGTAGCCTCATCTGTGTGTTCATCTGCATGCTCGTCTTCATGCTCTTCGCCGTGACCGTGCCCATCATCACCCTCAGCGGTTAACAGCTTAACACCTTCGCTGACGGCAACAGACTTCACCTGTGTATCGCTATTCAGCGACTTCAGGAAATTCGGCACCCATCCTTCCAATCCAGCTCCATTATAGAGAAACAGCTGTGCCTTGGACGTATTAACGATATCCTGACTCTTCGGAGTCCAGTCATGTGGCTCTACTCCCGTTGGCAGCAGGTTAATGACATTGGCATCCTCACCACCGATTGCAGTCGTAAAAGCATATACAGGATAAAATGTCGTCACAACGTTTACCTTGCCTTCCACTATCTTCGCACTATTGGAACTATCCTGCCCACACGCTGACAATACCAGCAAAGTGAGAATAAGCAAACCCGTCCACAGTAACTTCATGCTGCCTCTTTTGCTCGTCTTCCCTGTCCGGTTATCCTGAGCTTGATGTTGCACTTTATAAAATGTCATTATGATTCACTCCGCATCTCTTAATCGTAAACATTACTGAAAGAATTATAGGTAACCTGAACCTTCTTGTCAAGCCATCCCGTCCTATTCATTCTTTCCTGAAGTACGGAGTTCATAACCGTATATGCTTGTTCTCTTCCCTTAAGATGCGATTTATATTAACAAAAAAAGGGACCCGAATTAATCGGGCCACCTTGAGTCATAGTTACGACAGAATATATTCTTATTTTACTTGTGCGCCATTAGGCATGTTGTCTGGTACTGTAGCAAGTGTAAGCTGGTCGCCATGCGATGCTGCAAGGATCATACCCTGAGACAGTTCACCACGAAGTTTCACCGGTTTGAGGTTCGTCACACAGATGACTTTGCGTCCAACCATCTCTTCTGGCGAATAGAACTTCGCGATTCCAGATACGACCTGACGCTGCTCATAACCCAGATCGAGCTGTAATTTCAGCAATTTATCCGCTTTTTTGACAGGTTCGCAGGCAATGACTTGAGCCACACGCAGTTCAACTTTGGCAAAATCATCAATACCGATCTCTTCTGTACCCTCAGGCGCAGTTACAGGTTCAACAGCTGCCGAGGCTCCTGTATCTGCTTGACTTGCTTCAGGCTGTGCTGCTTTTTGGCCACCAGTCATTGCTTCTGAGATATAAGCAATCTCCTGTTCGGAATCCAGACGCGGGAAGATTGGATCACCTTTTTGCAAGGCGTTTCCAGTTGGAACCAGACCCCATTGCTTGGCTGTATCCCAAGCCGTAAGTTCACCTTCCTGAATGCCGAGCTGTGCCCAGATTTTATGAGGAGCACGTGTCAGGAACGGTTGCAACAGAATGGAAGCAATTCGCAAGCTTTCGATCAGGTGAGCCATAACGGATGCCAATTCATCGCGTTTCGCTTCATCACGAGCCAGCGCCCATGGCTGCGTCTCATCAATATATTTGTTGGTGCGGCTGACAAACTGGCTGATCGCTGTCAGTGCTACAGAAAACTGCAGGTTTTCCATCGCCTGTTCCACTTTTTCCACTGTAGCATGGCCCGCTTCTTCCAGCGAAGCATCAAATTCCGTTACATTCGATGCAAACGCCGGGGCTTTGCCTTCAAAATATTTATCTACCATCGCAACGGTACGGTTCAACAGGTTACCCAGATCGTTTGCGAGGTCGGAGTTAACACGTTCTACGAAGCTCTCCGGTGTAAACGTACCATCGGAACCAAACGGTACTTCACGCAGCAGGTAATAACGCAGTGCATCGAGACCGTAACGGTCAATCAGGGTAACCGGATCAACAACATTACCTTTTGATTTGGACATCTTGCCATCCTTCATCAACAACCAGCCGTGTGCAAACACTTTCTTCGGCAAAGGCAAGTCCAGCGCCATCAACATAATTGGCCAGTAGATCGTATGAAAACGAACAATTTCTTTCCCTACCAGATGAACATCCGCAGGCCAGAACTTGTTATACAGGGATGCATCGGATGAACCGTAGCCCAGTGCTGTAATATAGTTGGACAACGCATCAATCCACACGTAAACCACGTGTTTTGGATCGCCTTTAACTTTGACGCCCCATTCAAATGTAGTCCGCGATACGGCCAAATCTTCAAGACCTGGCTTGATGAAGTTGTTGATCATCTCGTTCTTACGGGATTCCGGCTGAATAAAGCCCGGGTTCTCTTCATAATATTGGAGCAGACGATCTGCATATTTGCTCATACGGAAGAAGTAAGATTCTTCTTTGACCAATTCAACCGGGTGTCCGCTATCCGGGCTCTTGGCCGAGATAATCTCACCCTTCTCATTCTTCTCTACATCCACCAGTTGAGTCTCTGTGTAATACGTCTCATCCGGAATGCTGTACCAGCCTTCGTACTCACCTTTGTAGATATCTCCCTGTTTCAGCAAACGGTCAAAGATATCCTGAACAACGGTTTTGTGACGTTCTTCGGTTGTACGGATAAAGTCGTCATTGGAAATGTCCAGCTTGTTCCACAGTTCCTTGATCCCCACAACGATATCGTCGATAAAAGCTTGCGGTGTCTGTCCTTTCTCTTGTGCCTTGCGCTCAATCTTCTGGCCATGCTCATCCGTGCCTGTCAGATAATGAGCATCATAACCGCGTAGACGCTTGTAACGAACCATCGCATCTCCCGCAACAGTTGTATACGCATGCCCAATATGCAATTTGTCACTCGGATAATAAATCGGGGTTGTCAGATAAAATGTTTTTTGGTCAGCCATGAATGACTTCTCCTCCTTCAAATGTTCCTGCTTCATGTGATCCCTTCGTCCAAAACAACTAAAAAAGAACACAAAAAACTCCCGCCCCTATGGGACGAGAGTTGCTCTCACGTGTTACCACCCAAATTCCCCATGTTTTTCGCAAAACACAGGCTCTGTCGGTCCTTCGACCGCCCATTAACGCTGGATCACGCCTCAGCCTTACGACAGCAGCTCTGTAATCACTGTCTGCACGCTCGAAAGAGGTTCCTCCGGGACCATATTCCATCCTCCTCCCAGACCGGTTCTCAGCTCATCCGGCTCTCTGCACTAGGGGTGTGTCTGTACTTATCCCTTCACTGGAAAATCATATAGGAAAAATATACTGAAATGCGGACCCCTTTGTCAAGGGGACAGCATCCTCAAGTCAATCCTGGCCTGCTTCAAGCTCATCCGAATACTTCAATCTACATCGTTACTCTGATACCATCATGGATTTCTCCGCCTTTGGTGGTACCAGATCTACACCACCTGGATGAAACGGGTGACATTTGGCAATACGTTTCGCTGTTAACAACGAGCCTTTGAGCGCACCGTGCACTTCAATCGCCTCCATGGCGTAAGCCGAACAGCTCGGATAGAACCGACATGTTGGCGGTGTTAATGGAGAGATATAGTTGCGGTACACCCGAATGGGTGCCTGAGCAATTCTGCGCGATAACTTCATGGTCAGTGCTTCCCATGAGCGTGTTGATGTCCCGACACTGCTTTGGCCGGAGCATGCTCAGCACAGTCCTTGCAATACCCAAATACCTCGAACTTGTGGTCCACAACCTGAAATTGCTCAGGCGCATCCGCAAGCTGCATCGGGCAAAAAATAATAGGATATGTCTTCTGACACTTCAGACAGATCATATGATGGTGATGATGATCTTCACTACAGTGCGCTTTGAATTTAACGCCATCTTCGAAGATGACCTGTTCCAATACACCCAGTTCCTGCATCACCCGCAAATTACGATATACTGTGTCAAAACTCAGTCCGCTGTAAGTCTTACCCATATATTCATAGACGTCCTTGGGTGTAAGATACCCCGGAGACTCGGCAAATAACCGGGCCAGTGTTTTCCGCTGATCGGTAATGCGAAGCCCCTGTGAGGACATGGTCGAAATAATCTGTTCTGTCGACAGCATGATCTAAAGCACCTCCTGTCATACGAGCATTTTGCATCATTCATAGAGCGACAGTTTATTCAGCAAAAGCGAAAACTTTTGCTTTCTTGTATACCTCTAATAATGCATCAAATTACGATTAGAGTCAACGAAGACACCGGGTTAGGTCATTCCAACATCACATAAAAAGGACTCCATGCACATGCATTGCCATTAGTCTAGCTTGAGCTAATGACATTACATTTTGATGGAGTCCCTTCCTGACGGTTCAGATGATCAATCGTTCGGGCGACTTTTGGGGTGAACGGGTATATATGATATAAGCTTTCACTCCAAACCGTCCGTGCAGGTTCATGATATTACTTTTCAACCGGAAGCGGCGTGAACAGCAGGTTAACAGGCAGGTTACTCCCTGGTGCCGCCGAGAAGAGAATGGTTACACTCTCGCCGTACGAACCTGTGCGATACATAACGCTTTGCTCATTAGGTGCAGTTACAGATTTACCAGTGGAAATCTGAACGACCTGTCCATTCACGAGTGCCACACCTGAATATCTGCCTCCACGAGGGTTGAATGAAATCAACGTGCGCGGAGCAACATTATTCAATGTAATTTTGTACAATACACCGAAGTTACCTGCGTTGGAAGCTTCCGTGTAAGCCATAGGGTCCGTTCCCACAAGGTTTGGATCACTTGCATTGTCTCCAAGTGGAAGACGTACAGGCTTCGAGCCTATTTCTTGGTCATACGTAATGATCCGTGTTGCATTTGGGTACGTTCCGCGGTTGTGAACCCCATCACGATCCAGAACTGGCAGGCTCGACAACACTTCCATCGGGTCCTTGTTTTCTTCAATCATGATTATGTTGTAATCCAGTTCATAGTCACTGAATACATCCGAATACAAGGAAATGACTTGTCCCTGTTGCATCGGGAGAACGCTCAGATCATTGAGAATCAGCTTGCTTTCTCCTGGCTGGATGTACACTTTCTTTTGTCCGGTACCATTCTGCATGGACTGGAACCAGCGGTCAATCGACAGCTTTCCAGCTACCGTTGCAAAAGGAGACGGTCCTGCAAAGCCCATGTTTTGCTGTTCAATGGATGCCGTGTAAGCATTGTTATTTGTCGCTACAACATACATTTTTACGTTTTTGCCCGTGTTGTTCACATGGTGAATCATGAAGCGTGTCTGTCCAAAGGAAGATTCCTTGTACACAATACCTTCTGTATTCACGGTTTCCGGGCTGTTACTGCGGATCAGCAGACTTGGTTCATCATAATAAGTGAAAGGTACTTTCTCCAATGCCGGTACTCCACCACCGTCAAAAGTGAACTTCTCACCGACTGGTGTGAACAATTGATTGAAGTCAGTCACACTATAAAGTGTTTCTCCTGTAATACTGATTATCTTGGTGTAGCTATCGGTAGCACCATGTTTATCGGTAACTGTAATCGTTACGGTCTTCGGTCCTGGAACAAAGAATGCAAGTGCATTGTTATCCCATTCTGTTTTTACAATTGCATTCTCATCATCTGTACTTTGATCAATATAAGTGATTTTCTCACCCATTTTGTATTCTTCTTTATCTGTCGTAAACATTGCGACAGGAGGCAGATTAGGTCTTTCAACCTTAATCGTAACCGAATACGGATCACTCCATTGACCACTTGAATCCTGGACAGCATAGGTTACTGTGTATACACCTGGTTGGTCGAATGAATCCTGACGGCCTGTCCAACGCTCATCTACAATGCTGAGTCCCTTGGGAGAGCTGGATCTGGTTGTGTAGGTTACCTGGTCTCCGGCAAAAACCTCTTTTTGTACCGTGAAGCTCGCCACCGGTTTGGTACTCAGATTCAATACAACCGTTTTGGCAGACTGATTTACTTTATACGTAATGTCCAGAGCCTGTGTAATTGAAGTCAACGGCACCATGAACGTATTTTTTTGTTGATAAGCCGCGCCCTTCATCGTTCTGGACACACCATTAACGGTATAGATCTTGCTGTTTGTTTTGAAACGCAGCTCATCTTCACCACTAATAATAATCGTTTCTTTAGTTGTGTTATCATATTTGACATCATAGCCAACCCGATCAACGAGAGCACGGATCGCTACATAGGATACACCATTTTTAACAGCCATTGGCTGTCCGGCAAGATATGTTTTGCCATCTTGCATCATTTTATTACTGTTCATATAAAGAGTGAGGTCTCCACCGCGGCCTCCAGCAACAGATGAACCGCCTGTAGATGGTTGCTCCACTTTTACTGGTGCAGGTGCTGGTGTTTCCTCAGCTGTACCTTCTTCTTCCGTCGGTTCCGTTACCGGATCAACTGGAGTAACTTCTGTTCCTGCAGGAACATTGGTTTCGGAATTCACTTCTTCAGTTGTTTCATTATTTGATGTTGGAGTGTTTGTTCCGGATTTCACTTCGGATTCCGCGATGGTTTGTTCTTTCTTCACAACCTCCACGGATTTAACTTTGGCTGTATTCACTGATGTAGTATCGCTCTGATCTGCTGACTGTGCATTCACAGGAATCACTGCAAACGCCTGAAACACAGCAAAAGCGGTAAGTATGGACAATTTCTTCTTCAAATTCATTCTTTGTCTTTGGCTCCTTCTGCTCCCATTTTATAAATATCCCCCTCAAAAAGTCATATTATTAGACGCTTGGGACCGGGAAAAGTTGCTAAAAAGTTAAGAGGAGAATTGTAAACTTTTAATAGAAGGAAAATACTATGAAAATAGTTATCTATCAATTATCTTTTTGGCATCAAAACCCAAAATTACCCAATAGAAAATACCAACAAAAAAATCTCTCTGCGATATGGTCAATCAGCACCATATCGCAGAGAGATTTAAGGATTGAATAGGTCTATCGCAAACGGACAGGAAGACTTCCTGTTGGCTGCAGTCCACCGGTTAACACATGGGACAGTGCCCGGACAACTGCAGGTGTATTCTCATACGTACACACATAACTTCCCGGCCTCGAAATCTCCAGCAGGTCATATGGATTGCGCAGAGCAATGACAATCAGGGGATGATTCTTACTAAGCTTTTCAACCAAATACTGTTGCCCTTTCGGAAGATGACCTGCCGATGTGTAAGTACATACGATAACTTGTTCACTATCCCACACATCCGCCAATATCCGATCTGCTTCATCATAAGTGGGCTGAGTGGTAATGATGTGCTCACGAACTCTGCCTCGCAGCTGCGATAGCGCAATACCCAGCGATTCTGTATGAGACCATGGTTCATCCACCTCTGTCCGTTGCGCAACCTCAGGCCAGATGACATACACATCCTTCTCTGGGTCCAACGGCAGCAGCCCATCATTATGAACGATGGTAATACTGCTTGAAGCAATCTTGAACAGCGTTAATTCGTTTGGTTCACTGGGATCACTGGGTTCAGTGAATTCATTGTTTTTAACAGGTTCAACATCTGCTCCTTCGACCGTTTCACTCGCTTTCGGCGAAACAAGATGATTATTCTGCTGCCCGCAGCGCTTTTTTTTCCATGTCATAATGCGTTCAACCGCCTGATGAATCACCTCTTCCGAAATGCGCCCCGTTCGAACTGCTTCCACAATGGCTTCAAGCGCAGCAACCTGATCTTGCAAGGTATGACTCACCAGAATCAGATCTGCTCCTGCTTCCACAGCACGAATGGCAGCTTCAGCTACTCCATAGGGTTTGGATATCGCATGCATTTCAAGACAGTCAGTAATAATAATGCCTTCAAAACCCATTTCCTCACGTAGCAGGCCCGTTAACACCTTATGAGACAACGTTGCCGGAATGGGCTCGGGCTCAATCGAAGGGAACATCACATGAGCTGTCATAATAGCATCAACCCCGGCCTCAATCGCCCGGCGGAACGGTAACAGCTCCATCTGTTCCAGCCTGTTTCGATCATGAGGTACTGTAACCATACCAAGATGAGAATCTACAGCGGTATCTCCGTGTCCCGGAAAATGTTTCGCAGTAGCAGCTAGGCCCTGTGATTGATATCCGGTGATGGCTGCTACGCCATGAGCGGCCACACTTTCAGCATGTTCACCATATGAACGCACTCCGATGACCGGGTTAAGCGGGTTGTTATTCACGTCGACTACTGGCGCAAGGTTCATATCAATACCGATGCTCTTTAACTCACGACCCAGAATTTGAGCACACTCCAGGGTATATTCCGGATTGCCTGTCGCACCAAGCGCCATATTACCCGGCACTTGGGTCATTCCCTCTTTGTCAATCCGTGCAACCATGCCACCTTCCTGGTCCACCGAAATCATGAGTGGTAAGCCCCCCGCTTCAGCAGCCATATCTTGCAGTTCGGCGGACAGCCGTGTCAATTGATCTACACTTTCGACATTGCGCCGGAAATAAATGACGCCCCCAATATGATAGTCACGAATTAAGTGAGTAATCTGTTCATCTACGTGCTGACTGTGAAATCCACACATCAACAATTGACCTACCTTTTGCTCCAATGTCAGATCATTCAAGGATTTCATATTCGACCTCTCCTCCCGTTTCCCTTGCCACTACGAACCCAATCGTTTACTCTGCCTGTACTCCGAGGGTTTCATGTGAAAGTGTTTATGAAACACCTTGGAGAAGTAACGGCGCTCCTTGAAACCTGTTGCTTCCCCAATCGCTGTAATACTCCATTCGGTTGTACTCAACAATAAAGCGGCACTTTCCATCCGTTTCTGCGTCATGTATTCTACAAAAGTAACACCCATTTGGGTTTTAAATAGCTGGCAGAAGTAGCCTGGGCTGATTCCGAGCCAATCTGAGACTTCATCTATTCCCAAGTCCTGTTGCAGCCGTGCGTCCATATACTCACATGCAGACAGGATCAGTTCCGATACGGAAGGACGTGGCTGCGTTTGTTTGCCCTGACAGGCATGGGTAACGACCTCTGCAAGTTCAAGGAGTTCCCTCATGGATACAGCCCCTTGCAGTGCATTCCAATAATTCACTTCGTGCTCTTCAGCGATCGACTGTACTTCACGAAGTTCCCGAAGCATGTGTACAAGCATAAACCGAAGATTGGTTTCATCTATCTTGCTGAAGGATTGTCCTGAATTCCCCATTCGCTGTTTAAGCCGCTCCAATACATCACATAACCCCTGCTTGTTCCCTTGACGAATCCACCGAGTAACAAGCTCCAAATCTTCTCTTGTAATCCATGAGTTAGCCCCTTTGGAGACCGTATGATCAACCGATAAGGTGGTTTCGGGACAACTCGCCTTCAGCACTCTGTCTTCACTCTCCGAATGGGACATCAGTATTTTTTGACAATGCCGGTATCGCTCCTGAATTTGACTTTCCAGACTCACGGGCACAACATCCTGAACAACCCTGACCTTCACACATGAATCAAGGGACAGTATCGCATTTAATTCGAGACACAGTTGATGAGCGAGTTCCTCTGAGCGACGTTTCCACTCACCCGACGCCTCCAGCAGGATACACCACTCACCCTTGCGGGTCGAAAGAATCTGACAATCCACCGCAATTCGATCTGCCACATCCCTAAGTCTGGAACTTACGGTCTCATGCCATCGCTCATGCTGAAGCTCGGACCAGCCGATAGAATGGCGAAAATAACCGACTGCATCCACCAGCAGCAACGTATACGGTACAGCAGATGTTATGAATTCAGGAACAGAGGCAGGATAAGCAATCTTCAACGGTTTTTCTCCTCGTAACAGGTCAATCAACTGTTTGTGTCTGATCCAGCTTTCCATCTCTTGGCTGCGATAACGTTGCGATTCGTTTTCCAGACGTCTCTTCTGGATCTGCCCGGCAAGCTCACGCAGTTTATGCTCCAGATTCAAATAATCAATTGGTTTGCATATGTATTCATGTACATTATATTTTATAGCGGTCCGAGCATACTCAAACTGCTGATACCCGGTCAACAAAATAATTTCACACGTTTCACCCTGCTCTCGCAGCAAACGAATAAGTTCCAATCCATCCATAGACGGCATCCGAATATCGCACAAGAGAATGTCTGGATGACTTTCTGTTACTTTCCCCAGCGCTTCTGCCCCGCTTCTAGCTGTACCTGTAATATCAATCCCCATCTCTTTCCAGGGTAAAATGTAGTTCAGATTCTCCAGAATCGGCAGCTCATCGTCAACCAACATTGCAGTCAGATTCATCCGGCTTCCTCCTGCTCATATAATGGAATGATGCATCGAATAATTGTGCCATACCCCCGTGCTGAACATATAAATATGCCATACCCGGCCCCGTATTGAATACGAATTCGATCTGCCACACTTCGTAATCCCAATCCCCGGCGTTCCGTTATGGACGATAATGATTCCGTCCCTTTCACCAGCATATCTTCCGGCGGATCTGCTGCCATATACTCAAATCGTGCGAGCATTTCCTGGGGAATACCGATCCCATTATCCTCAACACATAACACCAGATGACCCCGTTCTGCATACGCGCTTATTCGAAGTACACCTGGATAGGTGATCCCCTCAAACCCATGTTGAATGCTATTTTCCACCAGAGGCTGGAGGGTCAGCTTGAGCAGGATTGAGCTGTATAGATGGGGTGGAATGTCAATCTCATAGGTGAACAAATCACTGAACCTGTACTGTTGAATCTCCAGATAACTCTGCAAATGCCTTATTTCCTCACCCAGCGGAATCTCCTCCTGATCCTGAATGCTGATACGAAGCATATTGCCAAGTCTGGTTACCATCTCGCTTACTTTGCGGCCCTCCCCACGCAGCGCTAATCCATTAATGGATTCCAATGTGTTGAACAAAAAATGGGGTTTGATCTGAGCTTGTAGTACACGTAGTTCCGCTTGGGCCTTCTGCTCTTGCTCTGCCCGAACACGACGGAATAATCCCCCGATACGATCCAATAGCTCATTGAACCCTTGCGCAAGCAGCTGCATTTCATCGAATCCTTTTCCTTCCACCCTCGCATTAAAATCACCATCATCCACACGACGCATAAACCTTACAAGTACAGCAATGTTACCCGTGATGCGATTCATGAAAAAAAGATTAAAGATCATCGCTGCGAGCAGGCATAACAGAATAATGATGACAGACCAGCCTGCAAAGGCATTGGTTTCTGCAGATAAGGCTTCCCATGAAGTCACACTGACAAGGCTCCAGTTATAGTTCTTCAGATGATATTGCGAAATAATGCTCTCCTTGCCGTCAAAGACCGTTCTGACGCTGCTAAAGCCAGGACCGTAACTGCCGGATTCAGCACCAAGATTTTGCATGTTCTCACCGTTATAGATACCTGCAGGATCATAGACGATCAGCCCTTCTTCATTAATTAACAGGAATGATGTATCCTGTGCAGAATCGCTGATTTGCAGGTGACGGAAGATCCGGTCAATCTCACCTTTTTTGATCTGAACAACAAGCACACCGATATTTTGAAAATAACTGAGTTCTTTGACCAGTCTGATCTGGGTGAAGACAGGTTCTACCCCGGTTAATTCGGGGTATTCCAGAGGTGCGAGCCATTTAGGCACGCCATTGAGTTGCTGAATTTCGTTGAATAACGGATGCACTTTGAATTGCTGAAAAGGAAGGGCTTGAAAGTTTTCTTTGGTGAAAATGGAGACAATCTGGTTGTTCTCGGACGAACGCAAATCATATAAAAAGGCATAACTGATGAACGGATAATTATATAGAAGGGAACGGAAATTGCGCTGGCTGGCATTCAGGGATAACTGATTACCGGTTCCCAGATCCTGCTTGGTCGGATCTTTGGCGTTCAACGCCATTTGAAAAACCGATGTCGCTATCCCGTTGTCGGTCACATTGTTAATCTGCTGAAATACATTCTCGATATTGTAACTGATAGCCTGAAGCGCATACTCGGCCTGTTGATTGTATTTTTTCTCAATCGTATGTGATGTGACCAGAAACATGCCTATGCCCAGTGCACACATCGGTACAATAATCAGCAGCAGAAATGCCAAGGCCAGCTTCATTCGCAAGTTCATATCCCGTTCTCCCTATCAACTGGTTCTTGGTATTAACCTTTGACACCACCTGCAGTTACTCCTTCTATAATTTTCTCCTGGAGTATAGCGTAGATCACAAGTACAGGTACAACGCTGTATACAATACCTGCCGACATCTGGGCATAGTTCATCTGATATTGATCCCGAAACTGGACCATGCCCACTGGCAGCGTACGCAATTTATCGGTGGATAAGAAATAGTTGGCAAGTAAAAATTCGTTCCAGTTGCCGAGGAAATTAACGATAAAAACGGTAACAATAGCCGGAACCGTAAGAGGTATCACTATTTTAGCAAAGATACCTGGGGCCCTCAAGCCGTCCATGACCGCCGCTTCCTCAATTTCTCCAGGCAGAGAACGCATAAAAGCCGCCAGTATAATAATGGTAAACGGGATCGCATTGGCCACATAGGGCACGATTAATGCCAGATGCGTATCCAATATGCCCATTTTGCGTACAAGCAGATAGATCGGCAGCATGAGTGCATTGTTGGGAATAAGCATACCTGCCAGAATCAGACTGTACAGAAACAGACTCCATTTCCGGTGTCTCATCCGGGTTACGGCAAAAGCAAACATGGCACCGAGCACAATCGTACACGCCGACGATAAAACCGAAATGTACAGGCTGTTCCAGAAATACGTGCCAATCTTGGCATTCACCCAAGCCTCCACGTAATTGTTAAACTCCCATGTTGTAGGCAAACTGAATGGATTCAGGGCGATTTCATTGTTATCTTGCTTGAAGGAAGAGAAAATGACAAATAAAAAGGGAAACAAAATCGCGATCAAGTACAACATTAACAACACATGAGGTATACTGCTTTTTAAGCTTTTTGCCATCAATATTCCACCTTCTCGCTCCGCCTCGCTACCAGCAGTTGATACACCGCAGTGAGCACAAGCGTCAGAGCAAAGATCAGTACTGCAATCGTATTGCCATAACCATATTTGAAATTGGTAATCGCGTATTTGATCATGTAAGTCGCCAGAACCTCAGTGGACCCAGCGGGCCCACCTTTGGTCATGACAATCACGATGTCGGCTGCTTTCATGGCACCTGCAATGGACAACATGATCACCACTGAAATGATCGGCCGGATCAGCGGCAACGTAATTCGCATTGCACGTTGTACCGCCGTTGCCCCATCGATTGCGGCCGCTTCATCCAGATCACGGGGAATCGCCAGTATGGCCGCCAGCACCATGACAATGTAAAATCCCGTCCACTGCCAGGCGTTGGTCACCAAGATGGACAACATGGCAAATCGGTTATCCGATAACCAGTAGATTGGATCGATGCCCAGCACATGAAGCATTTTGTTTAATAGTCCGATATTGGGCTCATAGATGAACCCCCACAAGATACCGATAACGGCTGTCGACATGATGGATGGTAAAAAAACAGCGGTTTTATACAGACCTTTCAGCCTTTTCACATTGGCAATCAGAAGCGAAAACAGGACGATCAGGGGTACCTGAATCAGTACCGAAAATCCGATGAAAAAGCCGTTATTCCTTGTGGAAATCCAAAAACGTTCATCGGTCAGTGCCTTCATATAGTTGGATAAACCCACAAAACGTGGCTCAGCCGATACCCCATTCCAACTCGTCAGACTGTAATACAGGGAGCTACCAATAGGATATAGAAAGAACATCACAAACAGAATTAGGGCTGGCATTACAAACAACGTATAGATTAACGGGCTGCGGAGTGAAGTATTCATGGTCAGCCTCCTTCAGTCACTTCAACGATCGCAGTTTCGACTTGAATTGGTTTATTCCACTGAAGCGTTTGCTTCCTCTTGCACCTTTTGCAACTCTTCTGCCATTTTCTCTGGCGTGGTCTGCCCACCAATCAACTTCTGGATTTGCAGATTGCTGATCTCTGTCGTCACATCGGCCTGAACGAGTGCATCAAATGCCGGGAATGACGTCTTGGACGCATTGAGCACAGCCACGATTTCTTTCATCAGATCATCGGTAATGCTATCGGTCAGTACTTTCTCATCCAGCTTCATGGCAGGCAAAACACCATCTTCCACAAGGCCGCGAACCTGCATATCTTCATTATAGAAATTTTTGATAAAAGCTTTCACTGCTTCCAGCTTCTGCGGGTCATCCGCCACTGCTGCCGAGAATCCGTATCCATTGTTCACATCACGCATCAAAGACGTCTGATCCCCTGCTCCGTTCTCTACCGGAGGCATATTGAAGAATCCAACCTTGCCAATGAGCGATTCACCGCTCTGACCTTCCTTAAATACAGATGATTTCCATGTTCCGTCATACATTAATATCGCTTCGCCGCTTGTAAATTGCGTAGTATATTCGGCATACTCAAATCCCAGTTCACCTTTTTTGAAATAACCCTTATCCACCCATTCCTTATGTTTGGCAAAACCTTGCACAACACCCGGATCGGTCCACTTCGCTTCACCTGTTGCAAACTTTGCGGTAATCTCCGGCCCGGCATACCGGGACCACAGGTGGTTGGTTAACATAAGCGGTACCCAGCCCGCCTTGGATGCGGAAGCAAGCGGCACTTTGCCATCGGCCTTGATCTCGGCCAGTATATTGTCCAGTTCAGCCATGGTGGTTGGGGCTTTCCATCCTTTTTGTTCAAAGTACTCTTTATTATAGAAAAAACCTTCGCCTGAACCGCCAATCGGCAGTCCATATACTTTGCCTTCATACGTAAATGGTTCAAGGGATGTAAACTGGTCCTGAATACCCAGCTCTTGCAGGATCGGGGTCAGATCAAGCAGCATACCTTCCTTGGCATAAACTTTGGAATCCGGGCTACCGAACAGTTCAAATATATCCGGCGGGTTGCCGGCAGCCATCTCTCCGCGAAGCTTTTCCTTACGATTCACATCGGATTCGACGCCATCCAGCGTAAAGGTCAGATTGGGTACTTCACTCTCAACTTTGTCCACAACATCCTGCAGAATGGCCAGTCTTTTCTGTTTGTCGGCTCCCACCTGCGTGTGGCGGAGAAGCATTTCAACCGGTTCCTTACTTGTTTCCTCCACAGGTGTATTGCCTGCGCCTTGCTGTGGCTCGTTACTTGAGCTTGCACATCCCGCCAAAGTCCATGAAGTGATAAGCAATAATGAAAGCAGCAATGTCATTCTTTTTTTCATCGGGTTGACCCTCCTCAAGATATTGAGCATTTGGCTTTACACTCTGATTATAAAAAGCCGGAGCTTACATCGTAAGGATGACAATTCATCAATGGAGGGATAAAATCCTTCACTGAACAAAAAACAGCCCCTGCGAAGTATATTCGCAAGGGCTGCTTAAGCTCTTGGTTTCTACGTTATTTATAACTGTAGTTTACTTACCTGAACAAGCCATGCCAGCCGTTTCCTGGCGACCTTGTTCAATCAGGCGATACGCTCGCTCCACTTCTTCTTCACTTGGTGAAGGAACTCCATCCAGTGGATATGCTTTGCCGAGTGCTTCCCATTTGTAGATCCCCATCTGATGGTATGGAAGAATTTCGAACTTCTCGACGCCATTTAATGTTCCGATAAACCGTCCGAGGTTAAGCAGATCCTCTTCCTCGTTATGAATGCCAGGCACATACACGTGGCGTATCCACATTTTCCGGCCTTGATCCGATAACCACTGGGCCGTTTTCAACGTTCTCTCATTGGATTTGCCTGTCAGCTTGATGTGTTTCTCGTCATCAATATGCTTGAGGTCCAGCAGAACCAGGTCTGTGTGATCCAGCAGATCGTGAATCCGTTCCGGTTCGTTAAATCCGTTGCTGTCCAGTGTTGTATGCAATCCCCAGCGGCGCTTCACTTCTTTGAAGATTTCGCCTACAAAGTGGGCCTGTAACGTTGGTTCTCCACCAGATATCGTGAGTCCGCCTCCAGAGCTGCGGTAGTAGGATAGATACGGCTCAATTTCAGCCAGTACCTCCTCAATCGTCATTTCTTTTCCACCATCCAGCGCCCAGGTATCAGGGTTGTGGCAATACTGACACTTGAGTAGACATCCTTGCATAAAAAGCACAAAGCGGATGCCTGGGCCGTCAACCGTCCCGAAAGTTTCGAGTGAATGAATATGTCCGTTAACCATGCTGCCTCTTCCTTTCTGTATCCGCATCCGCTGTGCGTTTAATATGATTTGGAATGCCTTGCTCTAGCGGTCTTCTACTTGCAAATTACTTACATGGAGCCATGGAACGTACGGTTGATTACATCCAACTGTTGTTCACGAGTCAGTTTAATGAAGTTCACCGCATATCCGGATACCCGTACAGTCAGTTGCGGATAGTTTTCCGGGTGATCCATCGCATCAATCAATTGCTGACGATCAAATACGTTAACGTTCAGGTGATGAGCGTTTTGACCGAAGTACCCATCCATCATCGCAGTCAGATTGGATTTACGTGTAGTCTCCTCTTTACCCAATGCTTTTGGCACGATGGAGAAGGTATTAGAGATCCCGTCAAGACTGTGTTCATAAGGCAATTTGGCTACAGAGCCAAGGGATGCCAGTGCACCTTTTTTATCACGACCATGCATTGGGTTCGCACCTGGAGCAAATGGTTCACCTGCTTTACGACCATCCGGTGTAGTCCCTGTTTTCTTACCATATACCACATTGGATGTGATCGTCAGAACCGATTGTGTTGGCACTGCGTTACGGTAAGCTTTGTGCTTGCGAATCATGCCCATGAAGTTCTCAACCAGTTCAACAGCAATGCTGTCTACGCTATCTTCATTGTTACCGTAACAAGGGAAGTCCCCTTCGATTTCGAAATCAACAGCGATGCCTTGTTCGTTACGAATTGGTTTTACTTTGGCATATTTGATAGCACTCAGTGAATCTGCTGTAACCGAGAGACCGGCGATACCACAAGCCATCGTACGTACAATGTCACGGTCATGCAATGCCATTTCGATCCGCTCATAGCTGTATTTATCGTGCATGTAGTGAATGACGTTGAGAGTGTTCATATACAGCTTCGCCAGCCACTCCATCATTGGTTTGAAGCGTTTCATAACCTCATTGTAATCCAGCACTTCGCTTGTAATGGCAGGATACTCAGGTCCGACCTGTGCTCCAGATTTCTCGTCACGACCACCGTTGATCGCATACAGGAGAGCTTTTGCCAGGTTGGCACGAGCACCGAAGAATTGCATTTGTTTACCGATCTTCATCGCCGACACACAGCAAGCAATACCGTAATCGTCACCGTAGATCGGGCGCATCAGATCATCATTCTCATACTGAATTGAACTTGTTTCAATGGATACTTTACTGCAATAATCTTTGAAAGCTTCTGGAAGTTTCGTGGACCAGAGAACAGTCAGGTTCGGCTCTGGTGCAGGACCCAGATTGTGCAGTGTATGCAGGAAACGGAAGCTGTTTTTGGTTACGCGTGTTTCGCCATTCACGGACATACCACCGATGGACTCAGTCACCCATGTTGGATCTCCACTGAACAGTTCGTTGTAATCTGGTGTACGCAGGAATTTGACAATCCGCAGTTTCATGACGAAATGGTCTACCAATTCCTGAGCCTGTTCTTCGGACAAAATACCTTCTTGCAAGTCACGTTCAATGTAGATATCCAGGAAAGAAGATACACGTCCCAGGGACATCGCAGCACCGTTCTGTTCTTTGATCGCAGCGAGATAACCGAAGTACAACCATTGGAATGCTTCTTTGGCTGTAGTCGCTGGCAAGGAAATATCGAACCCGTGCATATCGCCCAATTGTTTCAATTCTTGCAATGCACGAATCTGCTCAGACAATTCTTCCCGCAGACGAATGACATCTTCATCAATGACATCAACTTCGAGTGCGTTCAATTCGCCTTTTTTGTTACGAATCAGGAAATCTACCCCGTACAAAGCTACACGACGATAGTCACCGATGATCCGGCCACGGCCGTAAGCATCTGGCAGACCTGTGATAATTCCTGCTTTACGCGCTGCACGCATGTCGGAAGTATAAGCATCGAAAACCCCTTGGTTATGCGTTTTGCGAATGTTTGTAAATATATCAATGACACCTTGTGGCATTTCAAAGCCATATGCCTCACATGCGTCAATCATCATGCGGATTCCGCCTGTTGGTTGAATGGAACGTTTGAACGGAGCATCGGTCTGAACGCCGACAATCTGCTCTTTGGATTGATCCAGATAACCGGGTTGGTGAGAGATAATAGTACCTGGTGTGTTCACGTCTACATCAAGGACACCGCCGTTATCACGTTCTTTTTTGGTCAGATCAGATACGATCTCCCACAATTCTTTGGTATTCTGGGTTGCACCTGCGAGAAATGCTTCATCACCGTAATACGGAGACAAGTTGTGTGCCAGAAAATCATTCACGTCTACGGATTTGGTCCATGTTCCTTTGGTAAAGTTTCTCCAGCCTGTTTGTTGTTTGACATCTTTTTCAATCACCGACATCTTAATCCCTCCACTAATTTGGATTTCTGGACATATAACATGTTTATTCATTCGTAGCATTGTGTGCCCAGAGCCGCGATTAATGTGAATTGTTTCACATAAACCGGAACATGTTCTCTCTACTTGGGAACCGGAACCGCGGGATGAATGTTTTTCTTACATTTTCAGTATACGTCTTAGGGCTTTCATTATCTGTGATTTTTGTCACAAAGCCAGTGAACTAACTCACTCCACCTGTGCTGTGTCTTATTAAACACCTGTGGTAATTCACACTTTTTCACTCCGTGGAGAGAATAACCTTCCGATCGCTGTTATCCCCGGATTTTTTGATTCACTTTTTCCAAGGTGAAAATCCGGGGATAAAGGCGAGCGCTTCGCTTCTTCAGGTTTTTTCTCTCCCCTCCGTTATCGTGTGAATGTTTGGCAGTTCAAACAGCCGCATCTCGCTTTCGTCTCACCTCCTTTAAGAAAAAGGCATTTGCATTTAGACCTCTACGTCTGGGGGCAAAACTTAATAAAGAGAGAAGACCATAACCTCTGAAAAGTGGTTGCTTGCTCTTCCCTTTTTCTGCCCTCACTGCCCTCTTCGTTCTGCTGTAAAAACATACGGCAATCGGGGCTCCCCTCTCGGGGAACCCTGAACATATTGCCTCAACCTCTAACCACTGATTTGCTATTTTGTACTATTCGTTATTCAAACTTTCCGTAGAAAGCGTTGCGGTACACGTCTGCCAGTTCAGTCACCAGCGGCATTTTTGGATTGGCTGTTGTACATTGGTCTTCAAAGGCACGATCTGCCAGATAATCGACATGTGCTTCAAAGTCTTTGGCATCAAATCCGATTTCCTGGAACGATTCTTCAATGCCCAGTGTTTTGTTCAGTTTACGGATCGCATTGATGAGACTGGTTACCCCTTCTTCTGTGGTGCGAGCAGGCAATCCCAAGATGCGGGCAATTTCTGCATAACGCTCATCCGCTACAAAGTGCGAATATTTCGGGAACGATGCAAATTTGGTCGGTTTTTTTGCATTGTAACGAATGACGTGTGGCATCAGGATTGCATTGGTGCGTCCGTGTGCGGTGTGATACTGACCGCCCCATTTGTGCGCCAAGCTGTGGTTAATGCCCAGGAATGCGTTGGCAAACGCCATACCGGCAATTGTGGAAGCATTATGCATTTTCTCACGTGCCAGTTTGTCACCTTGCAGCGCAGATTGCTCCAGATATTGGAACACCAGTTGGATTGCTTTGATCGCAAGTCCATCGGTATAATCATTCGCCATCACAGACACATAAGCTTCAATCGCATGAGTCAGTACGTCCATCCCTGTATCCGCTACAGCCGTTTTAGGCAGGGAGTATACGAATTCCGGATCGACAATCGCTACGTCTGGAGTCAGCTCATAGTCAGCCAATGGATATTTGGTGTTACCCTGTTCTTTGTCTGTAATAACCGCGAACGATGTAACTTCAGAACCTGTACCCGATGTGGTTGGAATCGCTACAAATTTCGCTTTTACGCCGAGACGTGGATATTTGTAGATCCGTTTGCGGATATCCATGAATTTTTGTTTCAGATCGTTGAAGTCCGTGTCCGGATATTCATAGAACAACCACATGGCTTTAGCAGCATCCATCGGTGATCCACCGCCGAGTGCGATAATGCAGTCCGGTTGGAAGCGGCGCATCATTTCGGTTCCGCGATCTACCGTTGTTGTGGATGGATCTGGCTCTACATCAGAGAATACTTCGATCGCTACCGGCATTTGGCGTTGACGCAGATAGTGTTCTACCTTTTCAACATATCCAAGCTTCACCATCATGGCATCCGTAATAATCGCCACACGTGTGATGTCAGGCATTTTGGCAAGATACTGCGTTGCCCCTTTTTCGAAGTAGACTTTGTTCGGCACTTTGAACCATTGCATATTCACGGTACGGCGAGCCACCCTTTTCACATTGATTAAGTTCACAGCGGTTACGTTGGAAGAAGTCGAGTTACGTCCATATGATCCGCATCCTAGTGTCAACGATGGCATGTTTGTGTTGTAGATATCCCCGATGGCACCGTGTGTGGATGGTGAGTTCACAATAATCCGTCCGGTTTGCAGACGATCTGCGAATTTGCCAATTACTTCTTCATTTGTTGAATGGATAACCGAAGAGTGACCCATGCCGCCAAAAGCAACCACTTCTGCTGCACGCTCAATTCCCTCTGCTGCCGTTTTAACTTTGTAACAAGCCAGTACCGGACTTAATTTCTCAGCCGACAATGGAAATTTGGTACCTACGCCTTCAATCTCGGCTACAAGAATTTTGGTGCCTGCAGGAACTTCAATACCGCACAACTTCGCAATGCTCACCGCAGATTGACCCACAATCGCCGGGTTCACCGCACATTTCTCGGCATTAATCGCACCTGCTGTCAATTTTGCTGCTTCATCTTTGTTAACAAAGTAACAGCCATTTGCAATCATTTTTTTCTTCACTTGATCAAAGATCGGTTCTTCAATAATTACCGCTTGTTCGGAAGCACAGATCATGCCGTTATCGAAAGACTTGGACAGAATCAAATCCGTTACTGCCTGATTGATATCCGCGCTTTTCTCGATAAAGCAAGGTACGTTACCCGGTCCTACGCCCAGTGCAGGTTTACCACAGCTGTACGCTGCACGTACCATGCCAGATCCGCCTGTTGCCAAAATGAGAGCCACATCATTGTGATTCATCAGTTCATTCGTACGATCCATGGAAGGATCATCAATCCACTGAATACAATCTGCTGGTGCACCATGTTTCACCGCTGCATCACGCAGGATTTTGGCAGCTTCCCGGCTACAATTCTGTGCAGATGGGTGGAAACCAAAGATAATCGGATTACGTGTCTTGATGGAGATCAGTGCTTTAAACATCGTTGTTGATGTTGGGTTCGTTACTGGGGTGATCCCCATGATGATCCCAACCGGCTCCGCAATTTTCTGGAAGCTTTCGTACTCATTATCTTCAATTACACCTACCGTTTTGTCATATTTAATGCTATGATACACATATTCTGTAGCAAATATATTCTTGGTGATTTTATCCTCATATACTCCGCGGCCTGTTTCTTCTACGGCCATCTTGGCGAGCATCATGTGTTTATCTAGCCCCGCAAGCGCCATTGCTTGCACAATCCGGTCAATCTGCTTCTGATCCATCTTCATGAATGCGGCGTGTGCTTTATTCGCTTTGTCAATTAACGTTTGAATATACTGACCTGCTGTCGGTTCTTTTGCTGGGGCGACTTCGTTCTTTACAGCCATCTCCCTCATCCTCCTAAAGGTTCGTATTGGTTTGTCTCTCTTCTTTACATTCACATCGTACCATGGGTAAAAGGTTAAATATGTGATTTTTTTCACAAAGTATAACAAATTTAATTTAAGTTTTGTAGTGTCCTTCATACGACCATTTTCACTTCATATTTAAAATATAGAGCTATACAATTCATCCTCTCCATCAAAAGTGAATTTAATCACAATGTTTGAAATTTCGTCATTTTTGCCCCCTTTCCTCCCCCCTCAAACGGTAAGATTAGGTATATACTGAACTTAAAAAATTGAACCACCGCAATTTGTACCGTCCTTCCTCCCGGCCGAGATGACCCTGATCAGGACGGCAACGGTTTGCGGCGAACCTCGGAGGCTACTGCTTACTACAGAAGGTCGTCCGATGGACATAAAGGGGAGATAGACTTATGAGAGAACTAACGACTGTACTGGAAAAACGCGGCAATACCAACTGTTTCTCGGAAGCGAATTTCAACCATCTGCTGGTTACCATGAAAGATAGAACCTATCCGGAAGGTACACATCTGTACTGGGAAGGTGACATCTCTGACAAACTTTATTATATGAAACGAGGTCGTGCCCAGATCACCAAATCCACGGATGAAGGCAAGGAACTGATCATGTACATGTATCAATCCGGTGATATGATTGGGCAGGCCGATCCCTTCTTTGGTTCTAAACACAGCTTCTCAGCGGAAGTATTAGAGGACAGTGAGATCGGTGTACTGGAACATAAAGACCTGGAGATGTTAATCTGCCAGCATTGTGACTTTGCGATCGACTTTATGAAATGGATGGGCATCCACCACCGGTTGACACAGACCAAGTTCCGGGATCTCATGTTATATGGCAAACCGGGTGCACTCTGCTCCACCCTCATTCGGTTGTCGAATTCGTATGGTGAGCCTCATGGAGAGCATGTCATTATTCACAAAAAAATTACCCACACGGACCTGTCCAATATGATTGGAGCCACTCGTGAAAGTGTGAACCGCATGTTAAGCGACCTGCGTAAGAAAGATGCAATTGAATATGACAATGGCATGATTGTTATCAAAGATCTGAAGATGCTGCAAGGGATCTGTCACTGTGAACTTTGCCCGAACGAGATCTGTCGTATTTAATCTTTGAGTATGCTATGCAGATGTTGGTTATATATTTAATGAAAAAAAAGCCCATTTCTCTGCAGAGAGATTGGGCTTTTTGGTATACTTAGGATGCATTGGTCAATTCAAGCTTTACCGCATCACGTGGATTCAATTTCATGTCCAGACCATTTTCCATTAATTCCTTGTCATTCACCATAATGACCCACCGCTCATTCATACGAGGTGTGACATTCTCGACCGAAACGACAAATTTGTTATTCTCCGACATTCTTACAATGCCGCTGGACTTCAACACATCCCGAACTGTGCACTCTTGAACGTAGACGCCGGCATATTGACGATTAAGGGTTGGCATAATGTTTCCACCGCTAACCTTGAGTAACGTTGTCTGATATGCAACGCCATCCCCCCCACTGTCAGCGGCTTTCACGTAAATGATCACTTCATCTTTGGCATGAAGCTCCATGTCCCAATCTTCTTGTTCAATATCCTTGCCATTCAATTTGACAGCCCAGCTAAGCGAAGAATCCAGAGAAACTTCACCGACGGATTGAATCCGTTTGCCATCTGCCGTAAAATCAACCAGTCCGCTATTGAGTAATGCCTTTTTGAGTGTCAAACCCTCACTGAAATCTCGCTTAATGGACTTTGTTGCATCAGGCAAAAATGTACTGCCATCTACAGCTACTGTGATCGTATTCGCTGTTTCTGTCTCTTTGACAATTGGCTGCTCAGAAGGCTGTGTCTCACTACAACCAGCCAAGATCGCCAGTAGGAGCACGCATACACCTATGTAACCGGGGATTTTCTTCATCATGTAGGTAACACCACCCTGCGTAAAATCATTCACCCTGTTGTCCATAACCTCTATTATGGCACAACCTTCGGCAAAAAAAAGTGTCAAAGCCGTTACTTTTATAGGGTACCGCCTCCAAATAAGGCTTGTACAAGAAAGAGAGCCTGCACACAGGCTCTCCAATCTAATTCATTTCCAAGTTAACATTGGTTACGTTATCACTGCACACTAGCCTGCATGTATGTCCGTCCTCCATCGCCATCTTTCAGATATGGATTAAGCCCGAAGAACTGCTCCTCAGATACATATACACCTGTCAGCAATCGCCCTTCAAGCAATCCACCGTCTACCTGCACGCAACATGAAGGTGCGTCTACATACTCCTGATATAGCGGAATCTGCCCATATTGTTGATGGACCTTGAATACCTTCCCTTGCTCATGCAAAGGCCGTTCCGAGAAATAGGTAGGCACAATATAACGGGCAATGACATCCAGTTCCTGCACGCTATAAAAGGGTTCATCACCAAGCCATGGTGCAAACATTCGAATCTTCTCATATTGAGACCAGACAACCGCTTGAATCAGCATTTCTGCCTGAACCAGCCGACCTTCTCCCATATCCAGAACCAACCGCTCACCATGGATGGTATCTTCCATCTGAGAAGTCGTTGAATCAGGTTGTCCCAGCTCACATCCGATGCACTTCCAGCCCCTGGACGTTTGAATCCATTTTTGCAGCACCGCCGGAGCTAATCTCGGACCATCGCTGTTCACAGAATGCGTGTTCAATTGGGCAAGGTCATTCTTAATCGATCGCGAATATGCTGTGCGCTTGAATAACTCTGCAGCTTTTTTGTAAATTAGATGGACCTGAATGGATGCGCTCTCAAGTTCTGCAATATCTTTCTTGCCGTAGCGTACTTCACGGGATAAGCTTTCTTCTCTCATGACAAGTGGGCCTCCTTCGCTCCGGCCGTCTGTGGCCATTTTCTATAGATTATACTACAACTCATGACAACATGTGCATAGCCCAAGAGAAAAACGCCGATCCACGTTATACTTAAGACAAAAACCCCTGATTTCCACAGAAATCAGGAGTCTATGTCATTCATGCAAAAAGTGGGTGATGTTATACGTTAATCAACCCACTTCTCAGCCCAGTCTTGAATTTGATTCATGACAGGCTGCAGCGCTCTACCTTTATCCGTCAGTTCATATTCAATACGAACCGGCGTCTCGGGATAGACATGACGAACCAGAATACCTTCACTCTCCAGATCTTTCATCCGTTCGGACAACATCTTGTCACTCATGGATGGAATCAGATTGGAGATATCCTTGAATCGCTTCGAACCACTCATCAACGTTTGAATAATTAAACCATTCCAGCGCTTGCCCAAAAAAGAAAACGCCGTCTCAAAACGCGGACACATCCGCAAGTCTTGACCTTCCACATTAATCACCTCTTTAGAGATCACTCAACTTACATTTTGTTAGTATATTTCATAATAACATATTTAAGCTTCAAAGAAAACGCCTGCAACTAAAAAGTTTGAATTTTAGAAGCGTAACATCCAAAATGGTTCATACATCCCAGTATACATTACATGCTGCGTCGTAACCATGGGAAATATCGTATAACTTCCCCACAGTACTATCTTACCCAAAAAGAACCCAACTGCCACAGTCATCATTGACTTGCGAAGGGTTCTTTTTTGAATATAGCTTATAATATCCATTTCACGAAGCAGTTAATGAATTAGACCAGCACGCCACCAAATGGTCTTACAGGTTCGCTCTTGCCAAATTCCGGCTTAAAGCTGCGGGCAGGATATGCCCATTTCACAGCGTTGCTGATCACTCTTAATATTTCCGGTTTGTAATAGGTCGGATACGTCTCATGACCTGGTCGGAAATAAAAGATTTTACCTTCACCACGCCGAAACGTGCATCCACTCCGGAATACTTCTCCACCCTGGAAGTTGCTCACAAACACCAGTTCATCCGGTACTGGAATATCGAAGAATTCACCGTACATCTCTTCTTTTTCCAATACAATCTTGCCCTCGATGCCATCCGCAATCGGATGAGATGGGTTAACACACCATACAATTTCCTGCTCGTCAGCTACACGCCACTTCAGATCACAGCTGGTTCCCATCAGTGCTTTGAATGGTTTGGAGAAATGACCTGAATGGAGCACAATCATTCCCATCCCGTTCAGCACTCGCTGCGCGACCTTCTGTGAGATCTCATCGCTTACGCGATCATGTGCCATATGTCCCCACCATATAAGCACATCTGTGGAATTCAGCACTTCATCACTTAATCCGTGTTCAGGCTGATCCAGTGTAGCTGTACGAATAGCAAAGCCTTCGCCGCCAAGTCCGTCAGCCAGTGCTCGATGCAGACCATCCGGGTAGACTTCCCTTACTTCATCGTGAATTTTCTCATGGACAAATTCATTCCAAATGGTGACGTTGATCATATTCAATTTCCCCCTAGTGTAGCTCTAAACCCACCACATATCGCCCAGCGGCTCTTCGATCAATACTTGCTGGAGATTTTGCACGGCTTTAGAGAATCCTTCTTCAACCGACATCAGACCGTCTTCGTGCTCAATACTTACTACATAATCATATCCGACCAGACGCAAGGCACTCATAATGTCTGCCCATGTCTTGTTATCATGTCCATAACCGACCGAGCGGAACTGCCAAGCCCGATCCAGCATATTTGTATAATCTTGCATATCCGTCACACCGTGTTTGTTCACGTTTACCGGATCAATCGTTGTATCTTTTGCATGGAAGTGATGGATGGCTCCTTCACGTCCCAAGATGTGAATGGCCTGAACCGGATCAATGCCTTGCCACCACATGTGACTTGGGTCCAGATTGGCTCCGATCACTTCACCTGCTGCTTCACGCAATCTCAGCAAGGTTGCTGGAGTATGAACGGAGAATCCACCGTGCAGTTCCAATCCAACTTTTACGTTACGATCTGCTGCAAATTTACCCCACTCTGTCCAGTAAGGGATAACTTTGTTCTCCCACTGCCACTTCAGGATCTCCTGGAAGTCATTTGGCCATGGTGCAACAGGCCAGTTCGGATATTTGGCATCCTCATGGTCCCCTGGACAACCGGAGAATGTATTCACTACAGGTACTTCCAGCTTCTCAGCCAGTTCTACCGATTTAACAAAATCATCGTGAAATCCTTTGGCGATATCCTTTTGCGGATGCAGCGGGTTACCGTGACAGCTCAGTGCACTGATCGTCAAACCACGTGATTCCACTGCATTTTTGAAGTTTTTCAATGCTGTAGGATTGCTTAACAACTCATCTGGCTTACAATGTGCATTGCCTGGATGTCCGCCTGTTCCGATCTCTACTGCTTTTAATCCCTTGGATGCTACATAATCAAGAGCATCCTCCAATTTACGTCCTCCGAATAGTACCAAAAATACGCCGAGTTTCAAGTGCGATTCCTCCCTGGATTAGATATCGTATGATTGCTGAATTCATGAATATTGAACTGTATACAATTACCGTTCAGATCACATGCCTGTTTGATTAGTGTGGAAAATCGAGAGTGTTTCTATCCTGAAATTGAACGTAAGAATACTGGTTATTCTGCTTCACTCGTAGGAGCATCAAGCTTCGAACACTTTTTACTCAGACTAGTGTGATTCCACGGTTTCAATCTCAGTTTGAACTGAGTGAGTTACTGCAAAAGAATCATAGCTGCTCTCCAGATGTATGTGCTTGCCTTCAAGTGAAGAACGCTGGAATGAATGCATGGCTTCCAGTACGTGATATGCAAGCTTGCCACTGGCTTTGTGTTCCCGTCCGGCACGAATGGATCCAACCATTTCCGTTACGCCGATGCCTCGTTCGTTTTGTCCACTTTCGAAGACTGGTTTGACCGTCTCCCACGTGTCTTGACCGTATCTGCGAACCTTCACTTCCCCGTTAAAATAATTGGGGTCCGGTACACTAAGCGTACCTTCTGTACCATAGATTTCAATACGTGGCAGATCCGAAGCTCCGCGAATATCGAAACTGGTGATCATGGTTGCAATGGCACCTTCCGCAAAATCAATGGTTCCTGCCAAGTGGGTAGGCGTCTCTACTTGCAGCGCTGTCCCTTCCTTCGGCCCGGAGCCAATCTTGCGATCTGCAATCTGTATCCCTGCCGAGGCGCTGATTCTGCGTATCGGTCCAAGCAGCGTAATCAGAGCGGTCAGGTAGTAAGGTCCCATATCAAACATGGGTCCGCCGCCTGCAACATAAAAGAACTCCGGATTAGGATGCCAAGCTTCTGGTCCTCCACCCATGAAGAATGAAGTCGCTGCAATCGGCTTGCCAATCAGCCCATCCTCAATGGCTTTACGAGCTGTCTGTATGCCTGAACCAAGGAAGGTATCCGGTGCAGAACCCACATACAATCCCTTTTCCTCAGCCAGCTCAACAACCTTGCGACCATCCTCGAGAGAAATTGCCAGCGGCTTCTCGGCATACACATGTTTGCCTGCTTCAAGTGCAGCCAGATCGGTCATGGCGTGACTGCCAGGAACCGTAAGGTTCAACACAAGTTCAATTTCGTTATTTTGCAGCAACTCATCTACATTGTAAACGTTTGCGATATTAAATTCATCTGCCCGTTCCTGAGCGCGTTCACGAATCAAATCCGCAACAGCCACGACTTCAATGACCGGGTTGTTTTTGAGATTTTCCAAGTAGATGGCGCTGATGTTACCACACCCGATGATGCCTGCTTTCATTTTCTCCACTGTGACGTTCATCTCCTTAGCATGGTGAAAATCTGCGTTTGAATGGTTGAGAATTATATGTTTAGTTGGATGTTTCCTGTTCCTTAATCTAATACTATGGTATTCCCTTTCAGCTTCAATTAAAATGAATAATATGATTAAAACATGAACTATCTGGTCATAATTTTCAAATTGCAAGGAGTATGCCCATGCCGACAGATCAATCCTGCCAAGTTCTTACAGCAGGCTTTTCATTTCATCGTAAACCCTACGCTATGGTGCAGCCTGAAGGTGTGAAGAACTACCTGTTAAGACTGCAAACAGACGGACGTTGCCGTGCACGCATTGACGGGGACATGTCCCTGGTGGATGCGGGTGATCTGCTTCTTTTTGATCCTGACGAGCCTTATGAGCTGAGAATAGACAATGAAACCAACCCGATGGGAGAACGACTGGTGGAGAGTGGCGACTATCACATCTTCTTTAATGGCTCCTGGGTGGATGAATGGTGGAAGCGTCACAAACGGCCGACCCGGATCAAAGTCGAACTGACGGAAAGCCTCTTGGTCCTGTTTCGACAGCTCGTACTGGAGCAGCGCCGCATCTCCAATCCTTATCCGGAAATTTCAAGTTATTATATGCGAATTTTATGCCTTGAAGTGGATCGTCTGCTCGCGGAGCATCCCACGATAACCAACACCAATTATGTGGCTTATGAGATCAAGAACTACATTGAAGAAAACGCTTCCTCTTTATTCAAGCTGGATGATGTGGCAACACATATTGGCATCAGTGTCTCACGGGGTGTTCATCTCTTCAAAGAAGCGTTTGGCAAAAGCATCATGCAATACACGCTTGACGTACGGCTTAACATGGCCAGGGAACGGATTATTTTCAGTCTAATGACCCTGGAGCAAGTGTCTGAGTCTTCCGGCTTTAACAACTATACCTATTTCCATCGGGTATTCCGTTCCCGATTCGGCATGTCCCCGAAGGAATTCCGCGTCATTCACCGGGAACAGATGTAATCATACCAGTATACGTAAGTTGAACTTATTTGCGCGCGGCTATGGCCTCGGATACAACCATCGCCAGGTCTTCATTGCCAAACATGGACAACACGCCAAGTACCGTATCATCCGGGATCTCACCGGCTTCCTCCTTGGATACAATCAGCTTCTGCACCTGCTGCAAACGCTCGTTGCTCTGCTGATCCGGGTAGGCTTGCCGGTACAACTCTTCCGGGTCCAAACCATTATTAACACACCACTGGGCGAATACGAGGATCATCATCTCTTCTTCCTGTTTATAAGTTTCAATAACGGCTTCCTCGATCTGTTTATTACGTTCCTTTTCATATTCATCCATGACTTGTATTCCTCCGTATGTGTATTCTGCAATTATTTGCGAATCAATTGTTCCGCCAGTTCATGACTGTCCATAACATGACTTGCACTGATCAGGCAATCATCAGGTGAGTCCAGACAAGCCAGGAAATTGTCCACTGCTCCGCTAAAACCTCTGCGTGCTAACACGGTGTCCCAGCTACCGAACGTTTCTTTGGTTTCCAGACTCCCCTGTTCCATGCAGCTGATCGTGTCCATGTTCACCACTTCAACAGATCGTCCACCACCATGCAATTCGATCTTCTCCAGATCTGCCCCAGCTTCACGCACCATATCGAATCGACCGTAGGCTGTTCTGCCCAGCTTGGCCGTTCCGGTTGCATGCAGCAGTCTGTCCAGATCATTCTTCCGAATCCATTGATGAAGCAACTCCACATTATGATTCGAGTACCACAACATCAGATCCAGCATATGGATGAGATCATCATAGATGGTTTCTGCCGCAGGACGCTCCTGAATACCTGTACGATGTTTGGTCACTGTCAGGGATTCAAAACCCTTTCCACCCTGCATCCATTCTTTCGCTTTTTGGTACATCGGTGCGAATCTGCGGTTGAAGCCCACTGCCAGTAACAGCCCTTGCGCCTCGGCAAAAGCAGTCATCTCTTCCGACTCCCGAATCGTATAGGATAACGGCTTGTCTACGTACACGGCTAATCCCTGTTCCAGACATTGCATGACAATGTCAAAGTGCGCTTCCGTTGCTGTATGTACAAACACCGCATCCAGATCCCAGGACAACAGTTCTTTCAGATCCGTTGTTCCCCGTTCTAATCGATACGCCTCCTGAACGGCTTTGACCGGCTCCGGAGATCGGTTCATAATGCCTACAATCTCCACGTTGGGATGAGCTGTTAACAGCGGCAAATATACTTTACGTGCAATATCGCCGAGGCCGATAATTGCAACTCGTTTACGTTGGGTTGTTTCCATGATGATCATTCCACCTTCAGTTCGGTTCTATATTTCCACGTCCTATAGTGTAACCCTTCGGACAGCAACTTGCCAATGATTGCAGCAGACTTCGATCGAATTGTTCAGACAATGGGCGAACGTGGTAAACTTAGGAGGAACAGCAGTACAGATCGGGACACGACTAGACCTGCCTGATCTGAAAGGAGCGTTTGGGATTTTGCGAAAATGGTTATGGCTTCTGTTATATGTTTTACTTGCAGGAGTCACGTTTATTTACAGATATGATCTGCTGGCCTGGACCGATCTTCATCAGTCCATTCCGCTGTTACTCGCCATGGCAACATTGTTTGCTCTTGTGCCTGTAATTCCTTATAAGTTTGTTATTATCGCCTTTGGCTTCAGTTACGGTACCACCACGGCAGCCTGGATATGCTGGCTTGGCACCACAATGGCAGCCATGCTCGTTTATGGCGGAGCAAGAACAATCTTCAGACATCAGGCGAGATCGTACCTCGAACGCATTCGGGGTTTGAACCGTTTTACGACATGGATGGAAGCACATCCGTTCATGGGTGTCATGTCGATGCGGCTGCTTCCGATCGTGCCTCAGATGGCCGTTAATATCTATGCAGGTATAACGTATACACCATTCTGGGTTTTCATGGTCGCTACAGCCATTGGCAAAATGCCAGCGATTTTTGTTTTTGCCTATGCAGGTGCACAGGCTGAAACCTCCATCTGGCTGAGCCTGACCATCCTTGCCGGATATCTGGTGTTCATGGCCATTGTATTGCTCTTATTTCGCTTTCGGTCACGCAACAAAGCCTGAATTCAGAATTCGCAAACCGTTCAGATTCAGCTTGTTTTCATTCCGGCTTGGTTGGCTTGCCAATTCAGGATATAATAGAAGAGCAAGCCTAATGCTTGTGTAACAAGTTTTAATAAAACGGTAGATTGTTGGAGCTCGAACACGAGCGCTAAATCTTCATCAGAAATGGAGTGACTATAGCATGGAACAACATTCAAGTGAGTTAGCAACTTTTGCAGGCGGATGCTTCTGGTGTATGGTATCCCCCTTTGAAGAACTGCCCGGTATTCATAAGATCGTATCGGGTTATACAGGAGGACATACCGAGAATCCAACATATGAAGAGGTCTGCTCGGAGACAACAGGACATGTAGAGGCTGTGCAAATAACATTCGACCCTGCCATCTTCCCTTATAAGAAACTGGTTGAACTGTTCTGGCAGCAGATTGATCCTACGGATACAGGCGGGCAATTCCATGACCGTGGATCTTCGTATCAGACCGCCATCTTCTATCACAGTGAAGAGCAGCGCCAGATTGCGGAAGCTTCCAAAGCGGAGCTGGGACAAAGCGGGCGTTTTGACAAACCAATCTTCACGCCGATCTTGCCAGCCAAACCGTTCTATGAAGCGGAAGAACATCACCAGAATTATCACCGGAAGAACCCAGCCCACTACAAACGCTACAGCAAAGGTTCTGGACGCGTAGACTTCATCGAACGCAACTGGTCCGGTAACGTGGATAAAGACGGGCTGAAAGAGCGTCTGACGCCGCTTCAATATGAAGTTACCCAGAACAGCGCGACCGAGCCTGCATTCCATAACGAATTCTGGGATCACCACGGTGACGGTATCTATGTGGACATCGTATCCGGCGAGCCATTGTTCAGTTCTACCGACAAATACGATTCCGGTTGCGGCTGGCCGAGCTTCACACGTCCATTGCGTGACCACAACGTGAAGGAAAAAACCGATCTCAGCCACTTCATGATTCGTACCGAAGTGAGAAGTCGTGAGGGTGATTCCCATTTGGGTCACCTGTTCAACGATGGTCCTGCCGAAGCAGGTGGAATGCGTTATTGCATCAACTCTGCGGCACTTCGTTTTGTACCCAAAGAAGACTTGCAAAAGGAAGGATACGGTGAGTACGCCGTCCTTTTCCAATAAGTTATAATACAAAAAGAGCAGTGGGATGATCCCGCTGCTTTTTTTGTTGTACATTCCTTTTTTAAATAAACATGTAGGAGTCTCAATAGTCAAAGACTCACGTTACAGGGACCCTACTTGATCATGCTTTTTGTTATTTATAGGGATTGAGTTAAGGTCTATAATACTGCAACTTGCCCAACCGATAAGCTTACGCTCTCGTCATACATGATACTCACTCAGTACACGGGCGATCTGCTCCGTGATCCGGTTATACTGCTGATGAATGAAGAAGTGGTCACCCGGATAGACACTTACTGTACAACTCCCTTTCGTTACTTGGTTCCATGCATGCATGTGTTCCATGGGAATCAGGTCATCAGCCCCCGCAAGAACAGTTATATCTGTATTTAAAGGCTCTCTGGACCCTGCCCACTGGTAGCTCTCAACGATCTGCAGATCTGATCTGAGCAAGGGAACGAAGATCTCAGCTAATTCTTTATTCTTAAATACTTCTGGTGACATGCCGCCAAGTTGAAGCATTTCCTGTATAAACTTATCGTGAGGCAATGCATGTATCGCTTTTTTATGATTTTTTATATGTGGAGCCTTTCTCGCAGCCACAAAAAGATGCGCTGGATCTCTGCCCTGTTTATCCTTGATGTAATGAGCCAGTTCATAAGCAATAAGACTTCCCATGCTATATCCAAATAGAACAATCTTCTCCTCGAACAAGTGGGACGGAATAGATAAATAGGCATCCTCGACAGCCTGTTCCATGGATGTGTACAGGGGTTCGTTCATTCTTCGACCTCTCCCGGACAATTCAACCAGATGTAACTGAATATGAGAAGGAAGGTTATTACGCCAGCGATAATATACCATGGATGAACCTCCAGCATAAGGAAAGCAGATGAGATGTATGCAATTCATGACCTTCCTCCAATTTCCTAGTCTGCGGCCTGATGAGCAACTTCCGGATTCAATGTGTTCACTGGAGCAGTCTGCTCATTGCGAAATTGAATTCTCATACCTGGAAGGATACTCAAGATCATCACGGTAACCGAGATGATATAGACGATAAATAAGGATGTGTTATTCATGAGTACACCTGCCATGGAAGATCCGAGAAGCATGGCCCCCATGAATAATGGTGTGATGGTACCATTGACTCTCCCAATCAAGTGTTCATCAATCTGGGTAACTAAGTACGTCGAGATAATGACGTTGATAAAAGCCAGACTGATAGAGCTCAGGAAACTTATCACAAGAGTCAGCCAGAACCAACTGGATAACACTTCCCCCATCGTGGTTACAGCCAGACACAGCACCCCTACCATTAGAGTCAACGTTTGATTCAACTTGCCACTCAAAGCAGCAGCGATTCCCCCACCGATCAACAGACCTAATCCAGATACACCAGACAGGAACTGTAATGACGTCTGCTCAAGTCCCAAACGTTCAGTGATCAGAAATATTTCAAGTGGGCTGATCAGACCTGAAGAGAGTCCCACACAGACGAATACCAAACTAAGCATTTTTAATGAACGGGATTGCCCGACATACTGCCATCCCTCCTTGATATCCGCCAGTAATGAGGTGTCTGTTTCCCGCTGGGCGGAATCCTTCGGCAAAAACGTAAGAAGAATAGCGGAGGTTATGAACAGAATAAGTAAAGCATACATCGAAGTTTGAATCCCCATAACGGTATATATAAAAGTTCCGACGATAGGCCCGAGTATTAAGAAAAGAGATTGACCACTCTGTGTAATGGCAATTGCAGACTGCACATGCTCCTCCTCTACATTTCGCTTCACAATTTTCACGGATGATGGCTGTGAAAACTGACTAACGATAGAGGATACAAAAGTGGCGACATATAAAATCTGCCAATAACCAGAAGACAAGACAGCAATAATCATTACAATGGATAATGCACTGAGCATATCGCCCAGTATCATTGTACGTTTGGGATTCCAGCGATCAGCAAGTGCACCGCCAATAACGGAGAAAACGAAAATCGGAGCGTACTCAAGGACCGTTATAAGCGAGACCGCTATGGGATTGCCCTGAGTTTGATCCATCACATAATAGAGGATCGCCATATTCCGTATCCATATAGCCAGATTTTGCAGTAGATCAGACCCAGTGACGATAAGAAAAGCTTTATTCCTGAACAATGTGCTCATTCTCCATCTCCCTTTAAACCGACTGTCCGGTTTATTAATTTTCAAAAGAAAAACTGATTATACATCAGCTTTTCATTGTTGAAGTTGTTGGATGCCCACTAGCATACTGGCAATACCTTTTTTGTAGAGTCGTCTGATATCGGTCAGATCCTTTTCATAATAAAGTGTGCTTAATCCGTTAAAAAGACCGTTAATAATGTGCATTAAGTCCTGTGGATCTTCCGGTTTCAATTCGCCATCCTCAATCCCTCTAGAGATGATCCGCTCATAAGTCATATAAGGAATTCGGATCAGGGAAAGCATCTCATCCAGCATCTCTTGACTGACCACCTGACCTGAGACAAACTCGTTAATCGAATGATTGAGCGGATTCGCCAAATCATCAACATAATGATCTGCAAGACCATATAGTTTATCTACAGACGTCTCGTACTGATGTTCCTTTTCCAGCCATGAATCCATCCACTCTTCGTTATTGAGTTTGATGAGATACATGAAGAGTTCTTCCTTACTTTTGAAATGATAATATATACTGCCTTTACTTCGATTGTTGATTGTACATATGTCCTCCATGGAGGTTGCACTATATCCCTTTTGGGCAAATAACTCTTTGGTATTACGAGCAATATCTTTCTTGATCTGAGCAACATCTTTTCTCCGTTTGACTTCGATTGAAGACCCCTCCATCAAAAGACTGACCATTCAGTCTAATAGTATCACACCCAATTTTTTCCGTCAATGCACTTTATGTATGTACCCTCTTACATATCTCATATTTTCCTGAGATTTGCAAGAGGGTACATTATGAAAACTTAAATTATTATCAATTTATTTATTTTTATCTTCATCTTCTTCTTCTTTGAAAGCGTCGCTTAATTCCTGTCTAATCGTCTCGGGCAGTTTCTCTGTTTCTTCCACCAATTCATTGATCTCTTCGGGTACTTCCTCGTCCCTTACAACTCCGAATTTGAAAAATTTGCTCATGTTTTTCTCCTCCTATGAATGGTTTATACTAGTGTATCACAGAATCTTTCCAATGGTTCATCTGATTCAGATGATCAATAAGAATATGAGGCTCCTCCACAATATGTTCGAATAACCTCAGATACTGATTGGTAAACTGCTCCATTTCCTCCCGGGTGAAACTTGCCACCCGATAGTCAAAGTGGATACTGAAATGTTCTCCAACTTTCTGAGCTGTAACATAGATCTCATACTCACTGAACTTCCATTCATACTTGAATGGAGTAATCTGAATTTCAGAATTTTCTACAGAGCGCTGAGCAAAATTGTTGAGGTTAAACATGGTATCAAACAGCAAATCCCCATCGGGTGCAGAAGAGAAACCTGCATCTTCCATCATTTTTTCAAATGGATAATCCTGATGATCAAATGCATCTATTTGGTTAGCCTGGAGCTTAAGAAGATATTGGTGATACGTATCACCTGTTGATATTATATTTCGCAAGGGAATTGAATTAATAAACAAACCAACCATGTCCTGCAATTCAGGTCTTCTTCTGCCAAATGCATACGTTCCTACAATCAGGTCCGTTCTCTCCGTCTTCTGATGCAACGTAAGCAAATATACCGAAAATAAAATAGCGTAGTCCGTTAAGCTTGAATCATGGAGCTTTTCTCTAAGTTGCACGAGATGGCTTGCAGGCAGCTTCACAACTATCTGATCGCCCACATAAGAAATGATGTCCTTGTCACTTACACGTTCGCTACTTATCGTAAAAGGTTGGTAGCCGCGAAGTACTTCCTTCCAGAAGATTTGGGATTCTGCATATCCTCCCCGAGCAAGCCTGTCTTTTTGCCAAACAGCATAATCTTTATATTGTAACTGGACAAGCGGAAGCGTTATCCCCTGATAAAGCTGAATCAACTCGTGCATCAGAATGCCTACGGATGTACCATCCGATATGGCGTGATGCATATCCATCAGAAGCACATGCTCCTCTTCTCCCATATGGAGAAGCTTCGCACGAAGAAGTGGTGCCCGTGCTGTATTGAACGGTTGAATAAAAGATTCCATGATACGTATTCTGTCTGACTCTGACTCAACGTTCTCTTGAATCAGGTCAAAAGGAGTCCTTTGGTGAATACACTGAACCACTTGTCCTCCCTCGTTGTGCAATGAGGTACGCAGAGCTTCATGGCGTTCAATTAAGGCCCTAAAACTATTCTCCAGCTGCTTCGCCTGAAGTCTTCCCTTGATATGGAATGCCATTGGCATATTCCAATGATTATTGCCCTCGCTTGCTTCGTAACCGTAAGCTTGATAAGGCGTTGCAGGATAGGTGCTCTGTTCAAGTGCAGGCTGAATAGGTTCATATTCGTCATGATAAAGGGCTGCTCCTTGCTGCTGGATATAAGCGGCCAACAACTTTATCGTCGGATACTTAAATACATCCTGCAGATCTATCCGGATATGAAGCTGCTCTTGGATAAGTGTATTTAACATCATGGCTTTCAGTGAATGTCCACCGTGTTCAAAGAAATGATCCTCTGTACCTGCACGTTCAATGCCAAGTACCTCTGCCCAGATCAATGCCAAATCCTGTTCAAGCGTATTTTTGGGGGCACAATAGCCACTCGTCAGTTGATTGACTGGCTCTGGCAGGGCTCTTCGATCTATTTTTCCATTGGAGTTGCGCGGCAGATTATTCAGAAACTCAAATCTAGACGGGATCATATACTGTGGAAGCATTGAACTTAACTCTTGCCTGATATGAGCCAGCTGTTCCTGTGCAGCCTGTTCTTCCCATTGCAGTACAACATAGGCTACAAGATAGGAATGGCCTTGTTTGTCCCGTTTGGGAACAACTACAGCCTCCCTCACTTCAGTTAGGGATATCAAGTGATCCTCGATTTCTGGAAGTTCAATGCGATTGCCACGAATTTTGAATTGCTGATCCAGGCGATCCAAATATTCCAGATTTCCATCAGGCAACCATCTGACCAAATCGCCAGTGCGATAAATGATCTCTCCAGGTGTAATAACACTTTCAATGAATCGTTCTGATGTCTGCGCAGGCTGATTGAGATATCCCAAGGCCAGGCCATCTCCACCAACATAGAGTTCCCCTGGAACACCAATCGGCTGTCTTTGTCCCCAACGGTTAAGCACGTAGACTTTGGTATTGTGAACCGGACGCCCAATAGGTACATTCCGTCTATCTCTCAGCGTTTCATCCACAGTATAGGTTGCAGCAAAAACGGTCGTCTCTGTAGGTCCGTAGCCGTTAGCCAATCGGTGTGGACCCAGATAATCCAGAGCCTTTAGAACATGACTTCGAGAGGCTGCTTCGCCGCCAAAAAACAGTTTGCGAACATGTGTCAGACTGGTCACATCATAATCCACAAGGGTATTGAACAGTGCAGCCGTCATAAAAGCAGAGGAAATCCGCTCTTCTTTCAGCGTTCTGGCAAGTTCAGCTGTGTGTACAACGTCCTCCCTGGGAATCAGCACCAGAACAGCCCCATTAAGCAATGCGCCAAATATTTCATAGGTTGATCCATCGAATGCATAGTTGGACAACTGCAAAACCCGATCTTCCGGCCCCATATCCATGAACCCATTATTCACACTTGTTCTCATGATATTCCGATGCGTGGTGACGACTCCTTTGGGTGCACCAGTTGATCCAGAAGTGTACATGACATAGGCAGGTGAATCAGCCGTCCACGTTTGAACCCGGTTAGATACAACCTCTTCCTTGGCCATCTCATCCCATAAGCGTTCGTCTAGCAATATCGTTTGACCCTGAAAATCATGTACGCCCAGATTAACTTCAGATATCAATAGTTGGGCTTGGCTATCTCTCAGCATGTAGGCTAACCTGTCTTCCGGGAAAGTCGGATCAAGCGGTACATATGCAGCTCCCACCTTCAAAATCCCCATAATGGATACGATCATGCCTATAGAGCGATTAGCCAGTAACCCTACCACTCCACCCGATGCGATTCCCTTCAGTCGGAGTATCTCTGCAAGCTGATTGGCCCTTATCTCCAACTCTCCATAGGTTATCTCCTCCGTACCCATCACAACGGATGGTCGATCCCCATATTGCAGCACTTGCTTTTCAAACCTTTGTGATATCGTTTCTTCCCTCGGGTAATCTACGATCTCTCCTTCGAGACTCGCCAGGTGCAGCCTTTCCTCCGGAGTACACAACTCAATCTTCATGATTTGCTCATAAGGGCGAATCACCATTTGCTGCAAAATATGTTCATAATGATGCATCATGCGTTCAATCGTTTCCGAAGAGAACAGATTTTCATTATATTCAACGGTTAGGCTCAAGCCTTCAGCGTGTTCAACACTTCCCCATGTCATATCAAACTTGGGCTCACTCGAGCCAGAAGGTATCTGACGTATGGAGATCGAACTCGCTTCAGGTGATGAGTGCTCCATGTTCTGCAACACAAACATCGTATCAAATAGCGGATGACGGTTCAGTTCTCTGGGCAATGCCAATTGTTCAATTAACTCCTCAAGAGCATACATCCCATGTTCGTATCCCTGCAGCAACAGGTTGTGAACCTGTTGAATGTATCTCTGTACTTCGATCTCTCCCTCGGGCCTCAATCTCAATGCCAAAGTATTCACGAACATGCCAACCACGGATGCAGTATCTGCATGTTCCCGCCCGGCTGTAGGTACACCGATGACGATATCCTCCTGTCCGGCATATTTGGACAACAGGATGGAATAGCCCGCCATCATTACCGTATACAATGTTGTTTTGTTCTCTTCTGCCTGCATCTGCAGCTGTTCAGTCAGCTCTGCTTCAAGCCGCATCTCTACTCGCGCCCCAGTTGGTCTATCCGTTCTGCCATAAGAATTGTCATAAGGAAGATTTAGCACCGAGAGTTCACCTTGGAATTGATTCAGCCAGTACTCCCCACTGCTTCGATAGCTTTCCGCGTGCTTCTGTTCCTGTTCCCAGACAGCATACTCCTTGTACTGAACAGGAAGCGGCTCAAACTTTTGTTGTTCATACAACTGAAACAGTTCACTGAAGATAATACCGGTCGATGTACCATCAGAAACAATATGGTGAGTATCCACAACCAGAATATGTTTATTTGCTGAAGTACTTAACAAGCCTGCACGAATAAGCGACTTGTGATCTCTCAGATCAAAGGGGCGAATGAACGAATGAACGTACGTCTTTGTATCAGCAATAGCTGTTTCCTTCCGTTCAACCAATGTACGCTCCATCCTCCACTCCAAGTCTTCTGCAGGCCATATACGCTGTCTGAGATCCCCTTGAACAAGTTCAAAAGACGTACGCAAAGATTCATGTCTATGGATCAGGGAGACAAAAGCTTCCTCGAGTCGCTCAGTAGAGAGTTCACCTTCAATTTCAAATATCATTGGCATATTGTAGCTGGTACTTTGCTGATCCATATGCTGAAGGAAAAATAGTCTCTTCTGAGCCGACGAAGCAGGATAGGTATCTTGAACCGTCACAGGTTGCAGCGATGCATAACGATGGGTCCCTCTAGCTTTTTGAATAAACTTGGATTGATCCAGCACGGAAGTGTAGGTAAACACATCCTGTACCGTCAACTTTACATCAAAAGCTTTATGGATCTGGGCAATAAGAGACATAGCCTTGAGAGAATGTCCTCCAAGTTCAAAGAAATGATCGTAAATGCCTACTCTTGATAACCCCAGAACATTGGTCCAAATTTCGGCCAGTTCAGCTTCGAGCGGATTGGTTGGTGCAACATAACTCTCGGTTAACAGGGGTTGTGGATTCGGAAGCATTCTCTTATCCACTTTGCCATTGCTGGTGAGCGGAAAAGAGTCAAGCAAGGTGTATGTGGAAGGCACCATATAATCTGGAAGATCGTGAACCAACTGTTCCCGAATAATACCCGCCAGCCTAGGCTCAGATGTCGAATGAGGAACGATATATGCTGAGAGAAAGGAGTGCCCTTGCTCATCCCGTCCAGATGTTACCATCGCCTCTTTAACTTCCGGTAATACAAGAAGCCTGCTTTCGACCTCTGTCAGCTCCACTCGATTGCCACGAATTTTGACCTGCTGATCCAAACGATCCAGGAATTCCAAGTTTCCATCAGGTAACCACTTCACCAAATCTCCTGTACGATAGAGTCTTGTTCCTGACTTCAGCGGATTCTTACCAAATCGCTCTTCCGTCAATGCTGGTTGATTCAAATAACCTAGTGCCAGTCCTTCTCCCCCGATATAGAGTTCTCCGGGTACCCCAATCGGCTGTCTCTTTCCCCACGGATTAAGCACATATACCTGTGTATTGTGAACTGGGCAGCCTATAGGCACATTGCTTCTGTCCTGCATACTCTCGTCCACAGAGAATGTTGTTGCAAAAACAGTCGTTTCCGTTGGGCCGTAACAATTAATAATGCGATGGGGACCAAGATAACCCAGTGCCTTCAGGACATGTTTTCTGGAACCGGGCTCCCCACCAAAAAACAGTCTTCGCACATGTTTCAGACAACTCAAGTCGTAATCTACCAGCGTATTAAACAGAGCCGTCGTCATAAAGACAGTTGTAATCCGCTGTTCATCCAATGTACGGGCCAGTTCTGTAATATGCAGCATGTCCTCTCTGGAAATCAAGATAAGCGCGGAACCATTCAGCAAAGCACCGAAAATGTCATAAGTCGATCCGTCAAAAGCATAATTGGACAACTGCAGCACCCGGTCCGCAGGCATCATGTCAATGAACCCATTCCGGATACTGGTCTTCATAATGTTACGATGTGTGGTTACAACTCCTTTTGGCTTCCCGGTTGAACCCGATGTATACATCACATAAGCTGCATGATCCGGTTGGGATTTTTGATCCCGCTCGAACTCTTCATTAAAAGGTCCACTCCAGCTCTGTTCATTCAACACCATTGTTTTCCCAGAAAATCCGTGAACAGCATGACCTTGTTCAGCAATGAGCAATTGTGCCTGGCTATCTTCAAGCATGAAGGCCATGCGCTCTTGTGGAAAGCCCGGATCAAGTGGAACGTATGTGGCTCCGGATTTTAGAATGCCGAGAATGGACACGATCATTCCCATGGAGCGATCCGTTAACAATCCGACTCTGTCTCCCGGACGAACCCCTTCCTGTTTTAACGTTTCAGCCATCCGTTTAACATTCATCCCCAACTCACTATAAGTCATGCTCATGGATCCCATGATCAACGCAGCACGATCTCCGTGCTGTCTCACTTGTTTTTCAAACCGCACTGGTATTGTTTCTTCCCTTGGATATTCAACAACCTGTCCTTCATGCTTCTCCAAGTACAAGCTTTCCTCCAATGTACATAATTCAATGTCTTTTAGACTCAGATTGGGATCATTGACCATCTGTTCAAGAATGTGTGCATAATGGGAAGACAATTGTAGGATCCTGGCATGGGAAAATAAGTCGGTATTGTATTCAATCGTCATGGAGATGTCTTCTTTCAACTCATGTCCAGCCCAAGTCATCTCAAACTTGGATCGCCCTGTTGTTGTCTCCATCTGATCAATAGTTAGCTGATTCGCCTTTAGCTGAGCCATGTTCATGTTCTGTAGTACAAATAACGTTTCAAATAGGGGATGGCGACTCGGCTCCCTGACCATTTGCAGATGATCCAGCAGCTCTTCAAGTGGGTACAGCGCATAATTGGAGCAATCCAGTACACGTTGCTTCAATGAAGCCATGTACCCTGCAACCGTAAGTTCCGGCTTGATTTCGCTGCGCAAGGGCAACGTTTTAACAAACATCCCTACCATGGAAGCCGTTTCGGCATGATCTCTGCCTGCGATCGGTGTACCCACAATGATATCTTCCTGTCCGCTATATTTGGATAGCAGAATGTAATATGCGGCTAACAGCAGTACATACAAGGTTGTATCCTGGCTCGCCGCGAGATCGGTCAGGCGCTTGGCAAGAACGTCACCCAGCAGGAATGTATGCTGCGCTCCTTCATAGCGTTGTACTCGTGGACGCACATTCTCCAGAGGGAAGTCCAATATTGGCAGCTCTCCCTCATACAATCGATGCCAATAATCACGAGCAGCACTGTAGGCTTCTGTTGATTGCTGTAGCTGCTCATAGGCAGCGTAATCTTTATACTGTTTTTGCAGAAGTGGCAGCTCTTCATCTTCATATATTCTGAATAATTCATCGTACATTATCGCTGTTGATATTCCATCCGAAACGATATGGTGAACATCCAGCAATAATAGATGCTGCATATCCGATTGCTTGCGGACATAAGCTCTAAACAAGCTTGGAGCTGACAAATCAAAAGGAATAATACATGACGCAACCCATGACGCCTCGTCATGATCTATAGCCCCGTATTGCGATGTGGCATCATTTACTTCTGTCATATCAAGTTTCCAGTCCAGTTCGTCCAGCGCGTGTACCTGTTGTCTAACCTCATCATCTTCCACCAAGAAAGAGGTTCGTAAGGACTCATGGCGCTCAATCAGCTGAATTAGAGCGTTTTCGAGTCGTTCAATATTCAGATGACCTTCGATTCGTAATACCATGGGCATATTATAACTGGTACCCATATTTTCATTTTGCTGAATGATATACAATCTTCTCTGAGCAGAAGTCACATTATAACTTGTATCCTGATTCACAGTTGGCAGGGAAACATGCCTGTGAAGCTTGTAATTGCCCTGGATAAGCATCGCCTGCTCCCGGATGGTAGGATGGCTGAAGATATCCTGAAGGCTTAGTTTAACATCAAACATCTGGTGTATTTTGGCTACCATGGTCATCGCTTTAAGCGAGTGTCCTCCAAGATCCAGAAATGATTCCAGCATGCCCGGAGAATCCTTCCCGAGAACTTCGGACCAGATATGCTGCAACTGCTCTTCATACGGATTCTCAGGCTGTATGACTTCCGCCGTATTCCATTTAGACGAAGGCTTGGGAAGAGCAGCATGATCCACCTTACCATTGGATGTCATCGGTATGGTGTCCACAATAAGAATAAAAGCAGGAATCATATATTCCGGAAGTGACTGTCTTAATTCATCCTTCCACTTAGAAACCAGATCGGAGCTGTCCATCTGCTTCGTAGCAAGATCTTCGGGCACTACATATGCACATAGGAGGGAACCTTCGCCGCGCTCCTCTTTGCGTGCAATTAACACTGCTTCATTCACGGTGGGAATTTCTTTCAATCTGGTTTCAATCTCACCAAGTTCTATCCGGTTGCCCCGAATTTTGATCTGATTGTCCATTCTTGCCAAGTACTCCAGTTGGCCATCCTCTCTCCAAACCACCAAATCTCCTGTCCGATATATCGTTTCTCCAGGGATAAATGGATCTGGAACAAAGCGTTCTTCCGTCAAACCAGGCTGGTTCAGATATCCCTTCGATACACCTTCGCCCCCGATGTACAGCTCGCCTGGAACCCCTATCGGCTGCAGTTGGTTCCAGCGATTAAGCACATATAGTCGTGTATTGTGTATCGGCCTTCCGATGGGAACCCGAACATGTTGACGCAAACTGCTTTCAACCGAATATGTGGCAGCAAAAACAGTGGTTTCTGTCGGTCCGTACCCATTCACAACACGATGCTCACCCAAGTAATCCAGTGCTTTCAGTACATGTTTAATCGATGCGCTCTCTCCACCAAAGAATAGTTTTCTCACATGCTTGAAGCATGTAACGTCATAGTCGACCATCGTATTGAACAATGTCGTCGTCATAAAGGCCGACGTAATTCGTTGTTCATCCATCGTTCTGGCCAGTTCGGCAGCATCGAGTAAAGTATGTTTGGCGATTAATATGAGTGATGCACCATTTAATAGTGCCCCAAAAATCTCATAGGTTGAGCCATCGAATGCATAATTGGATACTTGAAGTACCCGATCGGCAGGGGATAGTTCACTGAAGCCATTGTGAATGACTGTCTTAATAATATTTCGATGACTGGTTATAACCCCTTTGGGCTTACCGGTCGAGCCCGAAGTGTACATCATATACGCTGTTGCTTCCGGTGGGATTGCTGGCAACTTCCAATTTCCGAACTGTTGCTTCGTCCTTGCTGCCTCTTGAAGTATTGCATCAAGTGACAACTGATGTGTTGTACATCCAGCCATAGTTAATTCATTGGCTGTGATCAGCCAATTGGCCTTGCTGTCTTCCATAATGAAACGCTTGCGTTCTTCGGGAAAGGAAGGATCAATAGGAATATACATAGCACCTGTCTTGAGAATCCCAAAAATAGCTATGATCATTCCCAGAGAACGATCGGTCAACAGACCTGCAACATCTCCTTGCTTCATTCCTTTTTCCATCAGTACCCGTGCAAATTGATCTGTCACTTCGTTGAATTCCTTGTATGTCAAGCTCTGATATTTATCCATGACCGCAATCTGATCAGGAGTTCGGGCAGCCTGCTCCTCAATTGCTGACGAAATACTGGATTGACGTGGATATTCTGCCTGAGTTTCATTGCAAGCAAGCATAGCGGATTGCTCATCGTTCGTTAACAAATGGATTTCCTTCAGCCTCATGTAGCGGGCATCACCCATTTGTACAAGTATGTTTTTGAAGTGATCAATCATCTTCTGAATGGTTGACTTTTTGTAGATGGAGGAAGCATACTCCACTGTCCAGTTCAATCCATGGCGATCCTCTTGGCATCCCCATGTCATATCAAATTTGGCATGATTCCAGTCCCACTCTGCTACAGTAAATGTAGTTCCCGTCAGTTGGATTGGGTGAATATCCATATTTTGCAGTACAAAAAGGGTATCGAACAACGGATGCCGGCTAAGATCCCTTGACAGTTGAAGATGCTCAAGCAGGTCCTCCAGTGGGAACTCTCCATGCTCTTGCGCCTCAACAAAATTGGACTTCACCCGACCTATGAATTCATCCACTGTGAGTTCACCTGGCACCTGATTACGCAGGGCCAGCGTATTGACGAACATGCCCACCATAGGCTGAACATCTTCGTGATATCTTCCGGCAGTGGGTGAACCGACCACAATATCCTCTTCTCCGGTATATTTGGATAACATGATATTATAGGCGGCCAGCAAGACAACATATAGTGTGGTTTTATGCTTAGCAGCAAGACTTTTTAGGCGATCGGCGAGCTCAGATTCAAGTTGAAATGAGATCGAATGCCCCTCATAAGATCGAACGGAAGGCCTGATATAATCAGGTACAATCTCTGTACTCGGAAGTTCACCTTCGAATTGAGCACACCAGTATTTCCGATTATCCTCATATCTCTGACTTGTTCGCTCATTCTGTTCGTATACGGAGTAGTCTTTATAGTGTAGGTTTACGGGTGATAGCTCTTCGCCCTCGTATAATTGGGTCAATTCTTTATAAATGATTCCGGTGGATACACCATCAGATACGATGTGATGAATATCAATGAACAAGAGACTTCGATCGGATGTTATTTCAGCAAGGGCTGCACGGATCAACGGACCGGTTGAAAGATCAAATGGCTGTACAAATGTCTCAAGACGTGAGGCAATCATCGTTTTTTGGTCATACAGATTATCGGTGCTGAGATACGCACCCTCTTGTTGCTCTTGCATCTCATAGTTGATTAGACCCCAGGTTAGTTCCGCGGGTTCCAGAATATGTTGCCGCAAGTGTTCACCAGACCAGATGAAACGCGTTCTTAGAACCTCGTGCCGTTGTATAAGCTGTATGAAGGCCTTCTCAAGCTTATCCCGGTTAAGCTTACCTTCAATCTCCAGGACCATCGGCATATTGTAGCTGGTCTCCATTGGAGCCAGCTGTTGTGCAATGTAGACTCTTTTTTGCGATGCGGATACCGGGTACGATTCTTGTACTCCCGCGGCAGGGATAGCCTTATATACACTTTTGCGAGAATTTTCAATGCATACAGACATGTCCCGCAGTACTGCTGCACGGAACACTTCATGCAAGGAAAGTTTTACGTCCATCTCCTTATGTATTTTGGCTACCAGCATCATAGCTTTTAACGAGTGCCCCCCAAGTTCAAAAAAGTGATCCCCGGCACCTGGTTTAATGCCCAATACATCTTCCCAGATCTGAGCCAGCTTCTGTTCGGTATCTCCAGACAGTGGCTGATTTTTGGGTTGACCCATCACCTTTGGAATAGGAAGGTTTTTCCGATCGATTTTGCCATTAGAATTAAGCGGAAATGCACGAAGAATCTGGAATTCAGCAGGAATCATATATTCTGGTAAGCGGGCTTTCAACGCCAACTTCCAATCCTGAATTTGCTGATTCTGCTCCACATGAGCATCTGCATATTGAACAGGGATGATATATGCACTTAAGTTGGAACTCCCCTGCCCATCCCGCCATGTTGTAACAAGAACATCTTCCACTCCGGAAAGAGCCCTCATCTTCTCCTGCACCTCTCCCAGCTCAATGCGGTGACCCCTGATTTTGACCTGATGATCCTTACGGTCTACAAACTCCAAATTTCCATCAGGCAGACGTTTAACCAAATCCCCAGTTTTATACATTTTCTCATTCGGAGCATATGGGTTATCCACAAAGCGTTCCAGCATCAATTCTGGAGCATTCAGGTAACTGGCCAACCCTTCACCGCCAATGTATAATTCTCCAGTCACACCAATAGGCATCGGATTACGTTTGGAGTTCATGACATAAGCAGTTGTGTTGTGGATTGGTTTGCCTATGGGTACGAGATCAGGCTGCGTAATCGGATAATATGTCGCATACACCGTCGTTTCTGTCGGCCCATACATGTGCAATAATCGTTCTGGTCCCAAGACAGCAAATGCTTTGTTCAGATGCCTGATTGAAGCTTTCTCACCGCCAAACAAAAGATGCCTTACCTTGCTGAAACAGCTCGGGTTCCAATCCACCATCGTGTTAAATAGCGCAGTTGTCATAAAAGCGACCGTAACCTTTTCCTTGATGAACATATCGGCAAGCGAAGCTACATTCTGCATCTGTTCTTCAGTAGTCAGTACAAGCGTCGAGCCATTCAACAATGCCCCGTATATATCGAAGGTAGCCCCATCAAAAGCATAATTCGAAATTTGCAGAATCCGGTCTTTGGAGTTCAGTTCCACATAACCATTATTTCGCACAGTCTTGATGATATTTTGATGAGTTGCAACCACACCCTTAGGTTTTCCAGTCGAACCTGAAGTATAGATAATGTACGCGGCATCCCGTGGACCCGAAAGAAAATCAATCTCATGGTGATTGTTCGGTTTGAATGAACGTTCATGCATCATCAACATATCCAAGGTTAAGATATGTCCCTCATAGTTGGGCAATTCTAATTCAGTGAAACGAAGCAGGGATCGTGCGCCACTATCGTGAAGCATATGGGTCAATCTATCGGCCGGAAATGTGGGGTCAAGTGGAATATAGGCAGCGCCAGCCCGAATAATAGCCAACATGCCTGCAATCATCTCCATGGATTTCCGGGCAACCAGACCTACCTTGTCTCCTGGCTTTATGCCATGCCATTGTATAGCTTTGGCCCAATCTTCAACCAGAGCATGGAGTTCTGCATAAGTCCACGTCTGGTAAGCTAATTGAATCGCTGGATGATCAGGATATAACTCCACCTGTCGAATAAATAATTCTGAAATGGACTGGTTCCTCGGATAGTCTGCTGTGGTCTCGTTCCCTATCGCCAACATATTGTTTTCTTCCGGGGTCAGGATACGAATATCTGAAACACCTATCTCAGGTTCTCGCGCGATTATTAGACAGGCTTGTTTCAGGTGTATAAACAATCGCTCGATAAAAGAACCCGAATATACCTGCTGGTTGTAATTGATCTTGACCCGAATCTCCTCACCTGGACCTATGGAAATGTTCAGATCATAATTGGTATGTTCATAGGCTTCAATGGAAGTAATATCAAATCCCAGTTCGAACTGTTTGGTATCAAACATGCTGGCACTGGACGGGTAGTTTTCATACACCATGATATGATTAAAAAGCTGACCATTCTGACCCGCTTCCGCCTGCACTTCAGCGAGAGACAGATAGCTAAACTCCTCGGACAAAATGGCATTTTGATGTGTCTCTTTCAGTAATTGGGCAAATGACTGTTTCTCATTCTTCGACGTTATTCTTACGGGTACAGCGTTAATGAACAAACCTACAATTTTCTCCACATTCGGTATGGCAGCCGACCTTCCAGACACTACGGTTCCAAATACCACATCGTCAGAATTGCTGTAGTATTGAAGTACTACTCCCCATAATGTCTGAAAAAGACTGCTCATCGTGACCTGATATTTACGGCTAACATCCATTAATTGATCTGTCAGCCCCTTGCCCAAATTAAACGTAATCTCCTGAATCGACGGTGGTTCCGCTGAATCCGAAGCTATTTCCGCAGGGAAGTCCGCTCCGATCTCATAACCAGCGAGATAATTCTTCCAATAGGTTCTGGCTTCCGACTCCTGCTGTTCACCCAACCATTTAATATACCGTTTATAGGGAATAACACGATCAAGTTGTGCAGGTGTTCCGTGAATCTCCTGTTTGTAGAGGGAGAACCATTCCTGAAAAATGATACCCAGGCACCATCCATCAATAAGAATATGATGATTGCTCCAGATCAGCGTATATGCCGCCGGGCCGGTTTGGATCATTTGCAAGCGTAGCAGGATATCTTTGGACAAATCAAAAGACCGCTGGCGATCTTCTTCCGCTATCTGCCGGATCATCTTCCGTTGCTCGATAGGATCAGGCTCAGTCAATTGAATGTATTCCAATTTAACTTTTCTGTTTCGCAACACGATTTGTCTCGGCTTGTTGATTTTGTCGTGAATAAAGATCGTCCGCAGCGTATCATATCTCTCGATAACTTTGTTCATGGAGCGTTCCAATGCCTTAACATCGACGAACCCATCAATCGTAAAAGTCATTTGCTCGAAATATACGTCTCCCTGGTCGTAAAGCGAATGAAACAGCAGTGCTTCTTGCATTGGAGATAATGGATAAATATCAGCAATTTCCGGTTTGTTCATCATCCCTTATGTCCTCCCCTTAAATCTATAGATAGCCGAAGGAGCCCCGGAGATCCCCTGTTCATTCTCAGGAATCACCGGAATGCTCACAGCTTGCCAATGATATCCGAGATATCATCAAGTTCATCCAACGTGAGATCTGCATCGCTAAAGTCGCTGGGTGTAAATTCCTCGGCTTCACGAGTCAGGCAGTGTACAATCAATCTCTCCAGATTCGAGCCATAGCGGGTAACTTGCTCCATAGCCTCTCTCTCATCCATTCTTGAAGGATCATAGCGAAGGATCAATTGGAATTTCCCCTGATCGACAACACAGTTCCACTCTTCAAAATGGGACATTCGGTTAAGTGGACTGATCAACTCCCCCATAGGCAAGGGTGACATGGCGAACGACTCGCCTTGTGTATCTCCTCCAAATTGCCCCAGATAATTAAAGACAATGTCGGGATCACACGCCGCCCCCTCAAAAGCGAACCCGGTAGTCAGATATTTCAGGATTGAATACCCGGTTCCCTTGCCAGGAATGCCACGAAGCATTTCTTTCGTATGACGCAGCGCTTCACCAAGTTCTTCATGAGTTGTAAGGAGAAGCACAGGATAGATCGTGGTAAACCAGCCTACGGTCCTTGTGGTATCCACATGGTCCAGTATGCCTTCTCTACCGTGTCCTTCAAGATCGATAACAATGTCTTTTGCATACGTCATGGAGAGGGCTGTCAAAAGAATATCCATAACTTCGGTGTGATACGCACGATGAACTTCAGTCAATAGCTGTCGCGTTCTGTAAGGTTCCACTTCCAAAGTCACTATTTTGCTATGCTTGAGCAAACCAGGTTTATCGTGATGATCGCGAAGTTGTAGTGCTTTCTGATTTAGCTTGTGCCAGTATGCTTGTTGACGCTTCATCTCTTCCGCTGTGGCTACGTTCTGAAGTTCACGACTCCAGAAGGCATAAGAATCCGTCTTCTCAGGCAACTTCACCATCTTGTCACCCAGGAGAATAGCCTGATACATGCAGTGGAAATCTTCCAGCAGAATTCGCCACGATACACCGTCAATAATAAGGTGATGCATAGCAATAAGCAGATGGTCACCTTCAGGTGTTCTGAACACACCAAGCTGAATTAAGTCATGTCCCAGGTTCACCCTGGATTGAATCGCTGTTGCAAGACGTTCAAGGTGGGCATGATCCCCGTCAGCTTCCACTTCATGTATTTCCACAGGGAAATCCTTATCCTTGTCTATTGGGGAAACACGCTGTACCACACCATCCGGCTGGATATCGAATCGGATACGTAGCGCATCGTGGTGCTCACAAAGTTTATGGAACACCTCATTTACCGTGTACGTATCCCACCCTTCTCGGTTGTATAGCATCATGGATTGATTCCAGTGATTCATGTTGCTGTACCCCTGTGCAAAGAACCATTGTTGTATTGGAGTGAGAGGGATGTCTCCTTCAATGATGTCTCGTTGCTCTTTCCTCGTTTCCATAGGTTCCAAAAACTCGGCACACTCCGCGATTGTCGGATACAACATCAAATGCTTGACCTGTAGTCGAATCTGATGACGAGTGAGTCTTGAAGCAATCTGTATGGATTTAATGGAATCCCCTCCGAGGACAAAGTAGTTGTCGTCGATTCCCACACGTTCCACACCCAGTACTTCTGACCAGACTTGGGCCAATATTTCTTCTTCTTGAGTTACAGGTGCACGGTAATCCCCTTTTATGATGTTCAGATCCGGTGCCGGGAGAACTCCTCGATCCAGCTTGCCGTTACGCGTTACCGGGAGCTTGGCGATCGATACAAAATACGACGGCACCATGTATTCGGGCAAACTCTGCTGAACGTACTTTCTGAGCTCTTGTTCTTGGAATCCTTCCGATGAAACGATATAAGCACACAGATAATGTCCTGTATTGTCCTGACGGGGAACAACGACCGCTTCCTGTACGTCAGAATGTTGTATCAGCCTAGACTCAATCTCTCCCGGTTCAATTCGGTGTCCGCGAATTTTGACCTGATGATCGATCCGTGTAAGAAATTCTATACAGCCATCAGACATCCAGCGGACTCTGTCCCCTGTCCGGTACATTCGTTGACCGGGACAGAATGGATCTTCCAGAAACTTGTTCAGCGTCAGATCCGGATCCCCAACATATTTCTCTGCTACACCCTCACCGGAAATGTACAGTTCACCGGCTACACCCACAGGTAAAAGATGGCCTTGCGCATTGAGAATATAGGCTTTCGTATTATGAATGGGTCTTCCAATAGGAACTGAACTGTGACCTGCCAGATTACGCCTAACATTATATGTCGTTGCAAAAACAGTTGTTTCGGTCGGACCATACCCATTCGCGATCCGGTCGTCTCCCAGATATTGATGAGCTTGCATGACATGAGATTTGGAAAGTGCCTCTCCTCCAACGAATAATCGATGCACATGTTGCAGACAGGTTACATCATGATCGACCAGCGCATTAAACAGTACACTAGTTACAAAGGCAGATGTGATCCGTTGCCCCTTCATAATTGAGGAAAGCTTGTTGATATCCAGCATGTCCTCTCTGCTGATCAGTACAAGCGTTGCCCCGTTCAATAATGAACCGAAGATCTCATAAGTTGATCCGTCAAAGGCATAGTTGGAGAGCTGTAACATCCGATCCTGTTCACGGATATGGATAAATCCATTATTCATCGCTGTCTTTATGACATTTCGGTGTGTAGTGACCACACCTTTCGGTAATCCGGTCGATCCTGAAGTATACATAATGTACGCTGGCATGGTCGCTTCATCCGGTAATGTCGTTGGATTATCATCGTATTGAACGGATAATGTGTTTTTCTCTAATAGAGTTCGACTGGACTCTTCCAATGGAACCACGAACCCTTTGAACCCAGGGAGAGGTCTATCCGATGGAGCAACGAGCATACTTGCATTACAGTGTTCGAGCATGTAGATCATTCTCTCTTGTGGATAGGATGGATCCAGCGGAACATATACGCCTCCTGCTCGCAAGATTCCCAAGATCGACACAATCATGTCAATCGAACGGTCTGCCAACAAGCCGACAGCATCTCCACGGCTTAAGCCGCTCTGCTCAAGATAGCTGGCAAGCTGACAAGCCTTCTGGTGAAGCTCCTGGTAAGATAGCGTCTCCCCATAAAAGTGCAACGCCGTATGATGGGGACGAAGCGATGCTTGGGTTTCAAACAGCTGGCTAATCGTACGATCACGCGGATACTCTGCGTAAGTGTCGTTGAACTGTTCCAGGATCTCCTGCTCTTCCGAGGGAGTGATCAGCCTGATCTCGTCCAGTAATATGTCCGGAGAGGTGGATATTTGTCTTAACACATGCTCATAATGAAGCGCCATATTTTCCATCTGAGAATGTTCGTAAAGGTCTGTCGCATATTCTATGGTCAGTTTAAGAGATTCCTGATTCTCGTGAACTACCCAAGTCATATCGAATTTAGAAGTGTTACTCGTCCAATCCAGAGGTTCAATATGCAACTCTTGCAGTTCTACCGTCCGGGGTTTGGCATCCTGTAGAACAAACATGGTGTCAAATAACGGATTGCGCTCTGGATCTCTTGCGATTTGCAGCTTCTCAATAAGTTCATTCAATGGGTACTCTCCATGTTCATAAGCCAGCAACGTGTCCCTGCGCACATGACCGATCCACTCGTGAATCCGGAGATCACCACACAATTCTTGTCTCAGCGCCAATGTGTTAACGAACATACCTGCAACGGAAGAGATATCCGTATGAGTCCTCCCCGCAAACGGAATGCCCACAACAATATCTTTTTCCCCCGTGTACTTGGACAAAAGAATGTTATACGCTGCCAACATCACCATGAAGAGTGTTGCATCTGTCTGTTGTGCCAACTGTTTCACTGCGCCACTCAGCTGAGGACTCAGTTCAAACGTATGGGAAGAACCTGTGAATTGTCGCCGGCTTGGGCGACGACCCTCTGTGAGGATGTCCAATACAGTGATGTCTTTCTCGTACCGTTTAAGCCAGTAATCTTCACTCGTCAGGTAGGCCGACTTGTTCTTCTGTTCACTCATCCACACTGTGTAATCCCTATATTGAACTGTCATCTCATCAAGAGGATGTCCCTGATAGAGCTGAATAAAATCCTGATACAGAATTCCGGTCGTCACTCCGTCCGAAACAATGTGATGCATGTCCAAGACCAACACATATTCTATGTCTGAAAGTACACATAACCCTGCTCTCATAAGGGGAGCACATCCAAGATCGAAGGGCCGGACAAATGTGCCCATATACCGAGCCAGCTGTTCATTCCTCTCAAGACCAGCAAGCGTTTCAGGTTCGGCTCTAAGTTCCAGTTTCCAATGCATGTCCTTCAGGTCATGAATGTGCTGTCGTAGCTCACCATCAACCATTCTAAAGGAGGTTCTTAGTGATTCATGCCGATGAATAAGTCCTTTCAGCGCAAGCTCCAGACGGATCACATCGGGTTTCCCGTTTATCCTCAGTACCATGGGCATATTGTAACTTGTCCCGGTATCCTCGAACTGTTCCACCAGATATAGTCTCTTCTGTGCCGACGACACGGGATAATCGTCTTGTTCTTTGACACGCGGGATACGAGTATGATTCTGCTTATCCCCTTGGTCAATCAAGGAGGCCATCTGTTGCAGCGTTGGAGCATTAAACAAATCCGGCATGCTTAATTTGATGGCCCATTTCTCCTGAAGCTTCGCTAAGAGAACCATTGCTTTTAGTGAATGCCCGCCCATTTCGAAGAAATGATCATGCAAGCCCGCTTGGGTGAGATCCAGAACTTCAGTCCATAATTGTGCCAGTTCCTTCTCCGTATGTGTTGAAGGAGCCACATAATTTGAAGACAGTCTAGCAAGGTCAGGTTTTGGCAGAGCTTTTCGGTCCAGCTTCCCGTTCCGTGTAAGCGGTAAGGATGAGAGCTCGATGAATATGGATGGAATCATATACTCAGGAAGTGTTTCTTTTAAGATTCTTCTCCAGTTCTCCGCTTGATGCTCATTCTTCGTTTCATTCAAGGCAAGTACACTTGCAGGGTCAATTACAACATACGCCGCCAACATGGAATGCCCTTGGTCATCACGATGTGCAGTAACTACAGTTTCGTTGACCCCTTTTAGAGCAAGGATGTGCTCCTCGATCTCTGCCAGCTCAATCCGATTTCCACGGATTTTCACTTGCTGATCCAATCTACCCAAGTACTCAATGGTGCCATCCTTCAACCATCTTACGAGGTCTCCTGTACGATAGACCCTGTCTTCCCCTTCCATGTGCCAGGCCAGAAATCTCTCTTCTGTCAGCTCCGGTTGTCCCAGATATCCGGCAGCCAGACCCTCGCCTCCGATGTACAATTCTCCAGGAACTCCCACAGGTTGGAGCTTGCCCCATGTATTCAATACATAGAGCCTTGTATTATGAATGGCTCGGCCAATGGGAACACGCCCGGTTTCCCTTACTCTCTCATCAATGGAATACGTTGCTGCAAAAACGGTCGTCTCGGTTGGGCCATAACCATTTACAATCCGATGTTCTCCCAGTACATCCAACGCTTTAATCACATGATTCACCGAGGCAGCTTCGCCGCCAATAAACAGCTTCCTCATACTACGCAGACTGTGTACGTCATAATCAACTACCGTGTTAAACAGGGAAGTTGTCATGAAGAGGCTCGTGATCCTCTCTTGTCTCAATGTGCTTGTAAGATACGACACATCATGAACATGTTGATTAGGCATAAGCACGAGTGTTGCGCCATTAAGAAGTGCTCCAAAAATTTCATATGTGGCGCCATCAAATGCATAATTGGACAACTGTAACATTCGATCCTCTCGCCCAATTTCAACAAATCCGTTATTGATACAGGTTTTCACTACATTGCGGTGACTCGTTATCACACCTTTGGGCATCCCGGTAGATCCTGAGGTATACATGACATAGACAGGCTGCTCTGCTGAATAGGAGATTGGTGTCTGTATTGAACTCTCTTCTGCATAAACTTGTGGTTCGAGCAGGGGGATGATTGTTCCCGTGTAGGAATCAAGGGTCTGATTCTGCTCCATGATGAGCCACTGCGCTCCACTGTCCCGTAAAATGTATGTTAGTCGGTCTTCAGGGAATTTGGGATCGAGAGGGACATACGTTCCTCCTGCTTTTAATATCGCCAGGATGGCAATGATCATCTCCGGTTTACGATGTGTTAACAGTCCGACGTAGTCACCAGGCTTAATTCCACGTCGCTTGAGTAATGCCGTCATCCGGTTTACGTGTTCGTTCAGTTGTCCATAAGTCACACTCTCTGTGCCGTACAGGAGTGCCTCGTGTTCTGGTTGTTCTGATACCATGGATTCAAATGCATCCGTAACAGTCCAATCTCTTGGATATTCAGCATCGGTTTTATTAAGCTCTCTAAAATACTTTTGTTCTAGCGGGGTAAGCAGCTCCAGCTCACGCAGTTTCGTATCCATGCTATTCAATAGTTGTTCCAGCAAATAAACATAATGACGAGTCATTTGTTCGACGGTAACCCGGTCCCATAAATCTGAACTGTATTCAACCTCAGCCACGAGTTCATCCCCATCTTCATGCCATACCCAGGACATATCGAATTTGGCCTGCTGTCCATGCCAATCCAACTTGCGAACAGATATATCTTGAAGTGTTTTGACGGGAAGCGTCATATCCTGCAGTACAAACAGTGTGTCAAATAAGGGGTTGCGGTTCGGCTGAAAAGAAAAATGAAGTTTGTCTAATAGATCACTGAGAGAATACATACCACGTTCATGTACTGCCATCATATATTTTTTGACATGCTGGATATATTCACCAACCGTCAGATCAGCAGCTGGATTAAGCTTCAAAGGCAGCGTGTTTACAAACATCCCCACAGTCGGCTCTACATCTACATGTTCTCGTCCGGCAATCGGTGCCCCTATGGTGATGTTCTCATCACCCGTATATTTAGACAACATCAGGCCATACACCGATAAAAGAAGGATGAATGGAGTAGCCCCGTAACCGGCAGCTGCTCTTTTCAACTCCTGTACCTTCTTACTTGGCAAACCAAATGTATAGGATGCCCCCCGGTACGATCTGATGGCAGGACGTGCACGATCCATTGGAAGTTCTGCGGAACTCTCAAATCCCGAGTACTGATCCAACCAGAACTGCTGTGCTTCCTCATAGGTACGGCTCATCTGCTGTTTCTGCTTCCACATCACATAATCCTTGTATTGAACACGGATCGGATCAAGTGCCCGTACCTGATAAAGATTAAACAGTTCATCATATATCAGATGAGTAGATACTCCGTCAGACACGATGTGATGTGTATCCAGCGCCAGTACATACCGTTCCCTATCGAATTCAATTACACTTGCCCTGATCAGCGGTGCTTCTGCCAAATCAAACGGCTTAACAAAAGTGGACATCACGCCAGACATTGGATCTGTTTCAGTTCCATCAGATTCCTGGATCGAGGCTTCCAATGAATCCATAGTCCACCTTTCAAGCTTCCACTTCACTTCATCTATCGAATGAATGCGTTGAATCAATTCGCTATATTCCATATTGAATGATGTCCGCAGGGCTTCATGGCGTGCGATGATCCGTCTAAAACATGCTTCCAGACGAGCCGTGTCTAATGCTCCTGAGATTTCAAATAACATCGGCATGTTATAACTTGTTCCACTGTTTTCATATTGTTGGGCGTAATAAATCTGTTTCTGAACCGAAGTAACAGGATATGATTGCATCACTGGAGCCGGCTCAATGGCTCTGTATTGATTCCGAGCGGCCTTCAGAATCCATCCAGCCATGTCCCGAAGAATTGGGGTCTGGAATATATCCAGCAAGGTAAGTCTGACATCAAATTCCTGATGAATCTTGCCTACTAGCAACATGGCTTTCAGTGAGTGTCCGCCCAATTCAAAGAAATGATCCTGTATTCCTATCTTCTTAATGCCTAGAACACTTTCCCATATCTCAATCAAGCTCTTTTGGACCGGATTCTCTGCTGGAACATATTGCTGCCCTCGTACAATCGTCGGCTTCGGAAGTTTCTTCCGATCAATCTTTCCATTCGCAGTAAGCGGTATCTCACTCAAAATGGAAAAGACAGTTGGAACCATATATTCCGGCATTTGTTGCTTGAGTTCCTGCTTCCACATCGTTACCAGATCTTGAAAGGACTGCTTGGCTTCTCCATCCTGAAGTAGAGTGTACGCACATAGATAGGAGTGACCCTGATCGTCACGATCGGCCATCACTATTGCTTCATGGATACCTGACAGCTTACGCAGGCGTCCCTCTACTTCCCCTAGTTCGATCCGATTGCCACGAATCTTCACTTGATGGTCTATTCGATCAATGAATTCCAGATTTCCATCCGGCAGCCATTTAACCAGATCTCCAGTCCGATATAGACGTTCTCCCGGAATAAATGGGCTAGCTATAAATTTGTCACGGGTGAGCTCCGGTTGTCCCAAATATCCTTGGGCAAGTCCTTGTCCACCTATATGCAACTCGCCGGGAATACCAACAGGCAATCGCTTGCCTTCATGGTTCAGCACATACACTTTTGTGTTATTCGTTGGCTGACCAATTGGAATGTATTCACCAGAAACGATGGAGTAAAATGTGGCAAATACCGTCGTTTCTGTCGGGCCATATACATGTACAAGTCTATGCTTTCCAAGCAGATCAACAGCCTTTTTGACATGTGTCGCTGATACTTTCTCACCGCCAAAGAGAATTTTCCTAGTCCCGTTCAAGGATGCTGGATCCAGATCTACCAGTGTGTTAAATAGTGCCGTTGTCATGAAGGCGATCGTGATATGTTGTTCGCGAATGGCCTTGGCGAGCGCACTCCCATCCAGCACCTCTTCGCGTTTCAAAAGAACAAGTTCAGCACCGTGTAACAGGGCACCATAGATGTCGAAAGTCGATCCGTCAAAAGCATAATTAGATATCTGTAGCAGGCGGTCGTCAGGGGTGATATCCACGTAACCATTATGAATTACCGTCTTGATCACATTGCGGTGTGTCGTAATTACCCCTTTTGGGGTTCCGGTGGAACCAGAGGTGTACATGACATATAAGGGATCTTCCGGTCCAGAAGACTCGGCATATGCGCTGTTATTCACATTATTACGGATGAAAACCGGGTTCTGATTGGATTCGTGTGCCCAGACATTTTCATTAAAAATCAGAGCTTCACCCTTATAGTTGGGGATCTGATCAGGATGGTCTGCAATCAGCCATCTTGCCCCGCTATCCATCAGCATGTATGTCTTCCTGTCCGCTGGAAAGCTCGGGTCAATAGGGACGTATGCCCCCCCGCTCTTGACAATGGCAAGCATTGCAACAATGACCTCAATGGAGCGATCCATGATGAGCCCGACACGTTGCCCAGGCTGAACGCCCTGTGAAATAAGGTGTCGTGCAAGACGATTCACGCGATGATTTAACTCCTGATACGTAACCCGGTCCCCGTCCATCACGACAGCCGGATTCGCGCTGCCGAGCTCAACCTGCTGCTCAAACAACTCAGCCACAGAAGCATCTTGAGGATAATCAGCATCGCTGTTATTCCATTCATTTATCTGTGCAATGTCAGATTCGGTTACAAGCTCCAGCTCCCCAATTTTCAGTTCCGGGACAGTTACGATCTGCTGCAGCAAATGTACATAATGTTGTAACATCCGTTTTACGGTATGTGACTCCCACAGATCAGTTCGATATTCAACCGATAACGTCATATCATCTTCGGATAATGTGCAGACCCATGTCATGTCAAATTTTGATGCATGATGATCCCACTCTGCATACTCGATCTCAAGTCCCGGTATATGCATCTGTGCTGTTGCCGAATCCTGTAGCATAAACATCGTGTCGAACAATGGATGTCGGCTTGAATCAAACGGCAGTGACAAGCGATCTATCAAGTCTTCCAGTGGGTATCGGCCGTATTGATAGGCTGCCAGCGTAATTTCTCTCATCTTCTCCAGATATACACTTACCGTCAGTTCTGCCTTGGGTTCACTTCGAAGTGCCAGCGTGTTGGCGAACATGCCTACCATTTGTTCATGCTGGATGGTATCTCTGCATGTGAAAGGAGTGCCCACTATAACATCTTCTGCCGCCGCATATTTGGACAACAGAATCTGATAGGATGCCATCATAAGCATAAATAAGGTCTGTTGATTGGTCATTGCTGCATCTTTTAATTGACTCACGAGAGCAGACTCTAACGTTAAGTTCACACGACTTCCCTCAAAACGGCGGATCGGCGAGCGCAGATGATCTGTTGGTATTTCAAGAACAGGGACTTCGATTTTGTACAAGGACAACCAGTACTCCTGACTTTTGTTATATGCCTCTTGTTGAAGATATTTCTCCTGTTCCCAGACAGCATAATCCTTGTACTGCACACTCAGGTCCGAAAGGTACTGCCCCTGATATAACCGAACCCAGTCGGATATCAGGATCTCTATGGATCGTCCATCCGAAATAATATGGTGCAGGTCAAGCAGTAGCACATGACACTCCTCGTTAAGCCGAAGTAAACCTCTTCGGAACAAAGGAGCTTCTCCCAGATCAAATGGCTGGATGAATTGTTCAGCAAACGTCTGGATAGCCGATTCTTCCGTCTCTGCTAATGGGGCTTTTTCGAGGCGCAACGGTTCAAGAGATATCTGATCAGGTCCGTGAATACGCTGCCGCAGTTCACCATGGTGTAACTCGAATGAAGTTCTCAATGCCTCATGTCTCTGAATCAGCATCTGCATTGATCTCTCCAAGGCATTCACATCCAGCTTGCCATTTAACCGAAGCAGGAAAGGCATATTGTAGCTTACACCTGCATTTTCCATTTGCTGAACAATGTACATCCGTTGTTGGATAGAAGACGCCGGGTACGTGTCCCTGTAGGGTATGGGCACAAGTTCTTCTCCAGGGTGGTCTGTCGAGCGTGCTGCCATGATCCACATGGCCATCTCCCGAATCGTAGGCATGATGAATACATCCTGTAGTGAAACCTTTACGCCGGTTTCCTTCTGCACTCTGGCCACAAGCATCATAGCTTTAAGTGAATGCCCTCCAATTTCGAAGAAATGCTCCTCTACTCCGACGCTCTGTATATCCAGAATCTCTTCCCAGATACGTGCTAATTTCTCTTCAAACACATTAGCCGGAGCAACGAAATGGTTGGTCTGTCTTCTCGTGGGCTTGGGAAGTGCCTTCCGGTCGAGCTTACCGTTCAGTGTCATGGGGAAGGCTTCCAGTGTAACGAACGTATTGGGAACCATATATTCAGGCAGGCTCTGCCTCAGCTCTTTTTTCCAATCCAACACAGGAGTTTTGTTATCACTCGGGACGATATACGCGCATAAATAGGTATGTCCCTGCTCATCCTTCTCTGTCATGACCACAGCATCCTGAATCGATTCAATCCTGGATAGCCTGCTCTCAATTTCGCCAAGTTCAATCCGATTTCCACGAATCTTCACTTGCTGATCCAACCTTCCCATGTACTCGAGGTTTCCATCCGGCAGCCAGCGAACGAGGTCGCCTGTTCTGTACATTCTTTCTCCAGCAGAGCCGATTACAAAACGTTCTTCGGTCAACTCAGCCTGATGCAGGTAACCTTGCGCAAGCCCATCTCCGGAAATATACAACTCGCCAGGTACTCCAACAGGTTGAAGTTGTCCTTTTCGATTCATTACATGAGCCTGGGTATTGTGAACAGGTCTTCCGATGGGAACAGTGTTATAATCCAGCAAACGATGATTGACCAGATAAGTCGCTGCAAAAACGGTCGTTTCCGTCGGACCATATCCGTTAGCAATCCGATCATTCCCCAGAACCTGCAGAGCCTTCTCCACATGCTTTTTGGATCCAGCCTCTCCGCCAAAGAAAAGCCTTCTCACATGTTTCAAACATTGAACATCCCACTCGACAACGGCATTGAACAGTACAGCAGTCATAAAAGCCGAAGTGATTCGTTCACGCTCCAGCGTATCAGCAAGCTCCGACACATTGAGGACGGTTTCCTTGGGAATCAGCACTAGCGTAGCTCCATTGAGTAAAGCACCGAATATTTCATATGTTGAACCATCAAATGCATAGTTGGAGAGTTGCAACATCCGGTCTGTTTCATGAATATCCATAAAACCGTTATTGATTACGGTTTTCACAATGTTACGGTGTGTCGTTTGTACACCCTTCGGTTTACCTGTAGACCCCGATGTATACATGATATAGGCCACATCTTCAGCGGATCTGTGGCATTTCGTGAACATGTCCACAGCTTGCCGCTCGCCGTCACTCTGCATCTGTTCTTGCTTGACCAGATTAATCTGCTTGCCTTCATAGCCGCTGATGAACAGATCTTTCTCAGCAATAAGTACAGCCACATCACTATCTACAAGTATGGTACGAATTCGCTCAGTCGGGAACTCCGGATCCAGCGGAATATAGGTACATCCTGCTTTCAAAATGGCGAAAATGGCCGTTATCATTTCTATGGACCGCCTTGAAATAAGTCCAATATTCTGTCCAGGTTCAACACCGGATTCGAGCAACTGAATTGCAAACTGATCAACTCGCATACCGAATTCTCGGTATGATAACTGCTCCTCCCTCATGACAATTGCGGTTCGCTCAGATTGCTGTATAACCTGCTGCTCCAGCAGTTCTACAACGGTTGCCTCATAAGGGTATTCGGCTGTTGAATCATTGTAAGTTCCCAGTAACGTGTATTCTTCCTCCGTGATAATATCGACTGTATCGATCTTCTGTTCAGGTTTGGCAATCAAGCAACCAAGAACCCTCAGATATACGTCAAGCAGCCGATCTGTGAAAGCTGTTGGATAAGATGACACCATCTTGACGGACAACTCACCAAGAGTTACTGAAATACTAAAATCAAGGAGAGTGTTTGTTTTCTCATAGCTGTAAGATTTAAATTCAAACATTCCTTTTTCCACAGACTCATACACATGAAAATCAATATAGTTAAAGGCGATATCAAATAGCGGATTTTCTCGGCTGCTTTGCTCCCCAATTGCATTTAGAATCTGAACAAGGGACAACCGGCCATACTTTTTGAGTGCGGCTTGTTTATGATATACATTTTGAGTAATGTCCCCCCAGTTCACCAGAGAGTCAAATTGCATGCGCATAGGAACGGTATTTAGGAAACAGCCCAATATGCGTGCTCCATCCTCATGGACAGGACGTCCATTCTCGACAAGCCCGATCAGGATATCATCCTCATAGGACAACATATATAATGAAGTGACGAATGCAGACAGACACAAGGATTTAACCGTAACACGCTGATTACGTGCCGCTTCTTTTAACTGGGTGTACAGTTCCGATGGGAGGAGAGTCACTGTTGAGTTGGCTACTGAATTGCCATGATGAATCTCGGACTGTTCCGGGAATGAATATTTTCGATAATCCGCCAGTTCTTCACGCCAATACTCTATAATGGACGAATTTCTAGATTGGGCCATCTGATCTATAACATAATCTTTGTAGCTCGTTTTTAACGGATCAGGCACTGACTTCCCCTCCTTTGAGAGCACCGTACAAATTCAGTAATTCCGACATAAAGACGGCAACGCTCCATCCATCCAGAATGGCATGATGAAAGATCCACCCCACATATGACTCCTCCTGGGAGGTGAAAATCACCAGACGCCAGAGGGGAGCATGCTGGATATCAAATGGCCGCTTCCGGTCAAGCTCCATGTATTTCCGAATTTCCTGTTCTATCGATTCGCTATCCAGACTATCCAGTAGGACCTCCTGAATATCAAAATGTATACGTTCACAACTATATTGGACAGGTACGGGAAAATCAGAAATATTGAAACCGGTACGCAGAATCGGATGCCTGTTTATAAGTTCCATCATGACTTTGCGAAGATTCAGCGCCTGAATTCGATGCTCATGAATCTGATATATAAACTGATCGTGATATACACCCAGACCTTCATTTTTCATGTAATGGAACACCATTCCCTGCTGAATATCGCTCATGGGATACACGTCTTCCACATTGGAGGGTAACAAGGCTCGTAATGTCGGGTTCGCCAGCCACTCTGTACGCATCTGTAATAACTCCATCTCAATCTCGTTCCGGACGTTATCGGGTGCATGAAGAGAAGTACGATGTTTAGCCAGTTCGCGAATCGTTGGATAATCGTACATATCAGCAATTTGGATATGAAGTCCAAGCTCTCTGTTCATTCGGCTGATCAGTTCAATTACACGAATGGAGTCTCCGCCAAGCTCAAAGTAATCACACTCTACCCCCATATTGCGGTTATCCAACATCTCCTGCCAAATGTTCAGCATCTGCCATTCCAGTTCATGGCTTGGCATAACCAAATCGGTAACATCCATTGGAGTCACACTGTCGATAGGAGCGGGAAGCGCTCTGATATCGACTTTGTTGCTCAGTGTCATTGGCAAGGCCTTCATTTGAATATAGTGAGCAGGCAGCATATACTGCGGCAGATGGTGAGACAGCTTTGTTCGTAAATCTTTACTCTGCTGAAGTCGTTCAGAGACATAATATGCACAAAGAACGCTCTCTCCTGCATCCCCTTCCCTCACCGTAACAACTGCTTGCTGTATTCCACCTATCTCCAAAAGTCTGGTTTCGATTTCACCAAGCTCAATTCGGAAACCTCTGATCTTCACTTGGTGATCGATCCTTCCCAAATATTCAAGTTCACCGTTCATCTGCCAGCGGGCGAGATCTCCAGTTCGATATAACCGCTGCGAGGGGGCAAAGGGATGGGGAACAAACCGTTCGGCGGTCAGTTCTTCTCGGTTCAGGTATCCCCTAGCCAAGCCTTCACCGCCAACATAAATCTCCCCTTCCACACCGATCGGAACCAATTCCCGCTGTTCATCGAGAATATAAATTTGAAGCGTAGGGATGGGTTTCCCGATGTTGCTTGTTTTACCTTGGATATCATCCCATTCCATTTCCTTATATGTCACATGTACCGTGGTTTCCGTAATTCCATACATATTAATTAGTTGAGCTTGAGGATATTTCTTCTTCCATTCCAGTAGTTGTATAGGTTGAAGAGCTTCTCCACCGAAGATCACCTTTCGAACAGCCAGCGGTGTATCCAAGTCTGACTGTACTTCCAATCTAGCCATTCGGTAAAAGGCAGTCGGAGTTTGGTTCAAAATGGTGACCTGTTCCTTCTGTAGTAATGATAAGAATTGTGCTGGCTCTCTTGTCACATTCAGAGGAACTATAATTAATCTGGCACCATACAATAACGCCCCATACATCTCCCATACCGAAAAATCAAAACAGAATGAATGGAACAGTGTCCACACATCTTCTTCACTGAAGTCAAACAAGTTTCGGTCATTAAAAAGCAGCCTGACCACATTGGAATGTTCAATCATGACCCCTTTTGGTTTGCCCGTTGATCCTGATGTGTAGATGATGTAAGCCAAATCCGATGGTCGATTCACTTGTTTCGGATTTGTAGCGAAGTTGCCCTCTATCCCATCGTCATCCAGCAGGTCTGGAACGATTGCCTTAATCGACATTTCTTCAGGCAGATACTCCTGCTCTTCCGTAATACAGAATTGCGCTTTGCTATCTTCAAGCATGTATTGAATACGTTCCTTCGGGTACTCGGGATCAATCGGCATATAAGCTCCACCTGCTTTAAGTACGGCAAGAATGCTGATAACCATACCGGGTGAACGTGAAAACAAAATGCCTACAACCTGATTTGGTTTCACGCCTTGCTGTCGAAGATATAACGCCAAGCGGTTGGCCTTACTATTTAATGATGCATACGTCATCTCCGTATGTTCATAACGCAAGGCAACCCGTTCACTGGATCGTTTCGTCTGCTCCTCAAACAAACTGATCAGTGTTGCTTCTCGCGGGTATGTGGTCTTCGTATCATTGAATTGCTCCAGAAGTATACGCCTCTCGGTATCAGGCAATGTATTCAGACTCGACAGCTTAATGCTCAACAACCCCTTCCAGCATGGTGATATAGAATTGAAGAAGCCTTTCGATGGTTTCCATTCTGTACAAATCCGTGTTGTATTCCATACGCAGCCTAAGAATATCGGACTCTTCATATACATGTAGAATCAAGTCATACTTGGAAGTACTTCCTGCTTCAATCATCAACTGTACAGATACGTCCTGAAGCTGATATTGGTGTGTAAATTCATTTTGCAGTGTGAACATGACTTGAAAACCCGGTGTTGATCCCGGTGCCGTATGATACGAAAGGTCAGGTAGCAGCATTTCTATAGGTACTTCCTGATGTTGATAGGCATCCAGGGACATTCCTTTAACTTGTTCCAGCAGATCATCAAACGTCATATCTTCACTAAACTCGACGGATAAAATAACGGTATTCGCGACAAATCCAATGAGACCCTCCACCTCGGCACGGGTCCTGTTGGACATTACGGTACCAATGGGAATATAGGGCTGTCTGCTAAAACGATGGATTAGGTAGCCATACACCGCGAATAAGAGCATAAAGAGCGTAACCCCTGACCGGTTTGCCTTCGCTAATGTCCTGGAAGTCAACTGGGAATCTACGATACGTTCGATCGTATTTCCGTTGTACGCTCTGGCCTCAGGATATGGAAAATCACAGGGTACCTGTATAATAGGTAATGTTCGGTTTAGCTTATTGATCCAGTACTCTTTTAGTTCCCACAGGGGAGAATCACTGCCCTGCTCCATGGAGGATTGCCACAGCACATAATCCGAGTAGGAGACAGAAAGTGGTGATAACATTCGCTGCGAATCTCCCAACTCCGAGTTATACAATTGCACCAATTCGTTGGTAAAAATCTCCACTGACCAGCCATCAGATATAATGTGATGCATGGACACAACCAGGATATGCTTGTCCGGGCTGCAATCAATCAGGCACATACGAAGACATGCATCGTTCACAAGGTCAAACCGCAAGTTTGCTTCCCGATCAATCTCCATCCTGATTCCAACATGCCTTTCATTCTCCTGAAGCTGGGTAAGATCTATCCGTCTAATTTCTATTTCAGATCCTAGCTCCGTAACATATTGATAAGGTTCCCCATCTTGAATACCGTAGCGAACACGCAAGGCCTCATGCCGCATAATCAGTGCTTGTACAGCATTCTGAAGTCTGTATATATGAAAAACACCGGTAAAGTGAATTGAAAAAGTATTGGTATAAAAGGCGCTCTCTGGAGCAATCGTGTGCAGAACCCATTGGCTTTTTTGTTTCAATGTAAGCGGAAGTTTCTCTGTTCGTTGCTGCTGTACCGGGATAGGAATATGATTCTTCAACGGTTCCGCATTCTGCAATTCCTGAAGAATTCCATTGATCGTTGCTTGTCTGAAAAAACGCTGTACCGGAATACGCACCTTATACTCTGAAGCAATCATGGCGAGCAGACGAGTCATGCGAAGGGAGTCCCCACCGAGTTGAAAAAAATCATCATGGTTGGTCACTTGGGTTACTCCCAAGACCGATTGAAATGCTTTTTCAAGAAATGGATAGTGCTCAGAAGAGACCGATGCTCCTTCACCCACATGAGGTTGTCTGTACACTTCAATTCGGTCAAGAAGAACATTGTGTTCCTTTACATATTCACGTACTTTGGTGTACACCAAAGCCTCATGGCAATCATCCTGCTCTGATGTGTAGTGAATAATGCACAGCTTGCCCTGCTGGATCTGTGCTCCCCCGGAACCCTCTTCTTCCACCTGTACCCGAGTTGCCTGTTCAACAGAAGCTGCTGCAACCTCTTCTTCCATCATCATCTGAGCCTGCTGACGTTCATGCAGCATACATTCTATTCGGTTGAGTGTTTCATCAAATTGGCCATCAAGAAGTAAATCTACAAGTTGTAGCCGCTGGATTTTACCTGTAGGTGTACGAGGGAATTCCCTTTTGCTAACCGGTACGATAAACCTCGGATTGACGCCAAATTGTCTTGATATGTTACCTCTCATCTCCTGAATGACGAACAGATCTAAGCCTTCGTCGTCATTCTGGGGTGTATAAAATAACAACAGCTGATCATTGCCGGATTCTCCACCAGATATTCCTGCTGCTGCCACGTAGTCAGCATCAACACCGTATACTTGCTTCATCACGGCTTCAATCTCATAGTTGTATAGATTTTTTCCGTTCATGATCAGCACATCTTTTTCTCTTCCTGTTAATGTCAACTTTCCACCTTTAACAAAACCGAGATCACCTGATTCGAACCATCCATCGTCTGTCAATACGTTGTTAGTTGCTTCCTTGTTCTTGAAGTATTCCGTTATGATTGAATCTCCCTTGAGTTGAACTCTCCCTACATGAGCTTCTGGAAGCGGAACATTGCAATCATTTACTATACGCAGACTTATGCCGGGAATCACCTCTCCAATCTCGACAAAGACTATTGTGTCGTCAGTATTGGAGGAGTCTGCAAAGATCACTTTGCTATCCAACGACCCCTTAACAATATGCTGAATTCCACCTGTCTCGGAATGATCAAACGTTCTGCTGAAGCAGAGACTGCCCGAAAACTCAGTCATGCCATATGCAGGAACAACGCTATCAGCTCTAAGCCCAAACGGAACTAATTGATGAAGGAATTCTTTGCCTGTCTGAGCTGAGATTGGCTGACCTACATTCAATATGGTTCGAATAGATGACAAGTCCCATTGCCTGGCATGGACGGTTTCATGCCGATTCATCTGTGCATAGGCAAAATTAGGGGCCCAGGTGAATGTGACTTGATGCTCCTCTATATCTTCCAACCACGAAGTGGGGGAATCCAAAAAACGCTCAACGGAACTTAGCACTTGTTCACTGCCCAACACAACTCCGAGGATATGATTGGTTAACAATCCACCAGCATGATAGAGAGGCATCCAATTCAAGGTAATCTCTTCAGAAGTCAGGCCTAGATGTTGTTTGATGCCTATAATATTCGCAAGGATCTGGCGATTCTGATACCGGACACACTTCGGAGTACCTGTTGTCCCTGATGTAAAGAGGGTAAGGACAGGCGCATGCGGGTCACTACTGTGCCTTTCCTGAGAACAGTTATGCCGCAGCAGCTCATTTACCGAAATCACCGCTTCTTCACGTTTGCCCTCCCCTTCGAAAGTACCTGCGGAATCTCCTACAATGAGTGGACAATTCAATAACTTCCACACCTGTTTCAGCTTGTGGTGATCCACGTGATCGGATGGCAAATGAAGGGCTGGCTTCAGTGGTGCTGGGTTCATACCGCCAAGTATACAAGCCCAGAGTACAGCTACTAAGTGGTCTATGCGTTCAATTTGCAAAATGACGGATTCTCCTGGCCGGACACCTTGTTGATTCAGTCCTTGAAGGATGCGTTCAGCATTCTGAGACAATTCCATATAATCTGATATTCGGACTTCCCCATTTTCCATCTTATAATGCAATTTCTTCTTTGGATGATTCCTGACGGTCAGATCAAAAGCCTCAATGAGTGTCTTAGGATGTCCTGCATAATCAAGTGGTTTGCCTATCAGAATTGCTGGTTCCCCCGCCGAAAGAATTGGTTGTGAATCCCACAACTTCGCTCTCTGACCATATTTGAAATGTTCCTGTTTTTTCAATACGCTGGAAGCAGTCGGTTGGGTCCAATGTTCATTCCAAGTCCCGGAAGTGGTCATTGCCCGCATGGATATTGAAAGTTGTTGAACCGGGAGCTCATGTCTTATAAAACGTTGGAGGCTAGTATGAAATGACATTCGAACGGTTTCTCCTTTCACTGCCCTGAGGTAATGGTGAGTTCATGTAACGAATGGTCCAGACTTTCCTGTGAAACTTCAACGCGGATCCACCCACGGACACTATTGATGAGCCATATATTTGTTGCTTCGATGATGTCTCTGTATGTTAATACCTTTTCCTCAAGAACTCCGTCATACAGGAGTTGATTTCGTAATGTGCCTGCTAATAATCCCCTATCTCTAGGTGGAGTATATTTTTCACCCTGTTGCTCAATGACAACATTTCCTGTAGTGAATTCAGTAAGCTCCCTCTGCTCATTCCACAGCAGAACATCATAGCCATTTCCACACGCCATACGATGAACGTCGTACATGTCCCGATACGTTGTCTTGTGATATAAAAAACGCTCACTGGAAGAGATCGGTGATTTCGCGAGAGCTACCGTCTGGGTTTCTTTTGTTTCAGTAAGAGGCGTACTCTCAACCGAAATTTGTCCTAATGGAGATAACAAAACTCTGACCTTATGCAGGCCGGTTGAATGTTTGCTGGCATAAGCAGTCAGTTGATTATGAATATCCTCTCTAATCGCCTCAAAGTTAAAATAGGATGCAGAATCCATCATCCGGTCAAGGTGCCTCTCCAAGAGAAAATACTGCCCGTTCTCTAATCGAAGCGATTCCAACAATTCAAAATATGGCTTTTGTTCCGTTAGCATCAACGCTTTTGTTTTGGCCTCTGCATATTCATCCGAAGCTGTCGAATCCCAGGTGATGCCCCCACCCACACCATATTCAGCCTGATTACGCTGATGATCAATCCACACCGTCCGAATCGCTACATTAAAAATGGATGAACCATCCGGACTCAACATGCCGATCGATCCGCAATAAATCTCCCTTGGCGTATCTTCCAGTTCATATATTAAGTCCATTGTGCTGATTTTAGGTGCTCCAGTGATGGAACCACAGGGAAAAAGTGCTGCGAACATATCCTCCAACTGTATGTTTGTCCTGGTATTTGCTGTAACGGTAGAGGTCATTTGAAACAGAGTATAATATTTCTCAATATCGAAAAGTCTCGGTACATGCACACTTCCCGTCTCGGCAATTACACTAAGATCATTCCGAAGTAAATCCGTAATCATCACATTTTCAGCCCGATTTTTGGGGGATTGATACAGCCAGTCAGCTAATTCGTCGTCCTGTTCCTGGTAGAACCCCCGTTTCACTGTTCCTTTCATCGGACGAGTCTCCAGTTGATTTCCATTCTTTTTGAAAAACAATTCAGGTGAAGCACTTAAAATACTAATATCACCGAGTTGCAGCATGGCTGAGTAATCCGCCTGTTGTGCATCACATAGCTTTGTATAGAAAGCGTAAGGGTCACCCTCATATTCCGACCGAAGACGCATCGTATAATTGACCTGATAGGTGTCTCCCCGCGCGATGGCCTCGTGAATTTTATGTATATTCTGATGATAGGTCTTCTCTGTAACCGTTGGTTCCCATCCTGAGATCCGATATTCATCAGATGAAGATGCATAATCTGTATCATACCCTTCAAAAATACCAAACCATATGAGCGGTAAAGCCACATCTGAATGAACTCGAAAAGCGGGATCGAAAGCCGGCGCAGCTTCATAGGACACATAACCTACTGCATAATATCCCTTATCAACAGCATCCTGAATCTGCCGCAACGCTGGTTTTACCTCTTCAATGGATGTAGCTTTAATGACTTCAACAGGATTCCTGAAGATTTTGCGCTGTTTACAACGATCCTCGCCTACAAAATCAAATAAGATATACGGATGGACATCTGATTGATTCATTCAAAGAATACCTCCTTGAGAAGTTAGTTTAGAGCGTAACGTAACTTGAGTCGGAACCTGTCTTTTGATAAGAACAGTTCTGCAGAAAGTTAGCCAGAATCTGTTTGCCGGATGGTGTAATAATGGATTCCGGATGGAACTGAACCCCTTCTATACTCCATTTCTTATGACGAAGTCCCATCACTTCCCCATCGCTGGACCATGCGGTGACTTCCAATTCTTCCGGGAGATCCGGATTGACAATAAGCGAGTGATATCTTGCCACGTTCAGCACGGCAGGCATACCTTGAAATAACATTTTGCCATCATGCGTGATATCCGAGGTTTTGCCATGCATAAGATGCTTTGCTGATTCCACTTTGCCTCCAAATGCCTGAGCAATAGCCTGATGGCCAAGACATACACCAAGAATTGGAATCTTTCCAGCAAAATATCGAATCACTTCAAGAGAAACTCCGGCGTTAGACGGATTAGATGGACCTGGAGAAATCACGATATAATTCGGCGATATCTCTTCCAATTCTTTTACCGTAATAGCATCATTACGATACACGTTTACGCTCTCACCCAAATCAGCGAAGTACTGCACAAGGTTATACGTGAAAGAATCAAAGTTATCAATCATGACGATCATAAGCAGGTATCCCTCCAATATTGAATTAAAATCCAGAAAAGGATGACTTACGAGCTGGGAGACTGACTATTCGGTCTACAACGCATTATAAATAGCCGTTCTGATCTTAGTTATGTTAAGAAGAATACAGGTCCTGAAGACCCAAAAAAACAGACTGTTCGGTTTAATGAAGTTCATTGTTTTGTGTTATACGCAAATGATATTCACTATAGCGTTAGTGAAATCTGATCAGAGGGTTGATTTCCGGAAAAAGTGACTTGTAAAGGAGAAGCAAAGAGAACGACGTCTGGTTGCCTTTTTGTGGTAAAAAATGGAAGTTATCTGAAGCGTAACATTATGTATCATGTAATATTCTCAATTGTTGGGAATTAAAGTGAAAACCAATCCCTATTTCATAATAACCCATATTAAACAAGTATACCACTGTTGTTTTAAATATTTTGCAGTTTGATAACCTATTATGTAAATTTTCAATATAAAATAAGTTTTTTTGTCTTTTTTATGATTCACTTTGAGCCGGAATCATAAAAAACTGGCCCTCAGGATGTATGAATACATTCCTGATAAGGCCAGCCTCTATCACATCATACTTACAATCCAACCGATCCAATACGCAAATGGAATTAATAACAACTGTGCTAAAACTGTACCGAACAGACGGGATACGAGCATACAGCCGTAGATCTGATTCATCCGATCCAAACGAATCTCGCCACGTAATGATTTGTCACTGAGCAGGGAAATCCGTGGATCAATCAGGATGGTTAATAAAATAGTCGCTATTCCGTTAATTAACCCTGTTGATTGGGATGCAGCTACAGCTTGCGCTGGATAAAGGTAAGCTGCGTACAAGCTGGACAGAACACCCGTGGTGTAGATTGCGGTTACAGCTACATTCAGCAACATTAACCTTCTTGGCATCCCATGCCTTACCAATCGTTTGGCCATCTTCCACGATGGCGGGGTGATGTAATACATTGCATTTCTAATCTTGCTTCGTTTCAGCATACCGCGGACCATTGCAGGGATGGAACCGGCTGCTTCAAAATGTACGACCATTCTCGAAGAGAGCTTCACCATGGTTGGGAAACATAATATGGCTAATGCTGTTCCTATTGTTGCCGCACCCATTAACCAATGCAGTTGTGCTGCAAAGTGTGGATTGGCTCCACGTGTCGCGGTATCCACCAGATTACCTACCATTGGACCCTGGGCCATATTCGAGGTTCGAGAGACCAGCAGCAAGATACCTGCCAATGAAATGGCCAGCGCGATTCTGCGGGTGCGTAAACCACCAAGGCGGAGCGCGTATGACAAGCTATCTGCGGCATGAATCAGCATGGTAAACAGCATAGGGATTGCCAGGCTAAGACTAAACATATGTATGTACTCCTTTATCTTCCTGTTATTGAACTTATTTCTTTCATGGACAGCATTATACTCCTCCGGCTTGCAAAAGTATAGAAACGAGACGCTTCTGGATCATCCTTAATCACATACACTGACCGTCCCGTTTATCGTTTATCCCTCCCCTCACAGGGTAATATACAACTAATCCATTATTGTACAGGAGGGGTTCATATGCCTTGGAACAAACAGGATTATCCGGTATCCATGAAGAACCTGGAACCACGTGTCAGACATAAAGCCATTGAGATTGCCAATGCTCTGCTCGATGACGGGTATGAGGAAGGGCGCTCGATTGCTATAGCGACAGCTAAAGCGGAAGAATGGGATGAAAACCATCCCGTGCCGGAAAGTTCGAAATCGGACTCCACATCTTCTTCCGAACATTCCAACCCCAATAAGTCGTCTTCCACGGATCGTCGTCATTCTGAGCCCGTTTCTTCGTCCAAAAGTCATGATAACATCCATGTCGTGCCTACCGACTCAGGCTGGGCGATCAAGGAAGAAGGAAAGTCTACCTATCTGTCCACATTTGATACTAAGGCAGAAGCTGTGGATAAGGCCAAAGAACTCAGTAGCAAACAAAACATTCGGGCCATTATTCATAATCAGGATGGTCAGATTGCTTCTTCGATCAAGCCCTGAATAAATCGGATGACCTCGGAAAATGGTTGTATTCACAGTGGGCTGTCATCCACAGTTCAGCGAATATAAATCATTCCATAAGCGAAAACAATAAAATCCCCTTTTGCTACTGAAGAGCAGACAAAGGGGATTTTATATGAACTTTAACTAATCAAGGCCTGAATATGATGCATACAGGTTATGGTTGTTCTGAAACGTATGGTTAATGGGATACCCCTCTAGCCACCGTAGTCCGTTGTGAAACAGCAGCAGCGTTAACTGCCTTGGCTGCAACGGATGGTATCGGCATTTTCACAGCGGAAGTCGTAACAAAGGTTCCCCGCGCCGGAACACTAACAACGTACGTAATGACCTTGCTGGCAATCCAGACGGCCAGAATCGTATATAAAGTTTCTTTTACCGGAAGAAAGAAAAGTGACAATCCCAATACAAAAGCATCACTGACAAAGAAAACTGTTCCCAGCTTCCATCCCTTCCAGCGGCTAACCAGCACGGCGAGTATATCATCTCCGCCTGTCGCTCCGCCGAATCGAAGCACGATTCCAGCCCCTACCCCGGTCAATACACCGGATAAAAGTGCAGGAATCCACAGATTACCGTTAAACGAAATCACCAGTGTGGAATATCGTTCGAAGCCGTCATAGAATAGGGAAAATGCACCGACGCCAAGCAATGCCTGAATCATGAATTTCCAGCCTTTGAGGAACCAGGCCAGGATCATGACCGGAATGTCCAGTAACAACATACCGATGGCAGGTGATAAGCCGGTTGCGTATTTCCCCAGTAAGGCCAGACCGACAAATCCGCCCTCCGATAAATGATTCTGAAAGTTAATGTGATAATAGGCAAATGCCAAAATAAATGTACCAAGTAGCATAATAGCGAATTTGATCGCCTCTGTTTTAACGTGTTGTAAGGTTAACGATGTTCTCTTCATTCAGGTTCCCTCGCAGTTTGTAGGTTGGTTTTTTAGACCGACCGTGCCCTGCAAAAGGCAAGCCTGGAAAAAATCATCGTGTACGTCCTTCGAATATTCATTCCAATCCCCTCTTTCGCAGAGTCAGCCGTTTTTTTGAAATCGGTTGGTGTACTCTACAAGGGGCGCTATGTGTATGAGAGATCGTAACGTTTCCAGATTGTCCTTGGGGAGATTGTCCTTCGGGGACTCATGGTATCCTGATCCTTTCTGTTCTGTTGTGTTAGCTGTGCTTAGTTAAACTGAAAAATAACTACATTGCAGAAGCTTGAACATTTAATTTTACACTTACCACTTCGATTACAGTTCCCTCTTTCGAACGCTGTTATCCCCGGATTTTTTGAATTTCATTTTCCCTTTTGGGAAAAATCCTGTGATAGCTTATGCTTCCGAAGCAGCTTTCTTTTCGGATAGCTTATAGACGAACGCCGGGTTTCTGTACTCTTCGTTCTTGTGTAATTTATAAGTCCAACATACAGCAGTTGCAAGCTCATTCAGTTTAAACACCAGAGCTAACTTGCTTTTTCTATTATATAACACCAACGTGACCGGGTCTAAACAGCAGACCTTTCAAAAACAGGCATAAAGCAGCCTTTGGACTACTCCAGCAGTCATACGGCAACACCAGGGTAAGCAATGCTTCCTAATGGTGCAACCTGCTCCTTTATTCTATGACTAAAGCTTCCAAAAATAACTGTCAGTCACCCAACTGTGACAAATTGAGGCCTTTTTTTATTTTCTTATGCTTTTTAAAGGAATCATTTTCCTTTCGCACATACACTATAGCAAACGTAATCGGCTTATTCTTTGTCCAGTTCAGACGTTTCCAGACTCACTCTGCTTTTTATGGTATAATATAACAATTGAATCCCACTATGGTTTAAGCGAGGCGGACTGATGAAAACGTTAAAGCCAAGAGTCTTTATTGGCTGCTCGCTGGAAGCGAAGCCGATTGCAGCCGCAGTACACGAAAACTTACGTTTTTCAGCTGAAGTTACCCCTTGGTACTCCGGGGTTTTTAATCCAAGCAGCTATACCATGGACGATCTGGAAGTAGAGGTCCGTACGACTGACTTCGCCATTTTTATTTTTCATCCGGATGATATATCCAAAATTCGCGGAAAGTACTACGCGTCGGTCCGGGATAATACAATGCTGGAGATGGGTCTGTTTATGGGCCGTCTGGGGCGAAAACGTATTTTTTTCATTCTTCCTGAGGATATTACGGACATCAAGGACACGACCAAGGTCGAAGGATTGCGTATGCCCACAGATCTGCTGGGATTAAATCCACTCGTATATGAAATTCGTTCTGACGGAAAGTGGGCACCAGCCGTGTCCGTGGCATGTTCCAAAATCGCAGACAGTATTGAGGAGCAAGGACCCTGGAGTGATCCAGAATTAGAAAACATCATTGAGAAGCATAAACGCACTGAGGGAGAAGCAAGGTTACAACTGCTTAAGTTACTGCGGTTCTTTAGGGAATTGCTGCGTATCCGCAAAGCAGATGCCAAGATGCTGGAGCGAATGAGCGATGCCCTGCGTACCGCCTTTGTCTCTCATCCTCCATTCACTGTACGTGGCACAGCCATATACCGTACAGATGACAGTGGTTATATTGAGCAATTATGTGGTAATGTTGGAGAACCGGGAAGAAAGTATGACTTGTCCGCTAACGACGACAAACAACCGGATGATCCCAAGCGGATCCTGGTAATTGATTCTTACCGGGAAAACAAGATCAAGATCAACCTGTATGATGATTACCTTGAGAAAGAGTATCTGCTATGCTATCCTGTAGCCAAGAGGTATGTAATTACCGTTCACATTATTGGACATATTGAAGCGGATGAGGCGGTATTTCAGCAGATTGACCTACAGAATCGTCAACTGTTCAACGCCATCAACGATTTGTTAGGAGGCGAACCGGAATGAAACCGGAAACGAAAAAAATAAGCAAGCGCTGGGGCAGCGAAAAAAAGGTACGCCTCAGTTCTGCGCCCGAATCATCACGACCGGTTCCGGAACCCAAGGAAGAAGATCGTTTCCACAAGCCGGCCGTACCGCTAACTACCATTGGGCCCTCCCTGAAGGGCAAGGAAAGACCTTATAAGGTCATCCTTGAAAAAGAGGCGTTCTACGAAAAGCCTCAATATCTTGCTTGATTTCTGAACACATCATCAAGCCTGCCGCTGAATCGGCAGTATTCCATAGGCCCCGCCGCCCAAGGCAGGGGCTTTTTTGTTGCTCATTTTGCCAACTGCTTCTTCTCGTTGACCTGGCGTTATCGTGTTAAGGCGAGACATCCTTGAATCATTATTGCAATTCATTGCTTTAATTCATTGCTTGTAATGACTTCTGTAGCAGACTGGGCTTATTTGGTTTATGGCCTTAGGTTTCCTGCAATACCCATAAATTATACCTTATTTTGGAGCAGGCTTGTCCTTAAATCCTTAGCCTCATTCACGATCTGTATCTTTAGGAAAACACGTTAGAGGTTTCTTCCAATATTTCTCGGTTGTATTGTGTATCTCGATTACATATATTGATTATAATATAGGAACACATGTTCTGTAAATATATAATTCCAATTAAAGGTTAAGGAAGTGAACATATGTCATCCTCCCCTTCCGCCCCATCCCCTGCGGATGAAGACCATCGTCTGATTAAAAGCATGGTTGTACGCACCCTCCTGCTGGATGTGCTTGAACGGGATATTCGCACGTTGGATACGTTGCAGCTCAAAATGCCCGAAGTCTACATCCTGTCCCTGACCCGTATTCAGAATAATGTACTCAAGGAAATGCTTGCACTTCGCAAACAGATGAGAAGCCGTGGTGTCAAGGTTCTGGAGGAGAAGCGGGAAACGGATGGTATCGAAACACAGTATTTGTGCAGAGGATATATGCAGCGTTTCTATATGCTGTGGACATTTGCGCGGAATGAAGTGAAAAAAGAGCTTAGTCGGCATCTACAGATGGATCTGACACAAACTTGATGAACTCGACAGTTGAGTGTAGGCAGACGCGCTCAATGCAGGTATCTCCTGACGCGCAGTATAATGAGTTTGGTTATCATGCTGATCAACTGTGCGGCTAAGCCTACTTGCTCCTTGCTGTGAACACTGAGTAAATCTCTTCAAACATTTCTAAGAGTGATTCATTCGGTGGTTCTTTAAATGTTCCTTTGTTGTTTCTTTGATGTGTTTTATCTCTTCAGGAACCTCTATCAGCGCGCTTACCTTCTGCGTTTACTGGAAGAAGTCACAACTCCGGACGATTTTTCAGACCATACAGGTTGACCATAGCAGGCTGCGTTCTTTAAGATGGAGTAGACATATCCAACCATTCCAATCTGGGAAAGGGATATGCTCTCCACGTCTTATCAATCAAGGAGCTGTACATCATGGATACAAGTTCACATGCTCATTCACCTTCAAAAAATCATACACATCGCCATCCGCTCGTTGCCTCAGATGTCACCCAGCTGATCGGCCAGACCCCCGCCGTTAAACTGAACCGACTCACGGGCAGCGACTCCGCTGACGTGTACGTCAAGCTGGAATATTTCAACCCAAGCGGTAGCGTCAAGGACCGTGCGGCCTACAACCTGATCGTTCAGGCTGAACGTGCAGGACACCTGCTCCCCGGAGCAACGATTATCGAACCCACCAGCGGCAATACGGGCATCGGTCTGGCGATGAATGCCGCTGCCAAAGGATATAAAGCCATTCTGATCATGCCGGACAATATGTCTAAGGAGCGCATCAACATTCTGAAAGCCTACGGCGCAGATGTCGTGCTTACCCCTGCTGCGGAGCGGATGCCTGGTGCGATTCGCAAAGCGAAAGGGCTTCAGGCCGACATTCCAGGCAGCTTCATTCCCCAGCAATTCGAGAATCAGGCGAACCCGGATATTCACCGGATCACGACGGCTCCCGAGATTATGCAGCAGATGGATGGCAGGCTGGACGCCTTCATCGCTACGGCGGGAACCGGCGGAACCATTACCGGCACCGGGGAAGAGCTGCGCAAGCAGCTACCCGGTATTCGCATCTATGCGGTGGAGCCCAAAGGTTCTCCGGTGCTGTCCGGCGGCGAGCCCGGACCGCACAAGCTCGTCGGTACAAGTCCGGGGTTCATTCCGGACATTCTGAATACCGACGTATGGGATGCCATCATCCAGGTGTCCGATGAGGACGCACTGGATACGATGCGGCAGCTTGCTGCCCGGGAAGGGCTGCTGCTCGGCCCTTCCTCTGGGGCTTCGGTGTGGGCCGCCCTTCGCATCGCGAAGGAACTGGGGCCGGGACACCGGGTGCTCTGCATTGCGCCGGATACCGGGGAACGGTATTTGAGCATGGATATTTTTTAACACAGCTAAAATCTGGGCACATCAAAAAGAGGCTATCCCCCGTCCCATAAGTCATGAGCATGACAAGAGGAAGCTCCTTATTAGCGTTCATTTAGCATTATTGGTTCTAATGAACCTTACACATGCTATTCGGTCCTATTTGCGCAGGTTTGACGGCTAATGAATCACAGCGACGTTATTTCTCCAAATTCGCTCGATTTCTAGGCTGAAAAGCCATTTTTGGCGGGTTAAACGTTACTGAGGTTCGTTAGAATTTTGGAGCGATTGGAAGTGAGGAGAAATCCCTCGAAAAAAAGGGAAGAGAAATCCAGAGGAACCATCAGAATAAAAAAATAAGCTCTTGCTCACATACGGATGGTGAATCCGCAGAGAACAAGAACTAGAACTTATATGGTAAGAAGCCGTATCATCATAAGAAACCTTATCATCAAATAAAGCAAAAACATGTAACGTAAGCTGGTCAGTGTGTCAGGGTTGTCCATTCCACACCTTCAGGAAGCAGAGCCGCAATGCGGTCTTTGGCTTCCTTTTTGGTATGCAGTGATTCATCGAGAATGACCGCAGAACCCGAATCCGTGCTTGTCCGAATCAGACGTCCGAGACCTTGCTTCACACGCAGGAGCATATACGGAAGATCGATCTCTTCGTATGGTGCTGCCGATGCACTGCGTTTTGCATTGAACACAGGGTCCTGCGGCGGATACGGAAGCGACCAGATCATGACGTTGGACAACGATGGTCCTGGAACGTCGAGTCCTTCCCACAGATTAACGGAGCACAGCACACTCTCCTCATCCTGCTGGAACGCTGCAATCAGGTCACTGATCTCCCGGTCGCCCTCATACATAAAGCGCAACCCTTCTGCTTCAGGCACATGAACAATATCCTGTTTGAACGCACGCAGTTCCTCCATCGTACGGAACAGGATCAGCGCACGTCCTCCACTCTCCTGAAGCATCGACACCGCGTCACGCAACCGATGTTCGTTCTCCGGGTGACCCGGTGTAGCTTCATCTGTAATCTTCATCTTCATTTTATCCGCATAATCATACGGGGAAGCCACCGAGAACGATACAAAATCCTCAATACCCAGGCTGTCCGCTACATAACGGAATGAACTGTCCACAGATAACGTTGCGGAGGAGAACACGATGGGAATGCCTGTGTTGAACACACGCTCGTTCAGCATTTCCTTCACGGTACGCGGCATGATCGATAAGGTCGTCTCATCCTCGCTCTCTTCCGCCCAGCAGATGTAACCATCTTCCTTACGGAACAACGCAAGTGCAGACTGAATCATGTCCAGATGTTCTTCCACGACACGCATCTGATAACCATCCAGCGAGAACAATCCACTCTCAAATACCAGTTCTTCGCCAATCGCATCCAGCACGTTGGTCAACCGTTCAATCTCATGCAGCAACGGTGCTTCTACCCGAACTTCTTTGCGTACCGATCCGGGAATTGCCACCGTATACGTATCCAGCAACGCAAACAGTCGCTCACTGCTCTCAATGGCTTCATCCACACGCTCCGCGAGCGATTCACGAATCTCTCCTTCAAGCAGGCGAGTCACGAGTTCCTCGAAGATACGGTGTTTCAGTTTGTAGCTCAGTGCGTTCAGGGCTGCTTCTTCCAGCAAATGTCCTTCATCAAATACAACCGAGCTGTGATCGGGCAGCAGGGGCAGTTGGCCCTCGCGTTTGCGCGCATCATAGCTCCAGACATGCTCCATGTAATAATCATGGGAACAGATGATGATGTCCTTGGAACGACGGTAGTGGTCACGCGACAGCGTCAGGCCGCAGCGTTGTCTTTTTGGACAAACAAAACAATCCTGGAACGGGTCCCAGTTGATTTTGTTCCACTGACGATCATTCAGATGCGGATACTGTTTGCGGTCACCATACGGATGGAAGGCCTGAAGTGTACCCGGCGTGTTCACAAAATCCGGCAGACTCTCATGTACTTCTTCAATAACAGGCGCATCCTCATCCGCAAATCGCATCGCACTTAATTTGTTCAGACAGACGTATTGGTCCGGGGATTTGCCCAGACGTGCGTCCACTTCCAAGTCCAGATGTGCAGCCAGCTTCGCAATATCTCCGCCGGGCTTCACGAGTTGTTCAATCAAGGACTCATCGGCACAGGCGATCACCGCCGGTTTGCCTGTATAACGTGCATAACAGACCGCGTAGAGCAGATAGACTAACGTCTTGCCTGTCCCTACTCCGGCCTCAGCCATAATCGTCTTTTTATCTCCATAGGCCCGTTCGAGCTGGTACGCCATAAAAATCTGTTCATCCCGTACCTCGAAGCCGGACTCTGGCAAAATATCGTAAAAAACATCGGCAACCCATTCTCCCAGACGGGATACAAAGGGTTCTGCCGGATCATATGCAAAAGGATAACGTTGTGTAGACAATCCTAGGTCAGCCTCCATTCTTAGACGCGGTCCTCTTTTATTTTCCGTTCAAAAAAGGCCGCAGGGCAAAATTTAATTATCGCACGCAGTTAGGCTCGTGACAAGCTTTTTTTGCGAGGTTAATTGCGGGGTTCAATGTATAGAACAGATGCACAGGGAAAATATATACAGGAATCCACTTTAAGGAAAGGCGGTGCTCTCTCCATGAATAACCATTCTTCACAATCTGAGCATTCCTCAGACACGACTCCCGAGACATTAACGGACCGACAGGGTCACCCTATCACGGACAATCAGAATGTTCGAACCGTTGGCAGCCGGGGACCAACGACGCTGGAGAACTATCACTTTCTCGAAAAGATTACTCACTTCGACCGCGAACGCATTCCGGAACGGGTAGTGCATGCCCGCGGCGCTGGCGCTCATGGCATATTCGAAGCGTATGGAACGGCCGGGAATGAACCGGTATCCAAATATACACGGGCACGTCTGTTTCAGGAAAAAGGAAAAGAAACCCCCGTATTCGTTCGATTCTCAACGGTTATTCACGGTGGACATTCTCCCGAGACGCTGCGGGACCCGCGTGGCTTTGCCGTGAAATTTTATACCGAAGATGGCAACTGGGATCTCGTCGGTAACAACCTGAAAATCTTTTTCATTCGTGACCCGCTTAAATTCCCGGATATGGTACACGCCTTCAAGCCAGACCCGTTGACCAATGCACAGGATATGGAGCGTTTTTTCGACTTTGTATCACTAAGCCCTGAAGCTACCCATATGGTGACATTCCTCTTCTCTCCATGGGGCATTCCAGCGAATTATCGGCAGATGCAAGGGTCGGGTGTTAATACATACAAGTGGGTCAATCAGGAAGGCACAGGCGTACTCATCAAATACCACTGGGAACCGCTCAATCAAGGGATACGCAACCTGCTGCAAAAAGATGCCAGCGAGATTCAAGGGCAGAATTTCAACCATGCCACGCTGGATCTATATCATGCGATTGAACAAGGCAACTATCCCGAATGGGAGCTGTGCGTTCAAGTGATGGAAGACGGCGAGCATCCGGAGTTGGATTTCGACCCGCTGGACCCGACCAAGTTGTGGCCGCAGGAGCAGTTTCCTTTTCTACCTGTGGGCAAAATGACGCTGAATCGCAATCCCGAGGATTATTTCAATGAAGTGGAGCAAGCGGCATTTGGCACCGGTGTATTGGTGGACGGGCTCGATTTCTCAGATGACAAGCTGCTGCAAGGACGCACCTTCTCCTATTCGGATACCCAGCGTCACCGGGTCGGTGCGAACTACCTGCAACTACCTGTGAATGCGCCGAAGAACCGTGTTGCGACCAATCAGAGCGGCGGGCAGATGCAATATCAGGTGGATCGTGCACCTGGGCAGAATCCACATGTGAACTACGAGCCTTCCTCCCTTGGTGGATTAAAAGAAGCTACACCTCGCGGCCCGGAACATGAACCGTTGGTGGAAGGCAGGCTACTGCGTGAGAAGATCGAACGTACGAATGATTTTGGACAAGCCGGGGATACCTACCGGGCATTCGAAGATTGGGAGCGGGATGAGCTGATCAGCAACATGGTCGGCGCATTGGCACAATGCAAACCGGATATCCGGGAGCGCATGATCTCTTATTTTACCCAGGCGGATGCAGACTACGGTCGGCGTGTGGCGGAAGGATTGGCTTCTGTGCCAACAGATGATAGTGCGACAGTCCAACCGAAACATGAACCAAGTGTCGAGCAAGCGAAGAAGCGCAGTCGTGAGACGGACGGATATTAAGGTGGACAGCGTTGTAGAACTCTGGCCTATGCATGAGATTGTTCGGATCGATAAGTCCCAGCGCTGGTTTAATAGAGCACATCGCTTGATTCGATGAGCCTTGCCATGCAGGACAGTGCCTACAATGATCAGATAATGCCACTTCAACATCGCCCCAATAGTCTCGTTGCCTCTGGCAGCCGCTATGGGGCTTTTTGTTATGCGTTGATTGCCCCATCATTTCGATAGAGGGCACAGATTATGATTACGCTCCCCCTATTGAATGCGTGCTGCTCTTTTTTTGGAAAATGCGAAGTTCATTTGGGTGGATTGAGGGTGAGTCTCGTGCCTTTAGGGTTGTAAAAGCGTGCATCTCTAGGTTCATTTCAGATGATTCATCGTTAAATCAGGGCTACCAGCCAATGTCAGGATTACACGTAACCTGTGAAACTCCAGGCACTGGGAGCGACTACGCCTAACTGCCTGTGTCTAGACCCATCTGATCAAATGATTATTGAAGATAACGTTTACAACATTTACCATAAAACTATGCTGTACAGAGAGTAATCATCCCATCGCAATGAGCTCCTTCATTGATGCATCTGTACGGCATACCGCAACAGCTCACGCATTCTATTTTCCATTAACCAAGGAGGTCTATTAATGAAATTATTCCCATCCACATCTACTCATGTGTCTGCACGATCTGTACATTCCCTGAAGGAACGTTCCCTCAAATCAAAAATGGCCCTGATCTGTCTGAGTGCTGCGTTTCCTCTTTTATTGATTGGTGGTGGGTCGGTTGGTGCGGCAGAACTGATCGAGAGTAGCTTGCAAAATAACCCATCAGAAGCAGCTGCCACCTCAAGTGTGACACTTGCTGTGGGTGATCTCTATGTCGCGCCTAACGGCTCAGCCAGCAATCCGGGCACCATCAACAGCCCTACGTCACTCGCTAACGCATTAACCCAGATCGCACCGGGCAAAACGATCTATCTACGCGGCGGAACCTACAGCTTCTCGCAGACCATTACCATTGAACGTGGTAACAGCGGCACCTCCTCACAACGTAAAAATCTGGTGGCTTATGGATCGGAAAAACCGGTCCTTGATTTCTCCGCTCAAGCCTTCGCTTCCACCAATCGTGGACTGCAAATGTTCGGAGACTACTGGTTCGTCAAAGGTCTTGAGGTGAAAGGTGCGGGTGACAACGGAATCTTTATCGGTGGCAGCTACAACCGCCTGGAGCAGATCGAGGCTCATCACAATCGGGATACGGGGATTCAAATGGGACGTTATGCTTCCACCGCCGCCAAGACTGAATGGCCTGCTTATAACGAAGTCATTCGTTCCTACTCCCACAACAACTATGACCCGGATGACGGCGAGGATGCAGATGGTTTTGCGGCCAAACTGACCGTAGGCCCGGGCAACGTCTTCGATGGTTGTATTGCGGCCTATAACGTGGACGATGGCTGGGATCTCTATAGCAAAACGGATACAGGCGCCATCGGCGCGGTCACGATCCGTAACAGCATCGCCTACGCCAACGGTGCAACGTCAGACGGTACCTCCACCTCCAACAGCGATGGCAACGGCTTTAAGCTTGGCGGTGAGAAGATTGCAGTGAATCATATCGTTGAGAACAATATTGCTTTTAATAATAAAAAGCATGGCTTCACCTACAACAGCAATCCAGGTTCGATCCAGATGAAAAATAATACCTCCTGGAACAACGGGCAAAGCAACTTTGCCTTTGATGTAGGCACCCACATCTTCACCAACAACCTTTCCTTCCAAGGCGGCGCCAGTGACAAAACAAGCGGGACTGACGTCAGCAGCACTAACGTCTGGTGGAAAAACAAAAAAAGCGAGAACGCCAAAGGCCTGCTCGCCAGCGCAGCCGACTTTGTCTCCCTCGTGCCTTCGGTAACGCGTAGCGCGGACGGAACGCCTGTTTTGGGTAATTTCCTGAAGCTTGCGGGTGGTAGTGATCTGATTGGCTCAGGTACGCCATCGGGTACGAATATTGGGGCGCGGTAATATAATAGTTTAAGAAATCCCCTTCCCCACCACCGTCCTTAATGGCGGTTTTGGAGAAGGGGATTTTTGAGATTCGACGGAGGTGATTTGGGTCGAATTACGTTGTGTTCTGTTAAATTCGGCTGAGCTGAACAGTCTGCTGATATGGGTTCTAGATGGATAGACGCTCATGCTCAACCTTTGCGTAAAATCTCAATAATGAGTCTGCCACCTGTGCGAAAACCCTGCTCAAACGCCGCTTCCACGTACATGGATGTGGACCGTCCGATCAAATCGGTCAGTTGCTCCAAAGCATCGTATTCTGCGTCTGGAAGCATTGCTTTGTAATTTTGCATGATGTCCGATATTTGACTGTTAATTTCGCGATACTCGGCTTGTTTAGGTTGAATCGACTCGTCCAAACGCAAGTTTCCGTGAAACAAATCTTCGATCAGGTTTGACATATTATCCTTCATGCTATAGTCACCTCAGAAAGATTGTACATCAAGAGATGAGGCGGGATGAGAATTTAGCGGAAAATGCGCTAAATCGATTGTATGAGGTGAATTAATAGTTATAATTACCATATATCTGTAGAAGCTCTGTAGTGAAATTTACAATTAGCTAATAAAACAGAAATAGTTTGCACTGAAAACACACTAAAATATGCTCTTTATTCAAGCTTTAGGCTATAATTAGACAGTAAGGAATTTTTAAGAAATTAGAGTTAAATGTACATAATAAAAAAAGGGTGATGTTGTGTTTAATTATGCAAATCTAAACGATGTTGAATTCGAAGAACTGTGTAAAGATGTAATGGAGAAAAAACTCTCAACACGCTTGCGATTATTTTCCAAAGGTAGAGATGGCGGCATTGATCTAACAGATAATATTTATAACCATAACATTATTATACAGGTTAAACATTACATTGGAAGCAAGTTTCCTAACCTTCGTACTTCCTTAAAAAAGGAAATTGACAATGTCCATAAATGGAAACCTTCTCAGTACTATATCTGTTGTGGAATGCAACTTACTGAAGGAAATACCAGAGAAATATATAGTATGTTTTCTGATTTTATGCTAACGGATCAAAATATCATTACATTAAAAGAAATTGACGAATTTCTACAAAAACCAGAGAATTCCGATATTGTAAGAAAGCATTACAAGTTATGGTTGTACGCATCGAAAATTTTAGACGAGATTTATAACCAAAATATATTTATTGATTGTGAAACACTCCTTAGTGATATAGAAGAAGAATGTAATTTTTTTGTTCAAACTAAAGCTTATGAACACTGCATAGAACATTTGGATAAAAGTGGATTACTTATGATAACAGGAGGACCGGGGGTTGGTAAAACAATTACATCGAAAATGATTGTTTTGTACTATGCTACCCAAGGTTATAGGGTAAGATATACAACCAATGGAGACATTAATGATATAAAAAAATCACTATCGAGTGAAAAAACTTCCAAAGAAATTGTATTATTAGATGATTGCCTCGGCCAACATTATTTCAATATGAAGCAAACTCAAGAAAACGAATTACTTTCCTTAATAAAATTTGTAAAACTATCAAATAATAAAAAGCTTATTTTAAATTCAAGGATTACTATATTCAATGAAGCAAAAGAACGATCTATTGATTTCAACAATTTCTTTCAACAAAGAAAAATAAGGAATTTCACTATAAATATGGATGAAATAAGTCCTTTAGAGAAAGCAAAAATATTTTACAACCATTTAACCCACAAAAGTATTCCCGTTGATTACTATAATGACATTAAAGCTAATAAAAATTATCTAAAGATTGTTAATCACAACAATTACACACCTCGTATTATCGAGTATGTAACTTATCCTGATAATTATTTGAAATTAAATCCTCTGAAATATTTTGAATTTATTTATACTAATTTACAAAATCCAAATGATATATGGAAAAATGAATTTGACCGACGACTCCAAGAAGTCGATAGAGCTTTCTTAATTGTACTATATTCTTTAACCGATACCACTATCGAATATGACGTATTGAAGAAGTGCTTTGAGAATCGTTTGTTAAGAATGAAAAATATGGATTATACTAGAGATAACTTTGATCTTGTTTTATCACGTTTAAACCAGTCTATTATAAATGTTATTGATTATAAAGGGAAAAGATATATTGGAGTAATAAACCCTTCTGTTAATGATTATTTAAAACAAGTTTTCGTAAATAATAGATTGGAATTAAATGAAGTACGCAATTCAATTTGTAATTTTAAACAGTTTGAACGATGTTATTCAAAGGAAGATTTACCTGGTGTATATTCCCAACTTATCATTAATGAAAAAATAACGGAGATTGATTTTGTTACTGAAAAAGAGAAAAACTATTTTCTAACATCCTTTATTTGCCGATTTAAAATAAAAAATAATAACTACAAGCAAATCATTTTTAATTATTTAAGTAATTCCTACTGTTTTAATTATTCAGAAAAAGAATGGTTATCTCATCCAGAGGTATTAGAGTATTTGCTTGATGAAGAATTATATTCATACTACTGTGTCAATGAATTCATCGAAGAAGAAAATGATATTCGAAATTTATTACACCATTTAGATTTAGATGAGTCGATTTTTACAATAAACCTACTAAATAATTTTTATTCAAAAAACGATTTAGACTTATCATGGTCGGATTCTTTATTTGAAGAAACACTGATTGATGCAATACTATCATATGTAGAGGATATAGATGTATCAAGCTACTGCGATAATAGAGAAATTGAAAAGTTACTTGAGGAGAATACTAAAGTCTACTATTTTAGAGATCATGAAGAAGTAGATCTTGATAAAGATGCTATAGTGGCGACTCTAGAAAAAAAAATAACTGATGACATTGAAAAAGAGATACAAGAAAAACTATCCTTATTAGACAGCAGTATAACTGATCTTATTACCCTTCCGGCTTCATTTGATCTTAGCAACAATGATTTAGAAAGTGTAATTGATTCTTATTTTAAAGATGTAGATGATGAGTATAACTACAGTCGTTCAGGTGGGTTAACTTTCTCTGAGGTTGAAGCTATTTTTGAACGCGAAATTAAATAATATGATATTTTTTTCATGACGGATTATCAAATTAAATTAGATAATCCGTCATTTGCAATATCAATATTATTTTTTATTCTCGCCACCCGGCATATTCCCGCATATCCCCTGAAGATCCATGAACCTGACTTAGCTTGAGAGAAGCAAGCATTGTTTGAGCATACGAATTAGACTCAGGCTCGCTTGTGAATGGATCTGGAACTCAAAGTTATTTTCCCCCGGCAGTTCTGCATTCACTACTTGCATGCCATTTATATCCAGATTGCCTTTATCTCGCTTCTAAGCCTAAAGGGCAACCTGATCCATTGTTAAAACTTTCTCATTCACAGGCAACCAGCCACCGAGTACAGATTTATACGACATTCAATACCCCTTACCACCTGATTCTGCATCGACCTCCCCTGTCGACTTTACAGTTACAGCCATCACGCCAGCGACCATCGTTGCACTGCACTACTTAAACTAACCTAACGAGCACCGGCTTGCTCGAAACGGGTTGCGATATCCTTGAGTTCCTTGGAGGCGCCCACCATGCCCTCCAATCCTTTATCCAGTACAGGGCGCGACTGCTCAAACTCACAGTAAACTCGCTCCTGCGTCATCCACATCATCTGAATGAATATGATCTGTCGCGTCAGTTCAATGCAAATATGCTCCAACCGTTGTCTTGCCTGATCCAGCCGATTCGATGCATGATGTAGTTGATCAGGTGTAAATTTGATTGTGCTCATCCGTTTTAACCGCTCATCTAAGCTCAATAGATTATGTGATAACATTACAGCAATTTCTACCACTATTTAGTGTGGAATTCTAATTCTATTTTTTAATTACTCTGCAACCATCTTTTTGCCTTCTTAAATTAATAGTAAGCTGTTCATTTCTCTATTTTGTTTCAGATAACGTTCTTATCTACGAACTTGAAAGGATTAAGGCACGTACGCGCCGGGTCCGACGGACTTGCCTCACAGGGTTGTGAGATGATTCCACTTCTATGTTATTTGCATCTTGCGAACCAGGGCCTAGATTCTGGAACACCTTCTCCCTAGAGTTAAAACAGGACGTCGACCCATAATTTTAATGCTTCGGAATTTATTCAGACGTTTTAGATGTATTCATTGTCTCATTGACTTTCTCTATTATACTTTGATTAATGCTTAATTTTTTAATCGCTTCTTTCTCTTGAATGACATGTTTCATGACATACCCATCAAGTAATAATGAAGCAAAGCACTGTGCATCTACAGCTTGCTTCCTTTCAAGACCAAAGGGTATTGTTCCATAACTATGTGCTGCAGTGTTTCTAAGCTCAAATAAATAATAGTAAAAATCAATGTATGTTGTACCAGATTTTTGGTATAAATCCTCTGGATTTATACCAAACTGATCAACCCACATTTGTTTATGTTCTGAAAATCGACCTTTCTTTTCCTTATTTGGTGGTTTTCCAATTAAGGCCTCGACACATCTACACGCTTGGACGATTGCAGTTTCGTAAACAGAAATTACATTCGCTTGTTCCCATATATCAGGTTCATGACTTGCATGCTTCCTAAACGGATATTTTTCCAACTCACATATCAAACAACAATAATGAATTTTCATTGAAGAATAAAAAATACTCATAGCAGTAAATGCCTTATCATCTCTTAATAACAACTCCATAACTGGGGATAAATCACATAGTTCAGTAAGCTTCAAGATAGTACCATTTAATAGCCCAAATTTATCAGAGTCCCGAAATAATTCATGTTCATATAATGATTTATTAGGATTAAAATAATAGCACCATCTATATTTTAAATCCATTGTGTGCTCAAAGTCTCTTGAGTAAGAATAAGCAAGCTGAATAACAACTCCAATATTCTTCCAGAAGTTTTTATTCTTCACATTACTCGATACCATTGAGACTAACGCGGTGTCTGTATCTTTTGAATGAGTCCATATGAATAGCTCTTCATCATCACATTTCATTATCTGAACAAAGTCATAAACTTTAGGCGAGAAACTATTCTCAAACTTAATTCCTTGTATAAATGCATGATTACATAGATCATTAGGAATATCAGTAGGATAATATTTATTAAGATATTCTTGTTGGTCTCTATACTGTTCCAAAAAAAGTTGCGTTAAATTGTCTAGTTTCTTTTCCATCTCTTTATTCATACTAATATCTTCGCTCACATTAACACCTCATATATTATCTGCCTCAAATATTGAGAAGAAACACATTCCAATTATTACATATTTTTTTCAATAAACAGGACGTTGCGAATGAATTTCTTACAAAGCTTTAAGGCGTTCTTTCAGTTAACGTAATATGCTGTGTACACAGCTAATGAAATCAAAATTTAAAACTTCGCCATTTAACCTGATTGATCGCAATAGCAGTAATAAAGCAATTATTAAGTACATTGTAAAAATTGTAATCTCCCTGCATATAAATTAATCCAGTAGAATTTATTAATATGAAAATCACTATATAGATTAAGTTGATATGTGATACTAAAACCTCATAAGTGTATTCGTGTTTAATTTTTTTCTGACTCATAACAACAGAAATAAAAAACTGATTAACCCATACTCCTACTATGCGATATAAAATTAGAAATAATGTAATCAGAGTATAGAGTATACTATTAAGATTAATTGTGAAATTGGGGACAAATAAAAACAGCAATGCACTACTACTCATAACAAGTAACAAATATATGAAAGAGGTAACAATCATAGTGGTAATTGTCGAGTATACTTTAAACAATATAACTACTATAAAAAATATAATTGCATCTACAATCAATGTTATAAGTACAATTCTTGTAAGGCTATTATACACACTAACGCCTATTAAGATGCCCATTAACAAGAACAATATAAATTGATTGATTTTATTTTTGTAATTTAAATGACTCAAAATCATTATTACTCCTAATAAAGAACCCATAGCCGATATAAGAGTGACAAGGATTGCATAGTAAAGAATTCTCGGTTCTTTAATAAGGTTCAGATCAGGCGTGTACTTTTTTAGTGCAAAAATTGAGCCCCACAATATTATTATGCCAGCAATAGAAAAACTTATTTTAAATTTAGTTGAAGTATTGGATATAAAGAATGGATTGCTCATTTTTGTAATGGTCACCCCGAATAACAGAATTTTCTAAACATAGGCAAAAGATTAACTGTCTTATCGTACCACAAAATGGACAAATATGACAAACGGTGTTCTTGTATCCAAAATGAATAACTTCCATTAATACTATTAGCAGAAGCTTCTATAGAAATTGATTCACGCAAACATCTAATAAATAACAGAGTACGTGTGAATCAACAACTAGTTATATCAAATAAAAGAGAACAGTTTTGTTGGCGCTCTTTACGATAACAAAACTGTCTTCAGATCAAAATCAGTTCACCAGATTAGATTATGTGCGTTTTCAACACACACATGACTTTTTTGAGCTACTATGTGCTTATGGATCCTTCAACTAAGATACTTTCCCATTGAAGAATAAACTATCCACAATCAACAGACTTATAAAGCTTAATATTGTTCGTTTCTAATAAAAGATTAGCATGGTCAACAATCTTTTGCGATTATTGGCTCTCAATCTCACAGAGTTCAATATTTTTTTATTTATCCACTCTAATGCTACTTGCCCTTCTTCTTTCAAGATAACGCCTTGCTGGCTTTTATATTGAAAGTTCTCTTTTACCCATAACAATAGTATCTTTATATATTCTAACGTCTCAATTTCACATGTACTGTCCTCTTCATCTTCTTCTGCAAAGATATCTTCAAAAGTTGTAAAAGACTTGTTAGATTTTATTAAGTTCACATTCCCTCCTCCCTCGTATAACGTTATTTTCCCTATCAGTAATTCGATTAAGTTTCCGATCTCTTCCTGGATCGTGGCGAAGTCTCCAAATATATCTGATCCCAAAGAATTACTAATCAGATAACCATTCTTTAAAGATGAATCCCTACCTAAGTCAAGAATAACTTCGTTGAAATCTTCTTTATATTCGATGGTATATCTATACTTAATCATCTTCGTAGCTCCAATCTTCTTAATACAATGGACAGGCGGATGTAATCATATCAATATACCCCGCAATAATTTTTCCAGCACCCTTATTTGCTGGCCTCTCGCCTTCTTTGTTTATTTTCTGTATGCAAATAAAGCTCATTCCTCACAACATTTCAGGTGGGAAGAGCTTTCGGATTTTTATAACACCAATCGGGGTCATACGGTAACGTTTTTAGTGCTTGCATATCTTCCAAACTGTACACCCAATACTTGGACTATGAATACTATGGACGTATAAAATAAACGAACATTCGTTGTTCTTCGCAAATGATATATGATTCACAATTAGTAAGTTAAGAATGTAAACCCAATCTTTTTTTTACCACATCTAATAAATTATAAATATCCTGTTTAGCTTCTGGGTGCTCCTCCACGTACTTCTCACTGTAAATCATCAAATAGTTATAAAATTCATCATGCTCCATCACTGCCATTACATCTTCATCGTATGCTGGAGGCTCTCCAATAAAACACACTTTCTGATCACCAATATACTCTTCCTCTTCTGGCATATGATAGGATGAAAATTGTACCTCCAGTGGACCTGAACCATAACCATGTCTCTCATGATCTCCGAAGTATGTTAAAGCTCTCGGAAAATCAATAATCCAGAAATAAGATTCGACTAATCTATCTATTTCAGCTTTTGTTGCCAATATTTTATACATCATATCTCTCCTCCGATATTAATTAAAAAGCAGGATCAAAAAGCTTTATGTTCCCTTTGTCGTAATTTAGAAGTTAGTCTTTGGGTTTTTATAACACCAATCCGGGTCGTACGGTAAAGATTTCAGTTTTTGTATCTCCTCCCGGCTGTATACCCAATCATTGTCCGCAATCCAAAAATAATCATCAGGATTCAACTTGAGATATTCATAAATAAAATGAAGTATTAACTCTTGATTACCATAGATATCCTCCATGTGCCCGACTTGGCATAATAATAAATTAGTATCTAAACCTAAATCTTCGTGATAATAAAAGTCAGTACTTAGGCTATTGATGCTGTGAATATGGAATATCAATGAGAATTCATTGTCCCCTGTAAATGACTTATGATTAATATTCAGCGTTGTATATAAAAATTCTCCTTCATTTGTATACGTTTTGTTGTTATAGAAATAAAGAGCAGATTCCGAATGAAAAGCTGCAACAATCGTATAAGCAAGGAGTTGTTCTGGAGCATATTTATCTTTCTGCGTTAAAATAACAGCTGAAGTGCCCATGAGATTATAATCTCCTCCCTCAAACTGGAACCAATCAAAGTTTTAATAAACATTAAGATTCAAATGTGGTTCTATTAGGGAAAAATCCATTTTCTCTAATAAAACAAACGGATAACCTTTGTGCTGCTCTATCGAAACAAAATTTTGTTGCAATGTTTGGGTCAGGAATCGGGTCTAATTCTGTAAATTTCCGAATGAAGCCAATATGTATCTTCTCCTTATGTTACACGGACGACCTGATCTTTTGCAGTTGTTCGCAAGCTGGAGCAATTAAATAGTACTCCAATACCTCAGCCTTTCCTTATATTCCCATAGGGAACCACAATACGATCTAACTCAATCATCTCTAGAATTTGGTCCGTTGTTTCAACTAAGGGATAGTTCTCATTAAAAGCAATATCATAACCCAGTTCATATCGCGTTTGTTGATAATACTCTAAGAGTTTTTGTACGAAATTTTGCTGCAATTTATTCCAATTTTTCATTAAAAGAGTCTTCCTCAATTTTTTTGCAAATCCTCTAGGTTCACACGCCATACAATTGTATTCTCAGAGAAGTTAGTAGATTTGTTCTCACTGTAATGTTTTTGTTATCTGCCAACATGGCCAGAATAAAACGAAGATATGACAAACAGGTCAATCATCGTGGTACCTAACTAAGATCAACCTTTTTAAAGTAATGAAATAAGTATTTAAGATTCACATTTTTCTAAAAACCATTTCCTAGCTTCCTCTTTTTCTAACAACACTGGTTTTTCCGGTATGCCAATATTTATACTCTGAAAAAAAGCTTCTTCTATCCCTTTAATACTCTTTAGTGTTACTCCGTTTAACAACGTATCTTTAAATGTCGATACACTTATATCTACATTTTCTAGTCTTGCATTTCTAAAATCGGTTAAATGCAAAGATACATTAATCAGATTACAATCAACTAAACATGCGTTATTAAATGCTGCTTCCCAACAATCACCTTTACTAAATCTACTATTTCTAATGATGCAGTTGGAAAAATCCGTATACCTGAGATCTGATTTATAAAAATCACATTTATCTAAAGATGCTTTGATAAAAGTTGATGAGGCTAATAATGATGAATGAAAATCAACATTTTCCAGTTTGAGATCATCAAAAGTGCAATCTATTAAATAGGATTGTTCAAGTAATACATCAGATAAGTCAAAAACTCTTAAATCAACTTCATCTAACTTTAACTGCTCACCTTCATCACCAATTGTCTCAACCCACTTTTTATGCAAAGCAAACATATTAATAATATCTTTTCCTTCCATTTTTCCACTCCTTAGGGGAACCATAATATTCTATCTGCTATTCCTTCTTTATCAATTGCTTTCTTCAGTTGTTCAATATGCTCAGGCACCATTTTTTTCGTATCAATAATTACGTCATGCCCCTTAGCAAATTCTTCATGTATTTTTTGCATACCACTTTGAATAGTAAAAGCACCCTTTTTAGGATTGGTTATAGGTATTCCGTTCCTACCACTTGGATATGATTCAAAACTCTTCACGTCCCACTTTATGCCCGTAGTGGTATCAATGAACTCTGCGCCCTTATCTGCTTGTGGATCACGTATTATTCTTCCTAAATCACCTCTTGCTTCTAATTGTAATCCAACATCTCTTTCATTTATATTTTTTGGTTCTATTTTACCACCACCTGAAGGATCTCGAGCTAAATCATCCACCTCTTTGTGATTCCTGCCTCCAGTGTATGTCTCTTTACCCATCCTCTTAATATTACTACCTTTCTTCGCTTCAGCCGCTTCCAAATTCTTTTTAATCTTCGCCACAGCTGGATGAGAAGAAGGTACGCGAAACGGCCCTTTGCCACCCGGCATACTCCCGCGAACCATCTGAAATGCCATAAATAGCTGGCTGAACTTCAGGGAAGTTAGCATCATCTGAGCATACTTATCGGATACGGGCTCGCCTGTGAAGGGATGAATTCCATTTTCAAAAGCTTTGATCTGCATCGCAAAAACATCTTCCCCTGGCGGTTCAACATTTACAGCTTGCATTCGATTAAAATCCAAATGCCCCTGATCTCTCTCGTAAGCCTGGAGCGCAGCCTGATCCGTAACACCATTCTCGTTGACAGGCATCGACACCCATTTCCCAAAAACATTGACTTGTGCCATCCTATAGCCCTTATCGCCCGAACCGGTATCACTTCCTGAGGTCTTCATCATCGCTGCCGCACCCATCAGCCCCATAGTACTGCCCAGACCCACCGTTTCAGCATCTGCATTCTCGAATCGTGTGGCGATATCCTTCAGTTCCTTGGAGATGTTCACCATACTCTCCAGCGCTTTATCTAGTATGGGGCGTGATCGTTCAAACTCATCATAAAACCTCTCCTGCATCGCACCCATCCACATCGTCTGAATAAACCCGATCTGTCTTGTCAGCTCACCTCGTATATGCTCCATTTGTTGTCTCGCCTGATCCACTTGATTCGATACGTGATGTAACTGTTCAGGGGTAACTTTAATGGTATTCATCCATTTTCACCGCTCATCTAAGATATGATAGGACTATGTTAGCAGAAGTTTAATGGCAATTACATCCGCCTAACCTCCTGATTTCACTGCATGAATCCACGCTCAAAATGATATATATCCGTCCCTCAGCCCCATACGATCTCTATGTAGGTGTATACATGTTCCAGAGGGTTTTCCTTTTACGAATACAGGATACTGTGGCATTTTACTACGACAAGCCGAAAACTTTAACAAATCATAGTATTAATGAAGAAACTTGACTCGTGCGGATGATTAGGTGTACTATATGTTTGTATAAATGGAATATATTACAATTTAAATATTTATTTTTGAATCTTATATTTTTAAGATGGGTATCCGAGCCTAATATAACCAAGATATCAATGCTTTCAAATGAGTTTTACATTTTGTCTGCAACACATAATTATTGGCAGGCATTCATTTTACATATACATTCCTACTTCATAGAGTTTTCTAGCCTGTAGAGTTCTATCTCCTTTATTTCTGTTTTCAGTAAAGAAAAAGAGGGAAGAACCATTTTCATAAGAAAGGAGGGCAAGAGGCTTTAATCTGCAAGCAGGTCTATTTGTCGTTTCAATATTTTTGTAAAAGAATACCCATAACAAGAAAGGTGGAATTTATTGCTATGAGAAAATTGTTTAGTTTAGCTCTTATACTTGTTCTAGTACTTTCGTTTAATGTTGCTGCTTATGCAGATGGTGACGTGACTCAAGCCAAACCGTTGACAAAGGAAGAAATTATTAATTCCAAAGAATTCCGTGAAGCTGTGAAAGCAGCTAAGGCTGAATTTGAATCGCAGAAGGCTGATAATGCGGGTGGTCCAGTTCTGTTTGCGCCTGCTCCGAAAGTATCTCATATTAATGTATACGGTGTTGTATCTCCTAATGGCGGTCAAGAAATTTACGGCTTCAATAACAACCCGCTCTCTACGACCAATGATCATGGCGGGGCTTGGATTCAGTGTATTACGTTCCAGATTGGTTATGACAGCAGTCACTACGGCACACTCGCTGGCAGTACAATGAATAACAACTGGAGTGAGCCTATTGATTTGGACGGTGATCGTACCATAGATGCTTTCGCCCATTCTTGGGTTTATGAAGCCTCTAGTACAGGAGGACAATTTGTAGGTACAGTCTATTCCATTAATATTCCAACAAAGTGGACCGCTTGGATTAATGTTCGTTAACTCCTAAATGCCATATGCGAAGGTCATTGCACTGCATTCTACGATGGCACATGTTTTACAGAAGAAGGATCTGGTTCTATCATGAGGAATACGGGAAGTAAGCCCAAAAGCTTATCAGCTTTGGATACGAATTCAATCGCACCTAAATTTGAAGTGACAGCTCACTCTTCAGCTAACAATTGTGCTAGTATATTTGCTCAGGCGACCTTGAAGAATGCATTTCATGAAGTCCAGGATGCGTGGAACAAAGCAGAGGAAAAAAGAAGTGGCTTCAATCCCTTAACCGATGCTGATGGTAAAATTGCAGGTTCCTCCTTGTTGGCTGGATTGATAGACACAGATTTGATTCTTGATCAGGCGCAGGGATATACATCCCTGCGTCTTTTCTCATTGTGACCTTAAAGGGCCGACTTTGTATAGGAACCTACCGTTGTACAGTAGGCTACTTTCCCACTGCTTGTATGAATACATACGTGCTCTCGTCGGATCGTTCTTCTGAAAAAGCGAAGTTTAACCGATCAAAGTTTCTTACCTCCCTCACATCTGTAATCTTATGCTCTGCCATATATCGTACCATTTCACCCCTAGCCATTTTAGCCCAGGTTGCCTTTTCAACAAGCTTCCCATTGACCATTTGTCCAAATACACAAGTAATGAAACGGGTTTCCTCACTCAGAAAAGGTAGAATATTTTTGCTATACTCTTTGGAAGCCAGATTTAGGATGTAGTTGCTTTCTGATTGAAGCTGATCTGCGAGTTTGCTACCCCAGAATTGATAAAGCGTTTTGAAGCCCGGACCTTGCAACTTGCCCTGCATCTCCAACCGATAAGGGGTAACGCCATCCAAAGGACGCAACATGCCATAAAAACCGGATAATATACGTAAATGCTGCTGAAGATACGCCAGTTCCTCATTTTGAAAAACACCCGGTGCCATATATTGATACTGAATACCCTCATAGGCATATATTGCTGGTGTCAGATTATTCTTAACATTCATATTCTGAATCCGCTTCATATTCTGTTCGGCAATTGCATCGTTACACTTCCACAACGCTTTGAGCTCGTCATAGGATAACTTTTGAAGCACACTCAATAGCTGTTCTGATTCGTTTATAAAACGCGGCATCTGCGCGATAGTCATAAGATCGGTGTCGATCTTCATCTTTTTGGCGGGTGAAATAATAATTCGTATCATGCTGATCCATCCTTAATCTACCGTTGTTTTTGTCGTTATTCATTGTACAGGATTGATCAGGTGAATCCAATGTTAAAGCGCACTCGCCCCGTCACCTGTCATGGTCCTTTGAAAAGACTCAAACACGAACAAACCAGCCCGCTAATAGACTGGCTTATTCATTACATTTTGAAAATTTAATTTATTTGTACTTTAAATAAGAATCAAGGGTTAGTTGCACCCATTGTATAACCTTTGAAACGTGTGAGTACCTGAATTTAATCAATTCGCATTCTTCTATCAACTATAGACCAACTGTGTTTTTATGCTGATTCCTCTTTCAAAAAAGAATTTTAGGTAGTTGTTAAATTAACAATTGAATTGTATCTTCCCTCTGTCATAAAGACGCCAGTAATTCGTTCATTAATAAACCTGATTACATCTAGTGAGTCATAATCTTCGTAACATGTATCTTCCTTATAAATAAGTTTAACATTAGCCAATCCACTCTGAATTAATAGTTTTCCTCTATCCATTTCTCCATTTTGTAAATAATAGTTTCCTAAATCAACCCAATTCATTACAAGATAATCACATGTTTTAATTGATTGATCAACAAGAGTAACAAACTTATTTTTGTTTGTAGATTCGTAATGCCATGCCATCAAATACAATATAATGGCTTTCGTTTGTGTATCACTGGAGTTTTTCTTTAATTGCATTAATTTTTCAAGTTGGAAATCATTCATTCCACCCATAAACCATTCACTGAAAAAACTTGAAAGTATTGTGAAATATGAAACATTATCATTGTACTCCATTGCCGAATCTAACAATGATATAGCTCTTTGATAATCTCCAAAAGGAGGTAATGTTTGCAATAAGACTACTCTTGCCCATGCGTCTACGTCCTGAGGAAACTTATTTAAATAGTCAAGAATTAACTTCTCTGCTTCTTCCATGGACTCTCCAGTCGACTGATTCACTAACCCATTGACAATATTCTGAATGGATAAATCATTCATCAAAATCCTCATTTCTAATTAATTTGGTTACCAAGAAGGCGAGTAGTCTTGCCCATAAAGGCATCTACATTAATTATGGTGCCGTTCTTGTCAGCAAAAAACCTAATTGTTACATCATGACCGTTGATTTTTGTGAACATCTGGTTCGAACCTATTTTAATTTTACTAGGATCAACTTGACCTATCTTACTAGTTACACTGTTAAAAATAGACAATCTATCTTTCCCAAGTTTCATGATCCCTTTTTTAATGTGATCCTGAGAAAATACATGGGATTCATACCGTTTAAATAAATCTGATTTAAAACTAATTTTAGCCGTTGGACTGAGAGCTCCGCCTTGGCCTTTCCCTTTCTTGGATCCGGTAGCTTTGCCACCAACAAATCCCATTGCAAGTGCAGCTATATATTCTGCTTCTTTTCCTTTAATCAACGCACTTACTAACTGTTCAGTTGCCCAGCTAATATTACCTGCAGACTTAGTATAAGGGCTTTTACCCAATGCCATATCATACAAGTAATTATACCGATTCTTATCTAAAAAAGAGTTAAAACTGTAACGATCTCGAATCGTATTTTTATACAGATTATAATTCGAAGTATTTATTTTATAACCTTTCGCTTTAGCATCCTTCAACATATGTCTGAGTTCTTGAGCATAGTAAGGCTCTGCCATATTACCGCTAGGATCCACATACTTTAACGGGTTATTACTGACATACGAATACAGGTTCAAACTCAACGGATCATTCAGTTCACCTTCATACGTATCCTCGCCAATAAATCGTGCCATGCCTGGATCGTACCAACGAGCTCGTAGATACTGGAGTCCTACCGTCTCATCCCAATATTCACCAGCATAACGCAGAACATTTGGAACCGTTTCTTCCGTTGTGAGTGGTCCACCCCAGATGTCATACGTGTACTCGCTCAATACTTGACCAGCATCATCCACAAGTCCGACTACATCGCCATGACCATTGAACTGGTAGTATTCCAATTTTCCAGTTTGTTTCTCCTGGCGTGACCATAGTTGTCCATACAGATCATAGATGTAGGCGTAAGTCAGTTCAGCTTTCCCGGACGCCACTTGGGCTTCCGCCTTCGGTGCGTTCATACAGCAAACTATCCCCTGTTATAGCTATAGGTTATGGTCTTGCCTTCGCCTGTCGCTTTGATCAATCGATTCTGGCTGTCATACGTATATTCTGCATCTTTCAGATCGTATACCTTACCACTATCGGTACTGTAACGGTTGCCATTCGGATCATACGTGTGTGTTTACTGCTGAGAACCCGATTCCGTTTGAATGCGACTGAGCTCAGGTGCCGCACTTCATAATACAATCCGTCATAAAGAAAGGCCTTGAGGTTTTACATCCTCAAAGCCTAGTTAAAATATCCATTCAGTTGTAAATATCATATTCTTTAGCGACAATCCATCCATTAAAGCCATATGAAGCCGAAATTACATAATAGTTATAATTTTCATTCTGTAAATATTCAAGCAGATCCTCTATCGTTTCATAATGCATCGGCCACCCGTAATTCTTCTGTTTCTCTAACAATTCCTTGTTATGCTTAGAAAATCGGTCTATATCAAAGGTACTAATATCAAGGATAATACTTCCTTGTAGCTGTGTTTCAAACATATGAGCAAGTACATCAATAAACTCGATATAAGTGGTATCTGAATCTCCGCTACCACCTAATGTGTTCAATGTGATTTTAGACTTTTGAAAATCAACCTCATAGGAAATAATTTCATTGTCATGAATACTTATCATTTCTCAACCTCCGTAAAGAAAATAAATGTTCTATTTGCTTCTTTTTGGTGAACCGCTACTCCAATCCCAAGTATGATTATGCGGAAAAACATGGCTATTATCTCCATTTGAGTGCTCGTAATCTATGTCTTGTATTGCTCGCCCGTTTTCGTCATAATATCTTCTCTGCATCAGAGTGCCTTTCTCATCATAAAAGTCTACTGAGGTATTCGGTTTACCAGCGGTCGGTAAACTTCTCTGCTTATCGGTTTTCTTTACAATTGTATGATTTTCATATGGCTTGCCTTGAGAACGAAGAATGTCACAATTAGTATTATGAACCCATATCCCTAAATTCGTCACATAATACGTATGGAAGTCAGCAACTGTAAAGTTATACACCGTTACTGGCTCATCCAGTTTCACTAATACAACCTTATCAATCGTCAGGCTGCTTCCGTCAGCTTTTTGGAGTTTGTCGCCAACTTGAAGTTCATCTGCGAACATCCACCCTGTACCTTCAACCCAAAACGGATGGTTGTCGGTCGTCTCGATGATTTGCGCTTCAACATATAGTTTAATTATATCATCACGTTGATTGCGATAAAGGTTCGTCACTTCCTTGTAAGCCAATTCTCCATCAGGGTTATTCTCATCCTTGGCGAGAACCTTATCTCCGACCTCAATGTCTTCGATATTCTTATCCCCTTCGTCTGTTTGTACCTTAGTACCGGCTGTAAAGCAATTACACCCTTTCGAGATAACGGTAGACCCTTTACCTTTGGTTGTTCCTACAAGACCGGTCGCAGAATAAATTAGACTCTCTACAGACTGTGCTAGGGCCCAAGTTCGATCAGTGTACGTGTCCAAAGCTGTTAATAGCTCGCTTTTTGCCCACTCTGCGGTCCCTGCACTATTTTTATAAGGACTCGTTTGAGTTAATAAGTCATACAAATATTTGAATCTATTATTGTTTTTATCGCCATATACTTTTTGGAAAACAACCCCAAGTTGACTTCGATTGCTCCAATATTCAGTTGATTTTTTGTTCAGCGACATTGAATCTCTAAGCATAAGGTCCATCTCATAGTATGCCGTGTTTTTGATGTGTCCACTCGGATCCACATACTTCAACGGATTATTGCTCACATACGAATACAGATTCAAACTCAACGGATCATTCAGTTCACCTTCGTACGTGTCCTCGCCAATAAACCGGGCCATACCTGGATCGTACCAACGAGCTCGCAAGTATTGAAGCCCTACCGTCCCATCCCAGTACTCTCCTGCATAACGCAGAACATTCGGAACGGTTTCTTCTGTTGTGAGTGGTCCGCCCCAGATGTCATACGTATATTCGTTCAACACTTGGCCAGTATCATCTACAAGTCCAACTACATCGCCATGACCATTGAATTGATAATATTCCAATTTTCCAGTTTGCTTGTCCTGACGTGACCATAGTTGTCCATACAGATCATAGATGTAGGCGTAAGTCAGTTCAGCTTTCCCGGACGCCACTTGGGCTTCCGCGATCAGTTTAGCTTCTTCATCGTAATAATACCGGTTAGTTTGGTCGCCTTCGGTGCGTTGATACAGCAAACCATCCCCGTTGTAGCTATACGTTATGGTCTTACCTTCGCCAGTCGCTTTGATCAATCGATTCTGGCTGTCATACGTATATTCTGCATCTTTTAGCCCGTATACCTTACCGCTACCGGTACTGTAACGGTTGCCATTCGGATCGTACGTGTATGCTTCCTGCTGTGAACCCGATTCCGTTTGAATGCGGCTGAGTTCATCATACGTAAACTGATCGGTTGTCCCGTTCTGGGTTCGGGACGTAATGTTTTTGTTTCCATCGTATTCATAGTTGAATTGATGAATGGCGGTCGTTCCCTGGGAAACGGTGACTCCCGACAGATCATATCCGTCAAACTGGTAGCTTGTGCTAAGACCTTTGCCAAACGATACGTTTTCCAGCAAACTGTTTGATGCGTAGCTAAAGGTCATTCGATCTACAGGCGTCTGAGCGGATGCTGCGAGTACCGAAGCGCCCCCTGTTCCCGAAGTGATATCCATCGAAGTGACGCGGTTCATCGAGTCCAATTCACCGTGCACTCGCAAGGATTTTCCTTTCGCATCAGTCAAGGTATATCCCAACCGCTGCTGGGTATTGTTTTCATATTCCAGTTGGGTTCCATCCGGGAAGGCCAGCCCACTGAGCACACCGTCCGTATCACGGTATGAATAGGTCGTTTTGCCGTGATCATCTGTCATCGACGTTCTGCGGCCCATCTCGTCGTAAGTATACGAAACTAAAGTATCTGGACTTTTGAATCCTGTAAGCATGCTGTCGCTATTATACGTATACTCGGTGATCTTTCCGAGCCGATCTTGCTTTTTGATCAAATTGCTTTTTTTATCATAATAATACGTTATTGCAGAACCATCCAGCATCGGTGGGATCTGCTTGATGATCCGACCCAATTCATCATACTGTTTGGTCACGGTTTGACCGTTGGCAGATACAACTTGGGTTACCTGCCCCTGATAGCTGTAAAAATAACGGCTGGTTTCTTGTTTAGGCGTTGTTGCCGTCGCGATTTGACCAAGCGCATCGTACGTATAGGTTGTCCGCTCCCCATTACCATCAATTGAAGCAGTCACGTTTCCGCTAAGGTCATACTCGTTTTGTTGCAACGGTACAAATGCGCCGTCCCGATATTCTTCTACCGCTGTTGCACGTCCCAGCAAGTCTTTCTTCTCACGAGTTTGGTACCCAGAAGCATCCTGATAAGTCACGGTTTGCCCGACAGGATCAACCGTTGTTTTATACGTGGTTCCATCCGAATATTGGGTATCTGTCGTTTGTCCAAACGCGTTAACTACATACCTCGTCACATTCCCCTCGGCATCCTCCGAAGCCGTCACGTTTCCTTCGCCATCATAGACATATTTAAATGTCGCGTCCGCAGTTTGCTCTTCCACGAGCAATCCTAGCGGATTGTACCGTTGTGAAGTAACAATGCCATCTGCTGAAGTACTCGTAATAATGTTATTGGTATCATCGTATGCCGTCGTTGATTGTGTACCATCGGCATGGTTGATTTTAAGAAGACGCCCTGCCAGATCATATTGATTGGTTTCCTGTTCTCCGGCAGCATTCGTCGTTGTCTCTAGTTCACCTGCAGATGTATAACTATACGATTCCACAAGCGATTCCGCTTTGCCAGCAGCATCATGCACAGTCATCGATGTCGATTCCAACAAATGCCCTGCATTCGATGGGTAGCTAAATGTCGCCGTACGATCCTTGGCCAACGTCCCGCCTTTGTCCGTTGTACTAATGACGCGCCCTTTGTCATCCAGCGTCACTTCTGAATCGGAGAGCAATTGTCCACCGTACCCGTTTTTTGTGGTGGTTCGCAACATGTCACCTTGATTGTTGTATGTTATCTCAGTGTATCTTTCCAGTGCGCTGTTCACCTTTGTGGTAATGCGCACTGGTTTGATCCAATTGTAAGGCGCTTTGCCCACTTCGTACGAATAAGTTGATTCTTGACCTGTGCTTTGTTTCTCGGATGTCACCATGCCGTTTGTATCGTATGTGATAGTCGTTGTCAACTTCTCACTAGTTCGACCACCCTTGCTCACCCACTCTGTCGTTTGAGTCGGAAGGTTTCGCTTCGTTTGACTGTCGTACTGGAACTCCGTGGAAAAAGTTACGTCATCTCCAGTTAACGTGTGCTTATCTGCGTGAACCAAATCTGGATGCGCTGCAGCGCTAAACGTTTTGGAGAACGTCCAAGTATCTACAGTGTTCTCTGCTTTCACTTTTGTTGTCCATGTTGCAGATTGACCGTAAGTGTCCAGATCTTCTCCAGAGTACTCAAAGTTAACCTTATCCAGAACGCCTTCGCCTTCTGTTGTACTAAACTGACTCTTACGTTCTCTTATTTTGAATATAAAATGGGAGGAAGCTTCGCCGATCTGCTTCAGCTCCGGAATATATGCATAATCCGTTATAGCTGATGAAGGGCTTGTAATGCGCGATAGCAACGCTGTATGCATCACACCTTGAGCATTTTGGTTGCTTTGCAACTCAGGTAAAAAGTTGAATTTGGATTCTGGATAATAGTACGTATACGTCGTTGTCCGATCGAGAGCATCCGTGTATTCTCGCAAAATGCGAATGCCTTCGTCCTCGCGTTGCGTGTACGATGCTTTCCGATCCGTTCCGGCAAGCTGTACAGTAACCTTCAGGTTGTCATAAGCAAATGTCAACGCCTGACCTTCACTGTTTTCAATTCTTGCAATGGCTTGGTTTCCGTTCAATGTCGTATAGTGAAAGTTCACCGTATTTCGGTAGCCATCTGTAATTTGCAACAGTTCTCCGGCTTCATTAAATAGATAATCGTAGCCGTTACGGATGGATAAACGATAAGTGCTAGATACGCCATTAACAGTCACAGTGGCATCTTGCTTAATGGTTAAGTCATTCCATACGTAACCTTCCAGTTCCAGATTCGCGTTTAAGCGGTAATAGCCCACGCCCGGAATCTGAATATACTGATGATCGCCACGCTTTTCCATGAAAGGAATGTCCCAGCGCCAGCCTTGTCCCAATCCAGCAGAGAGTTCTTCCTTGCGTGGCGTAACCTTATTGGAATACGTTTGTGTCGTTTCGTCATATTCAACGCCAAGTTGCCCAGTGGCTCTAGCGCTGTCATAGACACGTGTCAGATCAAACGGAATGAGTCCAGGTAGAGAAAGGTCAGTACTCTGAATCATCATTTCCCCTGTAGCAGTAGAGATGGATTCTGCTCCATAAGATGTCATGTACAGCGATGCATCGTCCCGGATATCGACATGGTTAAGTCCAGTTTCGTCCACGGTCGTTCCCGTACCTGGAGTATCCTCATTAAGAGCATTAATCGAGAAGTTGTTTTGCTGTGATGAACCGGAAGGGCGTAGCTCCTCCATTTGAATTGGTTCGCTTATTTCTTGTGCTTCTAGCCATTTTTCAGCAGCCTCGCCGCCTGTGCGATCTGTCTGTAAAGCTTTATATAACTGGTACAGCGAGTATCCTTGATCTAGTTTTTTCTCAATCCAATCTTCCTTAATACCAAACTGCTCTTTTAAACTATGGATAGTAATGTAGGTAGCGGAAGGGAGGGAATCCCTACCTTCTGCCGCCGCTGCTGCTTGTCCTCCATATCCAAAAGAACCGAACCCACTAAGAACCAATATGACGCACAACCAAATAATCGTTATTTTCTTAAACACTCCATCACCTCAACCTAGATTTAGACAATCCTTAATTAAATGGGAAAATCTTTTTCGTTCGTTTCGTTAAATTACCGTTGCGATCATACTCAAATACAATTTGATCTCCTGTAAATAGAACGACTTTAAGCAATTGATTGCCATAGCCGTACTCATAGCTATTGTCATTACGAATGTTCATCCATGCTGCTTTTATGGCTCCCTGAATCGGTTTTCCTTCTTTTTCACTTAGCTTGAGATAATAATTCTGTCCACCTTCAAGCTCCCATTCAAGAACGGTATATTGCTCACCATATACCTGTTCTTGCTCTATTGAAGCAGCTACCGGAATGCTCAATTCCTTATCTGAATACAATTCGATCCGAGGTTCGATGGAAAAATCACCTGATTCCTTTATGGCAATCCGATACTTATCAGAGCTATAAGGACTAAAACGGTAGTATACATTCCCTTGCTGAACTGTCGGAAGCGCCGTCTCTGTGTTTTCATACAAAGTCAGAAACTCCACTTCCACTTCCTTGACCGTAAAGTGCCGATAAGCACCTACAAATTTCAGCGTTTGGGCTGACACATTATGCACCTGAATGTCAGACTTTCCAGGTACAAATTGTCCTCCTGTAGCGTTCTTTCCTTCCTTAACAACCACTTGACTCTGATTTCGAATAACGTAATCATAGGTTCCTCCTTCTGAAGGAGAACCAACGAGTATAGCCTCATAAGGTGAGGTATTTGAGAACAACACCGTGTTATTTGGCGCTAAATCTCGCTTGATAAGTGCAGGCTCCTGACTTGAGATGGCTGTCACAGGAACGGCATATTGAATTGTTACAGGTTCCGAAGATACTACAGTAACGACAAGCGTTGCACCGGCTGGAATATCCCATGTTGCATGACTTTTACCTTCCACGAAATACAGTGCTTTATTGGATGTATCGTAGACCGTATAATCCACAACGGAATTTACTCCTGCGATTCGTTCAAGTTGAGCAGGTTTTGAATCCGGATTCGTAAATACTGCACTCTGTCCTTGATTGACAGTGATTTCTGTTTCTGGTGAAGGGACTTGATCATCTTGTCCACGGAAAACGCGGTAAATTCCACCATACGTTATGGGTTGATCCGAGATGTTGGTAACAACAACTTTTTTACCATCCAAGACATACGCCTCAATCGCTGTTGCCGTTCTACTGCTTGACACTGTTCCATCTACGTTGTAAATCGTGTAATCATACACCCGCCCCGCGCTGCTGGAAGCATCATTTCGGAGCCTTTCCGAATCCGAACTTGTATTGGTGAAGGCATAGCTTTCACCTTTGTTCAATGTCACGCGCAGATAAGCCGGTTCCTGGCTGTCCACGACAGAGAAATCATCCGTGTATTCAAATAATACAGGTGTACTTCCCCCTACGGTAACGATAGCTTCACCACCAGAAGGAATGGTAGCGAGACTACCATTGCTATTGAATTTGTCACTATGTGCTCTGCCGTCTGCCTTATACACAACAATATCAAACAACGCACCTATTTTTTTGGCGTTACTCCGTATTGGATTGCTGAGTGAGCCTCCATTATGGAATTTGACCGATTGGCCCGGTGATACGGTAATCTTATTTAGTGCTTCATTTGGTCGGTCCTCTACATCAAAAATGGTGAAAATCGCACCTATGGTTACAGGCTCCGCAGATACACCTGTGATTACTGCTTTATTTCCATAGTAAACAACTGGTTCAACCGTGGTTGCTTTTCTTGTACTCCGTTCTGTACCATCTGGATAATAGGTGACGTAATCAAAAATCCGCCCTTGGGTGGTGGATGCATCACTGTCTAGATATTCCCGATCGGTGCTGTTATTCCAAAATGTCACGCTTTCTCCCTGTTTAAGTGTTACGCGATGGTATGCCGGCTCCATACTTTCTTCAACCGAGAAATCATCCGTGTAACTAAACTCAATCGGGACTTGCCCGGCTACGGTCACGACTGCGTACCCCTGTGAGCGAATGATCGGATTGGTATTTTTGTTGAATCCATCCGAATGAACGACGTTTTCTGCTGTATAAAGAACATAGTCAAAAACGGCTCCATTAGTACTGCTTGCATTGTTTTTTATCGGATTGGCCAACGAACCATTATTACTGAAAATCATAGATTCTCCAGGATATACAGTGATTCGAGTAATTGCATCACCACCGGCTTTTTGGACATCAAATGTCCGATAGGGCACACCATATGTTACAGGCGTTGCTGTAACCAAGGTTACAACGGCCGTTCTTCCGGCTGCTACAGTAGGTTTAGTGGTCGTATTCGTCCCTGTAGAACTTTCCGTTCCATCCGGAAGATAAACAACGTAATCATGTTTGTCTTTGGTGGAACCATCACTTTGGAGCGCATCTGATTTGGAACTGATGTTGGTGAACTGGTAGCTCTCGCCCTGATGTAGAGTCGTACGCGTATAGGCCGGCTCATCGCTCCATTCACCGCTATAGACTTCATAAGGAAATCCAACACTAACAGGCTGTGAGCCCGCTCCAGTAATAATAATTTCGTTCCCTTCTGCAAGTGAAGGTTTCCCCGTCGTTTCAAAATTGGAAGCTACAAGACTACCATCTTCTCTGTAAGAAGCGTAATCTATCCTCCTGTCCTGAGCTGTGGAAGTATCGGCACTTAGAACTCTTGACTGTGTCCCTTCATTAAAGTATCGATAGCTCTCTCCTTTGGATAACGTAACCCTAAGCATGGCTGGGTTAGCTGATACACTGTAGGAAAATTCTGAACGAATTGTCACTGTAAACGGATTTTGACCCGTGGATGTCACCACGGCTGTATACCCCGAACCTACTGACAAACTGCTAATAGAGTTCATGTTCTCGCTCATGATGCTGCCATCTGGTCTATAAATAACGTAATCGTATGCACTGCTTCTTGAAGTCGCGGCATTGGTACTTAACGATCTTGAGGCACTTCCGTTATTCGTGAATGTATAGGAATCTCCGGGACTCATGGTCAAAGTTCCGTCTGCCATAGCCATAGCTTGAGGAGAGAAAGAGTTTCCCCCGTATGTATCATCAGTTACCGTCGCTTCATCTTCTGCTTCTTCGATAACTTCATCTACACCTTCTGGTTCTTCGTAGACATCCGGATCAATAACATCCAGATTCTCGCCGTCTGTTAAAACTGATTCCTCCATAGAAACATCAACATTCTCCGCGCTACTTTCAGTTGTTATTATGGCATCCGAATGATCCGAAAGCGCATAACCGCTAGTCGGATACATGGTTCCAATCAACAACAAAGCCATCAGAAAAACAATAAAACCTTTTCTTAAACTCATGGAATTCATATTCCTCCTTTATGTTTTTTCTCCATTTCCTCCCTCAACAGATGTATAAATGGAGTCCGATGAATCATTATCGTCATTTTCCTTATTTTAGGACATAGTAAATTAGTCCCTAAATTCAGGGACTTTTTTCCTTTTATATCTCAGATAACAATTTAAAATATAATCCGCAATTATCCTGATACAAAATAGAATAATAGATTAGATGCAGTTCAAATGCTATTTCAACTGAGTTAATCGTCTTTCCTATTTTGATTAGTACTTAGATTTAATATCTGAAAAATAAAAAAGCCGCCAGTTGGCGACTTTGAACCGCTCCCTGTAAAGTAGACAGTTAAAAAAACAAAAATTAGTTCATTGAGATACCTTAGCC
>NZ_JAGGNR010000010.1 GCF_018614975.1 Paenibacillus polymyxa | reverse complement strand
TTCAAAGATCAAACTTATTTTACTATCTCTTGTGTTTCCCGTGTCAGCACTGTGTTTCAGCGGCGACTTAAATAATATATCATACGGCTGAATGTAATGCAACAGTTTTTTTCATTTCTTTTCTTTAGTAGTTTTGCATTAGCTTAAGCTATATATCCGTTCCCTATCTTGTCCTATCATATTAGGTTACGCTCATAGGGTACAAATATTTTAACATATTTATGAAAGGGTTTACAATAACTTCTTAATAAAAGCTTTTTATCTTTTCCTAAGTAACTATACCTCCGTTATGTGCAACTCAATGTTCACTCAGGTAAGCGGGAAGCCAGCTCTCTATTACAGAACTGGCTTCCCGCTGAATAAAACAAGCACCTTACTTTTTCATAAGTCGCAGTCCCCAGGTTATTTTTGTATCCATGGATTACGACGCTTTTTATCGGATTTCCGTTGGTTGGAAGTAGCTGCACCCTCTCTGGATGTTTTCCCGGACACGGATACCTTGGATTTATTCTTCAGAGGAGCCTTGGTTGTTCTGCGTTTTGCAGCGGCCGGTTTACTCCCTGCTTGCTTGGACTTCCCTTCCGAATCTGATCCAACCTCTTCAATTGCTACCTGACTTAGGTTAGCGTCTTCACGCCCCCCTTTTTTACCACCCTTTCCTTGCCCTTGAGGAGGATACATTTCACCAAATGCTCCAAGCGGGGACGGCGGAACCATGTTCTGAGTAGGGTACGGATTCTGATAAGCATACTCAATCGGCTGGTTTGGCATCGTTGATGTGGACATTTCAGGCGGCATACCGTATGAAGGACCATACATATTCCAAGCCGGATCGTGATATCCATGAGAAGGATAAGTATACTGAGGCATATGTGTATGTGAGCCACATCCGCATGGAGGGTACGGAAGCATTGAGTATGGAGATATGAAAGGCGGCTGATGATTCATATGACTAGGTGCTGCATACGTTGGGAATGGACTATTCACTTCGCCAGCTGGCGCAATCGGAAATGAGTTATTTTGCATTTCTGCGGACAGATTAGGCATAACGTTATTGTGGTTATAACCCTGCTCCGCGCTAGTCCACGGACTGTTAGGCAGATCATTACCACTATAAGGACTAACTTCCGAAATCCCTGGAAACGACGCATTGTTACTCGCTCCAGCCGTATACATGTCTTGCTGAGCACCATACACCTCTTGTACAGGAACCGGGATTTGAACATAAGGGTGCTCGGCTGGCGCATGATGCATCTTATTACCACAACCACAAGGCTTTTTCGTTGCTGGTACAACCTCAGTTGGAGACTTTGTATTAGGCATTACAGGCAAAGGCATAATTTCAGGGGAAAGATTAGGCATTGTGTATTTCTTGGATTCTGCTACCGGTTTTACATGAACTTCGGGTTTAACCTCTTCTTTTTTGTGCGTTTCCTTTTCTGGTTTCACTTCAGGAAGCTCCGGCAACTGCGGCAGTACCTCCAGTTCTGGCTTCACATTCGGCTTTACCGGATTTGCTGGTGGTGGAGCAGGTACTGGGACCGGAACAGGAACCTCTGCTACCGGAGCAGGGGGAGTTGGTGTAACTGGAGCCGGTGGTTCCGGTTCTTTAACTCCCGTGTATTCCTTACCTTCAGGTGACAACTTTTCATGAGCAGCAATGTTGCCGGCACCCGAATTAGATGTGCTGTTTCCTTGTGCGTGCATAGATGGAATATAAACTGTCTCCCCCACCAGCAGAGCATTCGGATTTTTCAACTGTGGATTGGCATTGATCATATCTTTTAAAGGAACTCCCCAGGCTTGTGCCAACTTCCATAATGAATCTCCTTGCTGCACCTTGTGACTGTGCAGCACACCCTCAGGCTTCGGAGTTACTGGCTCTGCAGGGATTTTGACCTTCATGCCAATATCCAGCTTGTCGGGATTTGTGATTTGCGGATTAGCCGCGATCAATTTGTCCAGCGCTACATTGTATTTTTGGGACAGCAGATATAATGTGTCGCCTTTTTTCACCATGTGTATTTTCACAGGGAACTAACCTCCTAGACGTCATACTTGGGCAGTACATTCGCCCATACCGTTACTACATCCTATGCAGAAACCGGGCTAATGACATCAACTAAACAAAAAAAATCCTCCTGTCTCTAAAATTCCCATACACCAGGTATGCAGAATTTTATCGGACAAGGAGGATTCCTGTTCCCTATGCTATGCAATTCTAACTTAAGATTCCCACACTTTATATCCATCTTTGTCAACAATCTGACGGAATGCTTCTAGAAGTCTCAGCGTTACTGGACCTGCTACCCCCGTGCCAATTGTTCTTCCATCCACTTCATATGCAGCGATAACTTCTGCAGCTGTCCCGGTGAAAAAGACTTCGTCTGCGATATACACATCATGCAGGGTGAATGGCACTTCTTTTAATTCAAGCTCCAGTTCGCCACATAGATCGATAATCGCTTGACGTGTAATCCCTTCAAGTGCACCGAGATAACAAGGCGGCGTGTACACTACACCATTTTTAATAATAAAAATGTTATCACTTGAACCCTCAGTAACGTAACCTTGGGAGTTCAGCATAATTGCTTCACCAGCACCTGAATAGTTAGACTGGATTTTAACCAGGATGTTATTCAGATAGTTCAACGATTTAATTTTTGGATTTAATGCGTCCGGAATGTTCCGGCGTTGGGATACGGACACGGCTTTCAACCCTGTAAGATACGCTTCCTCCGGATAGATCGCCAATTGCTCCACGATGATGATTACGGATGCCTTAGGACAACGTAACGGGTCCAACCCCAGATTACCAGGGCCACGCGATACAATAAGACGAATATAACCATTACGCATATCATTACGTCGCACCGTTTCAGCCATGACTTCCAGCATCTCATCAATGGACAGCGGGATGTTCAAACTGATGGATTTTGCCGAATCATACAAACGATCCAAGTGGGCCTTACATCTGAAAATGTTTCCGTTATAGATCCGAATACCTTCGAAAATCCCGTCTCCATACAAAAATCCATGATCATATACCGAAACGGTTGCGTTCTCCTTGGTCACATACTGACCATCCAAATAGATCCATTGTTCTGCCACCGATGACTGCACCTCCATAAAATATCCATTCCCTGTTCTCCAAAACGTTATTAACCCGTCCATTGTACACCAAATGACAAGCCATTACTCACTCATTCTACCCCGACTTATGACAACCTTCTAACATTCCCAAACACCCTCAGGTCAATTATCTCGAAGGATATGTATAACAAGGATAGCTACCCAGAACGCGCACCTGACAATTCAATGCTTCAATCTCTGCCATGGCTGCGGTAAGCAATACCGAATCGACCGTTTCCACGACATCAATGTAGAAATGGTAACTGCCCAATCGTTTCTTCGTTGGACGAGATTCGAGACGGGTCAAGTTCAGCTTCCGCCATGCAAAAGCCGACAATACCTGATGCAACGCACCCGGTGCATCTTCTGGCAACGTCACCAGCAAGCTGGTTTTTACATGATCCGGTTCACGTGGAATGTTCACAGGTTCATGGCCAATGAGCACAAAACGGGTGTAGTTGTTGTCATGATCTGTAACCCGTTCAGCCATAATGTCCAGACCATACTTCTGAGCAGCAAGCTTTGTACCGATCGCCACCCAGCCCTTACCCGGATTTTTTTCCACAATTTCTACAGCTTCGGCTGTACTGTTCACACCTTCAAGGTCAGCCCCGGGTGAATGCAGCCGAATAAAATTCTGACACTGCGGAATAGCCACAGGGTGAGACATAATCTTGGTAATTCTACCAAAGTCATACTCGCCGCTCTCTGTCTTAAATTCCGAGCCATGTCCAATAACATTCTGGATGGATGGGTATACCCACTCTGCTTGCATTGGAATGTCCACTTCATTCACAAGCCAGTCCATATGGAGACTAACGGAACCCTCAATTGTATTTTCAATCGGAATGACACTGTATTGCGCAATCCCGCTATCCGTTGCTCTAAACACATCCGAAATCAGCTTGGAATGAAGCAAATCTAATGGTTCTCCGTTGAAAAGGAAATCAATTGCCTCATGAGAGACTGAGCCTTCAGGTAATACTGCAATTCGTTTCATGCATTAACTTCCCCTTTGATTCTGTCCAGAAAAGGACGTTTGTCTTGATCAGGCAGCACGGTTACACCGTCCAGATCCGGATCGAGCCACAGTGCAGAAGCAGATATTCCCTCCCGCTCCATGGTGTCCAGCAAATATTGTTCCAATCCCGCTTTTCGGGTGTCATGACGGTCTACCAAAGTCAATACGGTCGGGCCAGCTCCGCTCAGAGCAGCTCCCAGCGCTCCATGATCAACAGCATGTTCCAATATCTCAGCCATGCCTGGCACCAATGATGCGCGATATGGTTGATGAATTCGATCTGACATCGCCTTCTGAATCATATCCAGTCGTCCACTCGCCAAAGCGGCAACGAGCAGTGAGGATCTGCTGATGTTATGCACCACATCAGTCATGCCAAATTGCTCTGGAATTACATTCCTTGCTTTTGAAGTAGACAGCTGGAATTCAGGTACAATAACCAAAGCCTGCAAATCCTGGTGTGGTTCAATACGTATATGATCTACCTGTTGACCATTCCATGCAGCCGTAATAATACCGCCATACAGAGATGCTCCCACATTATCTGGATGCTTCTCCAGGGATGTGGCCATATCCAGAAGTTTCGCATCGGATAAAGGAGCACCAATTAATGCATTCGCTGCTGCCAATGCCCCAACGATGGCTGATGCACTACTCCCGAGCCCCCGCGTAAGCGGAATATCAGAATACATGGAAATCTCCAATTCAGGTACGGACACCCCGGCTTCATCGAATACCATCTGTGCCACTTCGTAAATCAAATTCGATTTGTCTGTTGGCAGGCCTGTCAAATGATTGCCGTGAAGATGAAATGACGTCTGCTTGGCAGGTTTCATTTCCAACCAGGCATACAAAGACAATGCCATGCCCAGAGTATCAAACCCCGGACCGAGATTGGCTGTGCTTGCAGGTATTTTTACGGTTACCTTTTCACGCAAACTCATACAGATTGCTGCTCCAGTTGTGCAATGGCCGCCATTACTGCTTCTTCCGTATCTTCAACAACAAGTGGCTCAGTCGCTACTGTTTTGATCGCAATATTAGGATCTTTCAGGCCATTACCTGTCAGTACACAAACTACAGTCTCTCCGCCTTTAAAATACCCTTCACTCTTCAGTTTGTATACACCGGCAAGGGAAGCCGCAGAAGCAGGTTCAGCAAAAATCCCTTCCCGAGAAGCAAGTGTACGATACGCTGTCAGGATTTGTTCATCCGTTACATAGTTAATCTGTCCACCAGATTCCTCAGCTGCAGCTACTGCCGTTTTCCAGCTCGCCGGATTACCGATTCGAATCGCTGTTGCTACTGTTTCAGGTTCAAGGATCGGCTCACCTTTGACAATGGCCATCGCACCTTCTGCTTCGAAACCAACCATACGTGGCAGCGTGTTAGATTTACCTGCCTCTTTATATTCTTTGAAACCTTTCCAATACGCAGAGATATTCCCCGCATTACCGACTGGAATAGCCAGAACGTCAGGTGCTTCGCCAAGTTGTTCAATCACTTCAAACGCTGCTGTCTTCTGTCCTTCAATCCGGAACGGGTTCACAGAATTTACAAGCGTGATCGGATGTTTGGCTGTAATCTCACGCACAATCTCCAGTGCACGGTCAAAGTTACCATTGATCGCAATCACCTTAGCTCCATAGATCATGGCTTGGGCCAGTTTACCCAGTGCAATGTTGTTATTCGGGATCAGTACGATACAATTGAGGCCACCACGTGCGGCGTAGGCTGCTGCAGCTGCTGACGTATTACCTGTGGATGCACACATGATTGTACGGCTGCCCTCTTCCATAGCTTTGGCAACAGCCATAACCATACCGCGGTCTTTGAAAGATCCCGTAGGGTTCAAACCTTCATACTTAAAATAAACATTCAAACCGAGCTCCTCAGACAGATTCTCTGCATGAATCAACGGTGTATTTCCTTCCTGAAGCGTAAGCAGGGGTGTGTTTTCATTAACTGGAAGGTGCTCTCTGTATGTTTGCAAAAGTCCTTGATATCTCATTGTGGGTAAACTCCTTTATGTTTTAATAATCTGAAATGATGACCTGTTGAACCGGATATGATTAACTTGTACGTTATAACTGAAATAATTGAGATGCCGTGTGGGATACGGACATTTATCCTTCGACCCGGTAAACACTCTTAATGCGGCGAATGACGCTGAGTGATTCAAAATGTTTTAACACTTTATCCACGCTTGCCTTACTTGCATTATGTGTAACGATAATGATCTCGGCATCCGGGTTGTGCTCATTCGGCTGTTGAACAACCGACGCCAGACTGACATCATATTCTGCGAAAATTTGTGTAATTTGTGCTAATACACCGGCTTTGTCGTCTACGTGTAGTAAAATAAAGTTTTTCGACACGATCTGCTCGTCGCTTTGCAGTCGCTTAATCTTATAAGGCACAATGGCTTTGAGACCGTTCACCCCAAGTTTAAGGTTTTTGGTAACTGCCACAATGTCAGCTACAACCGAAGTTGCCGTTGGGAGTTCTCCCGCACCCGCACCGTAGAACATCGTCTCCCCTACAGCTTCACCGTGTACATATACTGCGTTGAACACACCGTTGACTGAAGCAATCGGGTGATTCTGTCTAACCATTGTCGGCTGAACGCTGATCGTGATCTCATCGCCAATTCGGTCCGCAATACCAAGTAACTTCATCTCATAACCCAGTCTTTTGGCATACATAATGTCTTCACGAGTTACGGAGGATATTCCTTTAACGGTTACATCCTTCAACTCCACATTGGTACGGAAACCGAGTGTACTCAAGATCGCCATTTTGCGAGCTGCGTCAAGTCCCTCCACATCGGAAGTTGGATCCGATTCGGCATATCCCAGAGCCTGTGCTTCAGCCAGTACTTCTTCATAGGATGCACCTTCCTGGCTCATTTTGGTCAGAATAAAGTTCGTTGTTCCGTTCACAATTCCCATAATGCGGGTAATCCGGTCAGAAGAGAAACCTTCAATCAGCGTACGAATGATCGGAATCCCTCCAGCAACACTCGCCTCATAGAACACGTCACATTGTTTTTCCTGTGCCTTCGCCAAAATCTCTGTACCATGCAGTGCCATGAGATCTTTGTTTGCTGTTACGATATGTTTCCCACGTTCCAACGCTTCAAGAATATACTCCTTCGTCTGATCAATGCCGCCCATGACCTCAACGATGACATCAATATCCGGATGACGAATGACTTCCCAAGGATCTTCCGTAAGCTTGGCACGGTCTACAGCAATAACACGGTCTTTCTCTGTATTTTTCACTGCGATCTTCTCGATGACAATCGGCGATCCAACCTGACTACTCAGATCTTCCTGATTCCCTTCCAAAATGCGAACGACTCCCGTTCCAACAGTTCCCAGACCCAACAATCCGACTTTTACTGGCTTCACTAACGATCTACCCCCTAATGTCTATTCTTGTCTGTCAGTCCTGTATGTTAAAGCCTAATTACCCTTGGCCTACAATACGCGTACGTCTTACTCCAGGCATATCTTGCATTCGATCCAGCATTTCACCAATTTCGCCATGAAGATGTGTCGTTTCCACTGAAATGACAACATTGGCTCTTCCCTGAAGCGGGATACTCTGATTAATCGTGAGTACATTAGCTCCATAACCAGCTACATGTCCAAGCACACGAGACAAGATACCCGACTGATGCTCCAGATCAATGGAGATCGTTACAATTCTCTCGCGCTCAAGCTGGTTGATCAGATGAATTCCATCCTTGTACTTGTAAAAGGCACTCCGGCTTAATCCGACCTGTTCAACCGCCTCATGCACTGTTTTAACATCACCAGAAGCCAGTAGTTCTTTTACCTGCATGGTCTTCACCACAGCCTCTGGTAAAATATCTTCCCGTACTAAGTAATAGCGTTCGTTCACAGAACGTCCTCTCCTCAAAGACTCATGTATTCATATAGTGGACATTATATAGGATCTACGCCAAAAGGGCAATACATGACACGCCTATTTTTTGAAATACGTTCCTCACAGTATACAAGTTTATCCCTCTCCCATGTCAGGAAAAAACAAAAAAACGCAGAGTTGTGGGTCAACTTCCCACTTCTCTGCGTTCATATATCTATCTGTCTCCATAGAAGACGGCTACTTAGTAGTAACTGCTGCCTTCCACGAATTCGAATTCAAAGTCTCCGATGCGCACGATGGTGCCTTCTACAGCTCCGCGCTTACGCAACTCAGCATCCACACCCATATAACGCAGTGTACGTGCGAGTTTCAATATAGCTTCATGTGAGTTCAGTTGCATCCGTTTCATCATTCGGTCAATCTTGGCACTTTCGACAACGAACATTTCATTCTCACGCACAATTTTGAAACCATCGTCTTCTTTTTTGTCCAGACTGTATACTTTGCGTTCAGATACATCTGCTACCTCTTCAACCACTCGTTCGTCTGGAACCTGATCCAGCAGATCAGCTGCACGATACAGAAGTTCTTGAATCCCTTTTCGGGTCAAGGATGAAATTGGCATCACTTCAATATCAGGTTGAACTTCACGAACTTGCTGTAAAAATTGCTCCAGGTTCGCTTCAGAGTCTGGCATATCCATCTTGTTAGCTGCTACAATTTGCGTTCTTTCGGCGAGAAGCGGATTGTACAACTTCAATTCGTCATTGATTTTCTGCCAGTCTTCAAAAGGATCGCGTCCTTCCGAACCCGACATATCTACGACATGAACAATAATACGAGTACGCTCGACATGACGCAGGAACTCATGTCCCAGTCCGACCCCTTCATGTGCACCTTCAATAAGTCCAGGCAAATCAGCCATGACGAAGCTTCGGCCTTCTCCTACACCAACTACACCCAGATTCGGTGTAATGGTTGTGAAATGGTATGCCCCGATCTTTGGCTTGGCTGACGAAACGACAGAAAGCAATGTAGATTTCCCGACACTCGGGAAACCAACCAGACCAACATCTGCCATAACCTTCAGTTCGAGTACGATGTAACGCTCCTGGCCTTCTTCACCATTCTCGGCAAGTTCAGGTGCAGGATTGTTCGGTGTAGCAAATCGGATGTTACCCCGTCCGCCCCGACCACCACGAGCAATAACAACCTGTTGACCGTGACGGGTCATATCCGCCAGTACTTCTCCACTGTCTTCATCCAAGATAATAGTTCCTGGTGGAATGCGCACAATCATGTTCTCCGCGTTTGCACCATGCTGACTTTTATTACGTCCCTTCTCACCACGTGGGGCCTTGAAGTGACGTTGGTAACGGAAGTCCATCAACGTCCGCAAACCTTCATCCACACGGAAGATGATGTCAGCTCCTCTGCCTCCATCGCCCCCGGCAGGTCCGCCGTTTGGTACATACTTCTCACGACGGAACGAAATAATTCCGTCCCCTCCGTCTCCGGCCTTTACATAAATCTTCGCTTTATCTACAAACATTGGTTAACCCCTTCTTCCTATATTCCACACGGCATTCTGAATTGTATAAACGTATCCTCAGACGGAAACTGCTCCGTTCTGACTTTTTTTCCTTGGAGTACGGCAGTAAGCTGCCGCAGTGTTTCCGGATCGGGTGTTTGATCCCCGTCCAGTCGGACAACCACATCTCCATGATCCTGTCCGAAGTTCAAGGTCAGTTTGCGAACCTCTCCCCAAGAAGACCGGCCGCCGCCATATTGATAGGCCCTGATTGCATCCGCAATCGCCCCGGTAAGTGACTCGCCATCCTCGGGAGAGACCAGAGCACTAAGCTGCAACTCATCTTCTATTTCCACATGCAAGTCCAGTGCACTTCCACTGGCGCGAAAAGACTGAAGATAAAATACAAGGGAAGGAATGCCTAATCTAGAGATTCGGCTTTCTTCTGTAACCCGCTCTTTTATTCTTTCCACACATTGCAAGGATTTATCAAGTTTGCCCAGCCTAAGATATCCATATAACACCTGAAGGTCGTTCATCCAGTCGTGTCGATGATGATTTAATGAAGCAATTGCTGTTTTTTCCATGGATTGTATGATGGCTCTGCGTTCCGCCTCCGCCTGTTTCTTCATCGCATTCACAGAAATGAGCAATACTGCGACGGACCACAATGCGCACACGACGCTTGAGATCATCGCCGGATACAACATAACGAAAACCAAAGGAATCAGAAGTGAACATGCCGCAATCCACGGCACTCTTTTCCAAGATTTCATGGCTTCTCCCCGTTCTACAAAACTCGGTTGGTCTACACCCACCGTAACCAAGTATAACATGTCTTTTCTGCCAGTTCATTATCGAATAACCGTTGAATACAAAAAACCTTCGGCAAAAATGCCGAAGGCTCCTTAGGCGGAATGCCGATATTACGCTTCTACTGCTGCTGCTACAGGAGCAACATTAACAGGATAGATGCTTACTTTTTTGCGATCGCGTCCCCAACGTTCGAATTTTACAACGCCGTCGATTTTCGCGAACAAAGTGTCATCTTTACCGATGCCAACGTTAGTTCCTGGGTGAATTTTCGTTCCGCGTTGGCGAACGAGAATGCTACCACCAGTTACAGTTTGACCATCAGCACGTTTAACACCCAGACGTTGAGCATTACTGTCACGTCCGTTCTTCGTGGAACCTACACCTTTTTTCGATGCGAATAACTGAAGATTTAATTTCAACATGATTGGTTGTCCTCCTTCTTTGCTTATTTGAATTGCTGTATTTTAATATACTTCCCGTATGACTCTGCAATATTAGAGAGCATAACCACCATGGATTCGAGTAACAATTGTACCTGGGACCAGGTTTCCCCTCTCTCTAACAAAGGTAAAGAACCGCTTAAAAAACCATTCTTCATCTTGGCATCCATTTCGACACCTGTCAATGTTTCAATCGAGTTCACCGTACCCACTGTAACAGCGGATACCCCGGCACATACGATGTCTTCTCCCCGCTTGGCAAAATTAGCATGCCCTTCGATGGAAAAACGTTCGATGTTCCCGTCCTCATCACGAAAGATTTGAACGATAATCACTTATCGCACCTTCTTTACGCTTTGATTTTTTCGATAGTTACTTTAGTGTACGGTTGACGGTGACCTTGCTTCACATGGTAGTTCTTTTTAGGTTTGTATTTGTATACGATAACCTTTTGTCCTTTGCCATGTTTCTCCACTTTAGCCGTTACAGTAGCTCCGGAAATCAATGGTGTACCTGCTGTCAAACCTTGATCGTTAGATACAGCCAGGACACGGTCGAACGTTACGCTTTCGCCATCGTTCGCAGTCAATTTCTCGATGAACAGAACATCGCCCTCTTGGACTTTGTACTGTTTGCCGCCTGTTTCAATAATTGCGTACATTTGCCTTGCACCTCCTCATGTCTCAGACTCGCCCGTTCTCAGGTGACAGTATCCTTGCGGAACTGTTCTTATACCCGGCCAGTGCGGTTACAGCATGTGCAAGACCATTAGGCTAAACACATACTTGAAGATTATATCACGCAATATATCAAAAATCAATGTAAAGGTGAAATATATCTTTTTCCCGTTCCATGGCAGGAAGAACACGGCTCCACATAGGGCAGCGTACTTTCTTCCCGCACTTTCTTACGGGTAAGTTCGAGCAAGCCCAGCTTGGTCCAACCCATTACAAACGCTTTGGTCCGATCCTTCTTGAGCTCGCCCTCCAAGGTTGCTGCGACTTCATGCCGATTCGAGGCTTCCTCCATATCAATGAAGTCGACAATAATCATGCCACCGATATCTCGCAGGCGCATTAAACGGGCAATCTCCACTGCTGCCTGTATGTTGGTCTCTGTCACGGTCTCTTCCAGACTGTCACCGCCAGCTCCCGTATATTTACCTGTGTTCACATCCACTACAGTCAGAGCTTCGGTATGATCAATAACAATGTATCCGCCTCCGGGCAACCACACTTTCCGGGCAAAATCCTTATTCAACTGTTCCTGTACACCATAGGCAGCAAAGATGGATTCTGTTCCCCGGTACACCTGTACTTTGGGTTGATGACCAGGACTAATCTCTTCGAGCAATGCTTTTACCTCACGGGCTTGTCCTTCACTATCAGTGATGACTTCGTCACTCCCTGGCGTATACACATCTCTGATGATTCGCTGTACCATGCTATGATCCCGATGCAAGAGGCTTGGTGAAGGCAAACTGTCCGCTTTTTCACGAATCAGATACCACTGCGCACGTAATGTCTCCAAGTCCGACTTAATGGCTTCATGCTGCTCTTCTCCAGATACGGTCCGAATAATAAGTCCTTCTTCATCCCGCCTCAGTTGCTCCCCAAGTGCCTTAAGACGAGAACGATCCCCTTCACGGGCAATTTTCTTGGATACCGCTACATAGTCAGCAACAGGCATGTAGACAAGCCAACGGCCCGGGAGTGAATAATGAGTCGTCACCCGAGCTCCCTTGCCTCCTACCGGTTCTTTCAGAACCTGAACAATGACTTCCTGACCCGGACGAAGCAACTCCGAGATGGAAGGCTTCACCTTGGGCTGTTTCTCCAGATGGGGATGCAACACATCATCCACGTAGAGAAACGCATTCTTTTTCTGACCAATATCCACAAAAGCAGCCTGCATACCTGGTAACACATTCACGACCCGTCCCTTGAAAAAGGAACCCAGCAGTCCACGCTCGCGTGTACGCTCTGCCGTAAATTCCACAGCTTTGCCTTCTTCCAGAAGCGCCATTTGCATGAGGTTATGTTCATTATGTACTATCATTTGTTTCATGGCTTCACCTCTAGAAGACAATTCAATTCATCCACATCCATTTCAGTATCTTTTCAATTCTCATTGTACATGTATTAACCCATTTCAGAACAGGTCCACCAGAACACTACAATTTATCATCATTTTGCCTAAAATAGGAACCGATAATCCGTTGCTCAGGCAAGACGGCCATAATTCGACCCTGTCTGTTCATCACGTATACCATATGGTATCTTTCTCTCTTTAATAGACGCAAAATAGTGTCCAAAGGTTTCGCCGGAAATGAGATTATTGGCTGCGCCAAACTGCCAGTAGCCGCGTGACGAGCGAACACACCCTCTCGATTCATGAGGAAACGGATAAAGCGATAAGGCACATTTCGGTAATCTGTTAAGTTGGAATAGAACAAAAAAAGGCCGATTAACAGAATGTTGAGCGGTAGGCCGTAGTCTCCAGTAAACCATCGGCTGATAGCATATAAAATAACCCCTACGCTACACAGGATGCTAATTCTGTAAGTCCACATTAATGTTGTATAGTAGGGTGCCCACAGACTGACAAGCGCCTGAACAATTTTACCTCCGTCCAGAGGAAGTACAGGGAGCAGATTGAAGAGGGCAATAAGTAGGTTCCCCTGAATGATATAATTGAGAAAAACCGGATCGCCCAGATTTCCATACTGCAACAGCAAAACCACACCAACCATCAGCATGTTTTGTAATGGACCTGCCAGAGCAATGATGATTTCCCGGTATGCCGTGATCGTACCTCCATCTTCGATAACCGCTACTCCTCCAAAAGGAAGCATCTGGATTGACAAGACACGATAACCCAGAAGGGCAGCAGCCGAAGCATGTCCACATTCATGAATGAATACGATGGCAAACAACGTAATAAGTTCAATAAAATGTCCAGTCAGAAGGGAAGCCATCATGATAATTACAAAAAACGGATGAAACGTAATTCGGACTCCCCACACCCTAATCAAGGGCAACAACTTCCGCCGGGTCTACGTACTCCTCACCCTCTTTGACCGCAAAATAGAGCGTGGCCGGTTGTTCACCACCCGTAGCCTTGAGGCTCCCTACTGGATTCCCCGCTTCCACCCAATCATTCACGTTCACTTCACTTTCGTTCAACCGACCGTATATTGCCGTGACATTGCCTGTATGCTGGATGACAACTGTGAACCCACTTGCTGCATCGCCGATAACCTCCATGACACGCCCTGCATCAGAACTTGCGACCTGTATAAGTTCTGCACCTGCGGCATCCGGAACGATCTCAATTCCCTTCATGCTCAGCGCGAATGGCTGAACCACTGTGCCTGAGATTGGTTTGTCCAGTAACTGCCTTACTTTCAATCCGTTCACGGCATCTGTCGTATGTCCGAGGACCGGAAGAAACGAAGGCGTTCCTCCAAAATGCCGTTCATACCAGGCCGCTGCTGAGGCAAAATCCATATCCCGATGGAGTGCATCCGCAATTACTGTTTTGGGTGATGTCGTCCACGATGTATCCAACTGAAATAAACCCCATACTCCGCCAAATATCAAAGCGCTAATAACCGTCCGTTTGAGAAGTGACTTGAACAGGTTGAATCTCGAATGCCCCCCTGGAACGAAATGACCATTCTCTTTTTTCCACAACCATTCCGGATCTCTTTCCTGTATCCCCTCACTAGGCGTAAATGGTTTTGGGTGTATGATCTCATTCTTGTCCAATATTGAACCTACTTTTTGCTCCTGTAAAACTTCAACAGTCGCACCGCCCATCAGTCGCCGAATGCGTTCTTCTCGTCTCTGCTTGATTCTGAGTTTCGTGTTCATGGAATGTCCTCCCGCCGAGGCTTGTTTACTACATCCTATGAAGAGGCGGTTGATAATATGAACAAGCCTGCCCGCAGGTAACAAAAAAAGCCGGGCTATAAGCCACGGCTGTCATGTAATCAGATAATGAATAAGTCCATTTTAATGAATTAACCCATTCCGAAGAACTTTTTGAAACGAGTAAAAGCGCCCTTTTTCTGCTCCAGCTGCATCAATGGAACCGTATCTCCCAGAATGCGTCGTGCGATATTGCGATAGGCAATCGCCGCAAGTGAATCCGGATTCATGACCGTAGGTTCTCCTGAATTGGCCGCTTTGATGACCAGTTCATCATCAGGCACGATGCCAATCAGGTCAATATTAAGTACTTGTAAAATACCATCGATATCTAACATGTCACCCGATTTAACCATATTATTGCGAATTCGATTCACCACCAGCTTTGGTGATTGAATGTGTGAACTCTCCAGCAGGCCGATGACACGATCGGCATCACGCACTGCAGCATTTTCCGGTGTAGTGACCACGATGGCCTGATCTGCTCCTGCTACCGCATTTTTGAAACCCTGCTCTATACCGGCTGGGCAATCAATAATGACATACTCAAAATCTTTTTTCAATTCAAGGATAATATCTCTCACCTGTTCTGGCGACACTGAGTTTTTGTCTCTCGTCTGCGCCGCAGGCAACATGTATAATTCTTCGAAACGCTTGTCTTTGACCAAAGCCTGATTTAGACGGCAGCGGCCGTCCGCAACGTCGCACAGATCGTAAATAATACGGTTTTCGAGTCCCATCACGACATCCAAATTACGAAGGCCGATATCGGTATCTACCAGACAAACCTTTTTGCCGAGCAGCGCCAGCGCTGTCCCGATGTTTGCCGAGGTGGTTGTTTTACCCACGCCGCCTTTACCCGAAGTGATCACGATCGCCTCTCCCATGAGCTACACTCCTTTAAACACATTAAAATCTCGGCGTAACCGAACGATATTGCTCATTTTGTCTATCTGCATCTGATTGTCCTGTAAGTAAGCAAATTCCATTCCGGTCTCTCGGCTCTCCCATTCATCGGGAGGACGACTGATGATATCCGCAATCCGCAGCTGCGTCGGTGCAAATACCGAAGCGGCAATAATCGCTTCCTCGTCCCCGCCAATTCCGGCATGAGCCATACCTCTGAGTGAACCCAACACATATATATCTCCGGTACACGTCACTGTGCCCCCCGGATTGATATCCCCAAGAAACAGGAGATTTCCTTCATGATGAAGCACCTGACCTGAACGCACCATACCACACATGGTTACAATCGGCGGTGGTCCTTTAACCTCCGGTTGGAGTGCAGGTGAGTCGATGGATCGAATAAGCAAATTCCCTTTTTGCTTCAATATATCGAGGATTGCTTCTTTCTGGTCCTCTGTCACTTTGCGGGCACCCAACTTGATATCCACATGAACAATCGGTCCGGTCAAAATATTTTGATGGCTGTGTTCCAGCTTATAGCGGAGCTCATAGAGCAATTCCTCGAATTCACATTGATCGTCCAACAGGAAAACCAGGCCGTCTCGGATGCCTTTAATCGTTACGTGATTCGATTTTACCGTCATAAGCCTGTCCCTCCCATCTCATTACATTTCGTGCCCGGGGCCCCAAGTTCCTGCTTTGCGCTCCATAAATGTATTTAGGAAGCTTCTTCTGTCTTGCTCCGTCTCTTGCCGATCCGCTCCAGTTGTTTCCGAAGCGGGACATATATGATCAAGGCAAACACAAAATGAATGAACAAATTAGGAATCATGTATTCAATCAACGCCCAGTCAAAGGTCACGTGGTTAAGTTGGAAGAGCTTGTACAGGAAAAATAGCATGGTGTCATTAAGCAGACTTCCCAAAATGACAACCGATACCATAACCGGCAAGGGTGCACGAGGTGCTTGAAAAATGAGTCCCATCATGTATGCCGATAATCCCATCGAGAATCCATAAGGTCCAATCATCTCGCCGTAGAATACGACGTCATGCAATAGTCCAAAAAATATACCAAGCACTAGTGCTGTGTGCCGATGATGATATACAGCGATAAACAAAATTACGATATAGACCAGATTGGCAGAGATACGCATCTGCCAGCCGGAAGGAATGAGCAGCGGCAAAATCGTGCCTTCCGCAATGAACAAAACGAATAGTAACAGGAACAAAACTTGCTTGCGCGTCACCATTACTCTTTTACCTCAGGCGGGATAATGATAATCAGTTCTTTCCAGTCCAAAAAGCTTGCATATGGCTCAATTGTAGCTGTTTTTGTTAAACCATACTCACTTTTCTCAACACTCTTCACTTTACCAATCCGCATGTACTTCGGAAAATTGTTAATAATTCCGGAGGAGATAATCTCATCATCCTCTTGGATATTAGAATCTTCTGAGATTTTGGTCATCTTGAGCATGCCCGTCTTCGGATCGTAGCTCTCAATCATACCAAATACTTTCTCCTTACCTACTGCCGTTGCTGCAATGGCATTGGATGTCGGATCATTGGCGTCCATGGAGGTTAACAGATTAACCGTTGATGTATATGAGCTGACATGACTGATCACGCCGACCAGCCCTTCCTGGGAGGTCACGGCCATCCCCGGCTTAATTCCAGCATTTTCACCAATATCAATGTTAATGGTTCTGCTATTGGGATCCGAATTGGCACTGATAACCTGAGCAATTCGTGAACCGTAATTATAGCGATTCTTCTGTTCTTCTGTGAAATTGAGCGCTTTCTGAAGCTGCTCATTCACTTGCTCCATATCATTGTACTTCAATCGGTCACGAGTATAGTGACCCATTGCGATGCGAAGCTCTTCATTCTCATCATATACCGTACGCATGTTCGCTACATCTTTGAAAAAGCCCGCTACATAGGAAGCGGGCTTGTAAAATACGTATTGTACAAATCCAACTGAATCCTTCAGGAATTTCTCCGGCCAGGATAGAGTGGTTCGCGGACTGAGCGTAAAGCCCATTAACGCGATAAATGTAACAAGGCCCACCAGCAAAACAAAAAGTCTTTTGTTGCCTAGCAGTTTAAACAGTTCGAACACCCTCTAACATCCATATTCTCTTCCGAGCCATGCCCGGCGGGGAGACTGTCAGACCTGTAGTCCCTGCGAGAATATCAGCTGATCCTCCCCTGTTAAGCGGGTAATAGCTCATCCCCGGGGTTAACCGGGTACTCTATAACGATACCTTGCCACTTAGTCGCAATGCCAAGTTGGGCAAATACCAATTAACGTTTGGAACGAACTGCCGAACTACTTCTGCTTTTGAACAAATGAATATTCTCTAGCGCTTTACCTGTTCCGATCGCTACACAATCCAGCGGGTTCTCAGCCACAATGACAGGCATTCCTGTCTCACCAGCCAGAAGCTTGTCCAGGTTGCGAAGCAGCGCTCCACCACCTGTAAGAACGATACCCCGATCCATGATATCGGCTGCAAGTTCAGGCGGGCATTTTTCCAGTGTTACCTTTACCGCTTCAACAATCGCATTCACCGTATCAGCCAGCGCTTCACTGATCTCGTCCGAAGTAATCGTAATTGTCTTCGGCAGACCTGTTACAAGGTCACGTCCACGAATTTCCATCGTTTCTACTTGTTCCAATGGCATAGCTGATCCGATGTCCATCTTCAATTGTTCCGATGTACGCTCACCGATCATGAGATTGTATTGACGTTTGATGTACTGGATAACGGATTCATCCATCTCGTCACCTGCTACACGGACCGAACGGCTCGTTACAATACCACCAAGAGAGATAACGGCCACTTCCGTTGTACCGCCACCAATATCTACAACCATACTACCCGTTGGTTCCCATACAGGCAGGTCTGCACCGATTGCAGCAGCAAAAGGCTCTTCAATTGTATAGGCTTCACGTGCCCCAGCCTGTTTGGTTGCATCTTCAACCGCACGTTGTTCTACTGCCGTGATCCCGGATGGTACACATACCATCACGTTTGGATGACGCTGGAACATGGAGCGTTGTTTCTGCGCCTCACGGATGAAATATTTGATCATCGTTGCCGTTGTATCAAAATCGGCAATAACGCCATCTTTCATTGGACGAATGGCACGAATGTTACCTGGTGTACGTCCAATCATTTTTTTGGCGGCTTCACCTACTGCCTCGATGCTATTTGTATCTGTCCGTATAGCGACAACCGAAGGTTCTCGCACCACAATTCCTTTTCCTCGTACATAAACCAACGTATTTGCTGTCCCCAAGTCAATACCCAAATCTTTCGTAAAACCACCAAACATAACATAATCTCCTTTTCTGCCTCATATAGCCGCTCCATTCTGATCCAGAGCATAATAATTTCATTCCCACGTAACACGTGGAGCTAATATTCGCATTTGTTTTTTTGCATTTGTAAAGTGAACCTATCTTTTACGGACAACGCCGTTAACATTCATAGGAAAACATCAACGCCAACCATTATATTATACTAAGCCCTTCTCCTTCAAACTTACGTACGTTCCATCTCCGATAATAATATGATCAAGCACGTCAATGCCAACAATAGCGCCTGCTTCAATCAGTCTCTTGGTTATTTGGATATCCTCCGGACTGGGCGTAGGATCACCACTCGGATGGTTGTGTGCGCACACAATCGATGCGCTGCTACATTTGATGGCAGCCCGGAACACTTCACGTGGATGTACAATCGAAGCGTTAAGGCTGCCCATGGAGAGTGTTTCCTGGGCAATAATATGATTTTTGCTATTCAGAAAGAGACACACAAAATGTTCTTTTTGCAAGTAACGCAATTGTTCCATCAGGATATCAGCTGCATCACGCGGTGTACGAATTGAAGTCGACTGCGTGAGTCTGCTCTTGGCAATCCGATGACCCAGCTCAATGCCAGCTTTCAATTGCACAGCCTTGGCATTGCCAATCCCTTTCATCGCAGTCAATTCTTCCAGACTCAGATCCATCAACGAGCGGATACCACCCGCTTCGGCCAGAATCCGCTGTGCCATATGCACCGCGGATTCCTGTCTTGTGCCTGTTCGAAGTAAAATTGCCAGCAATTCAGCATGGCTTAAGGCGCCCGCCCCATATTCCATCATGCGTTCTCTCGGGCGTTCTTCCTGGGGGATGTCGCGCATCATGTATTGAGGCGACTCCATATGTTCCCTCTTTTCATTTCACAACATTTGGCTTCATTCATATTCGTGGCAACACATGCACGCCGAACCCGTCCAACATATCACTTAGCAAGGATAGCGGCAAACCAACCACATTAAAATAACATCCTTCAATGCGGTCGATCAGTGAAGCACCAATGCCCTGAATGGCATATGATCCTGCCTTGTCTGAAGGCTCACCTGTCTGCACATAAGCACGGATGGTCGCATCCGACAGTTCTTTCATCGTTACATCGGTCTGGCGGTAATGAACTAACGACTGTCCATTGCCCGCATCAATACAAGCGACGCCCGTAAACACCCGATGTACACGGCCCTGCAGCCGGAATAACATACGTTCAGCATCGGCTTCGTCTACAGGTTTGCCTAGAATCTCACCATCCAGAACAACAACGGTGTCACTACCAACAATAATGGCTTCCTGCTCGCGTCCTTCAAGCCCGCGATACACGGCAAGCGCCTTGCGCAAAGCAAGCTCCTGTACAGTCTGTTCAGGTGTCCACTCTGGTGGTGTATCTTCATTGGCATGACTTGGTATTACATCAAACGCTAGGTGGAGTGATGCGATCAGTTCTTTGCGCCGAGGCGATGTGGAGGCCAGAATAATAGGGCGCTGTTGTGTGTTATCCAAAATGAACGGCTCCTTATGCCACGGCAACATCCTGTCCGGATCACGATAATAGATGTCACTGGTTTATTTTTTTTCGTCATAACTCGTCATTCTCCTACAGTCTGCGATACAGCCACACAGCGGCAATCATACCGATCAGACTCAGAAGGCTCATTTGAAATTGAAGTGAAATATCATAACTGATAATATCCAGATCAGCCTGCGGCGACCAACGTATGGTCGTGGCTTTCGTAAGAAAGGCTACTGCCTTTACAGGCTGCAGTGCCTTGGCGATCCACGCTCCGGCCATCCAGCCGAGCAGCAGAAACAGCAATAACATGCCGAAGTTTTTTTTCATCGGTAATCTTCCCTCGCCATTTTTTGACACCCACATTATTATACGGGGTTTTGTACGTCAATACAAACACAAATCCGGCAAGGGGAACTATTTCCAGTTCCTTGCCGGATGGGTATTTCCAAGCGTTGTTATGGGAAAGAGCATGTTACTGCTTAATCGCTTCGAGCCATTTTTTCTGCTGCAGTACATATTCCATCAGATCGGACTGCACGGACCACATGTGCACATCATCCGGGTTTTTGTTGTACTCCGCGATAGCCGTAATTGCACTGTTCATTGATTTCTCCATTCCACCAATAATAGGTTGTACATCTGCGGTCAGGCCGGGTGAGAGGCTATTCAAACCAGTTAACCATGACTGATGCTTATTCTGAATCGCGGTCATCGTTTCTGTAGAAACCGCTGCCGGAGCAGATTGTCCCAACTGCTGAATGGATAAGGTAGATAATTGTTCGACCAGTGCAGAACTGTTTGTGAAGAAAAGCTGTACATCCTCTTGCTTGCCGCCGAATATAGCCGGATTGATCTCAGGGTTCACAATCTCCTTGACATACAGTTCAACTCCCTGGGCTTTTAGCCTGGAGCTAAGTAGCTTGGCCTCTTCACGATCAGCCGAGATGCCTGCATATACTCGATTGCCATCTTCGGGATCAGAACCTGCGGCTATACCTGCTTGAGCCAGCTCAAGTTTGGCCTGCTCAGCTCGTTCAGGAGAACTGAATACGCCATATTGAAGTGCATAATACGTGCTGCCAGTCGTAGCTGTCTTAAGCTGCTGCTCTGTCCCTGCAGCCCCCTCCTGACCCGTCACGGTGGAAACCGCCTGATTGACTGGCAGAAGATCGCCTGGCTTCGCGGCTCCTTCTTTATTGAAAAATGAAAGAATAACCATACCAAAGAGTGCTCCGGTAACAAGTGCCCCAGTAACAGAACCAATCATTTTCCATCCCCTTGGAGGGCGATTGCGTTTATAGGAATAATTCTCCGAATCTGCAAGCCAGTCGTGGCCTTGATCATCATGGGTATTGGACAAGTCACGACGCTCTTCCTCCGGATTATCGGTGTGATTAACATAACCGTAACCGGAACGGTTCCCAGAATAATGGGCCCCATCCCAGTTCAAGTTCGAATCATGACTCACCCGCTCGTCAGGTGCAGGTACAGTAGAGCTTGTCAGCACCGTCTCTCCCCAGTCTCCGGGGATATCCTCAGGCATCCATGACGGGGTCGTATCCATCTGTTTAGGCGTTAGCGGTTGATGATGCGGTAATTCTTCACTTAACGTAACCAATGGACTGGACGCGGATATCCTCTTGTTTTCAGGCTTGTCCGACTCATGATCCCCGAAGCGAAACGTCATTCTAGCATTGCTCACCCGTACCCTCTCCTTTGTCCCATTTATATCAGCTATATGCAGAGACTGGAGAAAACATTCCATATAACGCAAAAAACGCCTGCTTCGTATCGAAGACAGGCGTTTTCTCAATTGATTTATTTCAAACCTTTGGCAAGTGTATCGCCGACTTTCCAAATATCACCTGCACCCATCGTAATCACAAGATCTCCTGGCTGCAGACGATGCTGCAGATCAGCGACAACTTCTTCTTTTGTAGGAAGGTAACGTGCAGAAGCATTACTGTTTTGAACGATTAGTTCAACCAGTCTGGCTGAGGTTACTCCTTCGATCTGTTTTTCCCCCGCAGGAGAATAGATATCCGTAATAAGTACCTCATCCGCTTCCGCGAAAGCACGACTGAACGCATCCAGCAGGAAGAATGTCCGCGTATAACGCTGTGGCTGGAATACCGCAATAATGCGTTTGCCCGTTGCTTTGGCTGCACTAATGGTAGCTTCAATCTCAGTTGGGTGATGAGCATAATCATCGATGATCAGCATATCACGCGCCTCGCCCAATACCTGGAATCTGCGTTTGGCTCCGTGGAACTGGATGATAGCTGCCACAATCTTCTCAAATGGAATGCCTGCTTCCAGACAGGTAATCACAGTAGCCATCGCATTATAAACGTTATGCTTACCCGGCACTGATAATTCCACCGTGCCCATAGCAGCACCCTGATGATTCATCGTAAAGGAGATACGGCGATCGCCCAATACAATATCCGTTGCCGTATAATCTGCAGCACGATCAATACCATAGGTTGTAATCCGTGACTTGAGCTCTGGCAAAATCGCTTGAACATTCTCGTCGTCAGAACATACAATCGCTGTTCCTTCTGGACGAATCTGACTCAGGAACTGCACATAAGCCTTTTTGAGCTCCTCAAAATCACTGTTGTAATTCTCCAGATGATCTGCCTCAATATTCGTTACAATACCGAGCCATGGATGGTACTGCAAAAATGAACCATCGCTCTCATCCGCCTCAGCGACAACCCAGTCTCCCTGGCCTGCCTTGGCGTTGGTACCCACATTCATGATTTCTCCGCCAATGATATATGTCGGGTCCGTATCACATTTATCCATAACAAGTGCAATCATGGATGAGGTGGTTGTCTTACCGTGAGCTCCAGCCACAGCCACACCTTTACGTTCGTTCAACAAACGTGCAAGCATCTGGGAACGATGCAGAATCGGAATGTTCAGCTCTGCAGCTGCTACCCGTTCCACATTATCAGCAGGCGCTGCCGTAGAGTAGACAACCAGGTCTGCTCCAGTAACGTGCTCTGCCGTATGTCCGATATATATTTTCGCTCCCTTGGCTGCCAACTTCTCGGTCAACTCCTGTGAAGCGACATCCGATCCGGTAACGGTGTATCCCATTTCCAACATAACTCTTGCGATGGCACTCATGCCATATCCGCCAATCCCTATAAAATGAACGTGTTCCGATGTATTTAACAAAACTTTCACCAACCTTTTTCAGAATCGGTTTGATGCAAAAGGGCTGCCCGCACATCCGCAATCAGGTACAGTGTGCCGGAGACCACCCCCAGATCTTCCGCTTCCGTCCGTGACTTCAATAGATCAAGTGCCTTTGCCCATTCGGGCTCGACGATGATTTCCAGTTCCTGCTTCGCAATGGCGGGACGTACCCGTTCGACAATCTGCAGCAATTCGGCTGCATCCATTTTGCGTCGGAAATCTGGCTCGGTCAGGATCAGCGTATCCACTAGTGGCAGTATATGCTGCAAATACGCTTCGTGATGCTTATTTGCCAACATACCCATCATCAAAATTAACTTGTTGTGCGGATAGACATCCATAATGCTCTTGGCCAGTGACTCTGCCCCTTCCGGATTATGTGCTCCATCGAGCACAATTCGGGGTTCATCGACGACTTTTTCGAATCTCCCTGCCCAGAAAGCATTCTCCAGTCCAAGTGTAATATCGTTGTTATCCAGCATAAATGCCATGTATTGTCTGAGCAATTCAAGCACCATAAGTGCAGCCGCTGCATTGTCACATTGATGTGAGCCCTGCATGCGTATGCGAACGTCCAGATCACGGAACGGGCCTGTAAAATGAAAAGATTGTCCGTTCTCATTGCTGTCCAGTCTATGATAAGAGAATTGATCTCCAGCCAAATACACGCTTGATTGAAGCTGCTGTGCTTTCTCCTGAATCACCTTCACAGCTTCGGGTTGAGTTGCGCAAGTCACAACGGGTACTCCCGGCTTGATAATGCCTGCCTTTTCCCAGGCAATCTGCTCAATCGTATCTCCAAGCACATCCGTATGATCCATACCAATGTTGGTGATGACGGACACAACAGGTGTGACAATATTCGTTACGTCCATCCTTCCCCCTAGCCCCGTCTCCCATACCACAACGTCAGGGTAACACTCTTCTGCATAGTACAGAAGCGCCAGAGCCGTGGACACCTCAAACATCGTGGGTGATCCAAGCGGAGTAGAGGCCATTTCCATGACCAGTGGATGTAATCGGTTCGAGAGCTTAAGCAGGATTTCTTCAGGAATATCCTCACCGTTGTATTGAAAACGGTTTGTAAACTTGGTGATATAAGGCGACGTAAAGGTACCCACATCATATCCAGCCTGAAGAAGCACTGACGTCAAAAAAGCGCAAGTCGAACCTTTGCCGTTCGTTCCCGCGACATGAATAAATTTGAGACGTTGGTGTGGATTGCCTAACATGGACATCAGATTCTCGATTCGTTCCAATCCAGGTCGGATGCCAAAAGGAATAAGGCCATTGATCCAGTCCACGGCCTCGTTATACGTAAGTAAAGGAGCTGCTGCATCTGTCCCGTCTAATTCCGTCATCTGATTCACCTTCGGTCCCGAGTTTGAGTGAAAAAAGCGGCCGGATGGCATAATAGCTCTCCATCCGACCCAAATATATTAACCTTTAAGTTCCTTGATTCGTGCAATCACTTTATCCCGTTTATCGGAATAATCTGCTTGCTTGGCGCGCTCTTCCTCAATAACTTTGGCAGGAGCTTTGGCAACAAAGCCTTCGTTCGCCAGCTTTTTCTCTACACGGAGAACTTCGCCCTCAAGGTTCTGCAACTCTTTCTCCAAACGAGCCACTTCCTGCTCGATATCAATAAGACCTGCGAGCGGCAAGTATAGTTCTGCCCCCGTAATGATCGCAGTCATTGCCTTGTCCGGTGAGCTTAGATCCAGCCCACTATCGAACTCGGACGTATTGCAGAAACGTTTGATGTAGTGACTGTTACGCTCAATGATGCTGGACGTCTCAGGACTGTTTGCTTTGACCATCAACTCGATCTTTTTGCTCATCGGCACGTTCACTTCTGCACGAATGTTTCGAACTGCACGAATGGTATCCATGAGCAGGTTCATCTCGGCAACAGCCTCTGGGTTCTCCAGAGCAGGATCATATACCGGCCATGATGCCAACGTAATCGTCTCACCTTCATGCGGCAGATGCTGCCAGATCTCTTCCGAGATGTATGGCATAAACGGATGAATCAGGCGCATGGTCTGATCCAGCACATAAGCAAGCACAGATTGTGTTTTCTTCTTGGCAACCGGATCTTCCCCATAGAAGGACAGCTTGGCAAACTCGATGTACCAGTCACACAGGTCATCCCAGATAAAGTTATACAACACACGACCCGTTTCCCCAAATTCATACGCTTCGATTAGACGCGTAATATCGCGGGAAGTTTCGTTCAGACGGTGCAAAATCCAATAATCGGCTGTACCAAGCTCTCCGCTGATGTCACGTTCCTCATAGGTGAATCCTTCCAGATTCATCAATGCAAAGCGCGAAGCATTCCAGATCTTGTTGGCAAAATTACGGGCCTGCTCCACCCGTTCCCAACGGAAACGCAGATCCTGACCTGGCGTGCTGCTGGTTGAGATCATGTAACGCATTGCATCTGCGCCGTATTTCTCAATTACATCCAGCGGATCTACACCGTTGCCCAGTGATTTGGACATTTTGCGTCCATCTGCATCACGAACAAGACCATGCATCAGCACATCCTTGAACGGAATCTCATCGGTGAATTCCAATGCAGTGAAAATCATGCGTGCAACCCAGAAATATATGATGTCATACCCTGTCACAAGTACACTTGTCGGATAATAACGCTTCAGGTCTTCGGTATCTTCCGGCCAGCCTAGTGTGGAGAATGGCCATAAGCCGGAGCTAAACCAAGTATCGAGTACGTCTTCGTCCTGTCTGAGCTTGCGTCCAGCATACTCTGGCAGCGTTGTTGGATCTTCAGCAGATACGATGATTTCACCCGTTTCTTCATCATACCAGGCAGGAATACGATGTCCCCACCACAATTGACGGGAAATACACCAGTCACGAACGTTCTCGATCCAGTTCAGATAGGTTTTCTCAAAACGATCTGGAACAAAATTAACCCCTTCGCCGCTCTGTTGTTTCTTAATCGCTCTCTCTGCAAGTGGCTTCATCTCAACGAACCACTGTGTAGACAGATACGGCTCAACAACAGCTCCGGTACGTTCACTGTGTCCAACCTGATGCGTGTGATCTTCAATGTTGATCAATACGCCCTGCTCTTTCAAGTCAGCAACAATCTGCTTGCGGCAGTCACTGCGATCCAGTCCCTGATACTTGCCTGCCTCAGCATTCATTGTGCCGCTCTCATCCATTACCGTAATTTGAGGCAGATCATGACGAAGACCTACTTCAAAGTCATTTGGATCATGCGCAGGTGTGATTTTAACAGCACCACTTCCAAACTCTTTATCCACATAATCATCAGCGATAATTGGAATTTCGCGTCCAATGATAGGCAGTACAAGTACTTTACCAATCATATCTGCATAACGCTCATCCTTGGGATGAACAGCAACCGCTGTATCACCCAGCATCGTTTCAGGACGTGTTGTTGCCACTGTAACGTAGCCACTTCCATCTTTGAGCGGGTAACGCAGATGGTACAAGTGACCCTGTACCTCTTTATATTCAACCTCAATGTCGGACAGCGCTGTCCGGTTCACCGGGTCCCAGTTAATGATGCGTTTGCCTCGGTAAATAAGGCCTTTTTCATACAGTTGAACAAATACTTTACGAACCGCTTGGGACAGACCTTCATCCAGCGTAAAACGTTCACGTGAGTAATCAAGAGACAATCCCATTTTGCCCCATTGCTGACGAATGGTAGTTGCATATTGATCTTTCCAGTCCCATACTTTCTCCAGAAACTTCTCACGTCCCAGATCATAACGAGTCAGACCTTCTTCACGCAGCTTCTGCTCCACTTTGGTTTGGGTAGCAATACCTGCATGGTCAGAACCCGGCAGCCACAGTGCATCATAACCTTGCATCCGTTTGGTGCGGATCAGAATATCCTGCAGTGTAAAATCAAGCGCATGCCCAATGTGCAGCATCCCGGTCACATTTGGGGGTGGAATTACAATCGTATACGGCTCGGCATCTTTACGTTGACCGGCTTTGAAATATCCACGCTCCATCCAGGTGGAGTACCATTTATCCTCTGCCGCCTTAGGATCGTAAGTGGTCGGCATTTCTGTTGCAGCTGATTTTTTTTCCTCAGACATGTGTCATTCCTCCGTTACTTCATCATCTTCGCCAAAAAAAACAAAAAAAACCTTTCATCCATCAAAGGACGAAAGGTTAGCTTTCGCGGTACCACCTTTGTTTCACGCCGACAGCAAGATAGACTTCACCCTCTGCACATGACGTGACACTTCAAGCAGATAACGGCTGCTACCGGCCCATCCTACCTCAGAAATAAATGACGATACATCTCATTCATCCCTTGTATTCAAACAGGCAACTCCCGGGCGACTTCGATCAGTTGGTTCCTGCGGAATCTCACAGCGCTGCAATTCCACTCTCTGAAAGGTCATACTGTCTACTACTCCCGTTCCACGTTGTTCTTCAAAAAACCTACACACATCATACCTTGCTCGTGCGCGATAGTCAACCTGACAACAGCGGATAAAGAGCGCCGGAATGCAGGTTTAGGACAAATCATGCAAAAACCCGCAATCCTCAAGGGGATCACGGGTTCTAACGAAGGCTTTAACTACGGATTAAGGGATGTACAATATCTGACCTTCTTCCACAACCTGCTCAGATAATCGGTTATACAACTGAAGTTCCCTCGTGCTCAATTGGTATCGATCTGCAATGGCATCCAGTGTATCTTCTCGCTGAACAATGCACAGTTTCACCTTGCGGAAAGGGGTCTGGTCCACGATCGTTTTCAGGAACAGGTTCTTCCATTCCACATCATCAGCTGGATACGTTTCTTCCTGTACCACACCCGCAGGAACCTCATCGCCTCGCTCCACTTCAGCATCGCGTGCCGCTCTGCCGGAGGATAACAAGGAAGAGATACCTACACCCTCTTCTTGCCGTGGTGCGGATTCTTTTTTGCTGCCAAAAGCAACCTTCAGCTCCGGCTTGTCTTCCGTCTCAGCCACAGGTTCAGGAACAAATGCTTCGTTCTGCACGAACTCGTCTACCCCAGTCGCTTCAAAAGACGGCCGGTCTTCCTCAGCGTTGCCTGGTTCGGACGAAGCAAATACACCTTGCCAGTTCTCCGCCTGTGATTCGCCCGGGACATCGGCAACTGCCTGATTCTCCTGCTGAGGTACAGATCTCGCTGATTCGAAGTGCCATACCTCTGGTGCGTCCGGTACATCCGGTGCTGCCAACTCATTAGATGATTGAGCAGCAGGCTCTGAGACTGCTTGATCTGCACTTCTCGAGTTCGCAGGCAATGCATCCACGGAAGGCTCGGACCAACCCGAAGACTCATCTTCCAGAGGCAGCAATGGTTCCGACTCAGGGTAAGAAGCTAACCGATCAGCGGTCTCAGCCATAAATGACGAGATCGGAGAAGGTTCGCTGTATTGCTCATGAGATGCCAATTCATCTCCATTCACTGTCAGAGATGCGGGATCTTCGTTTGTATCAGGTTGTCTGTTTTCATTAGTGTACTCCGCACTTTGCTCCTCAGATTGAAGTGGCTCGGCCGATGACGTATTCGCATATTCCTGATGATATTCCGGAGCACCATATGCAAGTTCTGCTGCATTCGCAAGTCTCTCTTCCTCATTCCGGTGGAGCAGGTACTCTTGTGAAAATGTGTTGGGGTCGTTGCCTGTCTGTACTGCTTCATCGGAACGGTTGGATTGCTGAGCATCAGGTGAATGAACAACTGTAAACTCATCTGCTGACCACACTTGTGGCTCTTCAACAGGAAAACCCTCGATGCCTCGCAGCGACAACACGCCTGTAATGTTCAGACTGCGATTGGATAACAGATCCACGTCAAAATTTTCGATCTCAATGGAAATATCCTCAATCGATCTGACCCGGTTCAGCGGCACTGTGATCTCCACGGGAATGAAGTGTTTGAGTTCCTCTGAAGCCTCATTTTCTCCTCTGTACGCACCTGTAAGTAAAAGATGCCCTCTTAACGTGGCATGATCATCCTGCCCTATGACTTGAATGCGCGGGTATAGTTCAATCTCCTCCAATTCCTCAATCGCAGGGACTCCCTCAGACAAATGAACGCGCTCATAAATATCGAACCGCAAACCATAAGGTTGATTCAACAAAGGTGGCGTCCTCCTTTCGGCATATGTTCACCATGATCCTTCTCATGGGACTGATCCATGGTCCAAATCCTTCATTACCCCATCTATATGCCTTAAATGGGATGGGCATGCCACCTTTTGTGAAACCTTGCTATATAAAGCGAAATAGAGAATGTTGCACCTAGCCACTTCGATGACAGAATAACCTTCCGATCACTGTTATCCCCAGATTTTTTTGATTCCCTTCTTCAAAGGGAAAATCCGGGGATAGCTTATGCTTCCGAAGCAGCTTTCTTTCAGAAAGCTTTTAGGCGAACGCTTTGCTTCTTCTCGTTGTTTCTGTCCTCTCCGTTTTCGTGTAAATAGTTAGTCGAACTTATATAAAACTCTCTCGCTCTGCCAATTGTGTAAAATCAGACGGCCAAGGGTCATTCACTTCAATCATGGCTCCCGTTAGCGGATGGCTAAACTTAAGCATCTCTCCATGAAGTGCCTGCCGCCCAATGACATCGGCTCTTCCACCATACAGCTGATCACCGATAAGTGGATGCCCCACGTAACTCAGATGTACACGAATTTGGTGCGTTCGCCCTGTGTCCAATTTCAAACGTACAAGGGTTGCTCGTTCCCACATTTGGACGACCTTCAGATGGGTAACAGCTTCCTGCCCACCGTCCGACACACGTCTGCGCTGCTTGTGATGTCTGTCCTTGCCAATCGGAGCATCAATTTTGTGGAGTTCAGAGGATAATTGCCCCCCTGCAATGGCTAAATAATGCCGACCAATCTCTTTACGCCGCATCGCTTCATCCAGTTTGGCGAGAGCAAAAGCATTTTTGGCATACAGGACAGGTCCCGTTGTATCCTCATCCAGTCGATGAACATGGCGTACGCTCGCCTGAATACCGTTCATTTCATAATAAGAGGCAACCACATGATCCAGCGTGATGGCCTGATCAGCACGGCTTCCATCTGGATGCAGTTTCATGCCTGCCGGTTTGTGCATAACCAGACAGAAATCATCCTCATACAGTACATCCACATCAGCCCAGCGTGGCTCAACATCGATCGGCTGGGACGCAAAAAGGGCCAGCCGAAGCCGGTCCCCTGCAAGTTGTATTCCTTGGTTTGCTTTCAGCTGACGGAGCAATTTCTCCGGAAACTGAAGTTCAGACAATAGCCATTGCTCAGCAGCCATCTGTTTGTCCAAACTGCTTGTTACGGCTTTCCCTGGCATCAGCTCCAGCCATTCCCCGCGGCGTTTCCAACTTTTGATGGTCATAGCGATTGAAGAGCTTTACGATTCGCCTCAATCGTATCGTCAATATCCTGCTCTGTGTGCACACCAGAGACAAACATGCCTTCGTATTGTGAAGGCGCAACACTCACACCTTGATCAATCATGGCCGCAAAATAACGACGGAATTGATCCAGATTGCTTTCTTTGGCAATATCATAATTGGTTACTGGAACGGCACTGAAGAATGGACAAACCATGGAACCCACACGGTTAATGGTTATCGCAATACCCGTCTCAGCTGCATTTTTCTCGAATCCGGCTTGCAAACGTGCAGACAATGTCTCCAGACGGTCATAGACCTCTGGTGTTAACAATTTGAGCGTTGTATACCCTGCTGCCATAGCCAGCGGGTTCCCGCTAAGTGTACCTGCCTGATAGATCGGTCCCGTAGGAGCAATCTGTTCCATCAGATCCCGGCGACCACCATAAGCACCAACGGGGAGTCCGCCACCGATAACTTTCCCCAGACAAGTCAGGTCAGGTGTAACCCCATACCGTCCCTGAGCACAGTTCAACCCTACGCGGAAACCGGTCATGACTTCGTCAAAAATAAGCAGGCTGCCATATTGCGTTGTCAAACTGCGCAAGCCTTCAAGGAAACCGGAAGCCGGAGGTACAACCCCCATGTTACCCGCCACAGGTTCCACAATAACAGCGGCCAGTTCTTCACCATAACGTTCAAAAGCAAGCTTCACGGACTCCAGATCGTTATAAGGTACCGTAATTGTATTCACAGCTACACCTTCAGGTACGCCTGGGCTATCTGGCAGCCCCAGTGTTGCAACACCTGAACCCGCCTTGATCAGCAAGCTGTCTGCATGTCCATGATATGATCCTTCAAATTTCAGAATTTTACTGCGTCCGGTTACCCCGCGTGCCAGTCGAATGGCACTCATGGTTGCTTCCGTGCCGGAATTAACCATCCGCACGATATCGATAGAAGGTACACGCTCACAGACCAGTTTTGCCATCTCGGTCTCCAGCAAGGTAGGCGCACCAAAACTTGTTCCTTTAAGGGCTGTCTCACGCAAAGCTTCTACAACGTCAGGGTATGCATGTCCCATAATGAGTGGGCCCCATGATCCCACATAGTCAATAAAAACATTGCCATCAATATCGTAAATTTTGGACCCTTCGCCGCGCTCAGCATAGATCGGAGTAAGTCCAACCGATTTGAATGCGCGTACAGGGCTGTTCACACCCCCGGGTATGTACTGCTTGGCTTCCTCAAACGCGCTGCGTGAGCGCTCATCATTGCGACGATTACCTTGTTGTGCAGTCATGAATATCCACCTCCATGTAATTTATTTTATTTCTCAGCCAACCAGCGTGAAGCGTCTTTTCCGTAGTAGGTAATGATCATATCTGCACCTGCGCGTTTCATGCTCAGCAGGATTTCCATGGCAACTTTTTTCTCATCGATCCAGCCTTGAATCGCCGCCGCCTTCACCATGGCATACTCGCCACTTACATTATAGGCAACAAGCGGAAGATCAAATTGATCCTTGATGGTGCGCATAATATCCAGATAGGAAAGGGATGGTTTGACCATTAGCATATCCGCTCCTTCCAGCACATCCGTTTCGGCTTCACGCAAGGCTTCACGCGCGTTTGCCGGGTCCATCTGATACGACTTGCGGTCCCCGAATTGTGGTGTGGAATCCGCTGCTTCGCGGAACGGGCCATAAAATGCGGATGCATATTTAACAGAGTAGGACATGATCGGAATGTGACTGAATCCATTCTCATCCAGCCCAGCGCGGATCGCTTGTACAAATCCATCCATCATGTTGGATGGTGCAATAATGTCCGCTCCTGCTTTGGCTTGGGACACTGCCGTTTGCACAAGCAGATCAAGTGATTCGTCATTTAACACATCTCCGCAGATGTGACCGTCAATCTCCACGGTGTGTACCATACCGCAGTGACCGTGATCCGTGAATTCACACAGACAAGTATCTGCAATAACCAGCAGTTCCGGATACCAGGATTTGATTAATCTCGTTGCTTCCTGCACAATACCATCTTCTGCAAAACCAGACGAACCCACACTGTCTTTGGTCTCAGGAATACCGAACAATAGTACAGCTGGAATTCCAAGCTCGGCAATTTCCCTTACTTCCTCCTGAAGACGATCCAGCGAGAAGCGGAATACGCCAGGCATGGATTTAATTTCAGATTTTACATTTTCTCCATACGTAACATAGATCGGTTGAATAAAATCATCCACGGTTAGATGGGTCTCTCTGACCATATTACGAATACCTGTGGATTGACGTAAACGGCGATGCCGTACAATTGGAAAACTCATACGAGTAAAACCTCCTTGAAAAAAGTTAAATAGAGCAAAAAGGGAAGCGCGCTGGTATCCTATCGAATTCAGCACGCTTCATATGTTGACATGATTACATGTGTATTAATTTCGAAGCGCGCCTTCTTTGGTGCCTGTCCGTTTCCAGTCGCATAGCACTGTGATCAAGCTATCCATCGTTGCTTCCTCTGCCATCAGTGTAACCTTTAGTCCTGCGGCTTCTGCCGTCTTCGCTGTAACAGGCCCAATACACGCAACCTCCACATCTTTCAATAAAGGCAGTGGATCTTGCACCCCCATACGTTTCAACATACTCATGAAGTTGGTAACCGTCGATGAACTTGTAAAGGTCACCGCATGAATTCCACCTTCTTCAAGCAGCTTGAGCAGTTCATCATCATCCTGACCAGCGAGGATCGTATCGTAGGTGATAGCTTCGGTGACTTGAAGCCCTCGTTCTCTCAGCTGGTCACGTAACCACGTACGTGCCAGATCACCGTGCGGAAGCAATACGCTCTGACCTTCCTTTAATTCGCTCTCAAAAGCCTCAAGCATGCCTTCGGCCTGGAAAGGACCTTTGACAACTTCAGCTACAATGCCATGTTTGCGCAAAGCGTCTGCTGTGGAAGGTCCTACGGCAGCAATTCTCGCTTGATGAATCGAACGAATGTCCTTTCCTTCCTGTTCCAGATGGCGGAAGAAAAACTCCACGCCGTTCACACTTGTGAAAAACACCCAGTCATAGGTATTTAAAGCACTGAAGGCGTCTTTGACACTTTGCTGCGCAGATTCACTGGACGGCATGACCGTCTCAATGACCGGAAACTCATACGGTTCCCCGCCAAGTTCCTCAATGCGATTCACCAGTTCACTCGCCTGACTGCGAGCACGGGTTACCAGAATTCGTTTGCCAAACAGCGGGAGCGCTTCTGCCCATTTCAATTGTTCCCTTTGATTGACGACATCCCCTACCACAATAACAGCTGGTGGTTGGAAATTGGCTGCGATCACTTTCGCTTCTATATCTTCAAGGGTACCTGTAAGGGTATCCTGTTCCGCTCGTGTTCCCCAACGAATCAGAGCCACCGGTGTTTGCGCTGGACGACCATGACGAATCAATTGATCGCTGATATATCCAATTTTGGCAACCCCCATCATAAACACCAGTGTGCCCGTTGCATTCGTCACTTTATCCCAATGGATACTGCGATCAAGCTTGTCCGGACTCTCGTGCCCCGTAATAATAGAGATGGAAGATGCATAGTCACGGTGAGTGACGGGAATTCCGGCATAAGCAGGTACACTTATTGCAGCGGTAACCCCAGGTACAATCTCAAACGGAATTCCGTTTTTGTGCAGCAAACCCGCCTCTTCGCCCACGCGTCCAAAGATTGTTGGATCGCCACCCTTAAGCCGAACTACAACCTTGCCTTCAAGAGCCAGATCAACCAACAGTTGATTGATCTCTTCCTGTTTCATCGTATGCCGATCCGGGCGCTTGCCCACGTAAATCTTGACTGCGCCGGGTTTCATTTGTTTCAACAATCTCGGACTTGCCAAACGATCATAGACTACAGCATCAGCTTTACCGATGGATTCCCACCCTTTTACCGTAATCAGCTTTGCATCCCCAGGACCTGCCCCTACCAAAAAGACCTTTCCCACCATGTCTTCATCCCCTAACTTCTGCCAGTATCTGCTCTGCTCCCCGTTCAATCAATCGCCAAGCCACTTCTTCACCCAGACGAACCGGGTCCTTGCCGATCAGAGCTTCCTTAAGAATCAGTCCACCATCCGGCGTGCCGACCATACCTGTTAATTGTAACGTGTTTTCACCATTCAGGGAATCTGCATCTTGCTGAGGCACCCACACCGCATGAGCACCGATCGGAACCTGGCAGCCCCCATTCAATACACTGAGAAAACGGCGTTCCGCCTGTACAGGAAATGCTGTCTCTGGATCGTTATACAGCTGTAACAAATGTAATAGTTCATCATCATCTTCACGACATTCGATACCAAGTGCGCCCTGACCCACTGCCGGAAGACAAGCTGTTTCGGTTAAATACTCTGTAATCCGGTCTTCCCACCCCATTCGGTACAATCCTGCAGCAGCCAGAATAATCGCATCGAATCCTTCGGTCTCCAGCTTCCGCAGACGGGAATCAATATTGCCGCGAATCGATTCCAATTGTAAATCTGGACGATAGGCCTTTAATTGACTCGACCGGCGTAGACTGCTTGTTCCGACTCTAGCTCCTTCTGGCAGTTGATCCAGAGTAAGTCCACCATTGGAGATCAGCGCATCACGTGGATCTGCACGACGGGGAATAGCACCATTGATTAATCCTTCAGGTAACTCGGAGGGCATATCCTTCATACTATGAACAGCCATATCAATGGTACGATCAAGCATCGCCTGTTCGATCTCTTTGACAAACAAACCTTTGCCTCCCACTTTTGACAACGTTACATCCAGAATGAGATCTCCCTTGGTAACAATCTTATGTACTTCAAAGTCAAAAGCTAATCCTTCCCGCTCACAAATATCGCGTAAATCCTGAATGACATGGCCTGTCTGGGTTAGCGCAAGCGCGCTCTGTCTACTTCCAACTTTAATTGTACGCATATCTACACTTCCTCCTGATTACGGGATATCCAGTCCCCGATTTCTTCTTCGGTCCACCACCGAAAATGGCCTGTACGAATATCTTCTAATATGTGCATTTCAGTTAACTGCCGAAGTAACGTACTTCTGAGACTTGAAGAAGATACGCGTGACTTCACCTCGGTCCTCATCTGGTGCAAAAACTCAAGGTACGTCTCATACTCATCACCGAACTGTCGTTCGAGTGTGGCACGTATCTCCGCAGCTGCTGCCGGTCCCGCTCCTGCTGTGGATATCGCTATGCTTAATCTCCCACGCCTTACCACACTTGGCGTAATAAAGCTGCTGTACTCCGAAGACATTGCGTCATTCACCAATATGCCCGCGGCCTCAGCATCCCGAACCACAGTTGAATTCACCTCTGAATGGTCAGTCGCTGCATATACGAGAAAGGCCCCCCGCAAATCTCCATTGCGGTAGGACCGGTCTATCCATTGAATTCGGGATTCATGATGCAGTTGTTTTAATACGGGAGTAAGCTCCGGACTAATGACCGTAATCTGTGCCTCGGCAGGCAGTAATCCCTTAATTTTACGTTCGGCAACACGCCCACCACCAACCACGCAGCACTTCTTGCCTGAAGTATTCACAAATATCGGCGTGTAACGGTCCATCCCCTTCACTCTCCCGTCCAACGATGAAACGCTGAATACGCATTGGATAAAAAACTCATAATGACAAATCCGTACCCGATCAGTGTCCATCTTGCCATAATAATCGTAGAGAACTGTTTCCTTCTTTTGGATACGAAGTAACCGACATAGATAGCTATAGCAAGACCTGTCGCGATAACTTTGAGATCCAAGAGCAGAATCCAGCGTGTTTCCGCCACAATCGATAATACGGCAAGCATCACAGAAACACCAAGGAGCGGTGTCCCAATAAAATTAGCACCATCCATGTATTTGCCAATCACTTCCAGGCTGGGCAACCGCCGCATCGTATCATTCCACTTTTTTTTCTTCAGCTTATGGTGCAAGAACAGATATAACAAGGCAAATACCGTAGCAACGGTTAACGCCGCAAAACCGAGATTCGCCAAGGTAATATGCATAATGAGTAATCCATGTACGGTTTGCCAGTTATGCAATGATATCTCTCCGGCCGTAAACCAAAGTCGGTTTAATACCGTAACGGAAAAACCAACAACATTCAGCAACAGAATCACAAATTCAGAACGCTGGATGCGTGTCATGACGAGAGACATTAGCACAATACTGAATGAAAATATAAACAAAAAATCAAAAGTCGTGTAAATGGGGAAATGGCCTTCGGTCCACATGCGCAAAATGACATGTGTTACCTGTAGCCCCCAGACAACAACAAGAAACCCTGTGCCTGTCCGCTTCGCCCCCGCATTGCGTCGAATGCAGTCCGAGAAATAGAACAGTAGGCTCAGGGCATACATATAAATTAGAGCTTCATAGACTTGTTCAGCAAGGGTCAAGCTACCCACCTGCCTTATACGCCTGCCGGAGCAAAAGCCGGCACGGGGTCTTGCCGGTTTTCGTTAAGGTGAGCGGCTGGTTTGCGCAGAGCCGTAGCATCACTCTGATTAACTTTCTCAGCGGCAATCTCTACTGTATCCTCCAGAGCAAAAATCTGAGTAAACATGCGCAGAGCTTCATCACCGTGCTTCGTACCTGCCATTTCCTTGATCCGATTAATAGGATCTGTCGTCATTTGATTCACGATGCTCTTGGTCAGACGACGGATGACTTTACGTTGGTGTTCATTCAGATCAGGCAACTTATTGAACAGACTATCCATTGTTTCTTCATGAATGGAAGCACCTTTCTCCTGCAAAGCCCGAATGACGGGACGAACGCCCAATGTTTTGAGCCATTGATAATACTCTTCCATCTCAAGCTCAATCATTTTCTCAATCTTGGCTGCCTCCACCTTACGCATCTCCAGATTGCTCTCTACAATTCCCTCCAGATCATCAATATCATAAAGGAATACGTTGGATATCTCCCCAATCGCCGGATCTATATCCCTTGGAACAGCAATATCAATCAGGAACAATGGACGGGATTGACGACGCTTCATGCTCTCACGAACAACGGTGGCATTCAGCACATAACGTTCAGCCCCAGTTGAACTGATAACAATATCAACTTCGTTTAATCGTTCAATTGCCTGTTCCATTGTACAAGGCGTGCCTCGGAACTTGGCAGCCAATTCCTCGGCTCGTGCAAGCGTTCGATTCGCCACGATGACCTCGGATGCCCCATTGGCATAGAGATGTTTCACGGTTAGTTCACTCATCTTGCCGGCACCCAAAATGAGCACCTTCTTGTCTGTGAACATGCCAAATATCCTCTTACCCAACTCAACAGCAGCATAACTGACCGATACAGCACTTTCACCGATCGAAGTTTCCGAATGGGCTCGTTTACCTAAAGTAACAGCCTGCTTGAACAGCATGTTAAACCAAGTGCCAGTCGACTTCTCTTCCTGAGCTTTGAAAAAAGCCTGCTTCACCTGTCCAAGAATCTGAGTCTCACCAATGACCATAGAGTCCAGTCCGCAAATGACACGGAATAAATGGCGCATAGCTTGATCATCTTCATATATATATAAGTGTTGCGTGAATTCTTCTCGTGGTACATTAAACCATTGTTCCATGAATGTCCGAATAAAATAACCACACATGTGAAGACGGTCCACCACAACATACAACTCGGTACGGTTACATGTGGCTACGATTACACCTTCCAATACACTCTTGGTCAGCTTGAGCTGCTGCAGCGCTTCAGACAAATCCTTTTCTGCAAACGTGAATCGTTCCCTAACCTCTACAGGCGCCGTGCGATAATTCAAACCAACAACAACGATGTGCATTGCAAGTTCACCTGCCTAATAAATTTCCAATCAAAGTGCTTACTGCATATGTCTATCCATTTATGATTGACATGGTTAATTATATCACACATCATAGCCGTGACCGGGTCATTTTTATGAAATGTTTATGAAATCCCCATGTTCATCATCATATGCACTGTCATTTATTGTAGTGTCTCACCAAAGTTCACCGTTATGCGTTAAAAAGTGTCGATTATGAATATTCATAACGATACGCATATTAAAACAAATAGTCATGGAATTTTCCATGACTATTTGAGTTTGGGAGGTTATGTGTCCATCCCGATATGTGAACATTGTGTATGCAATATACTTTTTATTTAAACCCGTTCCGTCTGGTTGTTCATCTCTGGTGTTTCAACTTGCAATTCGCCCAATCCACGTACCAGCTTCTTTGCATACGTTTTTTCAGGCTTTAATACGGATACCAGGTAGTCAATAGCAAGCTGTGGATCTACAGTCTCCCCACAAGTGTAACAATCAATCGCTGCAAAACCTCTCTCAGGATACGTATGAATGGAGAGATGGCTCTCAGACAATAGTACAAGTACGGTCGCTCCCTGTGGGTCAAACTGCTTGGACTGCACGGACATTACTGTCGCGCCACATGCCTCCGCTGCTTCAACCATTTGAGCTTCCAGATACTCTGCATTGTTCAGTAGATTAAAGTTGACACCCCAAGTATCAACAGCAACGTGTCTTCCGAAAGTTGAATATTCCATCCTTCGGTTCCCCCTTCCTAGGAATAAAATGTGAGTAAAATTTCATCCGCTAGGACCTACGTCATTCACTTCCCGAGGGAAAAATCTCTCGCAACATATAATGTCCTGAGTGAATCCTGGTTCCTATATTGTTTTCAACGAGATTAAAAATAACATTGAATCAGCGTGAAATCAACCCTTTTCCAGAAGATTGTAAAATAAATATTTTCAATTCGGAATATTCGATCTCACATCAAAAAATCCCCCTGAAACTTCCACATTGGCGAGTGCCACTGTCCGGAAGATACAAGGGAATTCATTACGTTCATATACATACAATTTTAAGTTAATAAGCTTCAAGCTCAAACAACCGTTTTTGATGACGAGCAAGGGTCTCATCAATCTGAAGAAGCTGATCAGCAGTCGCATCTTTTCTAGTGTCCAGCAGTGAATCGATCTCGGCATACACACGGTTGATTTCGCGTTCTACATCTCTGGCCTGAAACAGATGTTGCAATTCAAGCAACGTATTTTTGTATTCATAGATCACTCGGGTGTTCTCCCCGGTCTTCTCCACAATTTTGCGGACAGTGCCTTGAGCATAAACATACGTCATGGTGAACCCTTTATAGATCCGATGAACGACCCCGTCACCTTTAAAAGTCACAAAGAGCTTCCGGACAACGTTGGTCAGATGCAGATTCACCAGGCGGCAAGATAACTCACAGATATAAAACCCTTCTATGCGGTCAAAAGGGAAATGCACTTCTTCTCCACTTACATCCCCCAGCACAACCTCCTGACAACCATTGTCCAACACCTTAACCCGATGATGAAGCCTGCCGTCTTCTGTCATGCGCAAAAACTGATGCATCTGGGGTTCTGACAATTTCATAGTGGCCTTAACATACTCTGTGGCTAACCGCTGAGCCATACAAATCCCTCAATTCTTTCCCGATTGTTTTGTCTTCCTGCACATGTAGCAGTAATTTCAAAATTCTTCAGGCCGGCAAGGCCGGTATTTTGGTACTGTTGGTAATATGCACTTATGCTCATTATACACTACCCTAACGCTATTTTTCTCCAGACCCAGATGATGAATTCTTACGAAATCTCATAAAAAACCGGATTAATCTGGATCTCATTAATGATTCACTCAGCATGCTCACTTTCCTGCACTAAAACGGTATACTATCTCGGTTATCCGTTAATTTCGTTGGTTTCTTCCTCATCAGAAGCACCCTCTGCATCCAGAACTGGTGCATACTTATCTATGCGGGCATGGCGGGTAATAATGTCCCATAACTCTTCTTTTCCCAATCCCTCTTCCGATGAAAAAGGTACAAACAAGTCCCCTGAGCGAAGACCCAGTGATTCCTTTATAACTTTGATATGTTTCGCTCTGCGCGTTTTTGGAATCTTGTCCATCTTGGTTGCTACGACAACCAAAGGCAATCCATTATGACGAAGCCATTCATTCATCATCTTGTCATCCTTGGATGGCTCATGTCTCATATCCACCATCTGCATGACCAGTTTCAATTCCTCACGTCCGAGCAAGTATTTCTCCATCATTTTGCCCCAGGCAAAACGTTGCTCTTTGGAAACTTTAGCGTAGCCATAACCCGGGAAATCGACGAAGTAGAGATCCTGATTAATTTTATAATAGTTCAGCTGCTGTGTCTTACCCGGTGTTGAACTCGTCCGAGCCAAATTTTTACGATTGATCAAACGGTTGATCAGGGAAGATTTCCCCACATTGGAGCGTCCGGCCAAAGCAATCTCTGGCAGACCGTCCTCGGGGTATTGTTCAGGCCGAACGGCACTGATAATAAATTCAGATTGATTTACTTTCATATTGTATCTTTCCTCTCTTGAACGCCTGTGCTATGCATCACCTGTTGAAGGTATTATGCCATGGATTGTTCTATCATACCAAAAAAACCGTTCCAGCGGACGCCGAAGCCTCCGCAGAACGGTCTACTCTTCATACGAACCTTTTGGATGCGTGGATTACAGGTGAATTCCTGTCTGCTCTACAAGTGCATGTTTCAGCACCTGATCCATATGGGCTACAGGGACAAATTCCACATCTTTCTTGATGCTGTCTGGAATGTCACGCAGGTCCCGTTCGTTATCCTTGGGCAATAATATTTTTTTATAGCCGGCACGATGGGCTGCCAGTGATTTTTCCTTCAGACCACCAATCGGCAGTACACGTCCACGCAGCGTTATTTCACCGGTCATGGCGATATCCTTGGAGACATGTTTGTTCGTCAAGGCTGAGATTAACGCTGTTGCCATCGTAATCCCGGCAGATGGGCCATCCTTCGGAATTGCTCCTTCCGGAACGTGGATATGAATATCGTTCTTCTCATGGAAGTCAGGCGCGATCCCGAGCTGTGTAGCTTTGGAACGGGTGTAACTGAATGCGGCTTGCGCCGACTCCTTCATGACATCCCCCAGTTTACCCGTAAGAGTCAATTTACCTGTTCCTGGTACAACAGTCACTTCAATAACAAGGGTATCTCCACCCACTTCAGTCCACGCCAGACCTGTTACGGTACCAATCTGATCTTCCAGTTCGGCCATGCCATAACGGAATTTACCAGGTCCAAGGTAGTCTTTGAGTTCATCTGATGTGATGTTGATCTGACCTTCCACACCGGATACGATGTTCTTCGCAGCTTTCCGGCACAAGGATGCCATCTGCTGTTCCAGATTACGCACACCGGACTCCCGTGTATATTCACGAATTACACGCAACAGCACGTCATCCGGGATTTCCAGTTGCTCTTCTTCCAGACCATGGTCCTTCTTCTGCTTGGGCAACAAATAGTTTTTCGCAATTTGCAGCTTCTCCAGCTCCGTGTAACCTGGGATGTTGAGCATTTCCATCCGATCCAGCAATGGACGCGGAATATTGTGCACCGTGTTGGCAGTTGTTATAAACATAACGTTGGATAAGTCAAACGGTAATTCTACAAAGTGATCACTAAACGTATTATTCTGTTCCGGATCAAGCACCTCAAGTAACGCTGCGGAAGGATCTCCGCGGAAGTCTGAAGCCATCTTATCAATCTCGTCCAGCAGGAATACCGGATTCAGTGAACCTGCCGTTTTCATCCCCTGGATGATACGCCCAGGCATGGCGCCTACATAGGTGCGTCGGTGACCACGAATCTCGGCTTCATCACGCACGCCGCCAAGAGATATTCTTACAAACTCCCGGCCTAGCGATCTGGCGATTGAACGAGCAAGTGATGTTTTGCCGACCCCTGGAGGTCCAACCAGACAGAGAATTGGCCCTTTAAGCTTCTTGACGAGCTTCTGGACAGCCAGATATTCAAGCACACGCTCTTTGGGCTTTTCCAATCCGTAATGATCTGCATTGAGCACATCTTCGGCTTTTTGGATATCCAGATCATCCGCTGTCATCTGACTCCAAGGAAGGCCAAGCAGCCAATCCACGTAGTTGCGAATGACTCCGCCCTCGGCTGAACTTGCAGGCATTTTCTCCAGTCGATCAATTTCTTTCTCGACCTTTTCTTTCACCTTATCCGGCAAGCCGAGTTCTTCCATCTGAGTGCGAAGTTCCTCGACCTCACCCGCACGGCCTTCTTTTTCACCCAGTTCTTTCTGGATCGCTTTCATCTGCTCGCGCAAATAATATTCCTTCTGCGTTTTCTCCATCTGTTTCTTCACACGTTGGCTGATCTTGCGTTCAAGCTCCAGCACTTCGCGCTCATTGTTCAGGATATCCAGCAATTTCTCCAGACGTTCCCGAACGTCGATGGTCTCCAGAATTTCCTGTTTATCCTTAATCTTCAAGGACAGGTGACTCGTGATAACATCAGCCAGCCGCCCTGGTTCTTCAATGTCAGACACCGCTGCAAGTGTCTCTGGTGTCACTTTTTTGGACAGATTAATATAATTCTCGAACTGGTTCAGAACAGTACGCATCAAGGCATCCGTCTCCGGATGAGTATTCTCCTCTTCAGGCAGTTCCCGTGCCAGCACTTCGTAATATTCCTCGTTGTCCGTATATTCAATAATTTCAGCCCGTTCCAAGCCTTCCACAAGTACACGAATCGTACCGTTCGGAAGCTTCAGCATCTGTCTGACCTTGGCCACGGTTCCGATTCTGAAAATGTCTTCTTGTGTTGGTTCTTCAATATTTACTTCGGCTTGGGAACATAGGAGAATCAGATGTTCTTCTACCATCGCTTTTTCTAAAGCCTTGACCGATTTCTCCCGGCCCACATCGAGATGCAGTACCATACTCGGGTAGACGAGAAGTCCTCTTAAAGGCAGTAAAGGAAAACGACGACCTTTCGCTTTGCTCGGTCCCATCGCTTTCGCACCTCCAATGGCTCTCAGGTTGTAGTCATTCATTATTCTATCAAATGTTCACATAAAAAACCAATGAAGGGAAGCGCTTAGCAGCTTCCCGAATCTGTAACCTGTCCTGTACGAGGCACGTCCGCACGCAAATAGGAAGCGGATGCCGGTGGAAAAATCTCCGGTGCAGGTGCAACTGTCTCCTCTGCAAGCTTCGTTTGTTCCATCTGTTGTGATTCCGGAACCCAGGCGAACACTTCACGGAATACGTCCTCTACCGTATCTACCGGGATAACGCGCAAGCCATCCAGATTCTCAAAAATGGACTGCCAATTCTCCGCGGGAATTATAACGGTCTTCGCTCCTGCCTGAAAGGCAGCCTCCACCTTGGCCAGCACGCCACCAATAGGCTTAACCCGACCATGAATACTGATCTCGCCAGTCATCGCTGTCTCATGATCCACAGGGCGTCCCTGAATGGCTGATGTAATGGCAGTCGCCATCGCAATCCCGGCGGATGGACCATCAATAGGCGTCCCGCCTGGGAAATTCACGTGTAAATCGTAATCATTCGGACGAATACCCATGGCTTTTAATACGGTTAACACATTTTCAACCGAGCCTTTGGCCATACTTTTTCGCCGGAGTGTACGCGAACCGCCTCCAATCTCTTCTTCATCCACAACGCCTGTAATGTTGATTCGGCCTTGATCTTTAAGAGCCGGAACAGCAGACACTTCGATCTCCAAAATGGTTCCCATATTCGGTCCATATACCGCCAAGCCGTTAACAAACCCCACCTGCGGCTGTGAAGGGACCTTCCGATCAGGCCGTGGCTGGATCTGGCTGCTACCCGCCACCCACTCCACATCGGACGCCTGAAGCGTCTCACGCTTCTCTGTCAGCGCAAGTCCAGCAGCCAGCTGGATGATATTGACCGCTTCACGTCCATTGGTTGCATATCGCTTGACCACATCAACGGCATCCGGACATGGACTGAACCCTATTTTCTGCACAGCATCTTCGGCAATTCGCCCAATCTCCTCAGGCAACAAAGGACGGAAATAAACTTCCATGCAGCGTGAACGCAAAGCTGGTGGCAATTCATGAGGCGAACGTGTCGTTGCTCCAACAAGGCGGAAATCGGCCGGCAGGCCATTTTGAAAAATATCGTGGATATAAGCAGGAGTATGCGTGTCTTCCGAGTTATAGTACGCACTCTCCAAAAACACCTTGCGATCCTCCAACACTTTCAACAGCTTATTCATCTGAATCGAATGTAATTCACCAATTTCATCAATAAAAAGCATTCCTCCATGCGCTTTCGTCACAGCGCCCGGTTTTGGTTGGGGAATACCAGCAACGCCCATGGCTCCTGCTCCCTGATATATCGGATCATGAACCGAACCAATTAAGGGGTCCGCAATCCCACGCTCATCAAAACGGGCTGTTGTTGCATCCAGCTCCGTGAATTTTGCGTCTGGTTTGAAAGGAGAAGATGGATTCTTCTTGGCCTCTTCCAACACAACTCTTGCAGCAGCTGTCTTCCCAACTCCGGGCGGGCCATAAATGATAACATGTTGCGGATTCGCACTGCATAATGCAGCTTTAAGGGCACGTAGCCCATCTTTTTGCCCAACAATATCGTTAATGGTTGCGGGACGCGTCTTCTCCGACAGCGGCTTGGTGAGTGAGATCGAACGCAGCTTGCGCAGCTTCTCCAGTTCCTTGCGAGATTCTCGCTCAACGGCACTGCGGTTTGTTTTCTGACCACGCAGCAGGTTCCAGAAATACAAACCAATCACCACTCCAAAAAATAACTGAATCAACATTATGAACATTCCGAAATCACCCATGTCTCAACATCCTCCTTCTGTCCCTATTCTCATATGAGATCATGCTAATACTTGGTAGTATAGCCTTTTCAACGAGACGTAAACGGGCAATGTGGAATTTGTATACGAGAATATAAAAAGCCCGCCATCGCTGGCGAGCTTTTGGTGTAACAAGATATGAATCAATCAGTGCGAACGACCAGGAATAACACCTGTCTCTTCGTAAGCTTCGACGATTTTGTCGATCTCTTTTTTTAATTCCTCAACCATGATTTCTTCAGGCACTTTACGAATCATCTTGCCGTGACGGAACAAGAGACCTTCTCCACGAGCACCGGCAATTCCGATATCCGCTTCTTTGGCCTCACCTGGACCATTAACCGCACAACCCAACACCGATACTTTAATCGGCACCTTCAGTTTGGAGATATACTCTTCCACTTCGTTGGCAATGGAGAACAGGTCGATATCCAAACGTCCACACGTTGGGCAGGAGATCAATGTGGCTGCATTTGTGATGAGTCCAAATGTTTTGAGCAGATCACGAGCAACCTTGATTTCTTCTACCGGGTCCGCACTCAGTGAGATCCGCATCGTAGAACCAATACCCATGGACAATAAAGCGCCCATACCTGCGGAGCTTTTGATCGTACCGGAGAACAGTGTACCTGCTTCGGTAATTCCGAGATGCAACGGATACGGAATGATTTGAGCTGCTTTGGTATACGCCTCAATCGCCATCGGTACATCTGATGCTTTGAGAGACACGATGATATCATGGAAATCAAGCTCTTCCAAAATACCAATGTGATACAATGCACTTTCTACCATAGCATCTGCCGTAGGATACCCATACTTCTCAAGGAGATGGTTTTCCAGAGACCCTGCATTTACTCCAATCCGAATCGGAATGCCGCGGTCTTTACAAGCCTTAACCACTTCTTCCACTTTCGCACGTTTACCAATGTTACCTGGATTAATCCGAACTTTATCGATGCCGTTCTCAATCGCAAGTAAAGCCAGCTTATAGTTGAAATGAATGTCCGCTACGAGCGGTATATTAATGCGTTTTTTGATTTCCTTGATGGCTGCGGCAGCTTCCTCATTATTCACCGTGACACGTACCACTTGACAGCCCGCTTCTTCGAGTCGCAGAATCTCTGCAACCGTTGCTTCAACGTCTGCCGTTTTGGTTGTACACATACTTTGGATAATGACTTCGTTACTGCCACCAATCGTTACGTTTCCCACTTTCACGGGACGTGTATCCTGTCTTAAATACATGAGTGATTTCTCTCCCCACAACGTCAAAGCTCCACCCTGACAGAGACATGAATTCGCCTTCTGCCAAAGTGGAGAACTGACAAGTCTATATTTCAGAGTTCAACGGGATTCAGGCCATTATTAGGCGCTCTCTTCCTGCTTATCGTCCTTCGATTGGCTTAGTTCAGGCACGACTCTTTTCTCAACAACTTCTTCGGTAATGACACAGTTCGTAACATCTTCACGTGAAGGCACTTCATACATGATTTCCAGCATGATACCTTCAATGATGGCACGTAATCCACGTGCACCTGTGTTACGTTTAATTGCTTCTTTTGCAATCGCGAGCAATGCAGCTGGTTCAAATACCAGATTCACATTATCCAGCTCAAGCAGTTTTTGGTACTGTTTGGTAAGCGCGTTTTTTGGTTCGGAAAGAATCCGTACCAACGTATCTTCATCCAGCGGCTCCAATGTGGAGATGACTGGCAGACGGCCTACAAATTCCGGAATCAGACCAAATTTCAGCAAATCTTCCGGCAATACCATACCCAGGTATTCACCTGGTTTCAGATCTTTTTGCTCAGAAACAGTATTAAAGCCAATGACTTTTTTACCGATCCGGCGTTTGATCATTTGCTCCAGACCATCAAAGGCACCGCCGCAAATGAACAGGATATTCGTTGTATCGATCTGAATGAATTCTTGATGAGGATGTTTACGACCACCTTGTGGTGGTACAGAAGCCACAGTTCCTTCAAGAATTTTCAAGAGAGCCTGTTGTACACCTTCGCCCGATACATCACGAGTAATGGATGGGTTTTCGGATTTACGCGCTACTTTATCAATCTCATCGATATAAATAATGCCACGCTCTGCTTTTTCCACATCATAGTCAGCAGCTTGAATCAGTTTGAGCAGGATATTCTCTACATCCTCACCCACATAACCCGCTTCTGTTAATGACGTAGCATCAGCAATAGCAAAAGGAACATTCAGAATTTTTGCCATCGTTTGCGCAAGCAACGTTTTACCAGAACCTGTTGGTCCTAACAGCAAAATGTTACTCTTTGACAATTCAACGTCTTCAATTTTGCTTTGTGTGTTGATCCGTTTGTAGTGATTATACACCGCAACAGACAATGATTTTTTCGCTTGTTCCTGTCCAATAACATATTGATCCAGAATATTACGAATTTCTTTTGGTTTCGGAATATCTTTCAGGTCTACTTCTTCATCATGACCGAGTTCTTCCTCAACGATTTCGGTGCAAAGTTCGATACATTCATCACAAATGTACACACCTGGTCCAGCGACCAACTTACGTACCTGCTCCTGAGATTTACCGCAAAAAGAGCATTTCAGTTGCCCTTTCTCATCGTTAAATTTAAACATGAAACCACCCCTTTAGGAATTGATCGGTCTACTGAGCACCTGGTCAATAATGCCGTACGTCTTAGCTTCTTCAGCGCCCATGAAGAAGTCACGGTCTGTATCCCGCTCAATTTTCTCAAGAGGCTGACCCGTACGATCGACGTATATTTGATTCAGTTTCTGACGTGTTTTAATAATCCATTCTGCGTGTATCTTAATATCCGCAGCCTGTCCTTGAATGCCGCCAAGCGGCTGATGAATCATTACTTCGCTGTTTGTCAGCGCATATCTCTTGCCAGGTGCACCGGCTGTCAGCAATAACGAGCCCATGCTTGCTGCCATCCCTACGCAAATGGTAGATACATCCGGCTTGATAAATTGCATCGTATCGTATATACCCATCCCTGCGGTCACAGAACCACCAGGTGAGTTAATGTACAAGCTGATATCCTTCTCAGGATCGTCGGCTGCCAAAAACAAAAGCTGTGCTATGACAAGATTGGCTACATCGTCATCAATCGCACTGGTTAGAAAGATAATGCGATCTTTCAGCAAACGTGAATATATATCGTAAGACCGCTCGCCTCGATTGGTTTGTTCTATAACCATTGGCACCAGACTCATGAGACCAACCTCTTTTCTACATGTAATTAGACATAGGCCACTTCTAAAGCAAACCCAAATTCATTCTAACACTTTCCTGTGACAATGTCATTTTTCACAAGAAGGGTCAAACATCCGTTTGTTTACTTTTTTAGCCTGATCATATTTAACCATGTTTTCTATGTATGTGCAAATTGAAGCCATCCTATGCCGTCTTGCCGTTTTTTATTTGCATGGAGTCCATAGGTATGTAAAAAGTGTACACAGATCAATAAAATTATTTTTCATCCATATAATCACTTCATTTTCTATAAAATGGATGTCGTAATTTAAAAATAAGGCACGCAATAATTCACGTGCCTTATCGTTTATTCAACTACAGCTTGTCTTATTTTTCGTTAGCTTCGGCAACAATTTCTTCAGCTGGAGCTTCAACTGGTTCAACAACTGTGCTGTTCTCAACAAGAACGTCAATCGTTTTACGCAGTTTCACTTCATCGCGAAGGCTGTCCAGGGAACCATTACCTTCGAGGATGCCACGGATCTCATCAGCAGGACGCTTGTAAGATTCAGCCATTTTCTCGAGTTCTTGATTCACTTCTTCATCAGATACTTCAATGTTTTCCGCTTTTCCTACAGCTTCAAGCACCAGGTTGTTGCGAACACGTTTGGAAGCATCTTCTTGCATTTGTCCTCTCAGGTCAGCTTGAGTCTGGCCAGAGAAGCTCAGGAACATTTCAAGGTTCATACCTTGGTTACGCAGACGGTTGTCGAAATCACGCATCATGTTTTGTACTTCGCTGTCAACCATTGCAGCTGGAATGTCCACTTCAGCGTTCTCAGCCACTTTTTCTACAACTGCATTTTCTTGTGCAGCTTTGGCTTCGTCAGCTTTACGGGATTCCAATTGTGTTTTCAGGTCAGCTTTGTACTCTTCAAGTGTGTCGAATTCGCTAACATCTTTAGCAAACTCATCATCCAATGCAGGAAGCTGTTTGCGTTTGATTTCGTGAATCTTCACTTTAAATACCGCTTGTTTGCCAGCAAGTTCTGCTGCATGGTAGCTCTCTGGGAAAGTCACTTCTACGTCTTTGAAGTCACCTGTGGACAGACCCACAACTTGCTCTTCAAATCCAGGAATGAATGTGTTGGAACCCAGTTCCAGAGAATAACGCTCAGCTTGTCCACCTTCGAAAGGTACACCATCAACGGAACCGTCGAAGTCGATTACTGCAACGTCGCCGTTAGCAGCGGAACCTTCGTCGATTACAACGAGTTCAGCGTGACGTTGTTGAAGACGCTCAAGTTCTTCAGTCACTTCTGCGTCAGTTACTTCACCTTTTGCTACAGCAACTTCGATTCCTTTGTACTCACCAAGAGTAACTTCAGGTTTCACAGTTACTTTTGCTTTGAACTTGAATGTTTGTCCTTTAGCGAATTGTTCAACATCTACGTCAGGACGATCAACCGGGAAAATATCCGTTTGGTCGATTGCTTCTGTATAAGCTTCAGGAAGCAAAATGTCGATTGCTTCTTGATAAAGGCTCTCTACACCAAAACGTGCTTCGAAGATGGAACGTGGTACTTTACCTTTACGGAATCCAGGTACGTTTGCTTGTTTAACCACTTTATTAAAAGCTTTGTCGAGTGCTGCAGTTACACGATCCGCATCCACTTCAACCTCAAGAACCCCAAGGTTCTTCTCTATCTTTTCCCAAGTTGCTTTCATTGTATACTTTCCCCTCCAAAATTCACATGTTCACGTAGGCAATCACGTACAAAATAACCATTTTAGTATAAACAAGATTAGATTCTTTTTCAAGGGGAATCCCTTGATACAGTTTAAGGAAAACGTTTCCGGCCTCGATTAACCATCCAAACCGGCAGATACAAATTGTTTCATGGAACGATAAGCTTGCTCCAGTCGAAAGCGCATCGCGCCTGTCACAGCATACATTGAGCGGGTATTTTCCTCATCATGCGAACCACCCAAACTGTCTGCAACGGTCATATGTAGAGCTGCTGCCCATATATCTGTCATGGAATCATTTTCTTCCAGCATCGATACATAATCACGGGTTCCATACACCGCCATGACATATTGTATCCACAGTTCCTGTGCAAAATAAAAGAGCGTAGGTTCATGAACCTCCGTCTGATCTGCCACTCGTTCCAGAATCTGAACGATTTGGAGCGGAAATTCCTCTGGTCTAAGAGGCACGGTGTCGATCTCAACTTCAACCTGCTCTTCGCCTCTCGTAAACAGGATCATACCTTGAACACCTCGGCGACGCAAGGTTTGCAGCACCCGGAATTGAAGCAGTGGGTGAAGCGACTTATCTTTTAACCAACTGGTAAGTGCCTCGTCAATCTTCGGTAGATCAAGATAGGCCAGTTGCTCCAGAGCCAGCATCGTCTGTTCAGACAGCGGCTCCTCCATTACTGTGCGAAGCATCTTATCTGCATAGCCATCATCCTGTTCAAGCTTCATTCGGGCATGCTGGCGTGCCATGTCTTCCTCACTAATCTCTTCTTCCTCTTCTCGTTCTTCAACAACGGCAGGCGAGGTTTCTTCATATTGAGGGAACGCAGCCTGAAGCCATTCTAGCAGGGCCCGCCATTCATCATAGTGGCGCTCTTCCTGTCCCTGACATTGCAGCAAAAAGTGAAGCAATTTCATCGCTTCACCATACCGTTCATTTTCAAGCATAACTGTCAATTGAATCTGGTAATAGTCCAGCGTCTTAGGAAACAGCACAATATTGTTGTTATGCTCGGTTTCCCGGGTCGTGGATTCCTTAATGGGAGCACCTCCTCTATATCCTGAATCTCCAGTTGGGATCAACCTAAATAGATGTATATATTAAAACGATTGTTGATCTATTTTTGAGTTCTCCTGATATTCTAACATAACCTTAAATATAATGAAAAAAACGTTACTGCCGCCAAATATCATATACGAAAAACAGTTTAAAATAAAATGCTTGATATTCCTGTATGCATATGATAAAATCAATTTTGCTTGAAAAAATCCATGTCTCAGTAGCTCAGCTGGATAGAGCAACGCCCTTCTAAGGCGTCGGTCGGGGGTTCGAATCCCTCCTGGGACGTAAAAAAAGAAAACTTCCTTCGGGGAGTTTTTTTTGCGTTCTGGGGATAAGAACCCCAACGGTTCGTCGAAGCATTCACTTCGTGAGCACTACTTCGCAGTCTCGACTGCATTGAGAGTATCCCTCCTGGGACGTAAAAAAAGAAAACTTCCTTCGGGGAGTTTTTTTGCGTTCTAGGGATAAGAACCCCAACGGTTCGTCGAAGCATTCGCTTCGTTAGCACTACTTCGCAGTCTCGACTGCAGGGAGAGTATGGTCCATTGGGTGTTTTTTCATTTCATTGCTCAATATTGACATAGAATGTTATGCTTACGGAGTGGATTATGTAACAATCCATACATATTAACTTCTTAGAAAACAGGAGATTTTATCAATGTCATCTTCAATACAGCAGCACTCATCTATCCATACCGAGGAAGAACATTCTTCGACATCCAAAAGAGTCGGCCTGTTATTAGCAGGCATTATCGTCATCGCAGCTACCATGAGGTCACCGATTACAGCAACTGGACCTGTCGTGGAGATGATCCGCTCAGATACAGGTATCGGCCATACGATGGTCGGGCTTCTGACCTCACTTCCTTTGCTCGCCTTTGCAGCAGTCTCCCCCTTTGCACCACGTCTTGCCAAACGGTTAGGACTCGAATCTGCTCTGCTATTGGCTGTTATCATCGTAACCATCGGGGTGGCCTTACGCTTGTTGCCTTCCGTTCTTTCCTTATATACAGGTACCGCAATATTGGGTTGCGGCATTGCATTAAGCAACGTGCTTTTGCCAAGTTTGATCAAACGTGATTTTCCATTGCGGGTAGGTATCGTCACCGGATTATATTCTGTATCCATGAACATATTTGGCGCCATCGCCTCAGGTGTGAGTGTGCCAGTAGCAGAAGCCACATCTATGGGTTGGCGCGCTTCGTTAGGCATGTGGGCACTGTTGTCCATACTGGCGCTTCTCTTGTGGCTCCCCCAGATCGCCGCAGGACGTCAGCGAATGTTATTCATAGCCACACAGAGTGAAGGGACGCCTGTACGTCTACGGACCTCTTCCCTGGCCTGGTTCATCACTTTATTTATGGGTCTGCAATCTCTAATATTTTATACAACGATTACCTGGCTTCCCGAGATTCTCGCTGAGCAAGGATTCAGCCCCACCTCAGCAGGGTGGATGCTCTCCCTGATGCAGATGGTCAGTGTACCGGCTACCTTTATCGTTCCAATCCTCGCCGGCCGAACGCGAGACCAGCGTGTTCTAACCGTGATAACATGCTCTTCTTTAATTGTCGGGTATGCTTTATTGTTAACTGGTATCGCTTCGCTCGTTACCATCGGTGTCACGTTGGCAGGAATAAGTGCTGGAGCTTCATTTGGAATGGTAACGATGTTCTTCGTCCTTCGCACAAAAGATGCCAGACAAGCTGCCAGCCTGTCCGGTATGGCCCAGTCCTTCGGATATATGCTTGCGGCAGTGGGACCTCTACTGTTCGGCATGCTTCATGACTGGACAAAAGGATGGACCCTTCCGTTGCTAATACAGGTCATTCTGGCCATCGCTTTGCTAATCGCAGGGATTCAGGCCAGCAAAAATAGAATGATCGGTTAGTCATATAATTCATTTATAAAAAAAACAAAACGGCCTCCATCCTGCAAATCAGGATGGAGGCCGTTTATGCATAGAACAATTCCTTCATTAATTTAATCAATTTCAATGAGGAAGAACTTACTTCACTTTTACCTTAATCGTGTCTGTGCTGGTAACTCCGGCTGCATTAATTAACTCTGCCCGATACGTATACGTTCCCGATGCTTTCCCGGACAGTGTAGTCACAGCACTTTGCGCAAGCGGTGATACCGCACGGAGTTCTTGCGTGTCGATCAACTTATCATTTTCATAGAGACGATACTCTGTAGCGTTGGTCCCCCACCACAGGTTCATAGTCAACTTATAATTGCCATCGCCATCCCAGTTATCGTGAGAAAGAACTGCTTTGCCTGGCGTTGCGTTGGTAACCCGAACAGTCAACGTCTGACTCCGCGTTGTTCCCTTGTCGTTGGTCAGCTCGGCCACATACGTATACGTGCCATTGGCTTTGCCCGTGATCTTCGTCTGAGCAAACTGCGCCCAAGGCGCGTTGTAAGTCAACTTCTGCGTATCAACCAAAACCCCGCCCTCATATAACTTGTAGCTAGTTCCGTTCTCGCCCCACCACAGGTTCATTGTGACCATATACGCGCCCTCTGGTAAGCCGTTGCCTACCCAGTTATTGTGAGACAATACAGGCGTACCTGGGGCCTTGGTTGCCGGAGTTTCAGGTTCGGTCTCCACGGCTTGCAATTTCAGTGCCGTATTGGCTGTGCCCGAAAGCCCCTGTTGGTCTTTTACCGTAAGTTCAACAGCATAATCACCTGCTTCAATTCCCTCCAAAGGAAGGCTGAAGGTACCATCAGGTTGTACTTCAAAGACTCCTTCTTTATAAACCGATCCATCCTCTTTTTTCACAACATACGTTGCTTCCAGGGAAGCGGCCGGATCAAACGTGATGTTCCATCCGCTGGCAAGCGCAGGAGCAACACGGAAGTACAAGTCTTCCACGCTACCATTAAGGACAGCAGACTCATCCTCTTTGAACTCCAATGCTTCTGGTGCAGTTACAGCCGGAGCTGTCTTTTTCACCAAAAATGGCGAAGTGTCTTCCTTATAAGTTTTGCCGTCCGTACCAATAGTAGTGATGTCTACCGTATATAAACCATCTGGAATCTCAGTCACTTCATCGGTTGTGTAATCTGCATATGAACCGTCCCAAGCAAGGTTGTATCTTGCATTGGCATTGAAGTTAAAATAGTTACCAAAGATGGAGCCGATATAACCATCTTGATAATATCCACCTTCCGGATTAAGACCATCATAAATCTCAATCAGGGCAAATGTCATTGGATTATAGAATTCCATCGCTACATTAAGGGTATCCAACGTACCATCAGCCTTCAATGGATAGTGGAATGGATTTTTTTCAGTGCCTTTTACGGTTTCAATATACTTAACTCCACTCAACGTAACATTAAAATGAGCAACATATGGCACCGTAAAAGTATTGGTTCCGTTCGAGAACTCAATGTATCCTTGTGCTTCTGTAGTCGCAGTAACCCCTCGCGGAACGGTGATTGTCACTGCAAGTTCTTCCTCACCATTCAGTGTGAAGGAACTCTTGTCTACCGCAACGGATACACCAGCGACATTACGAGTTGGATTCACATTTACGGTATAATCCCCACCACTACCATTCAGCGCTTCAACTTTAATCGTTTTGGTAATCGTCTTTTCATCTGTGCTCAGGAAATTGCCGTAGTTGATGCTTCCAGTGATATTTTCCTTTTCAACAACTGCGCCACTTTCTGTGTATTGAGTTACATCAAGCACTTTGACAAAAGCAGCAGGATCGATGGTGTTCACAGCCTGAATGCGGCCTGCACCTTGATCAAATACATCAAACTTGGCTGTATCCAGTACTTTACTATTGTTCATCAGCGCAACTTTGATATCAAATGGCGTCCATTCCGGATGCTTCTCGATCAGCAGCGCAATCAAACCTGCTACATGAGGTGTAGCCATACTTGTACCTGATTTACGATCATAAGCTTGTGCGTAATCTGCGTCTGGCTCATCCTTGCCGTAGGCAGGAATCGTAGACAGAATGCTTGTGCCTGGTGCAACAATATCCGGTTTAATGTCCAGCGTTACCTTTGCAGGTCCACGTGAACTGGATGAATTCATTTCATCGCCCGGAGTTTGGGAACGTTCAAAATCACTAAAGCTCACTTCAACGGCTTGTCCTGCGTCCAGCTCAGCCTTGATCACATCTCCATCTTCCTTGGACATGCTCAGTGTTGGAATGAGTTCAAAGTTATCGCCCAGACTTACACCGATTGGGCCCGGAATGTTGTTATATACAATAACAGCCACGGCTCCAGCCGCTTTAGCATTGGCGATTTTCTCTACAAATGCGAGTTCACCACGCTGTATTAATGCCACTTTACCTGTAAAATCCTTACCTTCAAAATCAGTTGGCTTACCCAGTGCTGCAAATTCAAGCTCATATTTCCCTGTCAAAACAGTTTCAGGGTCTGCCGACAAGCTCCAGCCCATCAGATCCAGACGGTAAACCGACTCTGTAATAGCCAGTGGAGCTTCAGTTGGAGCAATTACAGACTCTTCTTCCACAGGGGCAGCTTCAGGAGAAGCTTCAACTGGTGCAGAAGGTGATACAGATGGAGTACTTTCTTCCGTTGTAGCTTCTTCTACATTCGGAACTTCAGCGTCGACAGGCGTTTCAGCTGTAATTCCATCTTGTTCTGATCCAGCAACTAAAGTTTCATCAGAAACCGCTTCCTCCACAGCTGCTGCACTTTCCTCAATAGCAGTTGCGGGTACACCTTGCTCTGAAGTTTGTGGCTCCTCTGTTCCAGGTGCTGTACCCAGTTCAGGAGATTGTTCAACCTCTGGCAACGGTTGTTGTTCAGGTTGTGTCTCTTCGCCTTCCTCACCAATCCAGAAGTGAGTATCAGCTGTAATCAGCTGGCTAGGTCCTGTGGAGTTACCTACCGTAATGGCCATTGCAGACGCACCCGGGGAGCCCAGTGTATAACGGTTAGGTCCGTCATTGCCACTTGCAACTACTGCTGTCACACCAGACAGCATCGCATTATTCAAGGCTACCGAAGTAATATAACTTGGATCGTTGGCGGCGTTACCCAACGAGAGATTGATTACATCCATGCCATCTTCAACAGAACGATCAATTCCGCCGAGTACCCATGAGGTTTGACCATTGCCATACGGTCCAAGTACACGGTAAGCATAGATATCTGCTTCAGGAGCAACGCCAACAATTCCGTAATCCCCTGCTTCGCGAGCAGCAACGGTACCTGCTACGTGTGTACCGTGGGATGTGTAATAGGCGCTTCCATTAGCGTTGAACTCTGGTTCGCCCGATACCTTCCATTCTTGATATGTTGTTTCATACGGATCATTGTCGTTTCCAACAAAATCCCATCCGCCTTTGTAGGCTTCTTGCAAATTGGGATGTTCGTAGTCAATCCCTGTATCAATGACACCCACTTTGACACCATTTCCTTTGTAACCCAGATCCCATACTTCAGGTGCACCAATAAAAGGTGCTGTGTCTTTCATGTACGGATTCACTTCATCTGTCTCGGGCGCTATGGTAACTTCAAGGTCAGGATATACGCTGACTACGCCTGGTATCTGAAGCAATTGTCCTATTTGGTTTCCTTTAAGCTCAATCGCTACACCATTCAGGGCATAAGCATAATTTTCCAATACTTCATGTTTGATTTTCTTCTGAGTGAGGCTATGTACAAATGACTGTTGTTGTTGCTCAACTTGAGTCACAGCCTTTGTTTCCATAGAGGAGGTAAAAGATTTTCCGGAGAGGGTTGATTCACCTTGCACTACTGCAACAGGTTTATTGGAAAGTTCAACGATCACTCGGGTGCTTTCTCCACCCAGGCCTTCCAAGCTTTTATCCAAAAATGGATCTGCGGCAAGTTTTGTTTCTTGCCCTGCAAGAATCTCTCTCCATTGTTTGGCTTCGGCCGTACTGGGTATGTTCTCAAGCTGAATAGCTGAATCTGCGGGAGCGGCTCCAGCCGCGGGGAGAATAATGGAAAAGACCATCAGAACACTCAATAACGTGGATAAGAATCGTTTACTCAAGGCTATGCCCCTCCTTTTAAATGTGAATACCTCACCAAATGATGGGTTCCTGCCGTTTGTGCGTATCTGCAATATGCACTCCAAATTCACCACCTATCTGCAAGAAGTTTGACCCTTGGTAAATTATTCTATCAAAATACCACATTTTCCTTCTAAATACTTACAAATATGATATAGAAATTACTTATATGGGTCTTGAGTATGATAAAACTATCCATTTGTAATTATTTGTCGTTTGAATATTTCATTTTTAAAATAATGCAAAATCCTACTTTATTCTGGCTTCACAGCTTCAATACGCAGACGCTTATAATCGGCATACAGAGCATCATCTTTCCAAAGGCGAGGCATCACGATCTGACTGGTTTCCTTGCATATTTGTTGTATCTCTTCATGACTGAGACCCTCAAAATAGTCCCCTCCAAAATGAGTCAACCAGCCTACTATACCTTGCTCACCATCTTCCAATCTGGTAGGACGGTCATAGTGATAGGCATGACGCACCACAAATCCACATTGCTCTAAAATATGGCTATATTCTCCGATCGAAGGAAAATACCAAGGATTGCGTTCTGAAGCACGAATGCCTGTGTTTCGCTCCATAACCTCCTCCAATGCATTCACAATGGTCTGCACATTCCCTTTACCACCGAATTCTGCGACAAAACGCCCTCCGGACTTCAAAGATTTCGATATACTATCCACCACTAATCGCGGACTTTGCATCCAGTGCAGGGCTGCATTAGAAAAGACGGCATCATACAGTCTATTCGTCTCAAACCGATGACCGTCTCCTTCCACGAACTCAAGTTCAGGGAATTTCTCCCTCGCACGGCGAATCATGTCTGGCGATGCATCCATGCCAATAACTTCAGCTTCAGCCAGAGAAATTTCATACGTCAAATCCCCCGTCCCGCAACCCAGATCAAGAATGTATTCCCCTTTTTGGGGTTGCAGCCAAGAGATCAGGTTTTTGCCGTATCCGGACACAAAAGCCAGTTTGTTGTCATACTCATCTGCTTGCCATTGATTTAATGATTTCATGGATACCACCGTCGCTTTCGTTATTGATATCCTCATTGTTGCATAGAATTGTTTATTCTTTAAATATATAAATTCTATATTATTTATAGGTATAACCAATAGAACACTTCCTCTGAACGCAAAAAAACTTCCCGAAGGAAGTTTCTTTTAATACGTCCCAGGAGGGATACTCTCCTTCCAGTCGAGACTGCGAAGTAGTACTAACGAAGCGGATGCTCCGACGAACCATTGGGGGTTCTCTTCCCCTGAACGAAAAACAAGAAGCTTCGCGAAGGAAGCTTCTTTGTTTTTTACGTCCCAGGAGGGATACTCTCCTTCCAGTCGAGACTGCGAAGTAGTGCTAACGAAGCGGATGCTCCGACGAACCATTGGGGGTTCTCTTCCCCTGAACGAAAAACAAGAAGCTTCCCGAAGGAAGCTTCTTTGTTTTTTACGTCCCAGGAGGGATTCGAACCCCCGACCGACGCCTTAGAAGGGCGTTGCTCTATCCAGCTGAGCTACTGAGACAAATATGTATAAAAAATTTTCGGCGCGGTTCTTATTATACTCTGATTTCTATATTTTTCAATAGTTTTATAAAAAAATTAATAATTATACTTAAACACGGGTTCAAAAATGTACTTTTCGGTGTTATTCTCATACTCTAGTCCCTTTGAGAATATGATAGCTTGAACCAGGTTATATTGAGGAGAGTGGGACATTAGAGTAAGATTAACATCAGACATGTTCAATGTCAGAATTGTTGGGTAATCTTTTGCATACATACATTTCAATGATCCATTGAAGGAGAGAATCGACATGAGACAACTTTTATCAGCCCTATCCTATTTTAGTATTTTCTTTGCCCCGTTCCTGTTTCCGATCATTATATGGATTGTTGCCAAGGATGATTATATTGAGGGACATGCGAAACGCGCCTTATTCTCACATGTATTCCCCTTTCTCGCTGCCATTCCGTTATTTTATTTCTTCGTGACTGCGCATAGCCTGGGTTCCGCCGTCGGGTTTGTCATTCTATTCTTTGTCATTTACGGATTAAGCTTTGTGTACAACGTGGTCAAAGGGATTCAAGTGCTGCGCGAGTATGCTTGATCACATCTCCACCTAATCTGACCATCGCATGACAAAACCCGCCGTTCAACAACGGCGGGTTTTTCCAGTTACAGATGCAGTCAGAGCAACCAGCAACAGCAATAGATCACTATCTACGTATAACTCAACATTGAACCCTATCCCGCTATCGCCACATGTGTTGCTGGAGCATTACCTGTTAAGCCTGCCCGATCAGATATCGCTGAAGGGTTGGACCAAGCAAACCAAATGCAAACAACTCACTTTGAAACCGAGCCTTATCTTCTTCAACTGTCATGCCTTCACTGTTCTCAAATGCGGTATCTGTTGCCTCTTCAAACGCGGTATGCATATTATTGTTATACCAGTCGATCGCCGAATCGGAGTGATTGCGTACAATTCGAACAACTTCCAGCGAATTTCCGGGCTGTGTTGAGGCCACATATACAAGTAATGTTGGGTCTCCGGCATTTCCAGGCTGCACTTCCACTTCTGCACAGGATAATCCGTCTACCTCGGTTAATCTGCGTATTTTGGCATCTTGAATGGCATACATTCGTCATCGCGCTCCTTTTCCTTTGTGCTTATCATGTAGTTTGTTCAATCTGGTATCGTGTCTCTGGTGTGCCTAATCGGTAAATCTCCCGATACACCTGTTGTAATACCGTTTCATACGCTCGGTTTACGGACTCCTCCGGTGTATCTGGCCATGGGAATACCATGCCAGGAAAGGCTTCTTCCTCCTTTTCCTGCATGAGGTTAAGCAGTCCAAGTAAATGCTCCGCTTCCTGCGGCGTTGCCTGAATGATCCATTCATATGATGTTACCGACGGATCCGGAATAACGGAGCGGCCCATGACAGACACATAATACTTCATACTGTCCATTGCATGTTCTCTCCTTCACAGGCATGTTGAGGTCGTTGTTCCTAGAACTAGTTTCCGAAAAGGACAGACATTTTATGCCTGCTTTCGGCATATATTTGTTACGACCTCTGACGAAAAAGACAACATTTGCAGGTTGCCAGTAATTAAGCAGCCATACGGATGAATGACTCGACCAAGAAAGGATGAACAAATCATGTGCGGTATTACCGGCTTCATACAGTGGAATCGGGATTTGACCCAGGAATCAGAGCTGCTGGTCCGTATGACGGATAGCTTGTCGAACCGGGGGCCCGACGCTTCAGGTACATGGATCTCCAATCCTTGTGCCTTTGGACATCGGCGTCTTAGTGTAATGGACCCCGAAAACGGCGCACAGCCCATGCATGCGTTACAAGGAGATACCTCCTATACCGTCGTGTATAACGGAGAACTATACAATGCACCCGAGTTGAAAAAGGAATTGCTCCAGCGAGGGCATCCGTTCCGCACGCAATGTGATACGGAAGTGTTGCTCGCCTCTTATATTGAGTGGGGACCGGCATGTGTAGACCGGTTTAACGGTATTTTTGCTTTTGCCATATGGGATGGGGGACGCGAACAGGTTTTTATCGCACGAGATCGCCTTGGCGTGAAACCTCTGTTCTACAGTAATGCCAAAGACACACTCGTATTTGGATCAGAGCCCAAAGCTCTGCTCATTCACCCGGATGTGGAAGCTGCTGTTGGCCCAGAAGGATTGGCCGAAGTGTTTATCGTAGGACCTGCACGGACACCAGGACACGGCGTATACTCTTCACTAAGCGAACTCAAGCCTGCGCACGCGCTGATCTATAACCGAAACGGGATCCGAACCTATGCCTACTGGAAACTGGAAAGCCAGAATCACGAACATAACCTGGAAGAGACGGCAGCCGAGGTGCGAACGCTCTTGCAAGATACACTGGAGCGCCAGTTGGCTTCGGATGTTCCGGTATGCTCTCTTTTATCAGGAGGACTGGACTCCAGTGCCTTGTCTGCATTAGCCGTGGATTATTACAACCGGACCGGGCAAGGCCAAGTCAGTACGTATTCTGTCGATTATGTCGATAATGCCAAGCATTTTCAAGCGCATTCCTTTCAGCCGGGTGCAGATGGTCCCTGGATTAAGCGAATGGTAGATGAACTCAAGACCGACCATCACTGGATTGAGATCGAGAACGGAGAACTGGTTCATGCACTGACACAGGCCATGCTAGTAAGGGACCTTCCAGGTATGGCGGATGTAGATTCCTCGCTCTATTTGTTCTGTAAAGAAATCAAAAAAGGGGCCACCGTTGCCATCTCAGGCGAAGCAGCGGATGAAGTGTTTGGCGGTTACCCCTGGTTCCATCGAGAAGATATGCTGAACTCCGGTACGTTTCCGTGGTCTGTAGCGCCTGATATGCGAGCAGCTTTGTTATCCCCGGACATTCGGGAATGGATTCGCCCACTCGATTATTTGGCAGACCGCTATTCGGATGCAGTGGCTGAAGTGCCTCTGTTGGATGGGGAAACAGGTAAAGCTGCGCAAATGCGGGTGATGTCCTACCTGAATATTACACGTTTCATGCCTACACTTCTGGATCGCAAAGACCGGATGAGCATGGGGGCAGGATTGGAAGTACGGGTACCTTACTGTGACCATCGTCTGATCCAGTATGTGTTTAACATCCCGTGGGAAATGAAAATAACCGGCGGGCGGGAAAAAGGTATTCTGCGTAAAGCACTCGAAGGTGTCCTGCCTGACGATGTGTTATATCGCAAAAAGAGTCCGTACCCGAAAACACATAATCCGCAATATCTGGCCGCTGTCAAACAACAGGTACTTGATATCCTGGATGACCCCACTTCGCCGATTTTGCCTTTGATCGACAAAGCTCAGATCCGTAATCTTGCGTCTTCACCAGATGCAGCTTCCAATCTTCCTTGGTTCGGGCAGCTCATGTCGGGTCCCCAGCTATTTGCTTATCTGACTCAGATCAATACCTGGTTGCGAACATATAAAGTCGCTATCCGTTAGAATGACCCACTGATCGCTACTTCATCAAAAAAGAGTGCCCGGAGAACAGCATAACTGTTGTTCTCTCGGGCACCCACTTGTTTTACATACACGATATGATCATTCATCAATATTGAACTTCATCCAGAAGTATATCCATGATTACACCTTAAATCGACTGACGGACTCCTGTAACTCTTCCGCCATAGAGGAAAGATCATTGGCCGCCGAAGCGATCTCCTGCATCGCAGACAGTTGTTCCTCTGACGTTGCACTAACTTCCTCTGTTCCGGCAGCCGCATTCTCTGTTACTTCCATGATGGTCTTCATGGACACATTGATCTGCTCGACACCCGCCGCCATTTGTTCAATGGATGCAGATACCTCCTGAGTCTGACCTGCGACATTGCTGACAGCTTCACGAATCTCCTCAAAAGTACCTCCTGCTTTACGGACAAGTTCTATGCCTTCCTGAACCTCAGCGTTTACTTCTCCCATGGATTGTGATGCATTATCCATCCCTTTGCGTACAGCAGCTACGAGTACACTGATCTGTTCCGCTGATTTCGCAGATTGATCAGACAGCTTGCGCACCTCGGTAGCAACCACTTCGAATCCACGACCATGCTCACCTGCTCTTGCAGCTTCAATAGCCGCATTAAGAGACAACAGATTCGTTTGCGCCGATATTTCGGAGATACTTTCAACCATAGATTCAATCTCATCTGAATGATTTCCCAGTTCTTCAATAACCGTAGCGAGTACACGTACAGTCTGATGAATCGAGTTCATCTGCCCAACAGCCAACTGAACCGCATCCTTACCAGATATGGTTTTCGCTGACGCATTGGTTGCTTCATCCGACATATTTTGTGTATTCACTGTCATCTGCTGAAAGCCTGTGGACAATTCATTAATCGTATGAAACCCGTCTCCAACCATACTCACTTGCGTATCCATACCCGTAGCAATCTCTTCCATCGTTGTAGCTACCTGTTCGGTCGCTGTCGCCGTCTGCTCTGTACTTGCCGTTAACTCCTCAGAAGAAGCAGCTACCCGATCTGCATTATGACCCACCTGATGGATTAAATGACGCAAGTTATCCATCATCTTGTTGAAGGATTCCGCCAGTTCTCCGATCTCATCCCGATTACGAACAACAATCGCCTCACCCGTCAGATCCCCATCAGCTATTCGGCTCGCAGCCCTTGCCACATGTGCAACCGGTTTGGATATGATTCTCCCCATGATCAAAGCAATGACCACGCCTAAAACGATCGAGATGATACCAATGATCATGATCAAACGTAGTACTTTTTGAATGAGTTGATTGGAATTTACAATACCAGTGTCCAATGAATTTTGCTGATGCTGTTCCATGGCAGTTACCGTTTCTTCAAATCCGGATATGATCGTTGGACCTGTATCTAACAGCATCCTTGTGATCTCGCTAGTTCTGCCTTGTTTTTTCAATTCAATGACACTCTGTCCAAAGGCATAATATTCCTCCGCACTGCGGTCTGAACGATCCAGAAAATCAATCATCGTTGGGGTTTGAATCCCTGATCTTAATTCTTCGCTTGTTTTACGGTAATTTTCATAAAAAGACTTGAATTGTTGCTCGCTTTGATCATTCTCATCCGTCACAAAATTCCGTAAAGCAACCTGTTGGGATTTCACATCAATGATCATGTTTTTGATCGTGAGCAGTTTCGCGGTACGCTCCCGGATTAAATCTGTAAACGTTTTCTCAACCGAGACAAACTGAGTATATGAGATGACTACAACGGCTACCAATAAAAGAAGTACAGAACCAAAACCTAATAGTAATTTCCTGCTAATGGATACTCTTTTCATTTCATTTCCCCCATGCGTTTTCAATGTATTTCAATCATGAATTATGTAGTCAGTCTGAATGCTAAAATCTCCCCTCCTTTTACTTTAAATAAAAATGGATACATATGTGAGACTACTTAAAGTAGGTTAGCATATTTACGCATTCAAATATAGGTATATAGCATCTACCTATACTATCATTTAGGTTTTTATGCACATCTAACCGACAATATACTACATCTCTTTTATCCTAAATTACACATTTTGAATCGTTAGATCAAAATAAAAAAAAGACTTTACCCAGCAGTCTTACTGGTCTAAAGTCTTTATCGATTTCAGCGCATTTCAATTCAACGTTAACGATTGATCAATACCGGATTTCGTTCAAGCAGCCCGCTGCCAAACGTTTCCCTGAACGGGGAATCCTCCATATGGATATAACCGATGTAACAGCCACATTTTTTCATGCGACAAGGTCGATCCGCGGCCAAAGCCTGCAAACCATCGCGATATAGATGTCCAATGATTCGGCGATCCTTGTAACACCGCTTCACATGCCCGGACCCCTGTACATAAAATACTTCCGAACCAGCAGCACATCGTTTGCCCAAGCTCTCATAATCCTGCAGATTACCTTCAAAAAGCGGATCAAGCCCACGTAAAAACTGAATCTCTTCCGGCGTGTAATACTTGGGCCGATCTTTGAAGGCATTTACCCACATATATACATCATCCGGCAAAGCCTGTCTCATAGACTCAATTGCAGGGAAAGCACTCCGGAGTCCGACAGTACCGACACTAAAAGCAAGTCCCATCTGACGCAAGGTCAGACATTGTTTTACAAAAGAAGCCTCTTTTGTCTCTCGAGGATGATACGTCGCCCAAAAGGCTGCTGTGTTCGCATCCAGCTCCCTCGCCCAATCCAGCTTGACGGACAGGTTGGTTTGGATCGCAACTTTATCCACATGTGGCATATGTGACAGCTCAACCATCGCTCCCCGGTACCAACGACGCACCAAAGCTTCACCGTAGGGATTGAAGAAAATCGAAAATTGATGCCCGGCACTCTCCTGCTCCCTGACCCAATTCACAAATTGACGCAATTGTTGTTCATCCACTTCCAACGTCTCTTTGGAATCCACCGTTTTGCTAAAAGGGCAGTATGGACAGTCGTAATTACAGGAAGACAACTTCCCCCGATAATACAAAGTCGCTCTCATGAGAAAACAAACCCTTCCATCTGTTCACGAATTTCGGCAGATATAAGCCAATCTCCAATCGCATCGGAGTAACCCAGCCCTTCTTCTGTCAGACGCAGCACCTGCTTGCCCTCATCACTCTCTAACTCCGCCATGCCCTCTGTCAACAGTTCAGCCAACCAGACATAGTCGGACATCACATCGGTACCGAAGCGCTGTTGGTAGTCAGACACCGTCAATCCCTCCCGATGCAGCAAGGCTTTCAGAATAAAGCGACGTCTCTGTTCCTCACGGCTTAACACGATGCCATAATCCGCCACATCGTAGCGCTCAGTTGCCACATAATCGGCAATGATGCTTTGTGTGGCCTTGTAACTCACGCCGTACTTGGAAGCATAATGTACTTCACTCGTATAAGAGCGTGCGCCACATCCCAGACCAACCATGCCCTCCTCCTGACAGCTATAAGGCAGAAGCACTTTGGAGGACGACTGTTCCTTGGCAAATCTGCGCATCGAATATTGCACATAACCTTTACTTTTTAAAGTCTCACGTGCAGCTTTATACAGCTCCATCCGAATATCAGGTCCCTGACGGCGAATGTCATCAGGCTTCACGATTGTATTCTCCCGTGTATACAAGGGATAGATAAAGATTTCGCCTGGCTCGTAGGCCAACACTCTTTCCAGTGAATAAATCCAAGACTCCACCGTTTGACCCGGTAAACCATAGATCAGATCCAGATTCAGCAAGGGGAAATCATACCGAGTAAGCTTCTCAAGCGCTCGTTCGACTTCCTGCGGTTTTTGTGGACGATAGATGGCGGATGCTTCAGCTTCAATAAAACTCTGGATACCCATACTGACACGATCCACACTTCGTTCCTTCATAATGGCCAGCTTGGCTTCCGTAACTGTATCCGGCGATGTTTCTACCGAAATCGACGCTTGCGCAGGGTCCAGCCCCATCACATGTTCAGCAATATCAAACAGACGATTCAACTGAACCTCATTTAATAATGTAGGCGTTCCTCCACCAATCGCAAACCGCGAATACGGTCTTCGAGATGTAATAGGTGCCCATTGCTTCGCCTGACGTTCCATCGCATCCACATAGCGTTCATGCGTATCATCCCGTCGATCCGGCAGCGTGAATAGATTACAGAATCCGCAACGAGCAGCGCAAAAGGGAATGTGCATATATAAAAAATACGTATCGGTATTCTCTCGTTCCCACAGTGGGCCCAACGGCAGCGGTGGGTCCAGCTCCCGATATGCGGTCTTGTGAGGGTATGAGTATAAGTAAGAACGATAAGGGAATGCCAGTACTTCACTGAGACCTGTAGCTATATCGGATCCGGACTGTGTGGAATGGCCTTTTGTTGTATGTTGTGATTGTTTGTCCATCGGTTTCCTCCTGTCTCCGGTTGTTGTCATCATAAGAGCAATACATTCTATACTAAAAATTCACGGTAAGGCACCGTCCAGACGACATCATGCGCGAGCCGGTGTCCTTGATACCCGTCTTCACCATAAGCTGTACCATGATCTGAAAAAGCTAAACAAAAGGCAGGCCGGGCGCGTTTCCTCATCGCCTCGAACAATGGCCCAAGACCCTCGTCTACATATCGGAGTGCAGCTCGCTGAGTCTCCACCGAGTCCTCCTTGGCTCCTTCTACAAAGTAACGATTGGGGCCATGAATGGCAGACACGTTCAAAAACATAAATATCTTTTCATCCGGCGGCGTCTGTTCCAGCAGCTTTAATGCATGCTGTACCTGATGTTCTGTCGATTTAGGGTTGGTTACCCCAAAGTTCATACGCCAGTAGCTCTGTTGGAAATAACCGGGCAATACTTTCGCAAGCGGGTTTTTTTTCGTAAAAAAAATGACGCCACCAATACAGATGGTACGGTAACCTTCAGCTGCGAACCCGGATACGATATCCGGTGTATCAAACAGCCAGGTATGCGGATGTGTCTTGAGTCCGGTATTCCTCGAATGGAACAATCTTACATGAGATGCCTTATCCGTATTGGCAGGAGTGGGCATAAAACCACCAAAAAAAGCGTGGTGCGCCGCATAGGTAAAACTGCCCGGGGTATGACGCTTCTCCCATGGACCCGAACCACACAGATTGGGACAATTCTCCTCTTCCAGCTTGGCTACGTCATATCGTAACGTATCCAGCGTAATCATTAACAGATCATGGGAGCCCACGATGGTGTTCATATCAGGCATGTTAAATAGGCTCCTTTCGCAAAAGTTCCATTTCCCATTCGTAGGTTCCAAGCCCATGATGCTCGACCCTGTATAACAGATCTCCAAACGGATTCACATCCAGCACATAGGCACGCGGATTCGAACCATTAGTTAACATCACATCAATCCCGGCTGACCACGAGTTGGGAAATGCAGACATGGCTGCTTGCGCTGCCGTCCGAACCAGCGACATCCGCTGTTCATCCAGCCCTGCTTCAGCAGGCAGCATACGTTCATTGCGCAGATGCAGATTGGTAATCGGCGTATGGCTCAACCGCATAATCGCATGACCTGCCTGTCCACCCGCAACCAGTTGGCGAATATCGTATGCCCGCTGATCAAGCGTGGCTTTGGGCATCCATCGTTCAATCTGTGCACCTTCTGCACATAACCAGTTCATTAGCGTAGCAATCTCTTCACTGCGGGTATACTTGCGTAGACGTCCTTCATTGAAGAAAATCGTCTTGGCCTGTGTCTGTTCCATCCCCATCGTTGTTACAGCGATTTCGTCACCTGTACGTGGGTTAACCTGATACGCGACAACACCCGAAGCACCCGAGCCACAGGCGAGCTTTACAAACACACGATGCATCTCGGCAGCCTTCATTGAAGCACACAGGTCCGTATAATTGCGGATTGGCTGCGAAGATGGAAGCGCCGGAGGTACATCAACTCCAAGTGAAGATAGATGTTGCTGACATATTCTCTTGTCAAACATCAATTGGATCTCAGCAGGATCATTCATGAATCGGACTTCAGGCCATATTACCCGAGTCTCACTGCCGATTCGATCCAGACATGCTTTCCAGCCGTGGAACCACTGGGCAGGGGCGTAGATTCTTCCCCACTCCTGTCCCAGCGCAAGTGCCTGTTCTGCGGAGAAAGCTTCTGCACCCATTCTATCCGTTAATGTTGACGAATCGTTCATAGCCCCAAGGAATAGCAGCTCACGCTCCACTTCCCACTCCTCACCAGGAGCATCAATTCGAATCAGGGGTACAGGCAGATTGGAATCAACTGTATCAGCGATCGTTCGTCCGTGTCTCCAATTCTGGAGCAATTGGACATATGGCAGTACAACCGCAGGTTTCAAGCCCAATCTACGCCTAGCCGCTTGCAGCCCTTGCGTTCGTCGGTTATCAGGGTTTCCGATCAATAATAAAGGCTGATCTTGTGTTAGATCATGCACATCTATGGGTTGATGCAGGCTGTCTTTCATTTCATTTAAGCCTGACATCACTATTCCGTTAATGATGGATAGCGCCAGTCATCCTCATCACTCTGTTGCTGATCGCTAACATCTACAGATATACCCGATTGATTCCAGCGACTGATCATTTCATTGGTCATGTAATGGTAACTTAGATCAAGATGTTTCAGTTTCTTGATTTTGTCACTGGCAAGCAACGCCTCAGCCCCTTCATCGGACAACGTTCCTTGCGATAGATCCAATACTTCAAGTTGATCCAGAATAGGTGCTTCAGCTGCTGCTTTGGCAATCTCATCCTGAATTTCACTGTCTTTCAGACCCAAGTAAACCAGCTTTGGAAATAATCCTTTTTCTAGCAAAGGGAGTACATCTTCAAGTGATCCATTAAAACCATAATTATCCACACCCAGGTACAGTTCCAGTTTACGCAATTCAGGCAACTTGGCATGGGTGATTGAAGATAACACTTCTTTCGGGAGACCACCACAAATAATAATCAATTCTTCAAGCTTGGCATGCTGGAGTGGTTCCAGACTGAGGCCGCTACTACCCATGACAGAGAATGATTTTAATTCTGGAAAGGCACCCAGCAACGGGGTAAGATTCGTCTGTATAATCCACGACACCTCACACTCTTCGCATCCCATATCCCCGATGAACAGTTTCTTCAATGACGGAAAGCTTGGAGCCGACTCGATGAGTGTGCTCATGAACTCATCAGGTGAGTTCTCATAAGCTTGTCCCCAATCTCCGATGACCAGACTTTCCAATGAGCTGGCCTCCGGTTTAGCCGCCAGTTCCTTTATTAATTTTTCCATACGAATGCCGTCCTCATAATCATCGTAAGATACAACAAGCTTCACTTCTTGCATGAGTAGATCCCTCCGTTTAAGGTTCATATATGATTCGTTAGTTTGAATGTTAACCCATACCACACAAGGCTTGCAACTTCTTCCAACTCCAGTCCCAATGGGATTCCCAATCGTGCAATGTAAACCAATTTTTATGTAGGTATAAGAACATACGTTCTTTTACATAGTCACAGAAATAGCTCTCAACATTAGGTATATGGATGGACTTTCGCCAAACCCGATCAAACACTTCATTTCATACAAAAAGCGTTAATGGCGGATGAACCATCCCATCGGAATGCTTCTGCCCCTCCATTAACGCTTTGATGTTCATTCTTATCCTTTAAGTCTGGATACAAGCGCTCTCAGCGCATGACCGCGGTGGCTGATCGCTTGCTTTTGCTCAAGCGTCAGCTCTGCCATCGTCAGCTCGTATTCAGGTACATAGAAGAGTGGGTCATATCCAAAACCGCCAGCACCTGCAGCTTGGGCCGTGATCCAGCCTTCCGCAGTGCCTTCCGATTCATACTTATCACCTGTTGTCGGATCGTACAGTACCAACGCACAGACAAAACGAGCCGGACTTAGTAGCGGCTGCTCGGTGTCCTCACCGGATTTCAACGATTCCAGCGTCTCTAGCAACTTCGCATTATTCTGTGCATCCGTTGCTCCTTCGCCTGCATATCTCGCTGAATATACTCCTGGCTCGCCGTCCAACAGATCTACACAAAGTCCTGAATCGTCTGCCAGAACGGGCAAACCAAGCGCATCACCAACCGCTTTGGCTTTCTTCCAGGCATTCTCCGCAAACGTTACACCGTCTTCCACCACATCAGGCAGCTCCGGGTAGTCAAACATGCTCTTGACCTCTTTGCCAAGCGGTGCGAAAGCATGAGCGAATTCACGAACTTTACCCGCATTGCGGGTTGCAACAATGAGGATTTGGCTGTCCAAACTCATCTTACGCTTCCCCTAATCCACGTGCGCCAATCTTGAGCGCAATCGGTCCAAGCACTTCTTTTTGACGCTCGATCATCTCCAGAATTCCCTGTTCGCCCAGTTCCAACATTGCGTTCAGCTCACGGCGATCAAATGGTGCTTCCTCGCCTGTTCCCTGCAACTCAACGTATTTACCCCCACCTGTCATCACCAGGTTCATATCCACCTTGGCTTTGGAATCTTCATCATAGTTCAGATCCAGTACAGGCTGTTCACCCACAACACCCACACTTACCGCTGCAATGAAATCCGTAATCGGGAACACTTGCAGCTTGTGTTGTTGGGAAATCTTGTTCACAGCAAGCGCTAGCGCTACAAACGCACCCGTAATTGACGTTGTGCGTGTGCCTCCGTCGGCTTGAATAACATCACAGTCCAGCGTAATCGTACGCTCACCAAGAGCCTGCAGATTGACCACCGATCGTAGTGCCCGACCAATCAGACGCTGGATTTCCATGGTGCGTCCAGTTAATTTGCCGCGATTGGCTTCACGTTGATTCCGAGTATGTGTTGCACGTGGCAGCATGGAATATTCAGCCGTTACCCAGCCTTTCCCTTGCCCTTTCATAAAGGGAGGAACACGTTCCTCCACTGTAGCTGTACAGATCACCTTTGTATCTCCAACTTCAATCAGTACAGAGCCCTCGGCGTATTTATTCGTGTTCACTGTTAAATTCAGCGGGCGCAGCTGTTCGCTGGTTCGTCCGTTTGATCTCATATTTTCTGCCTCCTACGACTTAAGCATCCTGTAATGTTGAACTTATTCACACTTTTAGAGATTGTTCAAAAAGCTCGCTTTTGATTACGAAAGATGCCTTAAGGCATCATCAGCATCGAATATGGAATTCAGCCGAAATGTCCGTTGCTCACGTAGTTTGCCTACGCTCCGCTACTCCATTTCTAGCTTCATCCCATCTTCTCGGTACTGAAAACCGATCTTTTTGAACACGTATTTTTACGAATCCCTTATATTTTACCAAAGAGTTCGGTTAAAAGCATCCTTAAGCATTCCTTGCTCATTAAATCGGAATTTCGTTGATATATTCAGGCTTGGAAACCGGCGCACTGTAATCCCTATTGTCGTCACCCATGACCGTTTTTTGTCCGTTCCATTCGATCTGCACTTTGGCATCCTTGCTTGCTGTGTTCTCCGCAGTGGTTAATACGACAGACTGTAACAGCTCGCTTGGCACAATATCCCCTTCGGCAAACATATCATCTTTCAAGGCAACCGTTACCGTGCCATCCTCTGCCGTTTTGACCGATTGCAGCTCCGTTCCGCCTGTCATGACTTCTTCCAGTTCGCCACCTTTGTCAGGTCCCTTGATCAGCTCATTCAATGCTGCCTGCACCCGATCTTCACCAGGTGTAACCAGACGTGTCACCGGAACATAATATTGGATGCCTGCTGGCGAAGCAGCGGAGAAATAGACCGTGACCGGGCTGCTGTTCGTCACAAACGTATCACCCAAATCCAGATTGATTCCCACAGCCCGATTCAACGGTTCAGGCAGCGGCGTGCTGTTCACCGGCATTTGTGTTAACTTTTTGCCATCCACCCAGATCTGCACATTCTCCACATCAGGAGTTCCCGTTAAGGTCCACGTGACAGCTTCTAGCATTTTCCGTTCTTCCTTCGCATCATACTTGGAAAAATTACCCGAGAACTCCACGACCGCCAGCTTATCATCCGCGTGAATCGTTACATTCTGCACAACCGTTCCCTGCGGGAGAACGCCCTGGAATCCTTCAGGCAGCATGCCCGCATAGGCCCCGCCTGTGACAAGTGTATCCAGTGCTGTCTTTGGACTGCTGGCGTCTGTTCCAGAAGGAAGTGTCAGGGATACCGGAGCGAGCAGCCCCTGCTGGTCTTGCAGATATACTGTCGTTAATGGGAGCGTTGCGAGTGCACCATTTCCTTCGGCTGCCTGAATCATGGCTGCTTCCTGGATGGGCGGTGGTGGATCAACAGCTTCGGAAGACTGTGCTCCAAACATGCCGCAGCCTGACAATACCATAGGAATACTCAGCAGCGCAGCTGCCGATACCGTACGCAAAGATTGGATCTTTCTCATGATCACGTTCCCCCTCATCATTTTTACAGTTTGTACTACCATGTATACGAGCCATTGTCCAAAAAATAACTAAAAGATAATAAAGAAACGTAAAACAGGTTAATACGTATTAGGAAGCAAGAGTAGGGACATTGCTAACTTCAGAGGAGGAATCGCCCATGGAACATCCTGAGCAAGAAAAAATCCCTTATAGCCTCAATAGCCGCAAAGTCGCGGAGGCAACAAGGGAATGGCTGCATAAGCGGGGCGTCACGATCCCTGAGATCGCAGAACTGGTCATGTTATTGCAGAAAAAGTACTATCCTGATCTGACGATGGAAGAATGTATCGACAATGTGGAGATGGTTCTCCGTAAACGCGAGGTACAGAACGCTGTCCTGACCGGGATTCAGCTTGATATCCTGGCTGAACAGGGGCAGCTCCTATCTCCTTTGCAGGAGATGATTGAGAACGATGAAGGACTATATGGCGTGGATGAGATTTTGGCATTCTCCATCGTCAATGTGTATGGCAGCATTGGCTTCACCAACTACGGGTACGTGGACAAGTTGAAGCCAGGAGTGCTGGAACGACTGAATGACAAGACCCACGGTCCTATTCATACGTTCCTTGATGATATTGTCGGTGCGATTGCATCGGCAGCGAGCAGTCGGATCGCCCATCGCAAACAATCCGAGCTTGAAGAAGCACTGGGAGAAAAACCTGTCAGTGATGACGCTGTATAATACGTAACTCGTTTCATATCTGAAGCCATGTGGAACATTGGACATGTGTGTGGATGCTTAGTGAAATAACTGTTTGAGGAAATAACTATTTATGAAAAAAGCGGCCTGATGGCCGCTTCTTTTGCATGTATAACGATACATATTGGATAATCCACATGTTATTATTTCAGATGTTTAGGTCGTACCGTTCCCACCAAACCAAAACCTTCAACCCAATTCAGCTCGGAAGGTGAACCAGATGTTGCCCGTTTCGGTCCAATCGTAATTTCCGGGCCTTTGCGCTCTCTCAACATGCCACGCAACACCGTAATACCCAGAATGCTGAGTCCCGTAAATACATACATCATCCGCATGATGATATTGCCAGAATCCGTTCCGGTAACCATGCCGTGAACCAGCAGACCAATGAACACCGGGTAGGACAGTATGTGGAACATGAACCACCATTTGCTGCCAAGCTTGTTCCGCAGATCACTGGATAACAGGACAATCACTAATCCGTAGAAGGCTAACGTTCCCAGACCACTGCCGATCGGATGAACGGAGGCGGTAAATGGAATCAGAAGTTCTCCCCAGGTAAACGGGCTATAGTGATCAATATATAACGTTAATGCATGCACGAGTCCAAGTCCAAAGGCGAGCCAGGTCGTTCGGGTATGCCATTTGAACATGGCTGCTTGTGGTTTGCCTTTGGCCATAGGCATCCCTTGAGCAATACCCAGAAATACACCTGTAAAGAGCAGCACATAAGCAGCAATCCCACTCATTCGAATGATATTCCACGTCGGCAGGTAATCTACAATCCATTGTGCCATAAACCGCTCCCCCATATCTGTTAGACTTGTCCTCTTTTTATATCAGACTGAAGCGATGATCCGGATCAAAACCGGGCCAGTGCTCAGCAAGCGTATCCGTATTCCCTCTAAAATAAGTAATCCCATCCCGTGTCATCCACAGAACGTCATGCCGGTCGTAATGTCGGTTTAACCAGCCCACGGCTTCGGCACTCCCAAGAATGCAGACCGTCTTGGCAATGATCTCGCATTGTGACGCATGCTGTCCCAGAACGGTACACTGTAGCACATCCGTATCCGCCGGTTCCATCGTCCGGGGATCAATGAGATGGTGCGCAAGGCTTCCGTCTGAATTTTGCCATTGTCTATGCGAAATACCCGAAGTGGCAACAGCTCCTCGCTGTAAACGGATCGCTCCCGACACATCACCCTGATTCTGCAAGGGATCTGCTACTTGCAAGGTCCACTGGGAATGGTCTGGTGAACCCCATACTTGGATATCTCCACCCGCATTAATCAACCCCGCCGGAATATGCAATGTTCGCTGCAACCAGTCTGCAATGCGCTCCACTGCCCAGCCCTTAACAATACCTCCCAGGTCCAACTCAGCTCCGGGGTCCAGATGAACCATCCGGCTACCTTCCCGCTGAATCCAGCTCGGACGACTGTGGTCATATCGATCTTCCATCATCGCTGATGATTCAGGTGTTTTCGTTCGCAATATGCGTTCAAGCAATGGGCGTTGCGGTTGTCGTTGTTGCACCTTCTCAAAAGATAGATCGTATCCCGAAGCCTGAAGGGCCTGCGAGATTCCAGGTTGAAAAATCCCTTCGGTCAGTCCAATATAACCGTAGGCCAGACTCAAAACTTCATCCATCGCAGCGGAGATGGGTATCCATCCGGTCGAACCATTCAGACGATTCAGTTCACTGTCTGCCACAAATCGGCTGAAACGCTGCTCCTGCGTCTCAAACCAATTCTTCACCAAGGTTGTTGCATGTTCAGCTTCTTCCCGCCCAGCGGACAGTTGCACTTCAACATCCGTGTTCATTGCACGGAATTGAAATCGGAGCGGACGAGCAACTTGCTCCGTGCGGCTCATGATGCACCTGTGCGTGACTGATAGTTGCCACTGCTGTATCCGGAGTCGGGACCCTGGTTATTTTGCCCGATACGCTGAGAATCTGAATAATTCCCCTTGTTACTCGCGCTCTGATCTGGCCCAGCTGCTTGTGTACTATCAGATGTTCCAATATATTGACTATCATTATTGTCATTGTCCTGCGTGTTCCAGTTGTTGTTGTCCGTTGTACTGCTGATCCGTTCATCCATCACATCATCATGCGTATCCACCTGGCTTGAAGCAGTAACACTTGTATCTGTGCCATTCGCTGCTGCATAGGCCACATCAAAGGCATCTGAAGTTCTTACATATTGAAAGAGTGCAGCCACAGTCAATGTTGCTGCCGCTGAAGCTTGCCATTTTCTCCATTGATTCCGTTTTCTTCTGGTCATCGCTCTTCCCTGCTTTCTTTAGCGAAGTTCATAGATGTATCATAGGCGCGCTGGCTTAAAAATAGATGAATGAACCGTTAAGAGAGGCTAAAAAGGCCCAGAACAGGTGAATTTCCTGTCCCGAGCCTCTATATAGATCGTATTATCATTTCATATGCATATCATCATACCGTTAAAATCGAAAATAGAACGTGCCATCCGGTGTTTGCTCTTGCTTCACTACTTCACGTCGAATTAACTCCTGCAAATGAGCCAACGTCTCACTCATGGCAAACCGCAGTTGATGGGTACCCAGCCGATTGCCAAACATGTGTACACAGATATCATACGCATTCGCTGGTGACTCCTCAATTCGCTCCGCCAGCTTCTGAAGTCGTCCCTCATGGTGTGCCAGCAGTTGAACGGTCCGTTCGTTGAATGTGGAAAAAGGATTTCGATGCCCCGGATACGCCTGCTTGACGTTCAGCTCTCCGAGACGGTGCAATCCTTCCATATAAGACAATAATGGCTGAGGGTCACTGCCGGGTTGCAGACTGATATTCGGTGAAATCTGTGGCAAAACTGCATCTCCGCAAAGAATCTCCATGGACTCCGGCGCATAAAAGCATAAATGGCCTGGGGCATGTCCACCCGTCTCGACAGCAACCCAACGTCTCCCGCCCATATTAAGCCCCTCGCCATCTTCAACAGGTGTGACATTCGGAAGTGGCGTGATCTGCGAAGTAAATGCCTTCATATGTTCATGTATCTGCTCCGTCTTGTCTTCCGGCATACCGTGGCTTCCATAATAATCAGGTAATATTGTATTGATGTGTGAATCAGGTCCCCACATGTAATCTGCCTCTTGGCGGGATCGTGTGGACATTCGAACGGGTGCGCCCGTCATCTGTTGCATCCACCCCGACAACCCCAGATGATCGGGGTGATGGTGGGTCAGTACAATTTGATGAATATCGCCAAAGGTCAGGCCGAGATCTGCCAGCGCTTCATTCCACTCCTGTTCTGTTTCCGAATTACGTGGTCCCGGGTCTATAATGGTCATCTTCCCATCCGATTCTGACAACACGTAACTGTTCACCCATCGCAAGGGAAACGACATACTGATCTTGACCCGGTGCATACCTTCTGTCATGGGCATCTCTTCTGTTCGCTTCATGTTATCCCCCCTCCTGCCGCTCTCTGTTCACTCCACAGGACGACGACCAACAAAAATCATGCGCGGAGAAGTCTGCTCGTCATATTTCTCTTCATCATAGCCCCCGTGAACCTGATCTACCTGAAGTCCAGCTTCACTTAACATCTGACTCAGTTGATCCCGTGTGTACAGCTTCACACGCTCCTGATATACCCTCGGTTCATGTCGGGATGTGGTGTCCATAATGCGAATTTCCTTTTGCACAAATCCATCCTCAATCTTGCGGAATTCCTCAATTCGCTGTCCTTCATCCTCTCGGACGGAGTGCGGTACCAGATGACGAGTCACATACGCCGTATTCATAAAATCAATAATATAGCTGCCACCCGGCCGAAGCATGCGATGAATGGCATGTAATACTTTCAGTTGTTCTCCGTCCTCAAGGAAATAACCAAACGATGTAAACAGATTGACTACGGCGTCAAAGCCACCTTTAAGCGGAAGTTCACGCATGTCCGCATGACACCAAGATACTCGGTGTTCGGTGTCCATTAGGCGTGCTTCGCGCAGGAGTACATCGGACAGATCAACTCCGGTCACTCGTAATCCCGCATCAGCAAGTGCCAGTGAGTGCCGTCCCATACCGCAGCATAAATCCAATACTTCAGAGTTAGGCTCAAGCTTCAACCAACTGATCATTTTATGTACTTCCTGATAGGCACCCTGTACATCCCGGTGCTTGTATACAAGCAGATAATCTTCTCCAAAACTCTTTTCATACCATTCCGTCATCAACTCTCGCCCTCCACATGGTCATTGGCCCTCTGTCTGTAGTACGCTGTAGTACGCTGTTGTACAGGCCTGATCATTTCCCCTAAGCTTTAAGTTATTGTAACGTCTTTATTCTGCAAACTCAAAAAAATTCAGTAATCGGCCGCATTGAAGACCCAAAATGCACACGATATAATGTTAATCAACGCATCCCCCTGCGAATCGGTTAAGTATATGAGGTTGTTCAAAAAGGAAAACCGGTCTTTTTGAACACGTACTATAAGCAACAGGAGGTGTTCCTATGATTCACATTGGACTTACCGGATGGGGAGATCAGGAAGATCTCTATCCGAACCGCACCAAAGCCAAAGACAAGCTCAGTCTGTACGGACAATACTTCTCCACTGTGGAGGTGGATAGTTCCTTCTACGCCGTTCAGCCGCGGGATCGAATGGCACGATGGGTTGCCGAGACGCCAGAATCCTTTGCTTTTATCATCAAAGCCTATCAGGGGATGACCGGACATCTGCGAGGCAAACCCTACTTTACCAGCACGTCGGAGATGTATAAGGCTTTTCGGGAATCACTGGAACCCGTTATTGAAGCTGGCAAAATGCAGGCAGCTTTGTTTCAATATCCGCCCTGGTTTGAGTGCAATAAGGACAACGTGAAAGAGCTTCGTGAAGTGAAACTGAGAATGGAAGGCATTCCGTGTGCCCTGGAATTCCGTCATCGCAGTTGGTATGAAGGTAGTATGCGAGAGCGCACGCTTGCGTTCCTGAAAGAGCAAGGCTGGATTCACAGCGTCTGTGACGAACCTCAGGCCGGTCCAGGTTCCATTCCCATCGTGCCACAGGCCACGGATTCGGAGATGACGCTGGTGCGCATGCATGGACGCAATGTGTCTGGCTGGCATCAGAATGGTGCGCCAAATTGGCGCGAGACCCGTTATTTATACCGTTACAACAAGGAAGAACTGTTGGAGTGGAAAGGATATCTGGAGCAGTTGCAGGAGCAGAGCAAGGATGTCTATGTTATTTTTAATAACAACTCCGGTGGCGATGCAGCGGCGAATGCACAGATGATGATGGACCTGCTGGACCTGCCGGTGAAGCCTTTTCCAGATCGTACGGAACCGGATAAGGAAGATGGACCGGAGCAGCTGGAGTTATTTTGATCCGAGCTAATGATGCAGTTATTCATATTATTGGGTGAAGGTAAGTGTATTTATCATTGCTGTCCTGCAGATCAGATTCGGGATTGGAATCAAACTAAAAGCGGCAAGCCTGAGGGCATTGCCGCTTTCTTTAGCTGGTATTCTATCTATAGAAGGCTATCCACATACATCCGTTTCGTTGCGTCAAACATCATCGCTGCACGGCTGTAACCGAAGAATCGATAGACGCCTCGCGTAGCTGCTGGTTCATTTTATACACTTCAATGCCTGCCACTGACCCTCCAGCTCAAATCCGAGATGACGCATCCGTTGCTGAAGATCCTGCTCGTTATAGGCATATAGATGTCCCTGTACAAGTTGTAAGACAAAGCTGTCGCGCAGATGAGGAAGCTGCTCCTGCAACTGGCGATGTGCCGTTACACTGCGGGAGGTCAGTTCGTTCCACTGTTGCTCCAGCAGCTCAAACTCGTCCAGCCTGGCATCCGTTGGTGTTGTTTCGTTTTTGCCGGGCGTAAGCAGATGCAGCATCCGTGCTACAGGCGAATAGATACGGCGGGAGGCAAACCAGGATAACAACAATCCCAGGATGAGACTGCCTGCACTCGCAATGACGATGATTTTGGATACCAGCTTGACTGGCGAAGTGACTGAGGTCAGAGGTGCTGCGGAGACGTAAGTCCAGTCTGAATCGATTCGACTCAATGAGCCGTATGAGACAGAATAGGTCTCCTCCTCATATCGGAACAGGAATGAGCGGCTGCCCGCATGCAGGGCCACTTCTTCTTTTAGCTGCTGCTCAAAAGCAGAAGTCTCTCCCGCCGTTCCCGGATCTCCGGTAACCAGTGTGTTTCCTTCCTGATCCATAAGGAACGTTAACCCTTCGTCATAAGGAGTAAGCGTTTTCAATAAACTGGCGACTTTCTCGTTATCCAGCGTGATGATCAGTGCACCAAACGGATTAATGCTCTCCCCCGGTATCTTATGTACTAGAACAAGTGCATTTCCTGCATCCGTATGCAACGGACTATCGTTGGTCAAAGGTTCGGTATCTCTGTTGATGCTGGAAACCCAGTCTGTCCAGTTCACGTGGTTACCCATGGAAAGGTATCGATCATATGCTTGTACTTTGGCTTCATCGTTCAACTCGGTGTAATCCCGATTAAACAAGATTGGCTTAGGCTCCTGCAAATACAGCTGTGCTGACTTGATCAATGGATGGGAACCTTGTAATACGTATAAGGTAGTCACAATCTCCTGCGTTTCATTAAAATAATACACAAAATCCAGCGTTCGCAGTGCATTGCCAAACCTCGGTTCAAAAGCCCAATGGGATAAGTTCATCTCCAGATAAGCCAGCTGGTCATCCACATTACGTGCCCGGTTCTCAATCTGGTTCTGGTGCATCCGATTGAATTCAGTCTCCATCCGGCCAACGACCTGTTGATACATTACGATACCTGTGATTAGCCCGGGAATGCTGGCAATGAGTAAAATAAGCATGAGGCTGTTTCGATAAAATCGCCCCTTATGCCTTCCAGCCTTCAAATCGGATAAACGCTTGAATCTGCCAAATATTCGATCGCTCCTAGTCGGTTCCATCGCTGCTCACCTGCCTGCTCGCATCCGGTCTGACTGTCATGGAAACTTCCTCAACTCCCCTGAGAATATATGGATGAAATCCTTTTCTTGTATTATACGCACAATCCTCAGGTGAATGAAACGATCTCTAACCGATCATTTTTTTAACCAATGTTTTATTAACATGACAAAATGGATTACAATGAGATAAAGCAAACTTGAAGGAGGCCTTTTTAATGAAAGAACAGACTTATTTTGAACAAAATAGAGAAAAACACCTGGCAGAGCTGAATGAATGGTTGTCCATTCCGAGTATCTCCGCCATTTCAGCGCATAAAGAGGATATTAATCGTGCAGCACAATGGGCAGCAGATGCGCTCACACGGGCAGGCATGGAAAACGTAGAGGTCATTCAAACGGCTGGACATCCGATTGTCTATGCAGATCACCTGCATGCACCGGGCAAACCTACGGCTCTGATCTATGGACACTATGATGTACAACCTGTCGATCCCCTTAACCTGTGGGACACGCCTCCTTTCGAACCGACCGTTCGTGATGGCAAGCTGTATGCCCGTGGTGCAACGGATGACAAAGGACAGATCTTCATACATATCAAGGCAGTAGAAGCGATGCTTGCCGAAAACAAGGAACTTCCGGTTAACATCAAGTTCTGTATCGAAGGCGAAGAGGAAATCTCCAGCCCGAACCTGCCCATCTATCTGAATGAACATACAGACAAGCTGCGTGCAGACATGATACTGATCTCAGATACATCCCTGCTTGAAAAAGGAAAACCGGCGATCTCTACTGGCCTGCGTGGCCTATGCTCGCTTCACGTGGATCTGAACACAGCCAATACCGACTTGCACTCCGGTTCATTTGGCGGCGGTGTACCCAACGCACTGCATGCACTCGTGTCCCTGCTTGCTTCGCTGCATGATGAGCAAGGCCGTGTGAGTGTAGACGGTTTCTATGACGGCGTTCTGCCGCTATCTCCTGAGATGCGAGAAGAATTCGCGAAACAGGGCTTCAATGAAGAACAGCTTCGTCAAGACCTCGGGCTGGAGCAATTGTACGGCGAAGAAGGCTACTCGTTCGTGGAACGTGTTGGCGCTCGTCCAACGCTGGAACTGAACGGCGTATGGGGTGGTTTCCAAGGCGAAGGCAGCAAAACCGTTATTCCGAAAGAAGCTCATGCCAAAATTACGTGCCGTCTCGTGGCGGATCAAGATCCACAACATGTATTGGATCGTATCGAAGCACATCTGCGCGCTCACGTTCAACCAGGTGCAACGCTGCATGTGAAACAGATCGAGAAAGCTTTTGCTTTCAATACCGATCCTTCCAATCCAATCATGCAAAAAGCAGCAGATGCATATGAGCACGTGTATGGCGTTCGTGCCCTCTTTACCAAAGATGGCGGCTCCATTCCGATTGTTGAGAAACTCTCACGTGTACTCGAAATCCCTGCTGTCATGATGGGCTTTGGCTTGCCGGATGAGAATCTGCATGCACCGAATGAGCACTTCAACCTGGAGAACTTTGATAAAGGGTTGTTGACGATTGTTCAGTTCTTGAAGAGTTTGTAAACACTCTTACACGGAGGTCACTACGCGGGGAGAATAAGCTTCCGATCGCTGTTATCCCCCGATTTCTTTGATTCCCTTTTCTAAAGGGAGAAATTCGGGTGATAAAGGCGAACGCTCCGCTTCTTCAGCTTTTTTCTCCCCACTCCGTTAACGTGTAAATTATTTACTCAACTTCATAGAGTAGGGGCAGATAGATATTACAAATACGGTGGCCTACGGGTCATCGTTTTTGTTTGAATCGATTTCGTCCCCTTCACTACGTTGCAGCTTTTCGCATGACTGATTTTAGAATTGAGCCTACTTTACAAATGAAGGGTAGTAGGTAGGTATATAAGTATATAAAGGGGTGTGCCGTCCAACTTCATGACGGCACACCCCTTTTGTAACGGAATAACGTGGCTGACGTTCGTTAGCCCTGTAACTAGAAGGAGTAACCCACTTTCGGGATATCCTCCATTTATGTGCGGAAAGTCGTAAACTTCAGCATATGCACAAGCTTGGATAAGTGTGCGATTTCCTGCTGGACTCCAGAAGTATCTGTCCCCGCCATGGCCTGGTTCGCTCGCAGCGTTCTACGTGTGTTCACCATACCTTCGATCAGTTTCATGACGGTGTTGCGTCCACGATGATCGACGATCATATACTTTTTGCGTGCGTCCAGTTCTACCCATACGATGTTGCTGAATGATGTGAACAGATGCCTGCGGTACAGCTCCATATCGGTCTCATTGTAATGCTCACCATAAAAGGCATAATATCCGTGTATGTGCAACTTCTCCGCCAACACTGTGATGAACGGATCATGTTCGAGCATAGCGTTACGTTCCATGTTTCACGCCTCCGTTATGCGTGATCCGCAGATCCCGTCTTTTTGAGATCTATTTTAACATATTGCGCAAGGTGTTGCTTCTCCACAGATAAAAGCCAAGTTTTAACTCCGAAGACCGATGCATCACAAATGAGAGTTATTAGCGCAATACTAATTTTCTAAATCTAATATGACTCGCCGACCCGTCTGCCCTTCACCCATACACCCTCAATATCCAGCTCCGCATTCAGCAAAACGATATCTGCCTGTTTTCCTTGAGCCAGGGAACCTGTCCGGTGATCAATGCCCAGCAGGCGTGCCGGGGTCAGACTTGCTGCACGTGATGCAGCGTTCAGGCTCAAGCCCACTTCCTGTACCAGGTAACGGAAACCGCGAATCATCGTCAGTGTACTTCCCGCCAATGCGCCGCCGTCCTTCAGTCTAGCCTCACCATGCTTCACGATTACGGGCAGGTCGCCGATCTTGTATTCTCCGTCATCCAATCCCGCAGCAGACATGGCATCCGTGATCAACACGAGTTGATCATCATGTTGCTTCAGCTGAGCGAGGATCGAGATCGCCGCAGGGTGTACGTGAATACCATCGGCAATCACCTCAGCACTGATGCGTGAATCACTCAGCACGGCTCCGGCAGCCCCGGGTAGCCGGTGATGCAGCGGTGTCATGGCATTGAACGTATGTACTGCATGATGTAGTCCTGCCTCAACTGCCCGCTCCACCTCTTCATAGGTCGCATCTGTATGGCCGAGTGCCGCTGTAATTCGCTGTTCACGCAGCCACGAGATGACCTCCAGAGCACCTTCACGTTCCGGTGCCAGCGTGACTTGACGGATCAGGCCTGGATATTGCTTCTCCCATGCTTCGAGCCAGGATACATCAGGCAGAATGATGTGTTCCGGATTTTGCGCACCAGGCCATTTCGGACTGAAAAACGGGCCTTCCAAGTGCACACCTTCAAGCTGTGCATAAGGCATTTCACCAGAACGGTAGCGGTCCACTTCAGCAAGCACGCTGTCCAGTCGCTCTTTCGGAGCGGTCATGGAAGTTGCAAGCATCGCTGTTGTGCCCTGCGTACTATGGAAAGAAGTGATCTTGTCCAACACCTCCGGGCTTGCGTCCATAAAGTCTTCTCCGTTCCCACCATGCACATGGATATCAATGAATCCAGGCACAATGAGACCACGATCCGGTACAGACAGCAGCGGCAAAGCCTCTCGCCGAATCTGTTCAGGAAGACCTTCCGGTATCCCAGCATAGAGGATTTTCTCATCCCTCCAGGCTATAACACCGTCTTCCAATATTTCATCTGCAAGGAGCAGCTTGCCTCGAAGAAGAGAAATTTTTTCATGACGCTGGCTCCCACTAACACGGCTATTCTCCTCGGTCATCTCACCAGCCTCCCTGCCGCACGGTCCAGCAATACCACCACATTTGGATGACATTGCAACAGCGATGCAGGACAGGCCGTTGTGATTGGTCCCAAGAAGGCTTCGCGAATAATCTCGGCTTTTTCCTCGCTACGGGCAATGAGCAGGATTTGTTTAGCTTTCAAAATGGTACTAACACCCATCGTAATCGCCTGAGCCGGAACTTCATCGATGCTGTCAAAGAAACGTGCGTTTGCCTTTCTGGTCTCTTCTTTCAAATCCACGACATGCGTCCGCCCAGTCAGCTCGGTTCCCGGTTCATTGAAGCCAATATGACCATTATGTCCAATGCCCAGTAGTTGCAGATCTACCGGTCCACGATCGTCCAGCCGTTGTTCATAGGAATTACATTCCTGTTCCAGATCGGCAGCCTGACCATCAGGCACATGCGTTCTGGCAAGATCCATATCAATATGATGGAATAATTGTTCGTTCATGAAACTGCGATAACTTTCGCGATGTTCTGTTGGAAGTCCAACATACTCATCGAGATTAAAAGAGGAAGCCTGTGAGAAGCTAACCAGTCCCTTCTGGTACAACGTGATAAGCTGTTTATATATGCCTACAGGTGAACTTCCTGTCGCAAGCCCCAATACAGCCCGTGGTTTGGTTTGCAACAAGCTGGCAATGAGGCCAGCACCCGTGGCGTTTAAATCTTCTTCATTTTCAAAAATGCGTATATTCATCTGTCAGGCACCTCCGTTGTTGTGTTGGAATCGATAGGACTGCACGTTGTGATAGGATTGTTCCAGTCTCGGGATAAAACGGTCGAAGTCGGCACTTACCATGCCTGTGAACAAAATATCGACCACATGCAGCAGTGCAATACGTGAAGCCATATCTCCACGCCTCATGCCCTCTTCCAGAGAAGAGGTGAACAGTGGAATGTCCGATACCGTTGCGAGTGTGTTACTTCCGTAGGAAGTCAGTGAAATCGTAGAAGCTCCGGCCTGTTTGGCACAATGCAAGGCATCAATGGTCTCTGGTGTTTCGCCTGAATAGGATACGGCCATCGCCACATCTCCCTCGGCGAGCGAAGATGCGGATGTAATCTGCATGTGTGAGTCGGAAAAAGCCGTACAGCTCTTGCCGATCCGCACCAGTTTCTGATAGAAATCCTGTGTAACAATCGAAGAGGTCGCCACACCGTACAGATCGATGCGGCGAGCCTGGCACAATAATTGAACGGCTTGCTCCAATCTGCCCAAATCCAGCAAACGGGTGGTATCTGCAATCGACGCGAGGTGGTTGGCTTCGATAGCTTCAACAATTTTGGATAGTGAATTGCCCGCTACAATATCCTGATACGCCGTTTCATCAGATGCGTGGGACAATTCTGCGGCGAGTTTCATTTTGAAATCGGGGAAGCCTTTAAAATGAAACGACTTGCAAAAGCGGGTTACCGTCGCAGCACTTGTGCCACTCTGCTCTGCCAGATGACTAATCGTCCATCCGGGAATGTCCGATGGAGATTGCATAATGACTTCGGCAATACGTCGCTCCTGAGACGGAAGGTTATTGAGTTCTTGCTGCAACGCACGTAATATGGCTGCCATGAGGACCTCACTTCATGAAAATTATTTTTGTTTATTTTTAATAAATTAAGAAAATCATTTTTATAACTTCATTTTAATCAAGACGATCCTGCAAATCAAGAGGAATTTAACATGACTTTTGCAATATCAAAAGAAGGAGCAATCTAATGAATCGAAAACAACGGAAAAAGTTCATTCCTTGCACCTGGATTATTGCTACCAAACAAACAGAAGCACGTGCCTATTATGCCCTCTATTCCATCGACCGAAGCGCGGAGGTAGGCTGAGTTGGGAAGGCTGGAATCACTTTGGAGACCTGCTGCAATTTCATATTCCGATCAAACGAAAAGCTGGAGGACGTTCATTCAAACAAATAGGAATCTATAAGTGATATGTAATCGATTGTTTCATTTTTTCACGCTAAAACAAAAAAAGCCTCATCCCTTCTTTGGATGAAAGAATAGGAAAGACTTTCGTGGTACTAAGATTCAATTCAATTTAATTCATTCATATCGTTTTAAGAACTTGCTAGCTAAGCTGGGGCCTGTCATTTGATGAACCGATTGATTTTCAATCTCCTCCGCCAGATCGTCATCTGTTAGAGAAACAAAGAACGTAATGTCTGCTTTTGCTTGTCCATACCGGGCAAAAACGTTATCTGCTGTCTCATTCACAACTTTGGCAATGATTCGAATGATCTCATCTTTGTACTTCTGGACCTCCTCTGTTGCATACAACAATCGGCTGATGTGGTTAAAGTGCGTATCCTCGCCATATTGATATTCGGAGCAGCCCCATCTGTAATAGATCTCGTCCTCCTCAGTATCACACAGCCCCTGTTCCTTCATGCTTGAAATATGCCTAGCCAGGGATTCCTCTGTATTTACCGCCAAAAACAGGGTAATCCAATCACTGTCCGTTCCAAATGCACAAGCATATACTTTCTCATGCTGCACCTTAGCCAGCGTTTGTTCCAGATCGGGTAGAAAACCCGCTCGAAATTGATTTTCAAATTCATTTAAGAAACGGTCCATTTAGCTCATCCTTTCTACCATTGATTTAATTTCAAGCCCTACCTACTGCCTTATCTGTTTTATATATGTAATCATTATGGTCTACTAAAATAATGAAAACAAGCGATGCTACGTTTCGGATCTTCCCTAAATTCATGATCCAGCACAGCAAAAAAGCCTTGCCCCATTCTTCATGACAAAGAATAGAGAAAGGCTTTCATGCTGCTACTTCATCCTAACTGTAATTCGCAACTAAATCTTCAGTTCTCCAAGCTTAATCAGCTCGACAACTGCCTGCGAACGACCCTTAACATTGAGTTTCTGCATCACATTCGAAATATGGTTACGCACCGTTTTCTCGCTGATGAATAACTGCCCTGCGATGTCACGCGTTGTTTTGTCTTGAACCAGTAATTCGAATACTTCGCGTTCACGGTGGGTCAACAAAAATTTGCTTTTATGATCGATACCCTTCAATGTTCACCCCTCCTTGCTCGGGTTGTGTTGGTGTAACAAGGTTAAGGGGATACAGTCAACTCATCTTATGTCAGGTCAAGGGCGTTGGTTCAGTTTTATAATAAAAATGGGCAGTAAACATGTGATTCATTGTCCAAAGAGAACGTGAGCAGTTGTCTATATATTGGAGATTATGTAAGACAAACATGCCCCTGCAGCAGATGTTGCCATCTGCGCAAAGGCATACTTGTTCATCTGTCTTCAGAACTACCGATTCATTCGGTTCATCATGCCGCCACCGTTGTGATTACGGTTCATCAGGCCATCGTCAAGGATGCCATCACGGTTATTCGTATCTGTTCCGTTCGTCGGGAAGATACGCTCTACCATTGATTGGAAGGTATCGATCATGCCACTGACGGGCTTACCATTACGAATATCTGTGGCATAGTTCTCGACATGCTCCACAAAGTCCGGATTGGCTGATACATATACATTCTCGATGTTTGGTGCAAACTGCTTAATTTTGGCTGAAATCTTACCCTTGATCTCCTCGGAAGTGTTGTCATCCGTACTATCCATCCGTGGACGTTCACTTCTTGTTCCATACTGACTTTCGTTCATAGGGCGTGCTTTGCCACTATTTGTCAGACCACGCATCATACCAATTGTGCCTGTGCCCATGGTTCCATAGATGCTGCGGTCATTCCCCATATGGCTGCGATCGGTTGCTGAATTCGTGTTCAGTCCGGGAGCAATTCCGCTAGTGCTGTACGGAGACATTGTGCCCGTACCGCCATTCACACGCATCCCCCCCATATCGTGATTCATGTTGCCCCCACGCATGGTATCACTGGCATGATTACGCATTGTTCCATTCAGCATGCTCGTACGACCGTTGGACTTGCTCTCCAACTTGCCTGCATGACCATCTGCCAAACGAACAGCGACATAAGCATTACGATCCGTTAACATGACACGGGCAGATTGAACTTCCTTCATCTCCGTGATGCGTTTTGCCAGCTCTTCACTGGATTTCAGATCAGTCACATTATGCATGCGATAACTTTTCGCACGGATGCCATCCATGCCATTTGTTTCCACACCATAACGGTTAATCCCGCTCGCTTGCTGACGAACACTTTGCGTATGCATATTGTTGGTGTCCCGATTCGTGCCACATCCTGTCAAACCGGCCATTACAAAGATTGCAGTAGATAATGATAACGTAATAGCTGTTGCCTTTTTGACTGCTGGCATGTACTCATCCTCCAATGTTTGTTGGTTTTGGTCACAAAGATAGGATGCGCTTCTGTACGTGTCGATATGCTGAAAGGATATGGTACCTTACCCTGTAAGTTTGGGTGTTCGGGTTTTGGTCTTTGCTAATTGCTAATGCTCTTTGGGTTCTAATCTGTGGACAGTAAAGTTCTCGCTCTAAAATAAAAAAACAGTGCCGCTTTGATCGCAGCACTGTTTCCATATAACAGTAACTTAAAATTCATTTCAAGTTAGTTCATATCACTTATCTTCCGCCGAAGTTGTTGATGCTTTAATGGTATCCGGGAATTTCTCGGCTTCTGTTAGACTCGTCGCATCCATGGCATATGCCCATTGACCATCCGGCGTAATGACCCAGATCTGATCCGGTTCAGATGGCATCGTAAGTCCGCGATACACATCTCGAACTTGTTGCCCATTGACCGTCTGTTCCACAGACAAGGTGAATCGGGGAACTGAATTCTTCAGCTCGGACGCTTTGCGCACATCATCTGCTGTCGACAGGTTTTTGATTTTGCCGATAAGAGATACGGCGTCTGTGGCTTCAATCGTTTTTCCATTCAGTGTCCAGGTCTGCTCTGCAGCACCGTTCTCGGATGTCGATGTTAACATCCAGGTAGCTGCTTCACCCTCCCATTCCAGAGACCCAACATTTGTCTCATCCATGTTGAAAGGTGTAGTGTCCAATACATCACGCCGAGACAAGGCTATGCTGGTAATCGCCTCTGTCTGCACGGCAACCACAGGGCCCGAATCAACACGCACATAACGTGCATCATCTGCTGGAAGTTGGCCGCCAATAGCCAGTTTGATCTCCCGATTATCTTTGAGTTTGATATCCATACGTGTAGCATCTTTTCCTAATCCGTACTTATCCACATCCGTCGGCGCTTCTTCCACTACCAGTTCCTGATTCGCACCACTCAGTGCATCCAGCCAACTGCTTACACTATAACCGTTCAGAGGATAGGCTTTTGGCTCAACCATCTGCCATACGCCATTTTTAAGTGTCAGGGTTGAAGATGCTGCTGTACCGGATGTCTCTTCCGTTGTGTCATGTATTGTGATGGATTGAATATCCCCGGATTGAATATCGAGCAACTTGGCTTGCGCCGCTTCTTCTTCCCGAAAATAATTTTGACTGTCCGCGTACGCCCAGCCCACAATTAGTACAATGACCACCAGAATCGTTGGGATCCATTTTCTCATACCCGTCTGCGCCTCCACCATAAGAGTACACCGATAATAACAAAGATGAGCGGGAACGCCACAATCGCCACGAAGAAGATCGTTCTGGCCTGTTCACCGTTCAGGTATGCCATCTCATACCCGGCTTGTACCCGTGGGCGAATCGTCAATCCATTTTCTTTCTCACTCAAATAGTTCACCGTATTCAAAATAAAGTCCCGATTGCCGCCATTTGCAATTTCCGAATCCTGCATGAAAATGGACGAGCCCAGAATAACCGCCTTCGGTTTGCCATCCGTCGTATCGGCTGCATATCCTAATTCAACGGGTCCTTGAATATCCTCTTCGGCATCATTGGTTGTTTCATTCTGCAATAAGCCGCCGATATTTGTCTCCCCATAACTGTCATTCGAAGAATGAATTAACGATGAAAGGGTATATTTATCCTGTTCTTTGCTGGTCAACGCAATCGACAGCGACAACATCGGATACAATTGGCTTGCAGCAAGTTTGTCGGTAATTGCATGTGTACCATACTCCGGCACCACCCAGAGTGGTCCCATCGTACTGGCTTGCTGATTATCCACCATGACCGCATGCTCATCAACGACCCCATAGTCAGCCATGAGGGCATCAATGTTTTTCCAACTGGATTGCATATCTTCCACAAATCCGAGGGATAATAACAGCTTGCCTCCATTACTCAGATAAGTACGAATAGCTTTCATTTCCGTATCACTGAGATCACGTTGTGGTCCAATAATCGCCAGCACATCTGCATCTTCCGGAACCTTCCCGGCTTGATTCAGCTGCAATTCTTCCGTCTGCACATTATTTTGTTCCAAGGAGGATTGCAGCGTAGTCATCTGATCGAGACTCAACTCTTCATGCCCAGTCAAAAACACCATTTTGTGCATCTCCGTGGATGACATATTCATGAGCGCCTGCGTAAGTTTTTCCTCACCTGTAAATTGATATGATCCGTCACTGCCATCACCTGTCGCGGTGAACAGACTGGCGATATCAATCACTTTGTGTTGATCTCCCTGCTCCAGCACAATGGAGCTGCCTGTTATGCCGTATTTGGATGCAAGCGCAGGTTCCTGCGTCAGATTATACTGTTTTAGCTTCAACTTGCTGCTTCGTTTCGTGTATTCCTCGACCATATCCGTGACCTCACGGTTCAGGACGGTGTTGTTGGCATTTTCGACAGTTAACACCAGAATGTTGACGTCATCCTTCACATTTTTAATCGCAGTAAGGGACTGGTCAGACAATGTGTATTGTTTGTTCGAGGTCAAATCCAGCTGGAAGCCGCCAAGTGAATTCAGGAACAGTGTTAGCAAAATAAAGATGCCAATCACCGCTACGGACAGCACGGTACTGTTGGTATGACTTAACCATTTTTTCATCTTCTCACCTCCACCGCTTCCGTTCAACAATTTGAATGCTTAACAGCAGAAATACTCCTGAAAGTGTGACATAATACAAGATATCCGGTCCACTAAGCACACCTTTCATGAAGCTGTCGAACCGGTTAGTCAGGGCAAACGGGTCCAACCACTGCTGCAAAGCAGAACCTGTATTGCCTGCGAATGAATTAAGCATCCACAAAACGAGCAAAATAATAAAACCCGCTACCGCAGACACCATCTGATGCTGAGATAATGTAGAAGCGAACAGTCCAATCGCCATCATGCTTCCGCCCAGGAAAAATAAACCCAGCGCAGACATCCATACGGTCGTCATATCCAATGTCCCATAGAACGACATGATGAAAGGGTACACCAGACTGCACAGGATGAGCACAACCAGAATGGCCAGAGAAGCAAGATATTTGCCAAAAATAATTTCTGTTACACGTGCTGGAGAAGTCAGCAACAACTCATCCGTTCCTTGTCTAAATTCCTCTGCAACGAGTCGCATTGTTAACAATGGGATTACAAAAAGCAGCATAGATAACGTGTCCCCCAGTACGAGACGGTAATCAACAATGCTCGGCTGGTAATATACAAAGCTTGAATAGAACAACAGACTGGTCATCAGTACATATACGGCAAAAGCAAAATAGGACGTTGGTGACAGAAAATAAGCTTGCAGCTCTTTATTGCATACCGCCATCATTCGTCTCATTTGGAGTCCTCCCCTTTGCGAGCTTGGGGCGAAGCATCGGTTGCTGTACTAACTGATGTTCCCGATATACTCGACGAGTCGTTGTCCGAAGTTACATCCTCTTGATCCATCACTGCCCCAGCAACCTTATCCACATCTGCCGAATTTTCGTCTATGTCTGTCGCCTCGGTTGTGGTCAGCTTCAGGAAAATCTGTTCCAGACTCAGGTTCTCCTTCTTCATCTCCAGTATCGGTAATCCTGCACCTGACAAAAGGTAGAACAACTCCTCCCGGAAATCTTCCGAGTTTTCTCCAGTAAGCAGCATTTTAACCGTATCCGCTGAATTTGAATGAAGTGAAGCATCTTTGCTGGTATTCGCATCCGATGCTTGAATGACTTCACTCCGCACCTTCTCCCATGGTGTCAGCACATTATGTAATTGCTCCGCAGTGGCCTTCACTTCAATCGACACCTTGAACTGCTCCCCCATTGATGATCCAAAATGCTGAGGTGAACCATCCAGAACGAGCTGTCCCTGATTGATGATCAACATTCGATTACAGAGCGTGCTCACTTCAGGCAAAATATGCGTACTGAGTAGTACCGTATGGTTCTCTCCCAGTTCTCGGATCAGATCTCTGATCTCGATAATCTGATTTGGATCAAGTCCCGATGTGGGCTCATCCAGGACTAGCAGATCCGGCTTGTGAATAATGGCTCCTGCCAGTCCAAGGCGTTGTTTGTATCCTTTGGATAACCCGCGTACCAGTTGTTTCTCCCGACCCTGAAGTCCCAGTCTGCTAACCATCTCACTGACCCGCAGCTTAATCTCACGTGCCGGGACATCTCGCAAATTGGCTACGAATTTAAGATAGGACTGCACCGTCATATCCGGATACAGTGGCGGCGTTTCAGGCAAATACCCAATCTTGGAACGAACACGCTGACCCTGCTCATGCACCGATACTCCATCCACCATAATGGAACCCGCGGTTGGATGCAGATATCCGGTAATCATACGCATCGTTGTTGTTTTCCCGGCACCATTGGGCCCGAGAAAGCCAACAATCTCACCACGTTCCATGGTGAAATCCAGTTGATGTACGCCGCGTTGCCCTTCGTAAACTTTGCTGACCTGTTTCACTTCGAGCACATCATTCATCCTTTCCCGTTAAAATACCCGTGCACCATCGTTCGTTATATAAATTCAACTGAAAATATTACACTTGCACTCCGATGACAGAATAACCTTCCGATCACTGTTATCCCCAGATTTTTTTGATTCCTTCATTCAGAAGGAAAAATCCGGGGATAAAGGCGAACGCTTCGCTTCTTCAAGTTATTTCTGCCCTCTCCGTTATCGTGTAAATGTTATGTTGAACTTATGTAATAGATGATAGACACGGGAAGTTCCTTGTATATTACGTGAGCTAGCCTAGCCTCAGCTTAATGACACTTAAAAGGCAGCTTAAAAATATTTGTCCAAAATGTGAACTTCCTGACCAACACCCACACCCTGCGCTTAAAGCCAACGTAACATAGAGTACAGGAGAATGTGCTCCTGACCAAAAGTCAGAGGGTGAATCGTGTGAAAGTATTATTCACGTTTTATGTTCCGAGCGGTGGCGTGGATACGTTAAATCGACTGCGCACCGCTGTTCTGAAACGCCATGGCGTTGAAGCGCACCTATTGTATCTCAACACAGGCTCGGGATTGCAGAACAACAGTGATACGCCCGTTTTCACCGCGTCCAGTGACGAGGATATTCATCATATCATTCATACTCATCATTATGATGCCATCATTGCCACTTCAGACATCGCTATGCCCGGCCGCTTGAGAGGACTTGGTTATACCGGACGAATTATTTTTGAAGCGCAGGGACTCGGAACACGCGATCAAGCTCTGGAAACGATACAGATGGGTGTCCCTTACCTTCAAGCTCATTGTGATGCTGCCGTTATACCTCCCACAGACCACCTGCTGGATATGTTCATTCATATCTGTCCTTGGCTTCATCGGTTTGTTATTCCCAATATGCTGGATACGGACACCTTTGCACCAATCTTGGTGGATACCCCACCCTATCCGGTGCTGGCTTGGGTAGGACGACTTGAACACAACAAAAACTGGCGTGAATATTTAATCATATCGAGTGAAATCGTCAAAAAAAATCCGGAAGCCAGACTATGGTTATTCCACGATCCAACTTTGGCTAATCCAGAAGATGAAGTCATGTTCCGGCACATGCTGGCAGAATACGGACTTGAGGATCGGATTGGCATCTTTATCAATGTTCCTCATTCTCAGATGCCTGCATATTATTCCATGATTGCCGCTTCAGGGGGCATCATGTTATCCACTTCCCTGCTTGAAGGATTCGGTTATGCCGTCGCTGAAGCGATCAGTTGTGGCTGCCCGGTGCTCAGCACGGATTCGGATGGTGTGCGTTCATTTATCACACATAATAAGACTGGTAAGTTTTATCCAATTGGAAATGTAGAGGCAGCTGTAGCCGAAGCAAGAGACCTCATGAAAAACAAGAAACTGCGTGAGTATATTCGCATTCAGGGCAGACAGCATATGAGCCTGTCTTTTTCGCCAGATCGATATGCCATTTCTTTCCGTGAAATGATGACAGCACTGCGAATTTTCCATTAAGCATAGCAAAAAGGCAGTTCAGCAAAATTTCTCTGAACTGCCTTAGTATGATTTTAAAGAAGTCTTAGTGTCCCATCATCATCGCGGGATCAGGATCATCGCACCGAACAGCGCCACTTGTGACACCCATGCGAGAATAATTCCCCGTGAGAAATCAGATGATTTGAGTACCCGGAGTTCGAGCAATGGATTTTGATGACGAAGCTCCACAATAATGAACAAAATGAGCGCTACACCACCCACAATGACACCAGTCAGAGTTGTTGCGGACGTCCAACTCGTTCCACCCTCACTCACACCGTAAGCGAGCATCGAGAACGCAATTGGCGCCAGAATCATGCCGAGCAGATCCAGTGCAGGTGTGCGTCCACGATCTGTATCAGGCAAAAATTTGATACATAGAATGAAAGCTGCAATACCTATGGGCAAGTTAATCAGGAAAATCCAATGTCAGCTCAGTGATTCAATAAACCACCCAGACAAGACCGGACCCAATGCAGGGGCAAGCAGCATCCAGGAGATCACAGGCTTATCCATGCGTCTCACTCAGCCTATATTGACGACTAATTTCAAACTATCGTTTTAAATCGTCGTTTTAAACTTTCGTTTAATACTGATCTAATTCTAATGAAAACACCTTTGCTGTCATGCTATTTTTTCAGACATTTCTACTATGGATTCATTACAAAAAAATGGAACAGGCACCTTCCCTGCTCCACACGTTGGTTATTCATGACTATTTAATTATGTCCATATCAATCTGCAATCTTCATCATCTGATGTTCTGATAGTATGCCCAATGTCTGACCGTGAATACTTCTGCAATATATTCGAATAACCAGATAATTCGGTGAAGAACTGTTGCTGATGATCCTCAGTTCATAAGGCTCGGATGACACATCCAGATTATGAATGACCTGATTACCGCCCGCTCCCCCCGAATTTGACGTTAGGTGAAAAAGATGTCGGTACAGTTCTCCGTGAATGCTGGCTCCACCAACAAATACATCCGTCCCTTCCTCACCGCCCACATAAGCCAACTCCACATCTATATACTTGACGGGAACAAAAGTCTGTAACAGATTCTCATGAATCTCAAGTAAATATACTGCCACTGTAGATCCCTCCTTCGGAGCATGAACCTTCCTGTACATAGGATATGCGTCCTCTCGTCCATTGCCATTTGCATTCACCCATTTTCGATCAATTACACGGAAATGCCCGACCTTCCGGTTCTCTTTTTTCATAGAATATAAGGATAGAAGCTCGGCCGGTGCAGGCCGTGACAAGGAGGTAGCTATGAGAGTTCTGCTCGTTACGTATTGGGAGCTAACACATATGGGAGGCATATGGACATATGTTAAACAACTTGCCGACAGGCTGATCGCACTTGGTGTAGAGGTTGATATCATGGGCACAAATAGTGCCAATAACGAAGTATATGTTCGTAATCTGAACCGCGCTTTCTCCAAGGATAAGGTGTGGCCTATGCTGCAAGCCAAACTCAATCCGACTGATCTGCCACAATTCACTGCCGATCCTCTTCTCGCTTATTATGAACTGAATAGATATGCCTTCGAGATGGCGGTCGCTTATCTCGGGGTAAACCACTATGATGTTATTCATGCGCAAGATCCGGTAGCTGCCGTAGCCATAAAACGCATCTTGAACCGCAATATCCCACTGGTTACAAGCTATCATGGCGCTCTTGCACGTGAAGCCTTTTACGATCAAAATTCCAACCCGCAGTTTACCCTATCTTCATATTTGCAATCCAAACGTGGACGTTACTTTCTCTCATTGGAAGAGCGAAGTGCAGCACAGTCCGAGCTCATTCTCGTGTCAAGCCACTGGATCAAGAGTACGCTTACAGAGCTTGCCGTTCCTGAATCAAAGTTCAGACAGATTCCCTATGCTGTAGATCTGCCAGCCTATCGTGCCTCAGCAGCTGTGAAGTTCCGCCAGCGACCACCTGCGGGCAAAAAAGTCATTGCCTTTACCGGACGACTTGAATACATCAAGGGCGTTCATGTGTTAATCAAGGCCTTAGCCAGTCTGAAAAATAAACGTTCCGATTGGGTCTGCTGGATCGCAGGAGAAGGCAAACTAACCGATGAATTGCGGTCACAGGCTGCTTCAACGGGTATTGGAGCCGATGTTGTGTTCTGGGGCAAGCTGGACAATATTCCTTCATTCCTGCGCTATGCAGACATCTATGTCCAGCCCAGCCTGCAGGACACCCAGCCGTTCTCCGTTACCGAAGCGCAACTGGCGGGTGTACCTGTTATCGTCAGTGGTACAGCCGGCATGCCTGAGATGGTTGAACCCGGACGTACGGGATGGGTCGTTCCTCCGCAGGATGTCGATTCACTTCGTGAACTGTTGGATGCACTACTTGAGGATGATGTTACCCGGAGAACAGTGGGTGCGGCGGCGAAAGCTTGGGCTGAACAACATCGTTCACTGGAAGTGATGGGATTGCGTACATTTCAAGTCTACCAAGAAGCCATCTACAGAGGAGGACATACGATATGACGTTACTTGTACCGAGTGATCTATACAACCGCTGGTTTTCGACTCCAGTTTCCACACCTCACATCGACGTGGACTACGCTGTAATGAATGAATTGATGAAGAAGCTGCCTAAAGGGTATGTATTTCCCGATCCTGCATCGATGGCGATCATGAATTCAAAAGATTGACTCGTCCAATGACATACCGTCTTCATATAACATGCCGAAATATCGAACAAGGGGTGTCCCATCTGTCATATGAATGACTGAGGACACCCCTTGTCGCTTCAAAAGTGTTCTAACGAACCGAGAACACGCTATTACAGATCTTATTCATCTGTCGCCAACTTGGAATACATATTCAGATCACTGAACGTTTCGCCTGCCCTCTCGTATGCTCTGAGGGTACCTTCGTATGTGAAATTGAGATTTTTTAATAGCTTGATAGAATTCAAATTATCGGGATCAACCTTTGCTTCAATCCGATTCAGCTTCATAGTCGAGAATGCATGAGCTAACAAAGAAGAGATCGCTTCCGTAGCATAGCCTTTCCCCCAGTGTGATCTGGCAATGTCATACCCGATTTCTGCTTTAAGATTGTCAAAATCCAGTGAATTATAACCACAGGAACCTATGATTTCGTTAGACTCTTGCGCAATGATTGAGAACCGCATGGCCTTGTTTTCCTGAGCAAGATCATTCAGTAGATTAATCATTTCTATAGCTTGATTTTCATCCGTAAAATGACTGATATTCATAAATCTAGTCACATCCGGATCAGACCAAATTTCAAACAAGCTGGCCGAATCCAATACGTTCATTTTTCGCAAATATAACCGTTCTGTGTGTAACTCTGTAATCAATACTCTTACCTCCATTAGTATATAATAGTTAGGTTTAAAGATATTGATATCTGCGCATAGTCCAGTCCCTTCCGTGTATGAATCATTTCATTATACAGAGACTTCAGCAATCGTTCACCCTTTCTGTCCACGAATCTGTCCATAGAGCAAAAAAGAGCATCTCACTTATAACACTTAAAAAGTGCTTCATGAGGGTGCTCTCCTGTCCCTTTACACCTATTCCATTCGGCCATCATTGCCAAATCCATCAATTCCAGTACCCACCAACCTGAAGCAAGTTGAACAGAATAGGCCGATGCTTCGCGTGAACCCGTTCCATCTCGGCAACCAGCTCCCTGAAATGGCGTTTAGTCCCCATCGAGTCATGCAAACGGTAGCACATCAGAGGTTCATTGTAGTAGAACAGCTCATACATTGGAAACAGCCTCATCCACATCTCATAGTCATGGGTGTAGCGAAAATCGGTGTCGAACAAACCAAACCGCTCAAATGCATCCATCTCTAACATGACAGTACAGCCATTGATTGGACAACCTTCGAGCAATACCTGCAACATCTCCAGACGACTGCCGACTTCCGGCCGCATCGTATCCAACCATTCGCTTCTCTCATTCACATAATGGTATGCACCATGGCAGAACGAAGCCTTGACCTCACGCATAAATTTCAATTGTTTCTCCACCCGGTCCAGCAGCATCACATCATCTGAGCTGAGCCAGACAAAGTAATCCCCTGTTGCATGTTTGATGCCCTCATTTAATGCTGTCGCCGTTCCACCGTTTTCTTTGTGAATATAGCGGATGGAATCCATGAATGGTTGCAGCTTCTCCACGTGCTCGGTTGACCCATCATCTACCACGATGACTTCGATATGCGGATACGTCTGGTGAATGGCACTGTGAACAGCCTGCTCGATGTACGCGCAATTATAAAAAGGAATGACAATTGATACCTTCGGCTCCATTCGGTCCTCCCCTTCCCCCGTTTGTCTCTGCATAGCGATTGCTTTCCTCTATTATATGAAGATCCATTCGATCGGTATCGGACATCTGCGGTGCTGCGGAAGTATATTTGAATTATTAATCGACTTCCCCCATATCATCGGCAAAAATGCTGCGCAAAGAGGGCGTTAATCAGCCATCTTTTGGCTTTCATAACTACCCTCCCTACGCTACCCGCTAAGCGTCGCTATTCGCTGCAACAACGGTTCCCGATATCTGGACCATACCATGGATGCCTCTCTGCCGATGACATCGGCATGACGTACCGATCCCATTCCCCCATGCCAACGATAGGCAGTAAGCGGTTCATTCAGGTATGGGAACCGATGACCGTTCAGTACAATCCGCATCCAGAGATCCAGATCATGCGTGTAAGGAAGAAGTTCATCGAACAGCCCCACTCCGCTAAAGAGATCCTTGCGAATCATGACCGTGCAGCCATTCACCGGATTGCCGTTAACAAACCGCCCTAGTAAATCCATATCCGACATCTGTTCAGGCCCACCATGCATTCTGGTAACTGCCGAATGCTCGTTGATATAGTGAAAGTTTGTATGTGAGACGAGCACATTCTCACGCTGCATAAACTCCAGCTGATAACGAATTTTATCCGGGTACAGATAATCATCCGAACTGAGCCAGGCTACATAATCACCAGAGGCATGGCGGATGCCATGATTAAGTGCCGAAGCCGTCCCGCCATTGCTTTTGCCAAGCACATGAATATAAGGAAGATAGGGTTGAAGCAACTCTGCATGCCGGGTGGAACCATCATTCACAACAACGATCTCCACATCGGGATACGTCTGGTTCAGCGAACTCTGAATCGCCTGAGGCACATAGGGGCAGTTGTAGAATGGAATGACAATGGATACTCTCGGATTCAACTTGTCGTCCTCCCTTGCTGGACACGAACATCACTCAGGATATCCTGAAGCGAGGTGGCAAATGGAATCATCGGCTGCCAGCCAAGCTTGCGCAGCAGGGATAATTCCTCCTGTTTCCCCGAACCGTCCGGACCGGAAGATGCCCCATCCCAGCGAACAGGGACTTCAGCTTCTGTCATCGACAACAGCAGATCTGCAATTTCACCAAGACTGCGCTCCACTCCAGACACCACCGGGTATACTGTACCGCTGGACCCGTGTACCAGGAGGGTCGCATACGCTCTGACGGCATCCCGCACATCCAGAAAGTCACGGGTACTGTCCCGTCCGGACAGACGGAATGCCTCGGTTTTGCCCGTCTGCTCACAGGCAACAACATGGCGTGCAAGCAGTGAACAGATGCCTGTGGAAGGACCCGCACCAATCAGATTGCCTGACTCCGCCAGCATGACCTGTTGTCCGAAGAGCGACATCCACGACAAGGACACCATCTCTTCCAGAGCTTTACTAAGGCTGTATGGATGTGGAGGCTGGGGAATCCGGCCAGGTTCCAGCGTATATTTTAACCTCGATCCTACAATAACGGTTCGTGCTGTCGGGCAACTGCGAAGCGCATCCAGCAAATACAGCACAGCCATCACATTGGTCTCCAGGACCAGTAGCGGATCAGACCACGAATCAGGCACTGAGTTTTTGCCAGCGAGATGAAGCACATAGTCGGGCTGCACCTCGCCGATCAGATGACGCACTTGCTGTTTATCGTTCAGATCACAGACATGGACCTGAGTACCTTTACCAAATGAATACACATCCGGCCTCCGGACTACCGCCGCAACCACTGCACCAACTTCCCGAAAATAAGATACGGCATGTCGCCCGGTAAAACCGGAGGCGCCTGTAATCAGCACTTTCTTGCCTCTCAGCTCTGCTCCATCCATAATGCCAACTCCTTCAGCATTGTAGAATAATTCGGCAGGTCTGTCTTCACATCCTCGCGAGTGGACACCAGCGTACGGTCTTGCACTACACTGTCATCACGCACAATCGTCACATCCTGCTTATCCCAGGTCTGCTTGAACAATACAAGCAGGTCATGCTTGCTAACAGGTGCCGGATGAGCAAGGTGGATCAGACCACTAACCGATGAGGCCAGGTAATGGTCTACCCATTTGGCCAGCTCAAGTGTGGTCACACCGTTCCAGAATACGCGGGTATAACCCCCGACTTCACCTGTGCTGGACATAAACCATTGCATCAGACCAATGCCGCCCTGCCGAATCTCGGGTCCAATGATGGACGTACGGATCGTCAGATGACCTTCATCCTGAACTTCGCCAAGTGCTTTGGTGATGGCGTAAGCTGAAGTCCCATCCGTGACATCATCTTCCCGGTATGCTCCCCGCTCCCCGCTGAACACACAGTCTGTGCTGATATGAATCAGACGTGCACCAATCGTATCTGCAACCCGCCGCAGACGATGTGGCAGGAACCCGTTAATATGATAAGCCGTAATTTTGTCCTCATCTGCGAAGTTGTTCAACACACCTACAGCATTAATAATCACATCCGGGTGCACCGCTTCTACCAGTCGGTCAACCATGAAGCTGTCATTCACATCCAGGAGCAGACCATTCGGGTCCGTGACATCCCGAGTTGTGTAGAAGACGCTGTGCACACCTTGACGGCGGAAATAATCGACCAGAATATGGCCGGCCATTCCGTTCCCACCAAGTATCAGCAGTTTCATGACAAGAATCCTCCGCGTTTCAGAATTTCACGAATCTCCTCTTTGGTCATGAGTTGGTGTTCAGAACTGAAACTGTTAAAGGAGACCGGGGGACAATTGGTATAATGTTCACGCAGACCCGGTATACCCAGGGTAGGAAGAATAACCAGGTACTGCTCATCGTAGACAACGGTGGTCATGCTCTCGAATTCACTCATCAATATTTCATGGATTTTCTCCCCTGGACGAATGCCACGTTCCACAATGCTCACATTCTCCACACCGGAATCCTCAATAAGAACTTCCGCGAGATCAACGATTTTGCAGGTAGGCATCGTCATGACAAAGATCTCTCCGCCAACACTTTCCACCGAAGCTTTGAATAGCAAGGTAATTGCATCCTTCAGCGTAAGAAAGAATCGAGTCATACTCATATCCGTGATGGAGACCTGCCCTTTCTGGCGGATCTGATTCTTGAACAGATGTACCACACTGCCGTTTGTTCCCAGTACATTCCCGCCCCGTACCGTAACAAACTTGGTATCACTGTGTAACAAATTTGCATATACAATTAATTTCTCGCCGATCGCTTTTGTCATGCCATAAAAGTTGGACGGATTGGCAGCTTTGTCAGTCGAGATATAGATTACTTTTTCCACCTTGTTCTCAATAGCGGCCTCAATTACGTTCTGTGTACCAATCACATTGGTTTTGAGTGCTTCGTACGGTTGGTCTTCACACACCGGAACATGCTTGAGCGCAGCCAGATGAAATACATAGTCCACATGCTGGCAAGCCGCCGTCAAGGCGTCCTTGTCACGAATATCTCCAATCCGGAAATGAAGACGTGGGTCTTCAAATTCACGACTCATAGCCACTTGGCTGGACTCGTTCCGGGAATATACAATAATTTCTTTGGGCTGCTGGGGCAGTAGTTGAGCCACAAGTTCATAACCCCATGATCCCGTACCGCCAGTCACGAGTATACGCTTATTTTCAAACATGCATTTTCCCTCCAAGCAGAAATTTAACCACTTTACTGGATACATCTGTGGCTTTGTAACCTTGCGGGCAATCCCAGTCGCTAGACATCTTTGTCATGACTTTCACGCAATCAGCGATGCGCGCGGCATCCAGACCGGAGACCACATTGCTGCCGCAATCGACCGTTTCCGGCCGCTCGGTAGTTCGACGCATCGTTACGGTCGGTACACCCATAATGCAGCACTCCTCCTGCACGGTACCGCTATCCGTGAGTGCGCAGCGTGCATGACGTTCGAGCATCACAAAGTCGAAGAATCCAAACGGCTCGTGAAACTCCACCAGCGGATTCATCTCCAGCTGCAGATGCTCCGCAATCCGGATCGCTGTACGCGGATGAATGCTGCAGATCACACGCAACCCATGTTCTTCAGCGACCTGGTTCAGTCCTTTCATAATCTCCAGCAAATGAGGAGGGTGATCCACATTCTCGGCCCGATGGGCAGTAACCAAAAAATATTGCCCGGACTTCAGCTTGAGCTTCTTGAGTATTTTGCTGGAATTTACCTTTGCATCGTAATGCTGCATCACTTCATAGATGGGATTGCCCGTGAGCACGATCCGTCTGCTTGGCACCCCTTCGCTGACCAAATGTTTCTTGCTCTGTTCCGTGTAAGGCATATTAACGGTGGAGATGGCATCAATCACCTTCCGATTTTTCTCTTCAGGCACATCCAGGTCGAAGCAACGATTGCCTGCTTCCATATGAATAACAGGAACCCCCATGCGCTCAGCCAATACTGCACATAATGCGCTATTGGTATCGCCAAGCAGCAGCAATTTATCGGGCTTCTCCTGCAATATCAGATCTTCCATCTGCGTAAACATCGAGGACAGCTGTCGTCCCAGAGTGGCCGCTTCATCCTGAAGAACGTAATCCGGTGCGCGCAGGCCCATTTCCTTGAAAAAGAGACCGCTGAGACTTTCCGTGAAGTTCTGTCCCGTGTGCACCAGAATATGTTTGGACGCGTACTGGTCCAGCTTGGAGATGATCAGGCTGAGCCGTATGATCTCAGGTCTCGTACCCAGCACCGTCATGATCTTCATCGTAATCCCTGCCTTCATCTTGTATTGGAACCCCTGCGCCGTACTCGGCTACGTCCCGCCTTGGCAGATTTGCGTCTGCGACTAGCCGATTTCCCCATATGCGGACGCGGTCCCTTCGTTGTACGGGGTCTCCCCTTACGTCTGCCAGTTCCGGAAGTACGTTTCAGCCCCTCACGGTCTCGGCGAGAATGAGGTGCAAGTGGCTTGCGACGACGTTTCCGCGTTTTGCCCCTTTGTTGAATCAGCTTTGCAGCTGGGCGATTGCCTGAATCAACAGGAGCAACTTGACCCAATGCGATTGGAGGTAATGAGGAATGTGGCAACGCCTGTATGACGGTCAGCGGGAATAACAGTGCACGAACCGTAGCCGGCTCCAGAACCAGTACAGTGCGTAGTCCCCCCTCCCCATGGGTATACACAGGTCCATTCGGAGGTTGGATATAAGCAAACCATCCGGGAAAACGCAATAACCACTGTGTCACCATCGTATGCAGTTTCGTTCGGTAGGTTTCAACGCCGTAGAGCCTTTCCGCTTCTGTCCGATTGCGCCACCCCGTATTTGAGGCCAGCTCTGCATCATTCAGCAAGGTTGTTGCCAAGGTGATAAGCGCTTCGGTATCGCCCGGCGGGGCCAAAAATGCATCACTGCCTACGGATTCCATTAATTCCTTCAGTCCACCCTGAGCGAAAGCAATGACCGGTTTGGCAAAATAGAGACCCTCCAGTGCGGTCATGCCAAATCCTTCTTTGACCATGCTTGGGATGACCAGGAGATCCATCGCGGTATACGCCAGAGATACGTTCTCTTCAAATGTAGTGAAGGTAAACCGGCGTGAATATCCGGATTTTTTCACCCGGGATACACACTCGTCGTAATACTTTTTATCCGATGGTGCCCCGATGATCCAGAAGCGACAGCGCGAATGTGTTTCACAGATCCTCAAGGCCATATCCACAAAAGGTTTCAACCCTTTGGCATCATATATAAATGAAGAAATATAACCGATACAGGTCTGCGATGATTTGAAACCGAGCTCCTTGCGCTTACGTTCGCGCAGATGAACCCAGCGGTCCGGTGCTGGTAGCGCGGGTTCCCAGGTAGGGGAAATGATGGTTACTTTGTCACCCATGCCCGCTTGTTGGAATGGGGCCACCGCTGTCTCGGATATACCGATAATCCAATCTGCGTAACAACCAATCATCTGGATCGCCTCGGTTGTATGTTCATTCGAGTGAATGATCTCGGTTATCTTCCAGATGACCGGAATCTGAAGGGACTTTGCGGCTATAGCCGGCATCACATTAACGCAGGTGTTCGTTAACACCATATCGGGAGCAGTCTCCCGTATTAGAGAGACCGCTTCCTGATACGCTGGTGTATGGCGAAGATGCTCCGCATCATCTGCAATGCCCAGGTAAGGTGTGTACACACCGTGAAGCATCGGCAGAGTGCATATTTTGACCTGAATGCCGAATCTTCGCGCAAGCCCCGCAAGCTTCCCCTCCTGAGGGGCTACGAGCACACATTCAAAGATCGTACCGATCTCTCTCATAAAATGAAGCAGCAGCTTCTCGGCACCTGTAATGCTGCGGGTGTTGCACACATGGGAAAACAACATCAACTTTGGTTTCGTTGCCATGGCCGCACGGACCCTGTACGTGAATATCCCGATACAGGGTACAGTGCACACCTCCTCCCGGCCGATATTAAGGGAATATAATGGTTAACATTTCATTAATTCTTTTGCCATACGTGTGATCTTTCAATGTGCGTTCGAGCCCTCGAAGTGCAATCTCACGGCGTTCCTTCTCATGAGTAAGATAATATTCCACCTTATCGAGCAATTCCTGCGGGGAGGAATACGTCTCGATTTCCACACCCGGTTTGTAGAAACGGGCAATATCATCCCGTGCATCAGTTAGCTGTAGTGTTGTGGAGGAAGCAATTTCAAACGTTCTCGGGTTCGGTGAGGCTGGCAAAATTTTGAGGTGATTATTATTGACGGAATCATCTTCGTGGGATCGATGCAGGTTGATGACAATTTTGGTGCCATTATACACATCATTGGTCTCCTGCGGACTCATCCAGCGGCCGAGTTCGATCTTCTCTCCATAGGCGGTATAGTCAGGCAGACGGTCCCACCAGATACCGTTAAATACCGTATTGTGTGACATCAGCTGCGCCATGATCGGGTTGAAGAAGTACACCCGGTTCCAATAGGCAGAGCCGATAAAGCTGACATCTCGTTTTAATGGGGAAGGGGTTGTAATCGGGAAGTAATGATTCGTGAAGGCTGCAAAAGGAAGGTAGTGAACCGATGCACAACCGCTTTGGCGGTACAGTTCCACACAGTTCAGTTCGAGCGTAAAGATATGGTCAAAATGTTTCACGATCCCCAGCGTCATATCTGTATAGTACGGGTCATCCGTGAGCCAGATCGCTGTCTGAATGCCCGCTTGGCGAATTGCATCGATATGCTCGACGGGAATATCCATTCCATCCAACACAAGCACAAGATCAGGACGCGTCTGCAGCGCAATTTCAGAAACTGGTTGACGCGGATCAGTGAGGGTTACCTGAGCCACCATACCCTGTAGCGTGGCCATGATAGCCTCATCCAACGGGGAGTAAGGGAAGCCTTTACCCGAGGATACATACAGCACGTGAAGCTGCCGGAAAGGCAACGGTTCCTGTGCACAATTCACAATATAGTTGGCGCGACCGCGCAGATATCCTTCTTCCTTACCAGCGTCATATCCGGCATGTTGCCCATTTTTGCGTGCTTGATCAGCCAGGCTCAGTACGCGTGCATGAACCTTTTTGGTTTTACGGTGCTTGAGAGACATACCGCCACTCCTTTATTTTTTGGGATAGGTTTTTTGTTGATGCTGCACTTCAGATGGGGATTACAAATGTTCCAGCAACTGATCGATGCGGCGAGTGAATGTATGCTGGTTCATCGTGGTGAGAAGTCCCCGCCACGCCATCGCCTGTCGTTCTTCTTCATGCTTCAGATAATAGTGGATCTTGCGCTGAAGTTCTGCTGCGTTGGTGAACGTCTCGATGTCATATCCCGGCTTATAATAACGGGGTAAATCTGCACGTGCATCCGTAATCTGCATTGTGCCACATGCGCTGATCTCATACGTGCGTGGATTAATCGAGTGACCTTCAAGATGATGTGTGTTGCGATTGTCTTCCCCATTCTCGCAAGTCCGGTGAATGTTAATGACAATCTTGGCGCCATTGTAATAATCTACTGTCTCTCCAGGAGCAATCCATCCTTCGTGGATGAAACGGCCTAGTACATCAAAGCGTGCCAACCGGTTCCACTGGCTACCCGCAATGAATACCTTTTTGTCCGCAAGAAAAGGGGCCAGCTCATCAAACAAGGCAATCCGGTTCCAGAATCCGGTACCGATAAAACAAATGTCGTGCTGATGCTGCGGTGCCGCGCGCCGCGGTTGAAACATGCCTGGATTCACTGCGAGTGGCATATAGATGACCTGGTTCGCTCCATGTCCCAGATAGAGGGGTACGGCGGCCTCTTCATGCGTGAACACGACATCATAGTGCTGGCAAAGGGACGTTGTATCTTCGGTGAAATACGGATCATCCACAAACCACACGGCAGTTCGAATACCGAGTGCACGTATGCCCTTCACCTGCTCCACATGATCTGCAGGAAATACATGCAAACCATTCATGACAAGCACGACATCGGGCCGATGTTGACTGGCTTCCTGCAACATCGCTGCTGGCGATCCAACAACGCATTCACGTACAGACTGCTGCAGAGCCAAGGTGACACCTTCATCGATGGCATCGAATCCTTGCGGAATATACAGTACTTTCATGTCCCGCAGGGTCGGTTGAAACTTCTGCACCCGCTCCATCATGGCCTGACAGCCGCCAAATCTGCGGCCTTCTGCGTATCCGCCGCGGTAAGCCGTTTCCGCTTCGGTCAGCGGACGGTGTCTTCGTTTTGCCACATTCTTCACCCTGTCTTCCTTCAGGAGATCTTACTTCCAGACTCTCCCCGTGATTGGTCTTCCCTCTAAAGGATATGCCTCGGGGTCAGATGCATCATGGACGGGTGTCCTGCAAGGCGCAAAATTGGCGCTTGCCCTCATCATCCGCCTGTACGGGCATGTCCGCTTTTGCGGCGATGCAAATAGCCCGGAGGGATCTGTCTCCCCGGGCTAACTGTTATACAGATATCATTCCATGCAGGAATAATCGTGTCTACTCGGTTACTGTGCTTTGTACGCCAGCTGATGTCCGTCCTCGAATCCCTTGGCGAAACCCGCGTTGAATCCCTCGTTGTACGCCTCGTTGTATCCTTGGCTGTACGCACCGTCCGGGTTCGGATCGGTAGGGGTAGCCGGGACGACTGGTTGTACGGACTTCGGACTCCGGTGCCGCCGTACCGCACGTTTCTTTTTTTTGAGCCACGCACTGCGTCCTTTAAGTGGGCGTTTGTGAAGAACACGTTTAGCTCTGAGCGCACGCAGCTTGCGAATTTTGCGCAGACGGGCTCCACGGGTTAACAAAGCTCTTTTGGTTCTCAGTCGTATTTTTTTCTTCTTTAACATGTCAACATTCCTCCTGTATGTCCCGAACGATACGAATTGCACACCCGGGGTCTTTGAGCCACGGTAAACCAGGCTCCCCATGCTGGATTCGGGCCAGCCTGATTCCCGTAACCATACGAGACATTTCTTCCTGATAACGACTCAGCAAACGAATGTTCTCGGCCAGACTGCGGGCGGATACTTCCGAATGAGCGGTTACACTGGCTACACTGTCCAGAATGCGTGCCAGCGCCTGCTGACTGTGTGCAATGGATTCAATGAGTGCCAGTTTGGCTTCCTGCTCACGCCGCATCAGACTCATTTTCCCATGTCTCCCAGATCCATGCCGCCAAACATGCCACCGTCCATACCGCCGCCATCATCGCTATCGTTCTGTACCATCACCGCTTTGAGATTGTTGCACAGTCCGGTCTCCATCCGGGTTAATCCTTCCAGCAATTCCACCAGCTGATCATGCATTTTGAGCGGCTCCCCTACCTGATCCCCATGCGTCAGAAAGGTATCCCCATTCAGATGATTCAGCGTCCAGTTCCGTACCTTCTCGGCCTCAATCGCTTTTGCCTCCAGGATCAGGGCAATATTCCACTGCATTTTGGCTGCTGCGTCCAGCATCAGAATGAGGCTCTGTTCTCTACTCATGTTCCTTCACCCGCCTTCCGGGCTTATTCTTCCTCTTGAACCGCGATCTCCCGCATGACTTGGGTCAGCGTTTCGGCTACAGCCTCTTCCAGATCTGCAAGGCCCCCCAAGTAAGAGATAATGCTTTTGTTGATTTGCCCAGAGCTATCCAGCAGACCGTCAACGCCATCCAACTCCGGTTCGATATCTGGCAAATGATTGATGATTTCAGACATGCGTACAGCGACTTGGCGTTTGGCATCCAGCACACGTGCGATCTGCTGGTGAGAGTGTGCAATATGTGTGATGATTTCATCGATTTTGCTCTGCATGGTCCTCCTCCTTACCGTCACGGCCTGCTTCACCCATAGAAAAACCCGGCCTATCAGCATTTGCCTGTTACAGCATATGCCGGGCCGGGATCGTCAGTTACTACAGCTTGCGCCTATATCGTCAGATGACATAACTCCAGTCGGAAGAATATCGACTGAGGAATTGTCCTTTGCTGTACACGGCAACCTGACGCTCAAGCAGAGCAGTGATTCGCTCGGCAATGATGGTCAGCCCCCAGTAGATAAACTGGAGATCAATCGACATATGCTCACCCCGCTATTCGTTTCAGTGCGTTTGGCTCAAATTGCCGGTTTGTGTACAACCCTCTTGCGTTCATGACGCTGGAGTCTGCGTTCTGCATAGGCGAGTCCAACGAGGTATCCTTCAATGAACCAATTAACGTATTGGCCATGTTCGGAAAAGCAACAATCAGTGCCTGCGGAACAACAATCCGCCGAAACGACTGGAATGTGGTCATACCCGCAGCATAGGCAGCTTCCGTCTGACCTTTATCCACACTACGCACCGCTCCGCGAAAGATCTCGGCAAAGGATGCCGCGTCACTAAGCGCATAGGTCACAATGACAAATAACAACGGGTCGGTTCTCGACAGGTCGATGCCAATGGGTTTGAGCAACTCGGGAAGTCCGTAATACACCAGGAACAATTTGATGAGGATCGGTGTGCCCCGCATGAATGAGACGTACAGGGTAGCCACTTGGCTTAGTACCGGAATCCGATACAGCCGGGGACGGCCAGAAGCACGCCGCCCACCAGTCCAAGCGCGATGGAACCACTCAGTACAATCAGTGTTATATGCAAATATCGTAGCCGTTCCGGGATGAAATCCAGAACCAATGACAGATCAAATGATTTTCCCATTACCGCTGCACACCTTTCTCAGACTACCTGCATCCAGCCAGTACCGCCAGCATTGTAATGAACAGCAGTGCTGTCCGGAATTTTTGAATCCCCCGTTTTTTAACCATTCCCAATCTCCTCCACAGGCTGTTATCACAGCAAATATGATGTGTGCTCCCATTACAAGTCATCTGAGGGCAATAACTAAACTAATAGGACATCCTGATAAGGTTATAGAACTTCTCTATAGTACAAGAAAAAGCCATCCCCCATATCGATCGGCGGATGGCTTCTTCTTGTATGACTCTCACTAATTATACCATTTTGGCGGTGCATCACTTGGTGTGTACACTACTCATCTATCTGCGACTCGCCCATTTAATTTTACGTGCAACTTCCACTCGCTGTAATTGTAAGAGACCGATCCGTTCCTCAAACTTCTTGCGTTCATCCATGGAATGAGCGGCATGAATCTGGTGGCACAGACCTGTCAGTTTGCTGTTGATGTAATCAAACCGTGTCCATAATTCCTCTTCAGGTGTGCGTTGCTGCTCCGTCGCCGTCTGGAATATTTTGAGTTGGCGGATAAGGGATTGCTGCCATTCCTGATCCTGAATTTGGATGGCAAAATGCAAAAGATCCAGATAGTCATCGATCTGCAACGAAACGCCGCAATCAGGTTTAGTGTTCATCGTCGTCTCTCCTTATTTCAGTACTTGGCTGGAATCAATTACTTCTATCTTACAGGAACAAGCCCACTGAAAGCGAGTACTGAATGATTAATTTTTTTTATTTTTTATGTTAAAAAAGCTTTACATTTCCATAAGATCCAAATGGGCAAATCTTTGATATGGGTACATATGAAATTGGTAATAAAAACCCGCGTTAAGGAAAAAAGTTCTTTCCTCAAAACGGGTTTTTCATCATTTTATATATAATATTAACACATATTAAATCAGTCATTTTTTCCATCTCGCTGCTGTCTGGTCATCAGTAACATGAGAAACGAGATGATAATAATGGAAACAGTCCACGCCCAAGCCATGGTCTGATTGCCCGAATCCACAGCGACATAGATTGCCGTGGGTACCGTTTGTGTTTTGCCCGGAATATTGCCTGCAATCATCAGTGTCGCACCAAATTCCCCGAGAGCACGGGCAAAGCCCAGGATGAAAGCGGTCATCAATGCTCTGCCTGCGAGCGGCAGGGAGATGTAACGAAAGACCTGCCACTCATTCGCCCCAATCGAACGACCCGCATCCTCCAGATCACGATCCACACCACTGAATCCCGATTTCATCGTCTGATACACGAGTGGAAAAGCAACCACCATCGAAGCAATCACCGCAGCCCACCAGGTGAAAATAACCGGTGCGGAGAATATGGCTTCGATCCATTGTCCAAACAGACTTTTACGCCCCAGTATGACAAGTAACAGAAATCCAACCACCGTCGGAGGAAGGACTAGCGGCAGCATAAATGCTGTTTCCAACAGAATCTTCCCCCGAAATGAAGAACGTGACATCTTCCAGGCTATCGCAATTCCGAGCACAGTCGCCACTATGCTGGATAACAGCGCAACCTGAAGTGACAAGCGCACCGGTGACCAGAATACGGACCAGTCTATGGCGTTCACATTCATTCCGGAATTGTGAATCCGTATTTCGCGAAGATATTGAGCACTTCAGGGGTTTGTAAATACTCATAGAATTGTTCGGCCTCTGTACGATGTTTGGTTCCTTCAATAATGCCTATTGGATAATTGGTTGGTGTGTAGCTGTTCTTGTCCACCTCAAACGCAATTTTCACCTGATCCGAAGTAAGAGCATCCGTTTTATATACAAATCCTGCATCTGCATTACCTGTCTCTACATATTGAAGAACCTGTCTAACGTCTTTCCCCTGCACAAGCTTGCTTTCCAGTTCATCCCACAGCTTGGCATTGGTCAGAGCTTCCTTGGCATAGGTTCCCGCAGGAACACTTTCCGGAATCCCAATGGCTACCGTCTTGATGGAGTCGCTGGTGAGATCCGTTTCACTGGTTACTGTGTGGGTCCCATCTGCTGGCACTATGGCCACCAGTGAATTCAGTAGCAAATTCTTCTGATCGCCCGATGCAATCAGGTTTTCATCCACTAGCGCATTCATATTTTTTGTTGCCGCCGATACAAAGACATCAGCCGGAGCACCCTGTTCTATCTGCTGTTGCAAGGCACCCGAGGCGCCAAAGTTAAAATTAAGTTCTATATAAGGATTAGCTAGCTCATAATTGGTTTCAATCTCTTTCATCGCATCGGTCAGACTGGCCGCCGCAGAGATTGTCAGGTCTACCGTTTCCTGCGGATCGGTATTTCCTGCTGATGAGCTTTCACCTGATGCCGCTGGCGTTGAGGTCATTTGTTCTGCACCTGTGGATGTATCCGTAGTACCCGTGCTTGCGCCGCAACCAGCCAATACAAGAGCCAGTCCCAGTGACATACTTCCCAATACATATCCGATTCTCTTTCTCATTCTTTTCTCCCCCAACGTTATCTTTGGTTATAACTAGTTATAATTAATTATATCTAATTATACACAAGACAAAAAAAATGGGAAGGTGATTAAGATCACATTTGATTTTTGTTATCTGTCCTATGCGTTTATTGCTTGTTCTCAGGTTTATGGCATCCCTCAATTAATGATATAGTACAAGAAACATTCATAACAAAACCATCATTGCTCTATACCTTTGAAGGAGGATCTTCACTTATGACGGAGGAGCAATCCTACACAACCGAAGAAATATCCAAGCTGCTCAAAATATCGAAACTGACGGTCTATGACCTGATCAAAAAGGGAGACCTTGTCGCATACCGTGTGGGTAAACAAATGCGAATTGATGCAACCGATCTGGAGGCATATAAACGTCGCTCCAAGCAACTTCAGTCCTCAGGGCAGCGTATCCCGACTCCTCATCAAACCTCGGCATCAGGGACTCAGCCAGGTCAGGGTGATTTTCAGGGAACTTCCTTACAATCGACTACACCCGTTGGGTCTGCGCATGCGATTACTCCAGCGAGTTCTGCTCATGCAATGACTGCTGTACCACGGCATCTGGTCATAACAGGTCAGGATGTCAGTCTGGATATTCTAATGCGCCATATGGAAAAACAAACTCGGGACATTCGTCCGCTACGCTCGTTCATGGGTAGTCTGGATGGGCTTATCTCGATGTACCGCGGTGAGTCCGATCTGGTCAGCACCCATCTGCTCGACGGAGATACCGGTGAGTATAATCTTCCGTATATTCGCAAAATTCTGACAGGACGGTCCTATGTTGTGGTGAACCTGCTATCACGTCCTGCCGGACTGTATGTACAGCGTGGCAACCCGCAGAACTTGCAGAATTGGACCGATCTGAACAAGTCTGAACTTCGACTCGCTAACCGGGAGAAAGGTTCTGGCGCGAGAGTATTGCTGGATGAGCAACTTCGGCTACATGGAATTCCATCCACAGGTCTGAACGGATATGAAATGGAAGAAACCAGTCACATGGGCGTGGCTGCCAAAGTCAGTTCAGGTGAAGCTGATGTCGGAGTTGGTATTGAGAAAGCTGCACGACTTGTGGGTCAGGTTGATTTTATCCCGCTCATTCAGGAGCGCTATGATCTGGTCATGCTGAGGAAGCAAGGTAATGAAGCCTGGACAGAATCTGTACTGCGAATTCTCCAATCGCCGGAGTTCAGGCAGGAACTGCAATCATTCGAGGGATATGATGTATCCCGAACAGGTGAGATTTTGTACGAAGCATAGGTTTACGAAATACAGCCATGTCAATTCATGCTAAACGTATGTTGCACATCATGCATATAAGAAAAGCTTCTGATTGAAGCACTATCGATGATGAACCATTTGTGGTTTAAAGGTTGCTTTTCTTGCGATTATTGAATCCTTAAGCTCTGCTGAAAACGTATAAATTCTATAATCTTACAAAACGCCTTGCAATGGCTGCAAGGCATTTTTGGTATTTATTTCTATATATAACTCATTATTGTTATCCCGGCGATGCAGGGTAGCATGAACGATTTCATGAATAAGCGTTTTACATTTCTTGTGAACGCCAATGCCGCGTTTTATGGCGATGTAGTCTTCTACCGTGTGATAATAACCCTCGCTTCCATCCTTGATGGTCTTTTCTTTAACGGGAACCGGGCTGATGCTCAGAGCCAATTCGTAAAACTCACGTAACTTTTTCGTATCTCCTGCCAGTTCATCGTAGTTCAGGCGCGGCAGTTCCTCCCCTTCAGTGTCCGCGATATCGAATATGGATGCTTGGTGGAAAGAAAGTACTTCCTTTTCCTCGCCTGTTTCCTTGTCCTTTAGTTTGACCATATGTGGTGCGATAATCTTGATCGACTGTGCCCCTTTCACCACTTGCCGTCCTAGGTTCTTCCATAATCCGTAACTGGCCACTCGGTTAGCGGTCGGTCTTTGCATGCGAATCAACATGATATTCCGGAAAGAATAGTTATGGAATTTGGTCTGAAGGATCAGGATTTTTTCCAATCTTCCGATGAAATAATGTTTGCAACGCCCTTCAAAAAGTGCTTTTACCTTCGGTTCTTTTGTTGAAGTAGTTGTAGTCATGTGTCTAGTCTCCTTAGTGTTGGTTTATGTAAAGTCTTGGTGGAAGCAGAAATGAAGCATTACCACAAGATCTTTTGACAGCCGCATGTTAGATGGAACCCCGTAAGGGTATTTTTTTCCCTTTTGACGCCGAGCTTGGTAACAGGGGCATAGGCGGGTGGTCAAGGGATCAGCACAAAAAGTTTTTTCGACCCAGTCCTTCTTGAAAGAGAAAAAACTTTTTTGCCCCTTGAACGGCCGACTGTGAGACTTAGCTTCCAGTGGAGTGAGGGGCGTAGCCGGAGGCTCGGTCCGCCGGAAGGTTAGTCGAACTGCCACCTGTTAACATGCGGATGGCAAAAGGGGAAAAGAGTATCCAATATAAAAGAACCGGCCTATGTCGGTTCTCTCCATGCCTTATGTCCTTCTGATCCTGGTCTTCCTCTTTTCTCTTTCAAGAAGGTTTTACATTTCCTAATTCTTGGACTTTGGCTCCGTGGCGGATGTTAAGCGACAGCCAGGAACGTAGAGCGCCTTGAACCGGGTGTTCTTCCCGGTTTTAGGCGCACTGGTTATCGGGTGGAGTAAATCTGACAGCGGTGCGTAGTGGCTCTAAAGCGGCCGCTCTGGCCGCTTTAGAGCCACTAGCATGAGCCCCTCAATGCAACAAAAAAAGACCTTCTATGAAGAAGATCTTTATCTTGGTATCACACCTGTTTTTTGTTTTAAGAACTGCGCCGGTTCCGCCAGGCCAACTTCACCGACTGACGACCGGGTACCAAGAGCGCGATCACTATAGTACCCTATAATTTACATCAACTATAAATATTCGAAACAATCACTCCCCGAATTCTTCAGACGTTGCTAAAAACCCATTATTTATGATCATTTTACAAATTATTGATTTAATTAGTAACCTTTTTCCTTTTATAGCGTTTATACTTGTGAGGGAAACCTCAAAAACGATATAGGAGTGTGATTTTATTGAATTTTAAGAAGACTTTTCTAGTTTTTGGTACACTTGCTCTAAGTTTTAGTTTAATGGGGAGTGCGTCTGCTGAAACTAATGCAGAGACGACAATGGATTTACATGTACAGCAAAATGAAATTCGGTATTACGAAACATTATCTGATTCACCTGAAGAAGAAAAGAAAAAAGGTCTACTTGAGCATAAAGAAGCTATCGAACTGGTAACTCAACATATGAAGAAGCATGATAGTTTAATAGAAGTAGATTTTGATAATGTTGATTACCAAAAGTATGTTATTTCTTTGGCATTTGCCTTTGATTTTAATGATGAAGACATGAAGAAAGTTGTCAATTTTGCTAAGTTTATGGACTGGTACGAGAATCACGAAAAAAATGAAAAGATAGCAGGTTATGAAAACAAGCTTAGCAAGAAAGCGATACTTTCAACGGAAGAAATAATTGATTTAGAAGAACTCCTCCCGATACCAAACATTGCACCATCTACAGTTGATGATGGGCTCACATCCACAACATCATCGACTGTAGATGAAAATGTGTCTACGTTTGCTGTTTCCGCAAATGGATATAACAACATTGCAGCTCGTGATTATGCTTACAAATGGTGGAATGGAAGAAACCCAGTATATTCGACCTACTACGCTGAATATAACAAGTGTAATCTCGCTGATGGTCAAAGTTGTTGGAGTAAATGGAACGATTGTGCAAACTTCGTGTCACAAGCAATATACACTGGAGGAATGAAATTTAAATATGGGGCTAGTTTTGCAAGCGATCAGTCCTGGCATTTTGGTTCCCTTATCCCATCGCATACATGGGGTGGAGCTCATAACTTCTATAAACATTGGAGTGCCCGAGCAGGGGTAGCTTCTACTGTATCTGCATTGCAAACTGGAGATGCAATAAGCTTAAATACTAACTCCGATTCTGACATTGAACATACAGTTATTATCACGAAAAACACAGGTGACAGTAGTAGCAATAAGTATATATCACAGCACACTTGGGATCATAAGGAAGAAAGAACAGTTGCCGATATGTTTAGCCAAGGGTATGGCGTGTATGGCTATGAAATAGATAAAGCCACTAATTAAATAAAAACCAGCCTCCACATATATGTGGACAGGCTGGTTTTTTGCCTTATTTGTCGGCAATATTGACGATATTATCATCTACACGATAAAGGACATAATTACTATTCCATATTTTCGTAGAAACAACAGCCTTTTGATTGTCTTTCTCAAAGAAAAATGTAGACCCTTCCTGCTGCTTGAATTGCCAGCCTTTTTCCACCATTCGATCTTTAAGAATTTCATTACGGTTCTCACTTAATCCAAGATATTGCCCCTCTTCATCCATTTGAACAATTGATACTTCCGTTGTATTTAACTTATACATAAGTTTTAAATTGTTATAACCAATGCTGTTGACGTATGTTGCTCCAAATAAGACTAAAAGAATAATAAACCCAATAAAGCTAAATAAAATTATCTTCCATTTTTTCTTCATCCGTTCCCCCCCAGACAATATTTACACTTATTATTTAAACGGTCCTGAACATCAAATAGTTACCAATAAAAAAAATAATCCGACTAATATTTTCTTTCTATGCTTTATTTATCTACTCCCCGTATGTAAGATGCGAAGCCGCGGCAGTGTCGCCTGGCCAACTCACCGGCTGGCTATCAACTACCAGTAGTTTTATCACTACTGCACCTACAATTTACACCAATTACAAAAAAACTCTTGGCTCTTATTCCGAGAGATTAAACATTCAATCAATAACCGCCCCTGGAAATATCCCTCAATTGGTCTAATGATCCAGCATTATGTTGATCGGCTACCTGGACGCGGCGGTCATCGTGGATAGGTATCGCCGGCGCAGTTCCGCATCGATCCAGACAGAGATTCCGCACTCTGCCGATCCCACACCTGGGGGCAGTATGGAACCGGCAGCTCGCAGGTCCTTTGTAATGTGAGTTTTCATAATCTGATTCAATACAAAAAAGCAGCTATCATTTGGACTGCTGCTAATAAATATTATCTTACAAGCCTGTAGCATTAGATAAAAAAAAGACCTTCTCTAAATAAACTGTACCCTATGTAAAGGACATTTCTAAAAAAACTATATGGCTTCAAGAAGATGATCTCTGTATTGTACAGGGGTCATCCTTTTTAGGTTCCACTGGTATCTGTAGTGGTTGTAGTAGGTCATATCTGCTCTGATTTCACGTTTGACTTCGTCCAACGTGGTGCAGCTCTTTTAGGGAACTTCATCCTTAAAATGGCCAAAAAACGACTCCTGCGGAGCGTTATCCCAGCAGTTTCCTCGTCTGGACATGGATTGCCCAAGATCCATACTTTTCACTTTCTTCTGAAAATCCGGATGAGTGTAGTGGATGCCTTGATCCGAATGAATGAAGGCGTCTTCGGTCTTCTCGAATTTGCGATTCTTCTGTAAGTGAAGCAAGGTATTTGTCGCCAGATCCATGGTCCTTCGCTCCGACACATGATAAGCCAAAATTTCATTGGTCGAGCTGTCCTTAATGGTGGACAAATAAGCACGCTTCCCTTTTCCATAACTTAAATAGGTAATATCAGTTAGAAGTACCTTGCCCGGGACTCCCTGTTTAAAGTTACGTTGTAACAAGTTAGACACGGTCCGATGTTAGTGGGTTGCCTTCATCATTCGCTTATACGGATTGGCCTTTCGAATGGGGCACACGATATCATATTTTTTCATGATTCTTCGGATCCGCTTCAGGTTCCAGAAAATCCGATACTGTCCTTCCAGTGTAATCTTGATGGAGCGAGCTCCCTTGTTACGCTTTTTGAAATGGAAGGCGCGGTTGACATGAACCCTCAGCTCTTCATCAGCCTGTTCGTTCTGATAGCGTCTGTGGATGGAGGAAGGGCTCCAGTACTGGTAGTATCCGCTTTTGGAGACACCTGCAGCCTCACAAAGAACACTCACCATTCGCCTTAGATGGTATTTCTCAATCACGGTTCGGATCAACTTGTATCGAAGACCAAGCGCTAGATTTACTCGTGATCCCCCCTCCCGTTCGGCCATGCGAATCTTTTTTAAGAGTTCATTCTCTGCTTGGAGCAGGTGAATCTGCGCTTCGAGTCTCGCGTTCTTCTCTTCCGAGGTTGATTCTCGCTTTTCATGTAAACCTAATTCGCCTTGCTCTCTGTAACTGGCTCTCCACCGTTTCCCAGAGGATTCGATACGAGTCATCCCAATCATCTGTACGTTAATCCACAGACCTCAAATATGTCTCTGGGCAACCTCCCTTGCTGATTGGATGAAATAAAGAATTGTTTAAACTCGTCTGTATACGTAATTCCTTTCGTAGATACGGACTTTACATACGGGTTTGCAGAAAGTTGCTTCACTTCGCCTGCTGTAAACATTTTTTTACTCATTGATATATCTCCATTCCTATCTTTTTCGAGGCATAAAACAAAAATACCCTATAGATAGACTTTTTTAAAGTGCCTATTCTATAGGGTACAGTTAATTTATGCCAGGCTCGTTTTTTCTTTTCTTCTATGTTTTATTATGAATGTTGTAATATAGTCGATTATCTCTCTTCCGATTCGGAAGACTTCCGGACTGACTCACTCGACCCTGAGATACACCAAGCATTTCCGCCCATTTCTTTTGTGATGCAGAAGGGTACTCTTCCATAATCATAACAAGCCGCAGCGCTGTATCCTTAACGAGTATGTTTCCTTTCATAAGTAAGCTCTGCCGGGGGTTGTTTCAACGGAAAGAACCACTATCTTTCTGGAATCTCTCTGTCTCTCTGCCCCCGCTTCACTACTCTCTGAAGCCTCATTTATACACGAACTGCATATGAAATAATCTTTAAATTAGGTAAGTAGCTCCGTTGAGGAACAAAATATACATTCACATGTTCTATACTTCCGCAAAATTATGCGTGGATCATCAAAAAAATATTCAATTGGATCGCCATGCTCGTCCCTAGGTTACGCTTCAATTCAATAGGCAATACAATTAAGGATGAATGGATTCCTCATTGCGGTAAATCGATCTCCAGGATGAATACACCATACGCGGGCATGTTGATCTCATTCTGAAGTGTTGTACCTGACAGTAACTCTTTTGCTTGCTTCTTAATTTTAATGGGGACTTGTTGATCCGAGTAGTTGAGTAAAAATACATAAGCTTTATCCTTACCGGAACGGATACCAAGCTCAACTTCGGACGGTACCTCTACCAGGTCACCCACAGGTGAAGATAGCTCTATTTCATCCAGGAGAGCATCTACGACCGGTTCATTGTAAGCCGCTCCATAATACCATACTTGCCCCTGACCTACTGTACGTTTGGTCAATGCAGGACTACCTGCATAATATTCGGATGTATACTCAGCCATGACCTGCACGTCAGCATGCTCCACATGAAGAACTTCGTTAAATCCGGCCGTTGGCGTTCCTCCCTGAAGTCGCTCACTCGCCCCACTCCATTGCAGTTTGGCTGCTGGAACGGTTCCTTTGATTAAGGTAAAGTCCTCTACAGTTACACCGCACAACTCAGCGACAGCCCCAGGGAACGGTCTCATATAACAATGCCCCCTGAGATCCTTATATCCGGTGCGCGCACCGAAAAACAGAGTGCCTCCTTGACTGACATAGGCTTGCAGAAGTTCAGCTGTCTCGTCTGTCATGATGGCCGGGTGAGCATAGATGATCACCTTATATTCAGATAACTCTTCCAGTGTTGTCGTTGGTTGCAGTGTAACCATGTCCGTCGGAATATGACGATACTGGAGCTGCTTATACCAGGAGCGTACACTCTGTTGCTGAAGCGGACCGTGCCACTCGTCCAACTCTCCATCCCAGATGTTATCGTAATCCTGTAGGATCGCAACATTGGCTTGATATGTAGTGCCCGCAATAACACGCCCGATCTTGGCAAACTCTTCTCCTACTTGTGCAACCTCGCGTACTCTTCTGTTGGGTTGATTATGGTAATCATTGATGCCATGCCAGTACATCTCGGTGCCAAATGTTGCCGTCCGCCAGCGGAAGTAGACGAGCAGATCTGTTCCGTGAAGAACAGATTGATACGACCATAATCGGATCTGTCCCGGTCTTGGCGTACCCATGCCTATACTGTCGACCCAGCCTCCTGGCCCAGACTGTTGTTCCATGACGCAGAAGTTCGGTGACATGTTGCGTACGTTGGACAGTTTCATGCTCCAGGCCCGATCTTGTAATGAGTTATCGTCTGTTCCTGGGAAGATCGTGGCAAACTGAGGATACGAATCATAAGAGAAGAAATCCAACAGGTCTTCTGTCATTTCATGATTATCCAAGTGTCCAAACGTACCGTTCGTCGTGATCCAATGTTCAGGGTCCAATTCCCGAATGATGTCCACCTGAGGCTTGGCAAATGAAATGGTATTGGCTGAAATGAATCTCTTTTCATCTAATGCTAAATGAGGATTTGGCGATTGGCTGACCATATTTCGGGTAAGGTGAACTTGCTCCCAGTCGGTATAGGTCTGACTCCAGAAAACGGTTCCCCAAGCCTGGTTCAAATTCTCCAACGATTCATAACGATCCTTTAACCATTCACGGAAGGCGACATGGTCAGCCTCAGCATAGAAAACATCCATATGACAATTGAATTCGTTATCGATCTGCCATCCAATGAGAGCCGGATGATCTTTATAGGCCATCACCATATTACGCACGATTTTCTCACATTGCTGTCTGTAGATTGGGCTGCTGTAGTTGGTATGACGCCGCATACCGTGTTGATACAACACCCCGTCCTTATTTGCGTTTAATACTTCAGGATATTTGGATGTTAACCACGCTGGTGGAGTTGCAGTAGGTGTTCCCAAAATAACGCTCAAACCGTATTGATGCGCCAGATCCAGTGCCTTCTGGAAAAAACTAAAATCGAACTGGTCTTCTTCCGGCTCGAAGATGGACCATGCGAATTCAGCCATTCGAATAACTGTGATATTCATCTCTTTCATTCTACGGAAATCGTCCTCCCACAACGCTTCCGACCAGTGCTCAGGGTAATAACAGACCCCTATTTTCAATTCATCCATCTGGATTGATTTTGCCACCTTTAATTGCCCCCTTAACCTGCCATATTGCCTCCATTCTATTGGAACCTTCACATATAATAAATGACAAGATTATGCGACTTATAATAAAATATTGTCATTGCTAAATATTCAAATAACAGTGGGATGAATCTATTCCAGTTCATTACATAAAAATATTGCGTTCAAATGGAGGATGCACGTGAAAGAACACATCTTTCTCCCCAAGCCTATTTTCCCCAGACATGTATGCTTTCCCGATTTTATTGGAGGGTACAGTGACTTTCCGAAGCATCGTGTACATCGAGAATATGGCACTACCGAAATCAACTTGGATCAATGCTACAATCTGCATCTTGTCCTGAACGGTAAAGGATTCCTGGACACGGGAACCACTCGTTATGAGCTAACACGAGGGCAGGGATTTCTCTATGGTCCCGGTCTCAGACAAACCTACTACTCAGATTTGGATGATCCGTGGAGTATTCGTTGGATTCATTTTTACGGCATTCGTCTCGAGGAACTGTTAAATGGAAAAGGCGTTGACGAGCCCTGGCTGTTTCAATGCTCCAACTTCCCGGTGGTTACCGCGCTCATGGATCGATTACTGGAGCTAGGCAGAGGCTATCAGGTGGAGGACGAGCACAGCATGGCAGCAACACTCTATGAACTTCTGACCCGATTGCAATCCGCTGCGAGCCAAATCAATGTTTCGCTCAATCACACTTCAGAGCGAATTCGAGAAGCAGGGAATTATATTCGTTCCCATAGTAACGAGCACATTACACTTGACCACGCTGCCGGGATTGCCGGATACAGTACAACATACTTTAGCCGAAAGTTCAGTCAGACGTTTGGAATCTCCTTCCCTGAATTCCTGATGGAATCCAGGTTATTACATGCGAAACAGCTGCTCGCAACAACCAACCTTTCCATTAAACAAATTACGCTGGAAACGGGATTTTCACAGTCAAGCTATTTCATCCGATGTTTCAAAACCCAGGAAAACGTAACACCTATGCAATTCCGTATGATGCACAATCATTCGTTATAGGCAGATATTCCTTGAACAAGCTGACGTTAAAGAAGACTCTGCATACAACATGCAGAGTCTTCTTCGGTCATTATTCATATAAGTTCATTTGTATCTTCGTCCTCGTTATCGTCACCCTCACTCACGCCAGAACAGTCCGGCCTCATCCCTTTCAACCTGCTCGAGCACATTTTCAAAATCAGAACAAGGTGTAATAACATCTACCGGATTCCAGCTGCTCTGTTCATCTCTGGCGTACACTTTCCACTGATTTTCTTCCCAGTAAAATCGGGCAATATGCATCTTGTCCCATTGATACCGTTCCTCAGCGGGTCTTTCTTCGGTCAGGATCAATTCATTGTCATTCATCTCATATGTCAACTTCACCATCGTACGCAGTGGCGCAGGTACCTTCTCGTGAATATATCCGTTCATTACAGACTGAATTCTTCGTAACGTAAACAAGTCCAGCATGAAGATGCACATCCTTTCAGTAAAATACCACCTCTGTTCTAAGCACCGCATACAGCTCCCAGCACACATACCCTGCCTTCATGCAAAGGTGGTCAGCTACATCCCTTGATTTGTTTACCAGCTGGATTTTGTTACGCCAGGAATCTGTCCTTGATGTGCCAATTCACGGAACTTAATCCGAGATACCTTGAATTTGCGTAGATAACCCCGCGGGCGGCCTGTCACTTCACAACGGTTCTTTAGTCTGGTCGGAGATGCATTACGTGGCAATTTCTGCAATGCTTCATAATCCCCTTTTTCCTTCAGTTCCCGGCGCAGGTCCGCATATTTTGCCACGATCGCCTGACGTTGCTTCTCACGTACCACTTTTGATTTTTTAGCCATGAATTACAGCTCCTTTATCCATTGAATTTATGTTATTTATCTGAACGTGGTTATATAGCTTTACTCCAAATACAGAACCCGCATCTCCGACTTATACAGCTTCCACAGGCCATGGCAGGGGATTATCAAAATGACCCCAGTCGGCCAGCATTTCTTCATCACTGAGCAGGCACTGGTCCAGCTCATCTTCAATGCTCGCACGCTCCATGTCGATCCCAATCATGACAAGCTCCGTCTGACGATCTCCCCACTGGGCATCCCATTTCTCCAGAACATCCGGTTCGTTACGTAAAATCTCTTCTTTGTCCGCTTCCGGCAACGCCGCGACCCAATGTCCCGCAGGACCGAACTGAATGGATGGCCCTGCCTGACTAAGGCTTGCAGCAACATCCCCTTCAGCCGCGAGCCATACTAAACCTTTGGCACGTACCACTTCTTCCGGCCAGTAACTCATGAATTCTGCCAGACGAGAAGGATGGAATGGCTTTCTGCGGCGATAGACAAAGGAACCAATGCCATATTCCTCGGTTTCCGGGGTATGCGACTCCTTCTCCAGCTCCTGAATCCATCCAGCGGACATGCTCACTTTCTCGAAGTCAAAGCGGCCTGTGTTCAGAATCTCAGACGGATTCACCTGTCCATTCTCGGTCCGAATGATCTTGGCGTTAGGCTGTAACTTGCGGATGATGCCTTCGAGCTTGTTCAGCTCGGTGTCATCGACCAGATCACATTTGTTCAGCAGCAGTACATCACAGGTTTCGATCTGATCAATCAACAAGTCTACGACGTCACGGGTGTCCTCATCTCCGGTCGCCTGGTTACGATCCAGAAGACTCTGTCCTGATCCAAAATCATGCCAGAATCGATTGGCATCCACTACCGTTACCAGACAGTCCAATCGGGCCAGGCTAGTCAGGTCAATACCCGACTCCTCATCGGCGTATGTAAAGGTCTGTGCAACGGGAACAGGTTCACTGATGCCGGTGGATTCGATCAAAATATAGTCATACTTGCCTTCGTTCACCAGCTTCTCAATCTCCTGCATCAGATCATCTCGCAAGGTGCAGCAGATACAGCCATTGGATAATTCCACCAGCTTCTCTTCGGTTCGAGACAAGGTTGCCTCCCCCTTGACCAGCGCAGCATCAATGTTCACCTCACTCATGTCGTTGACGATCACCGCAACCTTAAGCCCTTGTCTGTTGTTCAACACGTGATTCAAAACCGTCGTTTTCCCTGAACCGAGGTAACCACTCAGTACGGTTACCGGAACTTGCTTTTGTGTCATAGATCTCTACTCCTTATATTTGCAGTCTGTGTAATTCGGACTTTAATAGTAATTATTACGATTAACAACAATGACTATAATCCTGTTAGACGGTCGTTGTCAAACTTTTTTTACGAAATCGTCCAGAAAATTGATAAATTCTACTATCTAAAAAAGACCCATGGCCTGTTTCCTCCAGCTTGTACCCTGCGGTACGTCCCAGAAAATTCAGTCCATAAGCCTTTTACTTTACATTCCCACCTTGGTGCTCCAATCGCACCTCAATAACTGATAGCTGGCAGCAACATCCGGCTGTCTACCACTACACAGGATCATTCCCTTACCCTACCGTTCAGCTTGCCACCACAGATCTGGCCTTATTCCCCGCTTCCATCCGTTGCCTGAAAACAACCACTAGAACCATCGCTGCAATAGAGAGCAACGTGCAGATCATAAACATGGTCGAATACGAACTCAACTGTACAATGAATCCCATCGCCAGTCCACCCAAAGAGAAACCGAGGTCATACGAGGACATGAAGATCCCCATGAGTACATATCTGGAATCCGCAGGCAGCACAAAGGACAGATATGTGGTTAATGTCGGGTACAACAGTGCCAGGGCAAAGCCGCTAAACACCGCGGAGAGATACACCAGTGACCCGATGGTCTCCATTAGGCTGAGTAACTGAGTTCCCATTGCTGCGCACAGCATTAACCCTGCCATCAGCCAGGTATTCCAGCTACCGTCGGACGGAATTTTTTTCCGCAAAATAAACCTGCACAGGATCACAACCAATCCCTGAATCGTCAGAAATACCCCTGCACTCGCCATTCCGGTGGATACCATATACAGGGGAAGAAAGGTCGCTGTTGCCCCAAAGACGCAGGACGCAAACAACATCACCACACTGCTAATCAGCAGTGGCGTACTGCGCCAGATACCGCCGAATGAACGAAACATATCACCCAAGGTGTACGATTTGTTCTGTACGGTACTCCGCGGCAGATCCACATTATATCCAATCAGAAGTGGCAGAGCCGCCAGTCCGATCATAAGCAGCGTAAACGCCAGATCGCTGGCATTTTCCCAGATTTGTATGGCAAGGATCGGAATGACCAGAGAAGGAACCATCGTAAACAGGGTGTACATGGACAGCCCCTGTGCCCGGTCTTTGTCCTCCAGCTTTTCCACAATGCCTGCCTGCATCGTCATGGAGAAAAAGGCCGTAGCCACCCCTTGCAGGGCTCGTAACCACAGATACGTCTCCACACCAAAAACAACAAATAACAGCAGCGTTCCCGCATGTAAAAGCAATAGCCATTGCATCACTCGAAGCGGCCCATGCTTACCCAGCAGCTGCGCTGCAAAAGGTCTCAAGAGCATACAGGTGAACATATATGCCCCCATCATCAGACCAATCTCAGCCTGATTTAATCCCGCGGCTTCGCTTCGCAAAGGCAGAATAATCGTCAAAGCTGAATTCGCTGCAAAAAATAAAAAGGCCAGCATATAAAACCGGATAAACGAAAAGGATACCGGATTTAATTTTCCATTGGATGTTGCCGTCATCGAAGACTTCAAACGTTCGTCACCACTTTCTCTTCTGGCAGTCAACTCACAGATGTACCTGTCACGGTTCTCCGCCGTTCATAGGCAAAAACGATCATTACCGCTCCTAGGATAGCACACATCATGTACATAAATGAATAGGAAGAGAAGTCTGCGACAGGTCCCATAATCACACCACCCAGAGAAATACCCAGATCAGCCATTGCGATAAATAACCCGATCAGGATATTTCGGTTCAGCTTAGGCAATACAAAAGACAAATAGGTCGTGAGCGTCGGATACAGGATGGCTTGAGCAATGCCCATGAATATAGCTCCGACATAGAAAAAGACTACGCCTCCAGTCACCGAAAAACTTACACATTGGGCAGCAACAGCCAAAATAAACATTGTACTCATAATAAAAGGAGAATGCCATCTCCCGTCAGAAGGAATTCTTTTCCGGAGCATGATTCGAGCCAGCACCACCGTTCCTGCCTGAAGCATTAGATACACACCCGCATTCCCATTCGGTACTTGGCTTGCATACAGCGGAATAAAGGTAGTAATTGCACCAAATACAACGGAAGCCGCAAGCATCAATACACTGCATCTCAACAGAAACGGATTCTTCACCAACTGAGCAAACGATTCCCACATACTCACGTTCTGCCCCGAAAGATTCTCAGCAGGCTGCTCCTTGCCTGGTTCCATTTTGGCGGTATATCCGAAGACGCCCGTGCAGACAGCAATACCGATCAGAACCACTGTAAAATAATCCATGCCACCGGTCTGCCAGATTCCTAACGCGATAACAGGCCCCACGATCCCCGGTATATAACTGAACAGCGAATAATACGAAATCCCCTGTGACCGATCTTTCTCCGGAAGTGCATCAATAATGCCAATCTGCAAAGCCATGGAAAAGAACGCGGTCGATACCCCCTGTAAAATACGAGCAACCAAATAACCTCCGAGTCCCGTAAAGGTATATAAAATCAGCGCAAATCCATTGATAATCAGAATAAGACGCAATATTTTGATCGGTCCGTGCTTTTGAATAATCCGACCTGCCCAGGGTCTGAAAAACATCGTTGTGAACATATAAGCGCCCATGATCAGTCCGATCGTTGTACCGCTCGCGCCCAAGGACGCCCCTTGCAATGGGATGATCACGTTAAGAATGGCATTGGCACTGAAATAAAGAAGAACCAATATGTACAAACGCAGAAAAGGCCAAGACATCGCTCCACTCACAATGGGTGTTCCTCCTAAAATGGTATTAAATGCTTCAATAATTTCTTCGCATAGTCTGACTGAACATCCTTTAGCTGCTCAATAGGAACGATCTCTTCAATCTGACCCTCTCTAAAAATAATGACCCTGTCACAGATATAAGCTGCCGCCTGAATATCATGCGTAATAAACACATAACTCATCTTGTAGATTTCCTTTAATTGTTTTAACAATTGCAGCACCTGGATCTGAACAGACACATCCAGAGAACTGATGGCTTCATCCAATAAAATACATTTCGGTGCCGTGGAAATGGCTCTTGCAATACATACTCTCTGAGCCTCTCCTCCGGATAATTCATGCGGATATTTCCTTCTGTAGGACGGGTCCAATCCAACTTGATGCAACAACTGATCAACCTTGCTTTGGATGTTCTGTTGCACCTTTTTTTGAGCTTTCAGGGGCTCGATGATCGCTTCTTCAACAGTAAAAAAAGGATTAATGGAAGACGTATAATTTTGAAATACAGCACTGATATTTCCCATTCTTACTCTGCGATCCTTCACGTTTTTCCCCTCGAACAGAATGGTTCCACGATCTGGCTTTTCAATGCCCAAGATCAAGCGTCCCAAGGTGGATTTACCACTTCCACTTTCGCCAATGATGCCCAGACATTCACCATGATGGCATTCAAATGCAACATTCTTCAAAACCTGCTGTCTTTGTTTGGAAAACAGGTCGCTCTGTCTATAGGATTTCTCAATGCCATCCACCTTCAGCACTTATAACCCCTCCTGCATCAATTTCTTGAAATGGTTGCTCAGCTCCAGTCGGGTAGACACTAAATATTGGGTATATGGATGTTCCGGTTCTGAAAACACGGACTGGATATCTCCTCTTTCAACAATAGCTCCGTCCTTCATGACCATCACTTCATCCGCAATTTTCTGCACCACACCGAGATCATGTGATATAAACATCATGGAACAGCCCATACGTTCGCGTAATTGAATCAATTGTTCAACCACCTCGTACTGAGAGATTGTATCCAGCGCGGTTGTCGGTTCATCCGCAATAATCAGATCCGGCTCTAACACCAGTGCCAGCGCAATCATGAGTCGCTGTAGCATACCGCCGGACAGCTCATGCGGGTATTGATTCAGGATGTCTTGCGGATTTTTCAACATGACGCTTTCCATCGCATTTTTTATTTTCCGCTCGATCTCCCGGGTATTCCAGCCATAGTGTTCCTGAAGGGTCTCCCGGATGTGAACACCAATCACACAGGAAGGATCGAACGCACTCATGCCATTTTGCAGAATCAGGCAAAGATTTTTCCCTCTTTTTTTTCTCATCTCTTTTTCCGTAAGCTGGTTCAGATTCTCACCTTTGAATAAAATGGTTCCGGATTGCTGAAGCCACGTTTTATTCAGTCGCATAATGGACCTGCACGTCACGGACTTGCCACTCCCGCTCTCCCCTACAATGGCCAGACAGCTTCCTTGTTTTACCTGAAATGAACTGTCATGAATGATGACTTTGCCCGTACGGGTATCCCAAATTTTCAAATGTTCAACCTCTACTATATTCATAAGCCGTTTTTCCCACCTCTTTCTTGCGGACCTTGTCTTGAAAGGTCATTAATTTGGGATCCAAGGCAACCTGAAGTGCATCCGACAGAAAATTAAATGCCGATACCACAATGACAATAGCCAGGCCAGGTGCCAACATTAATTCAGGTCTGGAGAACATGACCTCCCTTGCCTCGTTTAACATCATGCCCCATTCTGCATGCGGTGCCTGAATCCCGAGTCCGAGAAAGGATAGCCCCGAGATCTGCAGCATCATGGAACACATGGAACCACTTGAGATCACCGCGATATCGGCAAAGGTAACCGGAACAATGTGCCTGGTAATAATTCTCAGACTGGGCGTGCCAGAGGCTTTGGCGAATTTTACATAGTCCATCTCGGAGAATTGCATCACAGAGGTGCGAATGACGCGTGCAAACCAGGCCCATTTCATGATTACAAAGGCGATCAAAATATTTTCCAGCCCTGAACCCAAAATGCCGACAACCGCCAGTGTCATGACATAACCAGGGAAGGACAGCATGATGTCACAGATCCTCATTATCAAAGCATCTGTTTTTCCCTTAAAGTAACCGGCAATAAATCCGACAATAGCCCCAACGAAAACAGACAAGGACAATGCAACCAAAACCCATAAAACACTGGGACGAATACCGTAAATGAGCCTGGATAAAACACATCTGCCCAAGTGATCATTCCCTAACAGGTACGCCCATGATGAGGATGCATATCGAAGCTTCATGTTCACTGCCTCGGGGTCATGTGGGGCAAATAAAGGGGCAAATAGGCCAGCAACAATTGTAACTGCGATAATCGCCAATGATGTAATAGCCAGCTTGTCTTTGCTCAAATTTCTCAATATTCTCATCAGATATCCTTTCTCAACCTGGGATTCATCGCAGCATTGATAATGTCCGAAAGGGTGTTAAACAGCACAAACGTTACCGCCAAAATCAAAACATATGCCTGAATAATCGGGAAATCCCTGCTTAGAATCGATCGCACGCTGAGCCTCCCGAGCCCAGGCCATGCAAACACATTTTCGATAACGACGGTGCTCCCGAGCACGATAGGGATCGCCATGCAAAATATCGATACCGCCACTTGCAGTGAATTTCTCAAAATATGCATGGTCACCTTTTTCTCGCTTAATCCGCTTGCTCTTCCATAGAGCACATAGTCCTCATTCAGATTGCTTAACATTGAACTTCGCACTGTTCTAAAATAAATGCCTGTGTAACTTACCGTGATCACAATAACCGGCAGAATATAACTCTTGTAGGAGTCCATCCCGCTGGTTGGCAACAGATCCAGCTTGACGGAAAAGTACCAGATCAGGATTGCCGCGAGCCAGTAGGATGGCATCGCCGTAAGGAAAAATGAGATGCCTCTTACCGATTTATCGATGACTTTCCCTTCTCTCATGGCACAGATCACACCCAAAAAAATGGATAAGGCAATAATAAACACCGATGAAACCAGCGTTAACTTTAACGTATTCAGAAAGGCAGGACCTACCATAGACCACACGGATTCGCCGGATACATAGGAGCTGCCAAAGTCGAACTGTAAACAGGCGATAATCCAGTTCACATACTGGATGACAAATGGTTTATCGAACCCCAATGCTTTGTTGGTTTGGGCAATTAATTCATCTGTGATCTGGGGAACATCCTGTGCCTGCAAGACCACTACAGCAGGGTCCAGAGGAGAGAGATTGATTAAAACAAACGTTATAAATGAAATAATGATCAGTAAAGGTATGGCCAGCAGTACTCTTCTGATGATATAACTTCCCATATTCATCTCCTTTTTGGACGAGTTCGAATTCATTCCAAAATAAAGGGGGGATTATGCTCCCCCCTGTTGATGTCATTTCTATTTAAATTTCATCTGCTCAAATGGCAATTCATATTGCGTCTGCTTGAATGAAATTCCGTCCAGACTTTGGGGAGCAACTACGGTGACACGTCCGTTGGTAAGTGGAATAAATACCGCTTCATCATGAACGATTCTCATAATATCGGCATATAACGCTTTTCTGGTTTCTTCATCTGTAGACACCATGACTTCCTCAATTTTTTTATACAATTCCTCTGCTTGGGGAATGCCGCTTGTTGTATGTTTATAGGATGAATCCGAAGTAAACGCAGAGATTGTGCTCTGTGGGTCGTATGCCAGTCCCCAGGTCTGATTAAATAATAGATCATACTCGCCCGTTGACCTTCTGTTTGCGATGGAAGTGGACTCCTCCCCGACAATTTCTACCTGCATCCCTAATCCTTTTAACGAATTTTGGATAAATTCTGCCTGTATTTTTTGGGAAGAGGAATTGCTGTCATAATATAAGGTCATGGCCAGAGGCTTACCATTTTTCGTTCTCACAGCTTCACCATTCGCCAGTGTCCAACCCGATTGTTCCAAAAGCTCTTTCGCGGTTTCCGGATTGTAATCCCGTTTCTTCAAGTCAACATCCGCGTAATTGACGTTGGATGAAAACAAGCTGTCCGCTACCGTTTGCGTACCATCAAAAATATCGTTACTGATGCTTTCCCGGTCGATGCCATACCATACGGCTTCGCGAACAGCTTGATCGTGAACCGGGCTATCCATTTTGCTGCTATTGGCTACAATCATGGCGGTATTCATCGGTTCACTTCGCACGATTTGATAATCACCAGACTCGGCCAATTGATTCATGGCTTCAATATCAATGCTGTCTGCCCCCCGATCATCGGTAAATACAAAGTTGATTTCTCCCTTTTGCAATGCCAGGAATGTCGTTTCTCCTGCCGGAAGAACCTTGGATGTAATCTTCTTGATTGCAGGTGCACCACCCCAATAGTCCTCATTGGCTTCAAACGTAGCATTCTCTTCGACTTTATGAGCAGTAAGCTTATAAGGTCCTGTGCCGTGGAAACCACTTACTCCGTCTTTGGTTCCGCCATTTTTGAAATCCTTGGGTGATATGAAGACGTAAGGTCGTGTCATAGACAATTCCACCAGTGCTGGATAATAGGCTTCTGACAGCGTCAGCTCCACTATATGCTCATCGATTGCCTTTACACTTGTGATTTTGGTAGACAGCTTAATCCAGGCATGTTTTTCCGCATTGGCCTGAACCGCATCAAAATTTTGTTTGACTGCTTCTGCATTAAAAGGCTCGCCATCATGGAATTTCACATCTTTGCGCAGATGAAACGTATACGTCTTGCCATCTTCTGAAATATCCCATGATTCAGCCAGCAGCGGCTTGATTCCATCGACCGTGTTTTCGACCAGAGACTCGTATACCATCCCTTGGGCAGGCATGGAGCCGGGATACAGATGGGGGTTCATATCATTAATATCTTTGGCTGAGGCATAGATGAGTTCCGTTTGCACCTGACTACTGGCAGGCTCCGTTTGGGCGCTCTCTGTCTCTTTTGTGCTCTGAGCGCATCCGGCGAGCAGCGCAATGGCAGACACCAGCAATAGTATGGATGTAAAAGTAAGACCCTTTTTCACAACATTTCCTCCCGATTAGTAAGCAAGACTAAAAATTTACACTTGCCACTTCGATGACAGAACAACCTTCCGATCGCTGTTATCCCCGAATTTCTTGAATCTATCTCCTAAAGGTAGTATTTCGGTGATAAAGGCGAGCGCTTCGCTTCTTCAGGTTTTTTCTGTCCTCTTCGTTATTGTGTAAAACTAAATTCAACTTACTTAAATTAATATAACTAGACCCAACTACTTGAAAGTCCGGTGCAGATCATCCGGATATCCTCGTCAAAGGATTGGATCACAAAGGCTTCGGACAAGCGTTGATTCGGGTGTGCATCAGCTACTTCCTGAATCTTTGCCACATACCTGGCGATAAATTGATCAATGGTTGGACAGCTCACATCGAGGTGTCTGGCAATGCCCTGAATGATTTTGATGCGGTAGTAATCTTCATTGGGCATACGGGGGATGTCCAGTTCCCCTTCGCGGTTCATGAACGTTTTACGGAATGGGACTGCCGAAAAGTCAAAATATTTGCCTTCCGAATCGGGTTCCGAGAATGGATCAATCAATAATGAGGTGTACCGTATGTATAATAGATACTCTTGATGAATGACCTGCAGCTGATCGAAATTCTCGATATCCTGACGTGATATACTCTCTAATCGAACCGGATAGTTGTCATCCGTCATGAATTGAAGCAGGTTGACTCCCTGAATATCAAGTCGTTCCGTAATATTCATTATCTCCTGCCACTGTGCCCGCATTTCCCGGATCAAAACCTGTGTAATCGGACCTTCAGGATACATCTTGTATACGTATTTCTGAGTATCTGATGCTCCAAAGATGGCTTCTAATGAGAAGTCATTCATGAACAAGGGTGGATGCACGTACAACGAGATATTTCTCGTTTCCGCCTCCAGTGGAGATCGCATCCCTTCCAGCACAACACCCAAACGTTCATAAACTTGGCGTAACTTGCTGACCTGTTGAGACGGGTAACGAGTGGAACCGATATAGACCTTTTTCTTAACCCCTGTTGTAATCACATGATTCGACGGATGTTCGTGCATCCAACGGGTATCTCCAAGGTAGGTAGAGAAACTGATCACTTCCGGCTCTGCATTCCGCTCTCTCATGTAATGGGTTACGAGTCGATTCGACCCGAACGTTGGAGAAACCAGAATGATACATTTCAGCTGTTTGATGAATTCACTATTCATTTGTTCCAATACATCGATATAAGCATCCGTAGTTACAGCCAAAATGAGTGTATCCCATTCCCCTTCAATGGTGTCATATCCCTTGAACACATGATCAACGTAACACTCACCTGCGAGCGGCTGATGTTTCTCATTTTGAATGCTGACCTGAATACGCCCATTGCTCTGTTCGAGGGCTGAGAATACGGACGCTGAACGAGCCGATTGTCTCCCGGCAATGCCTATACAGCAGTTGAGATGATGTTTGAGTGTTACCGCAAGCTGAATGGATGCAGGCCCTGTTCCAAGTAACAGAATTCGCTGTAGATTGGTCATATAAGCCTCCTTTTTTTCAAAGTTCAACCTAGACTCCATTTGGATTGACTTGGATGGCTATGCTTTCTGGTACAATGCAATATCAAACACATCATCCGGACGCAGGATCGTATCAACCAGCTTCCACTTGCTGCCGTCCGTCTCTCTCATCGGATAATTGAACAATGACTTTAACTGGTCACCATATCTCATGGCTACAACCACCTGCGCATTCGTCAGGGCATACAGTTGATCAAGCAGCTCATATTTAGGGGCCACCGTAGAGCTGAAAATGATATGGGTTGCTTCCTTGGTATAATCCAGATCCTCCAGCAATGTTGACTCCAAACGAATCTTCAAACCCGTGCCCAGGGTCTCCACCACTTTTCGCCCGAGTGTAATGGACTCTTCGTCAATATCGATCCCGACGACCTGTGCACCTGTTCGCTTGGCGATGAGTAATGGTGTCATTGGGAATGAACCGGAGCCTACCAACAATACGTTGGATTCGGAAGTGACATGGAAACTGCCGAATTCTTTATCGATACACTCTTCTATGTTTTTGAAATAATCAGCAATCTGTACATCCCCGTTCTCTAACTTTAATGCACGATATTTCTCCATGATCGCCACACACAGGGCTGATTTATTTCTTAACTGCCATACAAGCGAATCCAGTTCTTCCAGCTCCGAATGCGCGAGCTGTTCCCAAGCTGCCTTATTCTCCGGATCAGTCACAAAGCGGGAGTAGTCATTGATCACAGCCTCCAGCTCCGAACTATGCTGAATCGTATGATCATACTTGCTCGCAAGCTGATCGAATTTCTCTGCAAACTCACTCAAACATGTCTGAAAATGGACCAATGTGATCATTTCTTTTCCCCCTATACGTTGTCTCGATCATGCATCATGTACCTCATGCGTTTATAACGCTCCATTCTGCTGGAGCATCTATGAAGGCTTTGCCCTGTGCCACGATGCCAACAGATCCTTCAATCGTAATACTCCCAAGTTCTGCGCCTTCCCAATGGGCTACCACTTTGATCGCACCACCGGGCTGCTTGATGTACTGCGTAATCTGCCTCTGCTGGCTCCAAGCGAGATAGGCTCCTACGGAGGCCGTACCCGAACCACACCCTCTCTCCCAGATCAGACTATCCAGCTCCGGAACATAGATGAGTGGGGCCATTTCTTCCAAGTGTGATTGATATAACAAGATACCGATCAGCTTATCTCCAAGGGTTAATCCCAGTAATCTTGCAAGGGTCTGTGCCCTCTTCTTCATCATATCGTCGAAGTCATCGACTTCGATCACGATATGGATGAACTCAGCGTACCGGATGATCACCATATCGAGCTCGATGCCTTCGTATCGGATTGTTCGTTGTTCGATCTGCTTCGGTATCGGCATGGCTACCTGGCATTCATATTCGTTCTGCTGCTTCTTCACATGGCACATGATCAATTGCTCGGTTCCAGAAACCTCCAGCACGATGTCCATCGATTCCTGTTGTGCCAGTCCTGCTTCAGATGCGAGGTGTGCTGCAAGTGCCATGCAAGCATTGCCACAGAACTCTCCTCCGGCCATTTCCAGGTGGGCAGCGGCTTCCGGTCTCCTCGTTGGTTCAATGAATCCCACTTGCTCAGCGTAAACGTTGTCATACGACATTAGACGAGTTGCAATATGACTGTATTGCTCGGCTACATGATCCGTTTTAACCAGAATCGTCATGTTTTGGGTGGGACTGAACTTGATAAAATCGATCTCCTGTTTCATCGCAGCAGCTACTCCTGTTCTTCATTTTTCTCTAATAGTAATTATTACGATTAAAAGGTCGAGAAAAATATAGCACATCTTTTTGGGGACCGTCAACAAATATTTCCATCATTAAATTATAAATTTGAAAGATGGCTTATTTTACAGGAATGAATCGCTCTGCTCAATAGTCTAGCTACCTACTCATATGTAATATTCGGATGCGGAATGAATCAGAGCGATTCCACAGGATACCGCTACATTTTCCATTCCGCATCATGCTGCTGATTCGCATAAACAGATCGCCTGACATTACAGATCCGGGTTCAAGAGCTGAGGTGGGGCGATAATGGGCCAGCCTTCTTCCATCGAATTCAGTTGGTCCGCAGACACATTGATAATATGCCCAGAATGTACACCCCAACGTTCTGCCGCATAGACCGATACAAATCGTCTCCGCTTGTCTCCGCTGATCTGATATCGAATCTCGGGTGCATCCACTGCGGCAACAATACTTCCTTCTGCCCAACCATTGTGAGAACTCTCAACTGCTGTCGTGGGTAACTGATGTGTCTCCATCGGCCAGCCTTGCAATTCCCCCGCTGATATCAGTGCTTCTCCGGCAGGAATGGCGAGCAGGTCCGGTTTGGCAATCTGAACAGGAGATATTCCACGCGGTACAGGGATATTCAGCTTACGCCGCCGACCGCCAGTTAAAGTATAGACATCACCTTTGGCATCGGACAGGAACGAACCTTCCGGGTAGAAGTCATAACTGTGTCTGAACTGTAATGCTGGATCTTGGCTACCCTGCGTTGAGATTCGCTGACGCGGATCCATTGGGTTAGTGTCACCATCCTCTTGTTGACCGGATGGGGTACCAGAGGTTTGTTGTCTCGCCAAGCGGGAGGTTTCGGCAACCAGCGCATGGGGATCTCCCCACTTTTGGCTATAAAACTGCTCGTTATCCTTATTCACTACAGCAAAGTCTTGCTCACCCAAGGCTTTCATACTGACACTTCCGAAGTGGTGGATAAAAGCATCCCCGGCTACCGCAAGCTGGTATCCTGCCAGCTTCACCCGAATGATCCAGTCGTCATCTTCGAAATTGCCCACCGCGTACCCTTCGTCCAGATAACCTACCCGTTCCAGCAGCTCCCGTGAGAACAGCCAGCAGAATCCGACCAGGCGATCGGTTATTCGATGTTTGTCTGCATCCGGACGATTATGTGTGGCGGCAAAAGGCCACATCTCTTCTACCTCACGGTACGGAACCTGAATCTGCTGATCCCCGCCAATATAGTTGGTCACCGGACCCACTACACCAATCTTCGGATCACTGGCAAGACAAGTCATCATGTTATCCAGCCAGCCCGGAGTAACGAGCGTATCGTTGTTCAGCACAAGGATATGTCGTCCTCTCGCCATCATCAGCCCATGATTGACACCTCCGGCAAACCCCCGGTTCTGATCCAGGGCAGCAACCCTCACCATGCCGCCTTTGCGGAGCATGGCCTCGGCAGTTCCATCCTTGGAGGCATTATCCACGACAATGATCTCGAAGGGGGCAGGTGTATGCTTTTCGATACTCGACACACATTGCAGCACATAGTCCCGCTGATTGTACGTGGGGATAATGATGCTAACTCCTTCAAAAACAAGACCAAACGAGCTCTGTCCCTGGCGGACACCTTCGTTGTATCCTCTGTTATACCCCTGTTTGTAGAGCCTTGCGCCTTTGGCTGTGCGCCTGCTTTTGCCTTTACGTCTGGATTTCCGTATTGAGCGACGACCTGCTGCATGAAGGACTGCCATGTCAGATCGCGAGACATCGTACTGTGTGGCACGGCGGTCCGCTTTTTTTTCGCTGCTTATGCTGCCATTGCGGTTGTTTTCACTGCGGCTATGACGTTCTTCCCCGCGCTGTTGATCGGGTGTGCTCATGTTGCTCCCTCCATTTCCACTTGTCCGTGAGGCCAACACGCACATGACCAGCCCCCGGACGGTCCACTAGAGTTGAAGCTCTCCTGTTACCAGTTTGTCAGCCAAATGTCCAAAATCCAGAGCGACCTTGCCGAGCTCACCTGCAATCCGCCGACACAGAATGACCGCCGGAATTCCCGCTGCCACCAACGCGATATCAAAAGCATGTTCTGCGGTTTGCTGCATCACCCTCGGAATATCCATGACTCCCGCCACAGAACCAATGATGCCTGTGACATGAATCCCCCTGTTTTGCAGCAGTGCCGCAAGCTCTGGTGCCTGGCTGCCTATGAGCAGAACCCGCCGTCCTTGCAGCAAGGGCAACACCAGGCCGGACTGATGCAGACTGTAATTGATCGTGGAACTGGTCAATTTCAGCCGGGACCAGTCGATCCCGAAGTGACGCAATACCGGGAATAACAGCCCCTGGAATGTGGGCGCCCGCGAGATCGGCACGCCAACCCAGTCGGCGGCCCGTATGGCTTCCGCAAGCATCGCGCGGATGTCTGGCGTTGAGCATGGCACCCCTGCATAGGGCAGAAACGGTGCCAGCTCCTGCACTTCCTGGCCTGGCAGCACTGTATCGGCTGCCAGCGTGAGCAGTTCGCCATCTCCGAGGCGAACGACAGACAAGGGGCGCTGCGCATCCAGCGCCGCCATGATGTGTCCAGCCATCTCATGCGGGCTGGACAGCCGGGCCAGGCTGGGCGCATATTGGCGGAATCCCGCCGCGATGAGATCTGCCGCCGCCACGGCAGGCAGAATGTGATCCGGCGGGATGTGCTGCGCCACCAGCGCCTCCCCACCGGCGAATACGCCGTCGCGGTAGCCCTCGGCGTAGCCGCCGGGCACGGCCTCCGCCTGCACTGCGTGCTCCGCGGGCGGAGGCGGCAAGCCCTTCGCACCGGCAGCGCCTCCCCGCCCAGCGGGGGCAACACCCTTCGGGTGTGTCGCCTGGCGCGGGGCGGGGCCAGCACCGCTGGCAGGCATCGCCTGTGGCGTGCTGGCTTGCGGTGCTGGCATGGGCGCACGGCGCATCGCCGTGCGCTGCTTGGCGCGGGCAGCGGCACGCCGGCCCCGCGCTGGTGCCGGCCTGCGCCCAGCAGTGGCCTGGCGCAGACCGGCTTTGCCTTTGCCGGTGCGGCTGGTTCTTGCCGCTTTGCTCGCGCTCGCACGGCCAGCTTTGCCTGCCCTGCCAACAACACTGCCCGTGCTGCTCGCTTTGCCTGCACGGACCTTATGCGCTGCGCCTGCAGATGTACCCCCTTTGTTCAGGGTACTCCGTTTCCCTGACTTCACACCTCTGACTCCAGCAGACCCTGTACCTGCTGCCGGAGTGCCCCTGCCCATAAATACGGCCGGGTGGATGCCCCGGGGCTTACCCGACACGGAGGCCCTAACAGCCCCGGTGCGTGTCACTACTCTCACGCCATTCCCTCCTTTGGCAATGCACGAGGATTGTCGCTGCGCAAAGCGCCGGAGCATCCTTCCAGCTCCGGCGCAGAGTGTTCTGCTCCCATGGGGCACCGCACAGCGGCAGCATCAGTCGCATATATTTTAGGGTAACTGTCCTTTCATGCGGACAGCAGCTTCCTGGAGCGAATCAAATGTACCTGCATCACTCCAGTATTTCTGCAAAACATCGTATTCCAGTCCGCCAGCAGACGCGTAGTGATTATTCACATCCGTAATTTCAAGTTCTCCACGCGCAGACGGCGCAATGTTGCGAATCAGGTTAAATACATGATCGTCATACATGTATATGCCCGTCACACAATAAGAGGTTTTCGGCTGGCTTGGCTTCTCCTCAATGTACGAGATTCGCTCTGGATGCTTTGGATCAAAAACAGGCACCCCGTAACGTCTTGCATCATCCACCTCTTTGAGCAGAACTCGCGCTGTACCAGCAGGCTGCTGCATGTAACGGTCCACATAAGGCTTCAGATCATCGCTGAAGAGATTATCTCCGAGAAGCACAACGAATTTTTCGCCAGGAAGAATAAAGGAAGTTGCCAGATCCAATGCTTCCGCAATCCCGCCTGCCTTTTCCTGAATGCGATAAGTCAACTTGACCCCATGATCCGCTCCGCCACCAAGATACTCTGTATATAACCCGGCGGAATGTTTGTTGATCACAATCAATAGATCATCAATGCCTGCCTGGCGGAGCCTGTCGATGCCATACATAATCATCGGATGTTTACCGACTGGAAGCAGATGTTTATTAATGAGCCGGGTCAGCGGATACAGTCTAGTTCCTGTTCCGCCGGCAAGAATTACACCTTTCATTCCACGTTCCCTCCTTCATCGGATATGTCCATATATTCAAGCGGATCGACATGCCATTTGTTCATAAAAATCGAACGATTACGCTCAAGCAGCTGTTTCCACGCTACCGGATCTGTCTTCTGGAAGCTGGCACTTCCCTGATGATGCACGAGAACATCTCCACATACCAGCAAGCGATATCCCTGCAATCTTGCTCTATAACAATAATCGTCATCCTCATAGTGTCCCGGAGAATATGCCTCGTCAAGCAGTCCAACCGATTCGACTACATTTCGTTTTATCAGCATGCACAGACCAACGATCCGGCGTACTTCCCTCCACCTTGAAGAATCCGCAACATTATTGGAATTGGCCAACTCCTGAAAATGTTCCATATCCCGAAACGCCAGTTCAATCTGCTGGATGCCGCTTGCATAATTCGTAACAGGACCCGTGATCCCAATACTTGCGTCACTGTACAGAGCCGTTCGCAGGTTCTCCAGCCAACGTGGCGTGACCGTAACATCATTGTTCAACAGCAACAGCTCATCCCCGCAAGCTGCACGAAGTCCAGCGTTACACGCTGCCGGAAACCCCCGATTGTCCGGGAACCTTACAAATCGAATTCGTTCTCGCGCACAATATTCAGCCGTTCCATCCGTCGAGCCGTTGTCTACCACGATAATTTCATATGACGCAGGATCGCCTGAGTATTGACGTATGGCATCGATGCAGGGCCTGATCAGATCCAGACCATTGTAAGTTGGGATAATTATACTCGTCAGTGTCATCTGGCGTTCCTCCTGTAAGCCACTTCTACACGGGAGAGTGTATGTGTCTGGGCTGGATTCCAACCTGTACCCAGCAATGTAGCCAGTGCCTCCAGATGATCTCCGATGATCAATTTGGCGACATCATTCCCACTTCCCGTGTTACCAGGACGCAACCGATTGGAACGAATAACATCCACCTGACTTGGTGCCGAGACGTTCATTCCATGCTGAATAGCTAAACTTTGTGCCTTAGGTGGAACGGTCAGTGATGCTGGTTTCACGGTCTGAATCATACGACGAGACAAGGCATGGGGCACGGCTGTCATGGAATTGGAACCAAGATCTGCCCTGCCTAACGTTCGGTTCAGATATGCTTTGATCCGGCTTACCTCATCCTGCCCTGCAAACGCAGGAAGCAAAGACGTCAGATTATTCAACGCCACATCCTGTCCCCGATCAACCGCGAACAGAAAGGGTGCAAGCTGTTCAGCCGAGACGACCATATCTCCATCCACAAAAAGTACCGTCTCCGCATCCGTCATCTTGGCTCCAAGTGCCCTGCCCACATCATGTCCTGCCCGATCAGGTTCATAGACTACTATAAGTCCCGGCTGACTTAGTACCTGCTTCAAACTGTCATCTGTCGTTCCATTCAGTACCACAATAATATCCGTCAGAGGCAACCGCTTTAGTTGCAATAACACCTGCCCCAGTGTGTGTTCCTCATTACAGGCACAGACAACGGCAGCAGCCGAATGACGAAAAGGTAGCGGCACGATCTGGAATGAATGTCCCGAGGCATGAGCATAACCCTGCATAAATGCCTTACCTGCTTTCAGGGTTAGCTCGAAGTTGCTTAGCTCCGCAACGTTCGCCGCGTGTGCATTCCATACGAGACGTGCATGTTTTTCTGATACTGTGTTGTTCGCCTTTGCCTCGCTTCCTGCAACTTGCCCCGCTTTCCACATCAAGTGCAGATTTACTTGGCCAGACTTTGATCGGCTTCTTCTTGTTTGTTTAATATCTACATGCTTCTTGTTCCTAGGACGCTTGTTAATTCCTGTTCTTCCTGCTGTCGTTTGTCTATTTGTTGTCCGCCTGCGGCGGACAACCCCTGACCGTCCCTTCATTTCCTCACCTCCAGCATGCTGCATCATCCGATGCGACATGCTTACCTCGCCAGGTTGCGAACACGTTTCAGATCGGTATAACCTCCGCGGGGACCGAGCGTATCCGTAATCCACTTGATCGCTGCCATATGATCATTCAGTACCACTTGACTTAGCGGATCAGGTCCGCTTCGCTTCTTGATTCGTACTGCATTCATTCTACCCACAGGTACGTGATGAACAGCGCGTACCCGAAGTCCACCGATCACTGCCTTGGCTTGTGCGAGTGGCGGAACTTCCAGTGAGGATATTCCCATGACCTCAAGTCCTTTTCGGCTTATTGCATGTGGAATAGCTGTCATGGATGCCCCCCGGAGATCAGATCTTGCGAGTATGCTGTTCAACATGTGTTTGGCCTCCACTACCGGATGAACGGGATGATGAGTGACCGGCCCATGGTAATCGTTAAGCGCCACATCCGTTCCCTTCAGCACAGCCTTCACGTAAGGCGCAAGGTGCTCTGCGGGAATGGCGATATCTGCATCAGTAAACAGCAATACCTGACCACCGGCCGACTCTGCGCCTACTTTTCGTCCTCCATCATGTCCCAGCGCTTCTGTATACGTGAGCACTCGTGCTCCAGCCCGTTTGGCTGCGTGAGCCGTACCGTCTGTTGAACCATTCACAACGACAAGCACTTCAGCATCACGGCATATCCGCAGCGCTTCACGTACAACTGCACCAATCGTTTTCTCCTCATTCATAGCAGGGATAATGACCGAGAGCACCGGTCCCTGAGAAACATCCCTGTGTGAAGGAGCATCACTCATGCCATTTTCCGCTCCATTCTCTACTCCATCCTTAGCCTGTGGCATCAGCTGTCTGGACGGAATAACGAACGTATAGGCCTTTGTACCCTTTTTGTGTCCAGACTTCCATCTTCGTTTCTTCAGCACTGTTTTTCTTCGTGTCACATTGGATCGGGTTGCATAACGTGCTGTGGTACGGGTTTTGCGCAACAGTTTCACCTCCCGCATTCAATCATCGGCATGCCAAGGGAGTACACGTTATTCTATGTATTCGTGGAGCAGTGGAAACGGCGTTTGTCCTTGCACTAAGCAGGTTCTCCCTGTGAACACAAGGGGACAGGCCTTGCTTTTAGACAAAATACGTCAAAATATGTGAAAAACGCTACCTCTCCCCTACTTCAGACACAATTTTAAAAAAAATTTAAAATTGCATCTTTTCCAAAGTTTTACACTGTGATAATATACGTTCCAAGCAGTTTTATTTACAAAAATAACCTCGTGGTGAACGTAAGTTCCCATATATTTTTAAATCAATTTATTGACCTTAGGTTGATTAGATGATGACCTCATTCACAGAACCTGTTAAGCAGATACATATTACTCTTGAGAGGAGTGATGCCGTTCAGATCACACTGCCTTTGTCGTTTACGCAAACCCGGATTGAACACCCCAGTTTTCCGTGAACGTATCTTCTACCTGCGCAATTGGACAACCCCCGGCGGTTCAGCCCCACGCTCCGCGCTGCCCAAGTTGCAGACGGAATTCCAACCGAGACTGGCATGAACATTTTCCAACCAAAAAATAAGTTTAAGAATGGGAGAGTTTACTATGAAATTTGCCAAAGTTATGCCAACAATTCTTGGAGGAGCTCTTTTGCTCGCTTCCGTATCCTCTGCTACTGCAGCTCCAGTGTCTGATCAATCCATTCCACTTCAGGCCCCTTATGCCTCTGAGGAGGGTATTCCATTGAACAGTGGAACAGATGACACCATCTTTAATTACCTTGGACAGCAGGAACAATTCCTGAATTCCGATGTGAAATCCCAACTCAAAATTGTCAAAAGAAACACAGACACATCTGGCGTAAGACACTTCCGCCTGAAACAGTATATTAAAGGTATCCCGGTTTATGGTGCAGAACAGACGGTTCACCTGGACAAAACCGGAGCCGTGAGTTCCGCACTTGGCGATCTTCCACCGATTGAAGAGCAGGCCATTCCGAATGATGGTGTAGCCGAGATCAGCGGAGAAGACGCGATCCAGATTGCAACCGAAGAAGCAACCTCCCGGATTGGAGAGCTTGGTGCCGCGGAAATCACACCTCAAGCTGAATTGAACATCTATCATCATGAAGAAGATGGTCAGACGTATCTGGTTTACATTACGGAAGTAAACGTACTGGAACCTGCCCCTCTACGGACCAAATATTTCATTAACGCAGTGGATGGCAGTATCGTATCCCAGTTTGACCTCATTAACTTCGCTACTGGAACAGGTACAGGTGTGCTTGGAGATACCAAAACCCTGACAACCACCCAATCCGGCAGCACCTTCCAACTGAAAGACACCACTCGCGGCAATGGCATCCAAACGTACACGGCGAACAATGGCTCCTTCCTGCCTGGTAGCTTGCTCACGGATTCGGATAATGTATGGACCGATCGCGCAGGTGTAGATGCTCACGCTCATGCGGCTGCTACGTATGATTTCTACAAAAACAAATTCAACCGTAACGGTATTAATGGTAACGGATTGTTGATCAGATCAACCGTGCACTACGGCTCCAATTATAATAACGCCTTCTGGAACGGGGCACAGATTGTCTTTGGTGACGGAGATGGAACAACGTTCCGATCCCTGTCTGGTGATCTGGATGTTGTGGGTCATGAATTGACGCATGGTGTTATTGAATACACAGCCGATCTGGAATATCGCAATGAGCCAGGTGCACTTAACGAAGCCTTTGCCGATATTTTCGGTAATACGATCCAAAGCAAAAACTGGCTGCTCGGGGATGATATCTACACACCTAACATTCCAGGAGATGCGCTGCGCTCCCTCTCCAACCCTACATTGTATGGTCAACCTGACAAATACAGCGATCGCTACACAGGCTCACAGGACAACGGCGGTGTCCATATCAACAGTGGTATCATCAACAAAGCTTACTACCTTGCCGCTCAAGGCGGAACACATAATGGTGTAACTGTTACCGGAATCGGCCGGGATAAAGCGATCCAGATTTTCTACAGCACACTGGTGAACTACCTGACACCAACGTCCAAATTTGCCGCTGCCAAAACAGCTACCATTCAAGCAGCCAAAGATCTGTACGGAGCAACTTCCGCTGAAGCTACTGCTATTACCAAAGCGTATCAAGCTGTAGGTCTGTAAAATTTATTTTATTGTGGTTGAACTTATAATGTATTCATCATAATGGTAACGAAACGTTCAGACACCCCTCACCGTCCGAACGGATTAAGCTTAGATCAACCAAAAGCGGTGTCCCGGACAACTCTGGACACCGCTTTTGTCATTTGTGTATTACTGATACAATCCTGCACTATCCTTGTGAGGGTCCCGCAGCAATCCATGACAACAACCCGTACGTATGCTTGCAATCTGCCGTACGCGACACCTCAAGTACCGCTTCATCCTCACTCTGTGAGAGCAGGGAAATCTGGAATCCCCGATCATTGCTCATGCCCACAATCACATAATGTTCTGAAGCAAATGATTCTTCAAAAACAACGGTTACCTCTGTGCATACTTCACTCTCTGGCAGTAAAAAAGCTTCCATCCCGAATTGTTGTACAACCGGTTGTTGGCTTACGCTGCGAACGGGTTGGAAGGCCAGATGTTTGGTCTGAACTGCCCCCGATTGCAACTGGCTGCTGCCCACGGCATCATCACACAGATGCTCCTGTTTAATCGATTGTTCACTTAACATAAACTCCGTAGTTCCAGCGATCTCCGGTGACCGTTCAAGCTGTGGTTGCTGAGCCTGATCTTCCTGATCTTCCTGCTCTGCCTGTTCTGTCGTGAACAAAGCTGCAGGTGGTTCTCCAAGCTGATCTGTTTGGGATATCAGCTCTTGTCGTTGCTCCAGACCAGCACTCGGTAATGCCTCGACGATTGCCTGCTGTGATTGCTGTACACCCTCATTTTCTGGTTGAAGCAATCCCTCTTGTCTTTTGATAGCTGCCAGTTGCTCCAGCGTTTCTCCACTGAACTGACGAATCGCATTCCATATCTCTTCGCTCAAATGCGCTGGACCTACAATCCCCGCATTCAAATGATTAGAGGTAATACTCTGCTCACTCAGTTTACTGCCGTTCACGCTGCCATCGGCCAATTTGGCACTTGTGACGGACCCATTTTGCAGATGAACCCCGCTTACTGCTTCCTCTTCCAGGTGAGTTGTGCGAATACTGCGTTCTTGAATATGATCGGCAAGAATGGTTCCATCCTGAATATGACGAGATTGCACACTTTTGTCTGCCATGTGGATAGCCGATACCGCACCCTCAAGCAATTTATTACCGTTTACACTGCCGTCAGCCATTTTGGCACTTGTTATGGAACCATTGTGCAGGTGAATCGCACTTACCGATTCCGCTTTGAGGTGGGAGATCCCAATGCTTCGCTCTTGAATATGGTCAGCATGTATGGCTCTCTCCTGGATATGATGGGATTGCACACTTCCATTGGCAATATGGACATCCGACACCGCATCTTCAAGCAGTTTGCTGCTGCTCACACTGCCATCCGCCAGTTTGGCACTCGTTACGGACCCATTTTGCAGATGAACCGCACTTATTGCTTCCTCCTCCAGATGGGACGTACCAATGCTTTGCTCCTGAATATGATCAGCAAGGATCGCTCCTGCCTGGATATGGCGAGTTTGCACACTTTCCGATGCGATATGGCTCCCCAATACAGCATCTTCGAGCAATTTGCTGCCGCTAATGCTACCGTCAGCCAATTTGGCACTTGTGACGGACCCATTTTGCAGATGAACCGCACTTACGGCTTCCTCTTCCAGATGGGCTGTGCTTATGCTTCGCTCCTGAATATGGTCAGAATGGATGGACCCTTCCTGAATATGCCCGGATTGTACACTTTCCGATGCAATATGAATCCCGGATACCGTACCTTCGAGTAACTTGCTGCCAGTTATACTGCCATCCGCCAGTTTGGCACTCGTTACAGATCCATTTTGCAAATGAATGGCACTTACCGACTCCTCTTCCAAATGTACTGTGCCGATGCTCCGCTCTTGAATATGATCAGCAAGGATTGTTCCCTCTTGAATATGACGGGATTGCACACTATCGTCTGCAATGTGGCTATCCGATACTGCACCTTCAAGCAGCTTGCTGCCGGTTACACTGCCGTCGGCCAACTTGGTACTTGTTACAGATCCATTTTGCAGATGAATGGCACTTACTGCTTCCTGTTCCAAGTGGAGCATGCCGATGCTGTGCTCCTGAATATGGTCAGCAAGGATTGTTCCTGCCTGGATATGGCGGGATTGCACACTTTCAGAGGCGATATGGATTCCCGACACCGCATCTTCGATCAACTTGCTGCCGGTTACACTGCCGTCGGCCAGTTTGGCACTGATGACAGACCCATTTTGCAGGTGAATCGCACTTACGGCTTCCTCCTCCAGATGGGTTGTGCCGATGCTCCGCTCCTGAATATGGTCAGCATGAATAGCCCCTGCCTGAATATGCCCGGTTTGCACACTTTCGGACGCAATATGAACCCCCGATACGGTTCCTTCAAGCAATTTGCTGCCGTTGATACTGCCATCCGCCAGTTTGGCACTTGTTACAGATCCATTTTGCAAATGAACTGCACTTACAGACTCCTCATCCAGATGAACTGAGCCAATACTGCACTCTTGAATATGATCAGCAAGGATTGCTCCTTCTTGGATATGACGGGTTTGCACACTTTCATTGGCAATGTGAGTAGCCGATACGGTTCCTGCGGCTAATTTGCTGCCATCCACACTTCCCGTTGCTAGTTTGGAGCGTGTTACAGATTCATCCTGCAATATAATCGTACTTACCGCTTCTTCTTCCAGATGAGATGTTCCGATGCTGCGTTCATGGATATGATGAGGGAGAATTTCACCATCTTGAATATGACGGGAATGCACCGCTCCTTGCTGCAGGTGAACAGCACTTGTGGACTCTGCCTGAAGATGCAAACCACTGATCAAACCTGGCTGAAGGTGAGCCGCTGTAATGGATAAAGGTGCCAGATGGTCTGTTTCAACAGATCCAGGTGCCAAGTGATGTGATGTGACCACCTGTTCAGCAATATGCTCCTCATGAATGATGTCTGCCTTCAGATGCTGTGAGCTCACGACTTGAGTTCCCAAATGGTCAGATTTCACGCTGCCTTCAGCCAGATGGACGGATTGTACAACGGATGGCTGCAAGTGCTCACTACCTACAGCAGCCTGTTGTAGTTCTGTCCCCGATACCGAGTCTGCTGTCAAATGGTCCGCACTTATGGACCCATGCCGAAGTTTGTTGCCCGTAATACTGCCATCAGCAAATAATTCCGGTGAGCGTACTTCTTCCGACAAATGTTCCAGGGAAACGGCATGCTGCTTCAGGTGATACCCGCGAATGGTTCCTGCTGGAATATGTTTGGCGTTAATGCTCTCTGCCATAATCTTGGAAGAAGTCACGCTGCCGTCTGCCAGTTTAGCTGACGTGACAGCAAAATCCGCGAGTTTATCTGTTGCAACACTCTCTGGTGAAAGCTTGGGGGAGGTAACCGCATGATCTGTCAGATGAGGCGGAAAAACGGACCCGTCCGCCAGCTGAGCTGAAGTTACACTATCAAGAGCCAATTTGTCTGTTGTGACCGCGGCCCGTGCAATCGCATCCGTTTCAACACTACCCGGCTGGAGATGAGGTACACCTACGGCATGTTCTGTCAGATGTTCCGATTTCACTGCATAAGGTCTCAGGGCCTCGGAACCCACGCTGCCTGGTGCCAGATGTGTACCTGTGACTCCACCACTCGCAAGATGCGAGGATATAACACTTCCCGGAGCAAGCGCTCTGCTACTCACCGATGCCGTTCCAAGCTTATTTGTTGTCACACTTTCATCCGCGAGCTTGACGTCTGTAACAGCAGCATCCTGCAATTCATACGTACCCACTGCCGACTCTGCAAGATGACGCTCACACACCACGTCGTCAGCGAGAGCGTCTCCGGACACACTTCCGGCAGATAGATGAGTTGCCTCGATGCTTCCACTTGCAATGTGAATGGAGTGTATTGCGGAATTGTCCACATGTACCGGCGTGATACCCCGATTCGTAATGTGTTCCGCACGAATGGCCCCTTTGGCAAGATGTTTACCCTGTACGGCTTCATCCGCAATTTTGGAAGAAATGACGCTCTGGTCAGAAATCTTGGTTGCCGTAATGGACTGCTCCAGCAATTTTGCTGTTCCCACAGACTGGTCTGCCAGTTTGCTGCTGGTTACTGCACCTTCCGCCAAATGCTCACTGCCCACTTCTCCATTGCCAATCTGCCCCTTGCCAACGGAATGAGCGCGAAGCTGGCTTGAACCGATTGAACCGTCCAGTAGATGTCTTCCACTTAGTGAACCCTCAGCTAAATGTCTTGTTTGTATGGATCCATCCTCTATCTGGTCACTTCCAATACTGCCAATTAATAGTTGTGAACGACCAACAGACCCTTCTGCCAGATGTGTCTGTTTAACAGCACCTGCCTGAATATGGTGAGACTCGATGGATAGTTCTTCGATTTTGCTGCCTGTGACAGCAGCTTCACGAATTTTGGATGTAGTCACTGCATCATCAGCCAGTTTGGAGGTATTTACAGCTCCTCCCGTGAGATGCCTTGTATCCACGCCGCTAATCGCGATCTTGTCTCCAGTTACGGCAAAATTCTTGATTAATTCTTCCGTTACCAGCATGCGGCTGAGATGTCTTGTGCCGATGGAGCCGTCGGCAATTTTGGCCGAATCGATGACCTGGTCGCCAAGCTTCTGCGAAGTAATACTGCCATCTCTGATTTTTTCACCAGCAATAGAAGCATTGCGTAATTTTTGACCGGACACAGAGCCGTCAATCAAGTGCTCCTCGGATACAGATGCTTCCGCAAGTTTCGCGGAAACAATGGCCCCGTCTGCAATGTGAATGCTGGTCACCGCATAATCTTGCAATGCTTCACTACCGACCGCATCCGGTTTCAGCTTGGAGGCATCCACAGAGAAAGGAGCCAACTTGCTCTCCGTAACAGCAAATTCACTCAAGTCGTCTGTGTAGATGTAGTGTCCGGTATGACCCGGCATCTGGTTTTGGTTCAGAATCTGCAGCCGGTCCTTGCTTGTTATCTCCTGCTTGTTGATGTCCTGCCCTTCTTCCAGAGCAAGCGGAGCCAAGCTGCTAACCTGAATCTGCTTTTCCGAACTATCTTGTGTCTCAACTTCCTTGCGTTCAGACTCTACGGGTTCCAGCTTGATTTTGGCTTCGGTCTCTAGCTCTTCCAGCTCGTTCGTTGAAGCAGGTAGCTCCGTTGATTCGAATAGGAATTCTTCCGACTCCTGAACAGCCCTCGAATCCCTTTTATTCGCATTCAAACGTTCTTCCCTATTCACAGTGAAACCTGAGTTCATCTTGTCTGCCCGGCGATCAGTCAGTTCCAATTCCTTGAATTTCGGGCTCACATGCCGCAGTTTCGGCGTCGGAACCTTCTTTTTGCCATTTTTACTCATGCAGCTTGCTCCTTCCTCTAACGTTCGTCTCCGGCATCATATGCTTCCATATAGGCATCTGCCACTTCAATTATGACTTTTGCGGATTCCAGAGCACGAATGTACAGGCGTAAAGGCAGGAAGGTTTGATGATCTTCGTGGAAATAGGCGTGTCATGGCTGCAGAGGAAAGGCGGCTGTCCACGCCCCCGTCCCAGTCATGTCATAGGATATTATGTCTGAGCAAGCACTAGTGCATGGCTATGCATACACACACCGGTCTGCGTTATCGCGATGTCTGAGCCATGCGGTGACAGGCCGGCATTCCATGAATGGACGATCCATGGTCGCGATAACATCGAAGGAGGAACGGTCATGCTCCAAGAAACGATCGGCATTATGTTCGATTCACGCATGTACCGGGGGATACCGGCCGGAAGGACCGGTCAGGAATCACTCGCGAATTATGAACAGGCAGCGGCCAGTTATGGATTAACCCCCTGCTTTTTGAGGCTGGAAGATATTGATTCGGATCAAAAAACATGTCTTGCCTATGTAAAAAAAGAAGGCAGATATGTTCGCGAGCGCATGCCACTGCCCTCCGTCATTCATAACCGATCACTCCAGCTTCGCCGGACGGAACAGCATCAGATCACCAAGCTGATGTTGCAGGGTATCCAGGTATTCAACGTTCGTAACCGGTACCGTAAAGATCACATTCATGACATGCTTCATCAGGACCTCGCCTTGCGGGAACACCTGCCCCATGCAGTTAAAGCTACGCCAGAGTCTCTGGCCCATATGATGGAACAATATGATGACCTCGTCATCAAACCATGCAGCGGTAGCATCGGTCATGGTATTATGCGAGTCTTTGAGCGAGATGGACAGTGGAAGCTAACCTGTGAGACGAAGGCTGCACGCAAAGGATGGGCTACCTTCCGATTGAGCAATGGACAGCTTCCTTCTGCCACCCTAAGGCGGATCTTTCGCCATGCCTACCTCATTGAAGAGCGTATCCCACTGGTACGTTATGAGGGCAGGCCGGTAGATTTGCGGGTATCTGTACAACGTGGCAGCGATGGTCTTTGGGGAATAACAGGCATGTTTGCCAAAGCGGCTCCTGCCCATACGTTTGTCACCAACATCGCCCAGGGCGGTAAAGTCATGAGGCTCGCGGAGGCCCTTGGATTAGGAGAAGCTGGCTTCGACCTGGCTCGACTGGAATACAGAATCGGACTCGTTGCACTTCGAATTGCCCAGAACCTGGCGGCCAGTCTGCCACATCTGGCTGATCTGGGCCTTGATCTCGGGATAACGCGCAGCGGCCAGATCTATTTTATTGAATGCAATGGACGGGATCAGCGTTACGGTTTTCGCAAGGCGGGAATGTCGGAACACTGGAAGGCAACGTACAGTAAACCGATGGCCTATGGCCGACTTCTACTGGAACAGAATTCGAGAATTCCGAGACAACCGCAGACATACGATAGGAGATCATATTGATTTCGTGTGCATTCTGTGTCAATATTATGCAGAACGGCCGGTCTTGCCGGCCTTGAAGTTCGCATTAACCCTAAGGGGGATATTCATGGCAAAAACGCTGTTGCGATTAATGACCGAGCTTTCTTCGCGCAAATGGATCTCCCGGACCGTGGGAGCCTTCTCCAAAAGCCGGGGAAGTAAGGCATTTATCCCTTATTTTGTCCGGACCTACGACATCCCTGTTCAGGAGGCCGAGAAAGACTGGAAGGAATACCGTTCACTGAACGATTTCTTTACCCGCAAATTAAAGCCGGGCATGCGCCCGTTGGAACTTTCAGAGCATGCACTGATCAGCCCGGTAGATGCCAAGATTACGGCAGCCGGTCCAATATCTGCAGGGACACTCCTGAATGTTAAGGGACAAAATTATACACTTGCTGAATTATTAAACCATTCTCCCCATCTGGAGAAGTACAAGCACGGGTACGGGTTCGTCCTCTATCTCAGCCCTCGCGACTATCACCGCATTCATGCACCTGTCAGCGGCCGCAAAATAGAGAGCGAACACATCAAGGGCAAAGTTTATCCCGTGAATGATTTTGGCCTGACCCATATGAGATCCGTGCTTAGTCGTAACGAACGGCTCATTACGTATATCGCACATGATTACGGTGAAGTGGCGGTTGTCAAAGTAGGTGCGATGAACGTGAGTAGCATACAATATGCTGATACGGACACAAGTACCTGGGCACAAGGCGATGATCTGGCCTATTTTGAATTCGGTTCCACCGTTGTTCTGCTGACGCAGAGTGGTACATTCGAACCGAAACCAGGCTTACAGCCAGGTGATTCGGTCAAAATGGGTGCATTGCTTGGTCGTTTAAAACCAAAGAACTAGTTGGTCCATATGCAAATAAAGAGGATGGCGCAGCACCTGTAACCAGGTATTGTGCCATCCTCTTTATGCCTTCATATTCATCCATGTATACATGCAATACGAAGCTTCGCTCCGTCGTTATTGGTCTGCTGAGTTCTCCTCAAAACCACACATCTTGCAAGTCCTCTGCCGGTTTGAAGCGACGCAGACGGTTCCGGAAAATATTACATCCCTTCGTAGAGCATCCCCGGTTGCGGACCCGACGTTTTCCGTTCATCACAAGTTCCCCCTTTTGGTCATCTGGAATGCTAGATGATTACCCTTACGTTCCAGACATGAAACGTTGTCATGTTCTTCCCATCAGAATTTTAACGAATCTCGGACGGGCTTTTGCCGGTATACTGCTTGAACTGACGACTGAAGAAGAAAATATCCCGGTACCCCAGAGCATCCGCCACTTCGGTCACATTCATGCCGGTATGCACCAGCAGATGTTCCGCCCGTTCAATACGCATGCGAATAATATACGATTGCACCGATGATCCAACCAGTTCCTTGAACTTGATTGAGAAGTATCGAGGCGATAAGCCAGCCCGGGCAGCCAGATCTTCCACCCGATGCGTAATTCCCGGATGCTGACGCACATAATTGGCGACCTCCTGGATCACATCGGACAACTGGTTGCTTACCTTTTTCTCCACAGGTTCTTCCGTATCGGCGCGCAGCAAATGAATCATCAATTGCTTCAGAATCAATCGGCTCTCTTCATCACGTCCGTACACATCCGATAAGAACAGTCTTACATAACGTGCCAGCAAATGCTCAAACTCCACCGTTTCCTGTACCTCGCGATAAGACTGGGGAACGTCAGCAACAGGCACGTCCACATCAAAATGAATATACGTAAGTACCAACGGTTTTTGCTTATTATGTGTTGCAGTAGGATGATCTCCTGGCCTGAACAAAAAACAACTACCCTTGCCAACTTCATACGACTGGTCATTCAGTACAAGCGTTCCTTCACCACTCCATACATAAAATAAATCATAGTTTTGCATCGGTTTTTCCCGTTTCTGCCACTTCCAGCCCGGTTCACAGACAATTTTGGCGACAGCGGGCAAAATAACAAATGATGACGGCGATGCCTGCAGCATGTCGCCACTCCCCCTTGATAGTTAATCTCTCTGCATATGGCATCCTTCTGATCTGAATCTCACTTCTTCAATCCAGGCCATATGTATTTCAGTATCTTGCATCATTCAATACAACTTGCTCATATATAATCTCTTCTCCGACAGGAGCGAAATGTCTTATCCCATTATACAGCGGAATTCACCGAAACGAAAATGTGCACTTCTCCCAGGCTAACCGCATTCGTCGTATACCCTCCGCTATCTCTTCTTTCTCCAGATGTGCAAAGCCAAAACAGACCGCCGGATGAGCTGGAGTCAGCCGATATCGCTCTGCATCACGAAACAGTATCCCATCCTCCTGAGCAAGCTTTTTAAATCGATGATAACTGTCCACATCGCCATTCCAGGTAGCATAGATATGCAGTCCTGCATCACCAAGCTGCATATCGAATGCTTCCGGCAACTGTAGTTCCATCTCTCGGACAAAAAAATCATGCCGTTCCCCGTATAACCGGGTTAACCGCCGTAAGTGCCTCAGGTAACCACCTCTGGACATAAATTTTGCCAGTGCGCGCTGCTCTAACAGCGCCGGAGGTACCGGTTCATACAGCGCCTTGGCGGCAAGGAGAGGTTCTACCAGACTAGGTGGCAGTACGGCATAGCCAAGTCGGAACGAAGCAACCATCGTTTGTGAGAATGAACCGACATAGATGACGCGCTGTTCACGATCAAGCACTTTGAGGGGTTCAATGGGTCTTCCGCCCCATCGAAATTCACTGTCATAATCATCTTCGATGATGACCGCATTCCGCTTTGAGGCCCACGCAAGCAAGGTACGTCTTCTATCCAGCCCCAATACGGCCCCTGTTGGAAACTGCCGGGTAGGGGTGACAAATAACGTCTGTGCCTCCCAAGGCTGAGGAATAATGCCTGCGGCATCCACCTCTGCAGGGATGATATATCCCCCAAAGGACTTGACGGCATGGCCGATGCCCGGATACCCCGGATTCTCCAATACAACTGCTGTATTCTCCGTAATCAGCAATTGAGAAAGCAAGGTGATGCCTTGCATTGAACCACTGAACAATACAATCTGAGAGGGTTCAGCCTGGATACCACGTGTCCATCTGAGATGGGAGGCGATGGCCTCACGCAGCTCCGGATCACCAGCTACACCACTAGATTCTCGCCAACCACTGCGATGAACTGCAGCGAGTGCACTCTTCCACTCCCCTAGCGGAAAATGTTCTGCAGGCATGCGCTGCATTTGAAAATTAATGACAGACGGCTTCGGTGAAGACATCTGAGTTCGCAAGACTTCATGTTGCGTATTCAACATCTGCACTCGTTCACCCCAGGGAGACAACTTGAGAACGGCTTCCTGTTTTTCATTTTCCTGTGTGGATAATGTTTCGGTTACAAATGTACCTCTCCCCCGATGTGCATGAACATAACCATCCGCAAGCAGCATGTCGTATACCTGAGCTACCGAACCACGTGACATCTCATACTGCTTTGCCAACTCACGGGTGGAAGGAAGCCGCGTGCCTCCCACCAATGTGCCTGCATGAATGGCATCACGTAACGCATGGTACAATGCCTCATACTTGTATCGATGCTGAAGCTCATAGGTATCCATGGGCAGCCACAATTCCATCATGCACCTCTCTTCATTTGTCTTCATCTGTGATCCCCGACTAATTGGCCTACTAAAGTGAATGTAAATTGGATCTATTTCATTGTCAATGTATGAACTATTGTTATCCATAAGATATGGCGCTTTATTATACATTTCAATGATGGGGGAATACACATGAGACGGAAAGAATTCACAGTAGATGAAGAACAGGAAATTACCGCATTTCTGGATCAGTGCTCCTTCGGTTTTCTGGGAACAGTCAGTCCGGACGGACAACCACGGGTTACACCACTGAATTTTGTCTATATGGACGGTTGCTTTTATTTCCACGGCAGTCTGGCTGGCGAGAAGATGAAACAGATTAAACAGGATTCGTCCGTCAGTTTCACGGTAGCTGAAGAGTTCTCCCTGATTCCATCCTATTTCAGTGATCCTGAGCTTGCTTGTCCGGCGACTTCTTTCTTCAAAAGTGTCATGGCCTTCGGTCAGGCTGAATCGGTTAAGGATCTCAATATCAAAGGTAAGGTATTGCAACGATTCATGGAGAAACTCCAGCCGCAAGGCGGATATGTACCCATTGACGCTACTGACTCGCGTTACACAGGAAACCTCAAAGCTGTAGCTGTTGTGAGAATCGTCCCAGAACGAATCAGCGCCAAGTTTAAATTTGGACAAAATTGGTCTATCGATCGCTTGGATCATGTCCGTGGTGAACTGGAACAGCGCAATGAGGGACGAGATGCCGAAACCGCAGCAATGATGCGGAAATACTGTCCATTTCATCAGCAATAAACCCTCTGCAACAACGCGGTAAAGCGATATAACTGTCATGTTGCGTAATTTCCGTGACGGGGGCATGTCAAGGTGATATAATGTTAGGCAGTTGAATCACAAAGACTTGGAAGGATGAAAAGAATGAATCCACTGGCTGAACAGTTGAACGAAAGTATTCAGACAGGCAGCAGTCACGTCTACTCCATGCTGTCACAGCTTGGCAAAGAAATTTATTTTCCTAAAGAGGGGATTTTGAGTCAATCTGCTGAAGCAGCAAGCTTGGCCAAGACCCATAATGCCACGATTGGTATCGCCCTGGAGGGTGGTGTGCCGATGCATCTTCAGGTTATTCAGGAGAAGCTGTCTGCATTCCAGCCAAAGGATCTGTATCCTTACGCTCCTCCTGCAGGCAAACCTGAATTGCGGACCGTCTGGAGAGACAAGATGCTGAAGGAAACACCTTCTCTGGAAGGCAAAACGTTTGGCAATCCGATTGTAACCAATGCATTAACCCATGGACTAAGTATCGTAGCCGACCTGTTCGCCGATGAAGGGGACGCTGTCATATATCCGGATAAAAACTGGGAAAATTACGAGCTGACCTTCGGAATTCGTCGTCATGGCCAGTTGGTTCACTATCCCCTGTTCGATGATCAGTTGAACTTCAACAGTGATGGTCTGCTTCAGGCTTTGCTGGATCAAAAGGACAAAGGTAAAGCGATTGTTCTGCTCAACTTCCCGAATAACCCTACAGGTTATACGCCTGGAGCCGAAGAAGCAGATGCTATTGTGAACACGATTCGTCAGGCAGCTGAAGCCGGCGTTAACGTGGTTGCTGTAACAGATGATGCGTACTTCGGGCTGTTCTTCGAAGATTCCATTCATGAGTCCCTGTTTGGCAAACTTGCCAACATTCATCCACGTGTGTTGACTGTAAAAGTGGATGGTGCAACCAAGGAGGAGTTCGTATGGGGCTTCCGCGTTGGATTCATTACGTATGCCCATGAAGATGCAGCCGTTCTGCATGCATTGGAACAAAAAACACTTGGTATTATCCGGGCAACGATCTCCAGTGGCCCGCATCCTTCCCAGACTTTTGTACTGGATGCGCTCAAAGCACCGGAATTTGAAGCACAGAAACAGGAGAAGTTCGAGATTATGAAAGGCCGCGCCAATAAGGTAAAAGCCATTCTCGATAGCGGCAAGTATGAAGATGCATGGGACTATTATCCGTTCAACTCCGGTTACTTCATGTGCCTGAAGCTGAAAGAAGTTGGCGCTGAAGAACTTCGAAGCCATTTGCTGCACAAATATGGTGTGGGTACAATCGCGCTGGGTGAATCGGATCTGCGAATCGCCTTCTCCTGTATTGAAGAATCCGGATTGGAAGATCTGTATGAAACCATCTATCGTGGAGTTCAGGATCTGCGGACGACTTAGTTAAAATATCGCAACAAAGTTACAACAATCTCAGTAGCTCAGGGGAAACAGGATCATGTCTGTGCCCTGAATGATATAAGAACCCTTTGTATACCGGTGACGTTGCAAGTCTCCAGATATACAAAGGGTTCTTTTGGTGTTTACAATTTGCCAGATATCACTACCTCACTCGGACAGCTGCCCAAAAGCTTTAATTTCTGGCTTTACCAGGCATCGGCCCAATCAGCCTAAACCCATTGCACATAATATACGATGTACGCAAGGGCGTGCCAAACAAACCACTCGAAAGGGGAATGACCATGTCTGGAGTTGAAGATACAAGAAGCGGTTATGGATGCGGCGGTTACGGAGGTTTTACGAACACAGGTGCCATTCTCGTTCTGTTCATCTTGCTCGTCATTATCACTAAATCATTCCTCTGTTAGTACTAAATACACAGACATGCGCGGGAACCAAGTGATCTGAGTACAACATGAAGACGGGTATTCCGGGACACAGCTCGGAATACCCGTCTTTGTTGTTTGTATAATAATGATCACCGTCCAACTCGAACCAACATCTGGGCTGGCGAGAAGTACGTAGGTTCGATCGATTGTTTACTCGTCTTCTTCTTCCTTCAACCATTTGTTGCCTTGCGAACGCCGCATGATCACAATCACCAGTATACCCAAAATAAGTGCTACTCCGGTGACATTCAGTCCACTTGTTCCGGCAGCCAGCATAGGCAACCACATGAGCAATGCAGCCAGTGCATGTAGATGGAATATGAATCCCAACACCTGAGAACGACGACTCTCACCCGAGATCGGATAGATCATGATCCAGAACGATTCACTATGACTGCGACGTAGCGCACCTAACTGAACACCTGCAAGCAACAGGAAGAACAGATACACGCCTACACCAAAGTAGCTGCCTGCTGTCCACCAGGATAGTAACATGCCAAGTACATTTAGCCGTAACACGATTGAGAACACTTCGGTTCGAATAAACGTTTTGGTTATCAGGTAACGGTAAGCTTTCCCCGCATTCCAGGGAAGAGCGTTCCCCCATTTGCTAAGCCAGCGTCGAGAACTTACTTTCTGTCCGGATGAAGGCACATCCACAAACCAGCCGAGCGTCCGCATGACTCTGCCAGCCTGCCCCTGCTCCACCTGAATCAGTCGTTCCCACGCTACCCGATGTTTCACTGGTATACGCAAGGCGACGATGTATACAACAGCCAGTAACGACAGGAACCATACGCTTCGCTGCGGTGGTTGCCATAACCAGGCGCCAACCGCCAGCACAGCCAGTGCCCATCGCAAGAGACGGTATCCTCTTGTCGCGCCGACCTGAACCATTCTTAGCTCTTGCCATGCTCCATAACTGGACAGCCCTTTCCACAGCAGCAGGAATACGATGAACCAGCCAAATGGGCGTGCATCCAGATCTGCTCTGACATAGAGCGGCCACAATGTAACAAACACAAGTAACAGGCCCAGACTTTTATAGATAATGCCACGGGCAAAGCTGTTCTTCAAATATTCCTGCATCCGGTATTCCTGTGGTCGCAGGAACACAATATCTGCCGGAAGCAGATATGTACGATAACTGCTAAACAGCACCAGTGGTGCCAGCAGCAGCAATGCAATCCAGCGAATCGGAAATTCCGCCGGAATGTTCTGAACAAACGATGTATACCAGGCGGAGAACGCAATGACGAGAAATAAAAAGACCATAGCTACACCGCTCTGGATCACATAACCCAGATAAGGAAGAATTCCGTTCCAGAATCCTGCGCGTCTTTGCTTCCATAGCAGCTTGAGATCCATGCTCAATCCCTGCCTTGTACGAGGGAATAGAACATGTGCTCCAGCGTGGCATCCGATTCCCCGAATTGGGCGCGCAGTTCATTCAGCGTCCCTTGAGCAATAACCTGCCCACGGTGCAGAACGATAAAACGGTCACAGTAATTTTCAATCGTGGACAGAATGTGTGAACTGAGCAGGATGGATGATCCCGAAGCTTTCATCTCCAGCATAAAATCAAGCAAAGAGCGAATACCGAGCGGGTCCAGTCCCAGGAAAGGCTCATCAATGATGTACAGTGGTGGTCCGGCCACAAAAGCACACATGATCATGACCTTTTGCCTCATCCCCTTGGACAGGTGAGTCGACAGACTTGTACTTTTCTCATTCATACGGAACAGTTCCAGCAGTTTTTCCGTACGTTGCTTGAAATCAGCCTCCGACACATTGTACGCTCTTGCCGTAAACTCCAGATGCTCCATCACCGTCATCTCATCATACAGTTCGGGTGATTCCGGTACAAATGCCATAGCCGATTGGTAGATCTGCGCATCCTCGTCCCGCTTCTTGCCCATCACTCGCACTTCGCCCTGTTGAGGTGTCATCAAGCCGAGGATATGTTTCATGGTTGTACTTTTGCCAGCACCGTTTAAGCCGATTAGACCGACCATCTCTCCACGTCCAACTTCCAGATCGATGCCGTGAAGGACCGGCCGTTTGGCACTATAACCTCCGCTTAACCCGCTGATTTGCAGAACAGGCGATTGAACGTTTTTCATCTATCCCTGCACCCCTTTCGTCAGATTCTATTCTTCGGAGCGTGGCGTTTTATCTTTACTCCACTTGGGTGCTCCTTTGTTTTTACGATCCTGGTCGCGCTCCGAGCGGCCTGTATTGCCCGTTGGTTTGCTACCCGCTGGACGCGAACTGGAGATTGTAGCTCTGGTTCCCCCATTACGATTGCCCTGACCTGGTTTGCGATCTCTGGATTGCCCTGGTTTTCTGGAGAACGAATGTCCCTCAGGCCGCGTGTCCGGACGCGGATCAGCCTCCAGTACTTTACCACCAAAGAGTACACGTTCTGACAGTTCAATTCCGAGTTCGCGTGCGAATTTACGCATAATAAAGATCTGTGTTTCATCCACAATGGACAAAACGATACCCGAGCGTCCCATCCGGCCTGTACGACCTGCACGGTGAACATAGTGCTCCGAGTCAAAGGCAGGGTCATAGTTAATGACCATTGGCAAGCCTTCGATATCCAGACCTCTGGCAGCGACTTCGCTGGCGATCAGCAATTGGAGTTTGCCATTACGGAAGGCAGACAATACGTTACTGCGGGTCACTTTGTCAGCATCCCCATACAGCGCAGCAGCAGACAAGCCCAGGTGATTCATTTTTGCTTCAACTTCACCAATATCTTCGGTTGCATTCACAAATACGATTGCCCGATCCGGATTGTACTGTCTAACCAGACGACGCAGCATGTCAATTTTGTTACGGTTCTCTTCTACAAAATAATAATGCTCAAGGCCCGCAGCCGTAGCTCGATCCGGTTCAATCCCAATCTGAACAGGCTCTTTCATCTCACGCTTTGCGAGTCCAGCCGTATGCTCATCAATAGTTGCTGACAGGAAGATCAGCTGACGGTCCCGCAATGCGCTCTTAAGTACAAAGTTCACGTCACTTACGCCGCCAAGCTGGAATACCTGATCCGCTTCATCAATGACAATGGTAGAGACGTTGTGCATTTTCAGTTTTTTGAGTGTAATCAATTCCTTCAGTCGTCCCGGTGTACCCACAACCAATTGTGGATGCTCACGCAGCTTCTCGATCTGACGTTTAGCCGCTGCGCCACCAATCAGACCCAATACGCCGATCTTACGTTCTTCCGCATAACGCTGCGCTTCACGTACAATTTGCATCGCCAGCTCTTGTGTAGGTGCAATAATGAGTTTCTGCGTACCTTTGATATCCATTTTGATGGATTGTAACAGTGGCAGCAGATATGCCAGCGTTTTCCCTGTTCCCGTCTGGGATTTGGATACAACATCCCGGCCTTCCAAAATAACCGGGATCGTCTGAGCCTGTACAGGTGAAGGTTCGTTAATGCCATGTTTCGCCAAAACGGCCTCCAGATCCTGTTCCACGCCAATTGAAGCAAATGTTTGATTCGTCATGTATGTCCATCCTTTTAATTTATTCATTTTGATGCTAGCCTTGCTTGTACGGATATAAAACCGAAGCCTGTCATCACATTACCTTTCATTATATGCGAAAAAAGCCCGTGTACCAAATCTTATTCCAGAATTGTATGTATACACGCCAAAAAAAAGAAAAGCCCCTCGGCGGAGCCTTTCTCTCATTCCGTATATGATGCCTCGTATCACATTTACTTCTGATTCATTACACCGTGCGACAATCGATCTGCAAGACGAGGAAATAGCTGGTACAGCCATATGCCAGCAGAAGCAAGTCTTGGCAGATTCACTTCTTCCTTGCGTTTCTTCATCGCCCGAATGATATGACCGGCAACGTCTTGAGGTTTCAACATCATCCAGCGTACATTGTTCACATAATTGCCGGATGGATCAGCCCGTTGAAAAAATGGTGTATCAATCGGACCAGGATTAATCGTTGTAACCGTAACTCCGGTCTTACGCAGCTCTTGACGCAGCGCATTACTGAATCCGAGTACGGCATGTTTCGTAGCCGTATATGAGGCGGATTTGGCTGTACCAATTTTGCCAGCCATGGAGGCCACGTTCACAATCTGACCTTTGCCACGTTCCAGCATTTGTGGAAGCACTGCTTTGGTGCAGCGGACAATGCCCATGTAATTAACGTCCATCATCTCATCGAATTCCTGCACAGACATATCCGTCATCGCTGCGAATTTCCCGTAACCTGCGTTGTTCAGCAAAATATCGATTCGTCCGTATTTATGCAATATCGCATCCACAGCTGCCTGAACCTGCTCACTATCTGTAACATCAAGCGTGAGTAATTCATGCTGCCCTTTCAGCGAGGCACCAATCTCTTCCAGCTTGTCCCGCGAACGGGCAGCCAGAATCGGGATGGCTCCTTCTTCTATCAGCATCTGCGCACACAGCGCACCGATACCACTCGATGCACCTGTGATAAAAACAACCTGATCTTTCAGCATACCCGATGTCCTCCCGTATTGAACACATATTGCCCTTCAAGGCGTATGGTTCTATTCTACGAGATCATAACCTGAATATCCATCTCACCAATACCGTCCATCAGCAAAGGAATGCTCAGTGCTTTCGTTGCACTGAAGGAAGTCAGATATTCAGAATTCATCACTTGAGGAGGTGTAATATCGACGATAACACCCTGGTTGGACAAGATTGTACTGGCATTACCGCTAATCATGTTGCCAAGCTCGGAAATAGCACTTTTACTCATTTCATCCATTTCCGTAATGACGAATCCGCCCATCATGGCAGATACAATTTTCAACGCAACCGATTCTTGTATTCCAAATACAATGTTTCCGCTAAGTTGTCCGGTCATTCCGATCACGATCCAGACATGGTCTGCAATGTACTCTACATTCTTCACGCCAAGACTCCCGGTGGAAGGCGAAACCTGGATGAGCTGTTCGAATACGTTCCGTGCCGATTCCAGGAAAGGATTAATCACTTCCGCTTTCACTGTCTATGTCCCCCTCACACTGGGTTATTGGTCACACACCAAAAGTCCCATATTCATTAAATTTATTATACTTTATCACGTACAAGAATTCATTAAGAATTCGTTAAACCATGTGTACTATAATTTATCGTCATCCGTGGGGCAAATGTTTATAGCTGATTCTAGCGAATAAACAGAGCTTTTTACTTCTTTTGAAGAAAGCTTTTCGTTCATTGTGCGTGGCAAAAGGCATTTAGGACTTTATTACTGCTTCTCACAACTGTTAAAAAAATCAAATTCTTGTATTCGCGTTTTTTTCACAGTCTCTTGAACTACTTTTGATCCTGATAATTACCTTCATTGCTCTGCTGTCTTGAATCACCTATAATTTAAGATAACGGAACAATAACCAGTTACGGGATTACATCGCACCTACATAATCAAGATATTTGACTGCAAGGAGGTCACCTATGAACATAAGCCAACTGGAGACACTAATTACCATTTCCAAAACGATGAGCTTCCGCAAAGCGGGTGAACTTCTGAACCTGACTCAGCCTGCCGTCTCGGCCCAGATCAAAAGTCTGGAGGACGAATTCAGCACCGTTCTTGTGGATCGTAACCAACCCGTTACCCTGACAGACCGTGGACAGGTATTTCTGGAGCACGCTGAACGGATGCTCGACATCGTTGATGAGTTGAAACAAAAATTGTCCGATCTCGATGAAACCCCTCAGGGACGCATCGTGTTAGGCACAACAACTTCCATTGCTATTCAGATCTTGCCAAGGGTGTTATCCTATTTTCAAGATCAATTCCCTCTGATCAAAACCAGTATCCAATCCCTTCCTTCATCACAGATCTATACCCAGGTCGAAAATGGTCTGGTTGATATTGGTATCGGTTATCTCACGGAGCGTAATCCCAACCTGAATACATCTGTGTTGTACTATGACACATTTGAACTCGTCGTATCTCCTTCCCATCCGCTGGCAAAGAAAAAACATGCTGCAGTGGATGTGCTCCGGAGTACACCATTGATTCTGCTGTCCCCTGATACAGTAGGACGAAGGTTTACAGAAACGATCTTCAAGAAACATAATATTGAACCCAATATTGTAATGGAGTTGTCGAGCAGCGAAGAAGTGAAACGGATGGTCGAGATTGATCTCGGAGCAGCTGTCATCTCCAAACAATCTGTTGCGCATGAGTTGCGTCAAGGTACATTGCGAATGATACCCTTAAGTGAGCTGGAGGTCAGTCACCCTGTTGGTGTCATCTATAAGTCCAGTCGATACCTTAACTCAGCGATGCAACAATTCATAAGTGACCTCAAAGGTATGCCGGAAACCCAATTCATCAGTTCAGAATGACAATGAGCCATGAGAAAGGAAGGATTCCATATGAAATTTGATCTTCATACACATCATTTTCGTTGTGGTCACGCAGACGGCAACATCCGCGATTATATAGAGGCAGGTATTAAGGCAGGACTTCAGGCTATCGGTATCTCGGATCATACGCCATACTTTGGCAGTGAGCTTGAGCAGGCATTCCCACGGATCGCAATGGGCAAGTCTGAATTGCAGCATTATGTGAAAGAAGTCCTTGCTTTGAAAGAAGAATACGCTGGTAAAATCGATGTGCTGCTCGGCATTGAATCCGACTACTTCCCTGCTCATGCGGATTTGTATCGTACCACGCTGGGGCAGTATCCTTTTGACTATATTATTGGTTCTGTTCATCAAACCGAGGATGTGAGCATCTTCAACAAAACCCGGTGGAATGGACTAAGCAATGCTCGCAAAGTTGAAGTAAAAGAAAGCTATTATTCATTGATCCGGCAATCGGCCCACAGCGGTATGTTCCAGATCCTAGGACATATTGATGCGATGAAAGGAAACTATCCACCCTTCTCGGAAATCATCGCTGATCAGGCCATTGATGAAACGTTGCAGGTTATTGCAGAATCCAACGTAGCGATCGAAATTAACACATCTGGCAAAACCAAACTCAGCGGTGGCTGGTATCCCTCAGATGCCATTCTGGAACGCGCCCATCATTATGGGGTGAAGGTGACATTTGGATCGGACGCTCATAAACCGCAGCGGGTTGCAGACGAGCTGGATGACGTTCGTACACGTCTGCTGGAGATCGGATTCACCGACTGGGTGTACTTCAAGCAGAAACAGATGCAGGTTGTACCACTGTAAAAAATATAGAACCACAGAGAAACCCCCACAGCGTGAACAAGCGCAGTGGGGGGGCTTTGTGTTGGCCTATATAAGGGAAATATAATTATACAGCGATCGGAGGGTTGTTCTGTCATCGGAGTGACTGTGTAAAAATTCAAAAAAAATGAACCCGCTCTCGCGGGTCCCAACAACATTATCTATTATCAAAAAGGGGGTCATGAGATAAGTTTACCCCTTGTCTGTTAGAATTCAATTGCAGCTATATTTCAATTGTGTAACAAATGATTGTAGTTCCATTCATACACATTTCACTACTCTTACTCTATGTTATTGCGGCTTGTCAGATACCAGCGTTTTCAGGTCTTTTTCCTGAAGAGGACTGATGTATTGTTCCCGGTTCATACTGTACACTTTGACATCCATCAGGGATTCTGATGCCTCTTCATCCTCATCATGCAGTTCAAATGAGGGTAGACTCCGCTCATAGGACATCCCTATTTTGTTTAACACCCGTTCTGAAGATACATTGGCCTCATAACAACGTGCTTCCACCCTACCCAGATGAAGATCGTCAAATCCAAACTGCAGCAGCCGCTGTACCGCCTCGGTAGCCACACCCATGCCTCAACAGGACCTGTTCAGGATGTAACCAATCTGTGCGGTACCATTCTGATCGTTCCAGTGCTGGAATGACGTGATCCCGATGACCTGTTCTTTACCTCTCCAGCAGATCCCATAATGTAACGAATCCAGCTTGGCGCTGCTGCTCCGTATCTGGTTCAATAAACGTCTCGCCCTGATTGGCGTGGGCTGGCTCCCCCTATTCACATATCGGATGACTTGAGGATCGGAAAAGAGCTCCGCTAAAGTGCTGTAATCACTTTGACGCAATGATCGCAAGACAAGACGCTCTGTCCACAAAGCCGGTAGACCGTGAACCAGCATTTTTCGGGTAAGCATGACAATCGCTCCTTTTGCCTAACGGGCTTGAGTCCGGTAAGACAAGCATGCTCTGAAGATGATCCGGCGTAATACCATTTGAACTGATCCACGAACTTTAGTATTCGCATTTTAGTATTAATATATTGGATCATTCAATTCCTGACGCTAAAGAGCCCAGATGCTGACTATTCCTGCAACCCGCGATAGATACCTGTACGAATCTCACGAATATAGAAATCCAATGCAGGAACATTCGCCGACTGTGCAACCTGTACTTCTTGCTCAATATCATAAGGCACCCGCACAAATTGAACATTAAACGGGGTATTGTTATCGCTGCTGTCTTCACCTTCCAGAATACAGTAGGAAGCCTGGGGAAGATCGAGTGGATTACCAACACTGCCTACATTAAACAATAACTTCCCGTTCATATACTGCAAGTATGCGTTATGCACATCCCCATAACCTACAACATCTGCAACACCTTGCTCAGGCTCATCAGCCGGAGGATCAAACATGGCCAACCTCTTTTCCATCGCATCCCACGGCTGCACACGATGATACACACTTTGAGGTGAAGCATGGACCAGACGGATGGTGCGACCGCTCAGTTGGAATTGATGACTGAAGGGTAGGCTCGCCAAGTACGCCAATCGTTCCTCACCTAGCCGTTCTGCTTGCCACGTGAAATTCTCGTTGTCCTGGTTAACCGCAACCAGTTCATCCCAATTGCCACGGATGACAAGTTCGCACGTCGCTCTCACCTGATCCACAACCTGTACCGGTTCTGGTCCCTTGCCCACGAGGTCACCAAGACAAAAGATTCGCTCCACGCTACGACTTCGGATATCTTCTAACACTGCTTCCCAGGCAGTCATGTTGCCATGAATGTCGGATACAATCGCAATTCGTTCCATCTGGATAACCTCCATTCATGTTGAATCCTTTATGTTTTACATTCATCTTCTATTCTTTTATGTGGTTGATCCTTTAAGCTCAAAAACCGTTAATTCTGGTCTGCACAGAAAACGAATGGGCAGTTGAGTCATGCCAAAACCACGATTCACATACACGGGCATCTGTGTCTGGGTGGTATAATATACCCCCTGGACATCCGTGTAATACAACCCTTGAACATACTTGTGTGAACCTCGCGGAGTTGTCAGTGCCCCGACCCAGGGAAAACGTACCTGTCCACCATGGCTATGACCGGAAAGCTGTAATCCGAAACCATAGGGAGTGGCAATGTCGGCATAATCCGGTTCATGCATAAGTAACAATTTCCACACATCATGATCCAATCCCTTGATGGCTTGGGCAGGATCAGGCCTGCCTGTAAGTGCGTCATCCAGACCAGTTATGGCCAGACGTTCGCCCTCTTGTTCAATCACCACATGTTCGTTCCGTAACAAAGTAAATCCGGCTTCACGGAACATGGTTGTCACTTCATTCTGCTGTCCACCCCGATAATCATGATTCCCCAAAACAGCAAATTTGCCATACTTCGCTTGCATGGAGGCGAGTACCGGAATACATTCACGCATCGGCTCTGCTTCCCTCTCGACGATGTCTCCGGTAAAACAAATCAATTCCGGTTGCTGCTCCTCTATCGTTGCTGCCAGCTTCTTCATCTCTTTCACCCCGGTATGAAAACCAAGATGGGCATCGCTGAACTGAACTATACGCAAACCGTCAAATGCCTTTGGAAACTTTGCAAGTTTCAGCTCTACTTGCTTGATTTCCAGACGACGCGGCTCCCAAAGCCAGGCATAACCTCCTGTGAGCAAACTGGCACCCGCTGTCATCAAAACCATGCGCAATAAGAAACTGCGGCGAGAGGGATCATGATCCTTTTCCTCTCCAGGAAACACAGACTCTTCTGCACCTGGTGCTTTGTGCGAGCGCTGGGACGGCGAGTTGTTGCTACCCTGACGCGGTGTCTCTGCCATATCTCCCCCTCCTTCTACGCTCTTAATCCATCCCCTTAGTATACCATATTCTGCATGGATAGCACGGTTCCTCTGCTTCATCACAAAAAGAAGCCGGGATCTCCGGCATGTTGCTGCACGGGATCACGACTTCTTCTAAGTTGCAGATTACACTTCTACACATGTTATGACGAGATTAAACACCCAACCAACGTTTGAACATATGCTTGGTCGTTTGTTTGTTCATTTCGGCAATGGAGGTTGTCAATGGAATGCCTTTTGGACAGGATTGCACACAGTTCTGTGAGTTACCACAGCCCTCGATGCCTCCATCTTCCATCAATGCTTCCAGGCGATCGTCGGCGTTCATCTCCCCTGTTGGGTGAGCGTTGAACAGGCGCACTTGGGACAGTGCTGCTGGACCGATAAAGTCTGTTTTCTCATTGACGTTCGGGCATGCTTCCAGACATACACCACATGTCATGCATTTGGACAGCTCATATGCCCACTGACGCTTCTTCTCAGGCATCCGTGGACCTGGACCGAGGTCATAGGTACCATCGATCGGAATCCATGCTTTTACGCGTTTCAGGGCGCTAAACATCCGGCTACGGTCGATGACCAGGTCACGAACCACCGGGAATGTCTTCATCGGTTCGATACGAACAGGCTGTTCGAGCTTGTCGATCAGGGCTGCACACGCTTGACGTGGCTTGCCGTTGATGACCATGGAGCAGGCACCACAGACTTCTTCGAGACAGTTGGAATCCCAGCACACGGGAGCAATGGATTTGCCATCTGTATTGACGGGGTTCCGCTGAATCTCCATCAGGGCGCTGATCACATTCATGTTGGGACGGTACGGAAGCTCAAATTCTTCGTTGTACGAAGATGACTCCGGGCTATCCTGACGGGTGATGATAAACTTGACGGTTTTGTTGGCTGTAGCTTGTTCCGCCATATCGTTGTCCCCTCCTTTGGTGACGATGATTGTATTGCTGATGCGCAAAATGTTTGGTGCACGGGAGACGCTTCGTCAGCGGAATGCCCCTCTTATCGCTGTTATCCCCGGATTTTTTTGATCAACCCTTTCCAGGGTTAAAATCCGGTGATAAAGGCGAGCGCTTCGCTTCTTCTGGGCATTTCCGCTTCCTCCGCTACGTCGTGCACTGGGTCACTTTGCTGGAAACTGCACTCCATTCATGCTGGATTGCGGTAATGTTAGATATGCAAGCTTTGACAATGCGTTGCTTGCTTATGAACAGGTATTTTGGCTTCCTCTGCTGCTTTGTGCACACAGAGTACCTTTGCTGAGAACCTTCACTCCATCACGTTGATGGCAGTAACTTTGAAGAAGCTCTGCTTCTCCAAAGTTCTCCTGCCTCTCCGTTCAGTTGTTTAACTATTCATTACATGAATAGTGTGGTACTTCTTAATCCTTGGAGTAGTCCCGGATACGTGGTGGGATCAAGGATACGTCTACTGGCTCGTATGAGATTTTTGGGCCTTCCTTCGACCAGCTTGCGATAGTTGTTTTCAGGAACTCTTCGTCATTACGTTCCGTGAATTCCGGTTTGTAATGCGCGCCACGGCTTTCGTTACGGAGCAGAGCGCCGAGCGTCATTGCTTCTGCCAGTTCAATCATGTTCCACAGTTGGCGAGTGAACGCCGCGCCTGGATTGTTCCAACCAGAGCTATCGTACATGTTGATTTTGCCATAACGCTCTTTCAATTCCTTGATCTTGCCAATCGTGGCTTCAAGCTTGTCGTTGTAGCGCACAACCGTCATGTTGGCTGTCATCCACTCGCCAAGCTCTTTATGAATGACATAGGCATTTTCCGTGCCCTGCATTTTCAAGATGCCTTCGTATTTGTCGCTTTGTTGTTTGGTGTGTTTCTCAAATACGGAAGAAGGGATATCTGCGGACGACTTTTTGAGTCCTTTGATATATTCAGCCGCTTTTGGTCCAGCCACCATACCACCATAGATCGCAGATACCAATGAGTTTGCACCCAGACGGTTCGCACCATGGTATTGATATTCACATTCACCAGCTGCGAACAGCCCTGGAATGTTAGTCATTTGGTTGTAATCTACCCACATGCCGCCCATGGAATAATGGACTGCCGGGAAGATTTTCATTGGGATTTTACGCGGGTCATCGCCCATGAACTTCTCATAGATCTCAATGATTCCGCCCAGTTTAACGTCCAGTTCCTTCGGATCTTTATGAGACAGGTCCAGATAAACCATGTTCTCGCCGTTCACACCCAGACCCATATCTACACAGACGCTGAAGATTTCACGAGTTGCGATATCACGTGGAACCAGGTTACCGTAGGATGGATATTTTTCTTCAAGGAAGTACCAAGGTTTTCCGTCTTTGTACGTCCAGATCCGTCCACCTTCACCACGCGCGGATTCAGACATGAGACGCAGCTTGTCATCCCCTGGAATGGCTGTCGGGTGAATCTGAATGAACTCCCCGTTGGCGTAATTTACACCTTGCTGATACACCGCACTTGCCGCTGTACCTGTGTTAATGACCGAGTTGGTCGTTTTACCGAAGATGATCCCCGGACCACCACTCGCCAGAATAACCGCTTCTGCCGGGAAAGTCTGTACCTTCATCGTTTTCAGATCCTGAGCCACGATCCCGCGACATACGCCTTCATCATCCAAAACCGCCTGCAGGAACTCCCAGTTCTCATATTTCGTAACCAGGCCCGCTGCTTCCCAGCGACGTACCTGCTCGTCTAATGCATAGAGCAATTGTTGTCCTGTTGTCGCTCCGGCAAACGCTGTACGGTGATGCTTCGTTCCCCCGAAACGACGGAAATCAAGCAAACCTTCCGGTGTCCGGTTGAACATTACGCCCATACGGTCCATCAGGTGAATGATGCCAGGTGCTGCTTCGCACATTGCTTTAACAGGAGGTTGGTTCGCGAGGAAATCACCGCCGTATACCGTATCGTCAAAGTGTACCCATGGGGAGTCACCCTCACCCTTGGTATTTACCGCTCCGTTAATTCCGCCTTGCGCGCATACAGAGTGGGACCTTTTAACAGGAACCAGTGAAAATAAATGAACATGGACTCCGGCTTCAGCCGATTTGATCGCCGCCATCAATCCTGCGAGACCGCCGCCCACAATAATTACATTCGTTGATGCCATTGCTGTTCACTCCCTTATAAGTCAGCATTTATACGCTAAATGCTTAAATTAGAACTGTTTTTACTGCGTCAATCATCGAAGTAGCTGTCTGGAAATCAATGCTCCGGAAAGCAAATAGTGAAGCAATAAACATGATGGAAACAATAGCGAACAAGCTCATACATACGTATGAGGATACACGCTGTGCACGCGGACCAACTGTAATTCCCCAGCTAACGAGGAACGACCACAGACCATTGGCAAAGTGATATGACGCCGCAACCACACTGATCATGTATATCGCAAAGGTTATCGGATTCGTCACCGCATCATGTATGACGCCGCCAATCTCTTCATGGGATACATTACCCAGCGCAATCTGTACTCGCGTCTCCCATACGTGCCAGATTACGAATACAAACGTAATAATACCGCTGACCCTCTGTAACGTGTAGCGCCAGTTGCGCTCATTACCATAACGCCCAACGTTAGGCTTGGCCTGATAGGCAATGTAAAGACCATAAACACCGTGATAGAACAACGGCAGCCAGATAAGTAATGCCTCGATCACAATAACAAGAGGCAAACCGTTCAGAAATGCAACGGCACCGTAAAAAGCTTCTTTGCCGCCTTCAACTGCCGTGAAGTTCGTCACCAAATGCTCAACAAAAAACAAACTGAGCGGAATGACGCCAAGCAAGGAGTGCAGCTTTCTGGAGTAAAACCCTTTCATAAAATGTCGATCCCCTTTCGCTAAATACAACGTTTTCATAAATGATTTCACTTATCATGACACGAATCCTTTTCCATGAAAAGGTTCGACAAATTGTTCCGTTTTCCCCAGGTGTGAACAACTTGTGTCACGGTTCATGTTACTCCTTTTTTTCTTATAAGGGAATTGCAATATAATTATTAAATGTTATAACCTATAGGTATAAGCAGTGAAACATTGGGTTTACAGGCCATACAACATGGAAAACGATTAATCAAGGGCAAGAATCACACTCATGGAAAAGAGGTCATTGTTCATGTTCGAGGAGTTAAATGCATTTGCAGCGGTTGTGGAGCAGTCCAGCCTGAACCGCGCATCCAAGTTACTGAACTTGTCCCAACCCGCACTCTCACGCAAAATTTCCAAATTGGAGGATGAACTCGGAGTTGCCCTCTTTCACCGCCGTGGCAAACGGCTGGAGTTAACCAGTGTGGGCCAGTTCGCCTATACCTTCGCGGTAGAACAGAAGCAGCAGCAACAGAAATTCCTCACCATGCTCGCCCAGTATAAAGACGAAGAACAGAGCACCATTACACTCGGAGCCAGTCTGACGACGCTTCAAACCACGTTGCCACCTCTCGTCAATGCCTTTATGGAGAAGCATCCAAATGCCGAACTGAAACTGTTGACTGGAAAAACACATGAGATTGTCTCGTTTGTGCGTGACAAAAAAGCCGATGTGGGTATTGTCGCCTCCTCCATCAGCGAAGTGGGACTTAACTGTGTGCCGCTCTTTGACGATCACCTGGAACTGGTTGTGCCACTCACACACCCCTTGTCCGGTAAGGAAGCCGGGATGGAGCATCTGCAGGATCTGCCGATGATCACGTTCTCCAAAGGCACCTGGTACCGCAAATTAACGGACGACCTCTTCCAGCGCTGTGCCGTGATGCCAGATATTCGCATGGAGATTGATTCGTTTGAAGCCATCGTCCGACTTCTACCCTTCGCCAAAGCCGCTGCGTTGCTTCCCAAGTCATATCTTCGTCCACAATTGCTCGCGGACAATGATCTTGTTTCTGTTCATTTGCCTCAATTACAGCAGACTCGCAGAACAACCTGTATGATTTATGGGGAAAAAGAGGACCTCAGCGAAACCTCCAGACAATGGGTCAAGGAGACGGCTGCACTCTTTACAGCAAAGGCGCCATTGCCCTCACGGAGGACTACGACGCCTTAGCTCTGATCTGAATCAGCCAGGCTCCAACGCCTGGCTTCCATATTTAGCTCATATTAATTATCAGCTCTCCTGGCTGATAACCTCTTCTTCAAATCGGTCGATATCTGCATTATTACCAATAATAACCATGATATCCCCCATTTGAAGCGAGTCCAGTGCTGTCGGAGCAATAATGACCCCAGCTTCTTTCTGTAACGCCACAATGCTGCAACCAAAACGTATACGTGCATTCAGGGTTGAAAGGGTTTTGTTGTGCAGACAGGCGGGAACCTTAATCTCGACAATACTGTAATCATTGGATAGTTCAATGTAATCCAGCAAGTTCGGGGTAACCAGTTGGTGGGCAACCCGAATGCCCATATCCCGCTCAGGATAAACGACACGGTCAATCCCCAGTTTATCCAATGCTCGTCCATGAAGGACGGATATGGCCTTGGCAACAACCGTCTTGACGCCCAGCTCTTTTAACAGAATCGCGGTGAGAATGCTCGTCTGGATATCATCTCCGATGGCTACGATGCAACAGTCAAAATTTCGAATACCCAGGGAACGCAGCACTTCCTCATCTGTGGCATCGGCTACAACGGCATGGGTGACCAGTTCACTTATGTCTTCGACGACCTCTTCATTTTTATCAATCCCGAGCACCTCGTAGCCGAGTTCCATTAATTCCTGTGCCAGACTTGAGCCAAACCGCCCAAGCCCAATCACCGCAAACTGCTGTGTTTTCATTGTTCTTCACGAACCCCTTATCCAAATCAATTTCATAACTCACTAAAAATAGATTCATCCAATAATCATTTTGCCTTCTGGATACCTGTATAACTCTTTACCCTTTTTCTGCCCCAGTGCATACGCCAGTGTAATCGGGCCAAGCCTTCCTGCAAACATCGTAAAACAGATCAGGAGCTTGCCGATTGTAGTCAGCTTCAGCGTCAGTCCGAGCGATAATCCCACGGTACTAAAGGCCGATGTCGTTTCAAATAATATCATCAAAAAACTGCTATCTTCTGTTGTGCTCAGCATCATTGTTACAACAATGATGAATAATAACGCTAGCAATGTTACGGTAAGTGCCTTGTAAATCCGTTCCTGTACAAGCCGGTATCGGAAGAACACGATATCTTCCCGTCCACATACCATGGCAATGACCGCTCCAGCCATAATCATAAATGTCGTTGTTTTGATGCCGCCTCCGGTAGAACCCGGCGAAGCACCAATGAACATGAGAATGATCATAAAGAACTGTGTTGCCTGTCTGAGTCCGGCAATATCTAACGTATTGGCTCCTGCTGTTCGCGGCGTAACGGACTGGAAGAATGAACCGAGAATTTTGCCACCCCAGTTCAGGCCACCCAGTGTCCGTGGATTGCTGAATTCAAATACGAAAATGACAAGTGCACCAAACACAATCAACAATCCGGTCATTAACAGTACAACTTTGGAGTGCAGAGACAGCTTCCGCGTTTTGCGGTAATCCACCAGATCGGACAGCACCACAAAACCGATACCGCCAGAGACAATCAGAAACATTGCTGTAAAATTAATCAACGGGTCATACACATAACCGGTCAGACTGCGGAAATCCCCAAACATATCAAAGCCCGCATTGTTGAACAACGAGATCGCATGCCAATAGCCATAATAGATCGCCTGTCCGACCGGCATGTCGAACGACCAGCGAATGGCAAACAATGTGCCACATATGCCTTCGAGAATAAGCGAGTAGATCACAACTTTTAGAATTAGCCGGACAATGCCCTCCATCGTGCTCTGATTCATCGCTTCCTGCAAAATCAACCGTTCTCTAAGCGAAATCCGCCGTTTGAACGCAATGGCAACCAATGTAGACATCGTCATAAAGCCCAGTCCGCCAATCTGAATCAGAATGGCAATGACAACCTGACCCAGCACCGAGAAATGAGTCCCTGTATCCACCACAACCAAACCCGTGACACAGACAGCCGAAGTCGCTGTAAAGAGCGCATCAATAAATGCAAGACTGTCACCGTTATGGTTGGATGCCGGAAGCATTAACAACAGTGTGCCTACCAATATGATGCCAGCAAACCCTAACACAAGAATACGAGGTGGCGATAATCGCATCCATTGAACATTCAGTTTCACTTGAGTATCTTCCACCTCTTCTAAAATGAAAATAACTCCACACCCCTTGGAGCTTTCTTCACTTGAAATACTGTTTCCAAACGTTAAAATGTATGATTCAGATTAAAACGACATATATAATGAAGTTGGAATATTCTATTCGTTCCCTTGTTGGGCGAAAGACATGCGAATCATTCCACATTTGCTTCAAAATTATAAGCGCTGCGGCGTTTACAGACAAAACGTTTTTTGTGTAAATAGCATCGAATTCAGCCAAAAAGGGAAAAACTCAGATATGGCGACGGATGGATCAGATTCTTTCGATCCTTTTCATTCATTTTCAAGGATTTACACCTGTTTTCGTTACATCATTGGCATTCGGTGCTTGGCCTGTGCTATGTTAACTTTAATATCCATATTAGTGCGTGTTCAAAAAGGGCGGTTTTCAGTACCAAGAAGATGGGATGAAGATAGAAATGGAGTAGCGGAGCGTAGATAGAGCTACGTGAGCAACGGACATTTCGGCTGAATTCCATATTCGATGCTGATGATGCCGTTAGGCAACCTTCGTAATCAAAAGCGGACTTTTTGAACAACCTCTATTAGATAAGGAGGAACACCATTACATGAATCCCTTAGGGCAGCCTTTGCAACTTAAGGCTAACTTCAAGCGGCTGGGGTTGCTTGCGGCGATTGGCCTGATTCTATTTTTTGTCTTTCAGATCTTTCCTGCTACCTCATCGCAAACGACAGAAATTTCGTCCACGTCCTTCATAACCAAGGAGCAGGCGACGCAATCCGCACGATCATTCGCAGCTTCTGTGAATGACTATACACTGCCAAATGATGATGAAAAAAACCTGGTAACCTACCAGACACATTCGGATATCTACGGGTATATGGCCAAAACCAAACAACTTGATACCTATAACGAGAAATGGGAAACAAGTTATCCTTACGATGTATTCCGCGTCCGTTTGCCTGATCAGCACAAAGGCGGATATCTTAATGTTGACGTACATATGAAAACAGGAAAAGTGGTCGGCTTCAAACGGGAACTGCCTTCTTCCCTCTATACCGCCATTGAGGCGGAGCAAAGCAAGGGGAAAGCGACTACATCGCAAGTGCTTGCCGAAGGTAATATGTCCCTGGATGAGAAAGAACGGCTGGCGGCCGGCGTTCTGACTGAATTCGGTTATGAAGTGCCGACACTTCAATTGGATACTCGCGATGGCGAAGCGGGACTGAAGTATACAGATTCTTCAAAAGCCATCGGAGACTCCAAGCTTGAACTGAACTTTACGTTCGAAGATGGTGCGGTACGATCGTTCGATCCTGGCTTCTCGGTTCCGGAATCCCATACCGATTACGTGAAAGATCAGACGCGTCAAGCCAATTGGATGACTTATGGCGGCTATGCATTCCTGACCTTTGTTCTGGGCGTACTGGCAATCATCTATAGCATTCTGACCCGAGCACATACGTCTTTCAAACGCGGAATCATTCTCGCACTGGTGTATTTCGCAGCTTCGGTAATTGGTACGCTGAACATGATTCCACTCTTTCAGGCACAAGGGCTCTCCAGCTTCATGTTAGCGTTCCTGATGTTAATGCAGACGGGAATTACGCTGGTCATGAGTGCAACCATCTATCTGTCCCTCGTTGCTGGTGACGGCATGTGGCGCAAAATAGGTCTGAACCCATGGCCTCGTGCCAAAGAACCCGGATATGGAAAATATGTACTTCACAGCATGGTTGCTGGTTACCTGTGGGCATTCATTCTACTGGGTGTGCAATCCATCCTGTTCTTCATTCTGGAGCGAAGCATCGGCACATGGTCAACGACGTCAGCAGATCAATCTACATTTAATATGACCTATGCCTGGCTCTTCCCAATCATGGCCTGGATGGCCGGTATTGGTGAAGAAACTGTTTATCGACTGTTCGGCATTCGCATGATGCAGAAAATTGTGCGTAACACGTTTATTGCCTGTCTGATCCCAACCATCATTTGGGCACTTGGACACACATTGTATCCGATCTATCCAGTAATCACCCGTCCCATTGAGCTGATGGTGATTGGATTGCTGTTTAGTCTGATCATGCTGCGTCACGGCTTCATTGCCGTTGTATTTGCACATGTGATCTTCGACAGCTTGCTGATGGGACTCAGCTTGGTCTTTATGGGCGATTCCCTGAATATGGCTGCCGGACTCTTCTGGATTGTACTCCCGGCCATTGTTGGATATGTGGTCTACAAATTCAATCCAAAACAAAAAGAGAAGCCGTATGTTACGACTCCTCATCACGAAGTGCTGCAATAATCTGATTTGCCAGCTTGTCACCAATAGATAGAGGCCGGAAGTCTTCGACGCTGGCCTCTTTTATTTTGCGCAAAGAGCCAAAATGCTTCAACAGCAGCTTACGCCGCTTCTCTCCAATACCCGGAATGGCATCCAAACGTGATGTCACCATCGATTTGCCACGCTGTTCCCGGTGGAACGAGATTGCAAAACGGTGGACCTCTTCCTGTATGCGCTGCAACAGGTAGAATTCCTGACTATCCCGAGGCAGGGAGATGACTTCCGGTGGATTACCGATCATCAACTGTGAAGTCTTATGCTTCGCATCCTTCACCAGACCACATACCGGAATAAACAGCCCCAGCTCATTTTCCAAAATATCGACCGCAGCCGAGATCTGTCCTTTACCACCATCGACCACAATCAGGTCAGGCTGGGTCAGGTTTTCTTTTAATACTCGCTCGTAACGACGACGGATGACTTCTCTCATCGTTTCATAATCATCCGGACCTTCAACCGAACGGACCTTGTACTTCCGATATTCCTTCTTATCCGGTTTACCATCGGTAAATACGATCATGGCAGATACCGGGTTCGTACCCTGGATGTTCGAGTTATCAAACGCTTCAATACGGTGAAGCTGATCCAGTCCAATAAAACGTCCCAGTCCTTCGGCAGCTTTGGATGTACGTTCTTCATTTCGCTCAATCAGGCGGAACTTCTCTTCCAGTGCCACACGTGCGTTATCCACGGCCATGGTGATCATCTGACGTTTCAATCCACGTTGCGGAATAAGCACTTTAATCTCCAACCACTCCTGTAAAGCAGCAGCAACCTGCGTTGGGTCTTCCAGACCTGCTGGGAGATTTTCAGTTGAATCAGTTGTATCCATTATTGGAGCATCCTCTTGCATACTGTCAGGTTGCTCACCTTCTGCCTCAGCGGAACTTCCGTAAGCTGCACGGGTCTCAGCAACCAGTGGCTGGGTATCTGTTGCAAGATCCTTGGGCATTTCCGGCAACAAAATTTCTTGTGGCAACGCCGGATTATCACTGTAATACTGTGTTACGTAAGACATGAAATCACTGTACGCCTCACCGTAAAACGGGAAGGTTGATACGTGACGTTCAATCATTTTACCCTGACGCATATATAGAATCTGGACACACATCCAGCCTTTATCAATGGCAAAACCAAATACATCACGGTCTCTGGCATCGGCCATCGTAATTTTCTGTTTTTCCATCATCGCATCGATGGCGATTACCTGGTCGCGCAGCTCCTTCGCACGTTCAAAATAAAGATCTTCCGCAGCCTCTTGCATCTTACGCTGCAAATCCTTCTTAATCTCTTCGTGACCACCGCTCAGAAATGAACCGATTTCTTGTGAAATCTGGTCGTACTGCTCCTTCTCCACTTCCTTCACACAAGGGGCAAGACACTGTCCCATGTGATAATACAGGCACACTTCTTTGGGCATTACACCACATTTGCGCAGTGGATACATGCGGTCGAGCAGTTTTTTCGTTTGGTGTGCCGCATACGAGTTCGGATAAGGTCCGAAGTATTTGGCTTTATCTTTCAGCACACGCCGGGTTACTTCCAGCCGAGGATGCTTTTCATTTGTAATTTTAAGATACGGGAATGTCTTGTCATCCTTGAGCAAGACGTTGTACCTCGGCATATGTTTTTTGATCAGGTTACATTCCAGAATGAGTGCTTCCATGTTACTGCCCGTCACGATATATTCGAAATCACGGATTTCGGACACCAGACGCTGGGTCTTTCCGTTATGACTGCCGATAAAATAAGAGCGTACGCGGTTCTTCAGAACTTTAGCCTTACCTACATAGATAATGGTGCCTTCACTGTTCTTCATCAGGTAACATCCAGACATATCTGGCAGCAAAGCGAGCTTGTGACGAATCTGCTCCAATGCCTTCTCCTGATCCTGCAAATCATTCATGAGTTGATCCATAATTCGGTGAATCCTCCTTCCCGAAAAAACTGAAATCCTCATCCTGCAAATAATTCACACGAACACTACGATAACAGAACAACCTTCCAATCGCTGTTATCCCCAGATTTTTTTGATTCCCCTTTTTAAGGGGAAAATCCGGGGATAAAGGCGAACGCTTCGCTTTTTCAGGTTTTTTCTGTTCTCTCCGCTATTGTGTGAGTAATTAGTCCAATACATATAAAGGTGAAACTCGGATAAAAATTGCAACAGCTATGCTTCTACAGTTCATTTCTGTCTTCTTCGTTAAACATGTAAATTTCAAGTTTCATTTTATATAAATAGTATACTTTATATTGTCCTGTATAAAGATATTCGACGCAAAACGCCCCCGGCATGTAAACCGGAGGCGTATGTGTAAGCCTGTAACTTATTGGTGTTTTGCGATAATTCCTTTGAGCGCATCTTTCGAGTTCAGACCAACCACTTTATCTACCGGTTGACCGTCTTTGAAGAAGATCAAAGTTGGAATGCTCATTACGCCAAAGCGGGAAGCGGATTCCGGATTTTCATCCACGTTAACTTTAGCAATTTTCACTGCATCGCCAACTTCTGCGGACAGCTCTTCCAGGATTGGAGCGAGCATTTTACAAGGACCACACCAAGGCGCCCAGAAATCAACAAGAACCGTTCCTTCGCCTTCTACTTCAGCGTTGAAGGATTGATCGGATACGTTAACAATAGCCATGAAATTGTCCTCCTTATATATACTTACGGTTTATTTTAACCTGTAACGTCGTGAACGACACTTCCAGTATAACACAGGTACGTCAAACTTGTGAATTCAACGCTACAATGTTCATCTTCCCAACATCAAATCTTCACAATTACAGGATGTGTCATACCAACTTCAAAATCTTTACAAACGCTTTCTTTTCCAAGTATACTAAAATTACTCCGGGTTTCAGCCCCCACATGGGCAAGCTGTCATTCCCTACAAGGAGGCAATAACATGGACGCAAATGTGCGGATCAGCGACCCGCGTGAACATGTGAACGAGGAACCCCGCAACGATCTGTTTGATCTGATCGCGGGTGTTGCCGGCATGGCCGGCCTGATGACAGTGATCTTTTTCGGTATGGTTATCTTCAAATTCCTCACCGAATAGGATGCTTCCAGGCTCACGCAGGACCAGAAAAGCCCGGTTTTCGCGACAATGCGAAAGCCAGGCTTTTTTTGGGACTACTTTAGCTATGAATGCAATCAGCTCTGATTATAAAATGGAAAGCTCAACCGTTAATTTGAAGATCAACCTTTATCGAAACCATTTCATTAAAGTGCATCGGTTCAACCCTTGCCCCGCTGATTCTCACCTCGAACGGAGATGACATCCACAAATGGACGAATCCGGTCCATCAAACGCTGGCCTTTATTCATTTCCTCGCCGTCCCGATTGGTGAAGCTAAGATGTTTCTCCAGCCCATCGAGACTATAATTGGACGTATAGAACGTTGGTTTGCGATTCATCCGATAGTTCAGAATGGACCCCATCACATGATCTCGTACCCAAGGATTCAGATTCTCTGCCCCGATATCATCAAAGATGAGCAGATCACAGCTTTTTAGAACATCCGTCATTTCCTTCAGCTTGTTTCCTTCACTGATCATGGATTTCAGATCCTCCACAAAGTCAGGCATATAGATGATGACACCCGTGTGGCCTGCCACCGCCAGTTCATGCAGCAGATAACACATCAGGAACGTCTTGCCTGTCCCGAATGTTCCTTCCAGAAACAGTCCTTGCGGAGATAATCCATTCTCCTTGGTCTCCCTAATATAACGAAGCACCTGATTCACTGCCGGAGCACGCATCCGATCCTTGCCCATGATCTCCACGTCGTTGTATCCGGCACTGAGCGCACGCTCGTCCACATAGAAACTGCGAATGCGTTGCTTGATGATATGTTCATTTTGCCGGGCGATATGTTTGGAACAAGGTGCTTTTATATCTATGATTTCGGGTTTACCGTTAAAATGTTCTACTTCCAGCTTGCAAAAGTGGCCCTGAAAATCGTTAGGACAGTTGTCGAGTCCCGGACAATTCGCACAGTTCTTTGAGTCTTTGGCGTACTGAAACAGCTTGCTCAGATCGGTCATGAGCTGTGCATCTTGCAGTTCAGGATGACCTGCGCGGAATTCGCGTACGTACGGATCTTGCATTAATTCCGCCGCAATCCGCCGCGATTGCTCACGAAAGGCAGGGTTCAGCTGCTGAAGCAGTCCTCCCAAGGATTCCATGGCTTCAAGCCCCCTTAATGTTTCAATATAGAATGAACAATTGAAGTCTACCTGTGACCTTCTTGATGGCATAGGAACTTTCGATCATTTGCAATTCTACTGTTCATTCTATAGAAAAACAACCAATAACTCAACAGATACATCTGGCAAATTAGCGTAACCCTTCCACCACCGTACGTAATGCCTAGTTTATAGTACACTTGCAGTCCTGTACCTTTTGGTGGGTGGTCAAAAGTCTGTTTTTCAGTATGGAGACGAGGGAAGGAAGCTGGACAAAAGCGGACTTTTAAACAACTTCTATCAGCGGCGCAAGCCTACAGTAATGATCTCGCATGAACCTGTCTGTATGCTCCATTCCTTACTGGCAAATGATAATGTCGACGCGTCTTCTATGCTGTGGGCATGAAGCATTTCGCCCTCTTCCTCCAGGATGTTGCTTTTGTATGCCGTTTCGAATGGCTGTGGATTCGCTTGTGATGTCGCAAGTTTCAGCATAGCAGAGTCGGTGGTCATATTGAACCAGCGTAACATGACATCGCCGGAATTCTCATGTACCTTGATTGAAGAAAATGCTAAACCGTCTCCTTGCCATGCAAACGGTGTGTTGCTAGGTGTCAGATAACCTGGGTGTACTTCGGTTTGTGCCAACGTCCAAGGAATCTGGAACTGATAGGCCTCAATATATGCACCTGACGCTACACCATTTCCATCATGCGGAATGATCTCGATCTGAAACGAATGTTCACCAAGGCATTGTGCTTCCGGTGTCGGGAACAAGCCCCAATCTCCAAGTTCACCCACAGCACGAAGCAGCGTTACGGCGATGGTGTTACGCCCATCTTGAAGAACTTCATATTCATTCAGGCCCAGATTGGCAACGACCAAACCGGCTTCTTGTTCACTCACATCCACAAAATTCTGTTGATGCTGTGTATTGCTTGGATTTTGCCACTCCGGTGCAGGCGTATTTTCACGTGTAGCAATTTCGAACATGGAGTCCACATGATGAACAGCAGATACAAGATCCGTTGGGAAAAGAGCACGTACTCGATGCTCCTTCGCCTGATTGTTGAAGGTCGTTTTTAATTGGACACCTTTTCCATTACGACTCAGTGATATCACTGTACGGATCTGGAGTGGAATCATTTTAGTTGAACGCTGGGCTTTGCGGTGTGGATAATAAATCAGTTCCCGCTGTTCCTGATCCAGCATCTCATCCGCTGACTCCGGTATTTCCCAATGATGAATCACCTCGAATGAGGCCAAGTATGATGTATCTTCAAGGACCCGAATCTCAGCCTGAAGTGTTTCAGTTGTTCGCGCCACTTCGTTCTCTGGCTGCTTAAACATGTATTCATTGCCGATATCGCCCACATTTTCGTACACGCCAAGATCCTTGTAAGTCCGGCCTGTTCGTTTATCCGTGAGTGTGAATGAGCCATTGTCTGCAATCGTGACGGTCATATGTTGATTTTCCATACCCCGTTCACCACGCAACAGCGTAGTCGTTGTCGACGGAGAGCCACTCTTGGCATGATCCACTGAGTTCACCAACGCATAAGTCTTCAAGCCCAATGCAGCTACATGCTCTGCTTCAAAATAAATACGAACACGCCGACAGCTATACGGCTGACGGAAGCGATCATCCGGCAGATCATAGCCGAATTGCAGACCCAGATCCTCCACCGTACATGGAATGTGGTTACCCTCTTCATCAACCAGTATGCGATCTGAAAGGTCCACGGCGTTCATCTGCGCGGCCATCTCTTCCAGTGTATATCCATCCCGGAAATACAACCGAGCTGCGTCCAGTTCCATCTGAACTACACCGCTTCGTTCCCACCCCGTTGTATTAAATACCACAACAGGCCGGGCATTTTCGCCGTAACGCTCAAATATGGAGGTATCGACAGCTGTAGCAATCTGGCTGGTGCTCTCTTCAATCAGTGCCTCTGCCACATGACGGCTCTTATAAAACCGTGTCACCATCTCGCGGTGCACCTCATCCACACTGCATCCACAGATGCTGTCATGCGGGTGATTTTGCATCAGCGTTTTCCAGGCATAGGTCAGTTGATCATGTGGGTAGGCTTGCCCAAGCAGATAGGCATAGGATGCCAGTGGTTCAGCCACTTTTTCCAGCATGGTCTGGCCCAGCTGGTTCATCTGCTTCAGATACACACGAGCCGAGGCGGTGTTGACCAGAGTCCCCCAGCCATCGGTACGCTGACTGCGCAGTTCGCCTTTGACCGTGGACAGTTCATGTTCAGACGATGCTCTCAAAGCTTCCAGATAATCCGGAAAATTCGAGTGAACAAACTCGATATCGGGATATAATTGTTCAGCCATACGAATCGCTTCTGGCAGGTCTCGCTGAATCGGCTGGTGATCACATCCGTTCATGTACAGCAGCTCATTGGTTGATGCATATTTCTCGGCATCTGCAAGCTTGGTTTCCCAGAACTTACGGGCCGATTCCTCATCTACTGGAACTTCATTTCCGTTGGAGTACCAGTTGGCAAATAATACACCAAGTACTTTCGATCCGTCTGGTCCTTCCCACATCAGCTCCGAGAAGCTTGATTCATATCCGGCATCCGATACCGTATTATTGAACCCCGTAGGCTTCACACCACGACCAAAAAACACATTATCAATGCCAGATTGCTGCATCAGCTGCGGAGTCTGCCCGACCAATCCAAATGTATCGGGAAAGTAACCAATTTTCGAAGGGGTGCCGTAACGTTTGGCATCCTTATGTCCAACCTGCATGTTGCGCACATTGGCTTCTCCGCTCGTCAGAAACGCATCCTGCAAAATGTACCATGGTCCAATCACAATCCGCCCATTGCGGATATGCTTCTCCAGTCGTTCCTTCTGCTCCGGGCGAACCTGAAGATAGTCATCGATAATTATCGTTTGTCCATCCAAATAAAAGCTTTTATAGTCTGATCCCTCATCCAGCTGATCCAACAGTGAATCGACAAGCTGAATGAGCCGCATATGATGCTTCTCATACGGCAAGTACCATTCCCGATCCCAGTGGGTATGCGAAATAATATGTGCTCTCTTCGACTTGTTTGTCCGTTTGGTCATCGTGTTATCCCACCTCTTTCATCTTGTTGTACAATCTCAACCTCATCAGGGCGATACACGGCAATCAGCTTTCCGGAAGCATCCGTGGCAAACAGCACCGAACGATTTTTCTCCAATTGGAACGAGTACGATACACCTGTACGTGGATCTCTTACGTGAACCTCATGGTTCAAGACAAACTCCGATACAAATACATACAGATTTCCTTTTGGAAAACTCAGCTTCCGGCCGTAGATTCCAGCGATATCCCCACCGGATATCCATTCCAACTCCTGTTCGATGCCCGAAATCTCGGTTGCATAACGATACAATGCAGCAAGTGGCTCGTCCCGTCCATTTAACTCGAGCGGTAGTGGGGTCCAGATTAATTTCCCTTTGCCCAGAGGCAGAACGTGTACTTCATCTGGTGTACCTTTATCCCCATGAAGCAAAGTCTCCTTCGCCACCTCGGCGATACGACGCCGTCCATAGTTCACCCGGTGATTCACGCCATTAATATTCAGCAGTTCTTCCCGCTGCACGTTACCCAGACTGCGTTTGCCTACGATATGATCTGCCCGGTCAGTTGCCTTCCAGTACGCATCCAGTCCCAGCGGCCCTGTAATAAGCAAGATCGTGCCTTCCTTCTCCGCAAACGTGAGCAATTGTTGCAGTGCATCGCTGTCCATATTATGTGGACTCGGCACAATAATCAGCTTCGGTGGCTGCTGCTCCAGTGCTTCCAGATGATATTCGGATAACGCACGGAAGGGCAGTTTCAGCTCATAGGACATCACACGAGTAAGCTTCGTTGTGGCATCATAGGCCAGGGCACGGTTGGAGAAGTCATTGGAATACGGGAACACCACTGCAATATCCTCCAGCTCACGATCTTCAAAGAGATCACGAATGCCATGCATGAATCGGCCAAAATCATAAGACACATCCGCCTCCGGTTTCTCCGTACCATCTGCACGAAGGGCTCCGATATGAGACTCATTGGCGTTATCCATATAGTAATTGGTGTTCCAGATCCATTGCACCGCTCCTGCGCCACCTGTGGCGAATGCATACGCGTATTTACGTTCCAATATGCTGTGAAGCTCTTCCTCTGTACGTTTCGCTCTGCCATCCGGGGTTTCCACATACATGATGCCCGTCTCCTGAATGAGATTTGGTTTATGTGGCGTTTTAGCGAAAATGCCATCCCAGATCAGATCATCGTTTAACCACCAGGAATGCACGGTTGTATAATCCACTTCACGTTCATAGAAGAACGGTGACGGACGTTGTGCGCCAAGCGCTTCGTCCTGCCCCACAGTAACCAGATGATCGGGAACCAGATCCTTGATCGTCCCTACAAGCTCTCTGGCCCATATATTGTGCATCTCCATGGAGAAAAGACAATAATCAAGCCAGCGTGTTCCTTTTTTGGCCTTGTGCATGTCCTGTACATCAAAGTTAATCTCTTCCGGCTCCGGGATCACCGCGGCTGCAAAATTGGGAAGCTGCTTCGGTGACATGTTCCATGCCTCCTGCAACGCTTCAATCGTCTCATGCCGCTGCTGAAGCCAAGCGATATAAGCCTGCTGTTCGTACGAATCCCTCGCGGAGCGTGGGCCAGCGGAGAAGATACGCACCGGATCAAACATGGATGGCTCATTAATCAGATCCCAGTCCACATGTGTTGTATGCGTGTGACGACTGACGATGCTGCGGATGAAACGTTTCTGTGCTTCCACACTCTGCGGGTCCAGATACGGATTCGCGCCTTCCCATGTCTCCGGTGTAAAGGAGAAGAAAGTGAACGTGACCTGTAAACCATGCCGTTTCGCCGTTAAAATAAATGCATCAATGGCACGGAGCACATCCTCCGCCATATGACCATCCACCTGCATCATATTGCGATAGGCGGTCCAGATTCCCGTCCGAATCCAGTTGATTCCTGCTTTCGCCATCTGAGCCATGTCCCGATCCCAGACATCCGCGTTTGGCAGAAACAGAAATTTCCGTGCCACATCGGAGGTCATGTAGGTCATGCCTACAACAGGCAGAGGACGTCCGTCTTTTACAAAATAATCTCTGCTGCGGCTAATCACTTCCCCTTCTGCCAGCAATGCGGCATCCTGTCCCCAGAAGCCTTGACGCAAGATTCGAATCTCTCCGTCAGGTGCCTGTACGCGGCAAACGATCCGATACAGCCCACTTTCAATGGAAACCGGGAGAAGTATGCGTTCGAAACGCTGCTCACCGGAAAGCTCCATCTCCAGTTGATGGCTCCATACCTTCTCTGTCATGCCACTTGTGCGATTTTCATGCTCGACGGTTATGTCAAACGTCCACAGCTCGGACTCGATAAGTCTATTGCCTGCACGCTGTAAAATCTGGCCTTGAAGTGTGAGTACAGCCCGTTCATCTGGCTCATACGAAGCATAATTCGTTTTCAGGGATAACTCGGTTACACCTTGCGCACAGAATTGCGCCCACTTCACAATCTCGTCAGCGCCATCCTGCGCCCAGAATGAGGTGGTCAGCGGCAGATGTACAAATATCCAGCGTGAACCAACAAAAGTCCCGCGCGAGTTTTCCCACAGAACGACCGGAGCGGCGATGCTGCGTCCGTCCTTACTCATGCCACGAAGTAATGGATAAATCTGCGTACTCATGGGGCCGGATGAACCCATCTGGTGGGGCAGATCACTTGTTTTGGTTGTATGTGGAACCAGATTCCATGTATCTGCCTTCTCGAACAGCCCCTCTTTCCCAGTGAGAAGCGGGATCTGTTCAGATGATGTGTACGATTGCACATTGGCAGCAGATACGTTCAGTGCCTCATGAATATAGAGTTCCTGATGATACGCAGTCTGCTCGGACTCGACAACCCATGCCCCATTCTCATATCGAACCGGACGTTTGAAGGGCGCACCACCAACACTGATCAGGCTCCCGCCCTGATGCAGATAAGCTGCAATCTCCGTCCAAGCGGATTTTGGGAAATAGGGTGCGTGCAGATTCACTAGACATCCTTCACCTGCTGTGGTCTTCAAAACCTCTGCAAGTTCTTCGGCGTTTACAACGGTGATCTCTTCGACTGCTTTCCATGTATTCAGAGCCTGCTCAGTTGGAAAAGTACCCTCCAAGGGAAACGCAGAGTCAGCGAAGATAATCAGCTTTTTATCATTAGGTTGGATACTCATATCAGGCCATCCTTCATGGATTTATAGACCAACTGGGAGAACAGGCTGTTGGACCATGCAAACCATTTTCGTGTAAAAATCGTTGGATCATCTGCGTGAAAGCCTTCATGCATATAACCTGTATCTGCATCTGTCGCTTCGAGCATGCGAATAATCTCCAGTTTCTCCTCGGCAGACTTCGCAGTCAGACCTTGCATGGACAATCCCATATGCCAGATGTAATCTGGTGGGGTGTGCGGGCTACCAATCCCTTTGGCAACCTTGCCTTCATAATAGAACGGGTTCTCTTTGCTCAAAGCGAAGCGGCGCGTATTCTGGTAGATCGGATCATCCGCTTTGACGTAACCCAGATATGGAATGGACATGAGTCCCGGTGTACCCGCATCGTCCATAAGACAGTGGTTGCCATAACCGTCCGTCTCGTACGCATAGATCGGTCCAAATTCCGGATGACGATAAATCCCGTACAACTGAATGCCGTGATCCACGTCCTGCTCCAGATCCTTCAATTCCTGCAAAAGTTCCATATCCCGGAACACCCACTCGGCAAACTCCTGCATTTGGCGCAGAGCGACAACCGCGAACATGTTGCCAGGGATATTGTAGTGGAAATCACACGCATCATCACTGGAACGGAAACCGGACCAGATCATACCCGTGTAGTTGACTGGCATACCTTTTCCGTGATTGCGCAGGGAATCTGTTGGGATACCGTTATTGCGAGTGAAGCGATATGGAGATTGTTCCATGTGATGCTGTTCGACTTTGAACAGGTCTACGATTTTACGCATCGCTGCTTTGAAGCTTGAATCGAAAATGTCAGTCAGTTCGGTTTCCTTCCAATATAAATACGCCAAACGTACAACAAAACATAATGAGTCAATCTCGAATTTGCGTTCCCACACCCAAGGTGACATCTCGGTCTCGTCCGTGGTATTCCAGTGCCAGTCATTGGCCGTCTCATTGAAGGCATTAGCATATGGATCGATATGAACATACTGGATATGACGTTTGATCAGCCCGCCAATCATGCGCTGCAGGTCCTCGTCTTCCTTTGCAAACGGAATGTAATGTACCACCTGCTCCACGGAATCACGCAGCCAGGAAGCCGGAATATCTCCTGTGATCACAAAAGTGGTACCATCCTCCATCAACTTGGTTGTTGTTTCGATGGTGTTGGGGAAGCAGTTTTTGAATAATTGAAGCAGCTTTGGCCGGTGAGCCAATTTCTGTTCTGCTTCTTCGAGCACGGCCTGAATGGATTGTGGCAAAGCAACGGGTGGCATGGGTATTTTGGGTAATCTGAACTGTTCCATGGATGAGTGCAACTCCTTAAACAAATTGAATGGTGTAGCTAAAAAGATAAACCCATTAACTGTACACTGGGACACTACGATTGCAGTACCATCTTCCGATCGCTGTTATCCCCAGATTTTTTGGATTCCCTTCTCTAAAGGGAAAATCCGGGGATAAAGGCGAACGCTTCGCTTCTCCATCTGGTTCTGCACTCTTCGTTATGTGTACATGTTTAAGTTCATCTTATATAGCTCAAAAATATTTCAAAAAGGTTTACCGCAGTAGCACGGTTTGTATTTCGTAAGGTTTAAAAGATAGTGTAATCTGGCCATGGGTATGGGCCATTGGTTTGACGGGTTCTTCCAGTGCGTTGGAGTGATAGGCTTGCTCAAAGGCATGCGGCCATTGCAATGTGATGGTTTCGCGTCTGCCTGATGATTCATAGAAACGAAGTACGGTGCCGTGTCCATCCTCTGCCATTTTGACGGTATCCAGAATGACATGGTTACTATTAAAGTTAATCCAAGAGCCTGTTGCTGGACGAGAATGTGCAGCGATTGCAGTTGCATCTGCAATTGGATCGTCGCCAGCTCCTGCGTCATGTTGTACTTGCTCCCTCTGTAGTACCTGCGCCGTCTGTTCCACTTGGTTCACCTGCTGTATCGTTACCTCATGATTCAACTCGGCTGCCTGACGGACGGTGTGTGCGTTTCTCCAGTCTCCATCATGCGGATACAGGGAATATGTGAATTCATGTTCTCCCAGATCAGCGGTGCGATCAGGCCATTTGGGTGCACGCAGCAAGGACAAACGAATGGTACTTCCCTGTACGTCGTACCCGTATTTGCAATCATTCAGAAGGCTCACGCCGTATCCATATTCGGATACATCCGCGAAGCGATGTCCGCAGACTTCATACTGGGCTTGTTCCCAGCTTGTGTTGCGATGTGTTGGTCGTTCCAGTGCGCCAAATGGAATCTCGAATGTGGCCTTGGAGGTCACCACATCAATCGGGAAACCGACTTTCAGAAGTTTGTGATCTTCATTCCATTTCACCTGTGTCTGGAAATCGATTCGCCGTGAGTCATGATAAAAGACGATATCTTGTGTGATTTCAGATTGATGTAGCTTCCAGCGGAAACGCAAGACATCTTTCGTTGTACCCGCCAGCACCAGCTTTTTCTCCAACAGTTCTACTTCGCCAGTCATCTGTTCCTCATAACGATTATCGATATCCCATGCATCCCAGAGTGTCGGACGATCATGGAAGAAGTGAAGTTGATTGCCACGTTCACCCGGCTTCAGCATCTCACGCTCCGCGGTTTTATCCCACAGGCGGGTGATCTCCCCACGTTTGTTGAACTGCACATGATAAAAGGCAGTATCCCATGTATCATTAAAGGTTGGTTTTGCGGCATGGTTCTTCATTTCCCGTACATTCGTTTCCCTTGTGTTTTCTGGTACCAGCCAAATCGTCTTATATCCAAACGCCGGAATGTCTGTCACAAGAATAGACATGCTGCCATCCTCCCGATCCATCCGCAAGTGCTGGCCTTGTTCATCGATGCCGTAGCGGTCCGAGCCATCCTGCACAGGAAGTTGAACGACTGCACTGCGTTTCCAGCCCAGGCTGTTGAATACAACATAGGCTACTGAACCTTCTGGTCCCTCTGTGTTGATACCCGTTGTCAATGCTGCAATGCCTTGATCCAGTCCGGTTCTGCCCAATTCAAATACCTGTACATATTCCTCATTCGAAGTGACGTAGGACTCCGTAATCGCCGATCCCGGTATAATATCGTGGAATTGATTCAGCAAGATCAGCTTCCAGCCTTCATGCAAATTCGAACGTACTTCAGCTTCGGTATTCGCCTCCATATCTGGCAGAGCGAGTGTGTTCCACAGCTCAGCTTCACGGTACAGAACCTCCGCTTTCCGATTGTTGCGCTTATTGCGCGCATGTGTCGTGTAGGTTCCCCGATGTAACTCCAGGTATAGATCGCCATGCCACTTCGGAAGTACAGGTTGCTCCTTCTCAATTCCGGCAAAGAAAGCTCCAGCTGTGCTATAACGGCTCGCAGGCTGACCTACCATCAGGTCTGCGCGATCCACATACTCCAGCATCTCGCGTGTTACCCCACCGCCGCCATCTCCATGTCCGTACAGAAGCATGTGCTCCGGATGCGTAGCTTTCTCACGGTAGGACTGCCAGTGATCATGAATGTCCTTCGGCAGCGTATGCTCGTTAACACCATGATTGAGGTAAGACAGAATTGGCGTTCCATCAATGCCCACCCAGTGGAAGAGATCGTACGGAAACACATTTGTGTCATTCCAGCCCAGCTTCGTTGTCATGAAATACTCCACATTGCCATGCTTCAAAATCTGCGGCAGGGAGGCACAGTACCCGAATGTATCCGGCAACCATTCAATCTGCGATGTCTTGCCAAACTCCTCCATATAGAAACGCTGACCATATAACATCTGGCGGATCAGGGACTCCCCGCTCGGGATATTCAGATCCGGTTCAACCCACATGCCGCCAACCAGCTCCCAGCGGCCTTCTACAATCCGCTGCTTCACCCGCGCGTACAGCTCAGGATCATGCTCCTTCAGAAACGCATATAGTAAGGGTTGGCTCTGGGAATAAACATAGTCCGGATATTCATTCATGAGTGCATCCACGGTGGAGAAAGTACGGCTCGTTTTGCGTACCGTCTCACGTACAGGCCACAGCCAGGCAATATCAATGTGGGACTGTCCCACCATATGCTCCAGACCTTCCGCGTTGCCACCAATCTCACGCACATGATGCTTCAGTTTATTCTCAATCTGACGAATACCCTCTCCCTGCTTAATCTCTTCTGCCGACATGCCTACAAATTGATCCATCGCACGATACACCAGTTCTAACAGGCGAATCCGCCTGAAGTCACTTTCGGGCAGTAGCACAGCCGAATCACGCACAATAATGACGGTGTACATCAGACTACGAACCGCTTCATTGGGTCTCACCAGCAGGCTCGTAATGGATGTGATTGGCGGCTGAATAACCGCCTGTTGATTCAACGGGTCTACAGGTTCAGGTACCGGATCAAACATCTCAATCTCAAGTTCAGGAGCGTATCCGACTTTGGATGGATCAAGCGTGACGTAGGTATGATTGCGGTCAAGTCCCTGATAGGAGTGCCCATTTACCCGAAGCAAACCTTCTCCCCCTGCTTCAAATACAAGCCCATAAGGTGCTTGCTGCCATGTAGCAGGGATCTCCAAACGTGTTCTAAAAAAATAAGTCGTTCCCTGTTTGCTCGGAAAACGCTCAAAATCTTGGCCTTCCGGGTACTCACCCTGATCCTCATACTGTCCTGGCACGTTATAATAAGCGCGGGTAATGTCCCAGCTGCGCAGCTGCAATTGCTCCAGCCACTGATGTTCGGATAACTCGCGAATAAAACGTCTGATACGTTCCAAAATCTTACACCTCCCTTACCGTCAGTTCGGCCATTTGCGTATCCTTTACGCTGCTGCCGATATGAATATGGAATTGTCCAGTTTCAACGACAGGCTTCAAATCACGACCAATATAATGCAGCTGCTCGGCTCCGATGCGGAAATCCACGGTCTGTGTCTCCCCAGGCTCCAGGTTCACTTTTGCAAACCCCTTCAGTTCTTTGGCTGGACGAGTCAACGAGCTAACCACGTCAGAGATATACATTTGCACTACCTCCGCACCTGCACATTCCCCTGTATTGGTCACATTCACCGATACCTTAACGGATTCACCAGCTGTCATGGACCCAGCACTCAGACTGGGTTCACTGTACTCAAATGTGGTATAACTCAGTCCGTATCCAAATGCATAACGTGGCTCCAGATCCTCTTCGAGGTAACGCTTCCCTCGGGAACGTTTGCCGTTATAATAGATCGGTAATTGGCCGACATGCTTCGGAATGGAGATCGTCAATTTGCCTGACGGATTCACATCACCGAATAGAATATCTGCAATGGCATGCCCGCCCTCTTGACCCGGATACCACGCCTCCAGAATTGCATCGGCATGTTCATCTACCCAAGGCTCAGTGATGGGACGACCATTAATGTAAACAACGACAAGTTTCTTGCCAAGCTTGTGAATCTCCTGAATAAGTTCCAGCTGTACTCCGGCAAGCCCCAACGTCATCCGGTCGATCCCTTCACCGCACTCCATATCATTCCAGGAGTTATCCGATACATTGGAAGCGCCCGTCTTCAGATCGATCGTTCCTTCTCCAAAGTCACGTGCACTGGAGCCGCCAACCACCATAATGACTGTATCCGCTTGGCTGGCAACTTCGATGGCACGTTCAAATCCTTCTTTCGAATCACCTTTGATCCGGCAGCCTGGTGCATATAACAACTGATCTGTACTGCTGTCACCAGTCAAAGGACCAACAGAACTCTTCTTCGTTTGCCCATCCACATGATTAGCCAGCTTACTGTGAATCCCATCCAGTACCGTCGCCACTTTGGACTTCGGCTGTGGTGATGTGTAATCACCGAGTTGATTGTAAGCCTGGTCCGCATTGGGACCAATGACGGCAATCCGGCCTACATTTGCTATCGATAGAGGTAACGTGTCAGCTTCATTTTTGAGCAAAACCACACCTTCCGCAGCCAACTGGCGTGCCAGCTGAACATGCTGCTCACTGCCAATGACCTCCGCTGCGCGATCGGCATCCACATAAGGCTGTTCGAATAATCCCAGTCTGAATTTCAACGCCAGCACGCGAGAGACGGCCTGATCCAGAACCTGCACATCAAGCTTGCCTTCTGCCACCGCCTGCACCAGATATTGCCCAAACATCTCACCGGACATTTCCATATCGATGCCTGCCTCAATCGCCTGTACGGAAGCTTCCATTCCATCTGCCGCGACATCATGCCCACTTGCCAGCATGTTAATCGCACCACAATCCGTAATGACCAGACCGTCAAAGCCCCAATCCTTACGCAAAACATCTTCCAGCAATTCCGTATTCACGGTGCAAGGCGTGCCATCAATCTCGTTGTACGCTGGCATGATCGACGCAGCGCCAGCTTCCACCGCTTTGCGGAATGGATAGAGATCCACTTCCAGCAGTTCGCGCCAGCCCATATGTACAGGCCCTGCATTACGTCCACCTTCCGAGCTGCCATAACCAACAAAATGTTTCAGCGTTGCCGCTACTGTATCTCCACGGTCAAGACTTTCACCCTGAAGCCCTTCCACGGAAGCAACTGCCAGTTCTCCAATGAGAAACGGATCTTCACCGAAACATTCCTCGGTACGTCCCCAGCGCGGATCACGCACAACATCCAATACCGGAGAATAGGTGACCGCACCACCTTGAGCACGTGTCTCCCGCGCTACTGCCTGGCACATCTCCCGATATAAATCCACATTCCATGTACTCCCCAGTAAAAGGGGGACAGGATAGACCGTTCCGTCAATGGCCATATGACCATGTGAGCACTCTTCCCCGATCAGGATGGGAATCCCCAGTCTGGAATGCTCCACCGCATAGCGTTGAATCAGGTTAACCACCTCAGCGCCTTCTCTGGCCGATAGACCATTTTCAAGCGTAACGCCAGTCCACGGATCTGCTCGAAGCGCACCGTAAAGGGAGCCGATGCCCCCATTTTCCACATGCTGCTTAAAGGATTCATTTAACGTGATGTTCCCTTGATCATTCGTATATGTCTGCCAGCCGAATGGTTGCGTAAGTTGGCCTACCTTTTCTTCCGTAGTCATCAAGCTAAGCAGGTGTTGTACCCGTTCCTCTACGGATTTGCTATGGTCCTTGTAAGTCATCATTCTGCATCTCTCCAATCCTATAACGAGATCCGGTTATTCTTTGACTGCGCCCACCGTCAGACCCTGTACGAAATAACGCTGGAAGAACGGATAAGCGAATATAATCGGCAACGTAGCAAGCACAACCATCGCCATTCGGGACGTATCCTGCGGAATGGACTGCATGGCTGCCAGACTCATCGAACTGTTAGCAGAGTTCTGCTGGATAAATTGGATACTCGACTCAATCCGCATCAGCATGGATTGCAGCGGCACCAGATTAGGATTATCGATGTATAACAGCGCATTGAACCAATCATTCCAGTAACCGAGTGTACTGAACAACCCGATGGTTGCCAGTCCCGGCAAGGAGAGTGGAACCACGATTTTCATAAAGGTATAGAACTCACCGGCGCCATCAATCTTCGCCGATTCAATCACTGCATCCGGTACACTGGTGGAGTAGAATGTACGCAGGATCATAATATAGAAGGCGTTCATCGCCAGCGGCAGAATCAGTGCCCATAACGTATCTTTCAACCCAAGCAGCTGGGATACGACCATATAAGTTGGAATCATCCCGCCGTTGAACAACATGGTCAGAATCGCAAAGATGGAGAAAAATCTCCGATATCGGAAGCTCTTGCGGGAAATCGCATACGCATACAGCGACATGAGAATCAGACTAATGATGGTACCGAGTACCGTCACCAGGATGGTAACGCCATACGCCCGCAGCAGCGTGTCCCCACTCTGCCAGACAAACTGATATGCCGCGAGACTCCATTCTGCCGGAATCAGACGATACCCATCACGGGCCAGTGCTTTCTCGTCCGTAAACGAGATGATGACTACAAATATAAAAGGAAATACACAGATCAGAGCGAATAGACCGGCGATGATGTTCATGATCACGTTCCAGCCGCTGGATACGTGGTGGAAGTCACGTTTTTTAACAAGCCCTGCTTGAGCCATAGTGGTTCACTCCTTTCCCTTGTCCTAGAATAGGCTGCTGTCTTTATCTACTTTGCGAACAACATAGTTGGAGATCATAACAAGCACAAAACCCACGACGGATTGATACAATCCGGCAGCCGTACTCATCCCAATCTCACCACTCGTTTTCAAACCTCGATATACATACGTATCAATAACATTTGTCACGGAATAAAGCGTACCCGAATCCCTTGGCACCTGATAGAACAGTCCAAAGTCGGCATAGAAAATGCGTCCTACGGCCAGCAAGGTCATAATTGTGATGATGGGCGACAGCAACGGAATCGTAATGTTACGAATCTGCTGCCATTTGCTTGCTCCATCAATCATGGCTGCTTCATAGAGTGATTTATCAATTCCCAGTATCGAAGCCAGATAGACAACGCTGCTATAACCGATGGTTTTCCATAACGCTACAAATACCAGAATATACGGCCAATATTTGGCCTCGGAGTACCACTGAATTGGTTCCATCCCGAACCAGCCGATAATCTGATTCAACATCCCGCGATCCATGCTCAAGAAGCTGAATGCGAAGTAACCAACGATAACCCAGGATAGAAAATACGGCAGAAACATGCCGGTTTGATACAGTTTGGCAAGTCGTTTATTCACTAGCTCCGAGAGCAGGATTGCCAATGCCACAGCAAATACCAGTCCCAAGAAGATAATGGCGATGTTATAGAAGAGGGTGTTGCGTGTAATGAGCCATGCGTCACTTGTGCTGAACAGAAATTTGAAATTGTCCCAGCCAACCCATTCACTCTTCATCAGACTTGCCCAGAACCCTTCACGGCTGAACCGATATTCTTTGAAAGCAGCCACTGTGCCCACAAGTGGTAAGTAGGAGAAGAAGAAGAACCAGATGGCGCCTGGCAGCACCATGAGCAGCATGACTCGGTTTCTAATCAGGTTTTTCAAAAATGTAGTCATTGTGGAGTTCCTCCTTCAGGCTTGAATGAAAAAGGACCGGACGCGATAAGCAGCCGCCCGATCCTTACGATGTACTGTTACTTGTTTTCCGCTCTCCAGGCATCCAGCTGGCTTTGGGCTTCAGCCATTACTTTCTCCAGTCCGGCTTGATTGAACTTCTCAATCACTTGATCCAGATTGGCTGCCGGGTCCAGTGTACCTGTCATCAGTGCTGCCCAATATTGCTCCTTCACGTTCTGTACCGCCGTTAGTTCGGACGATACATTGCTTGCATCAAAGTTAAAGCTGAGGATCGGGGAATTGACACCTTCAGCGTTAAACTTCTTGAACTCATCCCATTTGTTGTCCGGGTCATTGCTGTTCAGATAGAGCAGCATGTTGTTCCCAAGGGAGTAGGAAGGCATATCGTAGTTTTTCGATTCAGGCAGATTTTCCATATGTGTGTCATCCACTTTTTTGTAGTGTGTGCCCTCAATACCGGAGTCCACCATATTACGCAGCACAGGATCTGTATTCAGCAGGTTCAGGAATTCCATCGCTTTCTCTGAATATTCCGAGTTGGCCGAGATGGCCATGATGGAGCCTTGTACAGATGTATTTGTTATAATTGCTTCACTTGCAGGTGTTGAAACGACTTGATAACCGTAACTTGCAGACCATTGATTGTCCGCAAGCGGCTGAGTCTGTGCACGATCCAGGAACCAGTTGCCCGATGTTGTCAGATCATTGGTCGAACCTGTTGTTGCCGCTTCTGCCGATACATAACCAGCCTTGTAGTATTTGTGCATCGTGGTAAGTGCTTCTTTCATTTCAGGTGTTTCCAGTATGTTCACAAGCTTATAGTCTGTTGTATCCAGCTTGATTGCCATTGGCAGATTCTGAATGACATAGTCATATGGCACGTAAGGAACATAGTTCTTATCCATGGCAAATGGTGTTACACTCGCCTCGTTTTCCTTGATCGTTTTCAGTAAAGGCTCCAGACTGTCTAACGTACGGACACCAGAGATGTCCAACTTGTATTTATCAACCAGCATTTGGTTAAAGCGCCATACCTCTTGTTGTGGGAGCTCTTTGTTGGCTGGAATTCCGTAATTGTGTCCGTCTACCTTGGAACCGCTTAGGAATGCAGGATCAATGGTCTTGGTAAGATCCTGACCGTATTCAGCAAGCAGGTCATCCAGTTCGAGGAATGCACCTTTTCTGGCATTTTGTACATAATCGAATCCACCAGAAGAAGTGAACAGAATGTCCATTGGCTCACCGGATGCTACGTTAACCTGCATCTTCTGCGGGTAGTCACCCCAGTCAACCATCTTCATCGTTACCGTGGCATTAATTTTCTCTTTGGTATACTTGCTCACTTCTTCCATCACTTTGTTGACGTCTTTCTGAGGGGTACCGATGGTATACCAGATCAACTCTACCGCGTCATCTCCAGCTCCCCCGGATTCTGAAGCATCTTTGCTTCCTCCACAGGCACTAAGAACAAGTGTAACGGCCATTAACATTGCAAGAACGAGTGAGAAGCGTTTTCTTTGTTTACTCATTTCTTTTATCCTCCCTTTTTGTGTTCCCTTAGGCTCTACTTACTAACTGCTTTAACCTTATCGAATGAAAGCATTTACAAAAAGAAGATAAACTTAAGTTTTCGAGGTACAAATTAAAGAGATATCGTCCTTGGGCAACTATTTTGTACCTGTTTAATTAAATCGCTTACATGAAAGAGACATGCCGGGTAACGTATGCCATGATTTTCATCCATGCCATTCCTGTTCCCGATATGTCTCTTGGCTCTCTGTCCGCATAGTTGGATCTACCCGTCACCGAATTAACCAAACACCTTAAAATCAGTTGGTGAAATTCCCACATATTTGCGGAACTGCTTATAGAAATACCCCGTCTCCCAATACCCCACATTTCGGGCGATCTCATGTACCTTCAGATTGGAATTGCGCAGCTGCTCCTTCGCACGTTCAATCCGGTATTTGTTGATATATTCGGCAAACGTCTCTCCGGTCTCCTTATGGAACAATTGTCCCAAATACACCGGATGCAGATGATAGTGGGCACCCAGCAGCTTCAGGGAAAGCTCTTCTGCGTAGTGTTTGTCGATATGCTGAAGCACCTGGTTCACAATCGGATTCTTCAAATCCTGCAATAGGGATTGGATCGTCTGCGACCCAACCTGCTGAAGTGCCCGCACGAGCTCATCAAAAGTGCCACTGTCCAGTACAAGTTGAAGCCCTTGTTGGTATATGGCAGACTGATCCGAGTGTTTAATGCCCTCCAGTTCCATTTTGAAGCGAATCACAACTTCCAGTGCGGTATTCTGTAACTCCCCAGGTGTAAGCCCATCGCGATGCTGTTCAAAATCCATGCGAATCCGGTCGGCAAGTTGTTCTGTATTGCGGGACAGAATGAGTTTGGCATACTCCCTCCATTCAATGAAAAAGGTCGCCGTTGAATTTCCGCACCTTTCCAGCATGGCATGGTCGATGACTTTAAGGTCGGGATAAATCATCACATACTGGAGTGCTTTTTTGGCCTCAGCATAACTGGTCGGCGCATGGTATAGCCCCTTCATCAACCTGCCTGCTCCAATGCGCGCCGCCGGATGGGTTACGGTTATTTCATCAGATAATGCCTGCAGACCATCCATCAACTTCTGTTCCTCGTCACTCGTACCCTGAATATTGGCAATAATGACGATGTCTCCATCGATATCATGAAATACGTTCAGATGGCGTCTGTCTCTAAGCATCTCTTCTACACGTTCAAACCATACCAGGTACTTGCCCTTTGTCACGCAGAATGGCCACAGCAACGTCCGGTGCATCCAGCGAAAGGTTCATGAACTGGGCACGTTCTTCAAATTCAGTAGCTGCAATCTGTCCCGTAAGCCACCGATGAAGAATGTTATCTTTTAGAATCTGGATACCATACGCATCATCGGCTTGAGGTGATAACGTATGATCCAGCTTGGACGCCGTGTTGCTCAGCGTGGATTCCAGTTCCTCCACATTAATTGGTTTGAGCAGATAGTTTTCGATCCCCAGCTGCATGCCTTCCTTCAGATATTCGAACTCATTGAAACCACTCAGGATAATGACCTTAAGCTCAGGTTTCACTCGTCTTGCTTCCCGAATCAGGTCAAGGCCATTCATGAGTGGCATGGATATATCCGTGATCAGAATGTCCACAGGCTGAGAAGTGAGCGCTTGTAACGCTGCTTGCCCATTACCTGCATGGCTCACAATTTCCATACCAAATGAAGACCAATCCACAATATCGTATAAGCCTTCGATGATGAACGGCTCATCGTCCACAATAAACACCTTGTACATATTACACACCTGTCCCTTCTGTATGTGGATAACGCACCCTGATTCGTGTTCCTTCTCCGAGGGTGCTCTCTATGGTGATACCGAACTCTGGCCCATACAGGAAGCGCAATCGACTATGGACACTGCGCAGCCCAAACATCTGACCAGACTCTTCAGGACGTTCCAGTTCTTCAAGGATTTCCGTCAGGCGTGCCGGATCAATGCCTTTGCCATTATCTCTGACCTCCACTTGCACCACATCATCCGTCTCTTCCACAACAATCGATAATCGGTTATCCGAACGTTCTGTCTGAATGCCGTGTACGACATAATTCTCAATGATGGGTTGCAGCGAAAGTTTCACCACAGGGTGTTGATAATAAGCAGCATCGATCTGGATCGTATAGATGAAAATATCCTTGTAGCGGATTCGGAATAACTCCAGATACAAGCGACAAGCTTCCATCTCATCCTTCAGCGTATAATTCTTCTTTTGCTGTACCAGGCTCTTGAACAATACGGATAAACTATAGATCATCTCGCCAACATCTCTCGCCCCTTGGGATATCGCCCTCATCCGAATCACTTCAAGCGTATTGTAGAGAAAATGAGGGTTGATGCGCGCCTGTAATGCGACCAGCTCGGTCTCCTTCTGTTTGATCTCGGCTTTGTAGACCCGTTCAATGTACAGATTCAGCTCGTCCAACATATCGTTGAAGCTATGTGAGATCTGCCCCAGTTCATCATCACGTGCGTCGTCGATGCGAGCCGTCAGATTGCCGTATTTTACTTTCTGAGTGAATCGAATGATTCGGCGGGTTCGTTTGGCAAAGTTAATAATGAAAAATGCCGGAACCAACACGGCAAACAAAATACACACAATACTGATCGAGATGATGGTATTGCGAATCCCCGCATAGGTTTCAGCCATCTCTTCTACCGGAACAGTGCCAATGACCACATAACCCTGATCGGCGGAGACAAACTTGTTCACGTACATGTTCTGCTCCTTTTTCATTGAATCCATATCCGTCTGATCAAACAAGGAATCGGCCACATTCACGTAGGGATACTTCTTCCCGTAATAATGATTGTTGGAGTCAAATAACACTGTCCCTTTCGCCGATAACACCACGATTTCTCCCTTGAGATTACTCTCGTAGTTATCCAGCGCATTACCGATTCCCTCCGAGTCAAAGAAGACAAGAAATTGGCCCAGATTACGAAGGGTCTGTGTATTGTTAATCGGTACGCGGATGGAGTAGAGCGCAGGGTCCCATTGATTAATCTCTTTGCGTATCCAGTAGTTGGGTGCACTGATATTGGGCGTTTCCATCGCCATCACGTCCGGAATATAGGAATGAGCTACATTGGCATCCAGCTTGCGGAACTGCTTGTGTTGATTGAACGTAGACAGATCCTGCTGCTCGGCGCTATACAACATGAGTTGGTTAATCTGCGAATTACGATCCATAATATTCTGAAAATGTTTCAACACATCGGCCGAATAGTCATCCTGATTGGCGTAATATCCATTGGTCATGTGCTGAACATATTCAGCGTACGAATGATTCATCAGGTAAGTAATGTTGGCCGAGAGTGCCTCATTCTGATGCATATCCCTCACCATATTCTGTACCGACTCATACTGCTGATGAATGTACCGATCCACATGTTCCATCGCCGCTTTCTGGATCGCCAGTTCCCGGCGAATCGTGGAGTCGGACACCGACAGGAAGATGATATAAGACAGCGTAATGATCGTAACAATCGATATCATCGAGAAGATCAGGAGCATTTTCATAAACATATTATTTTTAAAGAAATTATTGTAAACGCTAACAATTTTCAAGTCGCATGTTCCCTCCGATGCTGTTTTCCTGACTTGAATTATATCATCAGGCTTCTGACATTAACTTGTCACCTGCAACTTTTCTTTAGTTTATATCTGTGTTTCTTTAATTTCACCCTATTTAAAAACGCTTTCATCCACTATCGTTAACCATAAGTTTAGCTTTGTGTAAAAGAATACCTTACATTCATTCCACTTCAAGGAGGAACAGCATGACACGCAAACTCAAACCAAAAGGCATCATTCCTAAGGTAACCGCCATGGTCCTGACTACGGCTCTGCTTGGACAAGTTGTTGCATCATCCGTTTATGCCGGAGACACGCTCCCTTACACCGGTGAAAGTGCCAAAGGGGTGAATCAGCCCTATCAACATGGATACACCTCGGCCCAGATTCTGAACTGGACACCGGAAAGTGATATCCATGGCGATTTACTTCGTGCCCATGTTCCTTTGCAGCCCCGTAATGAAGCGTTCGCTGCCACACAGGCTTATCCTGAGCTTAGTCCGGATACCCAGCTATTCACGATGAGCGGCGATTACGGCAATGCATTCTTCGATAGCACACCTTACACCAATGAATTCAGCCAGTATCTGTTTAATTATTGGCAATATACAGACTACTACAGTTATTGGCACGGCATGGCCTCTGCGGGAGTACCTGAGGAGCTGTATGACCCGAGTAAAGAGTGGACGGAGAAATACTTCGAGTTTGGCATTTTGAACATTCCGAATCCGGCCTACACCAATGCAGCCCACAAAAATGGCGTCAAGTCGATTGCCAACATCTTTTTCTCGGACAATGACCGTGGGCCACAAACCTATAAACAAATGCTGATCCAGGATGAAAACGGTAATTTCCCTGTGGCCGAGAAACTGGCCGAGATGGCAGAATACTACAACTACGATGGATATTTCTTCAATCAGGAAGAGGTTGCCCGGGGTGTAGCCCCTGAGGATATCGCATCCTACAAGAAATTCATGAAAGTTCTAAGAGATAAAGGTCTGTACGTTCAGTGGTATGATTCCACCATCAATACAACAGGCAAAATTCAATACCAGAACCAATTTAATGGGCTTAATAGCCCCTTTGTACAAGATTCCGTTCTCGGCAGAGTCTCGGATTCCATCTTCCTGAACTATGTATGGAACCACAAGATGCTCCGCGATTCCCGTGATCATGCCCTTAGCTTGGGACTGGATCCACTCGAAACCGTATTTGCTGGTGTTGAAGGTGGTCATGACAAATTCGGCCGCTGGAAGCAGTCCTACGATCTGCGCCATAATCTGGATGAGAACGGTCAGCCCATGAATAGTATCGCGACATTGGGTGCCGACTTCACCCACAACGCTCTGGATGAAGAGATGGGCGATGGCAGCACGAATCATCGAGCTGAGGATCAGTACCAATGGATGACCTTTGTGCGCGATCGTGCGTGGTGGTCAGGGCCGAATCAGGACCCAACGGATGCACGTCGTAATGCATCTGCTGATCTGTCGGATGTGTATGCTTCCGGTGCAAATTGGGATGGAATCGCTGCGTATCTGACCGAACGCTCCGTTATAAATGGCTCCAATTTTGCAACGAACTTTAATACGGGACACGGTCTGAAATATTATGAAGACGGCGCTATCTCAAACGACAAGGAATGGTCCAATATTAACATTCAGGATATCCCTGTCACTTGGCAATGGTGGATGGATAGTGAAGGTGACAAGCTCAGTGTTGATTTTGACTACGGTTCATCTTATGAGAAAGGCGCAAGGTACAACTATGACTCCATTGGCGCGTTTAATGGCGGCAGCTCTCTCGTGGTGAACGGTACACTGAACGCGGAGAACTTCCTGCGCCTGTACAAGACCGACCTGTCCGTCAACGGACAGTCCAAACTGCAGCTGACGTATAACAAACCGTCCACTAGCGATGCTTCTTCCCTGCATGTTGGGTTAATCTTCGAAGACGATCCATCCAACGTGGTCAACGTAAATGTGCCTAATTCAGGTCAGCATACGAAAGGCTGGAAGACCGTTTCACTGGATTTGAGCGCCTATCAAGGAAAGACCGTTGCCGCAATGGGACTATCCTTTGACCCGAATGGCAAAGCGATTGAGAATTACCAGATGAACATTGGCGAGATCCGTATGTTTGACGGTTCAGCGGCTGTACCGGATGCACCGACCGGATTCCATATTGCCAAAGCACTGACCAACACCGACGAACTGGTTGTCGCATGGGACATGAAGGACTATTCAGAGGTCAAGCAATACAATTTATATGAAAATGGCGCTTATGCTGGCGGCGTGTATGATTCCACTTTTTATATCAAATCGTTAAAACAGCCGTCTGGTGAACTGTCCATACGTGCTGTTGGTGCAGATGGGACCGAAAGTGAAGCAACCGTCCTGCCCTACGATCTGAATGCAGCCGTTCAGAATATGGATGTGAAATTCAAAAAGAATGGCGATGCCATCGTAAGCTGGAAAAACCCGAAGAAAATGAAAGACTCGGGCAAAGACAAAGATAAGCATACGGATAAGGACAAGGATAAAGACAAACGTAAAGGCAATGAGTCTATTCAACTCACACTACAAACCGAATACACGAAAGAACCTTTCACTAAGTCACTTCAAGTCAAAAAAGGAAAACAGTCTGCCGTCCTGACCGGACTTCCGACCAACGGTGAACATTACGTGCTGGACATCGCTATTGGCGGGCAGAATCCGGTTACCCATACCGGACAGCTCGCAGATCTTCAGATTACACCATACGCCAAGGAAAAGGTCTCGGTAAAAGATGGAAAGTATACACTTTCCCTCCCGGATCTGGAGGATTGGTACAAGATTTATGTTTATGAAAATGGGGTGGCACGCGAGTTCGGAGTCACTTACGTTTCGCAGAAATTCCCGTATATCATTCGGGGAAGAACAAAGCTGAGTGAACTGACCTTCACACCAGCGTCCAGCAACAGCTCTTTGAAACTGGTCATTGAGGATTATGCGGGTAATCAGGCTACTACGATTTTGAGATAATACTGCAAGGTATTTTCACGCCCGCCTGCATACCAGTTGAGATAAAAACATACAGCCCTTCACTCCCAAAAGGAAGTTGAAGGGCTGTTCTTGTTGATCTAACAATAAATATTTAACCCAACAGCTATTAAACAGCATTCCCGTTAGCCTAGTCCTTCGGATGAAATTGAGGATAGATGCTTGCGCAACTGCTTTTTGTCTATTTTATCCACGGCTGTTCTCGGCAAAGTATCCACAATGAACAGTTGATTCGGCCATTTGTACGGAGCAAGGTGTGGCTCACAAAACGCCCGCACCCGCGTCAGATCCAACCTTTCACCGTACCGTAACACTATGAAAGCGACAAGTTCCTCGCCTTCGTCAGGAAGAGGAAGTCCGATTACGGCCGCCTCGCTTACCGCCTCATGGTTCATAATGACATGCTCCACTTCGGCACAGAACACATTGGAACCGTCCACAATAATCATATCCTTCAAGCGATCAAACACATAAAGGTAACCTTCGGCATCCAGACAACCGACATCCCCAGTTCGAATCCAGCCATCGGACATGGTCTCGGCAGTAGCCTCCAACTGGCGCCAATACCCCAGCATGGTCTGTGCACCTCGAACAACGATTTCTCCAGCCTCGCCCGTAACTGTCTCACTTCCGTCCGTATCTAATATCCGAACTTCGAAGGCCTGCTCACCTTGGGCAGCCAAGTCAGCAGGACGACCTACGGATCGAAGGCGAAGAGGATCGCCCATATGCTGAGCAGGAAAAAGGCGGCTTATGGACATTCCACATTCCGCTTGTGAGTAGTTATTCACAATGATAACTTCAGGAAATTGCGATACGACCTCCTGTAGTGTATCCGGGGAAATAATGGACCCTCCGCAGCCAATAAGCGATAGACTCTTCAAGTTTCTACCTCCTACGGATGCCTCGCGGGTAAGATCACGAAGCAGTTGGCCTACGGTGCTGAGTTGTGTAATCTGATCACGTTCAATAGCTTCCATAATACGGTGTACATCCGCCGGGTATTCGTCTAAAAATACAAGACAGCCTCCGGCAGCCATAGTCGCCCACAGCTGGAACTGACCCACCAGATGGGATAACACACGACGCCCGAGATCATGACCGAAGCCTGCAGAAGGCGTAAGTTGATTCCAAGCAGCCATTCCGCGATGCCAATGCATTACCCCTTTTGGTCGACCAGTTGTCCCGCCCGTATAAATCAGGACTGCCGTATCGTCTACACTTCGTTTGGAATGGTCTTTGGGAGAGAACGCGGGTTCCTGCTGTAAAAGAGCAGCGAGCGAACTGCTATTCGTCCCTTCTTCGTCTGTTGTGAACAGTTTTGGACAATACCCAAGAAGCTTTACCGTGGCGATAGCTACTTTAGCATGTTGGTCATCATGAATAACCATATGCGGTTCTGCATCTTGGAATATGGCAGCGAGTTCAGACACTGTTAGCAAAGGTGACGGCACGAGCGGTATAGCACCGATTCCAACTGCTGCATAAAACGCAACAACGAGCTGGGGATCTGGATCACCTAAAAGGGCAAAGCGATCACCGGCCCGGAGTCCTTCAACATACAGAGCATGACTAAGTCTTTCAACTAGACCGTAAAGCTCCCCATAACTCATCGTTTTCCCATGTCGCATTAACGCAGGTTCCTCAGGGTACAGACTTGCTGCAATTGGCAATCGTTCGGATAGAAGCAAGCAATCCCCCCCCCCCATTTAAATTTCCATTTTTCCGTTAAGAAAACTATGGAATAAGATGAGAGTAGCATATATCTGGAATAATAAGTAATCATTATCCCCTATTAAAACCATAAATTCTCCTGATATTACAGTTCTGCCTAACAGACGATCCTTGCCATTTACCTACTTACTAACTTAATTAGGTAGCCCAATTTGGGCTGCTTTTTAAACTGAAATACAACATTTCTGGTTATCATTACGTTTATTTAGGTAACGAGTACCAAGGAGGGGTTTGTCATAAAAGTAAAGACAATGTATTTTATTCTCAGTGTTGTAGTGTTATTTTTACTATCAGCTTGCGCAGGTGGTGTTACTGGCTCTAGTCAGCAGAATGATCTAGGTGAACCTTATCGTATGGCGTTGGAGGAGTTAATCTCAACAGATACGGCTCTTAATGAAAACATGGAGTACATCTCATTAGATTTTGATAAAGAAATTCCATTAAAGGATTTTGATAAGAAAAGCATTGAGGATTACCTTCACAGCAAATATAACGCAAAAATTTATAACCTAACCTATGAAGAATTGATTGAAGAAGGACTGTCTGAACAGTCTGAAAACACGCTAAAAGGGATTTTACTGAAAATTGAAAAGCAAGAGAAGGAATCAGATAATAACATTGCCATAGATGTCAGTAAGTATCGTGCCAATGAGGGGTCGCTCTCTGCAAAAATAACATTAACCTATGAGGAAGGTAAATGGAAAGTTGCTACTCATACTCCTACAAGGGAAAGTTAAAGGATATAATTTTTTTCCAGTGAGAGTACTAGGAAAAGTTTACTATGACAATTATCGAAGTAGCCCTTTTGGGCTTTTTTTGTCCGTATTTTCTGGAGTATATACCATTCCTAAAGGTATACCTTTACAAACAAAAAAAACTTCAAATAAATTGAGAATTATAATTAAAATATGGAAACATTTTGCTTGTATATTGCGTCTATATAGTGATTGATTAATTTTAATATAATTCCAAAGGAGGAAATGTATTGGTAATCTCGAAATGGGGAAAAAAATTATTCGTCACCTCAATGTCAGTTGCGTTATCTTTAATGGCAGTAACGGCAAGCGCTGATACCGGAACCGCCCATATTAAAATAGGTTCTATATCAGGTGGGGCAAGCAACATTACCTACTGGGTCGATTCATCTGTAGCATCATACGGACACAACGGTGCTGTATCTAACGCAATAAGTAAATGGGACGCAGCATCATCCGGAATTTCCTTTAGTTCTGGAAATTCCTCAGCTGCGAACTTAAAATTTTATGCCGGGGAATATGTGCTTCCTGCAGGTGTTCTAGGAGCAACAGGTTACTTCTATACCACTGGACAGCAAATTGGGGCTGGAGATGTAACAAATGGGCAAAACTATCAAATTGCTACCGTTACATTAGATGCTGGTTGGACGAGTGGCTTAGACCAGGATCAGAGATTCATGAATGCTGGACATGAGGTCGGTCATGTACTTGGTATGAATCACTTTGAAAATTCACCTGCACACTCTGGCGAGCATTGGATGAAATCAGGTGCATTTAAAATGACTTCACCTTCAAGTATTGATTTAGCTCATGTAAGAACAAAATGGGGGTGGTAAGCATGAAGAAAACTATGTTATGGACAACTGTTGCTTCCTTAGCAATTGGGATAGGAATAGTCTCATATTCAACTAGTTCTTCTGTAGATAGTCAGAACAATACTACTGTTCTAAGTAAAAATGTTCAAAGCAAAGTTGATTTAACCGCTAAAAAATCGGCTCCATCTGTAGTGAGTACAGATAAAATCGAAGCTAACCATATAATTTTCACAAATGCCGATGATGCAGAATCTCAATCAGATGCTGTAGTTAGAGTCATTGCAACTGGTGAGAGCAAAAATGTCATTGAAAACTTTGATTGGGGACCATCTGGTAGAACAGAAACTAAAGTTAATGTGGTCCAGGTATATAAAGATTCACCAAAACAGGAAATCGGTTCAGAACTTGTAACTTTCGAACCTTCCTATGTGACTGAAGGTAAAGAAGGTCCCATTAGACTGAATTATGAAGATTACACATTAATGCAAGAAGGTAATGAATATATTTTATTTCTAAAGTGGAATGAAAAACAGGGTGCATATTGGGTTAATTCTCTGGAACAAGGTAAATTTGAAATATCCGGAGCGGATATGGCAGAAAAAACGATGCAAGCTTCGAATGATCAATATAGCGAACTGAAGAAAAGTGTACTGGAAAAATATCAACAATAACTAGCACAAAGGGGCTGTCTCAAAAGCCCTTAAAAAAACGTATCGGCAAAAAGAAATAACACTCATACGTTCACAAAAAGGACAAAGCAGAGGTTTATCCTGCTTTGTCCTTTTTGCGTTTTTCCGTCATTGCGGCTTTTTTAAGCAGATTGTGGGCAAGGCAAAGCCACCCGACCTCCAGGCTTACTTTTTGCAAGCCGCGAAGCAGGAATCTTCGGAATCCCCGGTTGTTTTTGATTTGTCCAAACACACTCTCTGGCTCCGTCATCCACCTTCTGCGCCAACAGACGAAATCATAGGATCTAATGTAGAGAACCGGGTTTCAATGCGGTGTACCGCAGCTAACAGGTTCCAAGGGACTCCATATTTTTGTGCAGCAGCTTGGTAGATTGGAATATACTCCGCTGGAATCTCAGATTCCCCGAGCTGCGAAATAATCCCGCTCCCCCATCCACCGCCGCCGTAATTCCCTTCAGAAGAATCCGAGCTGCTGAACATCATGACCATAATCATAAGTACAAACAGCGCACCCACAAAAAGAATCGGAATCAAGGCCAGCCCGCCCAAGATAGTAAATTTCTTCATGGGTTCCACGCCCTTGAACGTACACCTAGATCATCAATCTTCCACTTGCCATCTATCAATTTGACCTTAATGCTATACCAATAAGGATCGTTAGCATTTTTGCAACGATCCCTATCGTCAGTCCGCTAGTTGAAATAATCAACTGATTACTTTGATACCTGCCGACTATGAATCTCCATCTAATGGATGGATTACTACCCAAGTAGAAAAAAGTGCCGGCAGCAACCTCACTCTCGTGAACCTTAAAACAGGAAATTACACAATTATAAACGAACGTCTTGAAACGGCAGGTAAACAAAATGTAGAAACCATTTCATCATACAATTGGTCACCAAAAGAAGACATCATTGCATTTTCTTATGGAAATACGGAGAAAAGCACTTTGGCAATATACGACACTAAGAAAGACCGTTTTGTTTATCTCCCTCGAGCAACCAACTATATTAGCACCGGTTTAATTTTATGGCATAAGAACGGAAAAAGTATGGATTATATTAGTGCGTATCCTTCAGATAAATGGATTCTTTTCAGATACGATACAGGAAGCAAAAAAGTTAAGCCTGTAAAAAGAATCACAAAAAAGGAATTTCAGCAGTGGTTTAAATTAGATAAATATCCTGCAAAATAATAAAAAAATGATTGAACGTAAAATACGTTTCTTCAGTTCAACTTATATAGCAAAAAGGCGAGTCTCCATTAATCGGAGGACTCGTCTTTTTGGTTTTATTATAAATATTTAAGAAGTTCCTTTTTGCTTACTCGCTTGCATCTGCTGGGCAAATCTCATCATCTCTTCGAACTCTTCCTCAGATACGGCATCCCCATCGGTGCTTATGTCTTGTACAATCGGAATTTCGGGCTTAGCTTTGGTTCCTTTGCCGTATGTACGGGTACGGGTTCCAGCTGCACCAGCAGCCTGTTTGCCTTTGACCTTGGCCTGATCACGGATATATTGAACTGCTTTCTCATATGAGTTCACCTGTTTAAGCAACATGTTGGAGGCAATGGCCTCAACGAAGTTACGGTTAATCCGCTGCTCTCCGCCGGATACAAGCAATGCCATCAAATAATGAATCAATACATTGATGACTTCACCCGGCAACTTGTAACTCAGATCAATTTTCTCAAATATATCGATGAGATTGTCCGGTACTGCGCCCGGGAAAAATGTCTGCAACAGACGTGTGTATGGCTCATTGCGTAACATCATATTGTACTGATGAATATCACACTTGGTCATAAATTGTGGAGGTACTTCGACGTAATATTCCATCTGTACCCCATGCTCAACAGGTGGTTCACCGGAGTCTTCTTTGCGCTCTGGCTCCTCCATATGCTGTCTCAATGCCACAACCTTGGCTGCCTGTACAGTCTGTTGCTCATGACGCTTCTTCGTCTGTCTGAACTGCATGCTCGCCTTATGCTGAAGATCATCCAGAATCAGCTGGCCCTGCGGACTGAAGATATCATCTTCATCCAGCAGACGGCATACATCCTGCACACTGAGGTTAAACTTGTTGACTACATAATTTACAATGCCCAGTTGTTCATGATCGAAACGCAACTGTTCTACATGACGACGATTGACCGACTCCCGCGGGAAACGCAAAATAATGTCGGCATAGTTCAAACTGTTTTCTTCCGCTGCATCATTCGTGCCGTTCCGCTGAGCCGTCGTTGATACTTCCGACAAAGCCTGCTCCAACTCGTAATCAATCACATGGGTATTCAATTCAAATATATCGTAAAAGGGAACAGAAATATTCTCTTTATTGGCTGCCGGATAAGGCGCGTCCCCATTTTCCACTGCCGAGAAACCGGAACGCAGGGAAAGGACTGCAAATTTACCAATCTTGTCACGAAGCAGCAGTGTCAAATGCTGTGTTCGGAAAAACTCTGCCGGAGAGAGCGGCGGTTGCAGCTCATATTCGTAGATGTAATCATCATTTTCCGGTATATATAGCCGTGAAGTCTGAAGTAGTCCCACTGCCTCAAGTTTGGATGTCTGCTCTAACAAATATTTACGCCCCTTCTCGCTTGGCTCCAATCCAAGCGTCATGAACAGCCTCCGTTGCTGTTCAAGCGGCGAATAACCGACCTGTTCACCGGGAAGATGCTGAAACAACAGCCGATACAAGCCAACCGCAAAAGCACCTACCATGGGCTGATATGCTCCTGTAAGCATACGGTCATCCAGGGCGCTAAGTCCAAACTCCCTGTATACGCAGTAGCGATGATGTTCAGTATAATGGTGCAGATTCTTCATGCGCATAGCCTGATCTCCTTCTCCCCAAATGTGTGTTTATCTATTCTATCATAAATGTCTGATCCTCAAATGCTCAAAAACAGGTAAAAAGATGGCCTGTTCTCGCTCCGTTTCGTCCTAGGTCGACATCATTCACGTTTTCGCCGAATTCAGTAAATTTCTAAAATAAAAATGTCGAGAGCCGCTAGAATACTATAAAAGCTGTAGCCGCAGAATACAAGGGAATATCTGAAGAGAATGTTCTCCAGATGTATATGAAGTACAAGTGTACAATAATCCTTCTAAATATAAATAAACAGCAAAAAAGCCTTCCCTTTGTACTCGTAAGCGTTTACGACAAAGACAAGACTTTCACGCGATTACCAGTCAGGCATGTGTTATCTCTTTCCTCAGCAAACTAAAACATTCTGTACCCACCCAAACGCAACTTCTGGATCGTCCAGCCACTGATTACCGCGCCGGCCAGCCCGGCGATGCCCGTCATATAGTCTACAATCTGAAAGGAACCCAGATGTGACATCAGAGACGACGAATGATCCCATAGAGAGTACACGACGACAGGCAAAATCACAATGATGAACAGATAGGAAGGAAACCAGGTGGTCTTCATCAGCATGTTCAGAATGAAACCGATACCAAACATCATAACGAAAAATAATACCATCAATACCAACACAGGTATAAATTGCATCGGGCGACATTCACCTCTTCTTTCACACTTTCGGGTTTCACTTCTGGATAGTAGTTAGTGTACCGCAAAAAATGTGGCGAAGCAACGAACTTTCTGGACAAATTTCCCTGTATTTATACTCTGTTCATTTGCCCTTCTGCTTCATATTGGGATACAATGAGAACGATAAAGTACTCACCCGTCCCTTATAGTGCGTGTTCAAAAAGACTGGTTTTCAGTGATGCTGATGATGCCACAAGGCATGATTCGTAATCAAAAGCGGACTTTTTGAACAACCTCTTATAGGGATTTGGAAATATACCTTGCAGGAGGAACACAACCAATGAACGAAGCCGCATCAACACTGGAGGGCTGGTATGCCCTGCATGATTTTCGCTCGATTAACTGGGCCGCCTGGAAAGCAGCAGATGATGAAGAACGTGCGGTAGCACTGGACGAGCTGGAGGAATTCTGGAAGGAATGGAAAGAAGTCGAGGATTCATCCAAAGGAAGTACAGTCGTGTATACGGTTGTCGGTCAAAAAGCAGACCTTGTCATGATGCATCTGCGTGAAACGCTGGAAGATCTGAAGGCTGTTGAGAACGCGTTTAACAAAACGATGTTTGCCCAATACACAACCAAATCGTATTCATACGTCAGCGTAGTGGAACTGAGCAATTATCTTGGCAAAGAAGGCGAAGACCCGATGCAAAATCCGGAAATTATCGCCCGTCTGAAACCTGTTCTGCCACAACGGCAATACATCTGTTTCTATCCGATGAACAAAAAACGTGAGCTGAATGACAACTGGTACATGCTGTCCATGGACGAGCGTCGCACCATGATGCGCAGTCACGGCATGATTGGTCGTAGCTATGCGGGTAAAGTGAAACAGATCATTACCGGCTCCGTCGGTTTCGACGATTGGGAATGGGGCGTTACGCTGTTTGCGGATGATGCACTTCAGTTCAAAAAACTCGTCTATGAGATGCGTTTCGATGAAGTTAGCGCCCGTTATGGCGAATTCGGTTCGTTTTATGTGGGAAGTCTGTTGAACGAAGGAACACTGGAAGACATGCTTAAGCTGTAAAATAGTGCAAAGCAAAATAAAGCACCGCGACTTATCCTGTAAAGGATACAGCCGCGGTGCTTTATTTTGTATCAATATTCTACTACCTCAAGCTTGATTTAGATCTATATTGTTTGAACTATTTATTTACACAAAAACGGAAAGGACAGAAAAAACCTGAAAAAGCGAAGCTACAAGCTTTCTGCAAGAAAGCTGCATCGGAAGCATACGCTATCACCGGATTTTCCCTTTAACAAAAGGGAATCAAAAAATCTGGGGATAACAGCGATTGGAAGGTTATGTCTCTAATCTTGCTCCTCATCTACCGCTTTCAGCGATTCAAGGAACTCGGCTGTGGCCCGATCACGGTCACGCCCCTTCTCTTTAAGCCGCTCAATCGCGGGCAAAATGAGAATATCCACTTCTTTCTGCACGATATAGGCCAGATCATACTGGTCCTGTTCCTCCAGATAACCACCGACCTGCATCAGGGCGTTGTATCGATCCAGTTCCTCACGTGTTAATAGTCCCCGGACCTGAACACTGCAATGTCTCATCCAAAAAACCGCCCTTTCTTCAGGACTAACGGAATACCACCAATAATGAACAGATAACGCAGATCAACCAGCTTCTTCAACTGAGCCGCTTTCCAGCCTTTGTATTTCTTGCCGCCTACAACGGCAATGGCTTCACCTTTACCCAATGAGGCAACCGTGCCTTTGCTCGTAAATACAAAAGGTTGTGGCTGTTTCTTGCGAATGGATGCCACAACGTTCTTGGCGCAGTTCACACCCTGCTGCATCGCAATCTGGGCTGTTGGCGGATAAGGCCGCCCTTCCGCGTTAAAGACAAGTGAATTATCACCAATGACATAGACATGCTCATGTCCAGGGGCACGCAGATAATCATCTACCTTCACCCGTCCTCGCATCACTTCAAGACCTGCCTGTTCCAGCAGTGAGTTACCGCGAATACCGCCGGTCCATACGACTGTAGCCGCATCGAGCTTTTCACCCTCACCCACAATAACCCCGTCCGGGAGACATTGCTTGATTGGAACACCAATTTTGAAAGTAACACCCTTCTTCTTGAGCACATTCATCGCATGTTCTACCAGTTCCGGGTCAAATCCAGGCAAGGCCGAAGGCGCCGCCTCTACATTATAGATGTGCACATGTTTCGGATTCACGTCGAACTCCTTGCACAGCTGTGGAATACGATCTGCAAGTTCAGCTACGAATTCTACACCACTGAAACCCGCTCCACCTACAACAAACCGAATACGATTTCGTTTGTTATCGTTTTTGTACATCGCAAATTGATATTCGATGTGTTCTCGAATCAGTCTGACCGAGTTAATGCTGCGGATTGTCATGGCGTGATCCAGCATGCCCGGAATACCAAAGGTCTCAGGCTCACCGCCTAGTCCAATAATCAGATAATCATAGGATAACGTGCCGTCCTCCAGAATAATCTTCCGATCCTGCAGACGAATCTCCTTCACGGAAGACTTGACCAGATCAATCTTGAACTCATCAATCAGCTTCGAAATAGGGACTCTTGCATGCTCAATGGTATCCGTGCCGGCTGCCGGCATATGTAGATGTGTAGTAATATAATGATAATCATGCCGGTTCACCAATGTGACGTCGGCCTCGTTATAATTCAATTCCTTCTGCAGCCGCTGGGCTGTCAGAATCCCGCCATAGCCCGCACCGAGGATGACGATTTTGGGAATACTGCTCATGTCTATACCCCTTCCGGTTTCACTTGCATCAGCCCGATCCTGGGTGAGATGCAAAATGCACATACTTACAAATATTGATGAGGTCTTGCCCATTATGACGACAAATGTTAACTTCGCGAATTTATTTAAACGTTTGCATCAAAATTGATACGTTTGCACGCAAGTTATCGTTTCAAGTTGTGAAATTAACCACAAGATTCTACAAAACATGGGATCTGTCTTCATATTACATATTGACTCTAAATTAGACAAAAAAACACATAGTACAGGTCAAGGATATCTGTATTTGTAGTAAAGATCAAGGTTTTTTTTGTTATTTTTCATAACCTTTCATTTCCAATTTCATCCTATTCTCATCTGATCTTCATCAATTGTTCCCAGTTTCGTGACGCCGCTAACTTTGCAACCCTGAATACACCGTTTATAATAGGAAAGACAGTTCAGCACCCCTGCCGGTTACGATACGTAGCCTGCACATTCTTTCTGTTAACTACCTATTAAAATATGAAAGGTGTTGTTGATTCTTGACTGCACAGAATTCCAGTCATGATATGACTGATTTGCTTATTATCGGTGGAGGCCCTGCGGGTCTGTTCGCCGCGTTTTATGGTGGGATGCGTCAGGCATCCGTTACACTGGTGGAAAGTATGCCACAGCTTGGCGGACAGCTTGCCGCTCTTTACCCGGAGAAATACATCTATGATGTAGCCGGATTCCCGAAAGTAACAGCTCAGGAACTGGTGAATAACCTGGTTGAGCAAATGAGTCATTTTAACCCGAACATCCGCCTTGAAGAAAAGGTTGTATCGGTGGAGAAAAAGGATGAGCAACATTTCGTCGTGAAGACGGATGAGAATGAATATCATGCCAAAGCCGTCATTATTACAGCTGGTGTAGGTGCATTCGAACCACGTCGCCTGGAGCTTGAAGGTGCTGCCAAGTTCGAGAAGAGCAACCTGCACTACTTCATCAGTGATCTGAATGCCTTCGCTGGCAAAAAAGTACTGATCAGTGGTGGCGGTGACTCCGCGGTAGACTGGGCTCTCATGCTGGAGCCTATCGCTGAGCAAGTGACGCTGATCCATCGCCGGGACAAGTTCCGTGCACATGAGCACAGTGTAGAAAACCTGATGAATTCCAAGGTAAATGTTGTTACACCGACCGAAATCACAGAACTTCACGGGGATGACACCATTACCAAGGTAACCCTTTCCCATGTGAAAACTAAAGAAACTCAGGAAATTGAAGTAGATGATGTGATCGTTAACTTCGGATTTGTCTCTTCTCTTGGACCGATTGCCGAGTGGGGTATCGAAATTGACAGTAACTCCATCGTTGTTGATTCCCGCATGGAAACATCTATTCCAGGAATCTTCGCTGCCGGAGATATCACAACATACCCGGGGAAACTGAAGCTGATCGCTGTCGGATTCGGCGAGGCCCCAACAGCCGTCAACAATGCGAAGGTATACTTCGATCCGGATGCCAAGTTGTCCCCAGGACACAGCAGTAACATGAAACGCTAGTTTTGCTAAAATCACATATTTGATACAAAAAAGGGTATCTTACTCCTGAGTGAATCCATATCAGGAGGGATACCCTTGTCTTATATATGCCCGCTGTGTAACGGTCTGGTTGTACCGGAGCAGGCTTGCCCCCACTGCCTTCAGGGACTGTTAGAATGCGGCAAATTGGATGATTACACCGGACCATACAGCCCCTACGTATTCCAACCTTCCTCTGACACGGCAGACGAAGTCGAAAACGTTTGCAATCATGTGATGTACTGTCACCATTGTCAGACGAGCACGCCATGGCCTGTCTCACTATGGGACTTGTCCGGAAACCTGTAACATTGCCTGCAATGAGGATCTCTAGTGTAGAATGGCAGATACGTCGGTACCCAGTTTGCGCTTATGGATTTCTGCCAACAGCAGTGCGATGAAATCTCGTTCGAGATTCAACTCAATCGCTTTATGGTAGGAATCCAACAACATCTCATCGGATAACATAGCCATTTCCCGCCACAACCTTTCCTTTTTTTTCCTCAAAACTATCATATCAGAGATTCATATAGAGAACAAGCGTTCTTGTTATCCACAATGATATGTGGAAATCCTGTGCATAGTTTGTTGATAAATGGAAAAAATGTAGAGTAATCAACGTGTATAGTGTGGACAATATTATGCACAGGAAGTTTGTACTACTATGAGAACGTTTATCAGCGTAATTTTTTTGGAATAAATTCATAGTTTCAAGACTTGTTGCGAGTAAATTACCCGGTAATGTAAAATTTCAAACGTTTTTCATACCGTTTTCTTCTATATATTATCGGTTTTTCTTTGATTTTCTTGAGCTTTCCCATTCATTTTCTATTGCGGTCTGGTATTCACTTCCAGAATCCAGATCTTGCCTGAATAATCCAGTCCATAATCAAATCCAAGCTGACCTACCCCAGGGAACTGGCTCTCCATAATGTACGTACATGTCAGTGTAAGTGAACGCATCTCCCGGCGTTTGTGCCGACCGGATATATGTGGCAGGGATAAACCAAGAGCTCGCCTTCCTGATAACATGGTGCCACCCTTGCTCAGATTCGTCACACAGAGTCCGGGACGAGCCAGTCGCCCTACTAAGGAACGGAATACCCAGCCTCGTTCGGTTTTGACAACTTTGACTCTGTAATCAACAGGTCTCCCTTGAATCGTTGCCAGATGAATGCCTTGCTGGATCAAGTACCTGCGTCTAGCCTTTACACGCACCAGAGAGCGATACATCTGGCTGAAACTGGCGTAAGAACGGGTCGTTTTCATATGGGTGTATCGATAAGCCCCACCGCTTGCCGATACCCGGATGACACCGTAACCACCGCCTCCTACAATAGGTTTGACATACACCATTCCATAACGACTGAGCATTTGCAGCAGATTACCCGAGTTGAATGCCTTGGTCTGTGGGATATGGACAGCCGCTACCGGGTATTTCATCAGAGCCGCTGTCTTCCGCCATTTGCTTGCAAGTTGTCTCGACATGGGTTGATCTCCTTCCTTGAAACAATAGTCCTTCCTTATACATACTCAACAGAAGCCTTGCTTTCTTGGATGTCTGTCCACGGCAATGGCCCCTTTTCCATGGAACCTGTCCCAGGGTGATGGCGGAAACGGGAACAAGCGCCCGGTTTGCTTTTCAAACAAGTCAATCTGTCGTATGCTACTAAGGAATGGCTTGGAAGGGCTTAAATATGAGGATCTAAGGAGCGTTCAGAACAAATGGAAGCATTTTTCAAATCACTTTATGGCGTAGCCTATTTTGCAATGTCGATCGTTCTGGTAGCCGTTACGGTACTTCTCTTTGTCACAGGTATTCGACTGTTTATGCAAAAGCGTAATCGCGGCTTTGCCGTGAGTTGTCTTATATTTGCCTGTTTCATTGTCTTTATCATTGTTGTTATGTTAACTACGCCATTCTCTGCAACACCACCGGGTTCACCGGAAGCCATGGCTGCCCTTCTTCACTTCGGGTAGTTGAACCTCTGTAGAAGGAGATGCTTATGACACGTACTAATGAAACCTTAGGAATTATTGATATAGGCTCGAACTCCATTCGTCTAGTTATCTATGAACTGGATCAGGAAGCAGCCTATCGCATCATTCATGAAGACAAATACGCCGCTCGTCTGAGCAGCGTTGTTGAGTCCGATGGAACCATTCTGCGCCATTCTCTGGATAAAGCCATGACCATCTTGCGTCAATTCAAAGCGACCTGTGAAGCGTATCAGACCAAACTGATTCGTGCAGCAGCTACCGCAGCCATTCGTAATGCAAGCAATGTCCTGGAGATTATTGAATGGCTGGAGACAGAGACGGGGCTTACCATTGAATGTGTATCGGGAGATCGGGAGGCCTATTATGGGTTCCTTGGTGTCACTCAATCCATTGAACTGGCAGACGGTTACGTCGTTGATATTGGGGGAGGCAGCACAGAGATCACAGTCTTTCGGGATCGGAAGAGGTTACATAGCATCTCCCTCCCCATTGGTGCAGTGAATTCACATGCCCGTTATGGGGGTGAAGATCAGTGGACCGAGGAGAATGCAAATGCATTGTGCAACGAAGTCACTGAAGCTCTCCGTGGACAGGATTGGATTCGTGAGCATCCCGGCCTGCCACTCATCGGACTTGGCGGCACAATGCGTACCCTCGCCAAAGTGGAACAGAAGCGTACCCAGTATTCTTTGCCTGTCACCCATCATTATGAGATCAGTGAGGAAGCGATGGAGAACATTGCTCGCTCCTTGCCACATCTCACCTCGGCACAGCGCAAAAAGGTACCTGGGCTCGCCAAAGATCGCGCAGACATCATTGTGCCCGGCGTACTGATCCTGCGAACCGTCTTCCAGTTAATACAGGGAGATCGTTATGTGGTTAGTGGTGCGGGTCTACGAGACGGCTTGTTACGTGATTACATGGCTGGAGGTCAACCGGTCGTTCCGGACGCGCTGAAGGACAGTATCCGCAACTTTATCCATTTTGGTCCGCCTATTCCAGAGAAACGTCTGCAACGGATTCATCAGGATACGGTCACCCTGTATACGGCATTACAAGGTAATCCTCCTGATCAAGCAGATGCCCGAATCCTGTATGCATCCTCCATGCTGCACATGGCAGGTAAACAGATTAACTATTTCCGTTATACGCAGCACTCGGCCTATTGGATCATGAATGCAAGCATCTATGGACTTTCTCATCGGGAGACCATTCTAAGTGCCAGTGCAGCTGATTATCATCCCAAAAAAAGAACGCCCCAGCTGCTGAATAAGCACCGGGACATTCTGAAAAATTCGGATGAGCGGCATGCTCATCGTATTGGCTCTGTGCTGCGCGTGGCGGAAGCCATCAATCGATCCGAAAGCATCGCTGCGATCGAAGCAACAAAAGAAAACGACTCGCTGCAGGTGCAATTCACCTGTACAGCTGAGCCGTTACTGGAACTTGATGGCCTGGAAGAGGCCGTCAAGGATCTGAAGGAAGCCTGGGGAGTTACGTTAACGCACTCCATTCAGCAGGCTTCCAAGGGATAATACCCATGGCCTCCGTCTGACTTCTCAGCGGGGGCTTTTCATTTTTTACAAATACATAATTGCCACCAGGCATAAGCTCTCTGGCTTTGACATTATCCATAAGGGACAGATTAAGAATATCGACCAGCATCTTCTTCAGCTCTGGATCGAATACGGGACACATCAGTTCAATTCTTCGATTCAGGTTACGTGTCATCCAGTCTGCACTGGAGATGTATACATCGGGGTTGCCGCTATTTTCAAAATAAAACAACCGTGAATGCTCCAGAAAGCGATCCACAATGCTAATGACCCGAATATTATCACTGAGTCCCTCCACACCGGGACGCAGACAGCATACGCCGCGCACGATCAGATCGATCTGAACTCCAGCCTGAGAAGCCTCATACAATTCATCAATCATGTCCTGATGAGATAAGGAGTTGATCTTGGCAATGATTCTGGAAGGTTTGCCTTTCAGCGCATGCTCCGTTTCTCTACGAATCAGTGCAAACAGCTCATCTTTCATACCATCTGGAGCTACGCGGAACGCCTGTAATGCCTTCGGACCGGAATATCCGGTAATCTCATTGAACAATTCGGATGCATCTTCCCCAATAATGGGATTAGAGGTGAACAGTCCCACGTCCGTATACACTTTGGCCGTACTCTCATTATAATTACCGGTTCCTACATGAACATAACGTCTCAGCCCCTGCTGTTCCCTGCGTACGACAAGAATGATTTTGGCATGGGTCTTCAGTCCAACCAGTCCATATACCACGTGACAACCGGCCTTCTCCAGCTTACGTGCCCACGCAATGTTGCGCTCTTCATCAAACCGGGCTTTCAATTCAACCACAACCGTGACCTGCTTACCACTCTCAGCAGCAAGTGCAAGTGCCGGAATAAGGCGTGAATCACCATTGACCCGATATAATGTCATCTTGATGGCCAGAACTCTTGGATCTTCCGAAGCCTCCAAAATAAAATCAGTAACCGGTTCAAACGATTCGTACGGGTGATGCACCAGTACATCACGTTTGCGCAGCAACTCGAAATGACTTTCTCTTGGCAGGAACTCCGGTGGATAGACAGGCTTCACCGGACTGTATTTCAGATGTGAGAAACCTTCCAGACTATCTACGAATCCAGCCAGAAAACTCAGATCGAGTGGCCCATCAATTTCGTACACCGGGTCCTGGATATCGAATTCATCCTGCAATTCGAGCAAGGCATCCGGACGAAAATCCTTGCAGACCTCCAGTCGTACAGGAGCTCCTCGGCGTCTGCGCCGCAATTCCTTTTCAATAGCCTCAAGCAGATCTTCCGCTTCTTCTTCATTAATGAACAGATCCGCATTACGGGACACACGGAATTCCTGCGCAGCAAGCGAGATATAACCGCTGAAGAGCGTGTGGATATGATGTTTGATCAGGTCTTCAATCAGGATGAATGTTTTCTTTTTGCTATTCGCCCGAATGGGAGCCTGGACCATCCGCGGTAGATTGGAAGGCACCTGAACAATAGCCATAAACGGCTCGCCCTCTTGTTCCCCTTCCTTCTGCAGCATCACGGACAGATAGACAGACTTGTTGTGTACCAGCGGGAACGGACGACTCTGGTCTATCGCCATCGGTGTGAGTACCGGAAAAATAATTTCATGAAAGTACTGGTCCATTGCGCGCTGCTGTGTCACATTAAGATCTGTATATTCCTGAATGTTTACGCCCTTCTTGGCGAGTAGACGAATAAGTTCATGATAGGTTCTATACTGCTCGGTGACCATGGTCCCGATTCGTTTGATCAATCTGCGATACAGTCCCGAAGGCGTATACCCCGTAAAATCCTTTTGCGTGAATCCGGCCTTGATCTTCTCCTTTGTCTCCGCCACTCTTACACTGACGAACTCGTCCAGATTACTGGCGACAATGCCGAGAAATCTCATGCGTTCCAGCAGAGGCGTTGTTGGATCCTGGGCCTCCTGAAGTACGCGCCGATTAAATTCAACCCAACTCAAATCACGATTAACGTAGTTGCCTGTTTTGACGTCTCTATGCATGTATGGCCTCCGAATGTGTTGCATATCTATTCTTGGTTAGAAGTTCTCATATAATTGTACTATTCGTAATCAACATCAAGCGTCAGCGCAGTGTAAACGCTACGTAAAATTTATGTAAATGATAACTCATGGCCGCAACTTTTTCCATCCCTTTACAAAGGTCAATAGACAGAGTAAAGTGAAGTACAGTGTGATTTGGTCCGGTTGCTTGTTCTCATTCCAAATATAATTGATTAAAGGAGTATATAATGAAATCCAACAAACCTAGAACGTTACAAAAAAATATAGAGTTTTTCACGGCTGCACTATCTCAATGTATGGTAAGCGCGTGGCAGGAAGACCCGGCTGGTGTCTATTGCGAGGTCGGTTGTGGCATTGTGGAGCGGATCAGTGAAGACAGTGTGCGCATCCGAAACAATGACGGAACCAAGAGCCATTATGCACGAGATATCACGATGTTCCAGACTGAAAAATAATTTTTCGTAAATACGTGAAAAAGACTAGCTTTCCCAAACAAGGTGTTGTATACTCTTGCCACAAGGAAAGGAGGTGCGTCAACATTTCTAATGTCATGTTGAACGTGTCCCTTACCCGATCCACTAGCTCAAAATAAAATGAGTCTGGTGGAGGCGCGGGATACGGATCAATGTTTCAAAAAGCGCCACGGGTAGAAAAGCCGTCTTCGGACGGCTTTTTGTTTTCTCTTTTTCTGTAGAGAGGTTGAGAAAACACCCAAAATGTTGGAAATGGACCCTTTAGTAGAGCAAACCAGGATGGCTATAATTAGGATGCAACTCAACCTAAATCCGAGGAGGCATCTTGTAATGTTCAAAAATGTAAGGGGTTTCAAGACATCCATCATGTTGGCTTTTGTTTTGTTATTCACCTCCATCATGTTGCCCGCAGGTCAGCATGCCAGCGCAGCACCAAGTTTCGCCAAAGGAGCCGACATCAGTTGGGTTCCCGGAATGGAAGCTCAAGGCTACAAATGGAAAGATAAAAACGGGGTACAGCGCGACATCATTGATATTTTGAAAAAAGACTATCAAATCAACTCCGTTCGCATTCGGGTCTTTGTTAATCCTTCGAATGATTATGGGAACGGTTACATGAACAAGGATCGTGCGGCTGCACTCGCACAACGTGCCAAGAATGCTGGCATGAGTGTGATGCTTACCCTGCACTACAGCGATTCCTGGGCAGACCCTGGTCAACAAACCAAACCTGCTGCTTGGAAAAACTATACGTTCCAACAGCTCATGGATGCAGTATGGAACCACACTCGTGATGTTATGACGGCGATGCAAAGCAAAGGCGTTACCCCTGACTGGGTTCAAATCGGTAATGAAACAAGCAACGGCATGTTATGGGAAGATGGTAAAGCATCCACCAACATGAAAAACTATGCGTGGCTGGTGAACACAGGCCATAACGCAGTGAAATCCCTGAGCAGCGGCACCAAAACTATCGTGCATCTGGCAGGTGGAGATGATAACGCCCTCTATGTATGGAATATTGGTGGTCTGATCAACAACGGAGCTAACTTTGACATGATCGCCATGTCCCTCTACCCTTCGGCTTCCGGCTGGAATACAGCTGTGACGAACACGGTAAACAATGCCAAGGATATGATCAACCGTTATGGTAAAGAGATCATCATCTCCGAAATTGGCATGGACAATAACCAGGCTGCAGCTGGTAAAAGCTTTGTTGCTGCGATGAAAAACCAAATCCGCAATCTGCCAAATGGCAAAGGTAAAGGTGTATTCTACTGGGAGCCTCAGGCTACACCAGGATACAACGGCGGCTACGGCAAAGGCGCATGGCAGTCCAATATGATGCCGACGGCTGTCATGGAAGGATTTATTGACTAGGTACGGTGGGTAGAATTATATTGGTTGCAGCGTGGTGGGCGTTCCGGTGGCGGATCGTTCTTATGATCGCTGTTATCCCCAGATTTTATGAATTCCCCTTATTGGGGAAAATCCGGGGATAAAGGCGACCGCTCCGCTTCTTCAGAATCGATTCCGCCCCCTCCACTACGTTGCTGCTCCTTGAGACACTTCTAAAACCGTGTGTAGTCAAATGGTAAGTAGTAAGGTAAAACAAGGGCTTGAGGCGCTGTTCCCGGTGGGAGTAGCGCCTTTTTGTGATGAAGTGCTTTGAGGTTGCAGCGTGGTGGGCGTTCCGGTGGCGGATCGTTCTTATGATCGCTGTTATCCCCAGATTTTATGAATTCCCCTTATTGGGGAAAATCCGGGGATAAAGGCGACCGCTCCGCTTCTTCAGAATCGATTCCGCCCCCTCCACTACGTTGCTGCTCCTTGAGACACTTCTAAAACCGTGTGTAGTCAAATGGTAAGTAGTAAGGTAAAACAAGGGCTTTAGGCGCTGTTCCCGGTGGGAGTAGCGCCTTTTTGTGATGAAGTGCGCTTAGGATGCAGCGTGCTGGACGTTCCGGGATCGGGCACTTCTAAAGCGTGGCGCGATCAATCGAGGAGGGGTGCACCACTCGGGCTGGAGACTGATGTTCTTTTGGCTTACATATGAATATAATAAGTTTATTGAGATAACACATAGGATCAACTTTTTATTGGAGAGGAGACATAAGGATGAGTTTTTTAAAAGGGCTCGGTCAGTTAGCTGGGGAAGTTACCGGGAAAGTGTTGGGCGGCAGCGTGAGGGTTGTTGGTGAAATAGCGGGAAGCCCCTTTATCAAAGAAATCGGAAACGGTGTGGAGAAAGCCACAATTAATACAGGCAAAACCGTTGGACAACTGGCTAGTGGGACATATGATCTTGCCAGTGGTGCAATTCGAAAAGATGATACCGTTATAGACGCGGGGCTTGCCGATATTGGAGGTGCTGTAACCAATACTGCAAAAGGTGTAGCGATATCAGCCAAGTATGTATATAACAGCGGTAAAGATGTTGTTGTGGGCATGAAAGAGGAAGATAAGGACAGAGTGAAGCTTGGTGCCAAGAATCTTTTAGCCGCTGCTGCGGTAACAACACTCGCTGTCGGTGTCATTGATGCAGTTGATGGGGCTGAAGGTGTAAATACTTAGGATTTGGTTTAGATCACCAATAACACAACAACTGAAGAAATACAGCCTAGCAGGGCAATAAAAATATGTAGACAACTAAATGAGATTTTTTCAAGTAAAATCCGTTGTCTCTTCTGAATAAAACACGAGTAGATGAACACCGTTATCACAACGGGCAGATATAAATGAAGATCCGGACCATCCGTGCTTGGTAATAGTTTATTAATATATCCACCTATCGTCTCGTTGACCATCATGAACCCATATATACTACCGATTATTACTGAAACTGCAAACTGAAATAGTATCTGAACTACAGCCTTCTTTACAAAGAATGGATCACGTTTGCGGTAACCGTTATTAACCATCATATATCTGTCGCCTCCTCGTTTTTCGATTACTCTTTTTGGTTACTACCCTGTATTTTACCATAACGTTGATCAGCTGCCTTCATAGTTTTTGTCGTTCCATCGTTTCCCCACAAACGAAAATTGCCCTGTCCACCTTATTGGCAGACAGAGCAATGATGGCGATACCAGAATACCTCTATGTTCAGCTTACCTTAGCAAGTCTCGTAGCACGCATGGATGCGGCAGCGTATACGATAAGTGCTATCCAGATCAGCGCGAAACCAACAAGCAGGACTGGCGAGACCGTTTCCTTGAACACAAACACACTCAGGATCAGCATGATTGTCGGTCCAATATACTGTACGAAACCTAGTGTGGACAACGACATTCGAGCAGCCGCCCGTGCAAAGAACAGCAGCGGCAGCGCCGTCACCACACCGGAAAGTAACAGCTCGAAGAACATCGGCGCAGGCAGCGTCCATGCCGTGGCTTTTCCCACGATGGCCAAGTAGATCCAGTAGCCTAGCGCGACGGGCAGAACTACAGCTGTCTCCGAAAATAAACCCACAGAAGCGTCTTGCTTAATCTTCTTCTTCGCAAGACCGTACAAGCCAAATGACACGGCCAGCGAGATTGCAACCCATGGGAAACGTCCGTAGTCGATAGCAATGATAAGCACCGCGACACCAGCGATGGCAATCGCGAGCCATTGTCCACGGTTTGGCTTTTCATGAAGGAAGACAACCGCCAGCAGCACATTCAGTAACGGGTTCAAATAATAGCCCAGACTTGTCTCAACGACATGACCGTTGTTAACTGCCCAGATGAAGATAAGCCAATTAATAGCAATTAGCAGTCCACTTGCGGTAAGGGACAGCAGGGTCGAACGACTGGTCAGAATGCGCTTCATGTCCCCCCAACGACGTTGGACGGCAACGAAAATTCCCATAAAGACAAATGACCAGACGACCCGGTGCGATAAAATCTCGCCCGCTGGTACATTTTCAAACAACTTCCAATACAGCGGGAGAACTCCCCACATAATATACGCAATGATCGCGTTGATTAATCCATTATTCATAACTAGTTCCCCTCTTATTGCTCTGATATCTCAACGGATTATACGCCTCGATCCTCGTTTAAGTAAAGGGGGTAATAGGTCATACAGGAATCCATGCCTAGTTCAAATGACTTTTTCTTTGGGCTAAATTCCCCGTTTAGCGCAACCATATTATACTTTGCGCTTTTTCTTTCTTACTCTCATGAAGAAGATAAAGATCGCCGCAAATACGACCTACGATAAACAAATCAATATCTTGCTCAAACATAAACCACATTTTGTGTTCTACGTTCACTTGTTGTTTTGGTGGAAATCCTTCCCCGAATAGCTCAGTTGCTTGATTAAGATTATTCATTTCGATCGTCAAACTGCACGGACTACTACTTAATTCACCATCCAATTCGCTAAAGTATATTAAGTATTTGTTACCTTCCTTGAAATCAAATCCCCATGTGAAGTTAGTTGCAATAATTAGTTGAGAGTCAACTTCAGTATCCCAACTCCTCTCAACTTCCACTAAAATATAACTAATTTTCTCTTTGGTCCCCGTAAATCCCTCTTGCTTCAAGTCGACCTTTACTTGCTTTACTTCACCATAAACAGCTCCATCATATATTTCTAACTGTTCTTGGGGACCTCCCGATTCGGCACATGACAAAGCGTTAACATCTTGTGCATTTGAGATAAAGAACACGCTAGATATAAAAAATATTAACGTGAATATACGAAGCTTCAGTTTTCCCACCTTCTTCTCATGACGTTATTTCGTACATCTTTATTGACCTGTTTAACAGGAAAAATGTTGCATTTTCCCTGGCCGTTAGGTGAATGAACAAAGAAGCAACCAATCGGACACAGTTGGTTACTTCACATCTACTTTACTTTTACTCTCCTCCAACATGAAACACACCAATTACGGTTTCACCATCCTTGTCATACAGTGGAATATCCCACCCGTCTGGTGATCTGCTGTTCTGTATCGCAATAGCTTCTTCAGGTGTTTTTGGCAGCTCGCCCTGTCTAACGTTATTGCAGCACTTCCCTCTTCGATAACATAAAAAACGGACACCGATCTGTGGTAGATCAGCGTCCGTTTATATGTTCAATATGATAATTTAAAAGTGTTACTTCACTTCGCCAACAACAGTAAAGCGCTCGTTTTGGTGTTGTGGATTCTCGATCTCGTCAACCAAAGCAATTGCATAGTCTGCATAGCTGATGTAGCTGTTGCCTTCGCTATTCACGAGAATAACATCGTTGCCTGCTTGATATTTGCCGGTGCGTACGCCTTCCGGATTGAAGAATCCAGCTGGGCTCAGGAATGTCCATTGAATACCCGAAGATGCTTGCAGATCCTGCAAGTTTTGGCCTTGGTTCGTTGCAGTTGCTTTGTAAGCATCCGGGAATCCCGGGGATTCAAAGACACGCAATGTTTTGGACTCGTCTGTGAACAGGCTTCCTGCTCCACCCACAACGATCAGACGAGTGTTTGGGGCATCCTTCAGAATGTTGATTAACGCTTGTCCTACTTCCACATGCAGGTTTTCTTTACCCGCTGGAGCACCAAAAGCATTTACAACCACATCAAACGCTTTAAGATCTTCAGCTGTAAGATCGAATACATCTTTCTCCAGCGTATTCAGGCTTTTATCTTCCAATTTGGATGCATTACGAACGATTGCCGTTACTTTATGCCCTCTGTCTGCTGCTTCTTTCAAAATTACACTTCCTGCTTTTCCTGTTGCACCAATGATTGCAATGTTCATCATGATCTCTCCTTTGTAATTATCGATATTGTTTTTGCGATATTGTTTATGTTTAAACTTCATAATGTAACTATAGTTGTTACAACTAAGTTTGTCAACCATGTGCATCAGTATACGCAAAAAGGCCCCTGATATCATGCCCGTGCTAAACGGATACAATTCAGAGGCTATCTATTAAAGGGATTGCAAACTGCTTATTTTAAAACAAGATTGGGAAACCGCTGAACAATTCAGTTCTTAACAATCCTTATCCGGCACACCCTCGTCTTCCTTCGTACGGAAAGAAGATCCACAGCCACAAGCGGCTACCGCGTTCGGATTATGGATGGTGAATTTACGCTTAGCTATTAGGAAGGCTTAACGTCCGTCACTACGCTGTTTCTGGCATGTGGGCGGGATTGTGAATCCACACGACTACTTGTTAATCACGCGCCACTATGACGCATAATCTCGTTAACCGCACTCTACCCTAGTGGGCGTGGACAAATCAACAAGGTTTTAAACTACGTGGCAAGCAGTTGTTTAGTAGATTTACAATATTTCACGTGGTAAAATATATAAGTAGTAGAATATATGTGAAGGGTGGTCAATCGGTTGAATCTTGTTGAAATGTTAGAACTAGCGAATCAAGAAAAAGAAAAAATCGTTAAAGAGAGAGCAGACAGGCAGATAAAAATACGTCGTGCTCAAGAAAATGTAACTGATGCGTTCCGTAATGTGTTCGATGCGCTAAGTCGAGCTGGGATATCAACCGCACCAACTTCTATCGGGAGTAAGAGCGCTCAGATTGACGTATACAAAGTCCCACTAAACCTGAGCATCAAATATGTGTATGACGCTATCGAACGTGATCCCGACTTAGATTTGGTAGAATTTGTGAAGGATATGGTTCACAAATCATATAGAAGCAATATTGGATTAAAAAACGAAGCATAAAACGTAGAAACGGCGCAGACCTCATTGGAGTGGGAACTGCGCCACTTTTTTAGTGGTCAGGTTGTTGTACCTCGATGACTTGCGTATGGGCCCTTGGGGGTCACACAATTCCGTTCCGTTTAACCATCTTGCTTACCGCATAAATATACCGTAGCAAAGGATTGCGGATATGTGATTATCAATCCCGCGTTATTCATTGCATATACATTCCCACTCCTATATGCTCATAAACCGTATAACTGCGCGGACTAAAGGCGTATATCGGCCGTAACCTACTGGCAGTTTATACAGCCGGCCATCCGTGCAGTATGCATTCGTTATGTAGTCGTCCAACCCCGAAGTTTACCCGTGGCCATCCGCCAGGAGCACGGTGTAGTTTTTTTAATACCCACTCATCGCTACTCTGTCCGGTATCGTACAGCAATCCTACGCTATCCATCAGCCGACTAGATCGTTCAGGTCCACGATATCTCTGCGGATTTCCTCGTCTGTCGATAAATTGTGCCATGTATTAGAGTATCAGTTGAGGACATTATTGAGTCATTCCAAGTATCAATAAACCGAATCACTAATCAGGTTAAATCTAAATAGCCCTCTATACGAAATCTATGAGATGAAGGAGTATTAACAGATGGCCTTAAATACAGCTACTAAAATTAAATTCCAACAAGCGTTAGACACAGGGGTATTCTCATCGGAAGATTTTGAGTTTCTCGAAAGTCAAAGTTATGACGATGCTGTCATATCAATTATTTATAGGTTTAACAAAAAATATAAGATGAGTATTACAATTGGAAGTAATGGCGTTATAGAAATAGAGCAATCTCCTGGTAGTATATTGGATAAGGAAAACCACTCAAAAAAGGACACTTGGGGAGTAATAACCTCTATAAAAAACTGGCTTGATCTAATGGAAACGGATATGAATCTATCTCCATCTAATCGGATATTGGAAGAAAAACACAAAATTTTCGAAGAAACTTTGAAACGGATAGAATCATCTGTAGATAAAATAGATAAGGACGTTCTTTTCACATCATCCGAATCGAAAGAATTAGCGATAAGATTAACAAAGTTAGAGGAAACATTTAAAGTTAAACTAGAAGAAGAACATCAAGACAAAAACAAACTCAACCAAGAGATGGCGAATCTTTCTAAAGAAATCGAACTTTTAAAAAATCAACTCGACTCATTCACTAAAGGAAATTGGGTAAAAGCTTTTACAACTAAAGTATATACTTGGAGTCGTCGAAACCCAAATACTGTAAAAGCATTAGGTGGAGCAGCTCTTGAAATGTTACCGCCCGACATAAAGGAGCACTTCCCAGTTGAAATTCTTCATCTTGAAGAAGGGACATCTTCTGATAATAACATAGGTTCAGAATAACCTGTGAAACAAGCATCCGAAACTATAGTTTACCAACACTTACCGCCAACATACGCAAGACCCGGACGCAGTCTATAATAACTGCGTCTTTTTCTTGTCTACTCCGGAGGCACCGTTAAAAATGAACTCGTTCCCCCACTCACTCCGATATACTTCAACATAACCACGCTCGCATGCGAAGGATTCCTTGCAACGTGGCAAGGAATCCTTCGCTACGGTATAAACAAAAAAAACGCAACAGAAATGCTATCCGCTGCGGTTCAGAATACTTTTATTTTTCCTCGTTCAGATACTCTTTGAACGTTAATGCGCTTCTCGTTGTATTTCTCACCATCAATTAAGAAAATAAATTCATTCATAACTGGTTTACGTTCACAAAGTAACCGTAATGCTTCCTGTAATCCATAAGCGTCCTTTCGCGCAGTCCCTCCACTTTCTTCGCGTTGATTATAAGGTCTAACGCTCGCTCTAATGTAAGCTCCGGGAACAACTTTACATCACGCGCGCCGCCGTTCTCGTTAACAAAAAGACCTCCATAACGTAATTAGTACGAGACTAATACGCCATAGAGGCCGTGATTCACAACCCTGAAATGCCATTTCAAGGATTGATAACGTTCATCGTTCGGGGTTGTTAACCTACCGAAATACCTACGCAATTCACAATCTGCACCGTTAAGGCTACCGTTACAGGCTTGCGTCCATCGAGCGTCTTATAACACGCTCAAACCCGCGTCAGATCAGCAATCCTTATCCGGCACACCCGCGTCTTCCTTCGTACGGAAAGAAGATCCACAACCACAAGTGGCTACCGCGTTCGGATTATGGATGGTGAACCCACCCGTCATACCGGACTCTTCAAAATCAATTTCAAGTCCATCCAGGTATTTCAGGTTTTCCTTCTCAACTACAACCTTCATGTTCTGAATATCCATATACAGGTCCTCATCGGACTCTTTATCGTCAAAGCCCATGGCGTACGAAAATCCGGTGCAACCGCCCGGTGCTACGCCAAGACGCAGGAACATACCAGGTGTCTCTTGCTGTGCAAGCATCTCTTTCAATCTGTCAGCAGCCGTTTCGCTGATGTTAATCATGCCAGGTCACTCTCCTTTTTCATATAAAATCATGTTCAAAAAGGGCGCTTTTCAGTACCAAGAAGATGGGATGAAGATAGAAATGGAGTAGCGGAGCGTAGGCAAAACTACGTGAGCAACGGACATTTCGGCTGAATCCCATATTCGACGCTGAGATGCCGCTAGGCATCCTTCGTAATCAAAAGCGTACTTTTTGAACAACCTTTCATTAACTCTTCTTTAAATTATACTCCACCCCGTCAAGGGTCTCAAGTCATGTTTGCCTCTTTCCGCGTTCCCCCTCTACTCCTTTTTCTTCCCAGTGTATTGAACCCCCGGGATACGAGGTTTATAATGAATAGGTGGTCGCCCTGAAATGTCGATATTTTGTCATGACTTATTCAGACGATGGTCATAATTGGAGTTGTAATTTTTTTCACATTTCGAGACTGCAACGCAGTCCCCAATGCATATATGAGTCAACCGACTCCATTTTTTGAAAAAATTTAGCTTTCATATGCAGCACACGCTGCACCGGGTAAATAAGAGTTAGTCCAACTAAGAAGGCGGCAGTTGACCGCATCTTTGCTATGTAGTTCTGTAAGCAGGTCCTACACACAACTCAATTCCGGTAAAGAACAGGAGGAAACAGTATGTCTACATTGGTAACACCGTTCACAGACAAAAAAATGGCTGAAATCGTTGAGAAAGTGCAGAACGGCGTAAGGCTGAGCGTAGAAGACGGCGTATATCTGTATGAAACAGATGATCTGTTGACTTTGGGCCAGCTGGCCAATGAGGCCAACCTGCGGAAGAATGGTAAGAAAGTATATTTCATCGAAAACATGAGTCTTTATTTTACGAACGTATGCGAAGCCCATTGCGCTTTTTGTAATTTCCGCAAAGACCAGGGCGAAGAAGGCTCTTATACATTATCCGGTCAGGAAATGATCGATTATGTGGAACAGCATATTCATCCAGGCGTACGTGAGTTCCATATCGTAGGCGGACATAACAACCATGTTCCTTTTCAATATTATGTCGATTCCCTGCGTGCTTTAAACGAGAAATATCCGGATGTTACACTGAAAGCTTACACGGCAGCCGAGATTGATTTCTTCACCCGGATTAGCGGACTCAGTATCAGAGAAGTTCTGCAAGAGCTGCAAAAAGCAGGTCTGAAAACATTGACTGGTGGCGGCGCTGAGATTCTCTCGGATGAATATCGCAAAAAAATGCGTGTAGACAAAGCCAACGTGGATCGTTATCTTGAGGTGCACCGTACAGCTCATGATCTCGGCATGCGTACACATACTACGATGTTGTATGGATCGATCGAATCCTATGAGGACCGCGTCAACCATATGGTACAGATCCGTGAATTGCAAGACGAGACCAACGGATTCATGGTCTTTATCCCACTTTCCATGCAGCCAAAAAGTAAAAACGCGAGTATTATGCGTCGTAACTCGGCTTATGAGGATCTCAAAACGATTGCGATCAGCCGTCTGATGCTGGATAACATCGATCATATCAAAGCATACTTCATTAACATCGGTCCACAGCTGGCTCAAGTCGCCCTTGGATTTGGTGCTTCAGATGCACACGGCACGATTGTTCGCGAACGAATTAGCCATGCGGCAGGTGCACTCACACCTGAAGGCCTTACACGTAAAGAGCTCATATGGCTCATTAAGGGTGCAGGACGTATTCCGGTAGAACGTGATACGTTCTACAATGAAATTCAAGTGTACGAATAGGATATAACTCCATCCACAACTAATATTGCACCAGCACCACTCCAGAACCCAGCTTTCTTTATAGGGAGACGTTTGATTTCGAGTGGTGCAAACTGCTAAATGATATCTTTAATTTTCAATGTCACCTTTTCAATTGTTCAAATCCAAACAAAAGGAGCAGCTATGTTATTGCATAGCTGCTCCACAGTTTACAGCCCCATTTCAGTGGGACTGATGTAGAAAGGAAGCCGAGTCATGAAAAATTTCGTCATTCTTGGAGGCGGCTATGGCGGCCTCACCATCATCAAGGAACTTCTGGAGGGTAAAATTCCATCCGATACACAAATTATTTTGGTGGACCGCAGCCCCTTTCAGGGATTAAAGACCGAATATTACGCACTCGCAGCAGGAACCGTATCCGATTATGACCTGCGTATCCAATTTCCAGTGAGCGATAAAGTCACTTACCGTTATGGAGAAGTTACTTCGATTGACCTGGAACAGCGTCAGATTGAATTTGAAGGCCAAGACCCGCTCGTGTACGACAAGCTTGTGATTGGACTTGGTTGTACAGACCGTTTCCACAATACACCAGGCGCCGAAGACTACAGCTGTACCATTCAGAGCTTTAGCAAAACACGCGAGACTTACCTGCGCCTTAATGAAGTCAAAGCCTATGGCAATGTGCATATCGTAGGCGGAGGATTAAGTGGTGTCGAGATGGCAGCCGAACTTCGTGAGAGCAGACCGGATCTGAACATCAGCATTTTGGATCGTGGTGAGCGTGTATTATCAGCCTTCCCGCAACGTCTATCCGTGTATGTGCATGAATGGTTCAACGAACATCAGGTAGAGACACGCGGGCATATCGCCATTTCACGCGTTGAACCTAATGCTATCTATAACCGGGATGAACAGATTCTAACGGATGCTGTCGTGTGGACTGCAGGCATTCAGCCCGTAAAAGTAGTACAGGATCTGGACGTGACCAAAGACCCTCAAGGACGTGTCGTCCTGAATGAATACTACCAAATCCCGGAATATACCGATGTGTATGTCGTTGGTGACTGTGCCAGTGTACCTTATGCACCTAGCGGTCAAGCTGCGGAAGTACAGGGTGAGCAGATCGCCCATATTCAGCATGCCCTCTGGAAAGGCGAAAAGCCCAATCCACATCCACTCAAGCTTCGTGGCACACTGGGTGCACTCGGCAAGAAGTCTGGGTTTGGGCTGATGGGCAAAACGTCCATGATGGGACGTGTACCTCGTATTTTGAAAAGTGGTGTGCTATGGATGTCCAAGCGCCATCTCGGTTAGTCGAGATCGAGCTCGTCCCAGACATCGGCTTCGGCAACTTTGGCCAGAATAGCGTTATATAGATCTTCCACTTTGTCCGTGATGACAACTTCGCCATTCACCAGTGCAAATGGAGTCATAGAACATTGGCCGCAGTTGGTGAGGCAGCCGTATTCAATCACGTCATAGTCTGGATTTTCTTCCAGTTGATCCATGACTTCATCTGTGCCAAAATGCATATTATTGGCACAAAATTCAATAATCGGTCTCATTTAAGTTCACCTGCTTTGTTTGACCATTTTAATTTGTGGCCATTTGTAATATAATATAGGAAGGAAAGGAGTTGAACAATATGAGCGAAAACGCACAAAGCACCATGTATGATGAGGTATCTGATGTGCTTGATAAACTTCGTCCGTTCCTGCAGCGCGATGGCGGTGACGTGGAACTGGTCGACGTGGAGGACGGCATCATTAAGCTGAAACTGGTCGGTGCCTGCGGCAGTTGCCCAAGCTCCACCATTACCTTAAAAGCCGGGATTGAACGTGCCCTTCTCGAAGAAGTTGAGGGTGTACAAGAAGTCGTACAAGTATTCTAATCAATCCTTCACGAAATAAACCTCAAGAGCCTTTCGCTTCGCATGAAGCGGAGGGCTCTTTTTTTGTGTGCATATGCAGAGAGTCCATGTTCACAGTCACCTTGACCCGTTTCCACGTACAATCCTTCAATTCACCTTTTAAGTATCCTCGCGCTGTATGGTTGGACGAATCGGATCAAGTCCTCCAGATACATCCATAATGTTACCTGTTATAAAATCGGAATGATCAAGGCACAGATACGTAATCACTCGTGCAATATCTTCACCGCTGCCTGGTCGCCCTCTTGGCGTTTCCTCGTCGGTGATGCCTGCCATTTCATCAATCGTTTTCTCTTTGTTCGCACCACGAATGTCACCTGGACATACCATGTTAACCGTAATTCCATACGGAGCTTCTTCAACCGCGAGTGTCTTTGTAAAAGATACCAGACCCACCTTGGCAGCCGCATATACGGCGCGATGAGGCCAGGATCTCGCTTCTCCAGCATGACTGAAGCCAAAATGGATAATGCGTCCCCATTGCTTGCGTCTCATCTCTGGCAATACACGCTGATCCAGTAACATCGGTCCCAACAGATTACCCTGCACAAGCATCTGGACCTCAGCTTCAGAATAATCCGCAAATAATCGTCGTTCACGGACAAATGGACCCGCGTTATTCACCAAAATATCAATGCTGCCCAGGTTGCCTTCCACCTGCTCAACCAATGAAGAGATATCTTCCACCTTGGATATATCAGCCTGGATGGCAATGCACCGCACACCCTTGGCTATAATCTGAGCCTTTAAAGCCTCAGCTTCTGTTCTGCTGTGTACATAGTTGAGGGCAATATGACACCCTTGATCTGCCAGACTGAGGGCCGTCATTTTACCAAGACCTTTGGCACTTCCCGTTATGAGGGCAATCTTTCCCTTCACGTTCATCCCCCTCTTCAAAGAGCAGTCACTATCCAGTATAAAAGATTTATCGTCCTCCTACAACTCGCTTATCCACAAGGGATTATCCACCTTTAATTCCAAATATATCTTGATTGAAATCGAACACCTATGGTACTGTCGAGGATATAACTTGAAAGGATCTTAACACGAACATGAAAAAACAGAAGATGGACATCGGGCCAATCTGGGCATCCATCTAACGTTGATACATCAGATAAACGATAACCTCTGTTGATTTCCACCAACAAGATCATGCATGCCTCTGGGCACGCGAAATCTAAAAAGCCGTATGTCTCCATTAGAGAGACATACAGCTTTTACTCACAAGCTTCATCACATTTCATACATTCCGTAATATTATTCAGTTGCAGGTTCAACTGCACCTTTATAACGTTCTTTGATGAATGTTTTCACTTCTTCGGAGTGCAGAGCAGCAGCCAGCTTCTGAATCGCATCTGCGTCCTTGTTGTCCTCACGGGAAACGAGGATGTTCGCGTATGGGTTACCTTGCAGATCTTCGATCAACAAAGCATCATTCGCGGGATTCAGGTTCGCTTCAAGCGCATAGTTGGCGTTGATGAATACCAGATCCGCTTCATCCAATTGACGAGGCATCATAGCTGCATCCAGCTCGATGATATCCAGGTTCTTCGGATTGGCTGTGATATCTTGAATCGTAGATGTGATATTTGTGTTGTCTTTCAGCGTAATGATGCCTTCCTTCGCGAGCAGCAACAGTGCACGTCCACCATTGGATGGGTCATTCGGAATTGCTACTTTTGCGCCGTCAGCCAATTCATCCAAAGACTTAATCTTTTTGGAGTATCCGCCAAAAGGTTCAACATGAACAGGTGTTACAGTAACGAGGTTGAATCCACGTTCTTTATTCTCTGTGTCCAGATAAGGCTGATGCTGGAAGAAGTTTGCATCCAATTTTTTATCAGCAAGTTGCTGGTTGGGTTGTACATAGTCATTAAACGTAACGACTTGCAAACGAATACCTTGTGCTTCCAGCTCAGGCTTGATGCTTTCCAGAATCTCTGCATGTGGTGTAGGTGAAGCTCCAACTTTCAATTCAACCGTACGTGGTGCACCTGCTGAATTGTCTGCGCCGCTATCGGCGTCCTTGTTGTTTCCGCAAGCTGCGAGAACCGCAATCAACATAAGACTAAGTAAAGCAAAAGACCATTTTTTCATGTGTAAAACCCCTTCTCTAATCATTTTTTTCATGTGGCGACCGCATAAATGCATATCCATCATGTTATCTATGTGTTATTTCCTGGTGAAAAATGTAACCAAGCGATCTCCAGCCATCTGGAGAATTTGCACAAGAATGATCATCGACACTACGGATATAATCATGATTTCATTTTGATAACGGAAGTATCCATAGTTGATTGCCAGTGTTCCCAGACCTCCACCGCCAACCATGCCCGCCATCGCCGTATAGGAGACGAGCGTAACAATGGTGATCGTTATACCCGCAAGCAGTCCAGGGAGTGCCTCAGGCAGTAACACCCGTCTTACAATCTGTCCGGTCGATGCACCCATCGACTGTGCCGCTTCAATGACACCCCGATCAACTTCTCGCAACGTCTTCTCCACCAATCGAGCAAAATAAGGAGCTGCTGAAATAACCAAAGGGGGTATAACGCCGAGCACCCCCGTAGCTGTACCGACGAGTATACGAGTGAATGGAATAAGAGCAACAATCAATATGATAAATGGGACTGAGCGCAAAATATTCACAATCAGGGATAGTATAGTGTACACTGCCCGTGACTTGATCGAAGCCGATCTAGCCGTCATGAACAGCAGAACTCCGAGCGGTAAACCTAAGATAACGGTAAACAAGCCTGATACACCCAAAATTTGCAGTGTCTCAATGGAGGCTTTACCAACCTCTTCCCAACGTACGGTTGAAAAATCCATCTAACGAAGCACCTCCACATCAAGTCCCTCAGCGGTTAATTCTGATATCGTCCGATCAATCGCATTTGAATCACCCTCAAACCGAACGGTCAGCTGTCCATAAGGAACCTGTTTAATCGTAGAGATCGTTCCTTGCAGGATGGCAAAATCCACACCCGTCTTACGTACCGTCCTGGACAAAATCGCTTCATACGTTTTGTTACCCAGAAAGGATATCTTCACAAGTTTGGAAGCAACACCTGCCTGCAACTCAACGCCTGCATTCGCCAGAGCGGTCTCTTCCAGAGCAAGTCCAGCTTCATGGTCACGCATCATGAAGTCCCGCGTAATCGTATGCTGCGGCTTCAGGAACACGTCTGTTACAGGTCCCTGTTCCACAATGCCACCTTGATGTATGACAGCTACCTTGTCACAGATGTTCTGAATGACATGCATCTCATGTGTAATCAGAACAATCGTGAGGTTGTACTTTTCATTAATGTCGAGTAATAACTTCAGGATTGAATTTGTCGTCTGTGGATCAAGTGCTGAAGTAGCCTCATCACAGAGAAGTACATTTGGATCACTTGCAAGTGCTCTCGCAATCCCTACACGTTGTTTCTGTCCACCCGATAATTGAGCCGGATATTTGTTGCTATGGTGCTCCAGACCAACCAGTGCGAGCATTTCCTTCACTTTGCGATCAATGGCATCCTTGGGTGTATTCACAAGTTTTAGTGGAAAAGCCACATTGTCATATACCGTTGCCGAGGATAACAGATTAAAGTGTTGAAAAATCATCCCGATTTTGCGTCTCTGTTGCTGCAATTCGGTTTTGCTCAGTTCAGTCAGGTTGATTCCGTCAACCCATACCTCACCCTGCGTAGGCCGTTCCAGCAAATTAATACAGCGAATCAATGTGCTTTTGCCCGCTCCGGAATGACCAATCACTCCGTAGATTTCACCCTTTTGGATGCTCAAATTCAGCTCGGATAACGCTGTTGTAGATTTTTTCCCTTTGCCGTACGTTTTTGTTAAACCTTTTAATTCAATCAATCGCACTTGCCCCTTTCCAACCACCTACATGTATCTTTACCCGATCTAAAGGAAAACTCCCCTTTAAGTACAAAAAAGAGCCCTTTGCAGATACAAAGAGGGCTCTTCACGTGAAAGAATATACCTTCTCATCTGCCAAAATCGTGCCTTGCACCATTTTGTAGGAATTAGCACCTAACATCTATAACGAATGATACATGTATCATGTCGCTACAAATCGGTTGCCGGGCTTCATCGGGCCTGTCCCTCCGCCGCTCTCGATAAGAAATATGTTGTTGTAGGATTTTATAAGTTCATGTAGTTTATGCTTTATAATGTGAACGTAACTTTTGAAATATCAGTTATATCCGTGTAACTTTCGATTGAAACTCAGTATATTCCAAGTATTCCGATTTGTCAAAGGGAATTATTTCTTTTCCATATTCTGTTGATGTAACTATAAGAGGCTGTTAACGTTTCACAGACCATATCAACGCCCTGACGCATTTCCTGCACATGCTGATTCAGATCCTCCAATTTCACTTTACCTTGCAAGGTCTGGTGTAACTGCCACAGGTCATCGTGCATTTCGGAGTTCATGTAGTGAATTTCCATATTACGTCGTTTGCGCAGCTTGCTCATCGGCTCACGATAAGAGTCCTTGATCTGTATTAATTGCAACGCCAGATCATGATGCTCCCTCGCATAATCGAACTGCCTTAACACAGTATAATAAGAAAAATGCGCTTTGGTATTTGAAGTATTCAGTTGGAATATTTCATTCAATACGGTGCCGACCTTATCCAGAATGGCAAAGCAGCGAATGAAGCCATCCTTGTAAAAATACACATACCGAGCATACTCGGCTTTTTCAGTCGGCGTCATATCATCCGTTGAACCTGCAACGACCTTTTTGCGAAAATGAGCAGCAGCGAAGCAGCTTTGCTCCAGTTCATCCAGTGAGGAGATGAGCCCCTGAGTCCACACATATAGTTTCCGATAGTCATGCTTGGGATCATGGTCCACATGCATTTGTCGTTGAAATAGCTCAAGCGTATGCGCCATTACGTCTATCGCTGCCTTCAATTTACCTTCGTTTATACGTGGCTTTTCCCCCAACAACGTTCGCAGCATAGCTAACCTCCTCTTTTCCAAAATCAACAAGAATTCATCACCGTAAACGTAACACATCATCCATTCCGTGTAATTGCTGCTTGCCATAGGTTGCCCTGATCCCCCTGACATCAAACAAAGTCCACCTGTCCAATGATGTACATCACTGGATGGTGGACTTTCAAGTTTAGCCCAATTACCTTTGGAAAAAGAATGGATCTATATCTTAGAACCGATTAGCCGGGCGATGCAGCTTGTACACCAGGAAGCTCATATACGTTAAGACTCCGAACAATATGGCGATATCCAGCATATGAGCGAGAGCTACGAACATGTATACTTCCGGACGGTTCATTGTCACCATCATGAAAATACCAATGACTACTTGCAACAGAATAAGAACAACGGATACCACGCCAAGGGTGCGCATTTCCTTGTTGTCCGGATGATTTCGGTAAGCGAAGTGACCCAGGATTGCGATAACAATCACGAGCGATGCAGCTGCTGCACGGTGAGCAAAGGCAACCGCTACCCCACCCGAAAGCTCAGGAATAATCTGCCCGTTACAGAGCGGAAATCCGGAACATCCGCCGGCAGAATCCGTGTGGCTCACAAATGCACCCGTGTATACCACGAGATATGTGTAAATGGTGGAGAACCAGACCAGATTCCTGAATTTTTTGCTAACCCGAGGGTATTTATTCAGGCGCTCCAATCCGCCATCTTTGGCCTCCTGCCTTATGCCCAAGGCCATCATTAGGGAACTGGCAAAAGCAATCAGCGCAAAGCCAAAATGCAGTGCCATGACTGCTGAAGATTGGGAGAAGACAACGGCAAAAGCCCCCATGATTCCCTGGACGATAACAAATACCAGGGTTAAGAAAGAAAACAATTGCAGGTCACGGCGTGACTTGCCGAACCGCAGAAAAGCAACAAACGAGGCAATGGACAACAATCCAGCCAGTGCGCTTACAGCGCGATGGGAATATTCAATAAGTGAAGCCACAGTATGTGCTGGAACGAGTTTTCCATTACATAAAGGCCATTCCGTTCCGCAGCCAAGGCCCGATTCCGTTTTGGTTACGATGCCTCCACCAAAAGTGGCCAGAAACATGACAAGACAGGTTAATACGGTTAACCATTTAAACAAAGTTAAATGTTTCAATTTTTTCTCACCCGCTGTTGGTTTAAGATGGCGAAGAATATTCTCCGCTTGTTTCGGTACTTTGACACTTATTTCACAACTAAATTCATTATACCGGATAAAATGTTCATTGACGTCGCGCTTTGTGACAAAATGTTAACGTCTGGTGAAATAATGACCCGCAAGTCATTGAGGATATGTACATAAACGTTTCTTACATAGAACAAGTCGAACACACAAACGCCATTTCCCTATTTCAAGAGAAATGGCGTTCTTTTTATTATACCCTTTTACAACATGAACCTGTCATACTTTATATAAGTTCAATGAAACATTTACACAATAACGGAGAGGACAGAAATAACCAGAAGAAGCGGAGCTAAAAGCTTTCTGAAAGAAAGCTGCATCGGAAGCATATGCTTCGCCTTTATCCCCGGATTTCCCCCTTTATAAAAGGGATCAAAGAAATCTGGGGATAACAGCGATCAAAAGGTTATTCTGTCATCGGAGTGTCTGTGTAAATATTCATTAGTTGAACTTATATAACATTATTTATGGATCGTGTTGTACACCTCAACTGCACGATCCAGGAACTGCTCAATCTCTTCTCTCGACTTGCGCAGCTTGTTCACATACCGTACGAGTTCGCGGCCATCTGTATACGCCACAAAGCTCGGAATGCCAAGAATATTCTGCTCTTCACTAACGGTTCCAACCTGATCCACGTCGACCTCAATCAAGGTCAGTTCACGTGCATATTTCTCTTCAACCTCAGGCATAAACGGATCGATGTATTTGCAGTCACCACACCAGTCTGCCTTGAATACGGCAATCGTCAAACGCGGGGATTGGATGGCTACATCAAAAGCCGGTTTGGAAGTAATCTGTTCCATTCGGTTCATCTCCCTTTCTGTACCTTGTCTTACCCTAAGTGAAGCAAATTGGCGAGTGGAAGTCAAATAATCAGCGCATACTTAGAATAAACCACATGGTCTGTGAATTTAAACCCAGAACATCATGAAAGGATGTCACATCATGACTTCCACCAGAACCGATTCTTCCAGCGAACAACATCACGGGTCCCTCCTGCAGATGGTCCGTTCCATTCCGGGTGCTGCCCGGGAAATCTGGCGTGGCAAACAGGCTGCATGGCAAGCTTCTGCACAGCTTCGTCACCCATTGCGTGACATCGAGTGGGATACCGATACGGCAGCTGCCCTGCAATCTGAGGTGGAGCGTTTGTTACCTGCCAGCGGCAAGTCTTTTGCACGCACGGACCAGGTTCAGAGCGCACTCGTCTGCGAAGAAGATTGCATCATTCTGGAAGAGATTAAGACACTGACTCAGGAGCACAATCGGAGTAATATCACCCGCACAGCAGCCTATCTGGAATGTTATGAGCAATATCCTGAACTGCACTGGGCTCTATTAGCTCATATGGTCTCTCGCAACGGCGGATATCACATGACAGATCTTCAGAGTGACTTAATGCATAATCTGCAGAATCATAGCGATCGCGAGCATATGTATCGGCTGCTGGAGCGATGCAATGCACTCATTTTCCAAGATGCCTACCCACAGCTTCTGCTGTATATGAACAGCCGCCGGATCCGACGAAGCTGTTTCCATCTCTTGTCGCACTTTCACGTATCGGCGTTTATGACGCCGTTTTGGGAACGCTTTTGGCTGGAACGGTGCAGTTCACTGCTAAGTGTGGCATTAATTATTAATGAGCAGAACTATATCGAGAGCCGGGTGGTGCAGCATCCTTATTTTCAAAAAGAAGTACTATCCAAACCCGCATTCCATCTGCATAATCTGGCGGGTCTGAATCATATCGTCTTCCCTCTTGGACGGGGAGCAGGACTCGCAGGACGCGTCATTGAACATTTTGGCAAGCTGGATGAGCGAATCATGTTTGGTAAAGGGCTATATGCTCTGTTGTTTGGCGTGGAGCAAGTACACTCACAAGTGTTGGAGTTCACACATTCGGTTCCTCATCGTGGCTCACGTGCCGAATATTGGCCTGGCCTGTTTACCCATCGTGAAGACGAGGCGGGTGATCATACATTATACGCTCAGGCGTTACTTGATGAAGAATGGCTTCCAGAAGGGCAACGATTATATAGTCCGGAACTTCTCTCCGTATGGGGGGACACGCCTTATGAACCAATCACCAGACATGACTGGCTTCAGACTCGGGATTGTCTCGGTTATCTGACGGCACCACGTCGGCCATGGCTGTTTGAGATGAGTCACGAACACCGGTATGGCATGTTGAAAACAGCACTGGCTCATGATGCGAAAGCCATCACACACTAATTGTAAAGATCACATAGAACAGGTTAATCCAGATCATGCGAACACCCGAAGTACAGCGAATTTAGGCTTGCTTGCCTACTGTCCAACTCAGTCGCTCAGCTCGCTTTAGATATACAAAAAAGCCCTGTCCGCTTCAACAGCAAACAGAGCTTGTATCGTATTTTGACCGAATGATGAGGCCTAGATATTTCGTGAAGGTTATCCTCTTTGCCCAGTACCACGTTGAAGACGCATAAGTGGACGAAGAATTTTTTGCAGAATACGGGGGTAACTGCCCAGCTCGTCCTTGCGCAGTACACGCAGCACAACCATGAGAACCAGATACACCACAACAACAAGCATACCAACCACAAAGCAGGTAAACAAGAAGGATACACGCGCTGGCAGGAACAGTCCAAAGATCATATTCCCGATCCAGTTCGTTGCAAATCCTACACCTGCTGCAAGCAAGACCGTAATGATAAATCCTTTCCAACGATCTCCCATGATGGAGAAATCAACGATTTTGCGAAGAACCCGCAGATTAAGGTATGTGATGACCAGGAAACAAAGGGCTGTTGCAATAATGATGCCGTAAATGCCAAACATCGGCGCGAGGATCAGACTTGCAATCAGCTTGACCACAACACCCGCTGCGACACTGATCATCGTAATCCTCGGTTTACCTACCCCAAGCAAAATGGAGTTGGTAGTCATCATCGTAATCTGGAAAATGGTGCCGAATGTTAACAAGGCAATGATCGGCGTTCCATCCAGATTGGTAAACAGCAATCCGTTGACCGAATACGCTGCTGCACAAAGTGCAATGACAATCGGCATACCTGTCAGAATCGAAATACGCAACGCAAGTGTAACCTGACTCTTCAGATGCGCTTCATCCTTTCGGGCAAATGCTGCCGATATGACAGGCACCAAGGATTGACTCAAAGCGATAGCCAGAATCGGAGGAATACCCGCAATACTTTGAGCTTTAGCACCCAAGATCGCAAGTACACCAGTCGCTTCTTCGAGTCCGATCTGGCCACTAAGCAGTGGTACCACAAGGGATGAATCGATGAAGTTAATGGCTGGAACTGCAAGTGAGGACAGCACAATTGGAATAGACAGCTTGAAGATATCACTGTAGATGCCTCGCATCGGTAACTGCTCTGCACGCTCGTAATTCAATTGGGCCGCACGGTCGCTACGACGCAGCTTCAAGGTGAAGTACAGCATGACACCGAAGGCACCCACACTTCCTAATACTCCACCAAATGAAGCACCCGCAGCAATCGTCTGGTCATCATAATTCCATTGCAGCATGACATAAGCCACGATAATGGCTGTACCTACACGGGCGAACTGTTCCACAATCTGTGAAATACCACCCGCTGTCATGTTGCCGCGTCCCTGGAAATATCCACGCATCATCGCAATAGCCGGGAACAGCAGCAAGGCTGGAGCCAAGGCGCGAATGGCGCTGACTGACTCCGGTACTTTGGAGACATACGTAGCATAATAAGGTGCCGCGAACCACAACAAAGCAGACATGACTACCCCGGCAACAGCGGCAAAGATCAGGGCTGCACGGTAGATCTGTTGAGCTTCACTCGCGCGTCCGAGCGCATAACGTTCCGATACCATTTTACTAAGTGTACTCGGTATGCCCGCCGTTGCTACAGTTAACAGCATTAAATATACCGTATTGGAGATCGTAAACGATGCGTTACCAACATCTCCGAGGATATGCTCCAGCGGCACCCGTTGAACCAATCCGAGTACTCTTGCGATCAGCGCAGCTGCCGCCAGAATGAGCGTACCCCTAATGAATGTTTCTTTCTTAGACAAACCAATTCCCCTTCTTTCCTCCACACCGGACGTGCATCCCGTTGAAAGCTAATCCTGAACGTTTAGGCGAATCTTACCACCCAGATAATAAAGAGAACAATCATGACGATTTGCAAAATAATTTTCATCACAGTACTCGTAAATAGCCCCACGACGGAACCAAATCCAACTTTCGACGCTTTGGAAGGTGTAGACCCTCCGATCAGTTCCCCGATAAAAGCACCGATAAATGGCCCCAACACCAGTCCGAATGCCGGAATGACAAATGGGCCAATGATAACACCAATGGTACTCAGCGTGGTCGATAACTTGGAGCCACCGAACTTCTTCACACCCCATGCGCTGACGACATAATCAGCCACAAACAACACAACAACAATCAGAATCTGGATGATCCAGAACCACACACCAAACGGATCAAAGCTGAAGAACCAGCCGTAGACCAGAAACGCGAAGAAAATTGCTACAGCACCAGGCAGTATAGGATATACCGTTCCAGCCATCCCCACTGCAAACAGCAGCACAATTAAAATCCAGGCAATGGTTGCGAGCAAAGGTTACTCCCCCTTCAAAATATGTTCACGGATCACTTCGACGATACCGTCTTCATTGTTACTCGCTACGACCAGATCAGCCGCTTCCTTCACCTGCTCCTGCGCATTACCCATCGCTACACCCAGACCCACGGCCTCAATGACAGCCAGATCATTCAGACTGTCTCCAACAGCAACAACTTCGGACATCTCGATGCCCAGCAGCTTGCAGACTTCGGCTACCCCGCTTGCCTTGGATATCCCACCAGGGTTAATCTCAATATTGACGGGTGAGGAATTGGTCATTTGCAGACCGCCCATTTGTTGCAGCTCCATCATGATCTGGTGACGAACTTCATCCACATCGGTAGTAAAGCCGAATTTCAGCCATTCCCGGGCTTCAATATCATCTGTCCAGCGATCACGGTTGAACAGCTCTTCCACGGAGTATGCCCAGTACCAACTGTTATATTTCTCACCAAGTTCCTGCAATTTGCGAATCATTGCCGGGTCCATCAGATGACGCATATGCAGATCATGCGGGGCTTTCCAGACTTCACTGCCATTCACCGTAACCATCGGTGTCTCAAGTCCAAGCTGGACCGCATAAGGCATCGCGTGGAATACGGCTCTTCCCGTGGAAAGGCACACATGTACACCCCGACGAATGGCAATTTGAATCCACTTGGCGGTCTCCTGTGTAATTTCATGATTATCGTTAAGTAATGTTCCATCCATATCTAATGCAAGCAATTTGTATTTCAGTTCACTCATGCTGTATTTCCTCCTCATAATATCTCTCTACGTGCAGACGCTTCAAATCTCTGAATAACACGGCTCAGGTTCGTTAGCGCTCAACCCTCTATTCCAAATACTCTCATAACAAGATCGCCCGGCAACCGCTAATGCGGACGCTCCGGACGTCATAGCTAACGACATTTTACCACAGATCATCTGTATGCAACAAAATAACCCGGAATCGGAAAACTGACGCCTCACTTCAGATGTATATACCATACTTATATCCTTTTGCCCTTTTGATCTTGTGAAAGTAATACGACCAGACACGCAAAAAAACCGCCTGCATTGCAGACGGCTTCTTGTAATTTTGTTTATTCACCTGTTATTCACTTAAACTTTCATTACCTTGCCGCGAATTTGCGACGAGCATAACGGAATACGATGCCATGTTTCGGTGACAGCAACAGTGCAAGAACAAACAAAATCCCAGCAACAGCCACCATGCAGCCCGCGATGGAAGCATCCAGGGCATAAGCCATGATGTAACCTCCAACCGAGGAAGCTGCTCCGATCAGAACGGCGTACAGAATCATTTTGCCCAGACGATCTGTGAGCAGGTAAGCCGTCGCTGCGGGTACAATCAGCATACCAACCACGAGAATGGACCCAACACTCTCAAATGAAGCTACGGATGTCATGGAAACAAGTCCCATGAGCAGATAATGGAACAGCACTACAGGAATCCCGCAGGCTGCAGCCAGCGCCGGATCGAAGGCACACAGCTTGAACTGTTTGTAGAACAGCCCAATGACGACGAGGATGACTAGTAAAGTGATACCCAGCATCCAGACCGCCCTCGGCCCGACATCTGTACCTCCAAGGGTTAGTGTATCCCACTGTACATAAGCGATCTCACCAAACAAGACACAGTCCAGATCCAGATCAATATGTTGGGCGTTCAGACTAATCAGAATAACCCCTACTGCGAAGAGTGCTGTGAACACAATTCCGATTGAGGCATCAGACGAGAGTCCACCCGCCTGCAGACTTTGTATGAAGAACACCGTCAGTAGTCCAAACACCGTTGCGCCAAGCAGCATCCACAATGAATCTCTGGAACCACTCCACAGGAAAGCAATCGCAATACCGGGGAGAACCGCATGACTGATCGCATCACCGACCAGAGCCATTCGCCGCAGGATCAGAAAACAACCGAGGATGGCGCAAGCAGAAGATACCAAAACGGCCGTCAAGATAATCCAAAACGTTGCCATTACATCTCCCCCCGTTCCTGCTGATTTCGCTGTGCGGTGAGAGTCTGGAGTGTAGCTCGCTCTTCACGCATATATGCGGACTTTGCCTGAATACTACGCAACCGTCGAGCTAACAATCCACGACGTGGGGCGAGCAAGGCTGATCCGGCAAACAGCACCGTAGCCGCAAGAACCGTTACAGGTCCCGTCGGCAGATTGGGCACGAGCGTGCTGAAGATGGTACCCGTCGCTCCGCTCAATGCACCAAATATGCCTGCGAGCAATACCATAAGTGCAAGGGAGTCGGTCCAGCAGCGTGCCGCTGCAGCCGGAGTCACCAGCAGGGCCGCGACAAGCACCACACCCACCGCCTGAATCCCGGCAACCACCGCAATCACCGTCAAGAGCAGAATGAGCTGCTCCAGCATGGCAACTGGCAGACCCATGCCTCGTGCAAAACCCGGGTCAAAACTCACCAGCTTAAATTCCTTGAACCAGGCAAGACAGGCAATCAGTAATACGAGGCATACGCCACCCATGACATAGACATCCGTCATGACCATGGATGCCGCCTGTCCAAACAAATATTTATCGAGTCCGCTCTGGCTTCCACTCGCCCCATGCTGAATGCGCGTAAGCATGACTACGCCAATCCCGAAAAATACGGTCAGCACGATCCCCATCGCCGCATCCTGCTTGATCCGTGAGTAGCGCGTAATCCACGAGATTCCGAAGGTAGCGACAATACCGGCCACTAGAGCACCGAAAAGGAATAATCCGACCGACTTCGTGTCCGTCAACATAAATGCAATACAGATCCCAGGCAGAGCTGCATGAGCAAGGGTGTCCCCCATCAGGCTCTGTTTACGAAGAAAGGTGAAGGAGCCAATCATTCCGCTACTGAATCCTAACAACAGACAGCCAAGCAATATCCAACGTGTATTGGGGTCAGATAAGATGGCAACGATCCAGTTCCACATGCACTACACCTGGCCTTTCTCCGTCCGGCTTCCGATCATCGCAATCCGGCCTCCGTACGTCTCTTGCAGTGTATCCGGTACAAATACTTCACTTGTCGGCCCACCTGCCACCAGTCGTCCATTGAGCAGCAGCACATGGTCGAAGTATTCCTCGACTGTCGCCAGATCATGGTGAACAACCAGTACCGTCTTGCCTTGTTTCTTCAACTGTTCCAAAAGCGAAATGATCGCTTTCTCTGTGGTGGCATCCACACCTGCAAACGGCTCATCCATGAAATACAGATCTGCGTCTTGCACGAGTGCCCGCGCCAGAAAGACACGTTGCTGCTGTCCACCGGACAGCTGACTGATCTGGCGGTACATGTAATCGCCCATGCCGACTTGCTCCAGGCAGTGTGCCGCCAGGTCCCGCTCCTTTTTTCCCGGACGACGGAACCAGCCCAGATGACCATACCGTCCCATCATCACCACATCGAGCGCATGCGTGGGGAAATCCCAGTCGACCGATTCCCGTTGGGGCACATAACCGATGCGGCGACGTTGTTCCCGGTAAGATTGTCCGAAAATTCGTACCTCTCCATGCATCTTCGGCACCAGTCCTAGCACAGCTTTGATCAGAGTAGATTTCCCTGCGCCATTTGGGCCAAGAATACCGATGAGCTGTCCTTCCGGAATATCGAAGGATACGCTGCTAAGCACCGGCTTTTTGTGATACGCAACAGCCAGATCCCTCACACTAAGCGGAGCCGATGTTGGCTGCGTTCCCTGCAAGTGACTGTTGTTCAGTTTCGTAGGAGTTGGTTCCAATAAAGTTGTATCTTCCATTATCCTGTAACTCCTCTCTTCATGTGATTCATTATTTCAGGGCTTCTACAATCGTCTCAACATTGTGACGAATCATACCGATATATGTGCCTTCGTCCGTTCCCTCAGCCCCCATGGCATCCGAGAACAGTTCTCCACCAATGCTGACCGTATGTCCTTTTTGAGCTGCTCCGGCAATGATGGCTTCCATCGCTTTTGCAGGCACACTCGATTCAACAAATACGGCTTTGATCTGATTATCCACGAGATAATCCCGCAGTTCGCTAACATCTTTTGCACCGTATTCGGCTGCTGTACTGATGCCCTGAAGTCCCATCACCTTCATTCCATAAGCCTGACCGAAATATCCAAATGCATCATGCGCCGTAACCAATACCCGGCTTGCTTCAGGAATCTCCAGAATCTTCTCACGCACCTCGGCATCCAGTGCTTCGAGCTTCGCCAGATACGCCTCTGCCTGAGCCTTGTACTCTTCCGCATGGTCCGGGTCCGCCTCCACGAGCGTATCGCGTACGGCTTCTGCCGCATGCATCCAGTGGCTGACGTCAAACCAGACGTGTGGATCATATTCGGTGCCGCCTGTATCTTTGCCTGAGTGTAACTCCTCGACTGGAATAGTCTCTGTAACGGCTGTAACCAGCTTGCTTGAGGACATTTTCTCCAAAATGTCTGTCATTTTACCTTCGAGATGCAGTCCATTATAGAAAATGACTTCCGCTTGCTCCAGCTTGCGAATATCACCTTGGGAGGCCTTGTACAGGTGTGGATCAACGCCCGGGCCCATTAGCCCGGTAACATCAACATATGCCCCGCCTACCTCACGTGCTAAGTCAGCGATCATTCCCGTTGTAGCGGTTACTTGTAACTTGCCACCACTGCTCGTCTCTGCATCACTGGAACATGCCGTAAGTACAACAACCAGAACCAGAGCGGCTAGCGTAATGAACGCCCTCTGAATACTCCTCATTTTCACCATTAACAATTCAACCGTCCCCTTTCCCTCTCCTAAAATACTTGTCTACATCTAATTTTGTTGTACAAGGTATTAATTTTTAATCAAGACTAATAATGTTTCCCTTGTGCAAATTTTATCCGAAGCCAAAAAAAAAGGCAAGGGCTTATTTCCCCTGCCTGTCCAAATATATTTAATTCACTTCATTAACTTTCTGGTCACGATGGTAAAAGGGCTAACTTTTGCGAGGTTCTTTTACATTACTCGTTGTCTTTTCCTTCGTCTTTCTTACCTTTTGGCGTTCCATCGAGACCATACACTTCATCATATGCATCGAAAATTTTCCGTGCAATCGGCGAGGCACTGACTGACCCGAACCCACCTTCCGGTACAACAACAGCTACAGCAAGCTTCGGATTATCTCTTGGTGCAAAGGCAATAAATACACCATTCTCTTTTTTGTTCGGTCCGGTGCCCTGCTCTGATGTTCCTGTTTTCCGTGCATAATCGTATGGGAAACCGTCAAATGAACTTACTTTGGTAACCATACCTTTGTGCACTTCATTCCAGTGCGCATCGGCAAAATCAACTTCATTAAGCACCTTAGGTTTGATCTCTTTCACCACATTGCCGTCCGCGTCACGGATTTCCTTCACCAGATGTGGTTCCATCCGTTTGCCCTTATTGGCAAGCATGGTCGTGTATTGGGCAAGTTGCATCGTAGTGTACTTGGCTTGCTGCCCAAAAGAGGCAAATGCCAAACGTGTTAGAGCTGATTCCTGTTCCTCATTAGTATATTCTAACGTGCCCTCGTATTCTTTGGGTAAATCAATACCAGTAGGCACCCCCAAACCGAAATCCTTCATGTATCTGTCCCAGACATTGATGCCTTCCTCTGAACCGTATTTGCTTAACAAACGTTTGCCTACCATGTCGATCATGAACGCATTGGAAGACTTCTCAATCGCTCTTCTTGCCGTAATAGAACCATTATAAGCAGAATGCGAGTTCTTCACTTGTCGTCCGTCTTTCCCCAAAACCGCATATCCCTGATCGTGATAGGTCTCTCCTGCTGTAAATAATCCCTCTTTTAATCCAATAAGCACACTTAGCGGCTTGATCACTGACCCAAGAAGTACAACGGATTCCGCTCGTCTAGGCTTATCATCATTCGGTGGGAAAGACTCCGTGGTTCCATTCCGAAACACATATTTGATTTTGTCATAATCCCAATCATTCGGATCATAGTCCGGCATGCTCGCCATGGCCACCACGTTTCCCGTATCCACTTCCATGGCTACCGCGTATCCGGTAATTGCCTTGGGAAGTCTGCGCAATTCGTCCGTTATCGCCTCTTGTGCTGCCATCTGAATTTCCTTGTTAATTGTGGATACCAGACTGTAACCTTTCTCTGGCGGAGTCTGTTTCATCGTGCCCTCTGGCAAATTACGTGAATTAATATCAATGGACTGATAACCGCTACGTCCACGAAGCTCTTCCTGATATTGAAATTCCAGGCCATCAACTCCAACTTTTTCTTGTTGGGTATAGCGAAGTCCTGGGTCGCGTTGCGTTGCTTCCGACTTGCTTATTTCTATATATTTAGGCAAGTTTTCCTGTTGACCTTTGAACTCCCTTGTATATCCAATCACCTGAACGGCAACCCCGTCCGGATCATATTTTCGTATGTTTTCTTCCAGTACCATGGCACCTGGATACTCCGCCTTCTTCTCCATAAAATAAGCAATTTCTTTCGTGTTTAGATCCGACTTCACTAGGCGAGGGGTATACCCATGTGCCTTCTGAGATTTGAGATCCAATCGTTTGATGATCTCTTCCGCATCCGGCTGCTCCTTGTCCCCTGGATTAAACTGCTTAAACACAGCCGCCAGATCATGAGCCAGTTCCTCCGCTTCCTGTCTACGTTCATCATTCCGATAATCCTCATATAACAGCACATATAGGGACTGTACAGGTTCGGAATAAGCGAGTGCCGCTTCCCCTGTTGCATCATAGATGGGGCCACGCACGGGTGCAAGCGGGATGTCTTTGGTATTACGACTCGTTTCCATATACGTCAGTTCAGGACCCTCCACAAATTGCACAAAGGCTAATCTGAAAATAAGGATACTGAATATGACAAATGCCGCGAAAAAAAACAGATTCAGCCTTGCGGTGGAAGGCTTGTTGACGGGTGTATCTTCCTCAGTCATGGGTTTCTTCCTCAATCGGTTAAACATGTTTTAAGCCTCTCCCGTTCCTCTATAAAAATAAAATATTTAATCCGTCTTGTGAACGTGTTCAATCCAATATTTAAACCTTTCTCATACAATTCTACCAAAGGTCAGCTGTCACGTCTTTCAATATTTGGTTACATTATCGTAATCAGAACCGTTACACTACCCAATCTACTGATTTCGATGTAAACACTGACATATCAACGTTATCCCGTTCTCCGGATCGCGTTTACCCTTCCCTTATATAAACGTGGTACAGCTCATATGGTTACATATTAATGCAATTAATTAGTTCATTCTTACGATCCATTCTCACCGTAAGAACAAAAAAAGAGGACCCGCCAAGGTCCTCTCTCTAAACGAATACTTTACATCACTGTGTGCCTGATTCCGAATTTGAATCTTTATTTTTGTCCTTTTTCGGTACACCGTCGAGACCGAATTCTTCGTCATAGGCATCGAAGATGGCACGTGCAACCGGAGCAGCACTGCTCGAACCAAAGCCCCCTTCGGGGATAACCACAGCGACAGCAAGCTTCGGATTATTACGTGGTGCATAGGCGATAAACACCCCGTTATCCACCAGTTTACCACCTACTACCTGTGTCGATGTTCCTGTTTTTCTGGCAAAGTCATAAGGGAATCCGCTAAATGCAGATACCTCGGTTGCCATGCCTCGTTGTATTTCATTCCAGTAGGCATCGTTAAACTCCACCGTACTGAGTACCTTCGGTTTTACTTTCTCAACCACGTTGCCTTCCGAATCCCGGAACTCTCTAACCAGTTGTGGCTCCATCCGCTTTCCTTTGTTCGCCAACATTGTAGTGTACTGAGCGAGCTGCATGGTTGTATATTTTCCTTGTTGACCAAAGGAGGCATACACCAGCTTGGTCAAAGAACTCTCAATGCTGTCCTTACCATATTCTTTGCGCCCAAGATATTCATTAGGCAGGTCAACACCTGTGGAGATACCTAACCCAAATTTCTCCATGTATTCGTCCCACACGTCGACACCCTTTGCACCATACTTGGAGTAAAGCTTTTTACCAATTTCATCAATCATGAACACGTTCGAGGAATGACGAATCGCATCACGAGGATACAATGCACCATACACATGCCCTGATGAGTTCTGCACTCTGCGATTGTCTCCACCAAAGGTCGTTGAACCCCTATCTGAATATACGGTATTTGTAGTGAAGAAACCTTCTTTCAAACCGATCAATACACTGAGCGGTTTAATTGTAGAACCAAGCAATACAACAGATTCCGCCCGTTTACCTGAATCGTCTGGCGGGAATCCACGAATGGTACCATTTTGATAAATATATTTTATTTTGTCGTAATCTTCAGAACTTATACCGCCAGTTCTCCATACGTTGGTATCATAATCCGGCATACTGGCAGCAGACACGATTTTCCCAGTATCCACTTCCATCGCAACTGCAAATCCGGTCTTGGCATTTGGATGCAATTTACCGGAAACCGGATTCCGATGAAGCCAACTCAACTGATCCAGAATGGCCTGTTCTGTTTTTACCTGAACGTTCTTGTTAATGCTGGAAATCAGGTCGTAACCTTTCTCCGGCGGAGTAGAACCAGCCACACCTTCAGGCAAATTACGCAAATCAACATCAACGGATGTATATCCGCTTTTACCCCGCAGGGCATCCTGATATTGCAGCTCCAGTCCATCAAAGCCTACAAATTCATTCTCCGTATACACCAGGCCCGGATCTGTTTGCTTTTTATTGGCCTCGTCCACCTCTTTGTATTTGTTCAAAGACTTCGAACTTCTGAACTTCTTCAGATAACCGATTGTCTGAACCGCTACCGTATCCGGATCGTAGAATCGTACACTCTCCTCGACGATCTGAATACCTTTGAACTCATCCTTATGTTGCAGGAAATAAGCGACTTCTTCCTCGGACAGATCACTCTTGATCAGACGCGGCATAAAACCGTTCGCTTTGCGGGAGTTCAAGTCCATCTCTTCAATAATTTTCTCCACCGTAAGTGACTCTGAATCCTTCAGCTTGTACTGTTCAAACACATCATGCAACCGGGATGCAATATCCTGCACTTCCCCTATGTTAGGACTCGGTTTCCCATCAACATCCCCATAGTTTTTATAAAGCGTAAGGTAGAGAGACTGAATGGGCTTGGAGTAAGCCAACTTCACCTCACCTGTAGAATCATAGATCGTGCCTCTCACAGGAGGAAGCGGTACATCCTTGGTAATGTTGCTTGCTTCTTCCTGACTGAGTTCAGGTCCTTCCACGAATTGCAAAAAGGCCAAACGTACAATAATAACGCTAAAAATAACAAAGGAAGCGAAGAAAAATACGTTCATCCGGTAACTGAAGCGCCGTTTGTCTGTAAGTTCATCCTTCTCATTGGAATGTTTTTTCATCCATCCTACCTCTTTCATGACTTGATGCATACCGCTCAAACTGATTCTTCGCGGCATGATAACCTGGCAACGTCGTCATATTCCGGACCCATGTCCCTTGTAATGCTAAGCTGATTGATCCTTTAGATGGGTGTCGGCAAAATTCGGAGGATTAAACCAGTCTCCACTGATCGCCCATGTCGGGTCAAGCGGAACCCAGCTCTCGGTATCACTCAAATACACCTCATTCCACGCATGCGGACCGTACCCTCCCTGGCCGTTATAACCAAGTCCTGTAACCACTTTGACTTCAAGTCCTTGTGAACGGGCCATGACCGCATAGAGACGAGCATAATCAATACATACGCCTTTACGTGTATCAAATGTATTCTGCGGGGTCTGTTCATGCCATATGCCCTTTTGCTCATAGTCATCCACTTTACCATAGTCATACTGAATACGTGATCCTACCCAGTCATATAACGCTCTTGCTTTGGCTTCATCTGTCGATTCGCCTTTGACAACCTCACGCGCCGCAGATTCAATGTCCTTCGGAATATTGTGGTCGATGACTTCATACTTGCGTTGCAGGATGCCGCCCAGTTCCTTCTGCACAGCCTGCGTAAATACGGGTAGCTTGTCCTTGATGAACGTGCCAGACAACGGTTCGATAACCGATTTGGCCCCTTGCATATAGATCGGAGATGCCTCCACATATCGACTGAACATGCTCCCAGGGTAAAGACTGACAATCATGAACAAGACTGCAATGACAATCATTCCGCGGACAGAGCCTATAATCGTGCCAATGAATGCACCCGTCAACCGACTAAACATACCTTTAGGTGTACTTTCCTCGGCTGACCCCTGCCTGCTGTTAAAAATAAATGAAGAGAGGAACCCGAGAATCAGTCGGATGAGTCCATAGCTAAGTACAAATAATACAGCGAACCGCATCAGCGGAAAATCTGCAATCGCCGTAACCAACGTATAATACATCTGTTCCCACCGGTTCAATTCACGGTTAGGCATGTCTGAAGCATATGCAGACAACCACCGCTGTACATATGGCGCAAGCCACAGCGTTAAACCGATCGACAACAGAATACCAATCACCGCCATAATGCCATCCATCAGGAACCCAAAGAGTCTGCCTGCTGAACGCGAAGCCCCTCTGGACCAACCCTGCAATAATGAAGCAGCCACAATCAGCAACAGCATAATCGTGATGCCATTCAATTCCTTCAGGCTGTCCAGCCAATTCTGCAGCACGTACTGATTCCCCCTTTTACTACGATGCTGGTGCTGTTTTATTCTCCTGTGCCTGTTCGACAAACGTACGTATGTTTTCATTGTCGAGTTTCCATTCGCCAAGTGAAATTCCGCGGAAGGTCACATCAACTTTATCCGATTGAGTTCTGCCTTTAATCTCCACATTGGGACTTGTGATGGTGAACGCTCCATCCTGTCCTTTGACGTATTTCGCTTTGGAAGCCTCCTTCAGCATCATGCTGGTTGCTTCCTTCTTCAATGTGTCCATCGTGCTGGATTGTACGTCTGTCACTGTCTGTTTGATCTGATCAATGGAGATGCCGCTGTATATCAGTAGAGCCGCAATAATGATGATGGCAATCGCCCATTTCAATACGGTTTTGACCACATTTAGAACAAAGAACAATATGATCAATGCAACCACGATCACCAGCCAGTTCTGCATCAGAAACTCTTTGATTACTTCTATGTTCATGACTACACCTTCCGTATTAGAATTCATTTGTAACACTCCCGAATATTATACATGATTTCCGAAGCTGCTGTCAGCTAAGCCCTCTCCCTTAAAAATAAACGGTCTAAGTTCGTCCCGCCAGGCGTACAAGTAGTACCATGAGGTTCTGCCGGGCGAACGGGGAACACGTTCAAGACCTGTAATTGGAACATGCATCGCTTAACAAGGAGGGGCTTATGTGAAAACGGCCATCTGGCTATACCTGTTTTTGTTCCTTGCCGTATTTGATTTGCACGCCCAGTATCCCATTCTGACCCCATTTGCCATCTCGCTGGGAGCCGCCCCTACCTTCATTGGCTGGATGATGGGCATCTATTCCTTAACGCACCTTCCTGGCAATCTAATTGCCGGGACACAAATCGATAAACATGGCAGTCGCCGCTACATTGTATTCAGTCTGCTTGGGGCAGGATTCATCTTGCTCTTGCAAGCCTATGTCCATACCCCGTGGCAACTGCTGGCGCTGCGTTCCATCAGCGGTTTTGTGCTGGCCTTCCTGTCACCCGCATGTCTCGCCCTGCTTGCTCAGCTATCCAGCGATCCGGTGAAGCAGGGGAAGTATATGTCGGGTCATGGGGTAGTCCATACCCTCGCCTCAGTTGTATCTCCAGCAGCCGGTGCGATCATTGTGGGTTCTATTGGATTTTCAGCTACATTCTCAGGCTTAGGTTATCTGCTTATTCTCACAGGTGTCATTGCATTCATGACCATGCCCCGTGGTATCGTCAAGCAGCATAAGAAAGTAACGGAACCTGCCAAAGCTGACGTTGCACCCGCAGAAGCTACAAGTGTATTCCTGCCGGTATCCTGGCGCTACTTTGTCCTGCCCCTGGTTATTGCCTGTGCGCAGGGGATTCTGTTCTTTGAATTACCTCTGCGGGGAGGAGGACATTCATCCATGATGTCTACCGGTCTTTTGTTCTCCATAATCAGTATTGGAGCCCTCTTCACACTCAGCATGTTATTTCTCAATCGGTATTCCCCCAAACTGCGTCTGGTTGCGGGTGTGCTGCTGATGTCCTTGAGTTTTTTTGCAATGGCCGCCATTCCGCAAATCCCGTTGTCTACCGTATTATTTGTACTTGGGATGTCCAAAGGCATTATCTTTCCAGCTATGGCTACCCTATTTATCCGTCTGAGCGGAGGAAGCAGGTTAGGCCGCATTTTCTCGCTGCAATCCATCGCCACCTCCATTGGCTCTTTCATCGGCCCCATCACAGCCGGGCAACTTCGTGTCGGGTTATCACCCTATTTCATCGCGTTTCTTTTGTTAATGATTGGTATGCTGCTGCTTCCATACTATAATTCCAGACGCAAACCTTCCCTGTCCGATCCAAAAAGTATATTGAATTAGGCCTGTATTTGCATTAGCTTTGCATCATTCCCCCATTTACAGCTAAACTATATACAATGGACTAACGTTTTACACGTTAATAAAAGCTAACTGGGAAATCTATCTTTTACAATCACCGAAGGTTTTATCTTATTGAAGATCATTAAGATTGAACAATTAGCCAAAAGTAGTGAAGGGGACGGAATCGATTTTGAAGAAGCGGTAGCGTTCGCCTTTGTCTCCAAATATTAACTTTATAAAAGTAAATCAGAAATATATGGAGACAACAGCGATCGGAAGAACGATCCGTAACCGGAACGGCCACTGCCAGCTATTACTGACCTAATGATGCACATGAGATAAGATTTCAGAGAATTGTCTTGATGGGTTGTTCTATCCAGTTAGCAAACGTGTAAAGAAAGGAGTCCATTTTATATAATCAGTCGATTTTCGCTACAACATTTCCCGGGGAATGTCGACATAAGCTCTCGAACAAGAGGTGAGTATCATGCCTATTCATGTCATTGTGGAAGGTAAGAATGACCGAAGCAAACTGAAACGTCTGGTTGGACCCGAAATCAACATTCTATGTACGTTTGGAACACTTAATTCCCTCAAGTTGGAGACCCTGCGCAAGCAAGTCGGTTACGATGAAGTCTTTTTATTTATGGATAATGACAGTTCCGGCAAAAAAATTAGAGGTGTACTTCGGGATGCTTTCCCGGATGCAGTACAGATGTATACACGACGAGGATATGCGGGTGTGGAAGGAACACCTGATGAGTATATCATTGCCCAGCTGGAGAAAGCCGGGTTAGAGACATACATCCAATACCCTGAACATCCTTCCTTTTAAAATGAAATACCAAAAGGCTGCCTTTGGGTTGATATCCAACCTGAAAGCAGCCTTTACAGTATGATGATCAGATGATTATTCCTTAATCAGATTGCGAATATCCTCGGCAATGACAGCTGGCACAACGTCCTCTGTATTAAATGCGTTATATACCTTGCGCAGCTGGTTGTTCTCATCCACCAGACCAATCATGTTCATATGGGCAAAATCATCCTTACTCTCCCCATCGATCAGGATCTGGAATGATTCCCTGGCAAACTGTTTGGTTTTGTCCATATCCCCTCGCAAGAAGTACCATCCGGAATAATCCGCATGGAAGCGGTCCGCAAACGTCTTAATCTTCTCTCTTGTATCGACTTTCGGGTCGAATGAAATGGATACAAATGAGACATCTTTACCAAAGGTGTCGTCCTCTTTCAACAGATCCTGCACCTGGGATAACGTAAAGGTCGTAATAGGGCAGACATCCGGACAACTGGTGAAATAAAAGTAGAACAAGCGGACTTTCCCTTGAGTATCCTCCAGTGATACCGTACTGCCATCTACATTTTCCATAGAAAAGGATTGGATTCCACGAATCTCGGGTAATTTTTCCTTACTGGCAAATACGGTGCCCCACATCAGATACACAGCCATTATCAGTGCGAGCCCAAGCAGCATCCATGTCCATTTGTACTTTTTCAGCATCTTCCTCGTCCCTTCTGTATCTTCTCTTATGAATACGCATACATATGCGAATCCAAATCACGTTTGTTACGCTTCATCCATCTACTGTGACATATGTATTCAAAGAAACCTACTTTTTATGAGATTCTATATTATTGTAACGGTTAAAAGGAACAATGCCCATACATATTTATGTAACATAACCAACCTCGTATTCACTGACGCAACTTCTCTCAGTATCCGATATAAAGTTTATCATAGGAAACACCAAAATAGTTTGACAAACTTCGTACATTTATTGGGTATGGAACAGTTAATTGTAATAACTTTGAAATTAAGGATATTTTGCATCCTGACAGACGGATATTATACACTATATATGGGTATCACCTAGATAGAGAAGTAATATGCCTTAGAACGATACACCACACAAAGGAGACGTTTATGGATACCTCTACACATTTTGTCATGGGAATTGGTCTAGCTGGTCTGGCTTATGTCGATCCTGTCGTCGCGGCGAGTCCCGTGCTTGCAGCTGCGGTAATGGTTGGCACGATCGTCGGTTCCCAGGCCCCTGATATTGATACTGCGTTACGTCTCAAAAGCAATTCGCTTTACATTCGGAATCATCGGGGCTTGTCTCACTCTCTGCCATTTCTCCTGTTATGGGTTTTGCTCATCACCGGAGTCATTGCACTGATATTCCCTGGTGTCCCTATTGGACACGTTGCCACCTGGACCGCTGTGGCCGTAGGCTTTCACGTATTCACCGATCTGTTCAACACCTATGGAACCCAAGCCGCCCGGCCTTTTACGGAACGCTGGATCGCCTGGAACATCATTCATATTTTTGATCCGTTTCTATTCACTACACATGTCATAGCTATCCTGTTATGGGCCTTTGATCTGATCGCTCCTGCTCCACTCTTCGTTACGTTGTATAGTTTGACCGGTATATATTATATATGGCGAACGATTGCTCGTGCACAAGCGGTCAGAAAAGTTAGACGTCTCGACAACAGCCCAGAGCAGGCAAGATACATCGTCATTCCAACGATATCCTGGAACCGCTGGCATGTGGTTAAACGAGTTGAGGACGGCAGTTATGTGATTGGTAAAATGGATGGTTCTAATCTGGCATGGAGTCTGCACGCCTCGTCTTCTACTCATGCGGCCGTTGCTGCTTCACGCAAATCGCCGGAAGTCAGTGCCTTCCTCTATTTCACCTCCTATGCGGTGGCAGAGGTTGAAGAACTGCCTGCCGGTTACAAGGTCCGCTGGGCAGATGTACGTTATCGACACCGGAAACAATATCCATTTGTCGCTGTGATTGTGATGGATCGAAATTTTGAGACGATTGATACGTATGTAGGCTGGTTAAGCGATGAGAAAATGGATAAAAAACTTTTATCTGCACGCCCTTGACGAAGTGAGCATGGCAAGGCACAATCAAATATAGGAACTGATACGCGAGAAAGCCCGGAGCGTTTCCGCTCCGGGCTTTCTGTTTATCCTGTTTAGTTGCTGTTTGGTTAAGATGAATTATTTGCCAGACCCAGCCAGAGACTGCTCAGCGATTTGTACCAGACGTTTGGTGATATATCCACCCAAAGATCCTGTTTCACGGGAAGTGTAGTTACCATAGTAACCGTCTTGTGGGATCGTTACACCCAGTTCCTGTGCAGCCTCCATTTTCAATTGTTGCAATGCTGCAGTCGCTTGAGGTACCACCAAGTTGTTTGAAGAACGAGATCCTTGAGCCATAATTTATAATCTCCTTTCAATCTGTGTCTGTAATGTATTGCAAGCTTGCAAGATTATTATGGCTCGTACGCTTCAGGTTATACGGAATTTCACTAAATTAGTAGATGGAGGTTTTTCCCAATGAGCAAAGGCTTATCCTTATGGTTTGCATTCTCTTCGATTATTTTGTTAGCGGTTACAGCAATTACGATTTCCTACTCCGGTTGGCTTGCTGCACTACTATTTGTCCTGTCCATTGCCAACATTGGTTGGGGATTTGTGATTCGTGCCAAAAAAGAACGTCAGGAAGTTCGCTCGGCTGCTTCAAAGCCCACTTCTTGAGCAGGTCATTTGATAGTTCAATAATGAACGCACCAATAAAGAGGAGTCCTTCATTAGGGCTCCTCTTTATTCATGTTAACTATTCATTGTGTGAAATGAATATCTTGTTCAGCACTACTGTTTACGTCTCGGAACAAATCCCATACGTTCTTTCACTGCATCTAACGTTTGAGCAGCAACTTCTTCTGCACGACGAGCTGACGTATCCAGAACATCCGCCAATTCGCCAGACTCACGAATCTCATTATATCGTTGTTGCAGCGGTTCAATCACAGATACAACCACTTCAGCCAGTTCCTTTTTGAACGGACCGTACATCTTGCCTTCATAACGCTCAGCTACTTCCTTAAGCGTCATACCTGCACATTCAGCGTAGATACTCATCAGATTGCTAACTTCCGGTTTGTTTGCCGGATCATATACGACTTCACGTCCCGAATCTGTAGTCGCACGGCTGATTTTTTTGCGAATCACATCCGGGGGATCCAGCAGGGCAATATAGCTGCCAGCATTAGGGTTACTTTTGCTCATTTTCGAAGAGGCATCATCAAGTGACATTACCCGTGCACCTACCTGTGGAATATAAGGGTCTGGAATGGTGAAGTACTCCCCATAGCGGTGGTTAAAACGTCCTGCCAGATCACGTGTCAGTTCCAGATGCTGCTTCTGATCCTCACCTACTGGCACAAGGTCAGCATTGTATAACAAGATATCAGCCGCCATTAATGACGGATACACAAACAATCCGGCACCAACGGAATCTTTACCGGATGATTTATCCTTAAACTGAGTCATGCGTTCAAGCTCACCCATGGAGGTCAACGTTGTCATCAACCAGCCCAATTCCGCATGCTGCGGTACATGGGATTGCAGAAATACGTTAGATTTAGATGGATCAATGCCTGCTGCAATAAAAAGTGCAGCTACCGCTTCCGACTGTTCGCGCAATGCTGCTGGCTCCTGAGCCACGGTGATGGCATGAAGATCAACCACCATGAAATGACATTGATAGTCATGCTGGAGTTTTACAAAATTTTTGATTGCACCAATATAGTTGCCCAGTGTGAGCTTACCGCTTGGCTGAATACCTGAAAGTACTGTTTTCATTACACATAACGCCTCCCTGATTGTATATAAAAAAAATCCTGCCATTCTCTGCGAACGCAAAAAGGCCCACATCCGCAAGGGACGTGAGACCGTGGTGCCACCCTTATTCGCTTTTCTTCGATTGCTCCTGACCCTGAATCAAGTCAAGCCGAAGAAACGCCTTCATTGTTCCGTAACGTGGATTATACGGCAGACTCTAGTGGGGCAAGCCCAGCTCTGGCTTAACCTGTTCAAATCTACACTCAAGGGTCCATTCGGTAAAGAGCTCACACCGGTTCACATCAACCACCGGCTTTCTGAAGAGGATTCTCTTGGCCTACTTATCCCTGTCATCGATTTCATGTCATTCAATTCTAATAAATGCTTTTAGAGTTCCATCTTAATGCGCACAGGCGCGAATGTCAAAATGAGTTGAACTTTTTTACCCGAGACATCAAAATCTGTTATGATGGAATTGCTTATCCTGTTGCCTGCTTCACACGAAATAGCGCAGGAAATAGCTGGCATGTACACAACGACACGCCTGCAGCAGTAGCTTCATCACAACTGCTGGCAGACAGATTTCAAGTGGGAAAAGGAGCATCGATATGAAACAAGTGACCAAAGGCCAATGGAATGGTTACGACACGTATATCCTACATAGCCGTGAATTGGAAATCACCCTGCTGCCGCGTCTTGGAAATAATATTATTTCTATTCGTGATTTAGTGCAGGACAGAGATGTCGTCCGCCGTCCGGATGAAGACGATCTTGCCTTTTATCTGCAGAAGCCGTACCATTTCGGCGTTCCTCTCCTGATTCCACCCGGGCGCATTCATCGTGGACAATTCGAATATGAAGGCGTTCGTTACCAGTTCGATCAGAACACGGCGAATGACAACCATATTCACGGTCTCCACCGTACCCAATCCTGGTGTGTCAGTGACATTGAGGAAGATGAAGACGGCTGTGCAATTACGACTGAATTACTGACCGAAAATGAAGAGCATTGGATGGCTCAATTCCCGATTCCCCTGAAACTTGAGATGACATTCAGTCTGCAAAACGCTGTATTTAGCCAGCGTCTGCGAGTCACCAATCTGAGCTCAACACCCGCTCCTTTTGGGATGGGATATCATACATGGTTTTTGCTGGACGGCAAACCTGCCGACTGGACACTGCAACTGCCTGTTTCCGGAATATACGGACAGAATGAAGAACAACTACCGACAGGTGAACTGGAATCTCTGGGTGAATGGTCTACTCTTAACAAAGGCATCAATTTGCAGGGACGTAACTGGGATACCCTGTTGAAAGCTACCGAAGGTGAACCGGCTACGGCATACTTACGCAGGCAAGATGGATATACATTGAAATATTCAGCAGATGAAGCATTTTTCAAACATTGGGTTCTCTTTACCAAAGGTGAATCCGATCAGTTCTTGTGCATTGAACCGTACACTTGGCTCCCGGATGCACCTAATTTGGCTTTATCGGATGAACAAACCGGGTTGATTCGTTTGGAACCAGAACAGCCTGTTGAGTTATTCACACGTATTGAGGTTATACCTCCTACAGACCAAGCGAGCTGATCATCCTCTATTTTGCTTTTACAATCACCATATATTTTGATATCCAAACAACTTGCCGACCCGCATTGGGTCGGCTATTTTATGTGACCTGTGCACTGATATTTATCCATATTTTCCCTTTATCCATATCATGTATATTTCCTTATTCTCTAACCATACTAACATCACCAAGCCATAAGGAGGTGACACATATGTACGGAGGTCAAAACCAAGGTAGCGGTAGCCGCTCCAACAACCTGGTCGTTCCCCAAGCAACTGCAGCATTGCAACAATTGAAAATGGAAGCTGCACAAGAGCTGGGTGTAACTATTCCACAAGATGGTTACTACGGTAACTATACTTCCCGTGAGACAGGTTCTCTGGGTGGATACATCACTAAACGTCTGGTGCAAATCGCTGAGCAGCAATTATCGGGTCGTTCGTAAGCTCGTAATTAATGCTTGAGCCTAAGCAGAATCCAAAAAGTAAAAGCGGCCTTCTTCGGAAGTGCCGCTTTCTCTTGTTCAACGAATTATGAGGTCGACTCCATATCTGAATCCTTGTATGTATTGGTTCTAGGGTAACGAATCATCAGGCTTGCCATATTGTAATTAGACTCCATCGTTGCATCTACCAAAATCATACCTTGTCTTACTGTGAAGTCGTACGATATTTCGCCATGTGTCCAATTGCGTTTGAATTTCAAAGTCTCCAGTGCCATCGCCCGGAAAGAAGCTCTCTGGGTTTCGTTTAGCCCCCCTTCCTCCACATCCATCTGCCCATCTCGTCCAGCTATCGGATTATGTCGAATACCGAATTTCCCAATTACGTTGTTTCGTATTTGCACAAAAACTACCCCTGAATCTAGCCCTGATAACTCATGATCAAGTTCTTTGAATACCAGATCCAACTGTCTCGCTAATGAAAGCTCATCAATTTTCATATTAACACTCTCCTTATATGCTTATAGTCCTATAAATCAAGGACTTACGACTCATTATATGACATTATATGTGTTTATTCAACAAACAACGGAAAAGTTGGGTATTTCTAACTATGATTTGCACAATTAATTGCCATTCCAATTCCTTAAACTGAGCTTTTTCACTTAATTACGACAAAATCTTCGAGAATCGAAAATGAGGATTCTGTACAAAAAGAGGCTGCAATCCCGTGTCTGTTAACAGGGGATTGCAGCCTCTTTCATATATATTCAACCTATTTTTCGGTTGCCGTCATCTGTAGAAACTGCTCAATATCGGCAATAACCAAGTCCGCAGCATTTTGCCAGAATTCCGGTTGTGTCAGGTCCGTACCGAGATGTTTCTGAGCAAGTTCTTCGACCGTCATACGCCCTGTATCCCGCAACAAATCATCGTATTTATCTGCAAATGCTGTTCCTTCTTGCTGTGCTCTCGCATAGATTCCCGCACTGAACATATAACCGAACGTGTATGGGAAGTTATAGAATGGCACACCTGTCAGATAGAAATGCAATTTGGATGCCCAGAAATGCGGATGATCTGATGCAAGTACACCACAGAACGCTTCCTGCTGTGCTTCCACCATTAATTTGGATAGCTCATCCGCGTTAACCAAGCCTTTTTTGCGTTGTTCATAGAAACGATTCTCAAACAGGAACCGGGCATGGATGTTCATAAAGAAAGCCACACTTCGCTGTATCTTGTCTTCCAGCAAAGCCAGCTTCTCTTGCTCATCTGTTGCCGCCTGAACCAGAGCATCTGCTACAATCAGTTCAGCAAACGTGGACGCTGTCTCAGCCACATTCATCGCATAACGTTGATTCAATGCAGGCAGCTCTTCCATAATGTGTTGATGATATCCATGACCAAGTTCATGCGCAAGAGTCGACACATTAGATGGTGTCCCGGAGAAGGTCATGAAAATCCGGGTTGCTTTGCTAAGTGGCAAAGACGTACAGAATCCGCCTGGACGCTTGCCAGGACGGTCTTCTGCTTCGATCCAGCGTTTCTCAAAAGCCATCTCTGCAAACGAGGAAAGTTTAGGACTAAACTTGGCAAACTGTTCAACAATATTGATGGCTGCCTCATCGTAAGTGATTTTGCCACTTGATTGACCTACAGGTGCATCTACGTCGCTCCAGCTGAGCTTGTCTACCCCTAGCAGTTCTGCCTTGCGCTCCAGATATTGAACAAGCGCAGGTTTGGCACCATTAATTACATCCCACATCGTATCCAGTGTCTGACGTGACATCCGGTTGATAGCCAGAGGTTCTTTGAGGATATCATCCCAGCCACGTTTCTCATATAACTTCAGACGGAATCCCGCGAGGTGGTTCAGCGTGTCAGCGCAGAAATCTTCGACATCGGTCCAAGCCTGCTCCCAATTTGCAAATACCGTCTCGCGTACATTCCGATCACTATCGCTCAGCTTGTTGGCAGCCTGTCCTGCGGAGAGCATCACCGTTTCCCCATCTTGCTCAAATGGAATGTTCACCTTGCTGACAATCGTGTTGTAGAATTTGCCCCAACCATGGTAACCATCCACACCCAGATCCAGAGCAAGGCCTTCCAGTTCCGGCGACAGCTTCTGACGAGCCAGCGAGCGACTCTCGTTCAGTACAAATGCCAGCTGCTGAATATCATCCCGAGCAATCCAAGCGTCCCACATCAAATCCGATGTCTGACTGAGTGTATTATCGAACTTTGATTTGCTGCCGTTCAGCATCGCTGCAATAGAACTGATGGCCCCTTGAAGCTGAGTTGCTTTTTTGTCCTTCTGGTTTTGTGATGAGAGACAGGATACAAACGCAGAACCTTCCGATATGCGAACATAACAGCTTTGCAGCAGTTCCAAAATCGGATCAAATGCAGCCGTCTCTTCTAATGAAGTCGGTGCAGGTGTTTCGTTCAACAGATGTTGCAGTTTACGTACATCCTCTTCCAGTTCAATCAGATACGCAGCGAATGTCTCGGAGGAAGAACCTCCACTAAAAATGGGCTCCAGATCCCATACGGGGTGTAATGGCGTTTTCATTTAATAAGGCACCTCTCTCTATAAATTGGATGGTTAGGATTGAATTAAAAACTGGTTTTCTGCGTGCCATATCTCTATACTAGAGAAATAGCTACAGAGGTTGTTCAAAAAGTCCACTTTTGATTACGAATCATGCCTAACGGCATCATCAGCATCGAATATGAAATTCAGCCGAAATGTCCGTTGCTCACGTAGTTTGCCTACGCTCCGCTACTCCATTTCTAGCTTCATTCCATCTTCTCGGTACTGAAAACCAGTCTTTTTGAACATGTATTTATAGTAACTTTCAGGAGGTAAACGTATGAAACCTTTACAAGTATCGGCTGATACAGCCGTCAAATTAGCAGAATCCCTGGGCGTACCTTTGGAGCACCTGATGCACATGCCCCAACATATCCTGATGCAGAAGATTGCGGAACTCGCCAAACAAGAAGCCTCTAAACCTTCCGCACCAGAAGGCGAACAAGAATGATTCCGTTTGAGAACAGCTGGCCTTACGATATTGTGATGGGAGACATCTATGTACAGCAATGTCCCTACTGTCATGCAAGCAACGTGCTGCTCCCCCTCAAACCCAAAGAGCTTGTGCTCATTCGCGAAGGCAAAAAGAAATTACTGGTCTTTCCCTGCTGCAATACAAGCATGACCGTGATCGACAACGACAGTGACTATTTGTTATCCAGCCGTCCTGTCCGTAACTAATGTAAGACCAACTTAGAGGGGGCTGCGCTTCGCAGCCTCTTTGTCTGTTTCCCGCATCTCTTCAGGGAGTTCCAACTTACTTGAAATCATCTGCTCACGCAGCACGGCCCACTGCTCCCTTGAAGCACGAATCATGGCCGCATCTGTGATCCGCTTGTCATGAATGACCTTGCTGAACCATTGCACTGCTTCATTAAACCGTCCTACCCTGCGGTTCAATTCCCCTAGCAAATACAACAGTTTGGCTTCATTGCCACCCGTTCCTTCCCGTTCGAACACCTTCACATAGGCTTCAAGGCTAAATTCAAGAAAACGATGTTCCTGTGCATGGTCTTCCATATAACGATACAACCAAGCGATATGATGCAACAGACCAGCGACGACACGATCTTTCTCCTGGATAACCTGTGCGCACAGCAAGGCAAGCTTGTACGTAGCTAGCGCCTGGTCCAGTGTTCGTGCTCCACTATAATCACGTTTAACCCAGCGGTTACCGATCTGATCCTTAAAAGCCTTGCGCTGAGCATCATTCAAATGGTCCGTTGCGTTCTCCGTCGAGGCAAACCCGCACTGTGGACAGATGCGAACCACATAAAAATCTGGATTCTCCAGCTTGTAGTAAGCACAAAAATCCGAATCCGTCCGGTAGGGCCTTTTCAAACTCGGTCTTACCCGTGAGGTGTCATACTCGGTTTCGCAATAATGACAGGTCACTTTCACCTTATACAGCGGCTCTAATTCCAATCTATTCCATCCCTCTCCCGTACGCTTATAATCATATTCGGAACTACGGTGTATTCACAAAATGATGTGCAGGCCCGGATAAACGCTGCAGGATAAACGAATGCAAGGGCTCCTCCACACCAATCTGTGTTAAGGCTTGATCCATGCATGCAAGCCAAGCCTCAGCCCGTTCTACCGTCACTTCAAAGTGCATATGACGGGCACGCATCATCGGATGTCCAAATGCCTCGGAAAATAGCCCTGGTCCTCCAAAAAACTGAGACAAAAACATATACTGCTTGTCGATGACAGGCTGAATATCTTCCGGGAAAAGCGGAGCCAGCTGCTCATTCTGCTGAACGATCGGATAAAAGGCCTCGACCAGTGCGCGAACACCTTTCTCACCGCCAAGATTGTCATAAATACTCAAACTGGGATTCATTCGTCTGATTCCCCTTTCTGATGTCGAATTTTGCCATATATTACACGTTCCGTGAACATTGTGAAAACAGTAACAATATCCAGGCTACAAAAGCCTTTATCTCCATTCTATCAAAAAAAACCAAAAAGTCCTATATCACATGAAATCATCAGGACATGTAACCTGCCATCTGTATATAGGACCTTCTTCAAAACATGACACAAAAAAAGCGCCAACCACATAGGTTGGCGCACTAGATATTCATTAATAACTCCGCCAGTCCTCTTCCTCAGAGCGTACCAGCGAGGCACGTATCACATATACAAAAGCACAGACCAGGATTCCGGTGACAAGACTCATGATCATCACTCCATCCGAAAGAATTCCACCTTGGAGACCATTAGGTGACGTTCAGGCGTTTTTCTCATTTTAGCACACATCACTCAAAAACACAGCCACTTTTGCAAGCGCTTTCTACGTATTATTTTGTACTGTTTGTCCACTTTTTTTCATATATTGATGGCAATAGCATCACAGACTTCCGCACACCGACCATTCCAAAAATAAAGGAGAAGAATTCATGGCTGCTTCACAACGACTCACCCATGTCCTGGTCACACTCGCTCTCCTGATCCTTTGTGTGTTAATGGTCTTGTATCCAGCGGAAACCTGGCATGCAGGTGTACGCGGACTGTCCATCTGGTGGGACGTATTGTTTCCCTCCCTTTTTCCTTTTTTGGTGCTGTCCGAGCTTCTGCTCGGCTTTGGCATTGTTCATTTTCTAGGTACCTTGCTGAATCCACTGATGCGTCCATTGTTTCGTGTTCCCGGAAGCGGTGGTTTTGTATTTGCCGTGAGCTGTGCATCCGGGTATCCTACAGGGGCAAAACTGACCGCCCAGTTATGGGAACAAAAGCAGGTTACCCGGGAAGAAGGAGAACGGCTCGTCGCCTTCACTACATCATCCGATCCGATCTTCATGATTGGAGCGGTATCGGTTGGGTTCTTCCATAATGTCGCCATTGCTCCAGTATTGGTTGCGAGCCATTACGCTGCAGCTTTTCTGGTGGGTATGCTCATGCGTTTTCACGGGGGTACAGCAGAAGGCTCACAGCCAGACCTCTCTTCTGCATCTCATTCGGAGAAGATACCTAGAAACAGACTGGTCCGGGCCATCTATGCGATGCATGAAGCAAGAAAGGCTGACGGACGGGCATTCGGTGAACTGCTGCGCCAGGCAGTCTCCTCATCCCTTCGCCTTATTATTATCGTAGGAGGGCTGGTTGTATTCTTCTCGGTCATGATGGAGTTGCTTGTACAGACCGGTTGGCTTGGCGGATTATACGGGATAACCGAGCAATTGCTTCGACATAGCGGGCTTCCTCCAGCCTTATCTCCTAGCTTGGTCGGGGGGCTTTTTGAAGTAACGCTGGGAAGCAAAGAGGCTGGAAGTGCCGGGGCATCCATCCCACTCGTCTATAAAGTTGCAGCAGCAGCCTTTGTTCTCTCCTGGGGTGGATTATCCGTCCATGCACAGATTATGAGTGTTCTTAGCAACACACCCATGAGATACGGTCCATTTCTATTCGCCAGAGCGATTCATGCACTAATTGCACCTGTGCTGGTCCTGCTGTTATGGATACCCATGATGGGGCGTTCCTCTTCACCCGCACTTATGGAGCCCGGTTTCATCCCATCGTTATCAACGTATACACCGGACTGGGGACTAATTTTTTTAACCGGAATGATTGTTTTTGTAAGCCTCATCGTGTTGTTGTTATTCCTTGCGATATTAAGTTCCATTCTCAAGTCTAGACGACATGCCAAAAAATAAGTCAACGATTCATCTATATTTAACGGAATATGCGCCCAAACGTTGTGTTCTTCCGCGGAATTGATTATCATCGGTAGTATAATGACCACAAAGGAGCTTTCATCTTGAGATATTATGTTCAAGACCGCGGAGACCAGTTATCGATTGATCTCAGCCAGCAGTTTCATGCGCTGGCGAAGGAAGAAGGGTTCAAGCTGGATGCAGAATCGCCGGAGATTGTGATCTCCATCGGGGGCGATGGTACGATGCTACAGGCATTTCACAATTTCATCGACCGTATTCCGGATATTGCTTTTGTTGGGGTTCATACAGGCCATCTCGGCTTTTACGCCGATTGGAAGAAGGAAGAATTACGGGAATTAGTCAGGCTGATGAGTGGCAAAGGAGATCCGGAGCGTCTCAAACCACGCATTGTACAATACCCGCTATTGGAGCTTGAGATCCGGAAAAAGTCGGGGAATTCCTCATACATCGCCCTTAATGAATTTACGTTAAAAGGTGTAGACGGTACCGTCGTGGCCCAGGTCGATATTAACGATGTGACATTTGAGATGTTCCGTGGGGATGGAATCTGTGTATCCACGCCTTCAGGCAGCACGGCGTACAACAAGGCCCTTGGCGGTGCCATGGTGCATCCAACCATCGAGGCCATTCAGATTGCGGAGATTGCTTCCATTAATAACCGGGTCTATCGGACACTTGGTTCACCGATTATTTTGCCCAAGCATCATCATTGTGATATTTTCTCTCGTAAGGATCAGCGGTTATTAATGACGATTGATCATGTAAACGTGATGGTAGAGGATCTGATATCCGTCCGTTGTCAGGTATCCAGTCACAAGGTCAGTTTTGCACGTTTCCGACCTTATCCGTTCTGGAACCGGGTTCGCACGGCATTTCTCGACTAATACACACACCAAAAAGCGGTCCCTCTCAGGAACCGCTTTTTGCTTTGGCTTGAGGTTGATCTTTGCTCTTCTGAAGCACAAAGTACGCACAGCCAAAGTTACAATATTCATTGATATAATCCACCATACTGGCTATTGTGGAATCCTTCGTCGCTTTTGGATGGTTTTCACGGTAAAAACCTTTTAACCTTAACTGGCTATAACCCCAGTCCCCGATAATATAATCGTAACGCTCCAGCACTTCACTGTAACGATCACGGAAGACCTCTGGATTCCAACCCTCTTTGTGGTTCTGGACGATTTCATAATTTTTGCCGCCGATCTGTACAATGACCGGTTCTTTGGGCTTTTCTTCAACCGATTCAACAACCGATTCCTGAACCGGCTCCTGGATCTGCTCCTGAAGTTGGTCCTGAATCTGTTCTGTGATTTTTTCTTCTTCCAATCCGGTATCCTCCATCACACGTGTGTTGCCGCCTGTTCAGCATGTTTGGTAGCCGATTTCACCTGTTCATGCGCATGGTAGGAGCTGCGTACCATCGGGCCGGATTCGACGTGGCTGAACCCACGTTTTAATCCTTCCTGTTTCAATGCAGCGAACTCCTCTGGCGGATAATATTTTTCAACATACAGATGTTTCTCCGATGGCTGCAAATATTGACCAATCGTCATAATATCACAGTTCACCGCACGAAGATCATCCATTGTTGATAAAATTTCATTATATTCCTCACCTACACCAAGCATAATGCTTGATTTCGTAGGGATGTTAGGTTGCATTTCTTTGGCACGAGCAAGCAATTCCAGTGAACGTTTATATTTTGCCTTGGCACGCACTTTGTCTGACAACCGCTCAACCGTCTCAATATTGTGATTCAGAATGTCCGGTTTGGCATCCATTACAATCTGCAAAGATTCCCGATCGCCCAGAAAGTCTGGAATGAGTACTTCAACGCTGCACAATGGCAACCGCCGCCGTACGGCCTTTACCGTCTCTGCAAAGATCGTAGCTCCCCCGTCTTTCAGATCGTCACGGGCTACACTTGTAATTACGCAGTGTTGCAGATTCATCTGCTCTGCTGCTTCCGCCACACGTTCTGGTTCCTGCAGATCAAGTTCCGTTGGCAAGCCTGTATTCACCGCGCAAAACCGGCATGCCCTTGTGCAAATATCGCCCAAAATCATAAAAGTGGCCGTTCGGTTGGCCCAGCATTCATAAATATTCGGACATCTTGCTTCCTCACATACCGTATGCAGCGTTTTAGAACGCATCATCGTTTTCATTTCCTGATAGTTATCGCCGGTTGTCAATTTGATCCGAATCCAATCCGGCTTCGGTTCTTTAACACGTTTTGCCAATGCATAAACCTTCTTTCTACTGAAGTTAGGCTGTTGCTCGGAACATATTATACCATGAAAGCGTTGGAAAAACCCCCATTTGTCACATCTTGTGCATTCATGCCCGATATGGACAATTTGTATAATTCGATTCACTCCAAAAGCTTACATGGATAAAATGAGAACTTTTGAAGAACGATAACCTTTAGCTTGGTTCATCGGGTACCTTGTATCATTCTAATGGAAAGGGGCTGCTTCCCAGTGCAACAACGCTTGACCTTCAGGCACACGTACCGCTTTTGGATCAAAACATTACTTGCAGGTACTCTGCTTCTCCCATTCTTGCCTGTTGAAGTTTACAGTGAACCCGCCCAGGCCGCTCCCAAACCACAGGCTGCCGAGTTAAAACCCGCAGAAATTTTCGCTGAACGTCGCCATTTATATGAAACCATCGGTCAGATGACCCAGATTCCCTGGTACAGGCTTGCCGCAATTGATCAGTATGAACGAACGATTACTCGGGCACATCCAAAGGATCGCAAGTATCCGGAGCGACTTACGGGTATCTTCATGACTCCTCCGGCTTGGAGAGGATGGCTAAATCCCGATGAGACGGATCAACATCCGGAATCCATTCTTTTTTTCAAAGGCTATGGACGTGATGGTTCAGGAGACGGTATAGCAGATGCCAACAATGATCAGGATGTGCTGTACAGCATGGCTTCTGTTATGCAAGGTCACGGGAACAAGCAAGAGGACTTTAACATTGCTTTGTGGGAATATTATCACAACTCCCGTGCTGTACAACGGATACAGCAATTCGCGAAGTTATATGAGCATTTTGACAATCTGGATCTATTCGGACATGCCTTTCCGGTCCCGCTCGGAACCAACTACTCCTATCGCAGCACCTGGGGGACGAAAAGAAGCTGGGGCGGTTATCGCATTCATGAGGGAACGGATATCTTCGCTCCGCATGGCCTGCCTGTGCGCAGTACCTGTTACGGGGTCGTGGAGATTAAAGGTTGGAATCCGTTTGGCGGCTGGCGCATCGGAATTCGGGATTTGAACAACCATTATCATTACTACGCCCATCTCTCGGGTTTTGACAAGAGCGCACGCATTGGTGAAGTGGTTATCCCTGGTCAGGTCGTGGGTTGGGTTGGCAGTTCTGGATATGGGAAACCGGGGACACAGGGCAAATTCCCTCCACATCTGCACTATGGGATCTACCGGGATAGCGGACTGCACGAATGGTCGTTCGATCCTTATCCACTGCTGAAACATTGGGAACAGGATGAACGTAAACAAAAGAACAAGAAAAGCAAGTGAAACGAGGATATGCTCGGTATGCGTAAGCAATTTGGAGTACACCTCATGTCTTGATCCAAACCTGTAAATTGGCGGGATTAAGTCGATTCTCTTCGGCTCACAGTACGATAAGCATTCGAAAAAGGGACCTCTTTAATAGAGGCCTCTTCTTTGCTTTGCAATTCAAATTTGTGTGTATCATGGCTGGGTATCCTTATTAGGTTGCAATCCCCCATTCACATCAGGCAAATCATCCGGCTCAAATTCAAGTTCATTCCCTTGCAAATGGTCTGACGGCGTCTGTTGCTGGTTCTGGTTAAGGGGATTCGTAGTTACTCCATTACCGCTTGATACACCCGTATGACCTGAGGGCAGTGCAATAGCTGGGGCATTACTGCCGTTACTGCCCACTGGCTTGCCCTGATTATCGTAATAATACATTGGCACATCCCCGACAACCAGAAGGTAGGAAATCGGGATCTCCGTATCGACCGTTTCGGGCTCCATGTCGAAGGGTACCACGACCGCGACCTCAGCAATGATGTGAATGTACACTTCCACCAAAATCATGTTAATACCCGCATTCTGTTGACGGGTGTTCAGGTCCACTTTGACAGCGCCTTGGGGCTCAATACGAACCGGTATACTCGGGCCAAATGAAGCCAACACCGGACTGCCGAGCGCCTGCCCCAGCGGGATTTTTTCTTTTAACATGTGTACATTCTGCAGCGTGGATTGCACAATATTCATCGTACTTGCAGTGATTCGCATATGCTCATTGTAGTTCAGCATGAAACCGGAAACTTTCCCGGCGGTATCCGTCTTCCAGTCAATCAGTCCTTCGTTGGTTTTGCCATCTGCAACCTGTGCTGTAATCGCCTTGTTGATCGCTTCAGTCGCAATCTGCTTCACTCTGATCTTGGCCAAATGCATGATGGGGGGCTTCATCTTTTTATCCACATAAGCAAAGCCCTGCATCAAACAAAACGCGGTGATTAATAAAATGATCAACCACATTTTGCGTTTGCCGCTTGGCGGCTTACGGCGTCTCCGGCTTCGCCATTTTCTTCTCATCATCGAAGTGTCCCTCCCCTACGGGATGAGCTATAGGCTATATGTTAACCTTATGCACCGTTGTCCTGAAAAAGAAGGACAGTACGTGGACACTGGATAGAAAGTAACAACAACATGAAAGGGACAAGTACTCCTTATTGCTGATCTAATCGGAAATCGGAAACACATAAACAGAGATAAAAAAACCTTTCACCCGCAGATTACTCTGCAAGGCGAAAGGCTTTCTGTTCAGACCACCCAAAGATTTAGGCTATGTTCTATCCTTTTATTTCGGAACAGATTCCCAGTCTTTCAGGAAACGTTCAATCCCGCTGTCCGTCAGTGGGTGTTTCCAAAGTGTCGGCAGAAGCGAACCCGGAATAGTGGCAATATGCGCACCGGAAAGGGCTGCATCCTCTACATGTTTGATATTGCGAATGCTTGCTGCGATAATCTCGGAAGGCAGATCATACATGTCCAGAATAAGACGCAGATCACGAATCAATTTCATACCATCCACCGCAATATCATCCAAGCGACCAACGAATGGACTGATGTAGGTTGCACCGGCTTTCGCCGCCATCAGGCCCTGTGCTGCGGAGAAAATCAGGGTTACATTAGTTTTGATCCCTTTTTGCGTCAACTCATGACAAGCGTACAGCCCATCTTCGGTCATCGGCAATTTAATGACTACATTCGGTGCCCATTCTGCAATTTCATAAGCTTCCTTCAACATATCCTCAGCTTTGAGACCGATGACTTCAGCACTGACCGGGCCCTTAACAACGCCACAGATCTCCTGAATGACTTCTTTAAATACGCGACCTTCTTTGGCGATCAAAGACGGGTTAGTCGTGACTCCATCCACCAGACCCAGACGTTCGATCCGTTTGATTTCTTCCACATTCCCTGTATCCAAGAAAAATTTCATGATATGTTACCTCCACTTGATGAATTCGTAAACACGATATAAGTCATTACCCAATGTTCATCATATGTTAACAGTTATATATAAAATTAATTTTTCTCTACAGCGTGACCGCCAAATTCATTACGCAATGCTGCTACCACTTTACCTGTGAATGTATCTGTTTCCAGGGAACGATAACGCATCAGCAAGGACAATGCGATAACTGGTGTAGCGGTTTGAAGGTCAAATGCCGTTTCTACCGTCCAGCGTCCTTCGCCGGAAGAGTGCATTACACCTTTAATCTCGTCGAGGTTCGCATCTTTGGAGAAGGCACGTTCTGTCAGCTCCATCAACCAAGAGCGGATAACGGAACCGTTGTTCCATACGCGAGCCACTTGTTCGAAGTCGAAATCAAATCCACTTTTCTCCAATACGTCAAAACCTTCACCGATGGATGCCATCATCCCGTACTCGATACCATTGTGAACCATTTTGAGGAAGTGACCGCTACCCGCTTTACCTGCATACAGATAACCGTTCTCTACAGCAGTGTCTTTAAATGCTGGCTCAACGATTGCCCAAGCTTCAGGATCGCCACCGATCATGTAACAGGCACCGTTACGTGCGCCTTCCATACCGCCAGATGTACCTGCATCCATGTAGTGAATACCTTTAGGTTTCATCTCTTCGTAACGACGGATGGATTCCTTATAGTGGGAGTTACCCGCTTCAATAATGATGTCGCCTTTGGAGAGCAATGGACTAACTTCAGCAAGTACAGCGTCTACTACGTTGTGAGGGACCATGATCCACAGTACACGTGGGGATTCGAGCGAAGCCACCATCTCTGCGTAAGAAGATACGCCTTCAGCGCCGTATTCTTTCATTTCTTTTACTGCTTCAGCGTTCAGGTCAAAAGCAACCACTTCGTGTTTGTGATCAATCAAGTTTCTACCCAAGTTCAATCCCATTTTTCCTAATCCGACAAGTCCAAGTTTCATTTTAAAATCCTCCTGTTATGAACAATGTTTAAATTTCATCTTTGTTGCAGAGCGCCAGACTACATTCCCGTTTCGCAGCAATCGTTCCGGTTACGGATCGTTCTTTCGATCGCTGTTGTATCCAAATTTCTTTTCATCAACCTTTAAATTGATGAAATTTGGATACAAAGGCGAACGCTTTGCTTCTACAGAATCGATTCCGTCCCCTACACTACGTCGCTACTTAGGCAAAAAACTCAGTGCGTCCGCTAATCTATATTTAAAAATTTTCACGGCCTTCCGGTCACATAACCGGAAGGGCTTATGCAAAATTGGAACGGTATAATTCATCATAAATACTTCATATATATCAGCATTTTTCTTTATCAATCCAGTTCGCTCCAAGCACAAACGCTCTAGGCGCATAGAAGCTTGTCGTTCTATATCCTGCTCACTTAGAAGACGCAATTGGATTGTGCAAAATGTTCATTCGTGAGCAGAACGGCTTATACCGCTCTTATCTCTGTGTTCACTTTTTCGTTTCACTTACCACCAACGGTAGCCGTCTGCTGCGGTCAGGCGATCTGCTGACTCGGGTCCATGCGAACCTGCACTGTACGTATCCAGTGGCACGCTGCCTGCTTCGAATGCCTCCTGAATCGGTTGCACCCATTGCCATGCCAGCTCCACTTCGTTCCAATGAGCGAAGAAGGTGGAATCTCCACGCATCGCATCAAAGATCAGATTCTCGTAAGCTTCAGGGATGTTACGTTTACCTGAGTTGAAGGTCATATGCATAGGCTCCACTTCACCATGGTTCAATGGATTCTTCGCATTTAATTGAAGCGAGATGCTTTCTCCCGGACCAATTTCAATCGTCAGCAAGTTAGGTTCCGTTGTATTCTCGGATTCATGCCCCGTCTTCAGTGGAGACTTGAATTCAACAACAATTCTGGTGGATTTCTCAGCCAGACGTTTACCTGTACGGATGTAAAATGGTACCTCGCTCCAGAATGGATCATCGATCCATAGTCTCGCGGCAACATAGGTCTCGTTCTGAGATCCGGCAGGGATGCCAGGCTCGTCCAGATATCCAACAACCGAGGAACCTTGCAGCTCACCTGCTGCATATTGTGCACGAACAACTTCAGAAGCGATATTTTCTTTTGTCAACGGACGAAGTGCTTCAGCAACTTTTTGCTTTTTGAATTGAATTTCTTCCGGTGTGCAACGTTTGGGCAAGTGCAAACCAATCATCATCAGCAACTGAAGCATATGGTTTTGAAACATGTCACGAAGGGCACCGCTTTGGTCGTAATACGCGGCACGTTCTTCAACACCCACGGTCTCACTTGCCGTAATCTGTACATTGGCAATATAACGGTTAGACCACAACGCCTGAATCACCGGATTTGCATAGGTGAGCGTCTCAATATTTTGAACCATCGGTTTACCGAGGAAATGGTCAATGCGATAGATCTCTTCTTCCGCAAAGGTATTGCTCAGTTTTTCGTTCAGATCACGAGCCGATTGCAGGTCGTGTCCAAATGGTTTTTCGATAATCAGTTTCTTCCAACCTTTGGTGTTACCCAGGCCACTTTCTTGAATGTTTAATGCAATTGGCTCAAAGAATTCCGGTGCCACCGACATGTAGAACATGCGGTTTTCGGGAATGTTAAGCTCTTGTTCACGCTGTTGAACCAACTCCAACAGTTTAGTGTAATCCTCAAGCTTCGTATTATTTAGTGAACAATAACGGAAAGCTCCAATGAAATCACGAACTTGAGATGCTTCTTCCGGCGTCTGACGTGAAAATTCATGCAGTGACTTTTCAACATTCGCCTGGAAATCTGTATCTGACAACTCACGTCGTCCCAACCCGATAACGGAGAAGGATTTCGGCATTTTCTGATCCATGTACAAGTTATATAATGCAGGATAAATCTTGCGTTTGGCTAAATCGCCTGTTGCCCCGAACAGGACAAATGTCATTGCATCCATTGGAGTGCCTCCTGTGATCTGTGCAGTATAGTATATGATGTTGCAAAATGTCCAAATCCAAGCATGACAAAAGACGGAATAAGTGGATGTGTTCCCCGCCTTGCCTCCGTTTATATAACACGCCTGAATTCAACCATGGAACATTCCTTCTCTCCACAACCTGTGTTTAGGTTATAAATTGTAACCATTTGAATTAACGTTACCCATATTACACCTGTCGTCACAATTCGTCAATAATCGTGTCGAACCTGTGAACTCCAGTGTTTATAGGGTTTTTATTTGATGATAACGCTTTATGTGGTAACATTAAGAACAATTGGTATGTGACATTTTACACATATGGCCTGTGGACAAGTAGGTTACAATAAGTATACTAATGATATTACAGGCAATACTAAATCAAAGGAGCACAATCATGAGCGATGATGAGAATGCCAAGCAAATATGCACAAAAGTGGAACAATCTTATCAGATCATTGGCCGAAAATGGGTAGCCCTCATTATCCATGCATTGATGGAGGAACCCAAACGCTTCAGTGAGATTCACGCTTATATCCCTGACTTGAGCAAACGTGTGTTAAATGAGCGAATGAAGGAATTGGAGGAAGAAGGACTCGTGGTTCGCCATGTGGTCACGGAACGCCCAGTTCGAACTGAATATATGTTGTCACGAAAAGGCACGGAACTGGGGAGAGCGCTAAGCGCCGTGGAACGTTGGGCTGATAAGTGGCTGTAATAGCTTGAGGAATCCTTATGGTTTATTTAGCTTGAAGGTAACGCTGTGTAATCCCGGAGGTGGAGTATCGCATTTAGCAACTGGCTAGTGCAATCCACAGCCGGGATTTATTTACTTCAAACGGTAAATACTAATTGTATATAGAGACGTAATAACGCTCTTTTTTTTGAGAACTAAAATAATGCTTACTGCTTCGTTCAAATTGTTGCCGATACTGAATTGGGATCGTCCCAGCAGTTTTGCGAAATAACTGGATGAAATACGGTCCATTTGGAAACCGGCGCGTCTGCCCCTCCTCTTCCACCCAAAGTGATGTTGTCTCAAGGAGTAAGTAGTCCTGCGCGTTTCATTTGCGCCCTCTTTCTGTTGATCCAATCCATGACTATGGAGATTATTATCTTGAAGCGATTGCGAGTTAAATGGATGAAAAAAACTGGAAGTACTTAAAATACTAAGAATCCAACTTATTCCCGAGTGTAATACTCGAATCCTCGAAGTTCTCCACCGTCGTCTTTTTTTCATAAAAGTGTACGGCGTGTTGCATCATTCCTTCTCTTGTGTAAAACGTATCTTCCGACCCTAGTGGGAAAACAACCTTTTCCCCCGTGCTTGCGGATTTATAGATTCCTACAATCAGTTCAAGTGTATTCCGACCACTTCCGCCATCCACCAGAAGGGGAGATCCTGTCTCAATAGCGTTTAACACATTCTCAACTTGCCCAGCATGGCCCACATGAGTAACATCCGGTAATTCGTCAACCAGCTGCTGAATCTGGTGTTCCAACTCTTGATTTGGTTCCGGAAATCCGTTATTCCGCGCGGTAGAAGCAACCACTTTCCAAGGTGCAGATACCCGGGCTTCTTTGCCTTGAAAAATTAACTGCTGTTCCTCTCCGTGATGTACGACGGAACTGGTAATCATGCCAAGCGCACCTTCCTGGAAGCGAAGCATCGCGATGGATATATCCTCAACTTCGGCATGATCATGTGCCGTATTTGCCATCATCGCCTGTAATTCCACTGGAGGTCCCATCATCCAGAGCATGGCATCAATATGATGCACCGCATGATTAAGGGTACAACCCCCGCCTTCTTTTTCCCATGTCCCACGCCACCACAGATCATAATAATTGTGACCTCGCCACCAGAACGAATCCACCTGCACATGAACTATAGGGCCCATTCGTTTACTGTCCAACACACCTTTTAACTTCATCATTGGAGTCGTAAACCGATTCTGAGCTACCACCGATAACAGCTTTCCACTTTTCTCGGTTGCTCTCAGCATCAGATCCGCTTCCTCCAGGGAAGAGGCCATCGGTTTTTCGACCAGTACATGTGCACCTGCTTGCAAGAAATCGCACGCGATTGGAGCATGGGTATAAGGTGGTGTACAGACTGAAACCAGATCAATGTTTTGAGCAAGTAAATCTGTGTAATCCGTGACAGCTTGTACACCTTCCAGACCATATTCATTAATTCGCTTCTGTGCTTTTTCCACGTAGATATCGACCACAGCAACAATCTGACATCTCTCAGGGAATGCCAAATATGCTGAGATATGTGCTCCACTAATTGCACCTGCTCCGATAATCGCCACTTTTAACATCGTTGCATACCTCCCTTATTCCCTTCACAATACGCAATAATAAAGCGCTTTTATGCGTTCATCTTGTGCTAAAATAAAACTATCTTGCGCATGATAAGGGAGGTGTTCATGATGTCCATCATCCTCGGAGAACAATTTAATCTGGCCTGTCGTCGCACATCCAACACTACGTTTCGCGAAGTGTTCCATGCTCATTCACAAATAGAGATAACATATATTCACGAAGGATATGGCCAGTTGATAACCGAAGGTCAGGTTTTCTCCCTTGAACCCGGTATGCTCATGATTTTTCGACCTTTTCAATTGCATCACATCCAGATTCAGGTATCCAGACAGCAGCCTTTCATTCGAAATGTACTCATGGTTGAACTTGATCTGTTGAAGGCTCATTGGTCGCATTTTATGACGACTCACCATTTCATACACGATCTGCTGGGAGAGCAATCCCCCATTCAGCCCATCCGACTTGCTGCCACTTCCCCACTCATTCAACGAATGGAACAATTCGATAAGACTTATCCAGATCTGCTACCTCATGAAGCTGGGGAGGATACCTGTCTCTTTGTGCTCGATTCACTTACGCAACTTCGCTACTTATGGAAAGATGTTGCAACTCGTGATTCCCAGGCGGGCACCCCATCCAATGCAAATATTCTTCATCCTCATGCCGAAGCTGCAATCCAGTGGATTGAACAGCATTATGCACAGCCTTTCCGTTTGGAGCATATCGCAGATACACTTCATCTATCTCCCTATTATCTGTCTCATGTATTCAAAAAAGCGACCGGCACCACCATTGTCGCTTATGCTCAAGCTACCCGCATTCGTCATGCCTGTGTACTGCTCACCCGTTCCTCACATACCGTTCCCGAAATCGGTCACCGTGTCGGTATGTCGAGTCCGTCCTACTTTTGTAAAGTATTCCGTAATGCCACAGGTACAACACCTCATCAGTATCGACTGAATATGCAGGGGAAGAAATAATTAGATCACAACATAAAGAAAGAAGCGAAAGTATTCGCTTCTCCACTTCTGCTCCTCTTTCACAGGTCACACGACTCAACGTATATTAAGTCCCAACCGTTTCAAATAGGGAATTAGGCGCCTCTCTAGCTGCCTTAAATCATCCTTCTGTTCCGCTGACAAGCGTTCCTCATGGATACTTCCATCCTTGTCCATAACCATAACTTTGTATTTTTTCATTTGTTCATAGACAGACTTGAACTCACGATATTGTTCCTTGGTAAATGTCTTCTCTGCCTGTACCAACTGTTCCGTCCAAAATTGCTGCTCATCCATCATTTTTATGGAGGACCCTACACTCACACCTTCCAGCTTCTCGAAAAACGGTTCCAGTTCAGCTACAAGAGCGTTATACTGTTCCTGCTCTATCGTATTCCACTGCTCTGGATGCATATTGCCCTGAGAATCGGCATACTTCACGGCCATATGCCCCATTTGCTTCAGCAAGTCCATATATCGAACAAATTCTTCTTCGCTGAAATGGGCCTTGGCCGTCTGCAGCTTTGCTTCCAACCTCATATAATCCTCAGCTGTTCCCCCCATAGCTCTGATATTCTCCTGTGAACCATATATTCCGTCTGCGAGATAGGTGTATCCTGCGTAGACTCCGGTGGGAATAATGAGTACAGCAGCCAATAGCCCAGTGACCAGCCATTTTTTTCGATTTCTTCTGATGTGTGAATCACTTCGTATACCATCCATCATTTTATGTTTAATTCTCGCAGGAACGGACCAGTCTTTGGTCTCTTCCTGGTAGGCTGTCCGCAACTGTTCATCGAGTTTCATGCAGATCCTCCACCTTTCCCCGCAACCTTGGATTCATCTTCTCTTTCTGTCTCAACTTCGCCAGCGCCGAATGTATGCGCGATTTTACGGTTCCAAGCGGAATTTCCAATATGCCAGCAATCTCCTCTTGCGTGTATTCATTCAAATAATGAAGTGTGACCACCTGCTGCAACTTGTACGGTAAACGGTGCACCTGTTCCAGCAGAAGACGATTGGCCAGTTTGTTGACCAGATCAGTGGAAAAATCATATTCTAGTCCCACGTCAGATTTTTCGATCTGCTTGCCAAACCGAAACTGCATCAATCTTTTGCGTCGATAACTCTGAACCTGTCGCATCGTCACACCCATTAACCAGGGACGAAAAGCACGCTTCGCATCATATCGTGTCAATGATCGATAAGCCTGAATATAAATCTCCTGTACCACATCCTCCACGTCAGACTCTTCTTTGATGAGAAATCGCACAGTCCGATATACACCCGTCACTGTTTTTTCATATAACTCTCCATATGCTTCTTCATGCCCCGCACGTATTAACGTCACAAGTTCTATGTACTCATCCTGTTCACTCATTAGCCATCCCCTTCCTCCTTACACTATATATTGGCATGCCAGCATTATTTCGTTCGATTTATTTGAATGCGTAGGCATGGCTGAATCTGATACAAAAAGTTTCTCTGGTTTTTATCATGATATAATATACCTAAGAAACCTCGAGACCTACGCCACGGTTATCTTATCGTCTTACTTCTTTTTCTTTCGAAAGTGGATATAAGGGATTAACTTAACAGGGGTGGTTAACTGTGATAATTTTTTTCAGCAAATTGTACTCAGAATATCTCCTGATTCCACGACCTCTACGTTTGTTGATTCTGTGGGGATGGATTGTTTTGTTTTTTGTTGCTGGCACCAAATTCAAATGGTTCTACTTCCTACAATAATCTGATACAAAAAAAGTCTGTTCTCATGGGATAAAAAGAAGATTCAATTTGTGCCCTTCAGCTTCCCTCCAAGGAGACAGTGATACGAGTGAATTGGAGAAGATCTGATTTATCCTCTCCATAGTAACCGCATTGATTTATGCATATCATGTTTTCTTACCTTCTTATTTTACAATTGCCAGCCATTGGAAGGCTTCATCTAAGTCATGGAATTCTTGAGATGGGTTGGATATGTCCATTCCTGAGAGCATTCGGTTTGCACTCGATTTAGCTATTGCTTTATGGGGAACAAGCAGTGCTGAATACTTAAGTCCTGCTTCGAGTGATCTCGGGTACCACTCTTGTGTAACCCATTCTTGGTCATCTGGCGAAATAACGGCCAAGTGACGGCTATCGTATAATGCCTTATTCGAGCGTTTTTGCTCCGCTAACTCCAATAATTTATTTAGTGGTGTACGATATTGTTCACCTCGCGCAAAGCTCTTCCATTGCAAAACAACTACCTTATTATCCTCATTCCATGAAACAGTTGCTTGTGGGGAATCATAAAAGATCAAAATCGACCAGCTCCTTTTTATGTTTAATGTCCTGTCTTGTCCTGTGAGGATCTAATCATACGAGTCATCATCTTACGCGGTAACAAGCGCGGCATAAACGCGATGAATCGGTTTCGAGCACCAGGCATAATTAACGTCTTGCCACGTAAAAAGCCTTGATACCCTTCTTTCGGCCACCTGTCCGGCTTCCATGATCGGGCCCTGCAACATCTTCGAGACACCCATACCCGAGCGATCAACAAACCCGGTGGATGTCAGGCCTGGGCACAGTGCTGTCACCGTAACACCAGTACCGTTTACTTCATTCTCCAAAGCCTCAGTGAACGATAGCACGTATGCCTTTGTTGCATAATATACCGACATCATCGGTCCAGGGAAAAAACCTACCAACGAAGCCACATTCATCACACCGCCGTGTCCACGTTGTATCATATCCGGCAAGAATAGTTTTGTCATGACGGTTAAAGCCTTGATATTCACGTCAATCATATTAACTTCTTGTTCCATATCCGTTTCCATAAACGTCCCGAACAGACCAAAGCCTGCATTGTTGACAAGATAGTCAACAACAATGCCCTTTTCCTTCAGCTCATGATAAATCTCCTGTGGTACCCCAGGTGCTGCTACATCTTTGGCAATAACCGTCGCCTGAATACCATACTTTTTCTGATACTCCTGAGCTAGATCCTGTATTTTACCCTTGCTTCGTGCTACCAGCACAATATGATGTCCACCTTTGGCAAATCGATCTGCTAACTCTTTACCGATCCCACCCGAGACCCCTGTGATTAGAACTGTCTTTCTCATGTCGTTACCTGCCTCTCTTTTCTATTACATATGTTTCATCTGGAACACCCTTATTAGAATGATCATTCTATAATGGTGAAAAAAATAGACTACTTCAGTATGAGATCCATGGATAGTGTCGCTATACGAAGCAGTTTTTCCTTGGTCATCGAAGTCTTGGCCATTACCCTTAACCCAACACCTACATTATGCAGATATTCCGCCAATACCTCGGCGTTGTACTCCGTAGTGAATTCATCGTCTCGCTGTCCCCACACCATAATGTCCTTGATTAGTTTCTCCGTATTTGCAAACATCTCCGTCGATCGGTGGTTCATGTCTTCATCGCGTGCCGCCAATTCCACTGTCGAATTAACAATGAAGCAGCCTGATGCTGGATGCTCCTCTCCATGAATTAAAGAAAGAAATATAAACTGAAGTGCTTCCGTTGCCGTTTTAGAACGCTTTACTCCTGCTGCAAGGGCAGAGCTGATTTTGTGATCATACAGATCTACTGACTTTAGAAACAAGGTATGTTTGTCGCCAAATGTGTCATACAAGCTTTTACGATGAATTCCCATATGATCGACCAGATCTGTCATAGACGTCTTCTCATACCCTTGTTCCCAAAAAAGTCTCATCGCTTTATCCAGTACAACAGACTCATCGAACTCTTTGCTTCTCGCCATTAGCTTCCCTCCTGTTCAGAAAACAAACATCGAATAATATGCTCTCGTTTGGCCTTTAAAAGGTAAGAATGACTTTACCCTGGGAGTGACCCGTGGACACTTTAATCAATGCCTTTTCAATATCATCAAACGTATACGTAGAATCGATCGAAGGTTTAATGTCTTCTTTTTCTACAAGAGAAGTGATTTCTTGCAATTGAATCCCACTGGAATGCACGAATAAAAAACGGTATTCAGTTTGAGTCTTACGTGCCATTGAATCCAAGCGTGCACCTACGAGACCAAACAATGCTCTTTTCCACAACGGGAATTGACTGTCCACTGCAAAGCGATAATTGGGTCCTGCCTTCAAAGAGACCAATTTCCCGTGTGGTTTCAAAATGCTAAATTCATCTTTGATTTCGTCCGCGCCCAAAGTGTCAATGACATAATCGATATCGGACAGGATATCAGCATAACGCTCGGTCTTATAATCAATGAATTGATCTGCTCCAATGGATAAACTACGTGCTCTGCCCCTTTCACTGCCACTAGTGATAACCGTTAATCCCATGGACTTGGCAATCGGGATGGCCATTGCACCAAATCCACCGGTTCCGCCAGGAATAAACAACTTTTTATTCGGTTCAGCTCGGAGTACATCATGCAATGCTTGATACGCGGTCAGGGCAGTAAGGGGTACCGCCGCAGCTTCGATAAAAGATAGATTTTCAGGCATCATGGATAAGGCATCCTCATGTACAGCCGCATATTCAGCAAAAGCACCAATTTTATTCAGTGGCAACCTGGTATAAACCTTATCACCCACTTTAAAATTCAAAACATCATCACCAACGGCTTCAATAACACCCGATAGTTCATTCCCTAAAGTTAGAGGTAACCTATAGTCGGCAATCATCCGAACACTGCCATTCATATTCAAGATATCCAGCGGATTTACACCTGCAGCTTTTACTCTGACGAGGACCTCATGGCTCTGTATCTGAGGTTTCTCAATATCGTTGATTTCCACTTGAATTTTTTTGGAGTATTTCTGAATTTGAGCTGCTTTCATCATTTATCCTCTTCCTTTGCTTATAGACTAGGAACATGGCGCACAATGTTCAGTTGTAAGCCATGCTCCATGCTTTGTGCTAGTGCTGCCCTTCTTGTGACTTTAATTCTTCCAACGTAGGATAATCCGTGTAGCCCTTACTTCCCAATCCAAAGAATGTTGTCGGGTCTGCTTCATTTAGTAGCGAACCTTGTTGAAGTCGTTCCACCAAATCTGGATTAGCTAAGGACCACACACCTACAGGTACCAGATCAGCGAGACCACGATCTAAATCGACACTGAGATCCTCCAAAGTTCTTCCAGCCCGATTAACCAGCAATGGATTTTGCCAAATTGAACGAATGTCCTGGAGCAAGTCTTCATTTCCAAGATGCATGATATGCAGATAAACCAAGTCCAATTGGGCTAATTCTTTGGCAAGATAACGATAAAGTTCAGGACCTTGTTCCCCATCCTGGATTCCACCAAGAGGTGTTCCAGGAGATATCCGGAAGCCGGTACGTTCTGCTCCAATTTCTTCAACAACAGCTTTCGTTACTTCAATTGCAAACCGAGCACGATTTTCTATAGATCCCCCATACTCATCTGTCCGTGTATTCGAATTTTCTCCAAGGAATTGATTGATTAGATACCCATTGGCTCCATGAATTTCAACGCCGTCCGCACCTGCTTTAATTGCTGCGGCAGCGGCTTTTCGGAAATCTGCGATGGTCGTTTGAATATCCTCCTGACTCAATTCGCGGGGAACGGGAATATCCTGCATCCCTGTAGCCGTAAACATTTCTACACCCGGTGCGATTGCAGATGGCGCAACCGGTTGACGATGATGCGGGGTATTGTCTGGATGTGACATGCGACCCGCATGCATTAATTGGATGTATATATATCCGCCAGCTTCATGCACCGCATCCGTTACCTTTTTCCATCCTTCAATATGCTTATCGGTGTAGATGCCAGGTGACCACAAGTATCCCTGTCCATCATCGGAAGGTTGTGTTCCTTCCGTAATCAGGAGTCCCATCGTTGCACGTTGAGCATAATAAAGTGCCGCCAACTCTCCAGGTGTACCATCTTCTTGTGCTCGACTGCGTGTCATGGGTGCCATCGCTAGGCGGTGAGGCAATTCCATGTTGCCAATTTTCGTTTTACTCCATATCTTTTCCAATTGAATGTACTCCTCTTCTTATTTGAGATTTTGTAAATGTATCCTCTGGATTCTTCTGTATTAATTCAATTCTGAAATCACCGGGTAGATCGCACCTGTCAGCTGAAAATCATAGTTCTGATCTACAATCCCTACAACCACTTCGTTGTGGTCATACAGATCAATCATGAAGCCTGCCATTTCTTTAGCAGTATGATATTTGGACATATTCGCTTTGTAATCAAACCCTTCAGCATCAATTGATTTTTGTACAAATTCTGTTTCCGTGATCGCTGGTGCAAGCACCTTCGCTTTAAGTTTTGCACCTTTCAGTTCCAGTTCTTTGGCAAGACCTTCTGTGAAGGCACTAACGTAGTATTTTGATGCAGAATAAGCTACACTGCCTACAGCAATGGCATATCCAAGTGCGGATGAGACGTTAATCAATTGAGTACCTTCGACATTCGCATAATCTCGCACATACAGTGTAGAAAGAACGGTTAAGGATTCAATGTTTACACGCAACATGGTCTCCACTTTATCCAAATTCTGATCAGTAATGAATGAGCTTTCTCCAAGTCCTGCATTGTTGATCCAAGTCTCGATTTCATATTCTTTCAAATTGTTGTACAGGGTATATGCCTCTGCCGTAACAGACAGGTCACTGGTGTGAACAAACACTTGTACTTGGGGATTTAAACCTTGAATGGTGGCTTTAAGCTCCTCCAGTTTATCCCGTCTTCTGACTACTAAAATCAAGTTTTTGCCACGTGCTGCAAAGGCCAATGCCGTTTCATATCCAATCCCTGAACTTGCTCCTGTAATCACTGTATATTTCATTTCAATCTCTCCTTTTGATCTGTCTGTTTAATCCAAAATAGATACTGATATATCGATAATATTCGTTAACTTTTGTTTATCCGTTGTTGTCTTGACCATCGTACGTAGTCCAAGCCAAGCGTTCATCAGATATTGAGAATTCATTGTCGGATCAAGATCAGCCTTAATCTCACCTGTCTGCTGCCCTTTGAGAATAAGGCTTGCTAATAATTCCTCTGTTCTCATATAGTTCTCATCCACCAAGGATGAAACCTCAGGATCTAAGACACCTAGTTCCACGCCTGAATTCACCATAAAACATCCAATAGGCTGCCCTTCGCATCTAACGGTTAATTCCAACATCTCGCGAATTAATTGTTTAATGGGTATGTCCTTTTCAATCAGAAGCCTGACATAGCTACTCTGCTGCATCTCATACCGTTCCAGTGCTCTCATAAACAAGGAACGCTTATCCCCAAAGGTATCATAGATACTTTTTCGATGAATCCCCATTAACTCAACCAATTCTTGCATTGATGTTTTCTCATATCCTTGAGTCCAGAACAGGTGTATCGCTTTATCCAATACTTCATGTACTTCAAACTCTTTGGATCTTGCCATTGGTCATCACCTCGTTTATTCATATACATTGGAGTGACTACTCGGCAAAGTCGAAACTATCCCTGAATTCTTCGTTTGCTTGCTTGTAACCAATCAGGTGTCCAGCCTTTTTCTAGCGCATCCAGAGTCACTCCCGGCGGAACGATTGCATCGATCGCATCCAGGATATCAGTGCTTAGGCGGATGTCACTTCCCTTTAACGTTTCACGCAACTGCTCAATTGTTCTTGCCCCTACGATTGCAGAAGTAATGGATGGATGGGCTTGTGTAAATGCCATAGCAAGATGAGGCAACGTTAATCCTGCTTCATCCGCAAGGGCTTGGAGCTTGGCAACGGCTTCGAACTTGGAGCGGTTTTCCTCTCGATTCGGGTCCACAACAATAGAAAGTTTCCCAAGTGATCCTGCTGCTCTGGAACCTTCGGCAGCCGCTTCCCCAGAGCGGTATTTTCCTGTTAGCAAGCCGCCCGAAAGTGGGCTCCACACCAATACACCCATTCCATATTTTTGGGTTGCAGCAAGCAAGTCGAATTCAATACTCCGATTCAAAATGGAATATGGAGCTTGTTCGGATATAAAACGTGCCGTGTTGTTACGTTCGCTACTCCATTGTGCCTCGGTTACTTGCCACGCTTGAAAATTGGATGTACCAATATAACGAATCTTTCCTTCTCGCACCAAATCCGTAAGTGCATCAAGGCTTTCCTCAATATCGGTATGAGGATCAGGCTGATGCAGTTGATACAAGTCGATATAGTCCGTCTGCAGCCTTCTCAAGCTATCCTCTACTGCACGTTTAATCCAATATTTCGAGTTACCGGATTGATTAAGCCCACTGCCCATAGGCATTCCGCCTTTAGTGGCGATAATAACATCCTGTCTGCGTCCCTTTAGAAGGTTACCCAGTATTTCTTCGGATTGTCCATTGGAGTATACGTCCGCCGTGTCGATCAGATTAATACCTCCAGCCAAAGCCTCATCCAACATAACTGCAGCTTCTTTCTCCGTATTGTTCCCCCAGAAACCAAACGTACCTGTACCTAATACAAAACTGCTTACTTTAAGGCCAGTATTTCCTAATACACGATACTCCATATTTAATGCTCCTTCCTTCATCATTAATTTTAGAATAATCATTCTAATTAATTCAAAAAAAATTCACTTCTTCATTCTTATGTCCCACTCAAAATATCCGCGGCAAATCCTCTGGCTTCAATCCCCATCTGGTTCAACTGCTCTGCATACTGATCCAGTTTCACCTGTGTCCTTGATACTAAGGCAATACGATAACCGTGTCTTCCGAATGTTTTGGCTAATGAGAGGCCTAGTCCGGGTCCAGCCCCAATGATCGCAACAGTTTTCATATTACTACCTCCCCTCTTGAAATGTCATTGTGTTGAGTTTTTTAGAACGATTCGTTCAATTATAAATATAGAAACCCGTTCTCTTACAACAACAATATATCACTTTTAGAACGTTCGGTAAAGAATTTTATCTTAGATCATTTCATCCCTTGCCCTAGCCCTAGCCCTATTGTTGTTGAATTTTTTGTTACCTTTGACTGACATACATAAAAAAACAGTCCCAGAAAAACATTGTTCATCCGGACTGTTCACTTATTTATTCAGTTTGTACTCTTAGGCAGCTACCAACATTCGAATGTTATCTATAAATCTTTCTGACTGGATGGGTTTCCGTACACCTACATCATCCTGTAGAAAACTAAAAATAACT
>NZ_JAGGNR010000009.1 GCF_018614975.1 Paenibacillus polymyxa | reverse complement strand
GGTTATTCAACACGCGTGATCACAGATAGAAGTCGCACAAGATAACGATACAGTAGGATTAACTCTTCTTTAAGACACTACAAATTGTACGACAATTGGAGTCCCATCATTTAATGCATCTCCACCGGGAATGGTAATTGTAGTCGTCGTAGCCGAGGATGTATCTGCTGTTTGCATAAGGCCATTAATATAAAGATTGTAGTAGTTGTAGGTGCCTGGAAATGCGGTTGCAGCTACACCCGCGTCGTTTGTAAAATCAGTCGCAGCAATGGCAAACGTTTCCCCAGTGCCGGTTCCATCACCAATGGTTGCAGCAAATCTTAAACTGTTCTGAAATGGTGTCACAAGTGGCATGTTTCTCACCTCCTACCTGACATAGTATATGTGGTAGGTTTGGGAGTAGTGAAGGCAAAAGAATCAGTAACTAAAACCATTTATTATATTGGCTGTTATTATAATAATCTCTATAGTGATAGGTGTCCCTGCAAAGATCACACCGTTTTGTGACGAAAAAAACAACCTCTCCGCACTTACACTGTATGAGTTTCCTGGTTGGACGATCCCGTTTATATAAAGATTGTTGAAACTGGTAAGTCCAACCCCGGCAAATTCGGTTATGCTGCCGCCATCGTCATTCGTGAATGCTGTGGCAGGAATTATAACCGAGGTCGACAGATCAAGATCGGTGTCCGGAAAATAGAAGTAACGGTTTGCCGTAGGAATGATTTCAATTCCGGGTACGGTGCCCGGCGGACCTTGCTCACCTGGGGGACCCGTTGGTCCTTGGACTCCGGGAGTTCCCGGTTGACCCGGCTCACCTTGAGGACCTGCGGGACCCTGCGCTCCGGGAACTCCAGGTTGACCCGGCTCACCTTGAGGACCAGCGGGACCCTGCGCTCCGGGAACTCCAGGTTGACCCGGCTCACCTTGAGATCCGGCGGGGCCTTGCACTCCGGGAGTCCCCGCTTGACCAGGCTCACCTTGAGGACCAGCGGGGCCTTGGGCACCTGCCACACCTTGCGTTCCAGGGAGACTCACAGTCTCCAATTCATGTTGTCTCAACGGAGCGAGCGGGGGGCCGGACTCACAACATACCGGGTTGCTGACTCCCCCTCTCGGTAATGCAATGACTTTTTTGTCACGGGACATTTTCTGTGATCTTAATGGACGCTTCAGGGAGCGGTACTTTCTTCGGCACACTTTACGAATTATCTTATATTTCCGTTTTCGTGGAATTTTGTTTTTGTATTTCAATCTAACACGTCTTGGCCTTAATTTGTTGAGGGTAGCTGTCCTCTTGTTCAGATCCTTCAAAATAGTCACTCTCCTTAGGCCGGTGCATACAGTGTGTATGCCCTATGTATATGTCAGTGACACGTTCGGAGAGTGTGCGAATAACTATGATGGAAGCCCAATAGCTCATAAGACATCAGCCCCTGCCATTACCTGAATTAGGATCTTTAACGGACTTTAGTCGGGAAACACTTCTAATACCAGCATAAAATCTCGTAAGAAACGCTCGCCTACAACCTTTAGGAAGCCATTTTGTGTCATTAGTGCATGTTATGTGAATGCCTACTGGCTTGCAAAAGGAACGCGGGGGATGATCTACAATACAAATATTTCCACACCACACAAAAGACAAATTCCGTGATAAACTAACGCTATGCTTCATTACAGCATCGATGCGTTGCTTGATGATATTTTATATTAAAACTCGGAGGAATATGGATGAAAACGGTATTAATGAAATGGAACCGAATAAGTCTGATTAAACGAATTATACTTGGAATTGTTGTGGGGATTGTCTTGGCCCTGATCGTGCCCGGTGCAACGGGAATTGCGCTTTTTGGTTCCTTATTTGTCTCAGCATTAAAGGCAGTTGCTCCAATCTTAGTGTTACTTTTAGTGATGGCCGCTATATCCAACCATCGAAAAGGTGTCCAAACCAATATGAAAAGGATTATCGTCCTTTACGTTATGAGTACCTTTCTGGCTGGACTACTCGCGGTTGCGGCAAGTTACCTATTTCCGGTTACATTAACTTTGGTATCGGGCGTGCAAGAATTGACTCCACCTGATGGCATTGTAGAGGTCCTGAAGAGCTTGTTATTGAAGCTCGTTGATAATCCGGTAAGTGCACTGATGAACGCTAACTATATTGGTATTCTGGCCTGGGCGGTGCTGCTTGGTGTTGCTCTCAAAAGCTCCAGTGATAGCACCAAAAACCTGATTACTCAATTCTCGGAAGCTGTATCGAAGATTGTGAAATGGGTAATCCAATTTGCTCCGTTCGGGATTATGGGCCTTATTTTTGACTCCATTACAACAAGCGGACTTTCGTCTTTGTTGGGTTACGGCAAATTACTTTCCGTTCTTGTTGGATGTATGGTGTTTACCGCACTTATTGTCAATCCGTTAATCGTGTATCTGAACATTCGTAGGAACCCCTACCCCCTCGTCTTTCAGTGCTTAAGAGAAAGCGGGATCACAGCATTCTTTACACGAAGTTCAGCGGCGAACATTCCAGTCAATATGAGATTATGTGAAAAGTTAGGATTGGACAAGGATACGTATTCGGTATCCATCCCATTGGGTGCTACGATTAATATGGCGGGGGCAGCCGTTACCATATCGGTCTTATCCCTTGCGGCCGTTCATACGATGGGCATTCAGGTGGATTTTGGAACGGCGCTGATTCTCAGCATGTTGTCCGCTGTTGCCGCTACTGGCGCTTCGGGTGTGGCAGGTGGCTCTCTTCTTCTTATTCCTATGGCATGCAGCTTGTTCGGCATATCAAATGATATTGCAATGCAAGTCGTTGGGGTTGGCTTCATCATCGGAGTGTTGCAAGACTCATTTGAAACGTCCTTGAATTCATCCTCGGATGTTTTGTTTACCGCTACGGCAGAATACGCTAAGAAACGTAAAGAAGGTAAGCAAACAGCAGTTCAGCTCTAGAATCAAAGCAGATGGCTATACCATATCCCCTCCTGGTTACTGTGTAAATAATCGCATGATGACATGTGATTGACACCGTAGACCCGAGGGGATTTCTTCATTACAACGTTAAATGGAACAATAACTTCTGCAATTTTCTATCGCTTTATCAACATGATATACGGATCAGCCCTACCATCGGAATCAGCTCATGTTTACAACGCTCAGAGCACCGTATACGTTACGTTTTTCTCTATGAAAGAAGGCATGAGCGATACACAATATTAAAAAATCCCCTTCAAGTAATCACATGTTCTGAACGAACACCGTTTACTCGAAGAGGATGGATCTGTTACTCTATTTCTCGAATCGGAACCAGCCAAAGTCAAACTGACTTCCTGGCAGGAAGATAAAGCTTACCTTTTGCACACCTGTCACCCGTTCAAGCTCAAATACACGCTCCTCATATCCTTCGGATTGTGTGAACTCAACCAGCTGGTTACTCTGTCCATCCTCACCTGCAAAGCGGATATGAATCGTATTCTTATCAATCGGTGAATGACCGTAGATGACGAGCTTAGATGCCCCTTCTGCTGTAAAGTCCATGTTTTCAAACTCCAGTGATACATTGTTCCCGATACCTTCAACACGGTCAGCTTCAATTTTGAACGTATCGCCATAGAGATGGTCACAGGATGCAGCCGTATTCTGCTCAAACGCACGACTCTGACGCTCGAAGGAGAACCCTTTAATATGAATCTTCTGTTTCAGTACAAAACAGATTGACGTGATCCCGCTAAGGCGTTTGGACAATTGGTATGTCTCTTCCTGGTACACATTCCAGATGGACTCTTTGTCGTAAACTACATCTGCGATCATTGTGCTTCCCTCTTCATCCGGCATACCTTCCCAGATCTGAATGAAGTAACCCTCAGTGGACAACGTAAAGATCGGAATAGTAATCGTATCGGAGCCGTATGGCCCGAAGTCAATATTGCGGAAGCCCACGTGAGTTTCCCCGTCCCGACTTGTCGCTACCCCGCGCTCATTGCCGTTACCAACCTCACCTTTGGTGTAATCGTACAGTCCACCCGTGATGAAGCCGTATGGATCTTTGTAGGCTGTGCCGAGACCGTCCGCCTTGAATTCCAGCTGCGAGATGAGTTTCGTTTTATCTGTACCGTTGGTACTGGTTGCGCGAAGCCGGAACTCGCCGTCACCTATAGCCGATACCTTCACCGCATGTTGATGCTCACCGTTGTCACCCGTTTCTGCTTCAACAGCTTCCACCTTGGCAATGTTAGATTCAATCCCCGCATCATTCACAACAGCCCACTCGATATCGCGGTAGGAGGTGTTCTCTGGATACAGTTTGGCGGTTACAATCAGCTCCGGGTTGGACGGATCGAGCAACTGCCCTGCATTACTGATGATCTCGATTTTCCGCAAAGGAATCTCCTGAGCATTCCCCGTAAGCACCGGACGTTCTTCATTGTTCATGAAAACAGATTCAGCTTGTTTCTCATCATGAAGTTCAGCCGCCACAACCCGCGATTCGAACTCAGCCGTAGCCCCTTCCAGCCCTTCGGAAGTAACTTCAATCCGAACCTTTCCAGGTTCATTTGTCGCTCCGATGATGGCCATCAATTTGCCGCTGAATAGTCTTCTGCTCAATCCTTTGTATGGATCATAGTCCGTGCTGTCCCCGTTATCCAGACCCAGCAATCGTCCTGCACCCGTCACCTGAACTTGCACGCGGTTATTCGCATTGTGCACCGGGTTACCCGCTTCATCTTCCACATCAATTTCTACAAAAATGAGGTCTGTACCACTGGCTTGCAACTGCTCCCGATCCGCTCGCAGACGAATTTTCTTGGCATCCGTATAGGATCTCTGTACATCGGTTGCAATGATCTGACCGTTCTCATCGTAAGCGATCGCTTTCAGCTCGCCCTCTTCATAAGGCACTTTCCACCAGCCAGACAGCTGTGTTCCATTAGCATGATCGATATCGTACGTCCCAATGGTTTTGCCGTTGAGTTGCAGCTCAATCTTCGGCGCGTTGCTGCACACGCGTACATCAATGATCTGACCCGGGCTGAAATCCCAATAAGGGAACAGGTGAACCATCGGATTATTCTTGTAATCGGTCCAAGCCGCTTGGTAGATGTAATAGGAGTCTTTCGGGAACGTTGCGGTATCCAGCTGTCCAAAATACGAATTCTTCGTATGATACGGTGTCGGCTCTCCAATATAATCGAATCCGGTCCACAGGAACTGACCCAGCGAAAACGGCGTATCCCGCTCTGCCAGAATGCAGTAATCTGCCGACTTCGCGCCCCAACTGGTTGTACTGTTACCCAGAGCCGAACACTGCTCGTCATCATCTGCCAGAATCGGCTGTTCGAACGGGAAATGATAAATGCCACGGCTCTGCACCACCGAAGACGTCTCACTACCATAGATGATCCAGTCCGGATGTTCTGCATGATGCTGGTCGTAATATTTTTCCGCGTAGTTGTAACCTGCCAGCTTCACGATATCCGCGCATTTCTGTGCATTTTCCCAAGGCATGTAGTTGGAACCAATCGTCACGCCAGCATTGCCTTTGGGATCAAATTCCAGCACATAATCCATCAGCATCCGTGTTACTTCCTGTCCACGCTCATCCGCATGGGTATCATAGATTTCGTTCCCGATACTCCACATGATCAGACTGGCATGGTTACGGTCGCGCTTCACCCAACTTTTCACATCGGTATGCACCCACTCCGGGAAAAATCTCGCATAGTCGTATGGTGTTTTGGCACGTTCCCACATATCAAAGGCTTCAGACACAACCAGCATACCCATCTCATCCGCGAGTTCCATGAACTCTTTGGCAGGCATATTATGCGCAGTGCGGATGGCGTTAACGCCCATTTCTTTGAGCAAAACGAATCTTCTACGCAGTGCCGTCAGGTTAAACGCAGCTCCAAGTGCCCCGAGATCGTGGTGTTCACATACACCGTTCAGCTTCATTTTGACTCCATTCAGGTGGAACCCTTCATTGGCATTCAGCTTGATATTCCGGAATCCAATGCGCTGTGATACAGATTCAACTGTTCGATGTTCCTGATCATCCGAGTTCAATCGCAGCTCCGTCACCAGCTCATATAGATGCGGTGCATCCGGGCTCCACAGGTTTGGATTCTCCACTATGATCTGTTGGCTATCTGCCGATGCGGACGCATTCTCACCCACCGATGCCGTAACATTCCCTTGACTGGATGCCACCACCTGACCTTCATACAAGATCGTATGCACCAGCTCTGCCTGCTGATTCTGTTCCAGGTTCAGCTCTGTATCCACTTCCACCTGCCAGCCATCCGTTTGCTGCTTGATAGATACATAAGTTCCATCCGTAACAATATGATTGCGGTCTCTTGTCTTCAGCCACACGTTGCGATAGATTCCGGCCCCGGAATACCATCTGCTGTTCGGGCTCTGATGCACCACTTTGACCACAATCTCATTGTCGCCTTCCACCAGTGCATTCGTGATCTCATGTTCAAAAGCGGAATATCCATACTTCCACTCTCCAACCAGATGCCCGTTCACATACACCGAAGAGTCCATGTATACGCCATCAAAACAGAGCAGAAGCTGCTGCTCACTCTTCGTGTAATGGAACGTCTTGCGGTACCATCCAATGCTGTCCTCATACAATTCAAGCGTATTATAGATCAGCCAATCATGGGGAAGCTCCACAGGTTCAAACGCGAGCCCAGCGTGTTCCGTCACGTCCAGCTTACTTTTCGCAAATTGCCATCCATCATTAAAAAGCCTCTTCTGATTCATGGTAGATTCTCACTTTCTTGAAGTAAATTATGATTGCGGTTACAACAATAGATATCGCTTATTACGAAAACCTTTTCGGTAATACACAAGTATGACTATAACACATAACCCGATTATACCATCAGTCCTTTTCTTGTACCTCCATTTCATAAGTTTTTTAGCCAGATTGATAAACGTTTTTTTCTCTCCAAGCATAGTAACTTTCGACGACAACAAGCCAAAAAGGCAACCCTTCAAACGGATCACCTTCTCTGTTCTATATCTATCCCTTGTAAAAAGGGTTCCACCCTATGCCTTTGCCCGATGGCATCGCGCCAGGCACCCCATCCGCTTCAAGCAGCGGACGGACAACTAACTTCACGGGCCACTCCTTGCTCCCGAATATCGCATGAGCGAGCGCGGCCCGGTCGGATTCAGGAAGCTGCACATGTTGCAGCGCTTCCTTCCAAGCCTGCTCCGTGATCTCCCATAACTTCGTTTCCGGGATGTGATACACCTCGCTCAGTGCCTCCATGATCGCAGCCAGATTCACCTGCGTTCCCAGCGACTGCACATAGAAGATCAGCTTCTGGATCGTCTCGTTATACAGGCTGTTCGAGTAGCCTGGGCGAATATGATAGGCAGGGTCTGCAATGCCATGTTTGTCCAGATAAGGCTGATGCAGACGCACAGAATCATGATCGCGGAACAAGAGACCTTTTACCTGATTATCCTTTAACACCAGACAGCAGTTCTGACCATGAATCTCAGGTACAACGCCCACCTTGAACAGACGCATCACGATATCATAGAACGTCGTAGCTATGCTCGTATAGAAGTCGAGAACATCCGTGCTGCTCAGATCATTCCCCAGAATCTCCGTTAATAGATGATGACCTTCCAGATTCACACCCAGTGCGGCCATTGGGATGACTTTGTAGGCTTCACCCAGCAATTCGGCAGGATACACACGAATCTGTGCAGCCAGATGCCGGGGATGATCATCGAACAGTCCCATGGATTCCGGCATGAAGCCCCACCAGTTCTGCTCTTCACACATATACACCTTGTCCTTCAACGTCTTGTCACAGGCAACGGCCTGTCGTAACATCCGTTCTCCAGCAAGACCATTCAGTAGCTTAACTACTGGAAGATAACGAGCAGCCCCCAGAGACAGCACGCTAACCGGAAACTTGAGCATCCGGGTGGATTCGGTTGACGGAGCCATCGAGCGCAGAGATGAAGTGGCCTGTACGTCGCCCACTTCTACATCCAATACGACAATACTGCCCTCTTCGATCTCTCCAGTGAAGCGGGGCAAGATCACATGCTCCAATTGCCATGGATGAACAGGCATCGGCAGATATTCGTAGAGCGTGATCCCTTTTCGGGCAAACTCGGCTTCCACCACTCCGCGCTGAACATCGTCTAACACGTCCAAAATGGACAGCCCATCTTCACACCCTTGCTGCACGGCATCCTTCCGGATGGCCACCCAGCGCAGCGCAATCGCCTTCCCGAATTCCGCTGCATACCGTGTGACATCCTCTGCGTTGAATCCCACCTTGGCTTTGGAGGATGGGTGAAACGGCCGATCCCGCAATGCCGCAACACGTTCACCCTTGATAAACCATTCATAAGCAGATGCCGGAACGTTGGCCGACAGATACTGGACTTGTTCCCAGCCCAGAGCATATTGCTCTATAGCAATATCCAGACTAATCAGGAATTCCACCACCCCAGGCAGCGCATAGGCCTCATCCGACAAAGCCTTCTGTAACACCGCACGTCCAACCTCTGCCGGAGAATCAACGAGAACCCAGCTTCCATCTGTTTTCTCCTCGTAGATCGGTGAACCCTGAACCCATTGAGTCCCCTGTCTTACTCCTGTTTCAACCAAACACAGCACGCCTTGAGTGTGTAATCTGTAGCGAGAAGCTACATTCTGATTATGATTATGCTCTTCACTGTCATATCCCTTGTACAATCGTCGGAACGGGGCAGGTGCTGCGGCAAAATCAATGAACGAATAACCTTCTAGCGGGAGCAATTGCTCCGACAAAAATGAATTCATCAGATCCGCCATAATCCGGCGTTCAGCGGCTTGCAGACTGGAACGCTTCATCAGTGTTGACATGATTATTGTCCTCCGTTAGATAATGGAATACCGGGTGCGGATGCCCCAGAAAATCATGATGCGAGATGGTCCAGCAATAAGCTCCAGACTTTTCAAATAAAACAATGTCTCCCACCCGCAGCAGTTCTAACTCCGCATCAGAATGCATGCGATCCTTGGGTGTACACAGCTCACCTACGATATGGACTCGACGATCTCTTACCTCTGGTCTGGCAAACGAATGCTTCCAGCGATCCGTCGCCATAATCTGAAACGGATGGTTATGCCCCCATGAAGCAGGCAGACGATTATGGTGTGTACCTCCCCGCAGCACAGCAAAATGCTGACCATGAGAGGTTTTGATATCCGTAACCTCTGCTGCGTAATACCCATGGTCTGCCACCAACAGTCGGCCTGATTCAAAATACAGTTGCCCTGCACGTGAAGCAAGGCGCTGTCTGGCTTCACTTTGTTCTAGCAACGATGTGAATAAAGGCCAGTCGAATCCAGGGCTACCGTCGTAGGTTACACCGAATCCACCTCCTGCATTTACCACTTCCACAGGAAGATCATACTGCTGCTGCCACTGCTCCACCTTTTGCAAATACAGCTCGATCATCTCGGCATGCAGCCTGGCGTCCATATTGTTGGACAAGGAGTGGAAATGGAATCCGCTTAATCGAACCACACCCGCGCCTTCCACACGAGTAAGTTCGATCGCTTCTTTCACGTCCTCCTCGTCGATGCCAAAAGGACTTGGCCCACCGCCCATAACGATTTTCGTACGAGGTAACGTACTGCTGCGCAGATTGATTCGGAGCAGAATGCGCACCTCCTGCGCTTGCTCCTGTTGCTTCTGTTGCTTCTGTTCCTCGCCACTCTCTTGCGTATACTTCTGCTCCTGCTCTCGTTCTTTCGCAATCGCTATGATCCGCCTTAGCTCCAGCAGACTCTCCACATGGATAAAGCTCACGCCTTGCTCGATCGCCATCCGCAGTTCACTTTCCTTTTTACCCGGACCTCCGAATAAAATTGGAACCTCACGGCTTACACCTCTAACCTTGAGCAATTCGCCTATGGACGCCACTTCAAAGCCCTTCACGAATGGAAGCAAAGCCTCAATGATCCGCGGATCAGGATTCGCCTTAATGGCGTAGAACAACTGTGTGTTTCCGGGCATGCTGTCCAGCATCTCACGTACCTGTTCCTGAATGCCAGCCAGGTCATAGACATACGTACATACCGGATCTTCCGTTGCTCGTTGCAGTTCTTCAATTGCGTTCCTTACACTGAATTTCATGTCTGTCCACCCGCATTCCTGTAGTCATTCCGCTTCTGCGCATACGCCCGAAACGCCGTATTCCGATCATCACCCAGCACGTAAATATGTACTCCCCGCTCAGCCCAGAGTGCCATGTCTTCCATGCCTCTCGTGACCGTAGCATAAGGTACTTCGCACTGCTGCGCGGTAGCATGCAATTCATCCAGCGCACGTCTCACATCCGGGTGCTCGGTCTGCCATGGCACGCCGAGGGATTGCGACAGATCCGCCGCACCTTCCAATACAAAACTCACCTGAGGATGAGACAGAATCTGTGCACTTTGCTGAACGCCCTCTACACTTTCAATCATGGGGACAACCATCAATTGTTCGTTGGCTTCTTCAACGTATCTTGTGAGCGGATATTTCCCAAATACACCGGGACGACCACTATTCAGACTCCGCATGCCAACCGGATGATAGTAGGCGTGGCGAACCGCTTCCTCCACCTGCTCCAGTTGCTCGACATGCGGAATGACGATGCCCTGTGCGCCGCAGTCCAGCACTTTAAGAATCTCCGCTCTCTCCACCTTCGAGATACGTACCAACGGGGTTAGGCCCACCAGTTCCGCAGCCCGAACCAACTCTTCCACCGATTCCATGGATGTTGCGGCATGCTCCAGATCAATAATGACAAAGTCATATTCCGCATGTCCGATCATCTCGATGATCACCGGATGCGGTATGGATACAAAAAGGCCATATACCGGTTGTTTGCGTACTATTTTTTCCTTCAGCGTGTTAATCCTCATTCGACGATTCCCTTTAATTCGGATGTTTCCTTTAATTGGAGTGTTCCCTTTGATTCAAGCTCATCCTTCGATACCTTGAGCGGATTGCTCGCCTTGCGGAAATATAACTCCCCATCCCCATACAGACGGCGCTTGGTCATCTCTTCGATCAGTGCATCTTCGGCAAAAAGGTCAAATGCAGCGAATCGCTCTTCATACTCCGGGTGCTCTCGCTGATAATCCACAATTACACCTGCACACAGCTGCCAGAAGGCTTCCTCCGACAACCCAAACTTCTCCAGAGCCAGCGCAATATCCGTCATGCAGATAAAAAAGAATGCATCATACGTATAATCACGGACTTCCGACACATCTCCCGCATAGATGAAGGAATACCGATTGAACTTGCGATGGGTTTCCGGCTCCGGGTTCAGCTTCGGTGCCTGTTCCGGGTGCAATAGTTGCTCAGGAACGTAACGGACACCATCATGCAGGTCTTTAATAATGATCCGTTTCGGCAGATCGTCTTCCAGTACCAAAATAATATTCTGGGCATGCGACTCCAGCGCAATCCCGTGTGCATAGAGCAGATGAATAATCGGCAGTGTAACGGTGCACACAAGGTCCTCGCTCCACTTTTCCACACCATGTCGTTCTACAGCACCCTGGATAAACGGAACACCATCTGGCTGCACCAACATCAGCGCATTCAGCGGCCACGCCGTCTCACCTTCCTGCAGGTGAACCGATACATTCTCCCGCCAGATGGCACCGAGTGTACCGTAGGCCCGTCCATACTGGGTTGCAGGCAACTGCTCATAACGGAACGACAGTCCCATGATTTCTTTCAAAATGCCAAACTGCGCCTGCTGCAACAGCTCATCTTCACGAACGAGTTTATCCAGCCAATCGCTGATCAGCGGTGCGTTCTGGGTCGTGTGCTGTGCCAGAATACGTGTGCTCGACGTGTTGGTGATGCTAAGGGCCAGCTTGATGTAAGGGGCTTCCGGGTTCACCCGGTTCGACAGTGAACGGATCGACTGCTGCGCACGATAGGACGAAGACGATGGACCGAGATACACGATGTCCCCATCCATAAGTTGCCGGGCAAATACCGACTCCAACTGGTGCTCCCACTGCCATGGATGAACCGGAATAAACACATATCGATCACCATCGCCAGAAGCTGCCTCCCCATCACCCTCCAGCATCTGATGGAATTGCTGCATGTCCTCCACGGTCAGATGCTGCCTTACCAATTCTTCAGAGCTATACCCTGCAGATACAGCGGTCTGAGCTAATTCTTTTTTCACAGCAACCCAGACTAATGCAACCTCCGAGTTAAATTCAGGGCCATAGGCCAGATTGTCTTTCAGAGAAAATCCCAACCTCGACTTATAGCTCGGGTGGTACAGATGACCGTCGGTCATGTGACTTTCAAGCGCATCATAATGCCGATCCTCACTCGGAATGTTCAAGGGCAATATCGCCCGGCACTGACTGTCCTTTGCCATCGTTTCGAGCAGTTCCTGGATAAAAGCCGTCACATTTGCACCCTTCAATCCGTTCAGCACGATTTCCTCCAGAAACTGATCCAGATCGGTGCAGGGTACGCCCTCTCTTTGAATCGAACCCTTCTTCACCTTCACCCGACCAAATGAAAACTTCCGCTCCGCTTCACACGTGTACGCCACAGAATCGCCGGAAGATGTAAATCCCTCGGTTCGCCATCCGCTCCCGCTGACATGACTGTCCAGAATGCCTTCGAACCACATGGCCTCCAGCGTCTGCCGCATGATCCGTTCCTGTACACCCACGTAGACTGCTTCTGTTCTGCCGCCTGCCTCAACCCTGTATCCCACGACTCCCACGCGCTTCACTCCCTATTTGTTTCATTACATTGCTCACCGGCACGTAGGCCGGGGTCTGGCTGATACCCCTTAGACAACTCACCAGATTTTGTTTGGCTAGGAATGCGTCCACCGTCAGCAGATGTCGCACATATGCATTGCCCGTTCGTTCCAGTTCCTCCACAAGCACCTCACGTACTTGCTTCCATAAATGCTCCTCGGGGACGTTCACATCTCGCGCTATCGCATGAATGAGAGATCCCAGATGATTGACAATAAAATAGTACGATGTCCGCGCCCAAGCCTTCTCTCGCGAATAAAACAGTAAATCGGACGCATTACGATCCTGCTCACGGATAAGCTCCTCATCCACACTGACCCCTTCCAGATCGCGGACGATAAACTCCACAGGCAACCCATCCTCCAATGTCACAAGGGTATTCTGCAAATGAGCTTCAAAGTGAATGCCTTTCTCTCCCACCGCCCGTACAATCGGCAGCAGCGAACATGCCAGATATCGATCCAGCCAGTGCTCGGCCATGTCACGTCCACCACCCAGCATCGTCATCAGCCTGGAGCGCATCCCGGGAAGCGGTGCCTCAACCAGACTGGATAAGACATACGTATTCTCGACATCAAACTCAATGGGCCGATAAGCTACCGTAAACAGGCTGGTTAAGTCTTCATCATCAAAAGCACAAGTCGCTACCCCTGTCTCATACGCAATATGAGTGTGCGGTTCAGCACCGAAACAATTCTGCTGTCTGACGTACCTTGAAGCATCCAGTGTTCTGCGCATCTGCTCAGCACTGTTGGTGCGAATCATGTTGGTGATCTGCATGTTCAGTGACAGCTTGATATTGCAGTTCCATGCCGGAACATAGACCGTACGGACCGAAGAAGTCGGATAGACGGTTGGCCCCCTACTTCCGAGCAGAATTAATTTTTGATCTCGAATATAAGACTGGACCTCGGTCAACCGTGATATGTATGCGTATTGCCATGGATGGACGGGCAGCAGCCCATACATATCACTCTTTTCTTTTAAAATAGGTTCCACATGGCTCCGCAGGAGGTCATGCAAATCCATGGCCGCGTCGTCATCCACCCATTCCTGCATATAGACATCCTGCCTCACGGCGATATAACAGAGTTGAAACGATGTCCGTAACTCCGGACTGTACTTCTGAACATCCTGCTCGCTAAATCCTTTGGAATTCTTCGGGAACGGGTGAAACGGATGACCAACCAACAAAGACTGTTCCGATGTGCGATAGTCATGGATGTCAAGACCGGCTGCTTGTTCGATATACAACGTAAGGTTACCGACACTGTTATCTACCTTTTGTGCAAAATCTCTGGCATACGCCGCCTCGACACGATTCGTATTCTCACCCAATGGATGTACATTCTCCAACTCAAGTGAATTCTTCATTTCCATCGCACTTTTCTTCATTCCATGTTGATCCGAACCCGCTCCCTGTTCCCCATCTCCACTTAGCTCAGATGTGATCCAACGAACCATGTCGCGATAATCCACCACTTTCCCACCAGATTCCATGCTGAGGTATTCATGCTCCCCCATGGCAGAGTAATAAGACAAGCGTCCTGTCACCTTCACCCCGCTGGCTCGAAAAGCAACAGTGTACGTCAGCGTACTCGGATTGATCCGAATATCGCTTTCCTTCTCTAGCGCAAGCTCACGGATGTAACAGTTCAACAGCAGCTTGCACGAATGTTCATGGGCCTGCTGTTCTGCCTCAGACCGGAGCTTGTTTTCCATCTCGAACAATGATGCCAACCTTCTTTCGGGTTATAAGTAAGACCAGGGGAAGTGTAAGCAGTATGGCGCAGCCAAGTCCGATACAGATCTCTTTGAGTGCTCCCCATTTTGCCAACTCCGTGGATGTTCCTGCCTCGGCGAGCCATTGCCAGCGCATATCGTAATACAGAGTCATGCCCATCACCGCAAACGAAGAAGCCAGCCGCTCAATCGTGGTTGATAACACCGACCCTTCGTGCATATCTTCATCCGGTAATGCTTGCAGGCCAATCGCAGAGATACTCATGCCTGACAGACCAACGCCAATTCCACGGCACGCCATGAGCATACCGATGATCCAGATCGATGCTCCCATCGGCAGAACCGCAAACGACAAGATCGATATGGACACCAGCAACGTCCCCCAAGCAATAAAATGTATGGACCGACCACGATCCAGCAAGCTGCCACCAATCCACATGAACAGGCTTGTACAGATCGACAAGGGAATGAACAAGGCACCGGACAGGGCCGGCGACAGGTGGAAGACATCCTGGAACAATAGTGGCAATGCAAAGATCACGCCAAACATGACACAATCCTGAATCGTCGAGATCAGCACGGTCAGCGGAAATACAGCATTTCGCCGCAGCAACGGGTACCGAATCAACGGTTCCTTGCGACCGTTCTCTGTCTGGACAAAACGAATGAGCAGCACCACACCGAGAGCAATCAGTATCCAAGGTACCCATACCGCCACGACAGGACTTGCGTACAACTGTACCCCCAGACTAAGGGCACCTACCGCGCAGATCAGCAGCATGACACTGGTTGGATGCCATTTTTTCCTACGGGCAGGAATATAGGTCTGAATGACTCGACCGCAGCCGATGAACGAGAACACAGCTAACGGCACATTAAGCCAGAACAGCATTTCAAGCCGTCCATACTGAATGATGAAGCCGCCCAGCGTTGGTCCGGCAGCAGGAGCTAACATAAGCAGCAAGCCCCACGCTCCGGTAATTCGCCCCCTTACCTCCGGTCCGTATACATCAAACAACAGCACAAGTGATAACGGAATCATCAGCCCCGCGGCAACGCCATGCATGAAACGGACCAGCAGGAGTACTTCTATAGAGTGATAAAACAACGCACCTGCCACCGAGAACAGTCCATAGATACTGATGCCCAGCATATACGTCTGCTTACGCCCCAGTCGGTCCACAATCAGGGAAGCCAGCGGCATCGTTAACGTCATGGCGAGCATGTATAGCGCTATGATCCACCCTCCTGCTGTCGTAGAGATCTGATAATATTGCACAAAATAAGGCAGCAGCAGGTTAAATGCACTGTTGGTCAGTACCAGCGAAAAGGCACCGAGCAGAATCGCGAATAATACGGTATGCCTCTTCAACAGGGACAGTTTCAGCATGCCGCCGTTGCTAAGGCAATGGCTTCAGCTACCGATTTCTCAAAGATCGCCAGGATCGCGCTCGATTCCTGCTCTGTAATATTCAGCGGCGGCAGAAAACGAACAACAGCTGAATGACGCCCGCCCAGTTCCACAATTAATCCATTCTTGAAACATTCACGCTGAATAGACTCAGCCAGCGCACCATTAGGCAGATAATGTCCCAGACGATCCTTGCGTCCCATTGGATCAACCACCTCAACGCCAATCATCAATCCTCTGCCTCGCACATCACCAATCTCTGCATACCGCTCTTTCAATGCATTCAGGTGATTCATGAACTGCTCACTGCGCAGATGTACGTTGTGTAAAACATCCTGTTCCCGAATATAACGAAGTGTCGCAAGTCCCGCTGCCATGGCCAGCTGATTGCCACGGAATGTGCCTGTGTGCGCTCCGGGGTGCCATTGATCCAGCTCTTCCTTGTAGATGACAACAGACATGGGCAGACTTCCGCCAACTGCTTTGGAGCAGATGATTACATCGGGTACAATTCCGGCATGTTCAAACGAAAACATTCGCCCTGTCCGTCCAATGCCTGTCTGCACTTCGTCGATAATAAGCGGAATGCTTCGCTCTGCCGTAATTCGGCGCAGCTCCCTCAGCCATTCGATATCTGCCGGAATGGCTCCACCTTCACCCTGCACCGTCTCCACAATGACCCCGCACGGTGCGGCAATACCGCTCTCGCAATCATCGAGCAAGTTCTCGATATACTGTGCGCTTAATTGAGCCGTCATGCCTTCACCAACACCAAATGGGCAGCGATATTCATACGGAAAAGGCAGGAAATGAACATCCGGCAGCAGGCTTTGCAGATGTTGTTTCTTGCTCAAGTTGCCACTCATCGACATGGTGGCTTGGGTCGATCCGTGATATCCCCCCTGAAAGGCAAGAATGGATTTGCCACCTGTTGCATGTTTGACCAGCTTGATGGCTGCTTCTACCGCATCGGCTCCGGTTGGACCACAGAACTGAATTTTGGCCTTGTCCTGCATCTCTGCCGGAAGAATGGAGAATAGCTCTTGCATATATGCAAGCTTCAGCGGCGTTGCCAAATCCAGTGTGTGCAGCGGAATCTGCTGATCCAGGACATCGCGAATCGCGTTGACCACCGTGTCATGGTTATGCCCCAGCGCCAATGTTCCTGCCCCTGCCAGGCAGTCGTAGAATACGCGGCCTTCTGTATCGGTAACCTTCACCCCATGGGCCTTGCTAATGACGAGCGGGAAATGTCTTGGATACGATCTTGCATTGGATTCCTTCTCATTTTGCAGCTTCAGATATTCTGTCTGCACCTCTACTGACATAGCCCTCTAACACTCCTTATAATCGATTCAGGCTGAACCTGCTGCCTGTTTTTCTTGTTCTGCATTTTGCATATGACATAGTATTGGTTCAAAATCATGGTAAGGTCCGAACTAAATGATGGTACCCGTCATCTGTTATCCGTTACATTTTGTCATCTATACGTTGTTATGCATCTTATATTCAAGTTGCTCCTGACACAGGTATTCCAGGTATAGCCGAACCACATCAACAGTTGTTCCACCATGGGGAAAGACGTGGTGTGTCATATCCGGCAAGGCGTTCACTTCCAGGATGCCTCCCTGATCTCTGGAGATCGGAGTGCGGATATCACGACAACGAACATCGATTCCGGCTACATCGATCTGAAGAGTCTTTGCCGCCTGAATGATCATTCGGGCATTCTCGGGATGAATGATTCCGGTACAATCCTTGTAGAATTCACTGATTTTTCCGGCGGCTGAGTTACGGAGATCGTATAGCTCGATTTCTTTTCCTGCGGCAGGAACTTCATCCAGTGTTGTCCCTTGTGTACGCAATACCTCTAGCAAACGTTCAGCTGCTGCATCAACCTGGGGAAAAGCTTCATACTCACCAATGGGCGTCATCTTGATTCGATTCTGATTCAACTGCTTGATTAACGCCCGAACGGTTGACGTCCCGTCTCCCTCGACATAGACAGGCCGATACTGGTTCACAGCCGCCACTTCACCGTTGATGATCAGCACTCTGTAATCGATCCCGGTCACATATTGCTGTAACATAATGCTGCTGCCGTGGACACTCGCAAGATGAATAGCTGCCTCGAGTTCATCTTTGGTACGCACATCCAGTGTCACTCCCATGCTGCTGCTCGCATCCAGCGGTTTTACCACAATGGAGCCGTATCTATTCAGAAAAGCTATTGCTTCGCTTCCCATCTCCGGGATCACGATAAATGACGGTACAGGCATGCCCTGTTCATGCAGCAACATATTACATGCCTGCTTGTTCTTCGCGAGCAGTCCAGCGATTAACGGCAAACGATGAGATCTGGTTTTGTTAATGATGATCTGCTTGTCTCCTACAGACAGCTTCAGAAAATCCTCGCATCCCTCAAGAAGTGGCTCACAGGTGATGCCCATTTCTCTCGCTTTGCTTATAATGAGTCGGTTTTGCAGATTATGAATCCCTTTCGGAAACACTGAAAATCCTCCTCGATCGAATGAAGGTACTCGCTCCTATATAAGTTGAATTAAAGTTTATTTACGCTGACACTACAATGACAGAACAACCTACCAATCGCTGTTATCCCCAGATTTTTTGATTCCCTTTTCTCAGTGGAAAAATCCGGGGATAAAGGCGGAGCTTATGCTTACGATGCAGCTTTCTTTCAGAAAGCTTGTAGCTTCGCTTTTTCAGGTTTTTTCTGTCCTCTCCGTTGCATGTAAATGATTAAATCAACTTATATCGCCCATACGTTCATCAATTTTTATTGTAATTTGATATTGATAATGATTATCAATATCATATAAAATCTATTTTATGGCAATTCGAGTTATGTTGTCAATAATAAACTTTTAAGGAAAAATAAGATTTATTTTGGTGTGGGTTTATGTCCGCGTGGGTTTGTTACATCTAATAACAGGTATAACAACCGGGGCAAGCTCTGGGTCATGATGAAACCAAGAGCTTGCCTGTTCCTGTTATCTACATTAAATGCAGAAGAGTGACCTGGAGGGTGAGAATACGGATATAGCTTGAATCATTATTGAAGTCATGGAGCACATAACGAAATACTTAATGTTTAATTTGGGTCAGGTCGGGCAGTAATCCTCGGGAATTTCAGCAGCCGTTATATTTCGTAGTTAAAGCCTGCATCTCCTGACTCTCAAGCCAGCTGTGTATAACGCTGCTCTCCATTCAGCTTCCTTCCTCTTCCATGCGGGATACAGGTTGGTGTGCCGAATAGTGGATCAACCGCAATCTCACACTCCATCTGAAAGACTTTACGGACCATGTCCTGTGTAACAATATCTTCCGGTTTACCTTCTGCGTAGATGGACTTGTTGTGAATAGCCACAATGTGATGCGCATAACGGCACGCCAAGTTCAGATCATGAAGTACCATGACAATCGTGCGTCCTTCCCTTTCGTTCAACTCAAACAACAGATCGAGGATATCAATCTGATGTGTCATATCCAGATAGGTTGTAGGTTCATCCAAAAGCAGCGTTTCAGTACCCTGCGCAAGTGTCATCGCAATCCAGGCACGCTGACGCTGTCCACCGGACAATGCATCCACAGGCCGATCCGCGAGTTCTGTCAGATGTGTGGACTCCAGTGCCAGCTTGACCATGCGCTCATCCTCTCGTGACCATTGCTTCAGCCACGTTTGATGTGGATAACGTCCTTGCTTAACCAGTTGATTCACCGTCAAGCCTTCCGGAGCGGTCGGACCCTGTGGCAGGATGGACATGCGTCTTGAAATTTCCTTGGTCGGCAGCTTTGCAATCTCTTCGCCATCCAGCAGCACCGAACCGGAGCTGGATTTCAGCAACCGGGCCATCGTACGCAGCAGCGTAGATTTACCACAGCCGTTGCTGCCAATCAGGACGGTAATCTGTCCCTTGGGAATGGTCAGGTTCAAATTTTCAATAATGGGATCTGCTCCATAGGAGATCGTAAGCTCCTTGGCTTCCAGAATACTCACAGCTCGCTCCTCCTCAAAACTGATTTCGATTCTTGAACAACAAATACAGGAAAAATGGTGCGCCTACACCTGCGGTGAATACCCCTGCGGGAACATCTAACGGCAGAAAGGCTGTACGGGCAATCAGATCTGCCGCAAATACGAGCAAAGCACCAACCATACCTGACACGATCAACATACTGCCGAACATCCGTCCGACCAGCTTTCGGGCAATATGTGGAGCGATCAGGCCAACAAACCCAATGGTTCCAGCAACCGCGACGGCGATTCCCGCCAGCAGTACACTGCATAACAGCAATACTGAACGATGCCGTTGAACGGTTACACCCAACCCTGTGGCAAGATCATCCCCAAACTCCTGTGCATTCAGGCTGCGGGCAAACCAGATCGCCAGAGGAACAACAATGATGATAACTGGAAGAATGGTTCGGACATCGGTCCACGATGCTCCGTATATACTTCCTGTCAGCCAGATATAGGCTTGACCTGCCGTGTAGAACGGACTCAGGATTAACATAAAGGTCGTTCCGGCCCCGGTAATAGCTGATACTCCAATCCCGATCAGCACCAGGCGGATCGGACTGACTCCCTTTTTCCAGGCAAGCACGTATATGATCAATGCCGTCACAAGCGCACCAACGATGGCGAACAACGGTAACAACTTGATGCTCACCACTCCGCCCAGCAACGTAACAAAACCTACAGCCGCAACAGCTGCACCACCAGTGATGCCGATGACATCCGGTGAGGCCAGCGGGTTACGGATAATACCTTGCAGGAGCGCACCTGACATACCGAGGGCTGTACCTACGAGCAGGGACAATAACACTCTTGGCAGTCTCAGGGTCAGCACAACGAAGTCATGCTCCCCTGCATTCAGACCAAATATCGTTCTGAGCACATCGAGCGGAGTAATAAAGTCACTGCCTACACTGGTACCTACCACTCCTGCCACCAGGAACAAGAGGATGCATACACCGATGACAACCAGTGATTTTTGTTCCATTTGCACCGAGACGGTGTCTTTTTTGTTGCGGAAAGTCAACAGCTTTCTCATATCTTCGTCACCCCCTTGCGGGCAATGTACACGAAGAAGGGTCCGCCAATCAGTGCAGTCATGACGCCAAGTGGAACTTCCTGTGGCATGATCACCAGCCGTGCGACCACATCCGCGGACAGCAGCAGAATCGCTCCCCCTACAATAGAGTAAGGAACGAGCCAGCGGTAATCATTGCCCACCAGTGCACGCATGATATGCGGGACAACCAGACCGACAAGCCCGATCGAACCGGCTACCGCAACCGAACCACCCGCGAGTAATACCGTAACCACTCCCATGAGCACCTTGACCAGAAGTACATTCTGTCCCATGCCTTTGGCTATATCGTCACCCGTTAACAGCAGATTGATGGTTCTGCCCATGAACAGAGCGATAATGGCTGCAGCTGTCATGTACGGCAGAACAGGATATAACATTTCCAACGTCCGACCACTTACTGAACCGGCAAGCCAGAATAATACATCCTGCAACCCGGTTCCATCCAGCACCAGAATGGCCTGTGTGAAGGAGGCAAACAACGCTGATATTGCCGTCCCCGCCAGTACAATTTTGATCGGTGTCAGGCCATCACGACCGAGTGAACCTAGCCCATATACAATTGCCGCGGCTACGGCAGCCCCTGCAAAACCAAACCACATCATGGTGGTTAGGGAGGATATGGACAATACCACAATAGCAATGACAATAAAAAAGATCGCACCTGCATTGATCCCGAACACACTTGGTGACGCCAGCGGGTTACGTGTCAATGCCTGCATCAGTCCGCCCGCCACGGCCAAACTTGCACCAACGACAGCAGCAATAATTGTACGTGGCAGCCGCTCGGTCAGGAGCACCACATGTTCCACAGAGCTCTCGTCATAGAATTGCAGCGCATCCCATGCCATCTGAAATGTGATATGCGTGCGTCCCAGAATCATACTGGCCAGGCAAGCAAGTAGAAGTAATATGAATAAACCAACCAGTCCATAGATCTTGGCACTTGCCTTTGTAAAAAGGGGAAACATACTCTCACTCTTTCATCTGTAAAATGACAAAAGACCTGCCTGCCCATACACTTCGTTAACGAATGTCCTGGTGCATGGCAGGTCCTGCTCCTGTTAGTTAGTTCAGGTTGAACTGCTTATATAGATCGTCCAGCATCATGTTGGCCGATGTATATCCACCTGCCATGTTCCAGGCCACTTCATCGACCTGGACCAGTTGATTGTTCTTGACTGCATCAAGATTCTTCCACAGTGGACTGCTGGTCCAATCATCATAATTTTTCTGAATGGCATCTGTTTCTGTACCTGAGTTGAAGTTGAAGATCATGTCTGCATTCATATCCGGAATGTTTTCTTTGGAAGTCAATTCAACTCCCCATGTGTCTGCATCATGTCCTTCGGGTCTGGTGAATCCAAGCTCGTTCAGAATCTTACCTGCGTATCCCATGTAGAAAATACGAACCTGATCGGCTCTAAAGTTCGTAATGGTTGCTTCAATCGGCAGACGGTCACCCATTTTCTCTTTGAAATCTGCTACACGGGCATCCCAATCAGACAACAGTTTATCCGATTGCTCAACCATATTCATCGCTTCCCCCGCTATTTTCACCGTTTCTTTCCAGTCAAACAGGGTCTCCGTCACTACCGTTGGTGCGATCTGGGACAATTGCTCATAGATCTCTTCATGTCTGATCTTCGTAGCAATAATCAAGTCCGGTTTCAACTTGTTGATCTCTTCCAGATTGGGCTGCGATTCCTGTCCTACTTGTGGAACTCCGTCCAGATCTGCTCTCAGATATTCATAGACTGGCTGCTGAACCCATGATTCAACAACACCTGTTGGTTTCACGCCCAGTGCAACAACAACATCATTAGCACCTTGGAACAGTGTAACAATCTTTTGCGGAGTTCCCTTTATTGTGGTTTCGCCCATAGCATGCTTGATCACTCGGGTCTGATCCTCAGTTGCACTGGCACTTGTATCACTTTCATTATTGCTCTCATTGCTGCTTGCAGCTTGGCTGGATGTATTCGTTGTCTCGGCACTTCCACCAGAAGCACAACCAGCAAGTAGTGAAATCATTAGAATAAGTGCTGCATAAATGTATAGCTTTTTCTTTACTTTATACATGTAACCCGTCTCCCCTTTTTCTTCTAAATGATATTGAATCTCATTATCAATTGTATTGTAATGGAGTTGGAATCATTATACAAGCATTTTATTTGGATAAACTTCTCACTCTGTCTCGAACTCTATGTCTTCTTAAAACAACAATATACGAAGGAATTTTAGCTGAACCTATATAATATATATCGATACAATCCGTTCCATATAAACCATATATGTAATTTTTTTCTCACCTGCTAAATATACAAATCTCTCATCTTACTTTTTGCTTCATCTAATACATGTCCTTTTTGCTGGTGAATCATTATTCATTCATATGCATTCAAACGAGTTATTTACTGTAAAACAATTCCTGTAATTTCTTATCGTACTATGTTAGATTATCCCTTGGAATAAAATCACATCTATAGATAGGGGAAATTAACACGTGAAGAAATCTTGGGTACTATCAATCATTATGAGTTTTATTTTGCTCGGCGGGGTGTTCGCACCTGCAGGGTCCTATGCCGCTGCTGCAGATGACTCAACCACTACATATTCGGAAGATGAATACTATGAAGTTGACACGTCAGAACAAGAACCGGAACTAACAGCCGAAGAAGAAGATTTCCTGAACTACCTGGATCTACTGGATACGGCATCCGTATATGAGGAGAAAGCCTTCAATGCTTTGGGAGGTGGATTTTACATCACATCCTCCAATCGCAAGTCCGTTTTCCTGAAACTGACCAACACAGCGATTCCTAACTACACCAAATATGTTTCCAAGCTGAAGCAGATTAAACCGCAAAATACGGAATTGCAAAAAATCCATGCCAACCTGATCAAAGGTAGCTATACACAGCTGGAAGGATTCCAACTCGCTAAAAAAGCAGTCTCCAAAACAACGGTAAACAGCGCTGTCCTGAAACAAGCCAATGCCAAAATTGATGCCGGCAAGAAAAATATTGAGAAGTTTCACAAAGAACTGTCTGCTTATGCCAATAAACTTGGATATGATTTTTAAAAAACAGTAACTTCAGGTATGCGGTGATACTCATTCACCCTTACCTGGGATATGAAGCGAAAATATCCTATGTTTCGAACATAACAATTTGAAATCTAAGGAAAAAAAGTGTTTTCTTTTGCTGAGTTAGTTCGTATAATAGCACTATAATCAAAAGGCTATGCTGCCGAAAGGTACAACCTCGTGAACAATAGAGGTTGTGCCTTTTTTGCGTTTAATGGCCACTTTTATCTGAATTTCATCATCTGACGAGGAGTGATTTACATGATTCTTGAAGCCGTTTACCATCGCCCCAAACTCAATTGGTCTTATGCTTATGACCGCTCGACCATGCACCTGCGACTTCGGTCCAAACGCGGTGACCTGGATGCGGTGATTGCCATTACCGGAGACAAATATGCCTGGGATCGGACGATCACACATATCCCCATGCACATCTTTGCCCGGGATGAAATGTTCGATTATTGGGAAGCCGAGACTTCACCTCCCTATCGCAGATTACGGTATGGCTTCCAATTGATTCAGGGAGAGGAATCGGTCTGGATGACGGAGCGCGGATTCGAGCAGGCGCTGCCTGATCATCCACTTGAATTCTTTGATTTTCCATTCATGAATCCGGTCGACATTTTTGAACCGCCTGCCTGGGTTAAGGACGCTGTATTTTATCAGATTTTCCCTGAACGTTATGCGAGTGGCGATCCCTCCATCAGTCCCAACAATGCTGAACCCTGGGGAGGAGAGCCTACACCGGTGAACTTCTTTGGCGGCGATCTCCAAGGTGTGCTTGATCATCTGGATCATATAAGTCAGCTCGGCATCAATGCCATTTACTTCTGTCCGCTGTTCGAGGCCACGACGAACCACAAATACAATACAGGCGATTACATGAAGGTTGATCCTCACTTTGGAACCAATGAACAGTTCAAGGCGTTCGTGGACGCCTGTCATCAGCGCGGCATACGTGTCGTTCTGGATGCGGTGTTCAATCATTCCGGCAGAGAGTTCCCTCCTTTTGTTGATGTCATGAAGAATGGAGCCGCTTCCCCCTACGCAGATTGGTTCTATATCAAAGACTGGCCGCCGCGTGTGGAGGATGGCATACCGACTTATGATACCTTTGCCTTTGAACCGCTTATGCCGAAGCTAAATACAGAACACCCTGAAGTGAAGGCATACCTGCTAGAGGTAGGACGTTTCTGGATTGAGGAGATGGACATTGACGGCTGGAGGCTCGATGTAGCCAACGAGGTAGATCATCAGTTCTGGCGCGAATTTCGTCAGACGGTAAAAGCCATCAAACCTGATGCCTATCTGCTTGGTGAGATCTGGCATGATTCGCTCATGTGGCTTCAGGGAGACCAGTTTGATGCCGTGATGAATTATCCATTTACCAATTCGGTATTAGACTACACGGTACATGGCAAGCTCGACGGACTCGGGTTTGCCAATGAGATCGGTAAACTGCTCGCAGCCTATTCACAGCCTGTAACGGAAGCGGCCTTCAATCTGCTCGGAAGTCATGATACACCCAGACTGCTGACCTTGTGTGATGGAGACGAGCGCAAGATGAAACTTGCCGTTACGTTGCTGCTTACGTATCCAGGTGTGCCATGTATCTATTATGGAGATGAAGTGGGTCTTGATGGGGGATATGATCCGGGTTGCCGCAAGTGTATGGAATGGGATGAGACCAAGCAGAACCGTGAACTTCTGGAATTCTTCACCCGTAGCATTGCCCTTCGCAAACAGCACCCTGCGCTGCGTAGCACAGAACTGAAGATTGTATATGCAAAAGCCGGAGACCCTTGTCTTGCCATCGAACGAGTAGATTCGCATACAGGAGAGCGCATGCTTCTTGTACTGAATGCGGGTGATGAGCCGTGTACCCTTGAACTTCCTTTGGCAGATCGTAACATCTGGCGTAATCTGTTCACAGCAAACACCGTGGAAGCTCGGCAAAACAAACTGACCCTCAATCTGGAAGCATACGGATTCTCCCTGATGCAACTTGAGGTCAAACAACCTGCTGAGGCCTGAGATAAATACAGCTAACAAGGGAAAATAACTTCAAAGAGGCTGTCCTCCAGGTCATATTGACGACCGGGGAACAGCCTCTCCTACATCTTATACGTCATATCCTAACGAACCAAGCACACGTTATTTGCTTCATTATAAGCGGGCTAAATGCCTAACGAATCAGAGAAGCGTTATTTCGTTTAGGATATCGACATCATCGGTTTACGGATTTTCTTCATTCTCGGACTGACGAGTTCTTTCTGTGTAATTACGATTTTCTGCGGAATCTTGTATGAAGGCAGCTTGTCCCGACAATATTCCCAGATGGACCGCCTCAGATCAGTGAGAGTACATTCTGTAGCCAGCCGGATCGTCACCTTCACCCTCTGACCAGTGATACCACTCTGTTCTCCCGAAACTACGGCCGCTTCAATACATTCCATCTCTTCCAGAACACCCTCGACCTCGGCAGGATACACTTTCCGTCCACCTACATTAATGATCTCGGAACGGCGACCCAGAATACGGATGTACCCCTGCTCCAGCACAGCTTCATCGCCTGTTCGCAGCCACCCATCCTCTGTAAAGGGTGATGGTGCATTCAGATATCCAATCATCGCTGTTGTTGAATGAATCTGCAATTCTCCTTCCACCACCCGGTATTTGACCTCTTCATCTTGAATGGAAAACAGCAACGAGCCTGGCTCTTTGGAGCGGGTTGGCAGAATGCCAAGTTCAGACATGCCATAGGCTTGTATCGTCCTTAATTGTGGAAATCTCCGGTTCCAGGCTGCCAGTACGGATTCAGGCATCACTTCCGATCCGTATGACACAACTTCGAGACTGGATAGATCATACCCCTCATCATTTCTACCCAGCAGCAACAGATTCATGAATGTTGGAGAGACCGGAAGAGCCTGCACACGAAACTTCTCAATCGTTCGGCACACTTCTTCGGGAGATCGATCCGCAATGATACAGAGACAGCCCCCACTGGATAGGGATTGCAGCATTGTATTCACACCGCCGATGTGATCAAACATCATGAATGGAATCGTTCGCAAAGGCCGAACCTGCCGCCGAAAACCATGTAACAGCCGATCTGCACGATGCACAGTCGCTTTACTCACTCCGGTTGATCCGGATGAAAAGAGTACCAGTCCGCCTACGCCCTCCTGTGCCAGTGACGATAACAACAAAGGTACCTCTCCAGATGAGTCACACGTTTGCCGAATGCGCAACTTGCCTTCTTCAATGCCCAAACGCCACTTCACTTGTGCCAGTTGGATATATTCCTCTCGTTTGGCTTCAACCAGGTACCGATCCATGGGGAGCACGATACACCCTTGTCCGAGCAAAGCAACCAATGCTGCCGCTGCATATGGGGAATAATCTTCCTCCAGCGTTACAAGTTGCCCAGTCAGCCCTTCTGCTGTGATCCACCCACTCATGATGCCAACCTGTTCCAGCAGCCAACGGTAACTGTACTCCTGATCCTTCCAGATCAGTGCAGGATGCTCTCCCTGCTTCACGAATCGTTCAAGCAAGAATTGGTTCAACATCTTGCATCCTCCTCACCGGCAGGCGCCCATTGCTGTGCGAGATAATCAACAAGTGAACCTACGGTCCGATATGGGCTTTCCGGCATGGAAGCAGCATCCATCTCCGCCAGTGCGGCTCCCATCCCTGTCCCCCATCGCTCTTCGATTCCCTGCTCTACCACTGCAAGCAATGACACGAGTTCCAGCGAATCCAGTTGCCCACTTCGTCCGTACAGCGGAGCGTTACCACCCTCAGCAAGTGGAATCGATGTATTATGGTACACGTTTAACTCCCGGCAACTATCCAATACGATACGGAGCAGATCCTCCCTGTGTTCTTGACCAATCATCGACACAGCCTGACGTGAGAAGCACTCTGCCTGAGGTATGGACTGTCGAAGTGACTCATACCAGTGCCATTCATCGGTGACCAACATTTTAATTACACCTGTTAGCTGTACTTTCCACTGCTCACGCTGCTTTATCCGACTGACCTGAAGCATACTGTATGCCTTCTCCCACCGTGCAATGATGTCGCTGAATTCTCTCGCACATTGATCAATTGGAGAACCGATCCATAAGGCAGACTCCTGAAGAAGATCTCGAAGAAAATAGCGACTCCATCGCATATCAAACAGCAGACCGGATATTAACATTTCATTGGCCGGATCCCCTTCATTCGACGTATGCAACACATCTAAGAGTTGCAGAGACACCGCATGTCCAAAATGAAAATTGCGCTCTCCTTGTGTAATCGTCCGGCCAGTCAGAAATTCTTCAATCTGCGTTGTTAACGCCTGAGTCAACATTTCGCGGTAACCCGCAGAGTCAAGCTTCACAGTCGCCCGAATGTCCATGGTGCCATACCTTCGAAGTTCTTCTTTGCGCTTGGCTTCCGCGAGCTCGGGTATGCTTTGGTTACCTTTCCAGAAGTCATGAAAGGCCGCTTGAGCAACCTTCCCCATATATTTGGAGGGAACGGGATCATAGACATGGACATGCTCATCTTCCAAACCATATACGGCAATCCAGTGGTCTACCAGATGTAGTCGGGAGCCTTGCTTCACGTGTTTGCGAATGTACTCGGGATTCAGATAATCCTCACAGTAAGGCAGATGATAACTGGTTCCTGTAGCCAGAAAAAGCTCACCTTCGCCAATATGCTGCCGGATCTGCGTCTTGCCTTCCTCGAAGCTGTCCAGCTGTCGCTGACCATACATCTCCCAGATGGGCTCTACATAATCCAGTTTGTGAAAATAAGGCTTCACCAGTCCGTTATCCCCGCACGAAGGAAGGCTGTACAACCGACTTGCCGCCAGCAATGCCAGACTTGTGATGGATCCTTGTCGATGGAGCACTTCATGAATCAGAGGAAAATTGCAGGGATAATAATAGGGAATATCCAGCACTGGAGCGAATGAAGGAATGATCATTTTGGGCCTCCTGTTCCCATTTTGGCTGACGTACTGCCCCAGGATTGGATTAGGTAATGCACAGACATATCATCTGTCGCTCGAAGTACCCGATTGGCCATAGGTTTGCCATCGACATCGGTCTCGAAACGACGGAAACCACGAGTAAACCGGAAGGAGAACCCACTATCACGCGGGACTCGGTAACTCCCCTCATATCGACCTTCACCGGAACGGACAAGCTTCATGCCCATCCCGCCATATATCGTTTCCTCCGACTCTTCGTCGGGAGCTACCTCTGCACGAATGGAGACCTCTACGTGCGTAGACAATTCAGGAATGACCGTATAGATGCGTGTAGCAGACAGTTCCCCCACAGTCAGCGTGATGGATGCACTTCCAATACCGACAGGAACCAGCTCCCCACTCGTAAGAACCTGAAGTACATCCGGGGCACTCGATGAATAGTTCCCTTGCAGCAGACTCTGAACCAATCCGCTTTCGTAATGAATACGTGCATTAATGCAGACATTCATTCCACCCTGTAGCCCGATGACATCCCTACCAAGCAGTTCGAGCGAAGATGGCTTACCCACGTGACCGAACATGTACAGTAACGGGAGGTGAACGCGTGCTCCCCAGTCGCCTTCCTGGTGACATGCATTCGGCTGTTCGAGAAATGCCAACTCCTCACCCGATCTGACTCCCCGTTCATGCAATTGATGAGCCACCCTTCGGACCTGTGAAGGCAGAAACAGACCTTCCGTATCCCCAATATCCATCCAGATTCGAACGTTGGGCATCTCCTCTGGCAAGCGATACATGTTTTCTTCCAACAGTCCGCTTTCCAACGTTTCGTCCAGCTGCACATCCACATAGAATGGCGACATCATGATCAGTTTTCCGAACACATCCGGATTTCGCATACCCATGTGCAGTGTACAAAGCGCCGCGGCAGATGAACCTAACAACCCGGTATTTGACTTGTCCGACAGCGTCCGATATCGATGATCAATGAGCGGTTTGAGCTCATGAATGATGAAATGCTCATAGGCGATGCCTGAGCACCCCACACTCACGGCCTCTCTCTCAGGAGCAATGAAGTGGTAGAATTCGTTGTGCGTGACTGGACGGACATGTGTAATGCCGACAATAATCAGTGATTCAATCTGCCCGGAGGAGATAAGAGCGTCTGCTGCCTGATCCATATTCCATGTTTCATTGCCTGGCCCGGATGGACCAAAAGCCCGCTGCCCCGCATGAACGTACAGAACCGGATAATGCCGAGCTGTCTGCTCATGGTAACCGGGCGGGAGGTACACATAAATGTTGCGGATATTGCCCAGTCGCGACGCCTGAATGCCTTCCAAACATTCGATGACAGAATGGGTACTCAACGATTATCAACCGCCTCTCTTTTCCCGATTCGACTGCATAATGCAAATAACCCCGCCTCAGAAGAGACGGGGTTGTCCCAGAACACACGTAAGTGTCCCGGGATACATAGCCCTTATATTGTGAATCTGCGAATAGTTTAAATCCCCGGACATGCTTTTGTAAACATAAAAATAGAAAATAAATACTCTCAAAAAAATTATTGACATAAGATCCAATATTTCTTACGATAACGTTGTGATCATAACTCGAGGGCCATGCTTTTAAACCTGAGCGGTTTAGGACAACCCCGGTAACTCCCGAAGGAGATGCCGGGGTTGTTGGCGTGTCAAAAGGAGGGAAGTCTTCAATCCACTGCGTATCATTACGTTGTACTGAAAGCGCTATTATTCAAGAGCCAGGTTGGTTGTTTATCTAAACTACTACATTCACGAGAAGGGTGGATTACTATGTTTCAAATGGCCAAACGCGTACTCCTCAGCACCACACTGACACTCAGTTTACTGGCAGGGGGCGCACTTCCCTATCTGCCTGCTTCCGCGATCTATGCCGATGCAGATACCGCGGTTACCAACAAGCAGAACTTTAGTACAGACGTCATCTATCAGATCTTTACGGACCGCTTCCTGGACGGCAATCCTTCCAACAATCCCACCGGAGCTGCCTACGATGCTACATGTAGCAACCTGAAGTTGTATTGCGGAGGTGACTGGCAGGGTCTGATCAACAAAATCAACGATAACTATTTCAGCGATCTGGGCGTTACAGCATTGTGGATCTCCCAGCCGGTTGAGAATATCTTCGCCACGATCAACTATGGCGGCGTAATCAACACAGCTTATCATGGCTACTGGGCACGTGATTTCAAGAAGACCAATCCGTATTTCGGAACGATGGCTGACTTTCAAAATCTGATTACAACCGCTCATGCCAAAGGCATCAAGATCGTAATTGACTTTGCACCGAACCATACGTCTCCTGCCATGGAAACCGATACGTCCTTTGCTGAGAATGGCAAGTTATACGATAATGGTAATCTTGTTGGCGGATATACGAATGATACGAATGGTTACTTCCATCACAACGGCGGCTCCGATTTTTCCTCTCTGGAGAATGGTATCTACAAAAACCTCTATGACCTGGCTGACCTGAATCACAATAACAGTACCATTGATCAATATTTCAAAGACGCGATCAAGCTATGGCTTGATATGGGCGTGGATGGTATTCGCGTTGATGCGGTGAAACATATGCCTCTCGGCTGGCAAAAGAGCTGGATGTCCTCCATCTATGCACATAAACCCGTATTCACCTTCGGTGAATGGTTCCTGGGATCTGCTGCATCGGATGCGGATAACACGGAATTTGCCAACGAATCCGGGATGAGCCTGCTCGATTTTCGCTTTAACTCTGCCGTGCGTGACGTCTTCCGGGATAACACATCCAACATGTATGCTCTGGATTCGATGATTACAGGCACAGCGGCGGATTACAATCAGGTGAATGATCAAGTTACGTTCATCGACAACCATGATATGGACCGGTTCAAAACAAGTGCCGTCAACAACCGTCGTCTGGAACAAGCGCTGGCTTTCACGCTGACTTCACGCGGCGTACCTGCCATCTATTATGGTACCGAGCAGTATCTGACAGGTAACGGAGACCCTGATAATCGGGCCAAAATGCCTTCTTTCTCCAAAACAACAACGGCCTTCAATGTCATCAGCAAGCTGGCCCCTTTGCGCAAATCCAATCCGGCAATCGCCTATGGCTCCACTCAGCAACGCTGGATCAATAATGATGTGTATGTCTATGAACGCAAATTTGGTAAAAGCGTAGCCGTGGTCGCTGTGAACCGTAATCTCTCCACACCAGCAAGCATCACAAATCTAAGCACTTCACTGCCAACAGGCAACTACACCGATGTACTGGGCGGCGCACTGAACGGTAATAACATCACTTCCACCAATGGTACCGTCTCTTCATTCACGCTGGCTGCCGGAGCAACAGCGGTATGGCAATATACAACGAGTGAAACAACACCGACCATCGGACATGTAGGTCCGGTGATGGGCAAACCGGGTAATGTCGTTACCATTAGTGGACGTGGATTCGGTTCCACCAAAGGCACGGTATACTTCGGTACATTAGCCGTAACCGGTTCAGCGATCACATCGTGGGAAGATACACAGATCAAAGTGACGATCCCAGCTGTTGCCGCAGGCAATTATGCTGTGAAAGTAGCTGCGAATGGCGTCAACAGTAATGCGTATAACAACTTCACCATCCTTACGGGTGATCAGGTCACTGTACGATTCGTCATTAACAATGCTTCCACCACACTGGGTCAGAACATCTATCTGACAGGTAACGTGGCAGAACTCGGCAACTGGAGTACGGGCACAACAGCTATTGGACCTGCATTCAATCAAGTTATCCATGCCTACCCAACTTGGTACTATGATGTGAGCGTGCCCGCTGGAAAACAACTGGAGTTCAAATTTTTCAAGAAAAATGGGGCAACCATTACGTGGGAAGGTGGTTCCAACCACACATTCACCACACCAACCAGCGGTACTGCGACTGTAAATGTAAACTGGCAATAGAATTTTCTGTCCACAAGCTAACCCGGAGTTACGCTAACGCAGCGTGTGCTCCGGGTTTTGCTATTGGATTATACTATATAAATTTCTCACATTTCTAATGATAGGTTCGGATCGACTTCAATGTTGTGGCTGCCAGAATACCTGTGGCCAGCAGCAATATGCCCACGCCTTGCAACACAGAAGCTGCCCCCCACTGATCTGCCAATACGGAGACAACAGTCAATCCCAGAATAGGCGCTGTACTGGTGATTGTTCCAACTACGCCATAGACTCTTCCTTGCAACTCGTCTGGAACAGCTGTCCTCAGCATAATCTGGGTGAGCATCGTACAGCACGCGAACATCGCACCTCCGCCCACGATGAACGGCAACGCCATGATTGGCGAGGATACATTCGCCAAAAAAATATAGAGTGGCCCCAACACAATCAGACCGATAAATACCCATCTCCCTCTTCGCTTCAATCGTTTCCCCGAAGCAATCAGCAGTGCAGAGCCAATCATATATCCAAGTGGAATACAGGTTTCAATTAATCCAAACTGTACCGGATTCGCCTCCCATACCTTAACCGCCATCACTTGAACCAGCATCATGGCCGACATGAAAAACAAAATCAGTACGGGATTAAGCAATACAATCGATCGAATCAGATGATTGCGATAGATGTAGCCAAACGAACTGCGCCACTCCTGAGCAAACGTGGTCTGCTGATTAACGGAGCGCTGTACCTCTGGAAAGCGGCCCGCCATCAGCACACACACTGCGGACAACAGAAAGGTTGCCCCTGTAATTAATATGGCGACGAATCCGCCAAATGCAGCAACAGCAATCCCAGCTGCAGCTAGTCCACTGATTCGGGCAAGATTATCCACCATATGAATGGTTCCGGTTGCTTGTTGAATATGCTCCCTGCCCACCATACTTGCTACAGAGGCGTGGAATGCAGGTGCCTGAAACAGACTTGAAAACATGGAGAATGAGAGCAACAGCAGCACCACCGGAAACGGAGCATGCCAACCGAACAGGCTAATTGCAATCAGCACAGCCATCACACCGCGGAATACATCCGAGGCCAGCATCAGCTTCCTGCGATCCAATCGGTCTGCAACCGTACCCGCAACCGATCCAAACAGAAAACTGACGGCCATATTGCAGACCTGTACGGCTGCCATGCTCTTCGCACTGCCTGTGGTCTGTAACACCCACAAGCTGATCGCAATCCCATTGAAGCAATCCCCGAAGACCGAGATGCCATAGCCGTACAAAATCCTTCGAAAGGTAACATTGTGCCAAAGTGTTGGCGGAGCTTTAGTATTATGCAATGCAGCTTGTCCATCTGGGTATCCGATAATCTCGGGCTCACTGGACGGGTTCATGCCCATACATCACGTTCCTCCCTTATCATCATTCGAGCCCATACAGAACCAGGCACTTCCGCAGTAGCGCCAGTCGATAAAGACATGACATTACGGAATTGCCTGGTTGGAGTGCCGCAGGGATCGCGACTGACTATGCTGTTATGGCACAGGATTACCCTTTCGAAGCTCCCGCCGTCAGCCCCTGAACAAGGAATCGTTGCAGGAAAACAAACAGCAGTGTGATTGGGATGGCGATCAGAACTGCACCCGCAGCAAACATCGTAAAGTTACTGTCCTGGTACCGGTTGACCAGGTCCCACATGCCTACCGCAAGCGTCCAGTTCTCCTTTGTCCTCAGCACCAATCGAGCGAAGATAAAGTCCATCCATGCACCCGTGAAACTGGTTAGTGCCACATAAGTTAGCATCGGCTTGGATAAGGGCAGGATGATGCTGGTAAATACACGCAGATGACTTGCACCATCCATGCGGGCTGCTTCGTCCAGACTACGCGGGATGGTGTCAAAGAAACCTTTGACGATAAATCCGCCCAGTACCGCCCCTGATGAATAGACCAGGATAAGTGCAGCATGGGTGTCGAGTAATTTAATTTGCAGCAAAATGATATAGATTGCAATCATGCTCATAAAGCTTGGGAACATGCCGAGAATTAGCATAGTGGAGAGAATTGTTTTACGTCCACGGAAGCGGAAGCGGGACAAGGCATACATCCCGAGCGTCACCATCAACGTGGAGAAGATCATCGTGAAAAAGGCAATTTTCAACGTATTCATATACCATCTGCCGTACATAAAGGACGGGTTATTGAACAGCTCGCCGTAATGGGTCAGCGTAAAAGCTTCTGGCCATAACCGTTCACTAAACAATGCCGCACCAGGTCTCAGGGAAGAGAGAAAGATCCAGAGCACCGGATAGATGGAGACAACGGCGATGATCACCAACAACACATAACTCAGCGCCAAACGTATCGGATTGTTGCGTGTCTTCATTGAATCATGTCCTCCTCCTTGAATGATTTGGAGCGGCGGAAGTTCCAGATGGAAAATGAAGCGATAATGAGGAAGATGATAATTCCTACCGCTGAAGCCATGTTGAATTTGTTATTGTCGAGCGTGAGCTTGTAGAGCCAGGTTACCAACAGGTCGGTCGCCCCTGCATACTGGTAGTCCCCCCGTAGCGGATTCCCGTTGGTGAGCAGGAAGATAACGTTGAAGTTGTTGAAGTTTCCGGCGAACTGCATGATGAGTACCGGGGTCGTGGCAAAAAGAATGAACGGCATCGTAATGATCCGGAATTTCTGGAATGCAGATGCTCCATCCACTTCCGCAGCCTCGTAGAGATCACGAGGGATGGCCGTTAATACACCCAAAATCAGCACCATACTGACGGGTATGCCGATCCACATGTTGACAACAACGACAGTGACTTTGGCCCAGAACGGGTCTGTCAGCCAGGGTAAACCCTCAAGTCCAAACGCTCTCATATACGTATTGATTGGACCAAACTGACCATTGAACAGATTACGCATGAGCAGCAGGGAGATGATCTGCGGGATCGCATAAGGCAGAATGAAAATGGTCCGCCACAGCTTCTTGAAGCGTATGCCACGCTGTTCAATCAACAGTGCCACAAGCACGCCGCCAAAATAGGTGGTGACTGTAGCCAGGATGGCCCAGATGACCGTCCAAGTGAGCACGCCATAGAATGTCTGACTCCACGATTTCAGCTGTATCAGATCGCTGAACGTCTTGAAGCCTACCCAGTCCACGAGTTTGGCTGGCGGAATATGGTCCGGGGCTGAATAGTTGGTAAATGCAATCGTGATCGTAAACAGGATGGGCATAACGGTGAAGAAAAGAATGCCCAGTGCCGGGATGGACAGAAACAGGTAGGGAAAGTTTTTGTCCATCATGTCTCGAAGCGAAGCCGCTGCGCCCAGGGTCTTCTTCCCTTCCTCTCTTGCAAGTCCCGTGACGTACGCATCCCGAATATTGAGAATGTAGATCAGAATAAACACAAAAAACACCAGCAGTACGATAATGCCATCAAGCAGTAAAAAGATGGAATGGTCTCCCCTTTGAAGTACGGTGGACCCATTCACTTTGACAAAACGCTGTGTATTTTCACCCAGTGTCCATATGCCCCATACAGCCTGTGATAGACGAGGAAGCAGGTAAGCAAGCCCTGCCCCCTCCAGTAACAATAGACAAATACCCTTAATCCACTGTCGATTGTACAGCTGTCCAAGACCTTGCAGAATGATGGAACATATGGCCGCTGTCATCCGGTGTTGTCTTTCCCTGTTCGGTCCAACGGGCACCGGGACATGCTGCTGTTGCATTCGCTCTCTCCTCCCCGCCTATTGCTAACCTGGTCTTTCGTCTCTATTGGACGGTTGCAAGGCTTTCCTGGATCTGCTTCACTGCATTATCCAGCGATGCCTTCACGTCCTTATCGGTATCCCAGATATCCGTAATGGCCGACGTGATCGGTCCCCATACGCTGTCCATGGCAGGAAGCGAAGGCATTGGCGTAGAGTTGTTGAATTGCTCCAGGAAGGCCTTGTTGATCGAGTCCTCCTGCAGCTTCGGATCAGCAGCTACGTTTTTGTTCGCAGGAAGTGTACCGTTCAGGTCAAAGTTCTCCATCTGGGCCTCTTCATTGGAAAGGAACGCTGCCAAGAGCTTCGACGCATTCGGGTATTGTGTAAATGCATTCACATAATAGGCTTTAACACCTGAGAAGGAGGTCATCGGTTTGCCATCAATTGCCGGAAGCGGAGCAACGCCAAAATCAATACCTGCATTGCGATAATCGGCAATGGTCCACGGACCGTTAATGTCCATCGCCAGCTTGCCGCTGGAGAATAATCCTTTTTTGATGTCATAGTTCACATCGCCCATCTTAAGTGGCAGCACTTCCGACTTCAGTGTCTGCAAGAACTGTCCACCCTTCTGGGCTCCTTCGTTATTCAGACCGAGATCCGCGCTGTCCATCCCGTTGTCTCCAAAAATATAACCGCCCTGTGAAGCCAGGAATGCATAGTTATAGTAAAATTGCTGCAATTCCCACATTAGCGCATACTGATTGGATTTCACATTATTGAACGTTTTGGCGAAACTGATAATCTCATCAAAGTTTTTCGGAGCTTCTGGATACAATGCTTTGTTGTAAAAGAGAGCATAGGTTTCCACGCTGTACGGATAGCCGTACAGGATATCCTTGAACGTCACCGCCTTCAGTGCGTTGTCGCTGGTGTTCTCTACGGTCTCTGCTTCGAATATGTCATTGGGCAGAATAAGTCCCGCCTCTGAAGCGCTACCAATCTTATCGTGTGGGAAAACAACGACATCTGCCGCCAGACCCGCCGGGCCATCCGTCGTTAGTTTGGTTACCTGATCGGTTGGAGGTAATTCCTCCATTTTGACCGTTACCCCATACTTCTCTTCGAATTTTTTGGCTCTTTGCTCAATAAAGCTGCTTTGATTTTTATCCTCCCAGATCACCAGGGTTGCCCCTTCTTCAGGCTGAAGGTTCTCGGCTGTCAGCTCTACAACTTCCTCCGGATTCTCACCTGCCGTAGTTGGAGATGGACTTCCGCCTCCAGCCCCGCACGCAGCCAGTGTAAAAGCCATCATGACGGACAATGTTGCCCCTTGCCATTTTCTCATGTAAAATGTCCCCTTCCCTCTGCTTGGTCCAACAAAGTTCGCGCTTTTCACCCTTTTGTCTGCGTATGTTGTCAGGTTTTGCATCCCATATTCTCTTTTGTACAAACGTTTGCTCAAATGGAAGACAAGATGACCTTTCCGTTCAATATGTAGGGGTAAACAAGTCAAGAAGTATGTAAATCCACCGATGTAAGCGCTATAATAACAATCACATCATACAATAACGAACTTTATTTGCACAAACGTTTGCACAATCCATATTTGCTCAATTTCAACCAATTTCCTTCTTCTACCTACAGTAATTTCCTGTTTCCTTGTTCAGACTCTTTCTTCCTTTATTTTACTTCGTATGCATCCCTTACTCGGCAGTTAGCAATTGATTTCTCGTATCCTTTGGATTACCATAGGAGAATATTTATACGATTGTTCAGAAGGGATTTTTTACATGATTACGATCAAGGATATTGCCAAATTGGCGGGTGTTTCCCCTTCTACAGTGTCACGGGTGATTTCCAACCATCCCAGAATCAGCACCAAGACGTCTCTCAAGGTGAAGCAAATTATGAAAGAATTGAACTACCATCCCAACATCATCGCGAAGAGCCTGGTTTCCAAAACAACACATACCCTTGGCATTATGCTTCCACGTCCTGCAGAAGAGTTGTTTCAGAATTACTTTTTCGGGGAACTGCTGCGAGGTATTATTGCACATGCCACCCGTATGAATTACGAATTGCTGCTAACAACCGAAACATCATCAGACAATGAACTGCACGCGATATCACGCCTTGTGCATGGCCGTAGAGTGGATGGTATTCTGCTGCTTGGGTCCAAACGAGATGATCCCATCATTTCTTTTTTGGAAGCGGAAAAGTTTCCTTTTGTGTTAATCGGTCGCAGTGAAGCTCATCCAAATGCCCCCATGGTGGACAACGACAATGTGCAGACCGCTTATGATGCGACTCATCATCTGATCGCTCAGGGACATACTCGAATTGGATTTGTCAGCGGTCCACCGGACATTACGTTATCGCATGATCGCATGTTAGGATACCAAAAAGCGCTTGCCCAAGCCGGGCTGGATGCCGATAGTGACTGGATCGTGGAAGGCGAATTTCTACAGGAAAGTGGATTCAGGGCGATGTCGCTGTTCATGTCCTTGCCGGACAGACCCACCGCAATCGTTGTCATTGATGACAATGTGGCCTTCGGAGTATTGAGAGCTCTTGCCGAGCTTCATTATCTGGTGCCTGAAGATATCAGCGTGGTCAGTTTTAACAATATTGCGTTATCTGAACTGGCTTCACCCCCACTAAGCTCTATAGATATCGGAACCTATCAGCTGGGCTATACAGCCGTTCAGGTCTTGTTGAAAATTCTAAGCGGGGAACCACAGCCTCATAATCCGGTCATTATCCCCCATCGTCTGATCGTGCGTGAATCCTCACTCTTTTCCAAGCCAAAGCCACCCTCAGATTGATTCATTTCGAGTATCCGTGTAGTAATGCAAACGTTTGTCCTACACGAACTATGAACTGTTATTCTCCACAGTATGTAGGTGCATAGGTGTAAAAAAAAGAAGCCGCATATCCTCATGCGGCTTCCTTAATTCACACACTATTTCCGTACTCCATGCTCGACTGCACTTGAAAGGATTAGTAAGAGCTCCAGCCAGCATCTGCTGTAACGACAGTTCCGTTCACGAAGCTGGCCTCGTCCGATCCGAGGAACAGGGCCACTTTGGCGATCTCTTCGCTCGTCCCAATGCGTGGGTTGGTTGCCATGCCCAGCTGTTGTCGCCCTGCACCGTATGGACTAATGCCAGTCATGGAGGTGCTGATATTGGTTGCCACGGCTCCTGGAGCAATCGCATTACAGCGAATGCCTTGCTCAGCATACATGTATCCTGTATTTTTGGTGAAGCCTACGACCGCATGTTTGGAAGCTGTATAGGCTGCGCCTGCACGTCCGCCGTGCAATCCACCTGCTGAAGCAATGTTCACGATGACACCTTTTTGTTTTTCCAGGAAGATCGGCAATACTTTACGCGTTGTCCGCATCACACTGGTTGTGTTCACAGCGAACAATCTCTCCCACTTCTCATCCGTTACATCTGCTGCCGGCTCCATGCCATCCATAATTCCTGCATTGTTAATCAGAATATCCACTGTACCATATGTGCTCACCGTCGTATCGATCAGATTTTGCACATCTTCTTCTTTGGCTACATTGGCCAGGACGACAATCGCTTCTCCGCCCTGAGCTTTAATATCATTTACTACCGCTTGTGCGGATTCCTCGTTAATATCCGATACAACAACTTTCGCCCCTTCTTGAGCATACAACGTGGCAATTGCTTTCCCCATACCTGAACCAGCCCCTGTAACAACTGCAACTTTATCTTGAAGTTTCATTCCATGTATCCTCCTTTGTGTATTCGTTTACAATAAGTTAACAAACAAATGTTCATTAACTCTTATCCTTAGTATAATAAGTCATAGCGTTTCACTTCAATCAGTAAAAGCTTGCCCAGTTGTACGTTAAACAACACTACTAAGCCCAAATGTACTTTAATTAATAAAGTGAACTATAGAGATTGAACTAAACATTTACACGAAACGGAGAGGACAGAAATAACCTGAAGAAGCGAAGCGTTCGTCTAAAAGCTTTCTGAAAGAAAGCTGCATCGGAAGCATAAACTTCGCCTTTATCCCCGGATTTACCATTTATAAAAGGAATCAAAAAATCTGGGGATAACAGTGATCGGAAGGTTGTTCTGTCATCGAAGTGATCAGTGTAAATATGCTTTAGTTCAACTTATATAGCGAGGAGGAAAATAGATGTCTGAAACTCCGAATTCAATGGACCGAAGAATCAAGAAATCAAAAGCTGCACTGAAGCATGCACTCATCCATTTGATGCAAAAACATCCCTTTAAAGAAATATCGATTACGGATATTGTGCAGCGAGCCGACCTGAACAGAGGTACATTTTACAGGCATTATCAGTACAAGGAAGACCTGTTCAATGAGATCATCAATGATGTGATTCAGGATCTGGTGACTTCTTTCCGCAAACCTTATCAGGATAAGGAAGAGTTTGAGGTTAATCTGATGCCGTCTTCGGCGATCACTATATTTGAGCATGTGCACCAACACGCACAATTCTACACATTGGTTGTGAAATCTGAGGCCTCCTCCAACTTTCAGCGCATGATCTGTGATGTTCTTCGGGATCTGGCTTTACAGGATCTGAACCACATCTTCCCGCAGCATATCAACCATGAAATATTGGCAAGCTACCAATCTCATGCGATATTCGGCATGATCATGGAGTGGATTCGTCAGGAATTCAAGCACAGCCCCGCCTACATGGCCGAGGAATTATTTAAGATCATTCATTACAAGCCTGACAATGTCGTGTTGAGAAACTGAGAATTTCAAATCGTCATTCTTCCCTATAAGGAATTCGAACAATACCTAGATCAGATATCAACTTAGCACCGATCATCATTCAAATCCTAAAAGCGACCATCCCCAAATGATGAATAGGGAATGGTCGCTTGGTTCGTTATAATAAATGTTTTAATTACAGCCCCAGCTTCTGCCCTTTCTCCAACCGCTGAATCTGCTGCTCGCCGGTATCCGCAAGTTCACGGAACTGATTAATCGTCTCACGCATTCTTGGCAAAGCCTCCTGCTTATAAAGACTGATTGAATCGAGCGCTGACAGCACATCGGTGAACGCCTGTTTCATCGTATCCACGGAGATGCTGGCTTCATACGCCTGCTTTTGGATGGCAATCCCCTGATCCTTGAGCATCTTGGATGTTCCGGCGATCAGATCGTTGGTTGTCTGGTTCAGCAATTCAATCTTCTGCAATACAATCTTCTGATTATACAAAGCACTTGCTACAGTAACGGCAATTTTCAATGCCGAGATCGTTACATTCTTTGCCCGGTCTACCCCTCGGATCAGTTCCTTATTATTGCGGATGACTACTTCAATCGCCATGATGCCCTGCTGGTTCACGACCAACATCTGCTGCAGATCCATCACCCGCTGACGGAGCGGGAACAGCACTTCTTCTGTAATAAAACGAACTTTCTCGGGGTCCTCATTGCGGACCTTGGCGGCTTCAATCTGCGCGTCGATGGACTCATCCATGAGCACGCCAAGCTGGATTTCCTTTTGCAATCTTTTGGTGAGCTCCCGCAGGTTCTGCTGTTCGATCTCAAGGGTCGTATTATCGTTACGCAGGGTGGACCTGCCTTTATCCAAAGAGGTTACGATGTCAGCGATGACTGCGTCCGCCTTCTGGTATTTCAGGAAATAGGCGCGAAGCGGATTGAACAATTTCCCAAGGAAACCGGTCTTGGCAAAGTCGACCACGCTCGGGTCGAGATCCTTCAGTTGCATATGCAGCTCAGTCAAGCCTTTGGCGACCTGACCGCCCTCGTCTCCTGTCTTGGACAGATGTCCAACGGAGACTTGAAGCAAGGCGTTTTTCTCGGAAGAGGATCTCATCGTGTTCATGCCAAAGCCGTCTATGGATTGCAAAATCTCTTTGCGTTTCTCCAGGGATTCGAGATCCAGTGTCATGATCATCTCTACGTTGGCATTTGCCACTTGTTGAAGCTCCGCGACCTCGGCGGGCACCGGTTTCACTTCTTCTTCGATCACCTTCTGAATTTCCTTCTGGCTCGGTATTTCCATTGAAAATGACATCTACAGTTCCCCCTTTAAATTTACATCTGTACGTTAAACAGGTTTCCGATCTTGTACACGACATCGTCGGTATCGGCATTGATGCTTGCAGCCTCGTTAATGCTGGAGATGCTTTCCAAAGCCTTGATGTCCGCGTTGTAGCCAATCGTATAGATTGGCACTTTGTACGTTTCAACCAGATCCCGAATATCCTTGAGGGTGTGACCTTCGTTGGTCTCGCCATCACTCAGGACAAAAATCAACGGCTTCACGTTTGGATCAGCAGCCATATAATCTTCCAGCATCTTCATCGCCACTACGATTCCATCAAAGGTCGCCGTACCACCGCCAGCTTGCAGACTATCAACTGTACCAACAAACATGGACTGCTGGTTCGTATCATACTTGGCAATCGGCAGATTCACGGTTACGCCGCTGGAGTAAGAAACTAATCCAATACTGTTCTCGGTGCCCAGGTACTTCTGACCTTTGCGCAGGGACTCCTTCAGTCGGTTAAGCGGTTCGCCGTCCATACTTCCGGATACATCCGTCACGAACACAGCGGCAATCGGTTTGCTGCCGTTCTTCTTCTCTTTCCATACTTTCTGCGCGGACAGCAACGTGCCGCCATCCACGGTAGCCAGTTCGGATTTGTAGTCCTGCAAACCGTTGAAGCCAAACTCTTCCGCCGATTGTTGGTACTTCGCCTGGGTTACGAATTCCGCGAACTTCTGGATAATCTCCTGTTTGTTCTGCGGCAATTGTCCCAATGCATACAGCGGGCTATCATGTCTCACGCCAAAAGGTGTAAAGACGTATCCACTCTTCAGATCAGCGGTATTCACATACGTCTGGTATTCGAGTACAAAGGCATCCAGTCTGCCAGACTTGGCAGACTCCCGCATTTGAATCGTTGTCGAGGCCGTAAACGGCACATTGGTCTGGAATTTCTCAAATCCCTCAATAGCCTTCTCACCAAGCGGATTGGCGCTGTCATACGTATTCAGTGCGGTCACCAGGAAATTCAGCCCTGTGGAGCTGGCAAATGGATCGGTATATCCCATCGCGAGTTCATTGTTGGCAATGGCTTCAGTTACGGTTTTTACATTAACGGAGCCGTACGTATCAACCAGTGCGTCATACTTGGCTTTGGAAATGACAATCCCCGGAACGTTCCCGACCAGTCGCTCGGACACCATCTGAACCTTCACCCCACTAGCCTCAACCATCTCGCCCCACAGTTCGTTAGAAGGTGTAAATGCATCCGGCATATACTTGCCCGACTTGATATAATCGGTCGCTGTTCCGGAGGCGATGTTGCGGATTTTGACCGACACCTTTTTCCCACCAACGGTAATGTTCGCTTTGTTGAACTCCTCGCCCACTTCGGTTAACCAACCGTCTACCCCGCTGCCCGACTTCTCTGTGGAAGAGAAGATTTCGACGTAATCATTTGTTGTATTCTCTACGGCAATTGCAAATTTGGAGATATCCGGCAGTGATTCTGCCACATCGACAGGGTCGAGATCAATCTGTCCTTTGACCGGCTCCGCCGTCGCTGGTGCAATGTCCGCGTACAGTTTACCCAGCTCCTTACCTGCATTCTCTGTGCTCACCTGTGTGGTTGACTTGCCAAAGTTCGACGTCAGTGTAATCCCTGCATAGACCAGACCGAATACAAGTACCAGCATTACAATCGATATGAAAAAAAACTTTCCCTTCTTGGCCATACGAGCAACCCCTCACTGTCTGTATAATTTGGTGTGCTTGATTAATTGATCAATCTCCTGCATACAAGGCATCTGTTCAATATCTCCGGCTTCAAAGCTGTCGAGCCGTGAAATCTCCAGTAACAGCTGATCCAGCTTGAGCAAAATCTCCTCATTGGTGTGTAGTGCATTCTTCACATACGACAGATAATCGTTGTATACCTTGGTTTTTTCCTGAAAAAGCTTCTGGGGAAGTGTGGAGGATTTGGATTTCATCATGTTGGCATAGTCGGCTTCATCAAATACATTCAACCGGTTCAGTACACTGCGGATGTTCAGGTATAACAGCTTCTCCACTTCCAATGTGACCGCAGCGAATTTCTTGTAGCTCAGTTCCCCGGGATCAAACCGCTGATGAAGCACATTCAGGAGTGTTTCTTTTTTCTTTTTCATCCGGTTAAGTTGGGACAGCCCCAGCGTGATATCTTCTTCGAGGACTTTGATGCGTCTATAAAAAGATAGTGCTTCCACATAATCTTCATGTGTTTCGATATGCTTCACGGGCAGGACTACCGGCTGTCTGAACAGCAAAATGTAACTCCCATACAAGAGTGCCATTGCACTACCGAACAGAATGGTAACGGATAGCGCCGTTGTGAATGCACTCTCCTCGAAATTCAGCCCGATAAAGCCGGGTGAGAATGCGAGAACATTCACAGCCACAATACCGAGGATTAATCCCAACAATTTTATGTACTTAATCATGTTCAATCATCCGACCTCCTTTCATGTTAAATATTGAAGCTTCATGTCGTCATTTTCCTGTTCAACTTATTCTTATTGTACATGATGTTAACGCTCTCAGGTGGATATGATTGGATATTTGAATACTCATAATATACGTGGTTTGGGCTTATCCCATTTCATATTTTCAGGGACAACGTGGAACTTGGCAGGAAATGTTGTGGTCAATCATAAAAAGTGAGTTCTACGATACAGCAGATTGTGGAGATGAAATGTTATCAGGTAATACGTGAAAAATAGCTATGCGTGTCATTTTATATATAAGACTTGTCTGAAAAATAGTAATGCAAAAAGGACGAATCGGAGATCATCCGGTTTCGTCCCTTATGTATTGGTTCACTTTTTTTGTTTCCTCTACCTGAGCTTGAACAACGAATCCCTCGGAATGTGCAAGTCAGGATATACGACGGAAATAATCGTTTCCTGCTCTGTATACAGATGACGGGTCTGGTAACTGCCATCCTCCAGCGTGTATACATGGACGGTTTGATTGCCGGGGTCAACAATCCAGTATTCGTTCACGCCATATTTCTGATACAAGTTAAATTTTTCGTTAAAATCCTTTAACGCAGTTGAAGGAGATAACACCTCGATAATTAAAGAAGGTGCACCGTGACAGCCACTTTTGGATATCTGGTCTTTGGAGCACACCACCGATAAATCAGGCTGTACAACTTGATCTGGTAGGTCATATTGTTCATTTTCGCTAAAATACACATCAAAAGGAGCAACAAACACGAAACATTCTCGATTCTGAAAAAAAGTCCGTAAGGAGAAGTGCAGCTCACCCACAATAAACTGGTGCAATGAAGTGGGTGCTGGAGACATATTAAAAGCTTTGCCGTTAATTAATTCCCATGCCCCCTCCCAAGTTAACCAATCCTGAAAGTTATAAGTACCTTTATTATCGGGTTTTGCCACACTTCCAACCTCCTCTATCACCTAACCGTAATTTATTTTCATTATAACATTGTGTTTGCGCCTTTTCATATCATGCCTCTTATTACGAAAAGATGGAATCCGGTTTGGTTCGCATGGTGCGTACCTCTACAACTTTCCCGGCACAACCATTGTCGCCTTTCGCCTGGAACATTACCGTAACGCTGTCTTTGCCTGATGTAACGGTCTCAGGAATATCATAGGTCACATAGAACACTTCGCCGATTTTGTTCATATGAATTCGCTGCTCCCCAATGAGTGTTCCATCTACAGTAATGGTGAATTGTCTGTCATATAACGTACCTTCCCGTTCAAACGGGGAATGATCTCCGCCCCAATAGGCCACACATAGGTAATTGGTTGCTTCACGATCCACTGCCAGTTGGTAACTAAAGTAAGCCCCACTGATGCCAAAAGCCTCTCGCCACATATGCAACTTCTTACGGGCATCTGTGGTTGAACCGTTGTAGTGCTCACCACGGCAGTTGCTATCCAGTTGATGTCCTATTTCATCCTGCTGACCGTCAGCCTGAACCCTGTCGATTGTGATATCATTCAACTCTTTCTCCAGCGCATCCCCTTCATCGTTAAACGGCCAGTACACGGTATAAAATTCGTGATGCACATCATAGAACGGAATAAGCTTCACGGCTTCGCCTGTGGAAGTGACATCTTGGCTAAGTTCAAATGTTAACGTGTCTGCATCTACAACCTTGATCCACTCTCGTACATCCTCCTGCTCCGTCCAGATCACAGGTACGGGGGCAGTCTTGGGATTCAGTGCTGTTTCGTCCACAATCGTATCCTCGGGCAGACCCTCGCTTCCCAGTGCACCGGCGAGTACTATTGGCCCGTACAGGAATGCCACCTTATGGGCATCATCCCGGGAGGTGTACTGGCGGAGTGACATCGGCAGTGTGATGGTAATGACATCGCCAGCAGACCATGTGCGGTCGATGGACAGATAGCCGGGTTCCATCCGTGTATACGGATGTTCCGTATCCCCGTTGACGGTTGCCGTCATTGGCTGTTGCAGCCATGAGGGTACGCGTAATCTTAGATGAGCCGAGGCGTTGCCTCCGGTGATCGTCAGGGTCACCTTTTCCGAATAAGGAAAGTCGGTTTCGAGCTTCAGGGATATTCCCTGAGACGTCCAATCCAACTGGGATGCGATATATAGGTTGACGTACAGGTCCAGCTCATCCTCGAAATAAATCGCCTCGGCATATTTGCCCGGGTTCTCCATGCCTGATCCTGTGCAGCACCACCAGGCGGTATCGTGAGTACCATAGATTTTGTAGTGGCCTTGCAGCGTTGATGCAAAATACGTTTTGTTCCCCGTATCGGGGTCCTGCGTGCCGAGGATGTGATTGTAGATGGCGTTTTCATAATAGTCCATGTAGGCGCTATCGTGATTCCAGGCGAAGAGTTGTTTCGTTAAATGCATCATGTTGTGAGTACAACAGCTCTCTCCTGTTTTGATCCCCAGACTCTCCATGCCCTTTGCTTCGTAATGCTCCGAGATGCTCGTCGCACCAAATACGTAAGAACGATGATGAACCGTAGTATTCCAGAAAAACTCCGCCGCGGTCCGATAACTCTCATGGGTATGATCCTGGTTGTAGATTTCGGCTGCACCGATTACTTTGGGAATCTGCGTATTGGCGTGTTTGCCTTGAAGATCGTCTTGCTTATGCTCCAAGGGTCTCAGGATCAATTGATGGGTGAATTTGTTAGCGATCTCAAGATATAAGGCTTTGCCGGTAATCCCATACAAATGTGCAAATACTTCATTCATGCCCCCGTGTTCACTTTGAAGCATCGTCTGGATCTGTTCTTCTGTCATCGGGAGCAAACCTTCTACTGCCCAATCTGCAAATCGAGTAACTACCTCAAGTGCCTGTCTATTGCCAGTGAGTTTATATGCATCAATCAGCCCGCGATAGATTTTGTGCACACTATACCAGGGAACCCAGTATTCACCGATATTGAATCCACCGATATTCTCTGCTCGAAAAGCCATGTGGAAAGGTTCTTCGGACAAACCACCGATGTACCCGCTCCCCGTGGTCTGCTGGATTCTCGCCAGTTCGGTGACCGCATAATCCAGTCTTTCTTTTAACGTCATATTCCCGGTCGCCTGATACGTTACAGCCAGGGCAGACAGATAATGTCCGAGGGAATGTCCACTGATGGTGCGTGCCTCCCATCCCGCATAGCGTTCTTTTCGGGCAGGTAAACCATGGGCTTCGAAGCATGGAGCCAGGAATCGATCCATGTCCAGCGATAACAGATAACGCTCTCCAACCTCTTGTGATGTTTGGAACACACCATTTAACAGATCTACATGCTCCGGTCCCAGAAATCCTTTTTTCGTATCAATCATTACACTCACTCCTTCTCGGGATGTAATAGATATCCATTGATTCTTGAGGGGTAAAATCCGTTTTATTATCCATATGACTAATACTCTTCAATCCACTGTAGAGCTTGAATATCCCCATACTATCAAATAAAATACAATTACATCAGACTCATAATCCAAGAAAAGGTGGATAAATCCGTCCTATGCAAAACCGACTGGAACATTACCTGTGCGGCAAGTTCATATCCGAAGGCAGCTGGAGCCACATGAGACGCAGCATGCCCGTTCACGAGATCATTTTGATGCTGGAAGGTGAGATGTACATCGCGGAAGAAGAGGAACAATATGTAGTTCGTGCCAACGATCTGTTGTTTCTGCGCGCCGGTCGCACCCATTACGGCTACCAGATCAGCGAAACACCCGTCAGCTTCTACTGGGTTCACTATGATGCCGTGCAGGCAGAATTCAGTCGCTTTAGGACACATGCCACCATTCAGGTGCCTTCCATGGCCAATCAGTTATTCAAGCAGTTGCTGCATGTGTCATCCTTCTCACCAGAGGAAGCCAACGCTGCTTTGTTACTGTTGTTCAAGGAGCTGGAGCGCAATATAGAGACGGATTATCGCCCGCATAATGCAATTGTGGACCATATCTGCAAGTGGGTCGATATTCATCTGCATACTAACATCACGGTGAGTCAGATTGCGGAAAATTTTAATTTTAATAAAGACTATATCTCCAAAATGGTGAAACGCGAGAAAGGTACTGGACTTAAAACTTATATCCTCACCGAACGAATTCGCCGGGCAAAACAGCTGCTGCTGAATACCAATGCCAGTGTAAAAGAAATTGCCGGACAGTGCGGCTTCTCCGATTACAAGCTGTTCCTGCGTATGTTCAAGCAATACGAAGGCAATACGCCAACCGAATATCGCAATCATCTGTATTCCACACAGCTCAATCGTTGATGCGCTATGATCTATAGAAATGACTGAGTTAACTATAGAAAATTTGAATAAATCGGATTGAATCCGTTAGGGTAAAATGCAAGAAACTACATTCCATACTTAACCCATAAGAGAAGGAGAATTATAAAATGACAACGGCTGCCGTTACGATTCATCCTGCCACAGAAGCAGACCATCCAGAGATTGTAGATATCCTTGTTGCGAGTTATGCCGAGTATCGGGAGACTTTTGAGCAAAATGAACGCTGGGAGGCCTACCTAAAAGATATTCGAGAGTCTGTGGTTAATCCGTACCTGACACAATTATGGGTCGCAAAGATTGATGATCAGATCGTCGGTACAGTTCAATTATTCGAAACAGCGCGCAAGGCTTATCCCAACTTTGAATTGCCAATCGATTATCCGTTTATTCGGCTGTTGGGTGTTGATCCAAAATGGAGAGGTCACGGGATTGCCAGAGTATTGCTCCAGCAATGCGTAGATTCTGCCAAAGAAATGGGCAAAAATACAGTGTATTTATATACGGGCGGTCAGATGGTCAATGCCATCCGTTTGTATGAGCGTTTTGGATTTACAGAGGATGAGGAATTCAGCTCCGAGAGTAGCGGTGGCAAGGCGATCTGTTACCGTTATGATTCCTAGTGTTGGGTAACAGCAACTCGCAAGCCGCGAGCGGAGAATGAAACGTAAAACCACGATCACCATTCAGTCCAACAAATCCAAATTGAGTACACGGTTATAGCGACCCTGGATACAGTACTCACATGTTCCACAACGGTACAACGGCTCTACCACGACTCGATCCCCTACACTGATACCGCTAAGGATTCGCCCAACGCTTCAGACAGGCGATAGAGCTGGATCATTGAAAAGTTTCAACCTAAAAAAGTGCTCCACCCTTTGAAGGAAGTTTGGGATGAACACCAACTTCTCCAAGAGCGGAACACTTTTTTTACTTTTCACAGTCACATAACAACCTATATTTTATACTCTTGTCTAACTACCTCTTGCGTTACTATTACTACACCTTACTCAAACTATACTTTAACTTTGCGCACGGCTTCGCTCATCTCATTCGTCTGCTGCTCCAGCATGGTGGAGGTCTGCGCCACCCTGTTGAACATGGCCGACTGTTCACGCATCAAGCGATAGATTTCATCCGAATGATCCGACACCTCGGCTGAGATCTGCGAGATCGTATTGACGGAGGCTGCGGCCTCTTCCGATCCTGCCGAGATTTCCTCTGCGGCAGCGGAGACTTCCTGAATGCGACAGGTCACCAGTTGGAACGCATCAACCACATGAGCAAATGCTTGCTCCGCTTCTTTGGTAATCGTAACACCTTGTCCAATCTCGGTTGCGGCAACCCCCATCTGTGAGCCAATCTGCTGTGATTCTTGTTGAATTCGAAGTAACAAGTCGGAGATCCGTTCCATGGATGTGCTTGAAGCCTCAGCAAGCTTCCGAACTTCATCCGCCACAACCGCAAAACCTTTCCCATGTTCTCCTGCATGTGCTGCCTCAATGGATGCATTAAGCGCAAGCAGCTTCGTCTGACTCGCAAAATCACGAACCGTGTGCAGGGCACCCTCAATTTCCTGGGAGTAGTTGTTCAGCACCTGAACCATTGCTACAACTTCACCTGAAACATTGGAGATGCTCTCCATCTGTGTTTTCATCAGTGTCATGCTCTGTTTACCAGACTCCGCTGTAGCAAGTGCACTTGTTGCCGCATCCGATACAACCATCGAGGATTCGGAAATATCCGTTATTCCTTTTGCAATCTCTTCCATCGCATTTGCACTATCGCTCACACCCTGCTTCTGCGTATGTGCCCCTTGCCTAATCTGTTCGACAGATTGGTCAACCGTCTTGCTCATCTCAAGCATCTCTTCGGTACTGCGATTAAATCCCTTCGTTGATTCAGATAAAATATCTGTGGTTACTGCTACGCCTTCAACCATGTTACTCACAATTTTATTCAAATTCCCGGACATATGTATCATCGCTTGATATGTTGTTCCAATCTCATCCTGGCTCCGCAAACGATATGACGTCAAAATTTGATTTGCTTCTGCAAGCTCACCCTTTGCCATTTTTTCCACACTCGCCTTAAGCGGTTGAAGTGGTCGCAGTCCCCTTACGATAAACCACATGACAACGGCAATGCCTATAAGTGTAATTAAAAGCAACAAAGCATAAAAAGGAATACTCGATTTCATAATATCTGACTCAATACTTCCGATCACCGATACTGCCGTATCGATACCAATTACACCTGTTACAGCGCCATTACTATCCAGCATGGGAGCATAAGAGGAAATATAGTTGCCATACTCCTCATTGTTAATGATGGAAGAACTGGCTGGTTGCCCCTGCAACAGCTTCTGAACAGCCTCCTGAGGGACATCCGTTACTTCATTAATCGGTGAGGCTTTATCTGCATCCTTCATGCCGTCCACCATAATAAGTGGCGTACCTTTGTCATCTATTTTGACGAAATACACATACATTGCACCAATGCGTACGCGAAAGTCATCCAGTTCATCACGAATCTTCAAGAATTCGTCATTCTCCTTGGGGTCCTTGGCAAACTCGGCATAAGATGCTGTATCCAGCTGATTCACATAACTCTGAGCAATCTGGATATTGTAACTCGATATGGCCTCCTGCGCAGCCAGCTTCATATTAGCCACCTGTAACAGCATACTGCCAACGGCTATAATCGTCATGGCCAGTGTAACGACTGCAACAATGCGTACAACCAAACGTTTCCTAAAAAAACCGATCATCCGCTCCTCTTCCTCTCCCGTGAACCCAAGCCTTTTTGACTAGGCAATACCCAAAAAACGCATGCTTGAAGCACTATGTATGGGAAAATAGTAAACGAATATGTCGAAATAGGCAAGAAAATATTGGGTTACCATAAAACGCTATCATGGCTGTGGTAGCTTTGTTAGCAGAAACTACATCTAGGCATACTTTCAGCAAATGATGAACAACTTACTATTGCCATACGGAATTAATTCGGATATATTATTAATTAATTGATCAGTTAATTAATTAAATTGAAATGATGAGAGGAGAATTCATTTGGCCAGACCCGTTAATGAAGAAAAGAGACTTGAACGGCGTAAACGAATCTTGAAAGAAGCAGTGATTCTGTTTGCCGAGAGCGGATATTCCAATACCACCACGGCTATTATCGCCAAGACGGCAGGAGTGACTTCCGGAACCATCTTTCAATACTTTCCAAGCAAAGAAGCTCTGTTCCATGCCGCTGTACTTGAACCGCTTGATGATATTCAGAAGAAATCACTTGCTTCTCTACAACAAAAAGGAACACCAGGTACGTTGATTAAAAACATGGTAGAAGAACAATTCAGTCATATTTACTTCTACACCAATGAGTTGCGACTCGCTCAATCTGTCTTGGGGCAACGAACCAGATTCCCCGAACTTACACAGAAAGTCCTTGAAAGCATAAAAATAATGACGGATACGATTGAAGCTGTCTATGCAAAGGGGCAATCCATGGGGGAGTTCAACAAACGTTTCTCTCCAGCAATGATCTCTCGGAGCTATATCTCCTTTTTGAATGGAGTAGCCTTGACTCTCGGGGAAGACATTCTGCATCATCCTGAGTGGGAGAATCTGAAGGGACATGCCTTTTATCTGTTTGCACCAATACAACATGATGACACACTGGAGGAATCTGAATGAGTCAACCCTCTTTACCACCCGTTCTGACATTTAAAGGTCGCATGGAGAAACACAAGAGACTGTTATGGGGCCTGGGGATTGCACTTGTGCTCATTGTGGCTCTTGTATTCTTTGTATCCTATAAAGTAGTAGACACGTTATTACACCATCCACGAGATACCAATGTCAGCTACGAGTTGAATATGGAGAAAACACCTTACGAAGAAGTCGAATTCGAGAGTTTAAAAAATGATAATACGATTCGAGGAACTTTCTTTCCAGCGAGTATATCTTCAGGCACAGCAAGTAACAAAACAATTATTGTCGTACATGGGTATACGAGTAATCGTTTAGTCAAAGGCCGTACTCCCAAGTTGGTAGAGCATTTCGTTCCAAAGGGGTATAACGTACTGGCCTTTGATCTTAGCTCACAGGGTAAGTCCGATGGAAATTTGATTACGCTGGGTCTACATGAGAAATACGATTTACTTGGGGCTGTAGACTATCTAAAATCCAGAGATCACGCAGGAGACCATATTGGAGTTATTGGCTTCTCTATGGGGGCTGCTACTTCTCTACTGGCCACAAGTGAAAGTGATGATATCCAGGCTGTAATTGCAGATAGTCCATTTCGTAATGCCGGTTTATTTCTGAGAGAGGGCCTGCCATTCTTCTCAGGTTTACCTGCATTCCCTTTCAGTTATACATCAACATGGATGGCCGATTGGGTCTTTAACGTTGATCTTGATTCCGTATCACCTATGGACGCGGTTAAAAAAATGCAAGACAAGCCCGTTATGCTCATTCACGGTACTGGGGATCAGCAAATAAGTTATAAAAATACAGAAAAGATCTATGAGTCTTTGAAAAATAATCCCAATGCAGAAGTATGGTATCCTCAAAATACGGAACACATTGATGCGATTAATCATTATCCGACTGATTATTTCCAAAGAATAGATCACTTTATGGATAAGTATGTAGGACAATAGATTGAATACCAAAAGACTATTAACACAAAGAACATCCCGGCTCGAATACCACCGCCGGGATGTTCTTTGTTACGTATTATCGCACATTGATATAACACCAATACTAAACTGTTCGTCCATTCGTCTTCCTGAATCGAATCAGGGACCATATAATCAGCAACGCGAGTACGGCAAGACAGATGCTAATGCTGAACCGATTACCTTCATCAAACACAAACATCACCGCAATCACACTAAGACATAGTACCACGACTCCGGTTATGTAAGGGAATCCCCAGACTTTGAAGGTCGGTTGCACCGGATATTTCTTCCGCAGTTTCAACTGTGATGAGGCAATACAGATCCACACAAGGATTACGACAAACCCCGGAACTGCGAGCAATACGCGGAAAAGTTGATCCTGCGCGAACAGGCCAAGCAAGGAACCTCCGAGCAAAACTACTGAGCACACCAGAAGTGTGTTAACAGGGCTACCATTGCGATTGGTCTGTGACAATGCCTTCGGAGCTTCCCCGCCCACTGCCATGGAGTGCATCATCCGGGATGCACCATAGATACCTGAATTCGCAGCAGACAGAACTGCCGTCACCAAAATAAAGTTCATTATGTGTGCTGCTCCCGGCAGGCCTGTAGAGGCAAGCACCTGTACAAACGGACTGCTCTCCGGCCCAATTTCATTCCATGGGATAAGACCACAGATGATGAGAATCGGCAAGGTGAAGAACAGAATAATTCTGAGCATGAAATTGCCCACGATTTTGGGCATCACTTTTTCTGCATTTTCCGTCTCGGTCAGGGTCAGACCAATCAGCTCCGATCCCCCGTAAGAGAACATGACCACAAGCAGTGCCGAGAAGATCGATGACCATCCGTTCGGGAAGAAGCCTCCTGCTTGCGTATAATTCTGCAGATATGGCGTGTTATCACTTGGGATAATACCAAAGATCAACCCTGCACCCAGGAAGATAAAAATAATGATCATGGCAATTTTGATCCCGGCCAGCCAAAACTCAAATTCCCCGAACACACCTACACTTAACAGATTAACGAGTATAATGAACGCCGCACAAGCCAGACTCAGCATCCACAGCGGTACTTCCGCGAACCAATACTGTAAAAAACTCCCGGCAGCAATCACCTCAATGACACATACCGATAACCACAGAAAGCAATACATCCATCCCATAACAAAGGATACTCGGCTACCAAATGCCTCCTGCACGAAGTCTTTCATATTTTTGTTCTTGTACACCGTAGCCATCTCCGCCATCGCGGCCATAACAACCAGCAGCAATAATCCGGCAAAAATGTAAGTGACAATCACGCCCGGACCCGCGAGTCCAATCGTCTCTGCACTGCCTTTGAAAATTCCTGTTCCAATGACACCACCCATAGCCATAAAACTGATGTGTCTTGGTTTAAGCTTCTTCTGTAGTGTTCCTTCTGTCTGAGCCAATTCAAGTCCTCCCGATGTAAAAAAACGTCTGTAATGCTATCTTGTTTCATAGACATAATGTCCAGTATACCCTATTGTCCATCAATCAGCCCAGAAGTTCCTTATGACCAATTCATCCCAAACCTCTAGAGACATAACCTATGTTTTATACCCCACAATCGCATGAAGCAATCTATGTACAATCCAGCTGATTAAACTGTACACTGCCCCATAGATGAACCAAGCGCCTATGTTACTACCCAATGTTGAAAGATCACTCGCGATATACAACAAAGGCAGCATAAAAGAAATAATCAGCGCTACCCATAGTCTAAACCATTTGGCAAAATAACTGCATACTCCAAGCAACACAGCAATGATGGGACATAACACCAAGACGGCAAACAGCGGATTCATATGATCAACCAACCAATATATCATCCACGACTCCCTCCACCCTTTTCATAGCATGGTCCATGTTGCATCATTGAGTTTATTCTACTCTTTTTCCAAACTTGAATATATATGATATGTTGCAAATAAAAAAACCAGCGTCTTGTAAAAAACAGAATACTGGTTCTCTCATGCGGATCAAATTAGATTGTTTTCGTCATAAACGTGCTGTTCGGGTCCAAAGTATAATCTGCAAATGGTTCACAATATTCAAATCCGAAGTCTTCGTACAGCTTCCGTGCCGGGATAAACGAATCCATTGAGCCCGTCTCCAGACTAATTCGCTTATAGCCACGGTCTGCAGCAACGCCCATAATATGGGCCAAAATCTTCCTTGCTACGCCTTTTCTCAGATGAGCCGAAGAGGTACGCATCGATTTCAACTCTGCATGCTCTGAGTCAAGTTCTTTGATAGCCCCGCAGCCGAGCAAGTCGTTCCCTTCCCAAGCACACCAGAAAGTAATTTCGGGCTTCTTTAGTCCATCCAGATTCAACGCATGAATACTCTCTGGAGGCGAATCTGCCGCCATCCCTTGCAAGTGCTCCGCAATTAAAGCCTTAACTTGGACTCCACTCAAATTATCCACTTTGATCTCCATAACGTACCACTCCCGCCGACATCTTTATTGGTTTTATCACTGAATGTATATCAATCATTTCATCTTACTACCGTGTTAGGTTTTATGACAAGAGGTTACTTATATCCACTGAAAGACGCTATTGTGATTCACCTGTAATTTCCAGTATGATGAGGCTATCAGATGCCAAAGGGGCGAGGTCTATTGCGAAATATACATAGAGTTAAATGTGAAACTAAGGTGAAGCAAGCTTAACCTATTTTAAAGGAGACCCCTATGACACTAACTACGGACAACCTGTTTTATAGCAAACGATTAAAGATGACGCCACCACGTCCTGAAGACGTGCAGACCATGCTGCAATGGAACGAAGACCCGGAGTACCTTCGGAATGTGGATACTGATCTTGCCATTCCCTATTCAGAGAAACAGTTGGAAGATGAGGGCGAAACGAAGAACAAGGAAGTTTACTTCAGACTGCGCACGCATCAAGAGGATACACTGATTGGTTTTGTCGTCATTCACAGCATTGAATGGAACAACCGCTGCGGACAGCTTGCCATTGGCATCGGACTTGCCAAACATCGCAACAAGGGATATGGCACGGAAGCGTTGAATCTTATTTTACGATATGCATTCTATGAGATGAATCTGGACAGGGTTGGCCTTGATGTCATCGCCTACAATGCCAAAGCAATCCGTTCCTATGAGAAGGTTGGTTTTCAGTTGGAAGGTCGGGCACGCTCAGCTGTATATCGTGATGGTAAGCGTTACGACCGCTTGATGATGGGAATCCTAAGACCAGAATGGGAAACACACAATCAGATCCATACGGAGGGTGAACAAGTATGACCAAGAATGCAGAAGTTACTGCGTTTATTGAACAGATTCAGATCCCCTGGCAAATACAAGTCGCTGAACAATTGCGCCAGTTGGTGCATGATACCATCCCTGACGTGCAGGAACGCGTGCAATACAAGAAACCTCATTTTTTGAAAAACGGAAAGTATGCTGCGGTCATCTCGCCTTCCAAACAAGCCATGTCTTTCACCATCTTCAATGCAACTGGACTCGATCTCCCCGATGGGATATTTGAAGGCCCGGAAGAACGAAAAACGATCAAACTCAAGGAAAAAGATACGCCGGACTATGAGTGGTTGGCTGGTTTGTTAAAGCAGGCATCTGCGGAATTGTAGATGGATGCGGTACAGCATGAAGGGGCACCCCCATGAAGTTCAAGAACTTCGGGATGCCCCTTATTGTTGTAGTCTGCCATCAAGATTGCTGGTACGATACGGCGGTCATCTGGCACGGCTCACATATGAACATGTAATACATACCCTCACCATATTCCTCAACCTCGCCCCAATCCAGTTGTGCGACAGCCTTCATTCTCGTGGAACAGCATGGACATGTTGGGTACTCCGCATCTTGAACCCATCCTGGATGGCCGCCGACCTGAGATAGCGATGGCTCCATCGCCCACTCACTGGCATGGAATGCATGACGTGATGAAGTCGCAATCCGAAACTGCCGGCCCGCATCCGGTGCAAGTTTACCATAGTCGTCCAGGTCAATCTCATCCATACCCACAGGCATGACATTATGTAAACTCCATAACGGTTCCCCTGCTGCGTCTAGCTCCATGTAAACCACACCGTAACTGCTACATATCACGCAAGTCCGTATCTGAAGTTGCTGGGCATGCCAAGACACGTCCTTCAGAGCGGGATGTTTAACATCCAGATTAATTAAGCTGGTTAACGCATTGCCACACCATGGACAGCAATTATTACTAGGGTTCAGCACCGAGAGTGAATCTCCAGTTAACTCCACGTTAGGTCCTTCACTCTCTTTTACTTTATAGAGTGAATAACTTGGGGTGGTGAATAATTCCCTGCACTGCCCGTCTTTTGTAAGCTCCCAACCAGCTTCAGTGGTGTAATGCTCAGGTGCCACGTGCAATTCACTCGCCCAAGATGGCGGAGACTGTCTCCACTGCCGGAACTGTTGCACGACAACATCATCTCCGATATGGGCCAGCATGAGCAATATGTGGTTCCGATTCTCATCATCGGTGTTCACTTGCTGCAAGAGACGTTCACGATCCTCACCCGAGGCACTTTTATACAAAATGGCAGGATAATAGATCTCCTGCTCCAGCAGCTCAGGAATTTCGGCAGTCAACGATATATCATGGTAGCAGACAAGGTATACCAGAATGTCTTTGCCTGTATCTTCATCACCTGTACGAATCTGTTGCATCGCATAACGCTTCATCTGATCTTGTTGCTCTACAGACAAGGATAGATATACCTGTTCTTCGGATTGTTCATAGGGTACATATCGAATTAGTGGATCGCGAACCTGAGGTTCATGCATGATTTTCAAAATTTCGACCGGGTCTGTGATCCCTGCATACAAGTTCACGTCACGTCGATTCGCTTCAATGTATCTCTGGCGCTCCTCGCGCCCCATCTCCTGCTTGCAAGGCATGCAATACCCTCCTGTTCTGGCAGCCGTTGCTGGTAAAATGGTATTGGCACACCCCTCCAGAATACACGGAATTCGTTCTGTCATGTTCCAACCTCCTTCAACTATTGGCAATGGAAAACACGCCACAATGTGACGTGCTTGTCCCTTACTCATATTTCAATATCTGCGTGTCTCATAAAGGAAAATGCGAATCAGTGATGTCCCAACTGGTCCTTGGTGAATTCGTAAAAGGCAAGTGCATCTTCACTGCTGGCAAAGCCTGCCTGAGCCATTTTTTCACTGCCGCCACCTTTGCCATGGTAGGCTCCAAGATTGCCTTTAAAGAAAGGTCCACAAGCCCATTCGGGCGGCTGTCCGTTCTGTGCCAGAACAACTTTGGCCTCCGATATGCTGGCAAAGAGTACAAGGCCTTCATGGTCTGCCGTCAGCTTGGTTGCCAGGCTCTGCATATCCTTGAGTGATTTGTCTTCAAAGATCTGAGCAATCACCAGCCCTTGCCGAGCAGCCAGAAGTTCCTCCGCATAATAGGCATCATTCATTGTTTTCACTGCATTCAGCTCGGTTTGCAGCTGCTTTTGCTCCAGTTCCATTTTCTCAATGCGCTCCAACAATTCGTCCTTACTGGTCTTTAATTTAACCATGATACTATTGAGCACATGTTGTGTGGAGGTGAATTCATTCAGCGCCCTTGTACCACATTTGAAATAAATGCGGGTGCCGCCCTTCACCTTTTCGGTTTTCAACAGTTTGATGATGCCAATCTCGCCTGTTGCCGACACATGGGTTCCGCCGCAGGCGTTATACTCCACACCCTCGATCTCGACGATGCGGATATCTTCCGTTACCGCAGGTTGCTTCACTAGTGGCAATTGTGCAGCCTCTTCTGCTGTAACCCAGGAAGTGTTGATGCGAGCATTACGATAGATCTGATGATTCACCTCTTGTTCAATGGCGGTCAATCGATCCGCACCCAGTTCAGCCGCAGCCACATCAATCGTGTCATACTCCGTACCGAGATGGAAACTGAGCGTCATCGCTTCAGCCATTTTCAACGTCATTGCCGATAACAAATGCTGTCCCGTATGCTGCTGCATATGATCGAATCTTCGCTCCCAATCCAGTTCACACTGGACTTCATTCTGTTCAGGAGCGCGTTCCAGTTTATGCCACACCTCTCCGTCTTCGATGTTCACATCAAGAACAGCGATGCCGCCAATTTGTCCCAGATCACAAGGTTGTCCACCCCCATGCGGGTAAAAAGCAGTCTCTGCCAATGAGACATATACGCCGTCTTCCTTGTCCACTCTGCCTGTAATCGTTGTATGCCACTCTCTGGTGTAAGCAGAGTCATAATAGATTTTTTGCGTCATTGAATCATCCTGATCCCTTCTCGTTCAAATGGTTTTTACCGATCTGCACCTAACCTCCAGATTACACTATCTGGAACCGCGAATCCAATTTTAAGGCACACAAGATCGGTCCTCCATATCAAAAAGACCGCTCTGTAAGCCAAGCTACAGAGCGGCCTCCTTACTTATATCCTCGTTTAATGTAACGTTGGATATGGTTTGACCCATAATTACACCGGAACGGAGATTGCAGTCACATTACTTATTATAGACACAAGAGCGAAGCAGACAGAAAGGACCTGAAGAAGCGAAGCGTGCTCCTTTATCACCGGATTTCTACCTTCAGGGAAAAATCATTAAAATCCTTGGATAAGAGAGATCGAAAGGTTTTTTTTTACATTAAACCAAATTCCAAAACAGTGCGGTATTCGCCACCGTAACCATGGTGAACAATAATGTGTTCACAAATGCGGCGAGCCATACATTATTCGTTTTTTCAAACAATTTGCGTGCATATACGGCAGCGATGATAAGACAAGGCACCAGTGCAAAGAGCAAAATGCCATTCAATGCCTGACCTGGATACAACGCCACACCTGTTATAAAGTCTTTGCCGTACTGCACTAGCAACCACAGCACCAACCCGCCAACATTCAGTACCATGGCCAGGAACATACCCCCACGTTTACCACGTGTATTGGCATTCAGGGCAACCGCGCTGACAAAGTAATATATCAGGAAAAACGGAGTATAACGCAATGCGGTAATGAAGTGTTCACTCTCGAACGTACGGACCGCAAACGTCCAGATCCGGAAATCTGTTCCGAAGATCGCCTGTACTACGAATAACAATGCGTATCCAATGGCTACCGCGAGTACTGCGGTTACCAAGCTGGCAATTATCGTAACAAGGTTCAGGCTGATACCATAATCGCTGAAGCGGGTTCCTGCATCCTTTTTGGAAAAATAGTGGAATGCAAAGGTCACCAGAATCATAATTAACGCCGACACCAGCGCCCAGTACACAATCTGGTTTGTTGTTGGTTCATTGAAATACGAACTTGTAACCACAATCTTATCTGCATAGTTGAAGATGACCCACATTACCAGAGATACGATCGCGAGAAGCACACTGCCCACCCCAATATTGTTTACCCTACGGCTTGCGGTATAGTTGTTTCTTTTGCTTCCAGCCACGACGAATCCAATAATGGCACCAAGCACACTCACGATCAGCAAAACCAGAGCAATGACGCGGAGTACATTCAGTCCACTCGCCTCTTTATCCATTAAGGTAGGGAACAAAATTGCCGGGATCAATGTACTGAATGCAATAGCGAGCCAATACATTGTTTTTTGTTTTCCATTGACCGCTGCGGACACGGTTGCAATCTCGCCTGTTGCCGCGTTACGCAAGAAAGGAAGTCTGAGCAGCAACGTAATCAGTGGAACAATCATCAGGAAGAACCCGATCAGCGCGACAAAATTAAAGGCTTCCTTAGCCCACCAGATCTGATTGCCAGAATCCAGATTCACATTTGTCTGGTTCGGCGACGTTACACCATTGAAGGCATGGGCATAAAAGTCGATCAGATGCTCGGTTGTTGTACGCGAGAAATGGTTCCATGGGTGCGTTTGATTCGGCGTAAACATAATGTGTTCACCCGTCTGAGAAGCACGTACCACCTTACCATCCACGGTCAGATCACCGGATGTTACTTCTTTAAATTGATCCGTCTCGCCTCTTGGCGCATCTGGCGTAATTCCAAGGAAAGCTTTACCCGAAGCAGTTGCAGCAAAGTCCTTACGAGTTACGGTACCTTGCACTTCTTTCTCTGCCGCTGTTTTTTCTTCATCTGATTTGTTGAAGAAGAATTCGTCATACTTACCTGCAATCATGCCTACAGTCCGACTGCCATATGCTGCTTGGAGCTGATCTTGAGGTGCAACAGCTGCGGCGTAGGAGAAATCCGAACCAGCGGAGATACCTGTATAGATCATGCGGTATCCGGTTTGCAGAGAACTCATCTCATCCATGTACATGGATAGCAACGTTGAGAAGCCACCCATGGAATGACCGCTAACCGCGACATAGGCATTGCCTTGCTCATCTTTTTTGGTGAAGTCTTGCTCATAGATATATTTGGCGGCATCAAATTGCGAGTAGATCCAGAACGTGCTGAAGAGGTCCTTCACAGGAATATCCGCACTCCAGCGGGAATCGCCGTGGTCGTACATGTCTAGTGCAAGCACGATGTAACCGCGTCGAGACATTTCAATGGCAGGTGCATCCTGCATTTCTTTGGTATTCAGATACCCGTGAGTTGTTATAATAACCGGACGTTTGTCATCTGCACCCGCGCCTTTGGGCATGTAGAGCAGGCCTGACAGTGTTCCGTGCTCAGCTTGGAATTTGATCTCTTTGACCTTCACGGAATAGAAGGACGTATTGAACATTCCAGCGAACAAACTGCCGAAAATAACCAAAACCAGTGATAAAACCAGCAACCCCTGCGGTTTTTTCAAGAATGATGTGACTGTTCTCATATAAAACTCCTTTTATAAATATAAAATGTTAGATAAATAAATGAACATATGCTTAAAAAATAAGCTATATCTATTTTGTGTAAATGATAACATGTAAAAATTGACTTAATATTACCTAAAAAAGGTACACATAAAGACGCCGGACATCCGGCGCCGTTACCTGTGTGAAGTACTGCATATGATATTGAATTTCTTCATTAAAACCATTCTTATTTCATGGACTCGGATAGCTCTGTGAAAATAACACCCAGCGCATACGCGCCAGCATCAGGGTAACCCAGGCTGCGGTCACCGACCGTACCTGCACGGCCCATACGCGCCACGATGTCTTCCGTTTTCTTCGCACCTTCAACGGCTGCTGCTGCACCTTTGGCAAATGCTGTTTTGAAGTCATCGTCAGACTCCGCACTTTGTGTCCAGGAATCGGCACACGGAACGAGTGCATCGATCAAGGTTTTATCACCTACAACGGCGCCACGTCCGAAGGAACGCTCTCCAGTGGACTGAATCCCTTGCACCGCTGCATGGATCATCTCAGCAAATTCAGCAACGTTTAATTGCTGTTTATCCCCTACAGCTTTGCCAGCCGCACGGAATGCCGAACCCCAGATTGGGCCGGATGCGCCGCCACAATATTCCATGATGACCAAGGAACATGCATCGAGGAACGAACCGATGTCTTTTTTATCTTCATTAATGATGTGATTCCATTCGCGTTTCAACTGACGGAAGCCTTTTGCCACACTCATACCAAAATCACCATCACCGGCATGGGAATCCAGTTCACAGAACGGTACTTCATTCTTGATGATGATCTCACCCATTTTATCGATCAGATAGACGACATTGTCCAGTGAAAATTGATTGCCTTCGATGACCGCAGCTGATGCATCTGTCTCCACTTCGTAAGATACAGGAGCGTCTTCACCCACAACAGCTTCCAGCGCTTCGGAATACGCCACTTTTGCTACTGGAGGGCCGGATACTTTAAATGCAGGTGTATCACTTTCCTTGAACAACAGCGTTTTTAGTTCCTCATCCAGTTTCAGGATCGTAACCGATGCACCCGCCATATCGATACTTGTCATGTAGTTTCCTACAAACGTAGTAGCGACCTGCAGACCTGCATGTCCTGCAAGCTCACGCTGAACGGAATTGTTGAGCAGGTACAGTTCTTGCAGTGGTGTTGCACCAAAACCATTCACGAGCACCGCAATCTCAGCGGATGCATCATTGTCCAGCTTCATATCTGCGAGCAACGCTTCAACCATGCGGCCTGCCAATACATCCGCTGATACCAATTTCTCCCGGCGAATCCCTGGCTCACCATGAATCCCTACGCCGAATTCCATCTCATCTTCTGCAATTTCGAATGTAGGCGTACCTTTGGCTGGTACGGTACAGGATGTGAATCCAAAACCAATACTGCGAACGTTCTGAGCTGCTTTCTCAGCAACGGATTTCACATCTGTCAGACTGCGGCCTTCTTCGGCTGCTGCTCCGGCAATCTTGTGAACCAGTACAGTTCCAGCAACGCCGCGACGTCCAACAGTATACAAGCTGTCTTGTACAGCGATGTCATCCTCAACGCGCACATATTGTACGTCGATGCCATCTTCTTCAGCCAGATGCGCTGCATTTTTGAAATTCATCATATCGCCGCTGTAGTTCTTGATGATCAGAAGTGTACCCTTGTTGCTGGCTGTTGCCTTAATCGCTTGATACACCTGAATCTGGGAAGGAGATGCGAATACATCTCCACATACCGCTGCATCCAGCATGCCTTTACCCACATAACCAGCGTGAGCCGGTTCATGTCCACTGCCGCCGCCGCTGATCAGGCTGACTTTATCGGCCTGAATCTCTCTGCGTTTGATGACTTTATATTTTTTCAGGAATTCCAGCTCCGGGTGTGCAAGCGCAATCCCGTTACACATTTCCATAACAACATGTTCGGCCTGGTTAATAATTTTCTTCATTATTTTACCTCCCGTCGAGCTGCTTTGTACTCACGGCCCATACGGTCAGCCGCTGCAATGGCAGCAGCCACTTCAGGAATAGTGATTGGGAACGGCATTGCGTGAATGGATTCTTCCGGAATACAAGCGATCTCGGCAACTTTCAACAGCTCTTCCTGACTAATCGTGTCTACACCGATATCTGCCAAGCTGATTGGCAGTCCTACTTCGAGACAGAAGTCCATGACTTCATGCAGCTCTTCGGTTGGTGCATTTTCAAGGACGAGCTGTGCGATTGTACCGAATGATACTTTTTCACCATGGAAGAAATGATGTGTACCCTCCAGAACAGTCAAGCCGTTGTGGATCGCATGTGCTGCCGCCAGACCACCACTTTCGAATCCAAGACCAGACAACAGAATGTTGGTCTCAACGATGTTTTCCAGTGCTTGTGTCACAACGTTGCTGTCACTCGCTACTTTTGCTTTTGCACCGTCAGTCAACAGCATTTCATAACACAGTTTTGCCAGTGCAAGCGCCGCATTGGTACCTACTGCAGATGGGGTATATCCTTCGCGGGAACCCATTGGCAGACTTGCGTTTACACGTGAATAGGATTTCGCTGTTGCTCTTGCTTCGAAGTATGTAGAGAGCGCATCTCCCATACCGGATACGAGGAAACGTGTTGGTGCATTGGCAATTACCGTTGTATCCACGAGAACCACACTGGGGCTTTGTTTGAAGTAAGCATAGTCATCAAAAGCACCTTCTGGGGTGTACAATACAGCAGAGTGACTTGTCGGTGCATCCGTTGCCGCAATCGTAGGGCAGATGATCAGCGCTTCTCCTTCAGCTACACATTTCGCCGCATCGATCGCTTTACCCCCACCTAGACCGATCGTAGAGTCACATCCTTTTTCCTTTGCGATCGCTTGCAGACGAGCAACTTCCTCACGGGAACATTCCCCTTTAAAACCGCTTTCAACAAACGTAATATTGAATTTCTCCGCTGTTGCATCAAGCTTTGCTTTGACACGCTGTACATCATCCGGATGTGCAATCAGTAAGGCAGATTCTCCGAAGGATTTAACAAAGTACCCCAGGTTCAACAATTCGTCTTCGCCTTGTACATATTTGGTTGGGCTGATAAATGCTTTTCTCATAATAATATATGCCTCCTAATGATATGAATTGGTGTAGTGATTACATCAAATTTTAATTTCTTACAATTGACCTTAATATAACGCATGAGCAGCAGGTTTACAGTGGACTTTGATAACAAATTATTATAATTTACAATCGTAATTTTTTGCTTTTTGACGCAATCATGGTATCTTATTGTCATGAGATGGTTGAATTTTGACCTCCCAATATACATTACCCGTCATCATTACATCTTAATATGTACAACTTGCTAACTTTTAACGGCCTAAATTATAAATCAGGTTAGATATGGAGGTTGCCCAATGATTAAAGAATATCTGCATATCAATAAAATTTTGGACCTTAATAAATGGAAGCGTCTACAAGATTCTCTTGCAACAGTAACCAAACTGGCGATCCTCACCGTTGATTATAAAGGCATTCCCGTAACCAGTCACAGCAGCTGTCAGGCCTTCTGCCAGAATGTGCGCAGAGACCCCGAGCTTCTCCCCTACTGCCAAAAATGTGATTCGCGCGGTGGTCTGGAAGCCGTTCGGTTGAATGAACCTTATGTGTATCTATGCCATTTCAATATTATAGATATCGCGATTCCGATCACGATTGATGGGAAATATATCGGTGCCGTCATGGCAGGACAAGTGAAACTCGCCGACCCGGAAAAGGGTAGCGACTTGGAGCAAATTGTCACGTCCAAAAACGTACCCATGCATGCAGCCAAGCTGGAGGAATTAAAGGACGATTACGCCCAACTTCCTATCATGACCTATGAAGAGATTGTGAAAATCTCTAACATGTTGTCCCTGCTCTGCAACTACATTGTGGAAGAAGCGCTAAACAAAAATCTGTTAGTTGAGATGTTCGAGAAAGCTTCGGGTAATCAGGAGTCTCTGAACCTCTCCACCATTCTGCCGGGTTACTCCATTCGTAATATCGAGTCGATCAAAAAAGAGATGACCAATGCGATAGCAGATGCCTATCTGAAGAACAGCCCAAGTGACACGGAAAGCTCCAGTCCGATACTTCAGCCTGCTTTTGAGTACATTCACAGTCACAAAAGTGAACAAGTTTCGCTCAAACAAATGGCCGATCTATGCCACCTGAGTCCGAGTTATTTCAGCAGACTGTTTGCCAAGGAAACGGGTGAGAACTTCACAACCTACCTGGCAAAACTTAAGATAAAGTGGGCCAAGCAATTGCTGGAGGTCACCGACATGCCTGTCTCACAGATCAGTGATGAGCTGGGATTTAATGAATCGGGATATTTTATCAAAATATTCAAAAAGTTTGAGGAGATTACGCCCGCTCTCTATCGCAAATACATCCAGGAAAAAATGTAGATTCACTGATACTTTTTTCGTATCAAAGATGAGGTTAAAAGATATTTCACCTATTAATCTGCCATTGTTACAATGGAGTCCAGATGACTTAGGGAGGCGACATGAATGGAATATCGCAAATTAGGAAACAGTGGATTAACCGTCAGTGAGATTTCACTCGGCAACTGGATTACGCATGGAGCGCAAGTCGAGGATGGAATAGCAGAAGCTTGTGTGCGAACCGCATTGGAGGAAGGTATTACCACATTTGATACCGCAGACGTGTACTCCAATACCAAGGCAGAAACCGTACTGGGACAGGCACTTAAGGATATACGAAGAGAGAGTATTGAACTGTGCACCAAAGTCTGTCACCCAACCGGCACAGGTCATAATGACCGCGGACTTTCACGTAAACACATCATGGAAGCCTGCAATGGTTCATTACGGCGGCTACAGACTGATTATATCGATGTCTATTACGCTCACCGTTATGATTACAACACGCCGCTGGAAGAGACGTTTCTGGCATTCTCCGATCTGGTGCGTCAGGGCAAAGTCCACTACATTGGCGTAAGTGAATGGAACGCGGATCAGATTGCACGAGGAGCCGCTTTGGCACGGGAACTTCATGTACCCTTCATTGCAAGTCAGCCCCAATATTCGATGTTGTGGCGTGTGATTGAGCAAGAAGTGGTGCCTGCAAGCGACCAAGCAGGACTTGGACAGATTACATGGTCTCCTCTGGCTCAGGGTATACTATCAGGCAAATATGCGCCTAACGCAGCATTACCCACCGGATCACGCGCAGCTGCTGAGGCAGGAGCACCCTTTTTCAATAAACTGGCTGGTCAGTGGTTATGTGAAGATGTTCTTACTGCTGTGCAGCAGCTTGTTCCACTCGCTAAAGAGATTGGTCTAACTCTCCCCCAACTCGCTGTGGCGTGGGTTCTACAGCATTCGTATGTCAGTTCCGTCATTATCGGTGCATCCCGGCCGGAGCAGGTAGTGGAAAATGTAAAAGCCTCCGGTGTGAAACTAGACCCTGAGATCATGACTCGCATCGACGAAATATTGAATCCATGGATTGAGCGTAATCCAGCCAAGACGGGTTAAACACATTCATCAACAAAGTTCATAAAGCGGGATATTACTTCCTGATTCATATCCGTCCGCCATGCCGTGTACAACGGTACGGAGGGCGGATTTTCTTGTAATGGAAGAAAGACCACACCCTTTCGCTGGAAAACATCCACCGAAGAGGGAACAATGGAAATGCCCATGCCCGCCGCAACGAGATTCACAATCGTATACATCTGGACTGCTTCCTGTGTAATTCGAGGATCTACGCCATGTGATCTGCAATAATCCAGAACCAGTCGATGGAACGGAGAACCCAGATGCCTTGGGAATAAAATAAAATCTTCATCCGCCAGTTCTCGAATTGAAACTTGAGCCTGAGAAGCCAACGGGTGATGATCTGGCAATACAGCAATCAACGTTTCCATCTGGCAGGGGCGGAACGAGACATGACGAGTCTCTTCCTGATACCGCAGAAATCCGATATGGATCTGTCCGTCTTCCAGTGCCTGTAATTGTTGGGACGAAGTCATCTCACGTAATGTCAATTCAATCTGCGGGTACGCAGCGCGAAATTTCCTAAGGACATCCACCATAATGCTCCCCGAAGCCGAATCCACAAAGGCTACGGTTATATGCCCGATGATGCCTTGATCTGCCTTTTTCGTAAGCTGAACGGATCGTTCGAGCTGGGCCATGATCAGTCTGGCCTGTTCCAGAAATACGGCACCTGCCGGGGTGAGACGAACCATTTTTCTGGTGCGCTCCAACAGCTTCACACCAAGCTCATCCTCTAAATTCTGAATCTGCTGGCTCAGCGGTGGTTGCGTCATATTTAATTTTTCCGCTGCACGGTGGAAATGAAGTTCTTCTGCCACGGTGATAAAGTATCTTAACTTTCGGATATCCATAAGCCGATTGCGCATCCTTCCGTCTACCCTGTTAATTCATCTGTTCCTGAACCCAGATTGCCGACTCAGCCAAGGCACTATAGCAAAATGCTCTACCAAAACAGAGTCGACCCTTAAAATAAACTTTTTATCCCACCTGTTTACGCAACTCTTCATCCAGCCATTCCAGTGCTGCACGCAGCTTATCCTGGGGAACTTTCTCATAACGATCACCCGTAGACAATTCAAAGGCACAGCTGTTCCCATTTGTTTTGTTCAGATATGAAGTCATTCCTATGCCATACTGCTGAGCCATTTGCACAAGAATTGGTTCAACTTCGGCGGCAGCGAGCGCAAAGTGCACATGGAACATATTGGATACAGGCAACTCGGGTAATGTTTGTATCCCGTGACACGCATTCAGTAGGAAGGCGAGTTCTTGAGCCTGCTCATAATAAAGCTCCATTTTGCCAATCCGTTCATTGAAATAATACTGGGAACTCAGAATATACGGATACAGGCCGATCAGATCTCCGCCGTGCCGCCGTTTCCATACTTTCGACTCTTGCATCACATCCGTGTCTCCGGCCAATATGGCCCCCGCAATACCTCCAATGCCTTTGTAAAAGGAAACATACACGCTATCAAACAAACTGCAGATCTCCGCAGGTGTCTTCTGATAATAGGGAGTGATCTCAAACAGGCGTGCCCCGTCCAGATGCAGCTTAATCCCGCGTTCACGGCAATAGGCCGAGATCGCTTCCAGTTCTTCATACGCTGGCAATTGCCCACCAATCTCACGTTGTGGCAGTTCCAACAGCAGACAAGCAATGTCCTGATCAAGCGCTTGAACATCTTCCAAACGAATCAATCGGTCCTTGTCCGCAAGTAAAATCGATTCAATCTGGTGTAACTCTTTTAGTCCCTCTTCCTCATGGATTTCAAGATGACACAGAGGGTGATAAGCTACACGTTTTACACCTTTGCGGTCACACCAGATCCGTAATGCAATCTGCTGTGCCATCGTTCCGCTTGGAAAAAACACCGCCGATTCCTTGCCGAGAACGTCAACCATCTGTTGCTGAAATTCTTCAATGATGGGGCCGTTGCCGTAGTGGTCACTGAACAACTCCCCATCAATCTGGTCCAGTACATTCTGAAGTACCTTCACTTGGCGACTGCCGTGACCGCCTACAATAAAATCTGCCTGATTAAAGGCATCAGCCAACGTTAACGCAGTTTCTTTCAATATCACTCACTCCTTTATAGTTCTGGTTCTGTAATGATCTGTACCAAAGCGCTGAGCGCACTAGATATATGTTCACCACGGGAATACACAAATCCTACTTCCAACCGGCAATAGGGATCAGGCAGAGACATCACCGCGATCTCACCTCTTAATTCTGCTTTGGTAACCGAAGAACGTGGCAGCAATGATACGCCGAGCCCGGCAGATACCCCATTCAGAATCGTGTCCAGTGTTCCATATTCCATGATGTTAAGCGTGTGGATACCCTGATCTTTCAAAAAGGATTCCGCCTGATCACGATGTGTGCATCCGATCTCAAAAAACAACATCGGCCTGGACAATAACGTGTACATCTCATGCGCTCCAGGTTCAGCGATCAACACCAATTCCTCGTCATACATCTTCATATAGTTCAGCTCAGGATGATCAATCGGGCCATATATTAAGGCTCCATGCAATTCATGTTGGATGACCTTCTGGTTCAGTTCATGAGTCCCACCCGTGACAAGTGAATGCTGTACTTCCGGGTAGCATGAACTGTATTCAGCCAAGAGCGGCGTGAGGAAAGTGGAAGCTGCTGTCTCTATGGCACCCAGACGAAGCATGCCAGCTGGTGGGTTACCCACTTGCGTGGCCTGCTCTGCTTCATATAATAATTCCAATATTCTATCCGCATATCCAAGCAGGTTCTCTCCTGCTGGTGTAAGCGACATCCCCCGATTGGAACGATGAAATAGCGGTACTTGCAGTTGAGTCTCCAACTGTTTAATCCGTGCTGTTACATTGGACTGCACATAATTAAGTGCGAGTGCAGCTTTACTGATACTACCTTCGCGGGCAACCGCCTGAAATATTTTCAAATCACCTGCATCCATACCCTGATCACCTGCTCGTCGTTATATCGGCATTCTGCATCATCCGATTCATGCAAAGTGCTTATCTATTATTTTCAATGATACTGACCATCATTTTTGTTCATTTTACGTGAATCTGCTCCGTCTGTACAATGAGGCTCAGTAGTGAAATCTGGCTACACAGACAGGAGGAATATTAAATATGAAATCTATCGTACATTCGGCCCAGAGCGGCCTTGCTGGTCTTCAATATACAGAGTCAATCTCTCGGGCACCAGAAGCCGGGGAAGTGCAGATTCAATTAAAATCCGCTGGTATCAACCATCGGGATCTATTTATCATGGCAGGACGCGGCCCTCAGGACATCCCACTCGTTCCCGGTTCCGATGGAGCAGGTATTATCGTAGCGATTGGCGAAAGCGTAAGAGGGTTCGCGATAGGAGATGAAGTCATTATCCATCCTACGCTCGGTTGGGAACATGCATCTGAAGTGCCGACCGTACCCGATATTGTTGGTGGTCCTACGGATGGAACGCTCGCGCAATATATAACGTTACCTGCTGAAAATGCCCTGCCTAAACCAGTCCACCTATCCTGGGAGGAAGCTGGCGTGCTGTCCCTTTCAGCGCTGACGGCCTATCGCGCCTTATTTACTCGCGGTGTATTGAAGAAAGGTGAACATGTGCTCATTCCCGGTATTGGCGGTGGTGTTGCAACCTATGCTCTGCTCATGGCGGTAGCCGCTGGTGCCAAGGTGACTGTCACTTCCAGAAGTGAAGCCAAAAGAAATGAGGCACTGCGCTTGGGTGCTACCCATGCATTGGATAGTCATGCCGATTGGAGTACACAGAACGATCTGGAACCTGTGGACATCATCTTGGATAGCATCGGACAAGCCATGTTCCCGAAATATTTTGATATAATCAGACCAGGTGGACGTATCGTGATGTATGGTGCAAGCTCGGGGGATGATCTGACCGTACCAATTCGCTCTATCTTCTTCCCGCAGATCAGTCTGATCGGCACCTCTATGGGCAGCCGTGAGGAGTTTATCCAGATGCTGCAATGGGTGGAGGAACATGACATACATCCTGTAATTGATAGCGTATATCCGTTACAGGACGCAGCGAAAGCGTTCGAACGTATGGAAAAAGGCGAGCAATTTGGTAATCTGGCTATCCTTATGGAGTGACATCTATTTTGAGATGGGCCTTCATGAATTGTTGAATTGATTTACGATAATGGGGTGAATCCATCTGACCCGTCTCGCTAAACGTATACTAATTGTTCTTATTGTTATTATCATTGTGGCCCAAATTCCTGTGTTAAAAGAAACCTTAGCCCGAGGAGTTACTACGTTATATGTGAAGATAAAGTATCCCGAACATTCCTTTCAATTCCAAGACTTCATCTACGAGTCTCATTTCGGTAACTATTTCATTTCTTATACTGATCAAGACGAACAACGCATTAGTCTGATGCTTGAGCCCAAATTTTTACCAGTGCTCATTATATATGATCCATTGAATCAGCCCATGAAAGACTAGTTGGTTCACGCTATGAATCATTCAGGAGGTATCGATATGGACAATCCATTACATTTGGTCGAATTGGTTCGCAAACTGATGGACTCTGAAGGAACGGAAGCCGAGTTGGATGACATGTTGACGGAGCTACAACAGCAGGTTCCACATGCGGAGATCAGTAATCTGATTTTCTGGGATGATCGAGACCTGACGCCTGAACAGATTGTGGAAGAAGCCTTGGCTTCCCGTCCAATCATTCTTCCGCCCAAGCCATAATATAACTCTGGAGGTGAACGGGTACGGGTACGGGTACGGGTACGGGTACTGCATTCAAATCAAGGAAGTAATAATCAATAAACCAAGTTCCCCCTCCCCAATTTCCATAATTTCGTTATAATGGTAAGCAAGACACCATGTTATTGGAGGAGAATTATGGAAACGGAAGCTTTACGCAATGTGGAACAACTAGCTCTGAAGAAACACAAGATTTACAAACAAAGTTTAATCAGGTACCTTGCACGCTCCATGCTTGCCAGTATGTTTATCGGATTCGGCGTCATCGTGGCGTTTAAGACAGGTAACTTCTTTTATATGGAGCAGTCCCCGTTTACCTATCCGATGGCAGCAATTACATTTGGCGCGGCTATTATTCTGATCGCCTACGGTGGCGGTGACCTGTTCACAGGCAATACGTTCTATTACACGTATGCGGCGCTGCGCAAGAAACTGCGCTGGTTTGAAGTCATCAAGCTGTGGATTGCGAGTTATAGCGGTAACCTGATGGGTGCGGCCGTGTTTGCCCTGTTAATCTACCTGACGGGATTGTTCGACTCGTCTCAGGTGAATGGGTTTCTGTTAAGCGTGGTGGAGCACAAGATGGAAATCCCGACCATGCAGCTCTTTTTCCGGGGAATCCTGTGTAACTGGCTCGTATGTATGGCGTTTTTTGTTCCGATGTTCATGAAGGAGAATGGAGCCAAAATGTTCGCCATGATGCTCTTTGTGTTCTGCTTCTTCATCTCGGGATACGAGCACAGCATCGCCAATATGTGTACATTCGCGATTGCACTTGTGCTGAACCACCCGGGGACGATCTCATTTGAAGGTGTGCTTCACAACCTGGTTCCCGTGACTTTGGGTAATCTGGTGGGTGGTGTGCTGCTGATGGGCTTTATGTATTATGCGGTGAACAAACCGTTTCTGGATGAAGAGACACATTAATCTTTGGCAAAAAAAGATCTCCCTTCCAGCCCGGTCCATCGACCGTGGCTGCTCGGTATGCAAAACCATAAACACCCCGGCAACCTTCTCAAGGAGAAGGTTGCCGGGGTGTTTATCTATGGGCAGGCTCACGGATAAGCCACCTGCCCTCCACACGCTTAGCCATGTGATACACAACCACATGGCTCCATGCTGGTCGTAGTCATTTATCCCGTGTTTAACCAATGATAACTCTCAGCCTGTTCCTACTGGATCTCCAGATGCAACAGTGGAAACGGGTTACCGGAACTATCCAATGCGGACCGCCCCGTCCTTACAAATCCCATCTTTTCATAGAATCGGGCTGCCCCACTATTCTGCTCATTGACATCCACCTTGAGGTGACAACCTTTGATTTTGAAAGTATGGTTTATTAGCAGACGTCCCAGACCCTGTCCGTGTTGGCTCGGATCTACAAATAACATCTCGATAAAGTTATCATCCACACCAATAAAACCCACAGGTTGTTGCTCCGTATTCAGCGCTTCCCAAACCTCGACTTGTCTTTGTTGCAACACATCACTCACCACTTTTTTGTAGAACTGAATGTGAGGCTCTTCCAAAAACGTATGGGTTGCCCGAACAGCACTCTCCCAGATCTCGACCAATCTGTCATAATCTTGTTCCCGATATGCAACGACTAACATGTCCAACGTATGCTCCTTTTCTAATAAAAGGTTATGTAAAAGCCCGATCCTAAGATCGGACTTATTTAATACATCAAAATTGAAATAACTCTACGTGTATTTTACCATGTCCATCATTCAATCTGTACCCATAATTTCCAATCTTAAGTCAACGCTCTACCCCCGTTTTTGACTTCCAACGGAAGGTTGCTGCCGATTGGGAAGGCAGTATATATTGAAACGAATCTCCGCCCATGAATACATCAAAGGAAACTTCATCCTCACCCGTGTTAGCTGCAATCAGCACCATTGTTCCATCCGGATTGCGAAAGGCTACGTTCTCGAGCTGGCCCTGTTCTTGCGTGGAATCAACTCTTACGGCTCCCGTACGTACATAACGGCTGATGTGGCCTAACGCATAATACTCGACATTTCTAGTGATTTCATTACTCTCCGGGTCAATCGTCATAACTCCACGACAGTTCTCACAGCCACCATTCGTGGGTCCACCTTGCGGATCGAGTGCGATGTTCCAGAGCAGCACATTCTTCGCCCAGTTGCGCGGTGCACCAATGATGAGATTGGACATCTGCCAGCTCAGATTCTCGCCAAAATCAGGACTCCACTCCCCACCACTACATTCGGTAAAATAGATATTTTTGTCTGGGAAGCGCTCATGCACTTCCGACATGGCAGATGAATCACCTGCATAACAGTGGAAAGCAGATCCATCGATATAAGCAGCAGCCTGTTCATCACCAAGCACTTTGCTGGTATATTCGACCGCCTGATCCCAGTTATGATCATACGCGATGATTCGTGTATCCAGCCCCGCATCCTGTAGCGCCGGGCCTAGATAATCCCGTATGAACATCGCTTGTTCTTCGGCGCCCATACTCATACTCGGATATTTATCCGAGGTGAACTCCGGTTCATTTTGCAACGTGATCCCGTAGATGGGAATGCCCTTTGTCTGATAAGCTTTGATATATTTCACAAAATATCTCGCGTACGCTTCATACACCTGGGGATCGTTGTAATCCAGATACCAGCCATTAGTGGTTTTCTCCCCATACTTCATCCAGGCCGGGGCCGTCCACGGTGTGCCCAGCACTTTAAGATCCGGTTTCAAACCAGCTACATGTTCCAGCATGTTCACAATTTTCTGATCTTTATTGATCGAAAAGTGTTCCATGTCATAATCCGTGCCAGACTCGATATCATCATAGGTATAACTTGAAGCCACACCTGATTCATCTACCGAATAATCGGAGGCACCAATCGTATGACGCACCATATCCATGTTCAGCCCTTCAGTCGTAAACAGTTTCTTCAGTAGTTGTTCTTGTTCTTTCTCTGGAAGTTGGTTGATCAGATGTGCCGACGAACCCGTCATCGCTGCGCCAAATCCATCCATGGTCTGATACGTCTTGTTCGGGTCAATCTGTATGGTGAAATCCGATGAAGACGTGTCTGAATCCTGCGTTGAAGAAACTGAAGAGCTTGGGTCTGCATCATGGTGATCTGTAATTGGAATGGGCTTCTGTGATGTAAGCAGATTTTGCTGATCTCCCGTGGTTAACCAGACTTCGGCCGCTCTCTGCTTGTCCACAACCGTTAGCGGAGCGGGTTGTTCACTTCGATTGAGGATAAGCCAGATTCCTACACCGACACAACAAACAGCGATTAACAGAATGATCCATCGTTTGGGAAGTTCTCGCCAATCTATGTACATTACGCTTCACTCTCCTTCCATTGTGGAAAAAGTCGCGGCCACTAGGCCACGACTCAATTTCCTAATATATATGAAGTAGAACAAACTGCATTTGACGCAAATAACTTCACTGGGAGAACAACCTTTTGATCGATCTCCTAGATTGCTCTTTTATTTACCGGACTTGCTTCCGATATTCACACTACCTGTCAGACGAATATCATCGGATGCACTACCAACATACACTTGAACTTTACCCTTAGGCATTACCCATTCATGCGATGTTTCATCCCAATAGGACAATGCGCTGCGATCCAGTTGAATGTTGACCCGTTGCTGCTTGCCTGCCTTCAGATCGACCTTCGCCCAACCAGCAAGTTGTTTCTCTGGTGTTTCAACTTTAGTTGGCAGATTGCCAACATAGACCTGTACAACTTCTGCACCGGCAACTTTACCTGTATTCCGCAGGTTGAGGGATACTTCTACGGTTGCTTTGTCGCCTTTACCTGTGTTCTTCACATGCAGATTACGATAATTAAAATCGGTATACGACAGCCCGTGTCCAAAGGCAAACGCCGGTGTCATGCCTTCTTTGTCATATCCTTTGTACCCTACAAAGATACCCTCGGAGTAGTTGCCCACCCCATTCACACCCGGGAATTGTTCCGCAGTGGATACCGGGGTCTGGGAATCATCTGATGGGAACGTCACCGGCAACTTACCGGACGGATTCACATCACCGAACAGTACACGTGCCACTGCATTACCTTGTTCCTGACCTGCATACCAAGCCTGAACGATGGATGGCACTTCTTTTTGCCAGGAATCCATTTCAACAGCACGACCACTCATTTGCACCACGATTGTTTTCGGATTGGCTGCCGCTACCTTACGGATCAGCTGCTCTTGGTTATTCGGCAGCTCCAGATCGGAACGGTCTACGTAACCTTCACTGTCATACGTACGTGTTACCACGACGGCAACATCGGATTTTTTCGCCAGCTCAACTGCTTTTTGCATTTTGATATCAACAGCGTCTTCTGGAGCTTCCCAGCCAAAACGAACCTGTGCACCCATATCATGATTGGTCTGTACCGGGAAATCCGTACGATACTCAATTCGAATATTGTGGGACTCGCCTTCTTTAAACGTGATTTCTTTCTTCGTTGTACTCAATGTTTCACCTTGATTGTCTACGAGTAACTCATCATCCACATACAGTTTCGCAGAACCGAGACTGGTCAGGGACAGTTTATATTCACCCGTTTGAGGTGTTGTGATCGCCCCTGTCCAACGAGCAGACATTTTGGCATTGAATTTCGTTGGTGTCACCGGAAGCTTGGAAGATTGTGCGTTAAAACCTTCATAGTTGTAGAATCCAAGATTCATATTGACCTGATGATCTGTACGGACCAGAGAAGGGTTACCCTCCATATCTTTATTCGTCCAATATTCAGCACGCAGACCGTATTCCGCACGATCTGTGCCATAGTCTCTTTCACTTTCCTGAGCATCCCCTGGTGATAAAAGAGTGGAAGGTACAGCAGATGGTCCATTAAATGCATCTCCTGCGGAGATTGGATCGGTTCCGGCAGCATATTTTACATCCACACCGTTACCGGCACGGTTACGAATGCCTTGCAGCGGACTTACAGTATACGTCGGATTAACCAGACTGCTACCTCCACCAGCAGCCGATGCGTTATCTGCATCCGGTCCGATGACAGCGATGGATTTTACATTTTTCTTGGACAGCGGAAGCATATTTTCGTTATTTTGCAAGAGAACCATGCTCTCTTCTGCAATTTCACGTGCCTGTTTGCCATCTTCCTTGGCATTGATCTTTGTATTGGTCACAGGGTTGTCGAACAGCCCTTTATCGAACATTTGAAGCAAAATACGTCTAACCTTCTCATCAATGGTTTGCTCGCTGACTTCGCCATTGTTCACGGCTTCCAGCAATTTCTCTCCCCATTTGCCATACGGCTCTCCAGGTGTCTCCAGATCCAGACCCGCATTGGCGGATTTGGCTGTGCTGAAGTTTGCACCGTAGTCACTCATGACAAACCCTTCGAAGCCAAACTGATCTCGAAGGACATCGGTCAGCATCTCCTTGTTCTCACAAGCGTATGTACCGTTCACCTGGTTAAATGAACACATTGCCGAACCAAGATCAGCTTTTTCGACCATCGCTTGGAACGGACGTGCATAGACTTCCTGAATCGCACGTTCGCTGGCTGTTGCATTGGTCGTGAAACGTTCCGTCTCCTGGTTGTTCAGGATATAGTGTTTTGCTGTAGCGATAACCGGATTACTTTGAATCCCGTTTACATACGCTGCACCCATGCCGGAAGCCAGTAGCGGATCTTCCCCGAGAGATTCGAAGTTCCGGGAACCCCATGGTGTGCGTGCAATATCCAGCCCTGGGCCGAGAACTACATTATGTGTTGTATTATGTGCTTCCTGACCGATCAGATCGCCATATTTCTTGGCCAGATTGGTATTCCAGGAAGCCGCAAGCGCGATGGGTGCGGGCAATGCCGTGGACTTTTTGTCCTGCACATCCGGATTAGCCACACGTACTCCTGCGGGTCCATCTGCCATCTGTAATGCCGGAATGCCGAGGCGCTCCAATCCATCATTATAGAAACCATAATAGTTATTTACTTTACCGGTTACGAATCCAACTTTCTCCTCCAGTGTCATCTCCTTGAGCAGCAGCTCAGTGCGTTCCTCCGCAGACAAGGATTTGTTCATCCAAGGCCGATTGGCCCCGGATTCCACCTCCGCAGCGAAGGCGTGCAGCGGCATAGCCGCAACCGCCACGATGATTAATAACACAAACCATCGTTTGAGGAAAATCAGATTGAGTCTTCTGTTCATGTTGTAAGCTCTCCTTCTCTCTTGATCATTTTTCTTGTGCACATATTGAATACATGTATACAAGGGAATGCAAACTGGCTTGATCCCAGTCTTTCAAGCATTCAGGTCGTCCTGCACATGGCTTCTGAAACTGCAGCCTGCAAGCAAGTCAGCAGATTTCGCTTCCTAACGATAGCCGACATGATCACGAATTACATCCCCTTAAATTTGGTAAATGACCGATTAGAACAAGCCTAGTGCTTTAGAATCACTACATAAATAATTCAGATAACAGAATAAGAAAACGAATTATTTACAATTCCGTAACTACTTTTGAACAAATTATTTACTTTTAAAAACAGTCAGTTCGACCCACTCCCGTTCAACCAATTAATTCAATTAATTATCAGATTAAGGAATATGATTAGACGCTCTGGGTCCTAGGTCTATTTGAAACCGGAACCAATCAGGCCCATTGAAATATCCAAAAATATAAAAGCAACTGAAGTCCCTTTTAACAGGTTCCTCAGTTGCCTTTATGATTCATATAGGGCGGTTCAATTCTAGTTCGTTCACTTCTAGTTCTGTAACTGTGCAAGAATCTGCGGGTCCTTAATCTTTTTATCTTCGGCGAGCAGCATCACCTTGGACAGAATCTCAGCCGTTCTCGGATCTTCATCGAGGAATGGCAGGAAGATTCGACCCCGATGCTGACTGTGTACCGGTATGATATGAAGTGCACCTGTGGCTTGTTTGAACACATTGCCACTACCCAGATGAACAGCATACTCACCCAATTCACCATCAATCCGTGCGTAATTCCCGTCCAGACGTACATTGTCAATCTTCAGCAGACGCAACGATTCATTCACAATGACGTGACGCATCTCGATTGTTGTCAGGCTGGCTTCCGGATCTACGCCTCCCACATGTGCAACGCTGACCACCAGATCGATATCACGCATGACTTCGGAGAAGAACGTCAGCGGCACATCTTGCAGCGCTACAGGTTTGTAGCTCTTGCGATCGTAGAACTGCACCGTCTCCAAGGTAGGTGCCTCGGTATCTGCTGGTGAGAACCAATCTGCCATGGCATAGAGATTCGCGATCAGATTATGCTCATAGCTTACCTTCTGCAGGCCTTCTTCATAACTGACAGTCCATTGGCGTCCTTTAAGCAGCGCTACTGCTTTTTTCGGTTGAATCTGATACCCGGCGTATCGGCGAGACACCGTACCATTAGCCAATTCGTCCTCGTTAGGAAGATACAGCTCACGGAATACCTGCTTGAACGGCTGACGCTCCTGGCGGGTGAACAGATCCCGCTGGAATTCACTCCAGCTTCCGCTCTGATACAGATGAAGCGGATGAGCAATCAACAGTTGATCCTGTTCCGCTAGTGCCTGGATCGTCCCCTCCGGTCCTGGAGCAACCAAACCACTGGACGATACATCGAATCTCCCCGTCTTGTCACCTGACTGGAATACAAGTGTTCTTACCAGCGGATATATAACCGGATTTTGCATCAGTCTGGCAATTTCCTGACGTGTAAAGGATGTTCCAGCAGTCATCGAACGTTCCAGCTCCTGTCGTGCCCGGCGATACTGATCCACCAGATCCGATTTGAGCTCTTTCAGTTCAGCGATATATCCATCTTTTTTGAACCGGGCAGGTACAGATTTGAGTGTCTTGCCTTTGCTAACGATAACCATCTCGGGTTGGCCTTCCTCATCAATGACCAATTGCGCTGTCGTGTCAGCATCCAATGCATGAGGTTCAAAGAAGGATTTCATCTCATCCAACTTACGTGCTTCCATGTCCCACATCAGACGCGTAACATCGGCATAACCTGCATTACGAGCAAGGTTGCCCAGTGCAATCTGTGATGCCACACCTTCACTGGCACGGCGTTGTGCACCGAATTGTTTGCTCTGCATCAGGAACTTCTGAATGAAGTCGTATCGCTCACGCAGATCCTGTTCGCGATTTACAGCGAATGGAATCAAACTGTAGGTTAACAAATGATCCTTGTTTCGCTTGTCTGACACGGACTCACGCATATCGTCCAGTCGAAGCTTGCCTAGTGCAGCATCTGCGAACAATTGGGATCTGCGGTGGTTAGATCCCCCGGAAATGTACTTGGCACAATCGTATAACAGATTGAATCGTTCCTCACCGACAGCAGCATAGGCTTCTTCAAACCAAGCGATATCAAACGCACCTTCATTAAAGTCCTGTGGTGAGATTGGAGAATAGTGGGCCACGATGGTTTCTTTCTCCGCAGTAAAGCGTTCATTAATATGAGCATGGAAGTACCAAGCTGCACTGCGTAATCCTTCCCATCCCAGATGTTTCGCTACAATCTCCATCCACTGCGGGGCGTACATGGCTGCTTCCAGCAATTTTTTCTCATTCACCGGATACTTCTGTAGCAATTCCCCAAGACGCTTCTCATCTTCTCCATCCCGTGGATGACAATTCTGAATTAGATAACTAAACGTCTCTTTACGTGTTGTGTTGTCTCCATAGCTATAGATATATCCACGGACAAATGTATCCTGATCCATCGCAGAGACCAGATGTACCCAGTGTTCCATGCCTTCAATTCGATCCAGTTTCATGGCAAGTGTGCTTACTTCTGTAGAGAGTTCTCCCCGGGTCAGCTCAATCTCCAGAATCCGATTAACGACCGTATCCCGTAAGTGAATCAGCTTCGGATCATTTGCGATCCCTTCTGTACGAGTGGATGTTAAGTTCCGAATAAACAACAGACGATTCCCACCGACCAGAACCTGTCGATATATCTCTTGATCATCAATCAGGTTTAACTGGTACGCACGCAGGAAATCTTCAAGTGACAGTAAAGACAGCGGTTGACTACTCTCTACTAGACTGGTGAACTGGTAAGCTGTCTGGAAGAAACGTTTGAAGCTGTTATCGTCATGGATTTTGCCACGAACTACATAATTCCAAGGTCCAGTCAGGATATGAAGCATGCCTGACTCTTTTTCGAGTGGATCAGCAGGCATACTCGCGATGATGGAGGCCCAGGTTCTCTCAGCTATTTCAAACGTGTCGATCGGATCGCTATCCAGAAATGCCGCCGATATCAGTGCCACTACCTGGTCCTTATACGGTAACGAATCCAGCATCTGCTGCAGTTTTTCGATGTCATCCAGAGCATATATCTGTTCAGCAAACGTCTTGCGCCAGCCTTCCAGTAACGGAATCTTTTGCAGTTCTTCATAGCCATACTGATCATGGAAGTAACTGTAATGGTCGCTCAATTTGCCATTGAAATCCCGGAGCTGTATACCCATATACAACTGCATCAGTTCCACACTGCTAAACCCGGCATGTTGAATATAGTTCTCCCATACGTCATGAAGCGGAAACTGTTCCATCTGCTTCATTTCATTCCGCTCTCCATACGGAACCTTGGAGCGAAGACTCGCTCCGACTAACAATGTGTCTTTGTAGCCAGCGTAGTACTCCACTTCATACTCATAATCCCTGTGTTCATGCACTAATTCACTAAGTTCCTCCAGAAATGGTCTGGTCTTATCCAGAGAGAGTGTAAAGATATCTTTCGGAGTATGGCCCTTGAGATCACGCTTCTCATCCAGCAATGGCTCACGTCGCTTCGGATCAAATAAACCAAATCCATTAGAAGCTGTGTAACGACTCCCCTGATCGGTCAACTTATCCAGCAGTTTCTGTTCCTTGGCAGTGGGTGTCTCAATCAGCTGCGCCAATGGCTGCAATAGCTCCTGCTGATCTATCCGCTCTGGATCTGCCGCAATCTCGGTCAACAATTCGAGCGCACCCAGTCGTTGCAATTCACTCTTGGCCTGCAAAAGTCGCTTCAGTGAGACCGTCAATTGGTCCACGGGTTGAAGTAACAATACATGGATGACCTTCTGACGAAGTGAACCCGTCTTGAGCTTCATCAACGTCTCCATCTGTTTCATCTCTTCAACCGTCAACGTGAGCAGCTTTGCCTTGGCGAGTGCACTCTCCCGATTACTCATACTTTTATCAGACAAACTCTCAAACACAAACTGTCTTTGCACCTCATTCTCCGGATGCTGAACAAACTGGGACAACAGTTCTCCGCGCAGTTCCGGGCTTAATCGATCCTTAATTGCAATGACTTCGCCGATCCATTCCGGGTCCATATCATAGGCGGCCAGATATAACATTTTCTTGACTACATCATCCGTATCAATCCGGTAATGAACATACTCAAGTACACCCGATGGTCCACCTGACCCGCCTTTTGGAATGGCAGCCAGCATCTGTTTGAACCGATCAAAGTCCTGACGACGCAAGGCCTTATCTTCAAGCGCAGGTAATGGCCACACGTACACGCTACGCTGATTCTCTCCATTCTCGAAACTCCAGTTGTACATATACATCGCATCATAGTTGGTCACAATCCAGTGCATCAACTCGGTATCCTGCGGCTCCAGATAACGACGTGCAATGTGCAAACGAAGCTCCCTGTTCTGGCTGTTAGCCAGCACGTATTGGGCAACAATCTTCTGATATAACTGACCTTGATCCATAATCTCAATCATCTTGCTCTTCAATTCATTCTCTTCAATGACCGCTGTCGCCCACAGGCTGATAAAGAGCTTGTTGGCGTTTGCTTCCTGCTGCCAGGCCTCGCGTACTTCTGGATGCACAAGCGCCGCATGGGCCTGTTCAATCAACTGTGCGGCAACACGCTGGTTGGCTGCTTCTATGCCGATCCCCATCCATACGGCGAGCGCTCTTACCACGGAACTGAAACGAATCAGGTTGTTGTCGATAATGATTTTTAATATGTAAATATAGGCTTCTAGTGTCCCTTCATCCATCCGCTCCACAATGCTTTGGCGCAGTCCTTCCTGCAACCTTGCTGCAACCAGAAGCTCACCCACCATCTGATAGGCATCCGCCTGATCGCTCATGAATATGCCTTTGATCATTTCATGGGTTAACAATGCCGTCTGATTGTCACCATATATAATATCGTGCAGTGCCTGCTTCATATCTCCACCCTGATGATCCAGTTCGTATGCGATACAATCCGCTAGGACCCCACGGATCTCATGCAGATAATCCAGCTTGTACTCACGAAGTGAAACATATTCACTCAGGGAGAAATTCTTCATTTCCATTCGGAACAATCCCATCAGTTTACGGATAACCTGTTCTACATGCTGCTTCGGATCGGACGTGCGGAAAGGCCTACGTTCATAGTTGTTACTGTATGGGAAACGAGTCGCACGCTCTGCGATATAACGGAATCGTGCAACCAATGACTCGCTTGCCAGATGCTGGAGAACATCCAATAGTGGCTGGAAGAGTGGTTTCTGCGTTTCTGCAGCCAGTCTTCCAAGCAACTTATCAGTATTCAAAAACATCTTTTCGTCTCCACGCAAATACGTAGACCCGGCGATCTCCACAACATAGTTTGCCAACTCAAGCTGTACCCCTGTTAACGTCTTTGCTTTTTCCTGTAATTCATCCATATACACCTGAACTTGCTCTTCCTGATTCATCCTGTTCTCCTCCTTGATCGCTCTCTACCACAGACGTCCCGCAAGCATTGTAAAACGGATAAACACTACATTATCGCCGTCTTTTACAACAAGAGACTCGTCCAGCCCCTGCAATTCTTCTTCGTTGAGAAACACTTTGTACAATCCATCCTCATGGGCGGTTATAGCTGTCTCCATCGCAAATTTCAGATCAGGAACACTCTCGTTATAAACTGCACCAAATCCGACTTTCCCCGCCGCTCCCTGAGCCTCAATCTCATCCGGCATCAGGTAAGCAAGTAACTCTGCTTGTTGGTTCTTGTCCTGAAGAGCTTTTACTTGCAGAGCCACCATATTCTCAATGAGCTGCCTTAGCGTATGAGTTGTTTCCGGAAGTTCGGCAGCTTGCTTGGCAAGTACCGGCTTGCGCTTACCCAGACTTTTTACCGTTATCCATACGTTCACTGTCTTGCCCCCTCTGTCCTGCCCTATTTGAAGAAGCTTCCATAAGCCCCGATATCTATACCACAATGCGTAATAACCTAAACTCGAAATGACTGTCTATCTCAAAATATAATTAAAAATACGTACATATGTACCCCTAATGAACATCATAACTAAAATTCAAACCATATTCATGAGCCAATCCTCATGTTTACGTGGAACCACGGAACTATGGCCTACTTGCGTACATATACGCAAAAAAAGCCGCACAGTCTCATATAAATATGGACTGCGCAGCCGCTTGCTACCATTAGAGTAGCATATGACACGTGGAAATCTGTATTCTGAAACCTCTATAAATCATCTGACCAATCGCAACGGTCGAATGGTTACGGCTGCTGTCTTGAACCCAGGCATCCGGCAGAACGGGTCCAATTCTGGTCTGGTCGCCCGGTTCACATTTTGAATGCCTCCCCAATGCATCGGCACGAACAAGGTATCCTCTCGAATCGAATCCTTGATGCGCGAACGAACCGTGAAGCTTCCGTACGTCGATTGAATCTCTACCCACTCTCCATCGTGAATACGATAACGGGCAGCGGTAACTGGGTGAAGTTCGACAAAGTTCTCCAATTCACGAGCTGCCAGTGCCGGACTGCGATGTGTCTGCACCCCTGTAAGATAATGAGGCAGCACACGCCCATTGGTGAGAATTAGGGGGAATTTCGGCGATACATCATTCCATCCCGGACTTGATTCAAATGTGAATGCCGCTCTGCCATCCGGGTGGGCGAATCGTTCACTGAACAGCAGTCCTTCTCCCTGCTCCTCCGGGGCAGAACACGGCCAGTATACACCTTTCTCGTTACGCAAACGTTCATAGGTAATACCATAGTAATCAGCCACTCCACCGCGACTCGCCACACGAAGCTCATTAAAGATGTCCTCAGCACTGTCATATTGAAAGTAAGAGGCCTTGCCCACTTTTGCAGCAATTCGGCATAATATATCCCAATCATCGAGCGTTTCTCCTGGCGCAGGTCGCCCCTGTTCACGAAGTAGAACACGCCCCTCCAGATTGGTGAGTGTACCTTCATTCTCCATATAAGACGTAACCGGAAGAACCAGATCAGCCATGCGCGCTGTCTCAGACAGAAACATATCTGCCACGATCAGAAAGTCCAGCTTGCGCAGACCTTCTTCCACCAAACGCACATTGGGATTGGATACGACCGGGTTGGAGCCCATTACGAGCAACGCCCGAATCTCCTGATCATGGACTTTCTCCATCATCTCGTAGGCCGAGACTCCTTTGCCTGGCAAACTTGCAGGGTCCACGCCCCAGACGGATGCCACATAGGCACGATCGGCTTCATTTTCAATGGCTCGATAGCCCGGCAGCTGGTCAGCCTTCTGCCCATGCTCCCGTCCGCCCTGCCCGTTCCCCTGACCTGTGATGGCACCATATCCACAGCCTTCTCGGCCAATTTTGCCAGTCGCCAGCACCAGGTTCAGAAAGTGCCTGACGGCCATATGCCCATCCGTCTGCTGCTCCACACCACGCGCTGTCATGATCATACCCGTCTTTGCCTCACCATAGGCCATCGCCGCCTGACGAATCAGGGCCAGCTCCACCCCACATGCTTGTGCCGCCTGTTCGAGCTGCAGATCAGCTAACTCTTGCATCAATTGTTCGTACCCATGAGTTCGTTCACCTATGAAACGAGGGTCCACCAATCCGTCATCCATAATCACCTTCAACATGGTATCTGCCAGCAGAGCATCCATGCCAGGCTTCACCTGCAAGTGAAGATCGGCAATGGCTGCTGTTGCCGTCTTGCGGGGATCAATAACGATAATGAAGGCTCCGTTCTCCTTCGCTTGATTGAAGTATGGCAGAAGGGTAGGTTGGCATTCTGCAATATTGGTACCTGCGAGTACTATACAACCTGCCTTGGGAATATCGGATAGGCGGAACGTCAATCCACGGTCCATCCCAAACACTTTACTGCCAGCTGAAGCCGCAGCTGACATGCAGAACCGTCCATTATAGTCGATATACTTTGTCCCCAATGCAACCCGGGCAAATTTTCCGAGCAGGTAGGCTGTCTCATTGGTCAAAGATCCGCCTCCGTAGACTCCGACCGTATCTGCTCCGTATAAATCCCTCAAGTTCTGAAACCGCTCTGCGATGGTCTGAGTGGCCTCCTCCCAGGAACAGGGTTCAAGCTCACCATTGCGACGAATCAGCGGATGCATTAATCGTTGTCCACTAAGTGCATGCTGATGAGCATTCATACCCTTGACACACAGTCTGCCCTGAGAGGCTTCATTCGGGACACCCTGGACCGTGTACTCACCACGACGCTGGCCCGCAACAGGTGCAGCCAGTTCTTCAACAGTCATCTTGCACTGCACACTGCAATACGGACACTGGGTTTCCTTAACATAGAGCTTGGAGGCTATTGGTTCTGAACTTACGGATAATCCCATCTTCCATCCCCGCCTTTCATCTATATATCAACTTGAAGCGTAGCTGCAAGTTCCTTCTGCAACTGATCATCCAGTAGCGTTTCCCGAATCGACATGAATCCCAAACGCTCCGTCCAGGCCCATAACGGCTCATCATACCAAGCGGTTTGGCGATACCATTGAAGGCAGGCTGATGCGAGTGTGGCTGCTTGCACCTCTGTTTCAACCACCCCGAGCAAGCCACCTTGTTTGACCGGATGTTCTGCATGACCGCCTGCGTAAATCTCCCATCCAGCCGGTGAAGCCAGCAAGCCGATATCTTGCACCAGTGCGCTCACCAACGAACCAGGACCCGGTGCGACGCCTATATTCACCGGCGACGGCATCGCAGCGCCGATCCAACTTGTACGAAGTTGTGTAGCCAATCCCCTGGCATCCCTCGCATAGGAAGACAACGGGATCTGATCATCCCAACGCACCTGAACCTCTGAGTGACCTTCGATCTCTCTAACAACCATCGTTCCACCGGAGACCTGTAAGTAATAATGAATTACGGGGCGACATACCGTGCAGCCATGCTCCGAACCCCAACCCAGCTTCTGCAAGATCAAAGATATGTCTGGTGGCCATGTCTCCAGAACATCGATGTCATCCAGCATTTCCTTCAGTTCTGCATGCCCAAGCTCCGTACAACTGCAGACCGGCATTGAAACAGGTTTATCCGGTGTAGCCCCTGCGCCACCGCCGCTTTTTTCCAGATTATGTGTATGTTTCAACAGCACAGCCACCATCGGGCGACAACCCCCGCATGAACCTGAAGCCTTCGTCTGCTCCTTCACCTGATCTGCCGTCTCGAGGCCCTGTTCCTGAATAGCCTTCATAATGACAGCCTTGGTCACATTGTTACAGGCACATACGGTCTCCTGAGCTGGTAATGCCGCAGCAGCCATCTCAGCCGGGTCCGGGGCCCCTTCACGCGGAGCCAATTCCGCTACATCCGCACCTCGTTGCACCAGTCCAAGCAAAGCCGTTCCTTCGGCTGTATCTCCAAATAAAATGGCGCCGCGCACTTTGCCAGCCTGCATCAGTACTTTTTTGTATGTGCCTCGAATGCGATCCAGATGTTGAATGGCAGTCTGCATGTCTTCCCCGCTAATCTCACCCGCCGAGAAAACATCAACTCCCGATACCTTCAGTTGTGAGTAAGGAATTGAACCCTTGTATTCAGGCGTTTCCTGTCCACAGAGTGTACGTGCGAGTACTTTCCCCTGCTCGTATAAGGGGGCGACCAGACCATAACTGATTCCCCGATGCTCAGCACATTCCCCAACTGCGTATATATCCGGTACACTGGTGCGCATGTAGTCATCTACTATAATTGCCCGATTGGTGGCGATTCCACTTCGTCTGGCCAGATCCACATTTGGCCGAATCCCTACAGCGACAATGACAACCTGAGCTTCAAGCTTGGAGCCATCTGTGAACAGCAGCCCCTGGGCCTGCGATCGTCCGGTAATTTTCTGCGTATTTTTGGCCAAAAGAAAGGACATACCCTGCCCTTCAAGTACCTGTTGAAGCATCGCGGCAGCCTTCTGATCCAGCTGCCGGTTCATAATGTGATGTGCGTTATGGACCACCACAGCTTCCATGCCCAGATGAAGCAACCCGCGCGCAGCCTCCAGCCCAAGCAATCCGCCACCAATGACTGCGGCCTTGCGATAGGTTTTGGAATAATCAGACATGCGCGTACAATCATCAATCGTTCGGAAGGACATGACCCGCTCTTTATCCATTCCCGGAATCGGTGGGATAAAAGGTGAAGACCCTGTCGCCAGAATCAGGATATCATAGGTTTCTTTTAGTCCGGATTCCGTCTCGATATATTTTCCACGGGTATCAATGCGGTGTACCGTTTCACCTGTACATAGCCGTATATGATGCTCGGCATACCAGGTCCAATCATTGATAATGATATCCTGTAACGAATGCTCACCCTGCAATACTTTCGATAACATGATCCGATTGTAGTTGGGACGGGGTTCATTACCGTAAATTACAATCTCATACATATTAGGCTCCAGTGCGATGATCTCTTCGACACATTTCACTCCAGCCATGCCATTCCCGATAATCAACAGTTTGCCTCTGCTCATAGGCTGCCCCCTATCTCTCTCACTCCTGAAAATAAACAGAAAAATCCCTTCTCCATGATTCGGAAAAGGGCACCGTTGCCTCCGGAATCCACACGCCATTGTGTAGATTCATATTAGATTCAGATTAAGGGAATCTCAATTTAATGTCAACTAAATTAACATTAAAAATGCGAATAACCATTAAAAAATGAATTATTTAAAATTACATGTAATTTTTGTTGACATATACATTTTCTCTTGATTATAATTTGAATCAAAATCACAGTGCTGTGATCAACTCAGATGCGGGAACACAATGACGTGTACCGCCTGTCGGCAACGGGGCCGCAAATCGTTCAGATCTGGACGAATTGCGGTCTTTTTCTGCCTCAACACGCACATAGACAAATCACGAAGATCTCAATTGGATGAGGAGCGATGATGGATGATGGAGAGCAAAAGTTTTTGGAAAAGCGGGCATAAGCCCACCCTCTTCGGGGCGTTTATGTATTTTGACATCAGTTTTATGATATGGGGGATGCTTGGTCCACTCGCAGTTGTCATTGCATTGGACTATCCGATGACTCCGCTGGAGAAGGCCAATCTGGTCGCATTGCCTATTCTTGGCGGCTCCATCCTGCGGCTTGTGCTTGGCTTCATGTCGGATTATATAGGTCCGAAACTGACCGCACAGATCGGGATGCTCGTCACCCTTGTTCCCTTATTACTCGGCTGGTTATGGGTAGACTCCTTAAGCCAACTGTACGTGGTGGCACTCTTGCTCGGTGTCGCAGGCGCCTCCTTTGCTGCTGCGCTACCTCTGGCAGGCCAATGGTATGGCAAAGAGCATCAGGGTCTGGCCATGGGTATTGCCGGGGCGGGTAACAGCGGAACCGTACTCGCGACGTTGTTTGCCAATCGCTTGGCTACGCATTTTGGCAGCTGGGAAGTTGTGTTCGGACTTGCTATTATACCGATCGCTATTGTATTCATCCTCTTTTCTATCTTTGCCAAGAATAGCCCTAACCGGCCTGAACCCAAGAAATTGTCCCAATACGGAAGTCTGCTTAAACAAAAAGATGCTTGGGTATTCTGTGCCTTCTATTGTGTAACCTTTGGTGGCTTCGTTGGATTATGTAACTATCTCACCATCTTCTTCAACACCCAGTATGGACTATCTCCTGTTCGAGCCGCAGACATTACCACCTTCTGTGTAATCGCAGGCAGTTTCTTCCGACCTGTCGGGGGTTATCTGGCGGACAAAATTGGTGGAACCCGCATGCTAACTTTCCTGTACACAGGAGCCTGTATTATGCTAATTGGCGTATCCTTCATGCCACCTCTGCCTGTGGTGGTAGTCATGTTGTTCCTCGGTATGATGTGTCTGGGAGCCGGAAATGGCTCCGTGTTCCAACTGGTTCCCCAACGCTTCGGCAACGAAATTGGTCTGATGACTGGTATTGTAGGTGCCGCTGGCGGATTGGGCGGGTATGCACTGCCACTGATTCTCGGTCAACTGTACAGCAGCTATCAATCCTATACACCAGGTTTTGTCATTCTTAGCCTGATTGCAGCAGCTTCCCTGTTCCTGGTTCTCTTCATGCAATCCCGCTGGCGTGTGAGCTGGTTGAATCGGGGCAACAAAGGCATGGCCGATTCAACATCCCTCTCTTCCTGAGGTGTACAACCACTCGGCCGTAACCAAGATACAGTGTTTACGAGTGATCCATAAGTAACCAAAGAAACAGCGTTGCCCCATCAGGCAGCGCTGTTTCTTTGGTTACGGCTGTCTTTTTACTTAAGATGAATACTTTTGAAGAACAATAACCGCATTATGTCCACCGAAGCCAAATGAATTAGACATCCCAATCCACAAATCCGCTCTTCTTGCCTCGTTTGGTACATAATCCAGATCACATTCAGGGTCCCTCTGCTCCTGATTGATAGTTGGAGGAATGATGCCATGCCGCAGGGTTTGAATAAGTGAGATCGCCTCCGCACCACCTGCTGCACCAAGCATATGTCCCGTCATGGACTTATTCGCTGTGACTGGAATATCATAGGCACCTGTCCCGAAAAGTTGTTTAATGGCTCTTGTCTCAGACAGATCACCCGCCTCCGTACTGGTGGCATGAGCATTAATCACATCAATATCTTCAGGTCCAATCTGAGCTTCTTTCAGTGATGCTTTCATCGCCAGATATGCACCCCGCCCTTCCGGGTGGGTAGCTACCATATGATATGCATCTGAACTGGCACCATAACCAATCACTTCGGCAAGAATATTCGCTCCTCTTCCCAGTGCATGAGATAGTGACTCAACAACCAAAATTCCAGCGCCCTCCGCCATGACAAAACCGTCTCTCCCTGCGTCAAATGGACGACTTGCTGTTTGGGACGCTTCATTTCTTGTTGATAACGCTGTCGCATTACCGAAGCTTGCCAGCGACACCTCGGTTACAGCCGCTTCTGTTCCTCCAGCAATAATGACATCGGCTCCGCCATGACGAATTAACCTGAAAGCCTCTCCAATGGCGGTATTTCCAATGGAACAAGCTGTTACTGGCGACAATGTCGGCCCCCAGCAGCCAAATCTCATACTGACCATAGCCGCAGCCATATTGGAGATCATCATAGGTACCAGTGTTGGGCTGACGCGCGCAGGTCCCCGATCAGACAGGACCCTGCCTTGTTCCATCAATGTCTGGATGCCGCCTATGCCTGAACCAATATATACACCTACCCGTTCACGGTCCAATTCATCCATCACAAGACCCGATTGCGATACAGCCTGATCCGCAGCAGCAACAGCGAATTGAACGAATCGGTCCATGCGTCTTGCTTCCTTGCGCCCAAATTGCTCTTCACCATCAAAATCACGGACCACACCAGCGATTCTCGTCTTGTACGAAGCTGTATCAAAATGTTCTAAAGGCGATACACCTGATCTGCCCTCAATTAATCCATTCCAGAATGTATGTACATCATTTCCCAAAGGAGAGATGATTCCCATACCTGTAATCACGACTCGTTCCATGTCCATCCTCCTTCAGCGCTCTTGTCTACCTTGCTCTTACGCTCTGCCACTAATAGTGCACTTTTGAATATCCTATTACAAGTTGTCAATTATAATAGTATAATGACTACCATGATAACGAGGATTGAAGGTGATGGATTGAACTATGATGTCAGGTTACAGGCATTGTCCACTTTTCTGAAAACACAGCGTTCCAAAATTTCTCCCGAATCGGTCGGTTTACCCACTGGAAGTCGGAGAAGAACGCCCGGGCTGAGGAGAGAAGAGGTTTCCCAACTGGCAGGCGTGAGTACCACATGGTATACCTGGCTTGAACAAGGTCGGGATATACAGGTATCCCATTCCGTGTTGGATAACATTGCTTCAGCACTGAGGCTTACTGCAGATGAACGAAAGTATCTGTTTTCGCTCGCCATGGAACATCACTCGGAGCTGCCCACACCGGAAGAAGAACCTGTTCAACTTCACCCTTCCCTGCAGAAAATTTTGCAAGAACTTCATCACTGCCCTACTGTGATCTCGGATCGGCGTTGTTACATTGTCGGCTGGAATGATGCTGCCCGGCATGTTTTTATGGATTTTGAACAGATTGCTCCCGAACAGCGGAATATGATCAGTCTGTTATTTGATCGAAAGGAGTTTCGCAGGCTCGCGGTGAACTGGGAGGATTTTGTTAGCGGATTTCTGGCGATTTTTCGTGCTTACTATGGCCAGTACGTTGATGATGAATGGTATAATTTATTTCTGGATGACATGATGAACAGACATCCCGATTTTCATACCCTTTGGAAACAAAGCAGCGTCAGCAGTGCCCCGGACGTATTAATCGAATTCAGGCATTCCAAAGCAGGCAAAATGTTGTTTGATCTGACCTCGTTGCAGGTTCAGGGTAGTTCCGATCTGCGTTGCAGTGTCTACACCCCTGCGCCAGAGACCGCTACCGAGCGCAAACTGATGCGCCTGATCCAGCGTGAAACTGATTCACATCTTGGCAAGCATTAAATCGGAGCCTCTCACCTTCTTGGAGTCCTGTTAGAGTCTTGACATCCTCATGTTGCATGTTTTAACCCTAAGTTGTCAAAATTCCCTCACTTCTAAAGTCATGGGATGAATGGCAATGGTCTTCCCTTTTGGATTAGCCCAGGCTATAATATAATTGTTCAGTCGTAATATAAAAAAGGCTGTGATATATGTGGAATTAGACTCTAATAATCATTCAGTGTTCTCGCTTCATTATCATCTTATTCTAGTCGTAAAGTATCGGAGAAAAGTAATAAGTGATGAAATATCGAATAGGTTGAAAGAGATATTCGAATACATTCAGTGCAATTACAATATCACGTTACAAGAATGGAATCATGACAAGGATCATGTTCACGTTCTTATGAAGGCTCACCC